>CAXSBF010000010.1:0-176465 GCA_964235785.1 uncultured Pyrinomonadaceae bacterium | reverse complement strand
GAAGATACAGCGCGTGAATCATTTTCTCTAAAACAGGCGGATTTATGCGGCTGAACTCCCTTTGTCTGCGGAAGTTTTCGATCCATTCTTTTTCAAAACAAGCGGGATTTATCATCTTAATACGCCGTCCGGCAAGCGATTTAATTTCTGCGTCATAAACTCTCTCATTTCAATCTCTTTTCCTCTCCGGGCGGCATAGGCAAGCATCCGCGAAAAATCTATCGGATAGCGATTGATAGCGTTTTCAAAAATATTCTCAAGCTCTTTCCCGGCGTAAAAATAAAACGTATCCCTGTCGCAATAGATGTCCGTCAGAATCTTCTCCAGTGCGGGTATATTTACTTTAAGTTTTTTATCAATGATTTTTTGCAGCGGGGAGCGGCTGATCAGGCATTTGAGAACCGTCGGCTTTTCCTTTTCCAGAACATAGATTTCCATTTCGCTCTCACCGGGTTGCAAAAATAAGTTCCTGACGCCCTTATCCTTGAGATTGAAAAAGACGGAATTTATCAGATCTTTTTCAACTTCAAGAATAATGAAATCAGAGGTGACCTGGTGATTCGAGAATTCATTAAGCCACGACGACTCCCAGACGCAATAATTTAAATCTGAAAAATTTTTATCGAGCAGTCTTGCTATTTTTTTTGATGATTCGCTAAGCTCAGGCTGATATGCGGGTTTATCGCACAGGGTATAAATCCCCTTCCCCACGCCTTTAATGACGTTCTTTTTCTTTAAATCATAAATTCGCCAGCCGAAAGTTCCGTCCTTCAAATCCGGTTCATATTCCAGATAGAAATCATAAAGATCACCTCTTGAAAATGTTTTACCCTTCTCAAATCTGCCAATTAACTGTTTTTCATAAAAATCTTTCATTATTACAAAATCAAATCTCAACCTATATTAACAATTATCGGCAAATATTGGAAATCAAAAATTGACCAATATCTTATTAAGTTGGTCAATTTTTGATTTTCTAATTTTATATGATTTACGGCTGGCGGACTTCAAAAGAATTTATATCAAAAGTAAGCTAAAAAGCGCACCATAAAATTTTGCCGCTGAAATGACAAGAAAAAATGCCGGCAATACTCACCGGCATTCTCCGCTTCTCTTAAATCCGAATTGAATCTGATTATTTACTGAAAGCTATCTTTGAAACGCTTGCCGCCTGAGAATTTAACCGTTTTGCTTGCCTTGATGGTAATCGCTTCGCCGGTTGAAGGATTGCGTCCCTGCCGTTCGGCTCTCTCGCCTAATTTGAGTTTTCCGATTCCGGCAAGCTGGACGCTGCCCGTTTCTTTAAGTTCTGAAATTAGAAGCTCGGCGTGAGCGTCCAATACTTCCTTTGCTTTCGCTTTCGTGATGCCGGTTGTTTCAGCCAGCGCGCTGATTAGTTCGTTGACTGATTTTTCTTTGCCGCCCGGCGAAGCGGTTTTGCCGCCGCCGGCTTTTTTAGCTGCGCCCGTAGTTTTTGCCGAATCGTTTTTCTTGACTGCCATAATTAATTAACTCCCTCGAATTGTAAAATTTTAAAAATATCTTGAAATTTAAAGTATCCTATCGAGAGTCGGTTTATCAACAATCCAATCCACTAATTCTTTTGTTTCAAACCCAAGAGAGCGAAGTTTTTCGGCAGCGATAAGCCGATGACAATTTTCAAGGTCGGCGCATTCACACATCAAAACGGCGTTCGCATTAAAAGAGACGAGGATTTTTATTCCTAAATCGAGATTTTGAATTTGATTTCGCCCGTCACGAAAAGCGCGACTGCCGAGTTGCGCGACGTGGTGATATTTTTCGCGCAAAAGTGCTTTGAGATAAAGTTGCCGCCAGCGTAGAACTTCGCTGGTTGGAGAAAATCGCACGTCAACCAGCACCGCGTCGAGCGCGTTGACCAGCGGCTTCAAATCGTTAATATCTTTGCCTGCGTAGCCGGTCGTGTAGAATTTGATTTTCTGTTTCAACACAGATTAAGTTATGGATATGTCGGTTTTTATATCAACTAAGTCAGGCGGATTATGAAAAAGTTATGCAGTTTATACAATTTTTAATTCTGTCTTAATGCTCCAATCCAGTAAGGACAATTGATTCTGTTTTCACAACGATAGTCACAATTGTTTGCATTTATCATTCCGATAAATTTTTCGTTTGATAGTTCCTCGAATTTATTTGAAATGTTAGTTTTTTGAGCGTCAATAAACCGAATCTGACTAGCCCACAGAAAGTCATATAACGCTCCATCGGTTCCCGAAAAAGCCTTTATTTGCATATCAGGGAAATCTTCTCTCAATAAAACAAAAGGAATTCGACGATATTCGTCAACCTTACTCCATAACAATTTTCCATTATCATTCAATTTATCTTTTAGCGATTCGGGACGAAAGAAAATTGCCTGCGGCGAAGATCCGTCCACGGTATAAGCACAGACAAGATCAAGTTGAATTTCCCGCCCCTTTTCCTCTCCGACGATTAAGTCAATAAAATTGATTTTCCCCGTCTCAGGAATGAAAGCATCGACAAAATTATTTATGTATTTTTGAGCCAAGCTCCAATACAAATTATGATGAACGTGGTCTTTATCTATTCTGAAATCTTCAAAATCCCAATACGCCGTCAGGATTCCAATCGCTTCCTGATGAGTAATCTGACCCTGATTTTCAAAGATTTTTTTGACAATGGAATTTAATACTTGTCTGACAGCAACATAAAAAGTTGGGTAAAACGACTTTTCGGCTAGTGGAAATTTGAGAAGTAAGCCGTCTTGTAAATAAGTCGCTAAAGAGCAATCTGCTTTATCAAGTTTTCGAGAAGAAATCGGGTATTTTAGTTTTCCGCCCCATATTTTTTCTGTTTCAAATGTTTCCTTCGCTGTTAAATCAAACGAATTCCATTCTCCTTCTTTTATAGCGGTCTTTTCGCTCCATTTTTGCAGAAGAGGAACTATTTTTCTTTTCCTTGAGTTTGGGAGTCCGCTCGAAGTTTTCGCATAAGAAATCACTAATCCCTGTTTTGCTCTCGAAACTCCAACAAATAAAGTCGAATCTGCTTGATTTAAATCATCTTCCTTTTTCGGACACAAAGAAGCCGGAAGCCATTGATATTCACCT
Organism: uncultured Pyrinomonadaceae bacterium; assembly: GCA_964235785.1. Classification (GTDB taxonomy): domain Bacteria; phylum Acidobacteriota; class Blastocatellia; order Pyrinomonadales; family Pyrinomonadaceae. The sequence goes on along the minus strand of CAXSBF010000010.1, from coordinate 173,355 downwards.
CTTTTACCAATTTCAGATAGTGTCTGCCCGGCAACAACTACAAAAGGAAATTCCAACCCTTTGGCGGCGTGACAGGTCATTACTTTAACTGCATTTGCATTTATCTGGCTCGGCGGTGAAGTTGTCGGTGTCGTTGACTGGCTCAACGATTCACGAAAATATTTTGCAAAGCTCTTCCGTGAAATATGTGCGTCGAGTTCTTGATGTGAAAATCTGTAGGATGCGGCTTCGGTGAGAGTTGTTACAACCTCATTTAAAGCTAAAGATTGCAGCAAAATGGTAGCAACCTCATTTAAAGCTAAAGCCTTTTCAATTTCATCAGGTGTATTTAAGAGTTGTCTTAAATAATTGCTTGACTCAAAAAGAAAAATACATAGTGATGAAAACGCATCGCTATTAAATTTCTCATCGGATAGGGATTTATGGGTTTTGACGACTTCATCAAAAACTTCTGAATATTCGCTTGTTTCATCGATTTGAAATGTTTTGTTTTTGGCGTAACTTTCTAAAAGTCGCGCTATCAAATCGTCTAACTCGAATTTTTTATATCTGCCTTTTCCCAAGCAATAAACCAATCGTGGTATGGAAGCTACCGGACTGTCGGCAAGAGTTATGACATTTGCCAAATCGCCCGCTGCTCCTTCAGCAGTTACGATACCGCTTGCAACTGCGGGAATATGATTTTTGTTCAGGGTTAAAACGATATTGCGAACATCAACATTCCGGCGGGTTAAAACAGCAATATCTTTAACTTGAATTCCTTTTTTAAGCCAGAATTGAATTTGCTCTAAAATTCCGTTTCGCTCGGCTTCATCGGACTCCGCGCCGGCAAAGGTAATTGTCGGCTCTATTTGTGAAATAGGATTATTTAAACCCGGCTGCCAAATTTCTTTTCCATTACTTGATTCCCCGTTCATCAAAACAGCAAAGTCGTTTTTATTTTTTATCAACGGCTCAGAAGAACGATAGTTAATTTTTAAGGTAAATTTTTTGGCGTTCGGAAAATCCTCTTCAAACCTATCCATATTTTCAGGATGCGCTCCGCAAAATCGAAAAATGGATTGCCGTTTATCGCCGACAACCCAAGGCGGATTTTCCTCTCCGCATAATTTTTGCAGAAGAATTGCAGTTGCACGGCTCACGTCTTGATATTCATCAACTAAAATCCACTGATATTGCTCGCGATTGATTTCAAGAACTTCCGGTTTGCTGTCGAAAATCTCGATTGACTTTTGGATCAAATCCGCAAAATCAAGTTTACGGCGGTCAAATTTTAGTTTTTCGTATTCCTCAAATGCTTCTAATAAATTTTCCGCTTTTACTTTTTGATTTGTTTCTTCAGCAGGAATAAGGCTGATTTCTTTTTTGAATTGTTCCGGCATAATCATTCGTTCTTTAAGAAATGTAATGTGACGAATGATTTCTTTTACTGTTTCTTCGGGCTTGCTTACTTTCAAAATCTTTAAATTATGTAATTTGCCCAAAATTACATTTACAAGTTCTCGCTGCCCGACTTCATCAATAACGCAGGTGTTAACATCTAAATTCTTAAAATGCCCGTGAAGCTGCACCAGCGATAAACCGAAACCATGAAACGTGGCAATTCTTATTTGAGAGGCGGTCATTTCATCGAACTTTAAAGCGATTCTTTCATATAATTCGTTACAAGCCTCGTTACTGAAGGTTAGGACTAAAATATTTGATGGTTCTACGTGTTTTTTCGACAACAGGAATTCGATTCGCCTTACCAGTGTAGCGGTTTTACCTGTTCCGGGACCGGCATCGACCAAAACAGGAACGCCTATTTTTTCCGAGGCATCTATCTGGCTTTGATTAAAGTCAAACTCTTCTTTTGCCGGCTCCGTTTCATCGATATTTGTCCCGAATGCTTTTCGATATAGAGCATCCGCTAATTGTGAACGAACGTTAAAAAGCGGCGACCCAAATCTATCGGCTACTTCCTTAACTGTAATATTCGAGTTTGAACACCAAAGTCGGAAGGCTTCGTCGCTGGGACAAAGAAACTCGGCGGCAAAAGCGTTAGCTTCAACTTCTTCAAGTGAGCGAGGATTGTATCGAGTTAAAGAATTTGTCCCGGCAAAACTATACATCGAGCTGTAAATCGGGTCCGGTTTGCAGGTAAATTTTGTTAATCTGGCGGAATGCAGCTCCAAATGCCCTAACTCGTGAATAATAACCGATAGCTTTTCTTCGGGATTTGAATTTAATTCTTCATCATAATAAAGACATCCTTCGAGAGGGCGAATTTCTGCTTTTCCGCCGTCAATAAAATCCTTGTGGCAAGAAGATAATTCGATTTGATAAATTTCCCCAATATAGCTTTCAACTCTATCCAACAAATTTTCGGATGATATACCTATTTTTTGTCGGCATTGATTTGCTTTACTATGAGCATTATTTAGAAATTTCATCGTTTTTCTCCTTGGCTAGCTCCAACCAGAATTTTCGAGCTTTTTCGACCATACCGGATTTTTCGACTATTTCCTCAAAACTCATTTGATTGCCGGAGTAGGGCGTATCTCTAAATCCGGCAGTTGCGATTAATTTAGGATTTTCTACGACCTTTCTGACTTTTTCTCTATCAAGAAAATGAAAAGCATCGCAAGTTCTATCAACTAATTCTTTCTTACAACTTTTAGGGACAGACCCGCTGTAGTCGCTGCACCCTCGCATAAATGCGACCGTAACACCTAGCTTTTGAGCAATACTGCTGGGAAAATCCTTTGTGGCTTGACGAATTAAACTAAGCAATGTTGGAGTTAAATCGAGTAACACATCATTCCTGTCAGCCAAATTTGAAATGTGCGAATTTGCAGCAGTTGCGGTTATCTCATTCAAATCTCTAGCTTCATCAGAATTTATCCGGTTCTTATTTTTGCGCTTTCTGATTCTTTCCAAAACCAATGACGAATCTGATAACTCCGGCGGCAATGACGGACATTTTTCTTCTTTACTTTTAGCTTGGCTGTCTTTTTCTTCGTTTTTGGAATCGAGCCAACCAAGATCAACAAAAGCATTAAGGATTTTTTTATCTTGTTCATCAAGTTCAGGCTGTTCTACGTCATAGACATTTTTTTCGTTCATATTTTTGACCCCACTTTTGTTATCTGATTTAAACACTCTTGACGAACTTTATTAAATATTCGTTCTTTTAGCGTCCTAATATAGTCGGAGGTAACTTTATGTTTTTCTCTTAATTCTTCTAATGTTTTTCTGGAAAGTTTTTGGTTTTTTATACTCGGATCGATTTCTGTCAGGTAAGCAAAAAGAATATCTCTGTCTCTTTCGGAGAGTTTAGATAAAACATTTCGCAATATGGCTCTTTCTTTTGAGATGTATTCTTCTGAGTCTAATATGTTCAGAGACTTGTCTTCGGCTTCACGATTTATATGATTCAAATTCGCTTTTGTTACTGACCCGTTTTCGCTTAACGATTCTATTAAACTCGTTATTTCGCCCTCAGAATCATCAGAAATTTTAGGCATCTTTTTTTTATCTCTAAACTTTTGAGCAAGAACATTTTTTGCGATTGTTTTAAGCCAAGTTAAAGTTCTCCCTCTTTCGGACTGTAAACTTAAATTCTCTTCTGCTTTAAATTTTTCAGCCTTGAAATATGCCTGTTCCATAGTTTCGGCAAATAATTCTTTCGCCATATTTTCATCCGAACTAATTCTGCAAACTATTTTGTAAAAGTCATCCTTGTAACGATCATAAAAAGCGGTAAAAACTTTTTCTGACCGTTCACTGTCCTGACTTATTATTTTTAGTAATTCACCATCTCTTAAGTTTTCTAAATCTTCCTCTTCTGCACCTTCAATAATTTTCATGAAACTTACTCCCCTAACTTTCTCCACTTATTAGTATGCAAAACCGTGACAATTGTAAAACTCGGACGGTTTGTCACGGTTTTGCATACTCCATATTGAGCGAAATAATTCGCGGCTGTTTATAAAAATCAACTGTTTGGAGAAACAAAATGAACAAAGAAAATGAAGAAATTATTGACCTTGAAGAATATGCGAAAACCGGTCGAAAGCCGCCGAAAGCAAAACGCTACCGCATTCGCATTGACAAAAATCACTATGTCGTCGAAGTTTCCGCAATGAGCGGACGCGAGCTTTTGAATCTCGCTGGAAAAACGCCCGTCACGAATTTTATGATTTCTCAGAAATTTCAGGGCGGCGAAGCCAAAAAGCTCGGCTACGACGAAAAGGCGGATTTCACCCAACCGGGCGTGGAACGCTTTATGACGCTGCCGCTCGACCAGACGGACGGAGGAAGAAATTGATGCGACGGCAATTCTTGCTGCCCCAGCGAGACCGCGAGTTTTTAGAGGCTTGCGGTTTCGCCTGGGAAACAATCGCGGACGCGGGCGGTCAGTGGCTGCTCGTTCACGACTTTCCCGTGCCTGCCGGTTTCAACACGGAAAAAGTCATCGCTGCCTTGATGATTGCGCCCGGCTATCCCGACGCGCAGATTGATATGGTTTATTTTTACCCGCCGCTTGCCCGCGCGGATGGGAAGGCTGTTAACGCGCCATCCGCGCAGCAGCTCGACGGTAAAATCTTTCAACGCTGGTCGCGGCATCGCACCACGCAAAATCCCTGGATGCCGGGCGAAGACGACGTTTCGACGCATCTCGCGCTCGTTGCGGGCTGGCTCGAAAAAGAGCTGACGCGGTAACAAACAAATAAAATCCTCCTCAAAAGTTAAAAGAGAAATTATGAAAACAATTTTACGAATGACCGGACTTCAACACGAGCAGCTTCGCCGACATCTTTTCCCCGGCGACGGTTGCGAAGCAGTAGCGGTCGCTCTCTGCGCACGACGCGCGGGCAAGGACAAGCACGTTTTAACTGTGCGGGAAATCAAACTCATTCCTTACGAGGAATGTTCGGTTCGCACGCCATTGCGCGTTACCTGGTCAACCGAATCGCTCGTTCCGCTGCTCGTCCAAGCAGCGGAAACCGACAGCGCAATTCTCAAAATACACAGTCATCCCGGCGGGTTTCCGAAGTTTTCCGAAGCTGACAACGAAGCCGACAGTCAGCTCTTTGAATCGGTTTACGGCTGGATTGACGGTGCCGCGCCGCACTCAAGTTGCGTAATGCTGCCCGACGGTCGGATGTTTGGACGCATCATCAAACTGAACGGCGAATTTGAGCCTCTGGCGATGATTGCCGTCGCCGGCGACGATTTGCACTTTTGGCATTCGGATAGAGATTTTGACGAAGAAGTCCCGGAGTTCGCTCGCCGCCACGCGCAAGCCTTCGGTGCGGGAACTTTCAATATCTTGCGCCGTTTGTCCGTCGCCGTCGTCGGCTGTTCCGGCACGGGCAGTCCGGTGATTGAACAACTTTCCCGGCTCGGAGTCGGGCGGCTCGTCATCGTTGACCCGGACTGCGTTGAAGAAAAGAATTTGAACCGCATTTTGAATGCGACCATTGACGACGCGCGACGCGGCGAATTTAAGGTTGACGTTCTTGCTCGCGCCGTAAGACAAATGGGAACGGGAACGGAAGTTATGCCGATTGCCGGAAACCTTTTCGACGCGGAAACGGTCAAAGCCGTCGCCGAGTGCGATGTTTTGTTCGGCTGTATGGACAGCGTTGACGGGCGGCATCTTTTAAATAAAATTGCGGTTTTCTATTCGATTCCGTATTTCGATTCGGGCGTTAAACTTGTAGCTGACGGCGAAGGCGGTGTCGAGCAAATTTGCGGCACGGTTCACTATCTTCAGCCTGACCGCTCAAGCCTCCTCAGCCGACGCACATATACACTCGAACAATTTGCGGCAGCTTCGCTAAAACGAGCCAATCCGAAAGAATACGAAAAACAGCGCGAGGAAAAATATATCGTCGGCGTGCAGGAAGAGCGCCCCGCCGTAATTTCGGTGAATGTGCTGATTGCCAGCCTCGCGGTGAACGAACTTCTCGCCCGCATTCATCGCTTCCGCGACGATGAAAACGAAAATTACGCCGCGACGCGCGTCAGCCTGACGCAGGCACAGACTTATTACGAGTCGGAAACTGAACCGTGCCGAATACTGGCACGACACGCCGGACGCGGCGACGTTTCGCCCCTGCTGGAAATGCCGGAATTGAGCGAAATTCCATTTACTGATGGTGAGAAAATGGAGGCATCGGCGTGAAACGATTTCGACTAAAATTGTGGCGGCTGTGGTATAAACTTAAGAAATCCGTATCAAAACAGCCGATACCTTTCCAGACGATTTTCATATCGGAATTGCCGGACGATCTCGTAAGCGAACGAATTTATCTGGTTGGAGAAAACGAATATCTATGGTCTGCTGCCCTGCTATGTCCGTGCGGATGTAAATCGCTAATTCAGCTTAACTTACTGTCCGATACCGAACCGTGCTGGCGCGTTAAAGAACATTTTGACGGCACTGTTTCTCTTTCCCCTTCGGTTTGGAGCAGGAAAGGCTGCGGGAGTCATTACTTTATAAAACGCGGAACGATAAAATGGCATCAGGAAAATAATTAACCATCAAGTGTTCGGCTGATTTTTAGCGGTTTAAAAAGTTTCGCAATTTTTTGAAAGCGAAAGTCCAATTTAGTTAAATTCGACGACTTAACAATATGAGTTATTTTGAGAGTAATTACGACAAAGTTCGCTATCCGATCAGGAAGCAAGATGAACCCGGTCTTCGTCGCGTGCAGATTGGCGCGATTCATAGAATCGCTTCGTATTTTACTACCGAAAGCGAACCGGCGATTGTCGTGATGCCGACCGGCTCCGGTAAAACAGCCGTTCTGATGACTTCAGCTTTTGTGTTGCAGGCGAAGCGCGTTCTCGTGATTACTCCAAGCCGCTTGGTGCGTTACCAAATCAAAAAGGAATTTGAAGAATTAACAACGCTCAAAAAAGCAGGAGTTTTGAGTACGGACACAACTTCGCCGAAGGTTTGTGAAGTTACTTCTAAAGTATCCGATGACGCTCAGTGGAAGGAAATTGAAAAATACGATGTGGCGGTGGTCGCGCCGAACAGCAGCAGTCCGATTATCGAAGGCGTAGCGCAGCCGGACGAAGATTTGTTCGACTTGATTTTAGTTGACGAAGCTCACCACAGCCGGGCAAAAACTTGGGAAGCACTCATTGACAGCTTTCCAGCAGCCAAGAAAATACTTTTCACCGCAACTCCGTTCCGCCGCGACCAGAGAGAACTGAAAGGAAAGCTGATTTATAGTTACCCGGTTAGTTTAGCCGTCGAAGACGAAATTTTCGGAAAAATCGAATATTTGCCCGTCGAAGAAATTGGCGACAGCGCAGACGATGACGTAAGAATTGCCCACCAAGCGGCAGCGGTTTTCCGGGAAGATAAGAATAACGGGTTGCAGCATCTTTTGATGGTGCGAACGGATTCAAAAAAACGCGCCCGCGAATTAAAGAAAATTTATCAGGAAAACACCGACCTCAATCTCCACCTGATTGACAGCGACCATTCCTATCCGCACATTAAAAGAATCGTCGAAAAGCTGCGTCGTCAGGAAATTGACGGCATTATTTGCGTTGATATGCTCGGCGAAGGCTTCGACCTTCCGCAACTGAAAATCGCCGCCATCCACGCCCCGCATAAATCGCTGGCAATCACGCTTCAGTTTATCGGAAGATTTGCGAGAACCAATGCCGATAAAATTGATACCGCCAAGTTTTTAGCTGTTCCCTCAACCGTTAAAGGCACACTGGAGCGCTTGTATGTTGAAGGAGCGGACTGGCAAAAGCTGGTTATCGAATTAAGTGAAACGAAAATTATTGAAGAAGTAGAAACCAGAGAAGTGATCGATACTTTTGAAAATCCCACCAAACTGACGCCCGAAACGAAAAATCTTTCTCTTTATTCCCTGCGCCCTTACAGCCACGTCAAGATATTTCAATTGGATGGCAGCGGCGCGGATTTGGAATGCGATTTACCGGCAGGATTTAAAATTGACTTTCGCCAGACCAATCACACGCATTCGATGGATTTGTTCATTACTAAAAGTCTTGTCAAACCCAAGTGGTCGTCTTCCGACCTATTTATCGGAGCGGAACATCATTTGTTTATTGTTTACTTTGATGCCGCTACAAACTTGTTGTTTATCAATTCGTCCGCCCGAAACGAAACAATTTATGAAGCAATCGCCCTGAGTTACGCACGGGGAATACCGCACTCTCTTTCCCTGGATAAAATCAACAAGGTTTTGATAGACCTCGAAGATTTCGATTTTTTTAGTATCGGTATGCGAAGCAATCTTTTAAAAGACAATATCGAGTCTTACAAAATGATTTCAGGCGCAAGCACTCAGAAATCCGTTACCAGAAACGACGGTCGTCTTTATAATCAGGGACATATTTTCGGTCGGGCAAAAGATAAGACCGACTCTGTAACTATCGGATATAGCAGTTCATCCAAAGTTTGGAGCAATAATAGCGGACGGATTCCGCAGTTCTTAAAATGGTGCAAGGCACTCGCGGAAAGAATTTACAGTAATCGTGAAGTCGTAACGTCTTCCGGTCTCGACTGGCTTTCCGTCGGAAAGGCAATAAGACAAATCCCCGAAGGAGTCATTGCGGCTGGATGGGACATTGATGTTTACAATAAAACGCCGATTATCGTTTACGCCGGCGACGGCGATAGAAAGAGAGAAAAACAATTACTTGATTTCGATTTATCAATAGACCGCCAAAACAGCAGCGAAAAAATTATCAGAGTTTGCCTGAACAATGATGAAATAACCGTTCCCGTAAATTTTTCGCTTCAAACCGACAATTTGTTCACGCCTGTTGACGGCGAAAATTACGACACGGTTGCAATCGTCAGAGGAAATAATCGATATCCTTTGCTCGATTACCTGAACGCCCGCCCCTTGAAATTTTACTTTGCCGATTTTTCGTTTTTGTGCGGCTATCAATACTTTAAAATGGGTGAAGTCGAGCCTTTCGATGTCGAATCCCAAACCGTAACCGAACGTTGGAAGGATGAAGGAGTGGACATCGAAAAAGAATGCGCTCCGTGCGCGGTCGGTAAAATTTCAATTCAGGATTTTCTGAAAACACGGCTTCCTCAAACGGATGCTCAAGTCGTATTTTTCGACCACGGCACGGGAGAAATCGCCGATTTTGTTACCTTCACGATGAGCGAAGACGAAATAACCGTCGGTTTTTACCATTGCAAAGGTTCGGGCGGAAGTTCGCCGGGCGTGAGAGTTGACGATGCGTATGAAGTTTGCGGACAGGTTTTAAAATCGCTTATCTGGACGGACGAACGAAAACTCCACGATAGAATCACCTATCGAAACCGAACGCGAGTCGAATCGAGTTTTCTCAAGGGAGAAAAAACCGAGTTAAGTCAGATATTCGCCAAATCCAGAAAAATTCCGATTTTTTTCGAGATATTCGTCGTCCAGCCTGGATTTTCGCGCTCCGGCATACCAGACAAAATCGCTTATGTGCTGGCAGGCGCAAACGATTATATTATCAGAGGACGCTGTAAACCTTTAAAGGTTATGTGTTCAGATTAGATTACCTAAGCTAAAAGCCCAAAGCATAGCAGTTTCCGAAATTCTTAACATCAGAATTTTCGTAAAATTGGACGGTTTGTTCGCGCTTTTTAGCCAAAAAATTCTTGCAGAACGCCGGACGGAAAGTTTGTTTCTTTTGTTATCGTTTCAATTTGCATTTTGAAATCAATCTTCGGCTTCGCGTCCCATCCGATATTTGATGTCGTAATTGATAATAAAATCGAGTTCTTCATCGGTAAAGCCGTAATGCTTGGCTAAAACGCGGTCTATTTCGTCTATGATTGGTTTGGAAGTCGAAGCACTAAATTCTTCATAAGTTATCTCATCTCCGTCGCGGGTGTTAATCGTCGTAATTTTTGCATTAGCTTTAAGGTCAGCCATCAATCTAAGGCTAAGTTTAGAGAGGGTTGGATTTTCTATTATTGTTTTTGAAACGGGAAAATTTGAAGCCAGTGTGTCACTTAAATGAAAGCAATCGCCGTAAGCAATAAAATAAAGATGAAAAAGATTACTATTGAGCAAGGCACACACTGAATTGGCAATTTCAGGTTTACTGAAATACAAGTAACGTCCGTGAGCGGGTGCGCTAATTCGTCCGTTTTTGGCGTAATAAGGTAATCCTACTGTTGCTTTTATCCAATATCTTGTTGCCTCTTGATAAAAAATAAAATGTTCGGTTACGTTTCGGCTACAAAAAGTTGCTACAACTTGATTGACCTTCTTTGTTAGATTACGAAAAAGATTTTCTTCAATTTGATTTGCGTATTTAGGAAATTGATTGGAAACCAATGGCTCACCTTGCAGTTCAGCGTATTCAATAATTTTGAATAAATTCTCACGAGTATTCGTCAACCATCTTTGGTAACGTGATGTTGCTATATCGGCGTGATTTTTATTGTTCTTCCCTTGCGATAAAAAGATAACGCTGCGGCAATTTTGTAATCCTTCAAAAAGTTTCCCCGGACGGTCATCAAAGGAACTAGTAAATACTGTTTGGCTTTTATCTCTCAACAGCGAACGGACATTATTCATTCTTGAGGAACTTACCAAAGGTAATTGAACAATCATACTCAACCAACCTTGAGAGTTCCGAAGTTGTAACGCTCTTTCTGTGGAAATTCCGTGAAGATTCCCACAATTTTCAGTTAAGTAATTACGAACTGTGTAATGTTTTTTAACTGCTGAATATTCTTTCCACGGCGGATTACCGATAATCACATCGAAACCGCCGCCCGCGATGATGCCGAAAAATTCAGAATACCAGTGAAACGGCTGATGAGACGCGAGAAAATCGGCAAACTGTCGCGGCTTTTTGATTTCGTCAATGCCATATTCGTGCGCGATGAATTTATCCAATTCGCCCGAAAGCTCGCGCAGCTTCATTTGCAGATTCGCTTTATCTTCCGGCTTGATTTCGCCACCTTCCTTGATTTGTTGCAACCGGAAATGCTCGTAGGTTCGGGCGGTTTCTTCGGCTTTCCACTTAAAATCGTCGGCGCGGTCGTCGAAAGCGAGTCGGGCTTGCGTTACGCCCTGAAATGCTTGATAAACTTCCTTTTCGTTGGCAAAACCGACGAGCGTATTACCGGCGCGGATGTTGAAATCAATATCGGGCAACGGTTCGAGTCCGTAATTCTTTTTGTTCGCGTCGGCATCAACCTGGGCGACGAGCGTCAGGAACAATCGCAGCTTACAAATCTCAACCGCGTCGGGCATTATGTCCACGCCGAACAGATTGTTGACGATGATTGATTTCAGCACGAAATAAGCGCGGTTCGGATGCTTTTCGTTTTCGTCCAGCACGCGGCGGAAAACCGCGAACTTAATCGAATCGGGACGCAGGAGATTTTCGTCTTCGATGAAATCTTCCATCCGGTCGAGACATTTATCGAGCAGCGGTTCGAGAATTTTCAGCGCGGCAAACAGAAACGCGCCGCTGCCGCACGTCGGGTCGAGAACGGTAATTCCCTGCTCTAATTTTTCGTTCGAGTTTTCAGGGATACGTCCGGCAATCGCGTGATAAAACGCTTTGATAAGGTCGGAGCTTTCGGTCGTAAAAATAACGTCCTCGGCAAATTTGGTAATGTCGAGATTGTAGGTAATCAAATCGTTGATGTCGTAAATCTCGCCGCCCTGCATCTTTCGGCGAATCTCCAAACATCTCTGCCGCCGCGCAACATATTCGCGCCACGTTTCCGTCGGCAAGCCGAAATCTTCATCCGCTGTTTTGTTCCAATTCCGGCGTTTTGATACGTCGCCGATGCCTTGGGCAATTTCTTCGGGAACTTCCGTTTCATTTCCGTTTTCGTTAATTACGCCTTTTTTGACCGCATCGTAAATATAACGGTCGGGATTGTCCCGAAGAATTTTCCAAACGCCGTCGTAGCGGTCAAAGGCAATCGAAACTTTTTGCTTCACGCGGTCGAACAAAAAAGGAACGATTGTGTTTTTCGAGATGTAATCGGTAATGTCTTCTTTCGTGTAATACGCGCCCATCTGCTTTTGGTTGATGAACTTTTCAAAGATGTAGCCGAGAACGTCCGGGTTTATTTCGTTGTCGTCGCGCAGCGGTCGGTCGTCCAAATGCCAATCGTATTTGTCGAAAAAATCGAAAATGTCTTCAAACGCCTTGTCCTGAATGTTGATGTCGTTGTTGATTTCGATTTCGTGTTTCTCGAATAGTCCGCCGTTCAAGTAAGGAATTTTGCCGATAATGCGGATGAGTTCGGGCGAATGATTCGGCTCACCCAAACCGTTGTGAAAAAATCGGACGAGAAATGTTTTATAAAACGAGTAAAACATATCGTCACCGATTGTTGTCTTCGTTTCATCGAGTTTTGCGCGGAGATATTTGTCGTTACTGTCGAGAAAGCCTTTGTGCTGGATAAAATAAACGAACATCAAACGATTGAGCGTCAGCGATGCATACCAGTCGCGGTTTGCCGCGTCATTGATACCTTCTATTTTTCGGGCGAACGCTTCGTGCTGTTTCTTGAATTCGTCATAGAAGCGTTTCGTCACGCGCTCGCGGAACTGCGCGTCGTTGCGGCGCGTTACGTCGGTTATCGAAATGCCGGTTTCTTCTTCGACGAGCGAAAAGGAAAATTTGCCGAGCTTCTGCGCCAGCCTTTCGCCGACTCCGCCTGTTCGATACTCGTCGCGGCTGATTCGGGGCGGCGAACCCGCTTCGCGTTTCGACCATTGCCAGACTTGTCTGGTTTTTTGTTTATCGGTAAAGATGACGAGATGCTCGGCGGCGAGCGGCGTTAATTTATTTTCGAGTTTTAGTCCAGTCGAACGGTCGGGAATTTGGTCGCCGGATTCTGCTTCGTAGAGAAATACTTGAAACCCGCTTTTTTGAGTTAATGTTTGAAATTGAAAATTCGTGTTGCCAAATTGGACGGAGAAACCTTGATTGCCGGGCAGAGCGTCCCAACCGAGTTCGACGAACAACGGCTTGAAGTTAAAATTCCTGATATGCTCGCGGATTTTACTGTTACTCAATGACATATTTAACTATTCTGCGGTTTCCTGAAAAAGTCCCAATGAACAAATAAGCTGCGGCTCGTTTGTATTTTCGGCGGTTTCTTCCGTGATGCAAAGCGAATCATCTTCGCGCAGAGCCATTACCAACTCGACTAAATTATAATCGCTGATTTTCTCGCGCAGACGGCGATTCAATAATTCGACCGCCGAGGATTTGAGTGGAAAGCGATAGATTTCGTCAATGACTTTGTTTAATGTTTTCGATTCAAATAAAGTACCTTTTATTTCTTCCGAGTAAGATTTCAGCCGTTCGTAAACGCGATACCGCGCACCGGATTTTCTACCCAACTGCCCGCCGAGCGTGCGTTCCTCCTGAATCAAATGCGCCACGCCTTTGCCGACTAGTTCGTGATGCAGCGCGTTTCGCTCAATCGCCGGTGTGTCGGGATGACAAGCGGCGGCTTGCAGAATAGCAAGCTGCGACTCGGTAACGCTTTCGCCGTTTTTATTAATCCAAGCGAGACTGTCCGTGCCTTCCGCTGTGCGAACATAAACAAGAACGCCTTCGGGCATTCCGCTTGTCGGCGTGAATGGTCGAGTTGAGTAACTGACCTTCGGTAAATCGGGAATCTTTTTCGCCAGAGTTTTATCAGCGTCAATCGCATTCTTCCAGATTTGATAAGCGTACGATGCGAGATCAACTTCGGTGTCTGATTCTTCGTCCAAAATGCCCGCTTTTTCGTGATATAAATCAAAGAGCGGTCGTTCATTTAATTGGTCTTCAAAGAAAGTTTCATCGGAACCCACGACTTCGGCGTTTTCCTGCAAACGCTGAAAAACTCGCGCACGAAGATTGATAATGCGCTCGATGCCGTCAGCGGGCAGAAACGAATAGGCAATGATTTCTTCAGCTTTCTGCCCGATTCGGTCAACACGCCCCGCGCGTTGAATAAGGCGAACAATCGCCCACGGCAAATCATAATTGACGACGATGTGCGCGTCCTGCAAATTTTGACCTTCGCTCAAAACATCGGTCGCAACTAAAACGCGCAGTTCGTCTTCGGGCTTAACTCTATCTCGCTTGTCGTTACTAACCGGCGAAAATCTCCACGCCAGTGCGGTCGGATCGTCCGAACTTCCGGTTACGCCCGCGAGATTTTCAACGCCGAAACTTTTCAAAACCGTCGCCAGATAATTTACAGTGTCGGCAAACTGCGTGAAAATCAAAACCTTTTCGTCTTTGTGCTTGGTTTGCAACAGGTTGAGCAACTCTTTTAGCTTCTCATCCTTTTCAATCTGCCAGACTCCGTTTTCCTGCAAGATACTGATTAATGCCTGGCAATCGTCCCGAAGATTTTTCTTCAGACCTCGACGAAAGAAATCCGTCCGAATCCACTTGAAACGCTTCTTCAATTTGGTTTGATAAAGTCCGTAGATTTCGGCGGCGCGTCGTTCAAATTCCGCGCTCGTATAATAAAGTGTTTTATCATTTTCGACGAGCGTTTCATCCGCCTCGTCCGCTTCATCTTCGCCGTCAAATAAATCCGCCATCGCCAGTTCATCGTCGGTGTCGGTTTGATTCGTATCAAGGACTTCGGCGGCTTGAGTTCCGATTGGGATTGGCAAATTATTTTCGAGCGCGTGCAGAAAAACGTAGTTCCGCAAAATGTGGCGTTCTATCGAAAGCAGAAAAGCCGTTCCGCCCGACTCTAGCCTCTTAAAGAGATTTGTCCGGCAAAAACCCATCAGCCGAAGTCCTGCACGCGAAAGCCCGTCCAAAACTTTTCTTTCCTGCTCGGACGGGGCAAGCGGCTGTGCCGAAACCGTGTAATTTCCAAGCCCGTAACGCGGCAGTTTTAGTCGTTCGATTGCCTGAACCACGCTCGGCTGCGTCAATTGAGCGTATTGGTCTTTTGGGTCGTCGTCATTGACAGCAAACTTGACGGTTTTCGGCAGCCGATTTGGGAAATAAGACAATTCTCCGCTTTCGTATCTCAAAAACTTGCGCCCGTCACCATCCGTTTCAGCGTAATTTTTCTGAATAAACGAACGAGTTCGACGAACAAGAAAATGCCGCATCAAATCGCGCCAATCGTCCGCGTATTCGCTTTTCTCAAACGCGGCGAGCGAGCGCGGAGCGCATTGATATTCGCTTTGAAAAACGGCTTCGCCTTTTTCTCGAATCTTCTGTTCGGGGCGAACCCCCAAATCTTTATCATTCGGGATGAAAAGTTGAAGCTGCGCCGAAAGGTCGAGATATGTTTTGTTATACGGCGTGGCGGAAAGCAGGATGCAGCGAGCATCCGATTGGCGGATAAATTCCTGAATCGCGCGGTAGCGTTTGCCTTCGGTGTTGCGAAGATTATGACTTTCGTCAATCAAAACCGTGCGGTAACGCGCGGGAATGTCAGCCAGTTTTTTCAGCACCTGGCTCATTGATAAAACTTTTGCGTTGAGCGCATATTCGTCAACGTATGACTGCCACATCTTCGTCAGATTTTTCGGACAGATAATCAAAGTCCAGCTTCCCGTTTGTTCTTCGTTAAGTTTTGCAAGCGCGGATGCCATCATCGTTTTGCCCAAACCGACGACATCGCCCAAGAGAACGCCGCCGCGTTTTTTCAAATGATGAGCGGCGATTTTGACGGCGGCGGTTTGGAACTCGAAAAGCCGGTTGCCGAATTCGCGCGGAATGTGAAATTCGGACAGTCCGGCGCGGGCTTCCTGCGACAGGTGATAAGCAATTTTCAAATAAATATGATACGGCGGAACGGCTTTTTGACGCGCCCAGCTCGTATCAATGATTTCGGCGAGTTCGTCCGTGATGTCCAAACACCATGAATCATTCCAGCGGTCATCGAACCACAATTTTAATTTTTTGCAGGCATCGTGGTCGAGAACGTCGACATTCAATTCGCCTTGTCCCGACAGTCCTGAAAAAGTCAGGTTACTGCTGCCGATAAAACCGATTGTCGGATTATTAGCGTCTTCGCGGTGCAGCAAATAAAGTTTGGCGTGTAAGTGATGACGAAGGAATAATTTGACGATGACCTTGCGGGCTTTTAGCTGTTCTCGCAAACGGCGCAGCGCGGTTTCGTCCGCATTGGTCGGCGTGCCGAAAGTGAGTTGTTCCCGGAAATCTTCCGCGATTCTTTTTTTCAATCGAATGACGGTCGCATTATCAACAATTGAATCTTTGTCTGTTAAGCTGAACGCTTTTCGCAATTCGTCTTTCGGAGCCGACTGCATTCCGACGAGGAGGCGACAGCAGTTTTCATTTCCCTGCCAAGCGTCAACCAACTCGTCGAGCAGTTTCCAGCCGCGCAGATTAAAATAACCGACGCAAAAGTCCGCGCAGTTTGAAACTTTAAGCGTGTCCTTTAAGACGGGCAACAATGATTGTTCGATATTATCGAATATTCTTGGCATAAAAGGTCAATTTACAACATTGTGCAATGAACGGATTTTATTAAGGATTATGTCTTGAAGCATTCCGGCGAAATTGTCTGAATACCGCTTTACGCTCGCTCTTTAAGTGCATTTATAAAGGCGCAAATCTTTTGCTATTGTAAGCTATTCTTTCGATAAATTAACATAAATTAAAAAGGCTGACGATAACTACCAGACTTTTTCGTGCGGGAATATAATTAGCTTTATAGGATTTTTGTGTTGGCTTTCGCGTCCGATAACATTACCGAAATCGGGTATCCGTCGGAAGCGGTTGATATTCATCGTCGAACCCCGGTATTCATCAGCCATCGCACCCGTTTTCAACCGGATAGGGAGGATACCCACGAAATCCGTCTTTTAGAAAATGGTAAAACACAAGATTAATTTACAAGTATATTAGTAAAATTTATGACTAGAAAGGACAAATATAAAAACTTTGAAGAACTGAAGCTACATGAGAATCCTAAACATTTCCAAATTCACTACCGAAAAGGTTCATCAGATTTAGCAATTCTTGCGCCGCACGGAGGGAAGATTGAAAAAGGAACTTCAGAGATAGCCAACGAGATTGCCGGCGCAGAATACGCCTTTTATACTTTCTATGGTCGGAGGCGAAATCGCAATAAAGATTTACACATTACCAGTTCAATCTTCGACGAACCTACCGGAGTGAAAGCCGCCGAGCAGTCGGAGAAAGTTTTAGCCGTACACGGATGGGGCAAACTGTCAGAAGCAGTGTGTTTGGGCGGGCTTGACGACAATCTTAAAAAAACCATCCAAGAAAAGTTAAATAAAGCTGGTTTTCCAGTCGTAGCTCCTCCGACTTCTCTTAGAGGAACCGACCCAAATAACATCTGCAACCGAAGCAAAAACAAATGCGGAGTCCAAATCGAAATATCAGAAGGCTTACGGCGTAAGATGTTTGAAGATTATACGAGCGAAGACGGCAGATCATACCCGACCGCCACTTTCAAGAATTTTGTTGCCGCTGTTAGAGAAGCAATTGCTGAAGTGTATAGCAATGAGTTTCAAGATACGAAAAACGGCTTTCACATTTCTTAACCTTCGTTCCTCGGAATAATCACACTTCCAAATATTTATAAAGACGCTCTTCGAGAAATATCTTCAAATCATCAACGCTTTTCACTATCTCGCTTAAAACCAATTCTCCGCCTCGTTTGATAAAAACCTGCGGCAAATCTTCCGTAACCAAAATCGTTATCCGGTAATCATTTCCTTTGACCTCGCCATTGAACTCAAGCTGCACCGTGTCCGAATCGCTCAAAGTAAGACGATTCATTTTCATTATGTGAATCAAGTCTGAACGCTCATAAGCACTAATCATAATCGGTAGATTTTAACACAAGCCATTCCTTCGTTCGCACGAATATTATTAAATGTCTATACTAATAAGCGATGTTATTTTATGCTTAGGTGTAATAGATTTAGGCAAACACAAATAGGTTATCAGAACTAGCTTCCAAAATCAGAAGCGAACCTTTTTGAGCCAAAACACAAACCGAGAAAAACAGTAAAATGACTAAAGCGCCACGCAGAAAACGCGAGAAAAAGAAACCGCTTGAGCAGTTCGAGCAGTCCAAACCAATACAGCTAACTTTATTTGAAGCAGAGCCGGAAGATAAAGATTATTCGCGGTCGGTCGAACTTTACGACTTTATTCCTAAATACTGCTGGGGGAAAGTTAAACGTATCGAAGGAGAGTTCTTGCGAACCATCAAGCGCGAATTTGAATGTCGCGGAAGGCATTACCAATTAACCTTAATGCCAGCGCGCATCGAGGACGGCGAAAATAATTCTAAGGAATACTTCCCTTCACAGCGCGAGGAACTGGTCGAAGATGCCCTCAGAAAACTGATGACCGAACGTCAGGGCGTGATGCTCGACGGTGAAGCGGCTATTGTTTTCACGCTCTACCAATTACAGAAGGAGTTGGGCGAAAAAGGGCATACCTTCAGCTACGACGAATTAAAAGATGCCATCAGAGTCTTAAACGGAACCGATATTATTCTCAAAGACGCGAGCGAGAATATGGAAGTCGCGTTTTCACCGATTGAAAACTACGGTTTCGCCGGCGAAGGAAAGGAAACAAGAACGTTTGTAAAATTTTCGCCGCTCGTGACGCACAGCATCAAATCGGGGACTTTCCGGCTGATTAATTACGATACCGCGATGAGCTACAAATCGGTTATCGCCCGCCAATTGCACAAACGAATGTCGCACCATTATATTCAGGCTAGCCTCGCCAATACATACGATATTCTACTGACGACAATTATCAGAGACTTCGGATTAACCCTGCAAAAACGCATCGTCGATAATTTGAAGGAAGTCGTCAAAGCCCTAGATATTATGAAAGAAAATGACGTAATTCTAAATTTTAAGATCGATAAGATTTACGGAGAAAATCCGCGGCAAAAAATTACCGACGCGAAAATATCCATTCAGCCGCATCCCCATTTCGTTAACGACATCATAAAGGCGAACAAGAACGCGAAAAGGGTTAAGGAATTATTAAACCCAGATATCTAGGTTTGACCCTCACTATAGCTAGGTTTGACCCGACGAATATCTAGGTTTGACCCTCACTTATAGCTAGGTTTGACCCTCAACAGCATTTTCGGAGCAAAGTTTTCCACAGATTATGGGCGCAAACGTCTAGGTTTGACCCTCACAACGTCTAGGTTTGACCCTCAGCGAGCTGAAATTCATTTAGGTTTGACCCTCACCATAGCTAGGTTTGACCCTCACTTACGACAAAATCTACCGAAATTAAATAAACAGAAGGAAGAGTTCAACAAAATCCGCTACCGAATATCTAGGTTTGACCCTCACTTAACCTAACGTAATTGTTAGTTATTTACGGCTTACAAACTTTTTTTCGCTCCTAACCTTCTTTAATCTTATTTTAAACAAAAAAAATTAATCTTGTTTTAACCCTGTTCATTATCGGACGCAAATTAATAGGAAAAAGTAACCGCTTAGCAGACACCATATTGTGCGCCGCAAAAAAACCATAGATGACGCTCAAAACTGCTGGAAGTCATCTTAGATTCAAATATTCGATTAGTCTAAAACCTCATTCGTCGAAGCGCTATTTGGCAGACAACACAACAGAGGAAAACTATTTATTATACTCAAACAAAAAAGCGGCGGACAAATTTCAGTCTTTTTCAAATTCACAAATTCACGACTGAAGTTTCCGCCCTTTTATTATGAGTTTACTCGTCAACGAAAAGCGGCTCCCGCTACTATCAAACGACTTTTCAAAAATTCGGTTTACGAAATTGTCGGCGAGCTTCTGCAAAATGCCCAACGCGCCGGCGCAACCGAAATGCGCTTCGATTTCGACCGCAATGCCCAAACGGTTACGGTGAGTGACGACGGCGCGGGCATCGCCCCAGACAGCAGTGCTTGGGAGCGTGTTTTGCGGATGGCGGATTCGTTTTATTCAAACGCGGCGGTCGAAGAAAACCAAAATCCGATGGGCGTCGGACTTCTGTCGCTTTTCGCGCTCGAACAAGCAACAAGCGTTTCGATAAGCTCCCGCGGAAAAACGGCGACAATCGAAACGAACAAACTCTGGAATTCTGAGGATTATTGGGCGAGCTGGACCGATTTAATCACGGAGACACCATATTTCGTCGAAGGTTTTGAAATCATCGTTAAATACGACGAACCCGAAACCATTAATTCCTATCAACAACTCGCTTACAAATTTGAGTATGCTTTAACCAAGGCTGGCGACGGCAGCGGAAAACACGCTGCGGCGCGCGGTTACGCGGTAATTCTCAGTATCTTTCTGGACGGACGGGCGATTGACGCTTCCCTTCCCGCCGAGTGCGTGCCGACGGGCGAAAACTTGATTCTTGACACCGTTTATCAGAACAACCGCCTGCGAATCAGGCAGTCAGCGCAAATCTACTCGTGCAGCGCTTATATCAATTGGTATGGGCAGATTATCAAACTCGATTCCAATATTCCTTTTCTGCTCGAAGTATCAAGCGGAAATCCCGTCACGCCGCTTGCGCCCACGCGAGCGGGACTGGTAGCCGACCGAAAATTAGAAGACTTGCGAAAGTTTGTCGAAAACAGCCTGTTCGCCGCGCTCGCCGATGAACAAGTTGCTAAACGGATGAAACCGGCGTTCGTCAAAAACCTCTACCTGCGCTACTCGCTACGCGCGACGACCGAGCTTCCCGTCTGCGTCGTCCGGCGACTGACGACTCCGGCTACAGATTCAATCATCAACTGTTACGCCGACTTTTGCGATTTGGGCGAGGAACAAGTCGTCTCATACCGGGAAATTGAAACCGGGCAAATCGCGGTTTTCGATTCCGCCGTCTCGTATTTTCTCGACGAAGAAAAACGCTCCCGTTGCCGCTACAAATTCATCGGCGATTATCAAGAATCACTCGGCGCGGCGGACGATGCGAAATCTGACGAACGACCGTCTGCCGGATGGTTCGCGGCGCACGAAGGATTAACAAGTTTTGCGGGCATTTTGGGCGGCGAGATTTATGAATTAGCCGCCGGTAATCGTCAAAAATTGAATGTCAAAAGAATCTGCTGGAAGCCCGGAAAACAAATCACCGAGTTTTTCTGCGAGCCAGGTGAATTCGCCGTCGTTTCGGTCGAAGACACACCGGACAAAGGAGATTTTCGCCACATTACTGAACAAATTTTCGCTTTTGAATCAGCCGCCAGCCGTTTTATCGAAGACGTTGAAGGATTGTGCGTCGCCATACCGCTCGCCGCATCATCCGCGCTTGCCGATGAAGCAGCCCGCTGGCTGCGACTCTGCGGCAGAGCTTGCTTCTCGCCGGATGACGACTACGACTACGACCAGCAGGAACAGGATTTCGATGATTCGATTTCCCGTCTGCTTCTTGATTTACGCGGCGACGTGCTTTCAACCGACTGGAGTTTTCAAGAACTCAAAACGGTCGTAGGAAAATTCGCCGCCGAAAGAATAAAAAACATTGCAGCAGAAAACGGCGAAATCCAAAGACTCACAGATACCCAAATTAAAAACATCAGGTTTTCAAGCGAAAGCGGAGTAACAAAAATCGTTGTGAAACTTAATGACGGAATGGAAATTCCCCTCAAAATCGCATCGCATACATACCTCGGTTAAAATTAAAACTTTTGCTTTGGGTTTATCGTCATAATTTTAATGGTTGATGTCAAAAATTTCTCCGAAAACTATAGTCCTGACTCCTACAAGTTAAATCTATTGCAGGAAACGAGCGGCTGACAGACCGTCGCCTCACACAAGGTCGTATTTTCCACTTTCGATTACTCTCAAAACGAGTCAACCGGCAGAGGCAACAAATCCCAATTCTTCCCTTTCTACACGAAACCAATGAACGTATTCGATAAAATTCCGACACGCAAGCCGCGCACGAAAGGCGAAATGGCTGAATACTTAAACGGTCATTTTCGTTATCACACGCTTCATAGCTGGAATCAAATGACTTCTTACGCCCAAAACGCCAAAATCTACAATTTGCCCTGGAAAAAAAGAGAAGACGAATCGAGAGCGTATGAACTGTTTTCAACCGCGCAAGCCGCGCAAATCACTCGAAACTATTTAGAGGATTTCACCCGCCAGACCAATCACCATTACTCAATCATCGGCAACGGCAGAAGCGGCGGCTATCTCGTGATGGTCGAATCTGAACGCAAGGATTCCGGCTACAAATCCGAATGCCCCGAATGCGGTCAGTTAAATTATCGCCTCGTTCCGCCCGACAAGGACGCGCTCGACGGTTTGATGATTCGTTACCTGCAAAAAGGCTGGACGAACGAAACAATCTCGCGCGAACCGGGAATCCTGAATTCTCCCGCGACGGACGATGAGAAGCAAGACGCTCTGACCCGATTGCGACCGATTTACAAAGACTTTTCCGCTGATTCGTCTTGCGGAAAATGCGGGTTTGAACGGCGCGAAAATCTGCCAGCACCCGTTTACCAAACTTCCATCCGATTTGCCGGAATTGACGAAGGCGAAGACTTCGCCGGTTGGAGCAAAGACGATTTGCGGGAAAGAGTCGAAACTGTTTTCCTTTTCGACCGAACCGTGAGACGGGCGGCTCTCGCGTTTATGAAATTCGTTGAAACCCATCGCGCCGAGCAGGAAACGATTTACGTTCCGAAAATCGAAACAATCGCCGTTCCGATTAGGCTCTAATAAAAAAACGAAAATTCAGTCAAAGCGGGAACGCCGTGCGCGAAGTTCCCGCTTTTTTATTTTTCAAAATGCTTCAACAAATCAAACAAGGCAATTCTCTACTCACGCCGTTCGCTACTCAAGCATTGTCGCCGAATGCAGAGGCTACAGAACACGAAACAGCCATCGAAACCGCTGTTCCCGCGAAAAAGCCGCTCGACTTCCTTTTACCCTTCACAGTCGCGGCAAATATAAACGACGGCTTGAAAATCAGCGAAAATTTACGAACCGTTACCGAAGGACTTGCCGAACAACGCCTAACTCAGACAAAAACCAAAGATTTTCTGCTTGATTTTCTGATTGCCGAGAAAAGACTTCCATTTATCTCCGACCAAATCAAACCTTGGCAATATCAAGGCTGGCTGCTGCCGTATATCATACTAGGCAATGTCTTGCGCTCCGACGTGGTTAATCGCTGGGGCTGGTGGGCGGCGTGTCATCTGAAAGGGAAACTCATCAGCAAACCGATTCCGCAGATTCAATTTCAATCCGAATTCGGTGGCGGCGCGAAAGACGCTTTCAAGATTATTGACCGTTGTTTGGAGATAATCGGGCGCGCAACGGGCGGTAGTTGGTCGAGCTACACCAACTTTATCGAATGGCTCGCGTGGGGTTGTGGCATCAGGCGCGAAACACCAAATTCCAACGAAAAGATAAATGAAGAATTGTACCGGACGTTTAATCTCGAACCATTTTTGACGCGCCCGTCTGACTATTTGGGTCAGCATCTTGCCGAACGAAAAGGCAATATATTTACAAGACGCTTTCTACAATAAATTGAAAACTCGTTATTACCGGAATACTCTGCGACAAACTGTTTAAAGCGAACTGTTTTCTGACATTGCTTTTAAAGTTTTTTGACACTCCTTTCAATCTGATTTTAATCTGCCCAAAACCCTCTTAATTTTTAATTATAAATTACCTTCAGAGATTGAGTTTATAAATTTATTTTTCGCCCCCGAAAAGAATTGTTTTCTGATACTTTGTTTGGCTAAGAAAGGGTCGTTTGAGACTGTTTTTTTGACTTTATGCCGGAGTCTTGGATCGTTAGTTCTATTTTCATTAATATTTTTTTCAAAAAAACCAAATAATGCTAGAATTCACACACCTTTCTGATGCTAACAAACGGACAACACATAGGTCGTTATCAAATTCTTTTAGCTATCGGCGCGGGCGGAATGGGCGAAGTTTATTTAGCGGAAGACACACGACTTGACCGCAAGGTTGCGCTCAAAATTCTGCCGAAAGAATTTGCCAAAGATAAAGATCGGATGAATCGTTTTGTCCGCGAAGCAAAGTCCGCGTCCGCTTTGAATCATCCGAACATCATCACGATTCACGAAATCGGCGAATCGGACGGAACACATTTTATCGCCACTGAATTTATTGACGGAAAAACTTTGAGCGATTACGCGAAAGCGAATCCGCTCGATTACAAATCAGCATTAGAAATTGCGATTCAAATTGCATCCGCATTAGACGAAGCACATTCGGCAGGTATCGTCCACCGCGATATTAAGCCGGATAATGTGATGATTCGGGCAAACGGTTTGGTAAAAATTCTTGACTTCGGAATCGCCAAACTGTCAGTGCCGACCGCAACGGACGGAGAAGCCGCGACCGCTATTCAATCGCAGACGCAAGCCGGAATGATTATCGGAACGCCGCAATTTATGTCGCCGGAACAGGCGCGCGGAAAAGATGTTGACCATCAGACGGATATTTTCAGTTTCGGCGTGGTGTTTTACGAAATGCTGTCGGGCGCGTCGCCGTTTAAGGGCGAAACCGTCAGCGACGTGATTGCCGCCGTGTTGACGAAAGAGCCGCCGCGATTGAACGACATTCCGAAAGAGTTAGCGAAAATCGTCAGTAAAACTTTGCAGAAAGATAAACGAAAGCGTTACCAAACGGCGAATGATTTACTGCGTGACTTGAAGGAGGTCAGACAGGAACTGGAAATCCAGGACAGATTCGGACGAAATTCCGCGCCCAATCCTGCCGAACCAAAAACGCAAATTCTCAAGGCGCAGACAACCGCCAAAAATGAAACGCAGAATTCAATCGCCGTTTTGCCGTTCACGAATATGAGCGCGGACGAGGAAAACGAATATTTCTGCGACGGTTTGGCAGAAGAACTTTTGAATGCGCTGGCAAAGATTGACGATTTGAAAGTCGCGGCTCGCACTTCCGCTTTTTCGTTTAAAGGCAAGAATGTCGAAGTCAGCGAAATCGGAGAGGCTCTCAATGTCAAAACGGTTTTGGAAGGAAGCGTTAGAAAATCGGGAAACAAATTAAGAATCACGGTTCAGCTTATCAACGCTGCGGACGGTTATCATCTGTGGTCGGAACGCTACGACCGCGAAATGCGGGACATTTTCGACGTGCAGGATGAAATCGCTCTGGCGGTGGTTGACGCGCTGAAAGTGAAACTGTTCGGAGAGAAAAAAGCTGCTGTTCTCAAGCGTTACACCAACAACACGGAAGCCTACGAGTTATATTTAAAGGGACTTCACCAATCTAACAAATACACGCCCGAAGGCTGGACGCGGGCAATCAAGTGTTTTGAAAAAGCGATTGAAAAAGAGCCGGAATATGCCGCCGCTTACGCGAGAAAATCATATTGTCAGCACTATCTTTACTACTACGCCGTCGTTTCGCCCGACGAAATTGTTGACGAATGGAGGACGACGACCAATCGGGCTTTGGAATTGGACGCTTCGGGCGCGGACGCTCACCTGTCGCTGGCAAAGTTTTATTTTTATCGGGAACGCGATTGGACGCGAGCCGAACGAGAATTTAAGCGCGCCATCGAACTCACTCCCAACAGCGCCGATGCCCGGCAGTTTTACGGAATGTTTCTGGCAGCGCGCAGTCGAACTGACGAGGCAATCCGCGAAGGCGAAATCGCGCTCGAACTCGACCCGCTTTCGCTTCCCGCCAATCTGCACGTCGCTTGGATTTATTGGGCTTCCGACCATTTTGACGACACGCTCCGACAAGCCGAACGAATGTTGGAGATTGAACCGAATTTCTTCGGGGCATATCTGCACACGGGAACGGCTCATCTGGGAAAAGAAAATTATGAGGCGGCGGTCGAAGCTTTTCAAAAAGCATCGGCTCTCGCCGGAACGACCTACGCCTTATCATTTTTAGGCTGGGCTTATGCTTTGGCGGGAAAGCGCGAAGAAGCGTTGGCGGTCATTGATCATCTGCTCGACGCGAGAAATCGGGAGTTTATGCCCGCCTTCAATATCGCCAGAGTCTACGGCGGACTGGACGAAACGAACAAAACTTACGAGTGGCTCGAAAAGGCTTTGGACGAACACAACGGAGAATTGGTTTATCTCGACGCGATCAGTAAAACCGGCAACGGCAAACTTTGGGGAAAGGATTTTCGCGCCGATTCGCGCTTTCAAAAATTAATGTGGCGCATCAATTTACCGACGCGCTACGGCGATAAATCAACAAACGAAACGAGCGAAGCGCAAACGGCGATACTTTCACCTGCTACTACCGAGCTGCAAGAAACTCCTGCAACCCTCGCCAAAACCGACGAGCAAATTTCGCAAAAAAAATCGAAAACAAAACGAAATTGGTTGTTGATTGTCTTGCTGAGTCTGGTTGTTTCAACTGCCGGATTTTTCGCCTATCGCTATTTCACGCCGAACAGCAAACAAATCGAATCAATCGCCGTTTTGCCGTTTGAGAACGCGAGCGGCAACGCGGATTTGGATTATCTCTCGGACGGCGTGAGCGAGAGCGTAATTGACCGCCTTTCGCAATTGCCGCAACTGAAAGTCATCGCTCGCAGTTCGAGTTTTAGATACCGGGGACAGGATTTGAATTTGCAGGAAATCGCCAATACGCTCGGCGTGCAGGCAATTGTCACCGGCAGAGTCGTGCAGCGCGGCGACAGTTATCTGATTCGGGTTGATGTCACAGATGTGCGCGAGAACAAACAGCTTTGGGGCGAAAACTTCAACCGGAAAATTTCCGATATTCAAATTCTGCAAACCGACATTTCGCGCGAGATTGCCGAAAACTTGCGCTTGAAATTGTCGGGAGCGCAAACCGAGCAGATTGCAAGTCAGGGAACGACGAACCCACAGGCTTATGAACTGCGGCTCAAAGGTCGCTATTACTTTTACAAAACGGGAATAGAGAATTATCACAAAGCCGTTGAATATTATGAGCAGGCGATAGCTCTTGACCCGAATTACGCGCTCGCTTATGCGGAATTAGCCGACGGTTTCGCTTTTGGCGGCGGCAGAGGATTAACCCGCGACGAGCGACGCGCTAAAGTGGAAGCGGCGGCGCGGAAGGCTTTGGAACTGGACGCTAATCTTGCCGAAGCGCATTTTGCGATGGCGCAATGGAAAATAGATAACTGGGAATGGGCGGAAGGCGAGCGCGAATCAAAACGCGCCATCGAGCTAAAACCGAATTTAGCCAAAGCGTATTCCGGCTACGCCCGTTATCTCAGTCTGATGGAACGGCACGATGAAGCCATCGCCGCAGCCAAACGCGGACAGGAGCTGAGCCCGCTGACGCTCATCCAAAATTGGACTCTCGGTGATAGTTATGCTCGCGCCGGACAAATTGATAAAGCGATTGAAGCCTACAAAAATCTCATCGAACTGGACGCAAACGCTTCCGTTGGACATTGGAAACTCGGTGATGCTTACGCGGCGAAAGGAATCTACGCCGCAGCCATCAATGAATATCAGGAAGCTATCAGATTGCGCGGCAGCGGCGACATAATATTCGTCGGCGCAACCGACGTTGAAGCGGTTCTCGGCGCGGCTTACGCCAAATCGGGTAATCGCGCCAAAGCGGAAGAAATTCTCCAAAAGTTAAAAGATAAGGGCAGAGACGAAATCGCGCCGAGAAGTTTAGCAATTCTTTACGCGGTATTGGGGAGGAGCGACGAGGCGTTCGCACAGCTTGAAAAATCCTTTGCCGAACACAGTTCAAACTTACCGTTCATCGCCGTCGAACCGATTTACGACAATTTGCGCTCCGACCCGCGCTTTCGGGATTTGCGGCGGCGGATGGGTTTACAGCAGCAATAAACGATTAAAACTATGAGCGAAACTCTAGCCGTCAATTCAAACATCTCGCATTACCATATCGTCGAAAAAATCGGCGCGGGCGGAATGGGCGAGGTTTATCTGGCGGAAGACACGCGCCTTGACCGCAAAGTTGCTATCAAGTTGCTGCCTGCCGATTTTGCTGCGGACGAAGATCGCGTGCGGCGTTTCGAGCTGGAAGCGCGGGCGACTTCGGCACTTAATCATCCGAATATTCTGATTGTTTATGACATCGGCACACACGAGGACGCGCCCTTCATTGTGTCCGAATTGCTCGAAGGCGAAGAACTGCGCGAGCGTCTGAATGACGGCGCGATTCCCACGCGCAAGGCAATCGAATACGCCGGACAAATTGTTTCAGGACTCAGCGCGGCGCACGAGAAAGGCATTGTGCATCGTGATTTGAAACCTGAGAACATTTTCATCACTACGGAAGACCGCGTAAAAATACTCGACTTCGGTTTGGCAAAACTTCTCGAAAAAACCGATGTCGCGCACGGTTCGGAAGACGCGACAAAAAAAGCGTTGACCAATCCGGGCGCGGTGATGGGAACGGTCGGCTATATGTCGCCGGAACAGGTGCGCGGACAAGCGACGGATCATCGTTCGGACATTTTCTCGTTCGGCGTAATTTTCTACGAGATGCTGAGCGGGCAAAAGCCGTTCGCGGGCGATTCGATGGTCGAATTGATGAACGCGATTTTGAAGGACGATGTGCCGGAATTAAACGGCAATGAAACGAAGATTTCGCCCGCGCTGGAAAAAATAATGCGGCGGTGTCTGGAGAAAAAGCCGGAGCATCGGTTTCATTCGGCGCACGATTTGTGTTTCGCGCTCGAAGCGTTGTCCGCGCCATCCGCGTCGTCGGGTAGCGGATTTAAGACCGAACAAATCGCTGCTATGGCGGAAACTGAAAATTCGGCGCGGCGCGGTTGGCTGGCGTGGATTGCGGCGGGCGCGTTCGCGTTGATTGCTCTCACTGCGCTCGGTTATGCCTTTTGGGGTCGCGCTTCGTCGAATGAGAAAGCCGTACGGTTGACGTTCAATCCGCCGCCGGAATTGTCTTTCAATGACGTGACGGCGGACTGGGCGGTCATTTCGCCGGACGGACAGAAAATCGCTTTTACCGCTTTCGGCGCGGACGGAAAGAGCAAGCTGTATATCCGCAATCTCGATTCGGCGGAAGCTAAACAGCTGCCCGGCGCGGACAATCCGGTCGAGCCTTTCTGGTCGCCGGACAGCCGTTCGATTGCCTACGGCTCAAACGGTAAGTTGAAACGCTCCGACATTTCTTCGGGCGGAAACCCGCAAATTTTGTGCGACGCGGCGCGCGCTGTGGGCGGAAGCTGGAACAAGGACGACACGATTATTTTCGTTCCCGATTACCGCACGACGCTTTCAAAAGTATCGGCGCAGGGCGGCGAACCGCAGCCGGTAACGTTCAAAATCGAAGAACAGGAGAATTATGTCGAAAGACATCGTTATCCATATTTTCTGCCCGATGGTCGGCATTTTCTTTTCGTGCGCGAAAGGAAAGGCATTTGGGCAGGCTCGCTCGATTCGCCGGAAATCAAAGAGATCGTAACGATGACCGATAATTCACCGGCTATCTACGCGCCGCCGGGCTATCTGATTTTTATTCGCAACGACGCGCTCGTCGCGCAAGCCTTCGATACGAAAAATCTCGCGCTTGCGGGCGAAGCGATACCGATTATTGCCGGACAGCGAAACGATTTCGGCGCGCGGCGGTTTTCGGTTTCCGACGGCGGCGCTCTGCTCTGGCAAGGGCTGTGGCAGCGCGATTATCAGCTCGCGTGGTTTGACCGCGAAGGGCGGCAGTCGGGAATGATTGACGCGCCCGCGAAAGTTTTTGTCGGGCAAGACCCGCACATTTCGCCCGACGGAAAACGCCTCGTCGTCAAAAGAGAAAATAATCTGTGGGTCATTGATTTAGAAAAAGCAACGCCGCAGCGCGTTACTTCCACCTTTTCGCAAATGCCCGTCTGGTCGCCGGACGGAACTCGTCTCGTCTATTCGGGGGCTGGCGGTTTGGCGGTTAAAAACGCCAATGAATCGGGAGAAGGCGAAACGCTTTTGCCGGGCACGAATTTTCCGCGCTCGTGGTCGCCCGACGGACGCTTCATTATTTACGTGCGGCGCGGCGTGAAAACGCGGCTCGATTTGTATGCGGTGCCGACGTTCGGCGAACGCCGTGAACAACTGCTGCTCGATTCGCCGTTCGACGAGCTGCAAGCGGAGATTTCGCCCGACGGACGCTGGCTCGCCTACACGACGGACGAAACGGGGGATTACGAAATTTACGTTCAATCTTTCACGCCGGACGGCAAACTAGGCGCGGACAAAAAGCGTATTTCGCCCGGCGGCGGCAAACTTCCCGTCTGGCGGCGCGACGGCACGGAGCTGTTTTTCGTCGCGCCGGACGGAACGCTGATGTCGTCAGCCGTCAAAACCGCAGGCGGCGAATTTCAATACGCCGCGCCGAAGCCGCTTTTCAAAACCCGAATGCTGGCGTGGTTCGGCAACGTCCACGAATACGACGTTTCGCCCGACGGGAATAGATTTTTGATCGGAACTTTAATCGGCGACACGAAATTTCCGCCGCCTACCGTGATTTTAAATTGGATGGCGGATTTGAAGAAATGACATTGGAAAAAGACACAATAATCAATCAATACAAAATAATTTCCGCCATCGGTAAAGGCGGAATGGGTGAAGTCTTTTTGGCGCAAGATACCAAACTCGACCGCAAAGTCGCGTTAAAAATTCTGCCGCCGGAATTCGCCAACGATAAAGACCGGATGAGCCGTTTTGTGCGTGAAGCAAAATCTGCTTCCGCCTTAAATCATCCGAATATCATTACCATTTACGAAATAAGCGAATCTAACGGGACGCATTTTATTGCGACGGAATTCATTGACGGCAAGACGTTGAATGATTACATCAAAGCGAACCCGCCCGATTACAAATCAGCGTTAGAAATTGCGATTCAGGTTGCTTTTGCACTCGATGAAGCACATTCGGCGGGAATTGTTCATCGTGATATTAAGCCTGATAATGTGATGATTCGCTCAAACGGTTTGGCGAAAATTCTCGACTTCGGCATTGCAAAATTGTCTGCTTCGTCAACCTCCGCAAGTGATTCAAGCGAAGATGCAACGGCTATCAAAGGCGGAACAAGCCCCGGAATGATTATCGGGACGGCAAATTATATGTCGCCCGAACAAGCGAAGGGTAAAGTCGTTGACGCGAGAACCGATATTTTTAGTTTCGGAGTCGTTTTATATGAAATGATTGCCGGCGGGCTTCCCTTTGAAGGCGAAAATGCGCTGGAAATGATCGGTTCAATTCTGAATAAAGAGCCGAAACCGTTCGATTCGGATGTTCCAACTGAAATCCAAAAAATCATCGGTAAATGTTTGAGAAAAGACAGAGATGAGCGTTATCAAACAATCAAGGATGTCGGCAATGATTTGAAAGATGTGAGGCAGGAGTTAGAGTTTCAGGACAAATTGGAAAGAACCGTTTCACCGGAAAGAGCAGAGCCGAAAACACAGATTTTGCAAGCGACGACGGCGGATGAAATTCATCAAACAACAACCAATGAAGCTATTGCAGGCAAGCCGAAATCGAACAGATTGTTAGCCGTCGGCTTGGCGGTTTTATTGCTTTCAGCCCTTGGATTCTTCGCTTATCGTTATTTCACGCCGACCAATAAACAAATCGAATCCATCGCGGTGATGCCGTTCGTCAATGAAAGCGGCAATCAGGACATAGAATATCTTTCGGACGGGATGACCGAAACTTTGATCAACAGTCTCTCACAGCTTCCGAACTTAAGCGTCAAGGCGCGTTCGTCAGTATTTCGTTACAAAGGTAAAGACACGAATCCAAATACTATCGGCAAAGAGTTAAATGTGCAGGCAATCTTAAACGGGCGCGTTGTTCAGCGCGGCGACCAATTAATTTTGAGTCTTGAATTGATTGACGCGCAGACGGAAAACGTCCTTTGGGGCAACAAATATGAGCGAAAATCTTCTGAACTCATCACGCTCCAGAGCGAAGTCGCCCGTGATGTGTCGGGCAAACTCAAATCGAAACTGTCGGGGGCAGACGCGCAAAAGTTGTCGAAAACTTACACGACCGACCCGGAAGCCTACCGGCTCTATCTGCAAGGTCGTTTCTATTGGAACAAACGCGCCGGACGCGAATTTAATAAAGCCGAAGGTTTTTTTCGGCAGGCAGTTGAAAAGGACCCGAACTTTGCGCTTGGCTACGTCGGGCTTGCCGACATTGACGAAGATAGGGATAGACCAAAAAAGAAAGAATACATTCTGCGGGCGTTGGCTCTCGACGACCAGTTGGCGGAAGCGCACGCTTCGCTCGGCTATCAATATATGCTCGATTACGATTGGGCGGCTTCGGAGCGCGAACTGAAACGCGCGATGGAATTGAATCCGAATTACCCGCAAGCATATGGCTGGAACGGCGCAAGATTGATGATGCTGGGTCGTTACGACGAATCGCTCATTTCGCTAAAACGGGCGTTGGAGATTGATCCGACCTCGGCGGGCATCAATTTTTATTACGGCGTTTTGTTGTTCGTTTCGGGCAAGCCGGACGAGAGCATCAAGCAGTTCAAAAAACTCGCCGAAATGGAGCCGACGCTGCCGTGGGTGCACTCTTGGCTTTCGCAAATCTATCGTATGCAGGGAAATTACGCCGCCTCGGTCGAAGAACGCGCCGTCTCGCTCGAAATTAACGACCGCCCCGACGACGCGCGAGCCGTCAGGGAAAGTTTTGCGAAAGACGGCTGGAACGGATTTCTGCGCGAAATGATTCGTCAAAACGAAGTGAAACCTGATACGAGCCGAGGGCTTTCGGCGATTTTTTTCGCTCAACTCGGCGAAAAGGAAAAAGCCATCACCGAACTCATTGAAGCCGCCAAGGAGGGCGATTTTTGGCTTTTTAGAATTAAGTTCGACCCGGCGTTCGACAGCTTACGCGGCGACGCTCGATTTCAGGGACTGCTCAAAAAATTCGAGCCGCCTTTGCAGTAAGCGATAAAATTATGAGCAAAGCACTTTCCGAAAATTCAAACATCTCGCATTATCGCATCGTCCGAAAAATCGGAGCGGGCGGGATGGGCGAAGTCTATTTAGCCGAAGACATCGAACTCGAAAGACAAGTCGCCTTGAAAGTCCTGCTCGCCGAAATTGCGATGGACGAAGACCGCGTGCGCCGTTTTGTGCAGGAAGCAAAGGCGGCTTCGGCACTCAACCATCCGAATATCTTGACCGTTTATGAAATCGGCAGTTTTGAGAATTCACGTTTTATTGCCACCGAATTAATAAAAGGCGAAACTCTGCGCGAGCGTTTGCGCGGCGAACCGTTGACGCTGCGCGAAGTTTTGGACGCGGTTGTGCAGATTGCTTCCGCTTTGAATGCGGCGCATTCCGCCGGAATCGTTCACCGCGACATCAAGCCGGAAAACATTATGCTGCGCGATGACGGTTTGGTGAAAGTCCTCGATTTCGGGCTGGCAAAGCTGACGGAAAAGAAAACGGAAAATCTCGACACCGAAGGCGAAACCAGAGCGCAGGTGAAAACGTCGCCCGGAATGGTGATGGGAACGGTCAATTATATGTCGCCCGAACAAGCGCGAGGCAAAGAAATTGACGGGCGTTCCGACGTTTGGAGTCTGGGCGTGGTAATTTATGAAATGCTGACGCGCCGCCTGCCGTTTGCCGGGGAGACGGCGAATGACTCGATTGCCGCGATTCTCACCCGCGAGCCTGCCCCGCTCGACGGAAACACGCCGCCGGAACTTCAGCGCATCGTCCGCAAGGCTTTGCAGAAAAAAGCTGACGAGCGTTATCAAACCGTCAAAGATTTTCTGCTCGACGTGAAAAACCTGAAACGCGAATTGGAATTTGCCGAAGAATTGGAACGCTCGCAACTGCCGCACTTGTCGAAAGCCGCCAACGTGGACGCGAGTCAGCCAATCGAAAACGCGACGGCGATTCTTCCGGCAGCAATTCAGACGCAGAACAGTTTGACGCGCCAAACTTCAAGTGCTGAATATATCGCCGGTGAGGTTAAAAAACACCGGCGCAGTTTTGCGCTCGGTTCGCTCGTTTTGCTGGCTTTGCTCGGAGCCGGAGTTTGGTTTTTCTTCCTTCGCTCGTCAACCGATAATGCGCCCATTGATTCAATCGCAGTATTACCCTTTGAGAATAAAAGCGGAAATCCCGATTCCGAATATCTGTCGGACGGTTTGGCAGAATCGCTGATTTATCGCCTGTCGCAGATGCCAAATCTGAAAGTCAGCCCGACCAGCTCGGTCTTTCGATATAAAGGCAAAGAAATAGATGTGCAGAAAATCGGCAGCGAACTCGGCGTGAAAGCGGTGATGTCTGGACGCATCGTTCAGCGCGGCGACAATTTGACGATTAGCGTCGAACTCGCGGACGCGCGAAACAATAAAGTAATTTGGGGCGAGCAGTATGAGCGCAAGATGTCGGAACTGCTGGCGACGCAGCGCGAAATTGCGGCGGCAATCACGCAGAAATTGCAGCTCAAACTTTCCGGCGGCGAGAAAGCGTTGACAAAAAAATACACCGACAACAACGAGGCGTATCAGCTTTACTTAAAAGGGCGTTTTCATTTTGCGAGGCGAACGAAGGAAGACATTTTGCGAAGCATCGAGCTTTTCCGTGAGGCGGTAAAGTTCGACCCGAATTTTGCTTTGGCTCACGTCGGCGTTGCCGAATCATTTGCGGTGATGCCGTCGTTTTCCTATATCTCGCCGAAAGAGGCAGTGCCGCAGGCGAAAGCGGCAATTGCCAAAGCGTTGGAAATTGATTCGGAACTGCCCGAAGCGCACACGGTCGCCGGTCTGATTGCCGCGACCTACGATTGGAACTGGGCGGAAGCCGAACGCGAATTCAAACGCGCTCTCGAACTCGACCCGAATCTGGCGATTACGCATTATCGCTATGCGTGGGTTTTCTTAAGCCCGATGGGGCGACACACCGAAGCGATTGCCGAGATGAAGCGGGCGATGGAATTAGAGCCGCTGTCGCTCGTTCAGGGCGCAAACTTCGCGGCGGTCTATGTGTATGCCCGTCAATACGACCTCGCTCTCGAACAGGCGAAAAAAACTTACGACCTCGACCCGAATTTTTTCGGCGCGCAGGTTTGGCTTTCTCACGCCTATAACGCCAAAGGAATGTATGCCGAATCGCTTTTGATTTCCGAAAAAGCGTCGCTGGCAGTTTATGAGTTTGAGTTTCAAAAGAGTTATGCATATGCGAAAGCCGGTCGGCGAAAGGAAGCCGAGGAAGTGATAAGCAGATGGAGAGAGCGCCAAAAATCCAGATATGTAATGAGCTATTGGTTAGCCGCTGCCTACGCCGCGCTCGGCGAGCGTGAGGCGGCGTTTGCCGAACTCGAAAAAGCGTATCAGGCGCGTGATTGGTTTTTGACGCGAATAAATACTGACCCGTTTATGGATTCCCTGCGCGACGACCCGCGCTTTAACGATTTAGTAAAGCGCATCGGTTTGCCTTAAGTGAATTGAAAAATAATGAGTAAAGAACTTGAAGCTAACGCGAATCTCTCGCATTATCGCATCCTAGAAAAAATCGGCGCGGGCGGAATGGGCGAGGTTTATCTTGCTCAGGATACAAAATTGGATAGAAAAGTCGCGTTGAAGATTCTGCCGTCTGAATTTGCTGAAGATAAAGACCGAATGAGCCGTTTTGTTCGTGAAGCAAGATCCGCTTCAGCGTTGAATCATCCGAATATCATTACGATTTATGAGATTGGCGAATCAAATGGAACTCATTTTATTGCGACCGAATTTATTGATGGTAAAACACTTAATGAATATGCAAAAACGAATTCGCTCAATTACAAATTGGTTTTAGAGATTGCGATTCAAGTTGCTTCGGCGTTGGACGAAGCGCACGCGGCGGGCATCGTTCATCGGGACATCAAACCCGATAACGTGATGATTCGTGAAAACGGTCTGGTCAAGATTCTGGATTTCGGAATTGCCAAATTGTCGGCACCGCCTGAATCAGACGCGGAAGCGGCGACGGCAATCAAAAGCGGCACAACTCCGGGAATGATAATCGGGACGGCAAATTATATGTCGCCCGAACAAGCGAAAGGCAAAGAGGTTGATGCGCGAACCGACATTTTCAGTTTCGGAGTGGTTTTGTATGAAATGATTTCGGGACATCTTCCGTTTGAAGGCGAAACGGCGATGGAGATGATTGGAGCGATTTTGCACAAAGAGCCGAAGCCGCTCGACAAAACGGAAGTCCCGCTTGAGATAGAAAAAATCATCAGTAAATGTTTGCGAAAAGATAGCGACGAGCGTTATCAAACGATTAAAGATGTCTGCATTGATTTGAAAGATGTGAAGCAGGAATTAGAACTCAAAAATCTAATGGAACGAATCGTTTCACCCGACAAACCGGAGCCGAAAACGCAAATGTTGAAGGCGACAACTGTTGATGAAATAAACCGAACAACTACAAATCAAACAGTTGCGAACAATCCGAAAACTAAATATTTGGCGGCTGGATTATTAACTTTGCTTCTCGCCATTGGCGGATTCTTCGGCTACAAATATTTCACGCCAACCAGACAAATCGAATCAATCGCCGTGATGCCGTTCGTCAACGAAAGCGGCAATTCTGATGTCGAATATTTGAGCGACGGAATGACGGAAACTTTGATTGGCAGTTTATCGAACTTACCAAACTTATCGGTCAAGCCGCGCTCATCCGTCTTTCGTTACAAGGGAAAAGAGACGAATCCGCAGACGATTGCTAAAGAATTAAACGTGCAGGCAATCTTGAACGGGCGAGTTGTCCAGCGCGGCAATGACATTACTTTGTATATCGAATTGATTGATGCTCAAAAAGATACGGTGCTTTGGAAAAGTGATTATAACCGCCAAATGTCCAATCTTGTTTCGCTGCAAAGCGAGATCGCCCTTGACGTTTCAACCAATCTGAAAATCAAACTGTCCGGCGCAGATCAAGCGAAGGTAACGAAAAATTATACCAACGACCCCGAAGCATATCGGCTGTATTTGCAAGGGTTATTCTACTCGAATATGCGCGCCGGAAAGTTATTTGACCGGGCGGAAGGTTATTTCAAGCAGGCGATAGAAAGAGACCCGAATTTTGCGCTCGCTTACGCCGGGCTTGCCGCCTCCTACGGTCAGTTTGAAAGACCAAAGGCAAAGGAATACATTATGCGCGCGCTTGCGCTCGATAATCAGTTGTCCGAAGCGCACTCGGCACTCGGATACCAATTGCTGCTCGATTATGACTTCGCCGCTTCGGAGCGCGAATTGAAGCGCGCTATCGAACTTAATCCGAATAACGCAATTGCGTATCAAGTGAACGGTTCGCGTCTGATGATGCTCGGGCGTTACGACGAATCCCTCGCCTCATTTGACCGCGCAATCGAGATTGAGCCGACCCTGCCGGACATTCGCAACAACCGCGCCGCCTGTCTGGTCGCGTCGGGGAAGATTGACGAAGGCATCGAATCTCTCAAAAAGGCAATAGAGCTGGATCCGACATTCGTTTGGAATCATTCACATCTCTCATTCATCTACAGATTAAAAGGCGAACACGCCGCCTCGGTCGAAGAACGCGCCCGCGCATCCGACCTGTTGGATCAAGCGGAAAACGCGAAAAGGCTGCGGACAAGTTTTGCCAATGGTGGTTGGTCTGCGTATTTGCGTGAAATAGTCCGACAAAATTGGGGCAACCTTAGCACCAGCCAAACGCGCAAGGCTAGTTTTCTGGCGGAACTGGGAGAAAAGGAAGATGCCATCTCATGGCTTCAAGACGGGGCGGCAAAGGGTGATTGGTGGCTCTTTTCAATCAAATATGATCCGGCGTTCGACGGCTTGCGCGGCGATCCGCGATTTCAGCAACTGTTGAAGAAATTTGAGCCGCCGAAATGAAAGATAAATTATGAGTGAAGGACTTTCCGTAAATTCAAACATTTCGCATTGACGCATTATTTCTAAAATCGGCGCGGGCGGAATGGGCGCGGTTTTTCCATCTGAGGATACAAAATCTGATCGCGCTTTCGTTGATAGCGATAAGCAAACGGCAATTTAGAGTTAGAAGCAATTAAGTTCAGCCAAAGCGCGATTTTTTTATTTGTTAAGGAGTAACTATGAAATCAAGTAAATATAACAGGAGAAAATTTTTAAGCACCGCTGCGGCGAGTGCTGCCGGCGGCGTTTTCGTGAATTCGACCGCTCCTTTTTCCACTGCCAAAGCTCAAACAAATTCATTACTTTCCGGTCAAGACAACAAAAGCGAATATCTCTTTGCTGAAAATCTTACTTACTTAAATACCGGCACATTAGGTCCGTGTCGCCGCGAAACTGTCCGTGAATCTATGAAGTTGTGGGAAGAACTGGAATCGCTGCCGTTGAAGTTTTACGGTCTATGGGGCGCGGAAAGTTTCGCCGAAAAAACAAGAACCATTGCCGCGCGATTTCTCGGCTGCGATTTGAGTGAAATCGTGATTACAACCAGCACCACAAACGGAATGAATGCCGTCGCCCAAGGGTTACGGTTAAAGGCGGGAGATAGAATCCTGCTCACCGACCAGGAACATAGCGGAGGTTTGTCGTGCTGGAAATATTACGCCAAATACTATGGCGCGGTGATTGATACGGTAGCCGTTCCAAAAGGTGAAAATAACGCCGAAGCTATCTTAGACCGGATAAAAAAAGCCGTTACGGAGAAAACCCGGCTGATCAGCGTCAGTCACGTTTTCTCGTCCACCGGGCTTCGGATGCCGATTGCCGAAATTTCTGCTCTAGCCCGCTCAAAAGGTATTCTTTGCATCGTTGACGGCGCACAGGCAGCCGGGGCTATTAAGGTCAACGTCAAAGAGCTGGGCTGTCATGCTTACGCGACGAGCGGGCATAAATGGCTGATGGGACCCAAAGGAACCGGTCTGCTTTATTTGTCAAAAGATGCTCAGGATGTTATTCGCCCGATGCAGTTTGACGAGTCTTACAATACTTATAATAACGGAAACGGAGTCGTGAACTTAGCCTGTATTTTGGGCTTGGGCAAGGCTCTCGAATATCTTGAGTCGGTCGGCATAAATAAAGTCGAAGAACATAATTTGTCGCTTCAAAACAGACTGTCTGAAAAGCTCAGGAACATAAGCAGTTTAAAGATCGTCAGTCCTTCGCCCGGACCCCTTGCTTCACCGATGCTCGCCTGTGTTTTGCCGGATGCCGTGGACAGAGTCGCTTTTGTAAAAATGCTCCTTGAAAAACATAAATTAAGCATCCGCGCCACGCACAAGGAGTTCGGATTTAACGGAATAAGATTCTGCACGCATATCTTCAACACCGAGAAAGAAGTTGATTTTGCAGCCGAAGTTTTACATAAAGAGTTAGCCTGAAACAAAACTTGCAGCGAACACTTCAATTTTCGGCGATTTGTGCGTTCCCCTGAGTGAATTTAAGAGAAATGGACGGGAACAGATATTTAATCGCCACGCTCGTCGGCGATTCAAAAGCCGCGCCGCCAGCGGTGATTCTAAATTGGACGGCGGATTAAGAAATAAAGAGGAATCAAAAATTATGAATCCGGCAGAACAAAAGGCAAACGCTCCCGAAACGGCGCAAAAGAGCGAAAGAATTTTGTATTGGGCGGCGGTCGCTTTATTGTTCGGATTGTTTGCGTTCCAGCTATGGTTTCACGCCGTTCGCACGAGCGCGACGTTTGACGAGCCGATACATACGCTTGCCGGACATCAATACTGGCGGTGCGGCGATTTCGGAGTTAATCCAGAACATCCGCCGATGCTGAAACTGCTGGCGACCGCTTTCTTAAATTTTCGCGCTTCGCTCGCCGAATCGAAAGCGGAATGCGGAACGCGGCTCGTGCCGAAAAACGAAGCGGACGGATTAGGCGGCGCGTTTTTGACCGATAACGGCGTGGATTCGATTTTGATTCCGGCGCGTCTTTCGGCGGCGTTGATGAGTTTGCTGTTGGCGGCTTTGGTGTTTTTGGCGACGCGGGAAATGTTCGGCAAATGGGAAGCGTTGACGGCTTTAGGACTTCTTGCATTCGAGCCGAATTTAATCGCGCACGGCGCACTGGTTACAACCGATATGGCTTTGACGGCAACGGCTTTCGGCGCAGCTTTCGCGCTTTACCGTTACGCGGCGAACAATCCGACGTGGACGCGGTTTTTCGTGGTCGGTTTGGCATTCGGCTTGATGCTGGCGGCAAAACATTCGGCGGTGATTTTCGTTGCCATTTTGTTTGCGGTTTTTATTGCCGACGCTTGTTTTTTCCGCAAGTTTGAAACTCGTCTGCCAAGAATAATTTTCAGGCGTGCGGGGGCTTTTGCCGGATTCTTTTTAATCGGCTTGGTTCTGCTCTGGTCGTTTTACGGCTTCCGTTATCACGCTCTGCCGAATGCTTCGAAAAATTTGGTTTCGGTTGACGAATACATCAAAACCAACGGGCGACCGGAAATGGTCGAATCAACTTCCGCAAAAGTCGTTTCGGCGTTCGGCAAAATGCGGATTTTTCCCGAACCTTACATTCTCGGACTTGCCGACATCGTGGCGACGCAGAGCCGGAACACCTGGATTTTCGGGAAAGATTATGCCACCGGACAATGGTTTTATTTTCCGCTCGCCTTTCTGGTTAAATCGAGCGTTGCGCTTCTTTTGCTGCTGCCGTTCGGTTTGGTTTATCCGTTTTTTGCAAAGGAAAAAAGGCGCGAAACGCTTTTCATACTCGTGCCGCCGCTCGCTTTTTTCGCTTTTTCGTTGACTTCAAAAATGAATATCGGCGTGCGCCATATTTTGCCCGTTTACGCATTTTTTACGGTCGCGGCAGCGGTCGGCGCGGTGTGGATGAGCCGGAAATTTCGCGCTTTTCGATACGCTTTGATTGCAATTTTGATTTTCCACGCTGTCGCCGCCGTTCGCACCGCGCCGAATTACATCGCTTTTGCCAATGATTTTTTCGGCGGCACGAACGATTCTTATCTGATTTTCCGCGATTCGAGCGTAGATTGGGGACAAAACTATAAATTGGTCAATGAATATCTACAGCGCGAAAACATCGCGGATTGCTGGTTTGCGGGCTTCGGCAATCAGGAAATTATGCGCGTTTCGCAGTCGTGCCGCTTGATGCCGGACAGCCGTTTGCAGAGATTTTCGACGCAGATTTTCGATGCCGCGCCGCCCGTCGTCGAAGGCACGGTTTTGGTCAGCGTTTCAAATCTGCCGCCGCGCGGCGGGGCGGAATATCTACCTTTGACCGAAACCGAACCAATCGCGCAAATCGGCGGCACGATTTTCGTTTATCGCGGGCGTTTTGAAATTCCGCTTGCCGCCGCTCTGAGCCGCGTGACGCGCGCCAATCAATTCGTCAGTTTAAAACGCTTTGACGAAGCCGTGACGGAGGGACGCGCCGCGACGGAATTTGCGCCCGACGACGCGCGAACGCATCTCGCGCTCGCATTGGCTTTGCTCCGCGCCGATAAAAAGGACGAAGCGCGGACGGAGTTTCAATCGGTGATTGACGCGGCAAAATCAAATCCCGCGCTCTTTCGCAACGCCGAAGTCCGCGCCGGACAGGAACTGGAGCGTTTGAACGGGCAGTAAAAGAATTGCTGAAACGGATGAATCTGCCGGAATGAATTTTGAAACGATACCCTGAATTCAGACAGGGTTGTTTTCTTACCTGATTCCTAATTCTCGTAGCTTACGGCAAGCAGTTAATCGCACCCATCCAGATTACTTTAAACAACATCTTGCCGCGCGCAAAGGCAAAGAAACTTATAAGCGGCTTTATCCGGCACAAAATCCGTGTCAAAATTAAAAGATGGAAATGAACGGAAAGCCGCTCTCAATGCAATGTAAATCTTGCCAAAATATTTTTTCATTCGACGAAAAATATTTTACAAAAGACAAATCACGACGGTTCGGATTCAAACCGCTCTGTCTTGAATGTAATCGCAAATCCTGTGCCGAGCGTCGGCTCCGTAATCTTGAAGAATCACGCGAAAAAGACCGACAGCGTTATGCCAATCATCCTGTGCGAAAAGAATCGGCGAAAAGCCGAGCGAGAGCGTATTACGAAAACAACCGAGAGCAAGTCATCGAAAATGTTGCCCGCCGCGCAAAAATTCGACGCGCTGCCGGACTGCCGAGAGTTATTAACGAGGAAAAGCGAAAGCTGGCAGCACATAAAAACCGCACCCGTTGCCGAAATAACTACCATTCGGACATTGAGAAAAGTCGCGCGAAGGAGCGCAGCCGCTTGAGAACTGAAAAAGACCGAGAAGCACGTAGAATTTGGAGACAGA
This sequence comes from uncultured Pyrinomonadaceae bacterium, assembly GCA_964235785.1. Taxonomy (GTDB): domain Bacteria; phylum Acidobacteriota; class Blastocatellia; order Pyrinomonadales; family Pyrinomonadaceae. Next base: position 131,116 of record CAXSBF010000010.1, on the reverse strand, counting down.
ATAATCCCGGAAAAATTAGAGCGAATCTCGCCAGACGGAAAGGTCTATTAAATTCAGCTTTAGTTGTGCCTTTTACCAAAGCAGATATTGACAGTCTGAGGGAGAAGCAGGACGGTTGTTGTCTGTATTGCAACGTAAAAATGACTGCCGATGGCAGAACGAGAGGAACGATTGACCACAGATTAGCAGTATCAAAAGGCGGAAGTAACGAGCCGGAAAATATAGCTCTGGCTTGCTGGGAATGCAATATAGCAAAAGGAACTCAGGATTTTGACGCTTTTCTCACAAGAAGCGACCGTCCGAGATTCGAACTTCATCCACCAATTACATAAACGCCTTTTTTCCGACTCCGCACACGGTCTGCGAATTTATGGCGAAGGTAAATTTTATAGATGCCCGCTATGACAGCGAGAACGCGATTGATCCTCGTACGATGACAGTCTGCGACTCGGCACTCGGTTCGGGCAGACAACTGATGCACGCGAGCAACTTCAGCGTGCGGCTTTACGGAATGGACATTGACGCTCTGGTCGTCAAAATCTGTTTGATAAACGGCGCGATGTTCGTCCCTTGGAGGAGCTTTCCGTTTCCGAACAAGTGGTTCGAGAAGCGCGATGCGGCGCATTCCAAAAAGCCCGACGAAAAGTTCGCTTTAGCGAAAGAACAAGACAATCAAACAATTGTCGCCAAAATCCTCCAAAAACTAAAAGCCAATTCTCCCGCCGCAACGTCGGCAAACTCGAACAAAAACGACAACCGGAATCTCGCCGACACGCTCGTCGCCAAAATACTCAAATCCGAATAATCAGTCGTTTTCAGCGATTGATTATTCAATTAAAATCGGAGCGGAACGATTGTTGCTCAAATGCCGAAACGATATGAAAAAAATCGTTTCCCGTTTAATCACGCTCTCTTTATCGGCTCTGCTTGCCGGCTGCCAAACCACCCGTCAAAACGAAAAAACGTGGCAACGGATTGGAAACGTCCGTCCCTTTTTTAAGAACGAGAAAAACTTACTGCCCGACCGGAACGGCTCGAAGGATAATCGCAACAGCGAAAACAACGACAACAAAAATCAACAAAAAGGCAAAACTCCCGCCAACAAATAATTTCCGCCGAAAATCACTTTTGTTCAAGAATTTCCCGCGTTTCACCCGACGTTAATTCATAACCCAAAATCCAACTCAAACCCGGATTTTCCGATTCACTCGCCAACTCTTCGCTCGATAACTTTCGCGCTCCGAGATTTTTAAATTTTTGGGCGGCGTTTTCAAAACCCTCCGGCTTTGATTCCAAACCGCAAAACGCGAAACAATCGTATTTTGGAACGCTCCTTGCTTAGGAATTCATTACAAGTAATGAGGAGTAATAAAACCTATACTTAGTAAGAGTAAAATAAAAAATCGGTAACTGAGCCTTCTGCACTTGACGAAAAGCAGTCTGTTTTAGGAAAATAAATTTATTCAATTTTACCTCCGTTTTCATAACCTTTGGTTCAAAAGAGGGAGTAGCAGTTTAGCTCCGTAGGTTTTACCGAGTCTAAATAACCACGCTAATTAAAAAATTAAATAAATTTTATGCAGGCGGCTTTAACGGTTGCCGAGCGGTCGCTTTCGCCGTTTTGTTTCAAGAGAAAACGACGAAGCTAACGAACTATGAGAGCAATTATAAAATTCGCCTTTTTTTTAGCGGTCGTTTTCGCCGTCCAAATGACGGAGATTTCCGCACAAACGGGCAATGTTTCGGGGATATTTCCCGCGCCGGATGGACTTACCCTCAAGGGAGCGGCGGAAGTGCCGATGTCGCTCGTCAAGGCAACGGAAAAATACAATAATTATTATTCTGCTCCGTCTGTCGAAGGCTGGACGGACGATAAAAAAGTTATCGTTAAAGAATTCGGACGAACCGCTTCCCTGCTCGCCTATCCGCAACCGGAAGCACAGCCGACACAGCTTTTGACGTTTCCGCAACCGGCTTATGATATTTATCCGTCGCCCGACCGCAAAAATTTCCTGTATAACCAGGACACCGACGGCAAACTCGACTACCGAATGTTTGTCTGGAATCAGGCAGGCGGAAACAGCACGGCATTGACCGATTCGGGAACTCGCTCGGTCCAGCCGATTTGGTCGCTGTCGAGAAAATACGTCGCATACAGCTACTCTGCGCCCACCACAAGAGGGATGGAAATTGTTTGGCAAAATCCTTTTAAGCCCGAGGAGAAAAAAACAATCTTCTCGTCGCCGTATATGGTACAGGCGGTCGCGTGGTCAAAAGACGATAAATTCGTCGCCGTCGAGGAGTATGTCAATCTCGCCGATATGACCCGTTTGTGGCTGATAGAGCCGCAGACCGGAAAGAAAATACTACTTAATAAATCGGAAAAAGACGCATTCGGTATTGACGAAGTGCAGTTCAGTGCGGACGGCAAATACATTTATCTGACGAGTAACCGCGCCAGCGAATTTTTAAGTTTCGAGCGGACAAATCTTTCCACGAAAGAATGGTCAACAGTTTATAAAAACGAAACGGCGGACATCGAAATCGCGCGTCTTTCGCCCGATGAATCAAAAGCCGCTTTCGTTTTTAACGATAAAGGCGTTTCACGTCTCGGTTTTTACGACTTGAAAACCGGAAAACTCGAATCCGTTTCAAAACTCAATCCGGGCGTTATCACGAATCTTGAATGGTCGCCCGATTCCAAGCAAGTCGCCTTTAATCTCGACTATGCAAGTGAAGCGTCGAGCATTTACACAGTCGAAGCAAATTCTTCGCAAATTATGCGCTGGGCGCACGAGCCGAACGCCGCCAATGCGGACGAAAACCTACCGCTCGTCGAAAGAATTGAATGGCAGTCGAAACCCGACGGAAAAACAATCGGCGGGTGGGTGTATCGGTCAAAAAAATCGCTCGCCGGTCCGCGTCCCGTCATCATCGAGTTCCACGGCGGACCGTCGGAAGAGTCGCGCCCCATTTTGAATTACAACGACTTATATTATCTGAACGAACTCGGCGCGGTCGTTATTTACCCGAACGTGCGCGGCTCGCGCGGGGCGGGAAAATCGTTTTCGCTCGCCGACAATGGAAACGGTCGAATCGGACAATTAAACGACGTTGCCGGTCTTTTCGACTGGATTGAAAAGCAATCCAATTTAGACTCGAAGCGCGTCGGCTTGCGGGGATTTTCTTACGGCGGTTATTTAGCATTGCTCGCCGCGGCGCGATTTCCCGAAAAGATTGCCGCTGTTTCCGCACACGCTGCGCCCGTGAATCTTGCTACGTTGCAGGCAAACGACCCGTCGTGGCGCGTCGGCACGAGCCGCACGGAATTCGGCGATGAAACCAATTCGCAAATCAAACAATCTCTAGAAAAAATTGCCGTCCCGACAATGGTCAACGGTTTAAAGTTTCCGATTCTGCTGGCGCACGGCGAGTTGGACACGCAAGTTCCGGCGAGCGAATCAAGACAACTCGTCGTTGCCATCGAAAAGCAATCTCCGAACACGCCGCTCTGGACGATATTCAGCCGTCCCGATAAACACGGCTTGGGCGGAGTTCGCAGTTTTTACCATTCGCTGCTCGAAACCGTATTTTTTGAAAAATATGTCGTTCGGCGCGGCGAAACAAATAAATAAACAAAATAAAAATAATAGGAAGGAAAATAAAGATAAATGAAAAATCAATCGAAAATTCGCAAATCAATCATTCGTTCGTTACTCGTATTGAGCCTCGCCGCAGGCACTTTAACGCCGCTGACGGCTTGGGCTTGGGATACTGGTCAAGACCCGCAGGAAGGCGGGCGCACTAGGTCCGCCCCGCACGTAACCTGCTCTACAACAAGTTACAACATCATAATCGCCACAGTTACTGTTACAGAATGCAGCGACGGCAGTAGAAGTATAAGTATTTCGTAAGAAACATAATTTAGCTTAAACCAAGACTATTGACCGGCATTGTGCATAGATTCGGCTAAATCGAAGTGATGTGCAATGCCGGTCAAATTATTAAACAATAGTGCTAAAGATTCACAACGAAGGCAGGTTTTTTAGCTTGTCGAAACGACGAAAAACGGCAGGCTTTATTTTGCTTTTACTGGCTCACTTGCTCTCCGTATCGGCACAGGAATCGGATAAATCTTCCGAGGATTCTTCCTGCAAAGCTGCTCACCTCGAAATCGGAAAAAGCAATTTTGAGCGAGCATCTCAATTGATAAAGCCCTGTTTAGAGTCGAGTTCAGAAACCAATGCGGATGAACGCGCGGAAAATTTTTTGCTCGGTGCTGAAATTGAATTTTACTTGGAAAATGATCGACAAGCCGCAGACTACGCCACAGTTGCCGAAAATTATTATGCTTCTCTAAAAGATGAAAACAGAAGAGAGCGAGGATGGTTTGGTGCCAGATTAAGGAAAGTTCGCGCCGCCCTTGAAGTTGAAGCCGGAGAATACCAATCAGCACTAAAATCTTATAAAGATGGTTTAGCAATTCTCATCTCGCTCAATGAATCGGCGAAAATCAAAGGTGGTCAATCCCGTCGCTTAAAAGCAGATTTGTTGTCTGGAGTATCATTCATCCAGCTAAAAACCGGTCTTTACGATGAAGCAGTTACAAATCTTGAATCCGCCCTTGCAGGATTGGATGATTCATTACAGGACAATTACTCACGGGCTGCCATCTTAAATGATTTTGGTCATTTGCTTAACGAGCAACGCTCGCACCGGAAAGCCATAGGATATTTGGAAAAATCCGCTGAAATTTATCAGCGAGAAAAAGAATGGATTAATTTTGCGATGACCGAACAGAATTTAGCCGTCGCTTATCGGGGAACGGGAGATTACAAACAAGCGCAAATCTATTTCGAGCGCGTTCGGGATTTAGCTGTCAAAAATAACTTTGGTGATCTGGAAAAGATGAGCTTGCAAGGATTGGCATCGCTTTATCAAATTCGCGGAGAACATAAACAAGTCGTTGAAGTTTTGCAAAAAATGCTCGGTAAAACTTCCGCTTCGGTTCGCCGCGCCGAAATTTTGTGGCGGCTGTCATTCAGTCAAAATCAAATGGGCGAAAAGGAGCAGGCTCGCGCGGGCGCGACCGAATGTTACGATTGGGCGACGGCGCAGAAAATCGAAAACTTGCGTTATCTCTGCGCAACGAATTTAGGGGAAACTTATCTGCAAGATTCGCCTATAACCGCCGAAAAATGGTTTCAAACGGCAGTCGGAATTACGGAACAGTTAAGTCGGCAAGTCGCGGGGCGGGAAGCTGAAAAAGTCTATTTTATGCAGGACAAGTCGGCGGCTTATCATGAGCTAATCGATTTGTTCGTTCGAGAAAACAAACCCGAACAAGCACTTGTTGTTTCGGAAGAGCTGAAATCTCGTGTGCTGCGCGAGAAATTACAAAGCCGCGCGAGCAAAATTTTAAGCGACGACGTTTCAAGCCGAAATTTGAATCTTCCAGCCGATACGATTGTCGTTTCTTATGTTTTAACCGACGATGAATGTTTCGCTTTCGTTCTAAAAGCCAACGAACCGACGAAAATCATTGCGTTGTCGGTCGGCGAAGCGAAGATGCAGGAACAAATAGGGCGTTACCGCCAAAGCATTTTGAGCTTTAGTCCGACATTTAAGGCGGAAGCGCGGGCATTATATGATTTACTGCTGAAGGCGGCAGATAGTGATATTGCAACGGCAAAACATCTAATCATCGTGCCGGACGGCGCGCTGTGGGAATTGCCATTCCAAGCGTTGATAAATAATTCCGGCAAATATCTCGTCGAAGAGCGCGAAATTTCATACGCGCCGTCTCTCGGCATTTTGTCATCGCTAAAATCTCAGGCGGCATCGAAAATTAGTCAAAAGAACTTCGTCGCTTTTGCCAACTCAAACCGAAAAGATGCCGCGCCGCTCCCGGAAGCCGAACGCGAAGTCTCGGGCATTAGTAAGTTATATGCGCCGTCAAATATCTTTGTAAAAGCGGCAGCGACCGAAAAGCGTGTTAAAACCGAAGCCGCGCAAGCCAAAGTGCTGCACTTAGCGGTTCACGGAGAGATTAACCAGACCAATCCGTTCGATTCCGCACTGCTTTTTACACCGGAGGCGGGCGACGACGGGCGGCTAACGGTGTCGGAAATTTTGCAGATGAATTTGCCGCAAAGCCTCGTCGTTCTTTCGAGTTGCGATACGAGCAACGGACAGGCGATAAACGGCGAGGGATTGTTGAGCTTGTCGTGGGCTTTTCTCGCATCGGGCGGGCGCACCGTCGTCGCGGCGCAGTGGACGGTCGAAGAGAAATCGACAGCCGATTTGATGCAGAACTTTTATCGGGAATTAAACAAGGGCGAAAACGCTATTCCTGCCGCGCTCGCGTTGCAGGCGGCGCAAAAAGAAGCGATAACGAAACCCGCGCCATTCAATCATCCGTTTTATTGGGCGGGTTTCGTCGCGGTCGGCGAAGCGCGTTAAAACGGCGAATGAGCAATCAGTTTTCTTGACTGATGATTTGCTCAAGCAGTTCTTGTTCGCGCTTCATTTCGGCTAAAATCTCGGCTTCGGTCGGCAGATAGAGTTTATATTTCGCGGCGAAAATCTGCTTTTCGTCCTCCGGCAGAGTGTAACGCACCATCGCGTCGTTTTTATCGGCGCAGAGCAGAATGCCGATGGTCGGGTTTTCCCATTCTTCGAGCATTTCTCTGGTGTAGTAATTCGCGTAAAGCTGCATCTGCCCGATGTCCTGATGTGTGAGCTTTCCGATTTTCAAATCAATCAAAACGAACGAGCGCAGCAGGCGATTATAAAGCACAAGGTCAATGTAAAAATGATCGCCGTCAATTGTAATTCGCTGCTGGCGGGCGACGAACGAAAAGCCTTTGCCCATTTCGAGCAGAAATTCTTGAATGTGGTCGAGCAGGGCTTGTTCGATTTTCGATTCGGTCAAATCGGGAACGTCCTTGAGGTTCAAGAATTCCAAAACAAACGGGTCTTTGACGAAATCCTGGACTGCATATTTTTCGCCCGTTTCCCTTCCCTTTTCCAGTATTTGACGTTTTTCGGTCGCCGAAGCCGTTCGCTCGAAGAAAAACGAATTAATTTGCCGTTCTAATTCGCGCGTTGACCAGCGTCCTTCAACCGTTTCGGTTTCGTAAAACTCGCGCGCGGCACCCGATTCGACTTTCAAAAGCAGGCGATAATGCGTCCAGCTTAATTCTGAACGCAGTGCGTTCACTTTTGGGAACTTTAAAAAGAAATCCCGCATCCACCACAAATTCCGAGCTTGAAAACCCTTCAACCCTTCATTCGTCAGCTGCTTTGCCAGAGATTCGATTAAACGCTCGCCGTAGTCGGCGCGTTCCCTGCCTCGCTGCTCACGCTCAACGATTGCTTCGCCGATATGCCAGTAAGCCGCGACCATTTCCGTGTTGACGCTGCGGGCGACGCGCCCCTTGGCTTCGTCCAGAATCTCGCGGACGCGCTCGTATAAGCCGCCGTCTTGATCTTTAATTGCAGCTTCGGCGTTTTGTTTCGTTAAAGCCGTTTCATCGCTGATTTCCGCTTGGTTTTCCGACATAAATTTGACCCGCCGAAGTTCAATTATATCAGATTTTACTGTGCGGCTCGCTGCCATTCTTCAACTCGGTTGAGCAGGCGGCGGGCGGATTTATCGCGGGGATTTTCCCGCAAAATTTCGCGCAATAGGCTCGCCGCCGAATCGAGCATTCCTTCTCGCGCCAAAAGAACGGCGCGGGCGAGTTTGCCGTCGGCGCGTTTTTGCAATTCGGCAACTTGTTTCTCTGTTTTTTCATCGGCGACGCGAAACCTGACGGGCGGCGCGGGCGGTTGCGGCGCGATAACTTCGCCCGCATCAGTTTTTGCCGCGACGCGCCAGAGATAAATTTCGCCGCGAACAAGAGGCTTATCGAGTTTGAAGACGGGTTCAGTGACGGTGGCGGACGCAACCTCGTCGTAGGAAGAATCGAGAATCGAAATTTGATAATTTTTCGCTGTCGGAATTGCTTGCCAGCGAAACTCAGGCTTTGCGTCCAGCACTGTTTCCCCGACTGGAAAGTTTAGATTGAAGGATTGTTTGTTCGATGGCGGCGCATTATTGTCGCCCGAGCGCAAAACCGCCGTGCCGTTAGAGTTTAGGGAGGCAATGCTCGGCGGCGTTTTTTCAAGCAGGGCGGCAATTTCTCTTTCAGTTTCGTTCTCCGATTCGGTTTCCGTGTTGCGCGATTGCCGTGCGATTAAATTCGGGCGTTCCGAAACCTTGGCATTACCGCTGTTTCGTTGATTTTTAGGTTCGACGGCAAAATCCTCGGAGGTTTTAGCAATCGAATTTTTATTCGTCGGCTGCTGCGCGTTTCGGTCGCCGTCGTCTGTTTGAGCAACCAGAGGAGTTTGTTCGGGCGCAGTATTTTTATTTTCCGCTACTTTCGCCGGTATTTGAGGAATCGCCGAATTTGCAGTCTCGTTGCCGCCAGCGTTTCTCGTCGCCGTCAGCCACCAGCCGACGAGCAGTAGACCTACAAGCAAAACAAACGCGCCCGTCGCCGTCGCCAAGTTTTTGGCGGGGAAAAACCATTCTCCAACATTAAAAATCGAACGCTTTTCCAATCGCCGGGAACGGGCTTGCGCGGTCGTCGCAATCGCGTCGGTTTCGCCAATCGTGTTTTCGGTAAAAAGCGCCGCAAGGAACTGTTCGGTCGAAGGTTTGGGAAGCCGGGCGCGGCAATCAGGACAACCGATGAGATGCGCTCCGATTTCGCGCCGCGTGGGTCTTTCAACCGTGTCGGCGGCGTAAGCGTGAATCTGCTCGATTGTTAAATGTTCGGCTGTTCTCATTTGGCGATAATCGATTTGATTTTGGCGCGGGCTTCAAAGCGAGCCTTTTTGACGTTATTCTCGTTTTGTTTCGTCACGCTCTTTTCCTCCCGGTCGAGCGCGGCGATTTGCCGGTCCGAAAGCATCAGCGTCCAGTCAATTTCCCGCCATTGGCGCGCGGAAATCTCTAAAACTTCAAGCAACTTGCTTTCTTCAATGCCGCTCGTTAAAAGTTGAACGATTAAGTCCTGGCTGTTTAGAAGCAGCGCGCGACGCTGGCGAAGTGTCATCCGGCAAATTGCTTGCCACGCGGCGCGGGCGAGCGAATCAACTTCCGCCGGCGTTTCTCCGGCTACGCCGTGTTCGGCAAAAATTTCATTTGCCGCCTCCAGCGGCTCGTGCCGCCTTGCGCGCGTAGAAGGACGCTTTAGTTCGTTGTAGGCGGCTCTCGCGCCGAAAGATTCCCAGTCTTCCCGAAGCATCTCCTTCGTCTTTTCTTCGTGCCGGGTGCGCCAGCCGAGCAGCCGCAGGATGACCGTTTGGACAAAATCCAAAGCATCCGCCTGTCCGCCGGAAAATGACTTGCGTGTTGTAATCAATCGCAAGACGGACAACGCCGCCAAAAGTCGGTCTTCCTCGTGAGGTTCTGATTCAGTTGTCTCGGGCGATTCCGTGCCGTCACTCTCCGGCAGCCGCCGCAACTCTTCCATAAAAATCAATCGTCGTTTAGCGCGGGGTAAAAGCGCAACGCTTTCAGCGATTGCTGATCCTGCAAGCAAAAAAGGTCAGCGCGAAGTACCCGTCCGATTTTCCGCTTGGAAAATTCACAGGGGCGAACTTTCAATTTCGCCGCCGAAAAAAAATGCGAAAATTTTTTGTGCGCGAAGTAACCTCGCCGCGTGAGCCGGGTTTTTATAATTAGAAGGCTTTTATTTTTCGGATCAAAAATCTCGGCAAAAAGAGACTTCTCGAAAGAGAAACCGAAAAACGACTTTGCTTGCTTTATATAATTTTGCATTACCGAAAATCCATTAGTCAAATAGTCAAATGCTCAATAACTACACTTGTAACATCAGAATAGCCGCGTTCGCGCGATATGAATTTCTCGATTTGTGCATTCTGGGCGAGACCGGAACGGGCAAAACCCACGCCGCCAAATTGATTCACAATCAAAGCACGCGCTCCCGTCAGCCGTTCGTCGCGGTCAACTGCGCGGAACTTACGCCGTCAATCATCGAATCTGAATTATTCGGCTTCGAGAAGGGCGCGTTCACCGGCGCGACCGAAACTCGCGCCGGAAAGTTCGAGGCGGCGGCAGGCGGCACGCTTTTTCTGGACGAAATCGGCGAATTGCCGCTGAATTTGCAGGCGAAACTGCTCAAGATCGTCGAAGATAAACAAGTAACTCGCGTCGGCGGCACGCGCTCCCATCCAGTGGACGTGCGAATCATCTACGCGACGCACCGGCGGCTCGATTTTCTGCGCGAAGATTTGCGCTACCGCATCGCCGCGCACACGATTTATCTCAAACCCCTGCGCGAGCGCCACGCAGAAATAGTTCCGCTTGCCAAGCAATTCGCTAATGAATTCGAGAAGAAATCAGGGCGAACGATTATTGCCGAGCCGGAAACGCTCGAAGTCTTGAAAACGGCTGAGTGGCGCGGCAACGTCCGCGAATTGCGTTCGTTCATCGAAGACGCGTGTTTGGAAGCACTTATTATTGCTGATGCCGACTGCACCGCCGGCAAACCCGCCGACTCAGCGGTTAAAATAACTGCCGAATTTTTGCGGGCGCGGTTAGAGCGAAGCGCAAAGCCTCACGACGCGATAATCAGAGCCGCCGATTTCCGCGACCACGATGACTTGCCGCCTTTCGCGCCGGGCGCAAAGCTCGAAAATTACTTGGGCGAAATAGAAAACCGTCTTCTGAAGAATGCCCTGCGGACGCACAATAACAATCAAACACACGCCGCCCGTGAACTCGGCATCAGCCGTTCCGGTCTCATCAAAAAATTAAAAAGAATAAGCCATTAATATAGGGTTTCTGTTAAATCAATTTTTAAATAGACAAAAGATATTACGTCTAATAACCTTCAGTTTGTTCGTTCAACCATTCGTCAGCTTCTTCTTGAGTAGGCTCCCGCCCCAACTTTTCGCGCAGCCGCTCACGCACAAGAGATTGTTCTTCGCGCACTAAGGCTTCTAATGATGAGTCATTTTCTGGCAGCGCATCGGCTGAGTTTGTCATCAATTCGACGGGAGACTTTTCAACTGAATTTTTATTAATCATTATTTTCGACTGTTACCTTTTTGATCTTAACTACCTTCCATTACTGCAAGCCGAATTGCGACCGCTTGCCAAGCGATATTCCCATTTCCTTTAAATAGTTTCCCAATTCAAGCTGCGACGGCTGCCAATTTTTGAGCGCGGCGATTACGTCGGGTTCATAACTGCTAATCGCTTCGGCGAGCATCATCGCGTTGTTCGCCGCCTTTGAAGTGCTTGCCGCCGTATGCGGACGCGGGACAAATGCCGCATCGCCAATCAGAGAGACGCGCCCGAAAGCCATCTGCGGAACCGATAAATCATAAATCGGTTGGATAAACGGTTCTTCAGTGCAATCGAATAAATGTTGAAAGGCTTCCGGCAGGAAATCCTTAGCAATGATACGCTGCTTTTCGATGAGTTCTGCGGGAACAGTTCCCTGCGGAACGGAGTAATCACGGAAAACGCCGGTTTTGTCGGTCAAAGCGACGCGCAATTCATCTTCAGGAACATTCCAATACCAGACCCAATTAAGCCGCCGCTTGCCCTCCGATAGTTCGCAGTTTTCGCCCGGAATCAAATAGCAAAGAATATGTGAATTACGACCTTGATAAAAAGTGAATTTGTCTTGAAAAACTCGCGCGATTGACGGCTCTAAGTCCGATTCATCAACTAACCCGCGCCACGCGACATAACCGGCGTATTCGGGCAAAACTTCGGGCAAAAGCTGACGACGAATTGCGGAGTTCGCGCCGTCCGCGCCGACCAGCAAATCGCAGGAAGTTTCGCGCCCGTCCTCAAATTGCGCGGTTACTTCCGTTTCGTTTTGTTCAAAATTTTTCAATTTGCTGGCGTGATGATATTTTTCAGCGGGGAAAGCGTCTTTTAATTGCCGGTAAATCGTGTCCCAAGAAGTCATCAGTTGCCGGCTGCGGTCTGCCATTGCGACGCTGCCGTCACGGTTTAGATATTGCCGACTGAGAGAAGGAACGCTGACATCGTTTCTGGTGGCAATGCCTAAACCTTCGAGAAGCTGCAAAACTTCCATTTGCACGACCAGCCCCGCGCCTCTGTCGCTCATCTCGATACGGGATTTTTCAAAAACTTCTACTTCCAAGCCCGCGCCGCGCAGAGCTAACGCCGCGCACAATCCGCCGAGCGAGCCGCCGATGACCGTCGCCCGTAAAACGCCTTTTTTGCTGTCCATTGATATCATTTCAAGAGTGTTCCGATAAGTATTGATGAACGAAAGTAACCGCCATCGCTCCTTCGCCGACGGCTGACGCGACCCGTTTGACGGAATTGTGCCGCACGTCACCAGCAGCAAAAGAGCCGGAGACGCTGGTTTCGAGATGAAACGGCGGGCGCGGCTGTTTCCACACCTTGGCGAAATCCGGGTATTTCAATAAATCTTGTCCCGTGACCAAATAACCCGCCGCGTCGCGGATAATGCCGGTGTCTCTCGCCCACTCGGTATTCGGCGCGCCGCCGATGCAGACGAACAATCGGCTGGTTTCCGCCCGCTGTACGGATAGATTGAGCGTGTCAGTAATTTCGATTTCCCGCAGTGCTTCGTCTCCGTCAAGGGCGGAAATTTTAGAATTGTAAAGAACTTCGACGTTATCGCTTTCATTGATGCGCGTCAGCAGATAATGCGACAGCGACGCGGCGAGATTTTTGCTTCTGACAATCATCGTGACTTTTTTCGCGTAACGCGAAAAGTGCATTACCGCTTGACCGGCTGAGTTGCCGCCGCCGACCACATAGACGTTTTCGCCCGCGCACATCGGGGCTTCTCCCGCTCCCGCGCCGTAATAAACGCCGCGATGCAAAAAATGATTTTCGTTGCTGAGATTAAGCCGCCGGTATTCGACACCGGTCGTGCAGAGATTCGCCCGCGCCGTCATCTGGCTGCCGTCCGCCATATCCGTGTAGATATGATTGTCCTTGAATTCGGATTTTACGCCCTCACGCATCAGCAAAATTTCGATGCCGAATTTTATCGCCTGCTGTCTGGCTCGTTCCGCCAGTTCCGCGCCGCTGATGCCTTTCGGAAATCCCATATAGTTTTCAATCAGGGAACTTGTTCCGGCTTGACCGCCGACCGCCTGCCGTTCGACTAAGACCGTTCGCAGTCCTTCGGAAGCGGCGTAAACCGCCGCGCTTAAACCCGCCGGACCCGCGCCGTAAATTGATAAATCGTATTCTTTGAATTTGGGCTGCGCGACCCATCCCAATTTGTCGGCAAGTTCGCGCACCGACGGCGCAAACAGCCGGTTGCCGTCGGGAAATTCAACAACCGGCAGACGCACGTTTTTAAGTGCCGGAAGTCCTAACTCCCTATCGCAATCGGCATCGCAAGTCAGCTCAATCCAATCAAACTGGACGACGCTCCGACTCAGAAAATCACGGATAGCGTAGGCTTCCGGCGAATTAAGCCGTCCGAAAACCAGCACTTTGTTTTTGCCCGCGTCCGTGTCTAAATTTTGCATTTCTGTTTTTCCTTACGGCAATAAATTTATGCCGCCGCTGAATTCGTCGCTTGCTCGAAAGCCCTGATAAATGTTTCAACCGGCTGCGCCCCCGAAAATGAAACTCGATTGTTGATGATAAAATTAGGAACGCTGCTGATTCTCAATTCGCGCCCCTTTGCCTCGGCTTCATTGACTGCGTTGGTTGCTTCATCGCTTTCGAGAAAAGTTTTGACTTTTTCCGTATCCATCCCGGCAGCCGCCGCAATTTCGATTAAAGTATCGCGGTTGCCGACATCCTTGCCCTCGACAAAATAACCGTTAAAAACGGCATCCGCTACTCTACCTTGAACGCCTTCACGCCCGGCGAGCAAAATAAGTTTGTGCGCGTCAAAAGTGTTCGGTGTTCGTTCCATCAAGTCGTGTCTGAAATTAATGCCTTCAGTTAAGCCCGCCTGTTTTACTTGTTCATCGAGAGCTAAAGACTTTTCCCAACTGCCGAATTTCGCCGAGCGGTATTCTTTGCGGTTCAATCCTTCTTTCGGCATATCGGGATTAAGCTCAAATGGATGCCACGTAACGGAAGCGTCAAAGCGATCTTTGACCGCCGCCAGAGCTTTTTCGAGCCGGCGTTTTCCAACAAAACACCAGGGGCAAATTACATCGGAATAAACATCTATATTCAAAGTCATAATTTTTGTTCTCCTTCTCGCTTTTTATGCTATTTTGGCAGATACAGGATATAAAAAGAAGTAGGCACTATTTTGTATTGTAGTTACTAAATGGATACTGTAAAAAAGAATAATAGTAGGAAAAGTCCGGCAACGATTACTTTGCAGGTAATCGGCGGAAAATGGAAAGTTTTGATTTTATACGAGCTATTTTCGGGCGTTAAAAGATTTTCGGAATTGCGCCGTCTTTTGAGCGGAGTTACGCAAAAAATGCTCACGCAGCAACTCAGAGAAATGGAGCAGCACGGACTGATTCACCGCGAAATCTATCCGCAAATCCCGCCGAAGGTTGAATACTCGTTGACACCTTTAGGGAAAAGCCTCAAGCCGATTGTAGATGCGATGTGCGATTGGGCATTGAAACACGGGGGAAAATTAAAAACAAATAAAACTGAGGACGGAATTTTCTAAAGCCTAAATTTGCCTTATTAGCATTAAAATTTATTAAAGGTGAACATTGTACAACACCAATATCTCCTTCAGCACTAAAGTGCAAACGCTCCAACATCCAGCGCACCGTATTTCGCCGCAAAAATTACTCTTTTAGGACATCTTTAAACTAAAAAAATACGTTCGACGAATTTTGTTACCTGATTGGTGCAAATTTAATCCACTTGAATTTCCGCCCGATTTTATTAATTTGTTCCTTTAAACCATTATAAAAGCTCGACAAAGAGTGCGACGAACTGAAAAGTTTCCCCCAATCGCTTGTTAAAATTGGTGCAAAAATAAACCACTGGTTTATTTTTGCACCAACCGCTGTTCGTCCATCTCGCCAAGCGACATCAACCCGGTCGTGAATTTTGCCCGCCGCCCGTAAAACCCAAAATTATCGGCAAGACCGCCTTCGCTCGCGCCGGAGAGCGGCGCGGCTTGACGCTTTTTCGGCTCGTCCGTCCGAACTCGACTCTCTGAATTTAAGCGAAACTATTTTCAAAAACCAAAAAACGAGCGAGGAAACCCTGAGCGGCGGGCAGGAAATTCAAATTTATTAACGGGAGAAAATATGAAAAGTCAACGCGGTTGTGAAACTAGAGTTACCAGAGAAGATTACGATTCGTTTTTTCTTTGGAAAGTGTTCTGGAAATTAATGAAGCAGGAAAATCCGTTCGTTTTCTTCGGCAAAGTGCTGCTCGTCGGGGCGTTTTTAATTGTGTTCGCGTTCTGCCTTTTTTTAACGGGCGAATTCTTTAGAGCGTAAACGACAAAAATCAAAGCGGCGAGCAAGCCAGCGCTAGATGAACGGAAACAATTTGAAAACTGATTCCGCTTTCGCTAAAAAAACTACAAAAATTATTAAAAGGAGCAAAAACAATATGTCAGCAAACATCCAGATTCTAGGAAACTTGGGACGCGAGCCGGAAATTCGCACGAGCGAGAACGGCAGCGTCGTCGCCAGTTTTTCGATTGCGTCGAACTCGGTTCAACGCACGCCGCAAGGCACACAGAAGAAAACCGATTGGTTTCGCGTAACCGCCATCGGCAAACAAGCCGAAACGCTTGCCGCGCACGCCCGTCGCGGAAGCCGACTGCTCGTCAGCGGCAAACTCACTTTTAATCCGTGGAAAGACCGGCAGGGTCGCCCGCAGGTCAGCGCGGACTTGCTGCTGCAGGATTTCCAGTTCGTCGGCGACGGCGGCAGCGGAAACGCAGAAAAGGCGAGCGGCGCGACCGAATCGCCCGACGCCGGCGAAAGACAGGAACACTCGGTCGAAACCGTAATTCCCGATTATTCGGGCGACGTGCAGGAAGTGCCGAACCAAACCAGAGATTTCTAACGCGAAGCGTCAGACTCTTTTTCAAAAATTAATCTCGCCTTCCATCTCAAGCCGCTGTCCTCAAATCGACGGGCAGCGGCTCAATTTTCACGCCCGCTTTCTCACAAATCTAAAAAGGGATTTTCGAGCCTGCCAAAAAGTGCTTTTTATAAATTTTAGGCGAATGGCAAGCGCCGCCGAGAAAAAAAACGCGCTTGGCTGCTGACCCGCACGGGTTGGTCAAACATTAGAGGTAAAAAAATGGCAGGACAATTCAGCTTAAACACAAATCAACTCGAACAGTTCGCTCCCAATTCGCCGATTCTGGCTTTTCGCCCGACGGACTCCGGCTCCCCGCAGCAGGATTGGTGCAAACACTTGGACAAAAACCCAGTCTACCGTCGCGAGCTTGAAGAATTCGCCGTTCTCGGCGATGTGGTGGTCAGAATCAATGACGGCATCGAAGCCGCGCCCGTCGAGCGCGTCAAAATCCTTTCGCTCGAATACGCGATGAAGGTCTTAAAGGACGAAACCGACGCGAAAGAGTTCGTTCGGGCAGCGAGAGCGATTGCCAGCTCCGATGCCGGGCAGTTTGAACTCGAACAAATCGCCGCCTTTTACTACGGCGAGATTCGCCGCGGCAGCGGGCGAGCGGTGAACGAAGTTTTAAAGGAAATGGCGTTGCTCGGAATGCAGATGGAAGCCGTTACCGCAACCATCGCCGAGCGCGAAATCAAATTTTTTGAGACGAGTGCGCCCGAACAAAAATTGACCATCGCGGACGAAAGACGAATCCGCGCGGCGCGAGAAAATCGCAAGCCTTTGCCAAAGCCGACACCGAACTTCGACGACGAGATGACGTTCATCAAAAAACGCATCGGTCGCGCCAAAATCGCCAATAACAGGCGGGACGAATTCGAGGAATATTTTCTGGAGGACGCGGGCAAAACGCTCGAAGAACTCGATGCCGACTACGCCGCTTTCGAGCGGTTCGAGCAGTATGACGAAAACGGAATCGTCGCCTTTGCGATGAGCGGCGGTCAGCACGCAGTTGTGGTTTATGATTTCGAGTCGGAAGTTGATGCTTCCTACTTGCCGCAGGACGCACGATTTTTGGCAAAAGAAATGAGTTTCGCCTTCGTCGGACACGCTCTCGGCGGCTCGGCAGCACAACGCTCTCGAAGGTTCGTCTGCGAGCAAAAGGCGATAAACAACGAGTTGAACTTAGCCAAAAGAGGTTACGTCGCAACGGTCTCAACAGCCGTGCCGTCGCTCGACAAATTCTCCGCTTTGCCGCTCGCCGAAGACGAATTTAGCGAGTGGCTCGCGGCGCAGCTCGACCGGATTTATTGCCGCCGCGCGGCACGCACGGCACGTCGCCGGACGCATCTCAAAAACGGGCAGGAAGTCGAGTATGAAATGACGCAGGAAATCAATCCCGACTATGAAGAAATGCAGTATGTCGGCGGCATTTGCCGGATTTTGTGGAGTCAGATGAACAGCGACTTTCATCTTCGCAACCTAAGACGCAAGGCGTATCAAACGCTTTATCTCGACATTCGCCGATCAACCGACACGGCGGAAGTCGCGCGCCTTAAAAAAGCGGCTTACGACCTGTTCAAAGACGAGAAAAAACTCTCGCTCAAAGAATTTACCGCGCTCAACACCGTCTCGAAAGCGCAGGAGGCGAGACTTGCCGACCGAATCTCTCCGGCGACCAGAAAATTGCTCGCGGAAATAACCGGCGCGTCGCAAAACCGCGTGCGTTATTTCAAGTTTTTCCTCTACAACGACCCGACGGTGAAAGCCTCGACGAGACAGGAAAAACAGCGGCTCTGGGATGCGGTTCGCGCCCGCGAAACGGCTCTTAAAGCGACGGAAATTCAAAACACGAGCGGTCGGCAGTCGGCGCAAGTTCAGGCGCATCAGCAGCCGCTTTTTCAACGACAAACGGCGCAAAAACAAATTGTGCGCGTCGCTCCGCAGCAATCGAACTAGAGCAAAAAAGGCTGTCGGCAGACTAGCGGATGTAACGAAGCAAAAACGCTTTCGCTCGCCTGGATATTTTCGCTTCGTTTGGAAAAAAAGAAAAAGCGGTCGGCGGTTAATCGCCAAGACGGGTTCGGTAAGCAGGAATTTGAGAAACCGAACGCGGGCTGGCAATTCAAACAAAATCGGGGCGGAAACACTTCTTAGAAGCTGATTCCGCCAACACAAAAAAAAACAAATTAAGGAGCTAATAAAAATTATGTCAACATCAATTTCGATTCTTGGAAACACCGGGCGCGATGTCGAATTGCGCTACACGCCGCAAGGCACGGCAGTCGCTAATTTCACGGTCGCTTCAAATTCGGTTCGCAACACCGCGCAAGGCAAGGTGAAGAAAACCGATTGGTATAACGTCTCGGCGTTTGGCAAACAAGCCGAAACGCTCTCGAAGCATCTCAAAAAAGGCAGCCAGATTCTCGTGCGCGGGCGGCTTTCCTTTAACCCGTGGCTCTCGCGGGACGGCGAAGCTCGCGTGAGCGCGGATGTCGTGCTGCAAGACTTCGATTTCGCGGGCGGCGCGGGCAATGGAAACAGTGCTTCCGACACAACCGAAAAAGCAGTTTCGGCGGCGCACACGGGCGCGGCGGAAACTGGCGAAACCGACGAGATGCCGTCGCCGGAAATGATTGCGGCGTTGCGCGATATGGACGGCGGCGAAGAGCCTTTCGCGGGACAATTCTAAAAGCGAATCGAGCAAACGAGACACTTTCAATACGAGGGAAATGCAGGCGATTATTACGTCTGCGTTTCCCTTTTTTTATACCGTTTCAATTAACGGCAAAAACCAAGATGAAAATCGCAAATCAGATTGACGATTCAACGCCGCTCAGACAATGCGCTGCTTTAACAGTCGCAAAACTCGAAGACTTACCGCAAGTTTTGATTTACGCGGACGGCTCGTGTCTTAAAAACGGCAGCCCGGAGATGCAAGCCGGAGCGGGCGTTGTTTTAAGGAGCGAAACCAATCAATTGATTAAACTCAAAGCCGTTTATCTCGGCTCGCTGACCAATCAGCAAGCGGAAATTACGGCGTGCGCCATCGGGCTTGAATCGCTTCGGAAAGCGTGCCGCGTGCGGATTTTCAGCGACTCGAAATACGTCACTGAGACGATGCGCGGGCTTAACCGGATGAAAACAAATCGCCCGTTTTGGGAGCGGTTAATAACAGCCAGTTTCACGCACCACGTCGAATGGAACTGGATGCGCGGACACGCGGGCGATGCGTTTCAGGAAACTGCCGATAGATTGTCCCGCGCCGCCGCAACCGCCAAAGATTCTCTTGACAAAGACACGCTTGACCGGCTCGCCGGACTGCTCGCGGGAAATCCGAGCGATGAGGTTGTAAAAATAATTCACGGCGGGCTGAAAACTCTGGCGGCAAAGTGTGACGGGGCGCACGCGGCAGACCATCAGGGCTTTAACAAATTTGACAGCCCCCTCGGTCATCGTTTCGCGCGAAAAGCAACGCTGAACGCGCAGGAAACTCTCGTCGCCCGCCAAATGCTCGCCAAATACCGCACACAAATCGCCGGGTTCGACAATCAATTGGCTTTGCTCGTCTAGCCCTGAAAAAGCTCGTCTCAAAAGGCGGGCTTTTTCTTTCGGCGCGAAGGTTAAATTAACTTTGTTTGAGCCAATTCTTAAATCCCTGGTCGCGCTCAAAGAGCAGCATCAAGCCGTGTTCGATAACGTCGCCGTGATTGATTTCCGTGTTCATTTTAGCGGTCGCGTATTCGATGTAGCGGTCAAGTTTGCGGGCGGTCGCGTCGAGAATTTTTCCCGTTACTCTGACGTAGGTTAAGCGATTGAGACGCAGAATCGGCGCGTCCGGTTTGGTTGTTGATTGTGCAGCGTTTGTTTCGATTTTCTCAGACATATTTCCTCTTAAATTCCTTTCAAAATTCTTCCCTTTCAGGAGTTCATTTCTGCCCGAAACAATTCTTGTGCCGTGATTGCAAATCAGATTTTTACTTGCCGCAGAGCGAGGGATTTTCGTGCCTGCCAAAAGCGAATTAAAGAAGCTGTTCGCCAGATAAAGCGAGCGGCGCGAAAACAAATAAGGAGACTTTTAAAAAATGGCAACACGAATTTACGACGAGTGCGGACAAAACAAAACGGAAATGCGCTGCATCCAAAACATTGAACGGTCGAAACTCTTGAATCTGCTCGAACGCGAACGGAAATTAACGAGTTTTTTAGCCGAGCATCACGCCGAGCTAATCTTACAAAATCCGGCTCGACCGATTGACCAGATTGAAACAATCATCGCTTCTATCGGCAATCACCCGGAAGTTAAGGAGACCGACCAACGAATTAACAACATTCTGGACGCTTACACAAACTTTAAATCGTTTTCCGACCGGATTCGAGACCGAACTAAAACGGCGGCGGTTGATAAATTAAGTGCGGTCGTTCGGTTAGTTCGAGCAGCAGTTTGAAAGGCGCAAAATAATCTAAAATCGAAAGACGCCGACGAGACTTCTGAAACGAGTTTTGCCGGCGTTTTTTGTTGGATTTAGAACTGAAATTAACTGTTTTTGTCGCTCGTCTTTGGTGAACCGAAAATTTTGTCTTGCTTGTATGACAGGATAGAGCCGTTTTTACCGTTTGTTAGAAGATAAACCTTTGAAAGACGATAACTTACGTTTGTTAGATTCTAACAAACTTCTCTTTGTTCACGGAAAAGACGGTTGCAAAAGACGTGAGCGTAACGAAAAACACCGCCGTTACAATACTTTCGGCATAAACTTTGCATTTCGTTTCAGTCGTCATTGCTCTAACGGCATAAGCCATCTGTTTATTTCAATTTAGGAAAAGCGGCACGGGCGATTGGATTTAAAATCAACCGATTAATCCACGATGATTGAAGGTTTTACGCGGAAAAGAGTGTTTCTAACAATTTGTTAGATTTTGAAAATCAAAAACTGATGCCGTTTGAATTTCAAAGCGACGAGCAAGTTACAACCGGAAGCGAGGAAAACTATTGATGAGAAAAAGAGAAAAGCAAAAGGTAATCGGCAAATTAAAAGCGGTCGAACAAACCGCGCAGGGCGAGCCGTTATACTTCAGACCGTTTGCCGAAGACGACCGCGTGATCAGCGAGATTTCCCGCGCGACGGGCGAGAAAAAATCCGCCGTCGCCCAGAAGTTATTGCGCCTCGCTTTAGCGGGCAAACAAATCGAATTGGCGAAAGAGCCGGGCGCGGCGCAGAAGCTCGACTGGCTGATAAATAACGAAAAGCACAAAGCGGCGCGGCTCGACGTTTTGGAAGCGAGATTCGACCGCCTTGAAGAACACGCCCGCGAGCTTGAAAAAACGCTTCACACGGTTGCCGCCGACGTGCGCTTCTCGCGCATTTTGGGGAACGAAATCTACTGCGCGACGAGCGTCTGCGTCTCTTACTTGAATCAGATTTTTACAAAAATTATTGAATACTTCAGCCCGGTTGAAATCGAGCGAAAAATGAGCGTTGACTTTGCCAACCGGAACATCGCCGGTTTAATCGAACATTCGGCAGCCGAACTCGAAAACCTGAGCGAGCATTACGCGCTTGATTTAGAAGCGGAGGAAACGCCCGAAACGCTTTACATTTACACGAAAATCGAACGAATCAAAACCAAGCTGCAAGCCGTCGCAAGCGATTAGATTTGCTCGTCGAAAATTCAATTTCCGAATGAAAACTATAATCAGCGTTCAAGCCAAAACGGGCAGCTCGCGCGGACTCGTCCACTACATCGCTCACAGCAAGATTGACGGGGCGAAGGAACCTGCCGATTGCCGCGAGCTGTTTAATCAATACGCCGACGAAATAGCGGTCGAAAAAGCCAACGATTTTTTGAAAAACGGCAGTTCCGCCAAACGTCCGGCAAACGAGGAATTATTGCATCTCGTCGTCTCGTTGAGGCTCGAAGATTATGACAAATTAGGTGCTGACGAAAAGGAAAAACAAAAATCGCTCAAAGACGCGGTTCGATGCGCGATAAAAAAACTCGAAAATGAAATTAACGCCGAACGCCTGAACTGGGCAGCCGCCGTTCATCGCAACACCGACAATCCGCACGTTCACATCGCCGTTCAAAAACAATATTTCGACCGCAATTCGGAGCAACGGCAATTAAACAAAATTCCGCCGCAAATCTTGCCGCACTACGAACGAGTTGAGCAGGGCGAAAAGCGTTTCGCCGAAGGAGTTTTAATCGAGGCGGTAAACGAAAAACTTGCGGAAATCGCCCGCGAAAAAACAAAAGATTTTGTTCAAGCGAAATCGCCGTTGCCGGAGCGCGTGAACTCAAAAACGCCGGAGAAAAGTCAAAGCCAAAAACAAACGATGACGACCACCGGCGGTGAGAAAAATATTGCTCTGCCCGCGTTCGTCATCGAACGCGACCGGGAAATTTTAGCCCGCGCGATTCTCGCCAAATATTATCTCGAAAAAACGCGGGAAAATCTTGACTCTTTGGAAAATCACGGAGATAAACGCCGCTTCAAAATCTTCGACGCGATGAGCGGCAAAACGCGCCGGATGTCGCTTTTCGATTTGGAGCAGCGAGCATTAAAAACGGCGAACCGCGCGGTTAAAAAGCAAAAAATTACCGATGCCGTCGGGCGCGGCGAAACCAGAGACAATCTCGCCGCCCTTGAGATGCAGAAAAATTCGGACGCTATCAAACGCATCAAGGCGATTTTAGTCGGGCAAATTGTCAGGGAAAATAAAGAATTAGAAAAGCGCGAAAGCGATTACCAAAAATTTCATCCGGCAGCGGAAAAATTGCAGCGTGAATACCGGCAGGCGAACAAAAAACTGCCCGCGCCGAATTTAACAAATGACGAACTCGAAATGCTGCAAGCCGCGAGCCTTGAGAAAAAGGATTTGCGCGCTGCCGCGTATTTCGAGCGCGTGCGCGGCGAACTCGCCCTAGAGCGCAAACAGCCGACCAGAAACGACGAGCAACTCGGAAAACTAAAAGCTATCAAAATCCTTCAAGATTTAAGAGTGCGGCGCGGCGAACGACAATTCAAAAATTTCGACGAGCGCAAAAGACACTTCCCTGTCGAAATCGCCGGCAAAAAATCGAGTTTAGCGAAAATCGAATCGTTGATTAACGAGCGCGGGCGCAGCGAGCAAACAATCGCGGGAAAGGTTGGCATAATCTTTAATAAAATTGGTTTGACGCAAAGCGAAAACGTGGCGGAAAAACTGGCGGAAGTCAAAACTACCATCGCCGAAAAGTTGAGCGAAAAAGCTGAAACTCTTTCAGAAGAATTACGGCTCGAAAAAGCGACGCTCAAGCTGCTTAATGAGTTTTACGAAAACGACACAAACCCGCGCAAAGAAACGCTCGCGCCGGATTTTACGCCCGCACAGTTGGCTGAAGTCGAATCGCTTGCGTTTGAGTTGAAACTGCCGGATGTTTATCGAGAGAACTGGCAGGCGCAAAAATCGTTTATTGAAAGCGGCAATGCGAATGAGCTAAAACGGGAAAATTTTATCGCCGGTCGCGCCGTCGCCCGCGAAATTTTATGCGAAGCGGGAGCCGCCCGCGCTCGTGAAGAACTCGCCTCTTTCAAAAAGAACAAAGAGTTTCAAAAATTTGAAATTGGAGGCGATAAAACCGACGAGGTTAAATTCGCTTCTCTGAAGGAAGTCGAATTCGACTCGCGCGGCTCGATTCTCGACCAGACGCTCGAATTTTTTACCGAAAATCGCGAGAAAAGACGTACGCGCCATCAGCTTGAAAAAATCGTCAAGGAAAAAGAAGTAGAATTCAAAGAAAATCTAAATTCGGCGCGACAGTTTCAAAAGATTGCCGCCGAAGACGCGCGCGATTACAAAACCAAATCGTTTTTCGGCGCGGTAAATTACACCCGCGCGCCCGTTTTTACGCCGAAGGAACTGGTTACAATCGAACTCAGAATCAAGCAGACGGAAAACAAAACGGAAGCGTCGAAATTACAAAAAATTCTCGATTCCGCCGACCACAGCAAGGCTGAAAATCTGTCGGCGGTTTTGGCGAGATTTTCCGCCGGAGGCGAATCGCCCAAAACTGCCGAACAGCAACCGATGAAAGAACAAACGGCAGTTCAAACTGCCGCCAAAACGGAAACGAAGACGGAAAGAAATCAAATCGAAATTCGTGAAAATAAAGCAGAAAACTTTTCTCACGAAAGAGGACGATAAGGTTAAGTGAATTATTTGATATTTAGAATTAAACCCAAAATTACTACTCAGCAAAGTAATCACATCTTTTACTTTTATTGAACGCTACAATTAAGTTTTGTCGGTAATAAAGAATACTCGTAAGCAAAAAAACAATAGCAGAAAAAACTCGTATTAGACGTTTCAGTTATATCGACTAATAGCCCGGAAGAATTACGCTATGACACATTGTATTGAACCTTTTCGCGTTCAAAAAAATACAAAGTTACGCTCATTTGCGTTATACTATTCAGCGAATTAACAAGTTTCTCAAATGGCATTAAGAGACATTATCGTAATCGGAGCTTCAGCCGGTGGTTTTGAAGCTCTTAAAAAATTAGTTGGTGGGCTGCCTAAGAATTTAGCGGCGGCGGTTTTTATCGTCTGGCATTTGCCCGCTAACGCTCACGGCGTTTTGCCGTCGGTGCTTGAAAAAGAAGACACACTTCCGGCGGCGCACGGCGTTGACGGCGAAGAAGTTAAGCCGGGAAGAATTTACATCGCGCCGCCCGACCATCATTTGCTTATCGAGAACAACTATATTCGCGTTACAAAGGGTCCGAAGGAAAACCGCTTTCGCCCCGCCGTTGATACGCTCTTTCGCTCTGCGGCGTATGCTTGCGGGTCGCGGGTGATCGGAGTGGTTCTGTCGGGTGCGCTGGACGACGGAACTGCGGGATTATGGACGATTAAACATCGGGGCGGAATGGCAATTGTGCAGGAACCAGCCGATGCCGAGTTTCCATCAATGCCCGAATCGGCGTTGCGCCAGGTTGACGTGGACTACTCCGTTCCCGTTTCCGAAATGCCGGGTTTGTTGACTCGCTTGACCGGCGAGGAAATTTTAGAGGAGCCTGAAATCGGTATGGATGAAAATAAAAAAACCAAGATCGAGATTCGCATCGCGGGGGAAGAAAGCGCGTATGAGGTCGGAGTGATGAGTCTCGGCGAAGTTTCACCCTATACCTGTCCCGATTGTCACGGCGTATTGGTTAAAATTAAAGACGGAAAAATCAACCGTTTCAGATGTCATACCGGACACGCTTTTTCCGCCGACACGCTCCTTGCGAACGTCACCGAACGGATTGAAGATTCGATGTGGGGCGCGATGCGCGAAATGGAAGAAAGCATTATTCTGTTGCGCGAGATGAGTAAGGATTTTGCCGAATCGAATCACAAGCAAATGGCGGAGTTGTTTTTGCAAAAAGCCGACGAAGCCGAGAACCGCGTTAAATTAATCCGCAAAGTAGTATTGGAACACGAGCAGCTAAGTGAAAACGGTCTCCGGCAGGAAGTAGAAAGCGGCAAGCAGAAAATCAGTTAAAATTGCCAATTTCAACTGATTATAGCCCGTTAAAACACCATTCCCGATTGAAAGTGCTACAATTTACAGGAAAACTTTCAATATCCAACATAAAAACCTAATAATGCGCTTGTTTCAACTCGTGCAAATGTTCGTCACAAGGGGGAATTAAGCAATGGAGAACGAGGCTCTAGAGATGCCCGAAATTAATTCGGAATCCGAAACTGTGGAGTTGCCAGCCAAATTAAAGGATTTTTTGACGGTCGGAATCGGCGCGTCGGCAGGCGGCATTAAGCCGCTTCAGGAATTTTTCGCCCAGATGCCCGCCGATTCGGGAATGGCATTTGTCGTCATTCTGCATTTGTCGCCCGAACACGAAAGCCATCTTCCCGCCGTTTTGCAGACAAATACCAAGATGCCGGTAATTCAGGTTCAGGAAACCGTTAAAATCGAGCCGGATCACATTTACGTTATTCCGCCGATCAAACATCTGGTGATGGTGGACGGCGAAATTCGCTTGATTGAACCCGAAACGATTCGCGGCAGGCGCGTTCCGATTGATTTGTTTTTCCGCACCCTTGCCGCCGCTCACGGCAGAAATAGTGTTTGCGTGGTCTTGTCCGGCACGGGCGCAGACGGAGCTTCGGGACTCAAGCGCGTCAAAGAAGCCGGTGGTTTGTGCATCGTTCAAGACCCGGCAGAAGCCGAATACGACGGGATGCCCCGCCGCGCAATAGCAACCGATCTGATGGATTTGATTTTGCCGATTAGCGAAATGCCCGCGAGGATTCTCGCCTTCAAACAAAGCTCAGAAAAAATCAAACTTCCCGAAAGCGAAGCGGAAGAGCTGCCGCCCGAATTTGATGCCGACGCGGTGCGGGATGTTCTTGCTATCGTCAAAGCGCAGACGAAACACGATTTTTTCAATTATAAAAAACCGACGATGCTGCGGCGCATCGCCCGCCGTTTGCTGGTTCAGGGACTAACGGACATTCCCGCCTACGTTGATTTGTTGCGCGAAAATGAGAGCGAAGTGGAGGCTCTGCTGCGTGATCTGCTGATTTCCGTGACAAATTTTTTCCGCGACAAAGCAGCGTTTGCCGTTCTTGAATCCCTCGTTATTCCGCGCCTCTTTAAAGGTAAAACCGGAAATGATGCGGTGCGCGTCTGGTGTGTCGCCTGCGCGACAGGTGAAGAAGCCTATTCAATTGGAATGCTTTTGAGCGAATACGCCGCAAAACTCGATGACCCGCCGAAAATACAGATTTTTGCCAGCGACATCTCTGAAAACGCCATCGTTACCGCGAGAGAAGGACGTTATGAGGAAACGATTACCGCCGATGTTTCGCCCGAACGACTGCGCCGATTTTTTACTAAAAACGGTGATTTCTACCGCGTCAAGAAAGATTTGCGCGAGCTTGTTTTGTTTACGTCGCAAAATATTTTGCACGATTCGCCGTTCTCGCGGCAGGATTTGGTAACGTGCCGCAATCTGCTGATTTATCTCAACCATCCGACGCAAATAAAAATAATGGAAGTTTTTCATTTCGCTTTGCGGCAGAACAACGGTTATTTGTTTCTGGGCGCGTCGGAAATGGCGGAATCAGTTCCTAAGCTATTCGCGGAAATTGATAAAAAACAGCGAATTTACCAATGCCGTCCCGCCGCGTCAAAATATAAGGGCGTTCCCGTCGCGCCGGTGGCAGAAGCGCAGATGAAAATTTCCGAATCAAACGGAAAGCCGCGTGAGGAGGCGTTTTCTTTTAACGCGCTGCATTTGAAATACGTTGAACAGTTTTCGCCGCCGAGCGTGTTGATCGACGAAAATTACGACGTTCTGCATTTGAGCCAATCCGCCGGGCGTTTTCTGCGCGTGACGGGCGGCGATCCGACGCACAATTTAGGCAAAATAACGCATCCGGCTTTAAGAGCGGATTTGCTCGCCGCGCTTTTTGCCGCCAAACAGGAAAAAGGAATTACCGAATCAAGGCATCTGAGAGTTAATCTCGACGGCAAAGAGTGTTTCGTTAATTTGACCGTTCATCCGATTGCCTTGCCCGAATCCGCAAACGGTTATTTTCTCGTCATCTTTGAGGAAATCAGCGACGAGAAGATTCCCGCCGAAATGCTGCAAAAGTATATCGCCGCCGACAAAGGCGCGGAAGTCGTCATCCAGCGTCTGGAAGAAGATTTGCAATTTACCCGCGACCGACTAGGGCAGACGGTCGAACAGCACGAAATTTCCATTGAAGAAGCCAAAGCGTCAAACGAGGAATTACAGGCAAGTAACGAAGAACTGCGCTCAACAACCGAAGAGCTGGAGACGAGCAAAGAAGAACTGCAATCGGTCAATGAGGAATTGACGACTGTTAATGTTGAATTGGAAAACAAGATCGAGGAAGTCGTCAGCGGCAATTTGGATTTGTCCAATTTGATGAACTCGATTGAGGTCAGTTCAATTTTCCTCGACCTCGATTTACAGATTAAACGCTTTACGTCGCCCGTTCAAAGCCTTTTCAATATCCGAAGTGAAGATATTGGACGACTGCTCACCGATCAGACCCACCGGCTCGATTACGAAAGTTTATCGGCTGACGCGGGCGAGGTTTTGCGAACTCTCAAGCCGTTTGAACACGAAGCAAAAAGCAAAGATGAGCGTTGGCACTGTGTCCGCATTGTTCCGTATTACGCGGCGGACAAACGGATTGACGGCGTTCTCATCACCTTTGAGGACATTACCGAGCGCAAGCAGGGCGAAGAAGCCCTGCGCGAATCGGAAGAAAAGTTTCGCAATCTAGCTAATTTGATGTCGCAATTTGCGTGGATGACCGACGCGAACGGCTCTATTTTCTGGTATAACGAACGCTGGTTTGAATATACGGGAACGACACTTGAAGAGATGCAGGGATGGGGTTGGCAGACGGTTCATCACCCGGACGAAATTGATCGCGTCGTTGAAAAATTTAAGCAATGTATTGCGGCGGGGGAGGCTTGGGAAGATACGTTCCCGCTGCGCTCTAAAGACGGCGAATACCGCTGGTTTTTGTCACGGGCGTTGCCAATTCGGAACGAGCAGGGCGAAATAGTTAGCTGGTTCGGCACGAATACCGACATTGAAGATGTGCGCCGCGCCGAAGAAAAACTAAAGGAAGCCGACCGTCGCAAAGATGAATTTTTGGCGACTCTCGCGCACGAACTTCGCAATCCGCTTGCCCCGATTCGGAGCGGAATAGAAATTCTTCGTCATTCCGATTATGACAAAGAGAAAATTGAACAGGCTCTCGGCATCGTCGAACGTCAAACCAATCACGTTATTCGGCTGGTTGATGACCTGCTCGACATCTCGCGCATTACAGAGGGCAAAATCACGCTCCAGAAAAAGCGCGTCGAACTCAAAACGGCAATCGAAATGGCAATCGAAACGAGCCGCGAGCTGATTGAAAGCGATGAGCATCAATTAACGATTTCTTTGCCCGATGAACCCGTTTATCTTGAGGCGGATTTGACGCGCCTTGCCCAAGTCTTTTTGAACCTGCTAAACAACGCCGCCAAATATACTCCGATGGGCGGAAAGATTTGGCTGACCGCCGAAAAAGAATCGAACGAGATTGTCGTCAGCATACGAGATACCGGCATCGGAATTGCGCCGGAGATGTTGTCGAGTATTTTTGAAATGTTCAGCCAAATCGAAAACTCTTTCTCACAAACCCGAAGCGGTCTCGGCATCGGGTTGAGCATCGTTGAAAAATTAATCAAAATGCACGGCGGCACGATTAAGGCTTTCAGCACCGGCGCAAACAACGGCAGCGAATTTGTCTTGCGTTTGCCGCTCGCCGCAGAACAGTCGGCATCAGCAGAAAGCGCACAGCCGCATTCGACAATAAACGAGATTGCTCAATCAGCGAATCTTAAAATGCCGGAAAACGGCACTGTCAGTCACTCGAAATTAAAGCGGATTTTAGTCGTTGATGATAATGCGGACGCGGCGGAGATGCTCGAAATTCTCTTGTCAGGCGACGGTCATAAAGTCCGCACGGCGTTCGACGGCAAAACGGGAATTGAAGCCGCTAAAGCATTTCAGCCGGATATTTGCTTGCTCGACATTGGTTTGCCGGATGTGAACGGTTATGAGCTTGCTCGCACTTTGCGCGAAATGATGCCCGAAGTGACGCTTATTGCGCTGACAGGTTGGGGTCAAACGGAAGACCGCCGCCAATCAAAAGAAGCAGGATTCGATCATCATCTGGTCAAGCCGGTTGATTTTGAAACCCTGAGAACGCTTGTCAAAAAGTAATATTATTCGGATTTTTTAATGAATAATTGATCGCCGATATGCAATGACAGAAATAAAAGTAATTTCATCACATTTATTCGAGTCGAATCGTTCGGCATATTTCCAAATATCCTCAAAAATTTCTAATGTCAGATTCTCCGCTTCTTCCAAAGAATTAGTTTTTGATTTGGTGAAAGCCCAAATTAAATTCCCGTAGGTATCAATACAACCTTGAACTGCTGTTTGCTCAGATTGGGCGAGCCTTTGAAGAACTGTCCGAGCGGTAATTTCTTTCTCGTTTCGATTGTCCAAGAATAACATTAGTTTCCACTCTGGAGTAAATTAAAAGGCTACACTGTTTTGCAATGTAGCCTACCCTGCCCTTTGCTCGTTTAATACTTCAACGTATTTTTCCAATACATCTTACTTTTGCTTACTAAATGTCAGCAATTTCTATACCAAAAGCAGTCGGATTTAAGTTTTGCTTTTGCTGAAATTTAGTAACTGCAACAACCGCATTAGACGTCTCTTTGAATTAGACAAAACATTTGTTTTGTCTAATCTTCTTAATTAAAAGCTTTTTTCAAAAGAGTCACTGATGATCTTTATTATTTACTTTAGTTGATGGGCATAAAAATTGCTGATGACGAATCACCTGATTTTATGCCACACTTTTCAGAAACAAATCAAAATCCGAACGGGATTCAAGAGGAGCTAAAGATTCTCATCACCGGCGATAAGCCGAAAAATTTGCTTGTTGAAAATCCTCAATCGAACGCGCTCGCCTACTCGAAACAGATGGCGGATGCGCTCGAAGCTGTTTCCGGGCGGGCGATTGGTCAAATAATCAAAGACAATCCGGACAAAAAAATTATCCTTCTGACCGGACTCGAACTCGGAATCGAGCAAGCGGCAGCCCGCCGCGCCAATGAGATGGGCGTGGCGGTGAAAGCGTTTACGCCGTTCAAAAATCACGGCGAAAACTGGTCGCCGGAAAACCGGCGGCAATATGCCGAATTAGTTCGCAAAATCAAGGAGCAGGGCGGCACAATCGAAACGAGCGATAAAGAATACAATCCGCAGCGCACACAACTCAGAGATTACCGGATGGTTGACGAGGCGAATCAGATTATCACTTTGCATCAGCCGGGCGCGAAACCGGCGCACCAGAAAACGCTCGATTATGCAGAGAAACATTCCAAAACCATCGTCAACATTTGGAAAGATGCGGAAAAGCAACTCAATGAAATCACCCGAAATTTCGTCGCCGAATCGAGCGAAAAGCGAGGCTTCAACAACGGCGAATCGGATTCGTCAAAACAAAAAGACGCGGCGGAAAATCAAAAAATACGAATTGAAAATATCGAGATTCGGGAACGAATTACGCGCGAAGATGTTCGGTCAAAAAAAGAAAAGACGTTTCTCTTCGGCGACAATCTAACGGGGCGAGGCTTCGGCGGTCAGGCAAAAGAGATGCGCGGAGAATCAAACGCCGTCGGCATTCCGACCAAAAAAGCACCGGACAACAAACCCGGAAGTTTTTTCACCGATAAAGAATTTACCGAAAACAAGCGGGCGATTGATGAAGCGTTCAAACGAATCCCGGAAAACGCTAATCTCGTCATCCCGAAAGACGGAATCGGCACGGGGCTGGCGCGGCTTGCCGAAACAGCCCCGCAAACATTTGCTTATCTCAACGAAAAGTTGGCGGCAATCGGATATGACAATTTACATGGAAAAGAAATTGACACCGCTCGGAATCCGGTTCAATCGAGCGTTAATGATAAAAACGTCGCGGCAGAAAACAATTTAGTCGCCGGTTTGAAAGAAGTTCGGGTCAGGGACGGCTCGAAAGAATCAGCAACGCAGACTCGGCGGCTCGACCTCGACCGAATTAACGCGCCGAATTTGAAACTGCTCGCGCCGACCGCCGCTGAAATTGAAGCACTAAAAACCGATAGAACCGAAGCCTTAGCCGCTTACGCCGCTCGTCTGCGCGAAGATTATCGAGCCGATAAGGATAATTTGCGCGGCGGTTTGAAAAGTTTGAGCGACGCGCTCGATAAAAATACCGAAATCGTCGTTTCCTGCGCTTGCAGGCGCAGGGATGCGTGCCACGCCGACGTGGTGAAAATGGCGATTGAAAAAGTTAATGGTTACGCCAAAAACCACCGCATCACGGAAGCTCAGGAGCGAAATGCGGCAAACATTCAAATCGAACAAACTCAAAAACCGTCGGAAAAACCAAGCGTTCGCCCGAATCCGCGCACCGCGCGGGCGATTGCGGAAATTTTAGCGGCGACTGACGCGGACAAGATTTTAGCCGGGATGAATCAAACCGACGGCAGAAATCAATCCGAGCAAGCCTCTTTTTTGGGACAAAAATCGCAATTCGTCCGCGATGTTTACGAACGCGGCGGGCTGGTTTCGGACGGCGTTTTAATCGTTCCGCAGGAGAAATTGAGTTTGTCGCCGACAATTTCTGTCGCAACTCAGGAATACGCCGTCAAAAAAATCGGCGAGATTTTGCGCGACGAGGCGAAAGCCAAAGAATACGCGCCGCTCGTCGTTGAATACGGCAATAAAATCGCGGGACTCACCGGCGATACCGAGACGCGGCTGAAGGTCTTCGCGTCCATTTACAACGCGCTCGAAGGAAAAGATGTAATTTTAGGCGAGCGCGAAAACTCGAATCAAAGCAAAGAACTTTCCCTTGAGCTACGGTTTGAAAACTCGCTCCTTGAAATCGCGCGTCTGGCGGAAGAAATTCACCGGCTCGAACCGCTTGATAAAATCGAATTCGTGCCGCTGAATGTTTATGAGCAAGCGAACGGCGAATGGGAAAGCGCGACAAACTTCAGCGAAACTTTGGACGAAAATCGGATTGTCGAAGCGATCTACGAAGATGCCGTGTCGCGCGATGCGTCGTCAGAGCAGATTCAAATTGAATCAAGCGATGCGCGAATGAGCGACGAAGGCAGAGCGGGCGCGTCGGAAGGTTACGAGCGAATTGATTTGACCAATGGGCTGCCGCAAATACCGGAACACGCGAACGAATACGAACTTCACCGATTGTTCAGTAAAACTTTGCCCGAAATTGACCGGCAGCTTGAAAACGGCGTATCCGTCAAAGACGTTTTAAAGCCCTTTAACGAAACGGTCTGGCAAAGCGCAAAAGACGACGCTTTGAACCGGCTCGAAAGCATTTACCAAAAGCAAAAACTCGCCGAACTAAACGAAAAACTCGAAAATGCCTCGCTTTCCGAAAGCCGCCGCGAGAAACTCGAAGCCGAAAAAACGCGCTTCATCAATGCCGTTTTAACGCCGACGAGCGCGGAACTGCGGGAAATTCTCCACTTGCCGGAAGAAATGAAATTTTACGAAGCGAAACTTGAAAATTTCAAATCAAGCGAAAGTTTGGAAGCGTCGAGAAACGAGAAAAAATCCGAACTCGGCGAAATCTACCATCGGCTCGAAACGCTCGAATCGGCGAACGAGGCGCAAAAACCGGAAAATTCGTTTGAGATTGCTGAAACGATTGCCCTAGAGAAAGCGAATCTCGAAAACGAGATTGCCGGAATCAATCGTCAAATCGCCGAAAGAAGCGTCGTCGAGTCAAACATTGCCGAACTGCGACAGCAGGAAGCGATGCGCGAAACCCGAAAGGGCGAAAAATCAATCGCGCAAGTTGCGAATGGTTCGGACGCGAAGTCAAGTCAAAAAATTGAAGCGCAACTCCAGAAAATAGGAATCGGTAGGCAAAACGTCATCGTTTTAGACGCGCCGGGCGAGTATCGCGCCGCGCAAGCCGCCGCCGAAAAAACTTTCTATCAAAAAACGCGGCGGGAAATTGCCAATCTTCAAGTGCGGCTTGCGGAAACAAATCCGGTAAAAGACGAACAAGAAAAAGCCGTCAGGCGCGAGCTAAACCAAATTAAAGAAGCCAAACCGAATTTCGCTTTTCGGCTCGAAAATTCCAACGAAATCATCTCCGGCAACTTTTCCGCAGAAGTCGTCGCCGAACGCAACTTCGCCGCCGCTTACGTCGGTTTTCAATTAAAACAGCCGGAAACCCGGCTGCGTCACGAAAACGAGCGATACCGTCTTTACGCCGCCCGACTCGAATCGGCGGCGACCAGAAGCGAGGTGATGAAAGCGGCGAGCGAAATCCGCGCGGAAAACGCCGCGCTCGGAATGAAATGGAAAGATTCGGACAAAAACCAAAAACAACAGCCGCGCCCGCTCTCCGCCAAGGAAATGCAGTTTCTTTTCACCGAAGCATCGCCCCGCCATTTCACGCCGGAAATGACCGTCGCCAAACTCGCCTACGCGCACGCCGGAGAAAGCCGCCGTTTGGCGACGAGCGGTTTAATCAGAGGCGAAATTGCGCCGAGCGCGGAAGCGCGGAAGTTATTGGACAGCTTGGGAGAACGAGAGTCGAGGCGCGAACTCAAAGACGGGCTACTTGCTACCAAGCATTTTTTTGAAAGTCTTAAAATCCCAAACGAGAATCTGCGCTATAAAAACGAGTTCGACCACCGCGACATTTACCGACGGCTTCCGCCGCAGGAAAAAGATTTCGTTTATGCGAGCGCGACGCAGCAAAAGGAAAACCTCGAATATCGCCTCGCCTACAAGCAGCAGCAGTTTATTCGCGGCGATGTTTCAACCCGCGAGAACACAAATTCAAAATTGGAATTGAGCCGCGCGGAAAAAAGTTTTCACCTTCTCACTCAAGTTAATCAAGCGCGAATTTTGGGCGAGCGTTTCGAGTCGGCGAATCTCAAATCCGGCGAAGTCGGCGAACGCGATTTTCAAGCCGCGCAAATCGTTCTGCAAAATTACGGAAGCGAAAAAATTAAAAGCCTCGCCGGTGAATTAAAACGCGGCGAATCGCTCGACGGCAAAAAACTCGCCGAGATTTTGGTAACTTTCAATAACGCCGAAACGATTAAAAACACCGATAAAACGATTGTGAGCATAAAGCTCGCGGAAAACAATCTCGTCAGCGCGGACGCATACCGCGAACTGCTCGAACGCATTTTTCCCGCTGACGAGCGCGAAACCCTTAAATACAAACTCGCCAATTCGAGCGAAAAAACGCTTGAATCAGCCAGAACGAAAGGTCAGAACCAAACAATCGAAGGCTGGCGCGAAAATCTCAAAAATAACATTTACGCGGTCGAAGTTGCTCCGGCAACTGTTTTTGCGGTCGAACGCGAAATGTCCGAACAGCTTTCGGAAATCAATCGCCTTCAGAAAAATGCCCGCGCCGCGCGGGACGAAAACGCGAATCTGCTTGAGAAATACGCCGCTCGCGCCGCCGCCCGGATCCAAAATCAAAATCTCGCCGTTACCGTCAGTGCCGAACAAAAGCAAATCGTAACCGTCGCTTTAAGCCGCGACCGCGCCGAAAATTCGCCGCCCGGTACTGCCGATAGCAGATTTTTCCAAGCCGCGCAAAAAGAAATCACCATATCTGACTGGCACAACTTCGCGGAAAACGAAAAACTAATCGCCGAAAATACAATCGCAATAAAACGCGGCTTTGCGGAAATCGGCGACAAACAGCAGTTTCTGGAAGCGGATAAAAGCAAAACTTTTGAAATCCGCCCTGAAGTTAAAATTCAGGAAATCTACGAAAATGCCCGAAACGCCGAAGAAAATCGCCTGCTGACCGTCGCGGCGAGAAGCGCGTTTGAAACGGGCGAGATTAAAGAATTAGGCGGCAAAACAGTTCAGGATTTAGTTGCCGAATCGGACGTTGAGCGCATTAGGATTGAATCTGCCGACGGAGCGCGAATCTGGCTCGAACCAGTTTACAAGGAAAGCGAAGAATACGACCGGCAAGCGTTAAAATTCGCCGACGAACTTGAAAAAGCTCACGAGTTGAGCAAACAAAACGCCCCGCGCGAAGAAATCGGCACAGCCTTTGACTCGGCGGAGCGGGAAAGAGATTTGCTCGTAGAAAAAAGCGAAACCGCAACGCGGCAATCTGAAAACGCGCCTTTGAGTTTGCGTTTATACGAAGCCGAGATTGGAAGAGCCGAACGGCGGCTTTTGACCGAAAGCGTCGCGGAGAAATACGCCGCCAAAATTCTGCCCGAAAACGAAAAGGTTTTGGATTTAGCAGCCGTTTTTACGCTCGAAGAGCGCGAGCGAATCAAACAGCGAGCCGCGCTCGACGCTAAGGAAAAACTAGAGCCGAAGGAACTCGATGCCGACCACCGGAAAATATCGCCGGAAGCGCAGCGGCAGGCGGTCGCAACTTTCAAGCAACTTGAACGCGCCGCGAATGTTTTTCAGTTAAGCACGGACGGAGGGAAAATCAGCGAAGCCTTCGCCGCGCTCGACCGCGAGGCGGCATCACTCAACAAAATCCGTCAGGATTACAATAAAGCCGAAAAGCTCGCCCTTCTGCGCGACGGCGTGAAAGCCGACATTATTGATTTAGTGCAAAAAAATCAGAGAGCGCAAAAGGATGAGATGGCGCAGCAAACAACCGAAATTCTCCGGCAGAATCTCGTTAAAACCGGACTTTTGGAATTAACCGGAAGCGAGCCGCAAATACAAATTTTGAGCCGTGAAATAAGCGAAAGAATCGAAGCGAAACAAAATTTGGCGGTCAAAGGAATCAACAAATTCAATCAGCATTCGGCGCAAACGATTCGGCTTGGAAACGAGCGCGAAGGGGAAAACAATATCAACGCGCCACAAAACCAAAAAGCGAGAGAATCATTCGTACACGCCAGATAAAGTTTATCAATTAGACGATAAACTTAAAATCTTAATAATTTTGGTGCAACAGGCAGCTTTTCGCCTGTGCCAGTATTTTCTCATCTGCTTTGTTCTTAAAATGCAGGAATTGTTCCGCCGTCCAGGAAAACAAGCCGCTTTAAAGGATAGTAACTGCGCCGCGCTCCGGCGTTCGATTTCGTCGTCTGTTTCGCTGATTACAAGGATTAAGCTTTGAAAATAACTTTGCCAATACTTTCTATGTATCTGGCTTTTTACATAACACTTTCTGAAATTATCCTGTTGTGCAGGATGAACAAATACTCGAAACGAATAAAACAGTTTAAGAAATAATCTTCACCCTGAATAATGTTGCCGAGAAGGAATATGGAATATATGTCTTAGCTGAACAACCAACATTGAATTAACCATATTAAACGAAAATTCTTAATTTTTGCGTTATCTAGGCTGTAAGCTAATTAGATGACCGTATTAAGAAAGAATAATTTCATCTCTGCGATAACTCCTAAAAATAAAAGTCAAGAAGTAAAAAAAGATTCTTGACTTTCACCTAATAACAAAGCTAACATCACGTTGCGTTCAATATGCTGTATAGTGGCACTATACAGCTTTACAAAATAAAGGAGTTAAATTTATGTTTTTGCAACCGAAACATCCGCCGCGTCATAAACATCACCATAAACCGTTTCCGGGTCTATCTTCGGCATTTATAAACGCATTGGGAGAAGTATTGGAATTTAGAAATATGAAAGAAGAAAATATCCAAAATCTGATTGACAGTTATGCGCCGCATTTACGTGAAGCGTGGGAAGAAATTAAGTCGCTCGGCATTGAAAATCAGGAAATTAACTTTTCACTGCTTCAAAATTCCGAAGCGAAACATTTACTCGAAAATCGTGAGAGAGCAATAGTGGCTCTGGCGAAACGGCAAGGTATCGTAATTTTACCTCTCCCGCCGCATATCGCGGATTCATTTACCTTTGAAACGCACGATGGAAACATTCTGACTGCCGATTGCGAATTACCGCCCCACCTTCGCCACATCGCTTTTAAACAAATTGACGCACTATTACCGGCGGAAATACACCAACAATTTGGTCAAGTTGAAGCAGTAATTCTTGAATGCTTCTCCGAAGCAAACGAACTTTACACCCGCCGTTCCGCCGCCCGTTTAATTCAAGTCCTAGAAAGCGCAGGAAAACAGATTTCTATCTTTGTTCATTTAATGCCGCATCGCCCACATTTTGCGGATTTTGTAGCAATAAGTTCGACTTTGGTTTTCGTGATTTAGATTTATTTAATACCGACGGAGACTTTATGGAAACACAACAAATAACGGTTCTCTTAATTATCGCCATCTACTTCTTTTCGATGGCGCGAGGCTGGTTGACACAAGAAACTGGTGTTCCTCTAATGGTGTTGACAGTGATGATGATAGTCGGTGCCGCCGACACTTTAAACGCACTTATGCACGGCGGTGCCGAGTTTGGCAAGGTCGCGTTGTTGTTTACGGCAGTCGCGGTTCCAGCCAAACTTCTAATACGTTCGCGGACGCTCGAACGCTTCGGGTATTCGCTCGGAGCAATCATCGGGCGTATATCTCAGCGAATGAATTTACCGTTTTGGTTAGTTGTGCCAACATTATGCCTTTTTTGCGTTTATCTGGCAGCGATGTTTTTTCACAACACGACAAGCATATTAGTCTTTGGTTCTCTTGTCGCTTTAGTTTGTCAACAATACAAATTAGCGGCGATACCGACGCTACACGGAGCGTTAATTGCCAGCAATCTCGGTGGCTATTCAAGCAAATGGGGCGACACGCCGAATATTGTTGAGGCTAGTATTTGGGGATTGCGCCACGAAGATTTTTTAACGCAAATTCTGCCGATTAATATTGGTTTTCTGATTTTGTTATGCGTTATAGTCAGCCTGTTAACAAAACGGCGAATCGCTGACACCGACAACGATAGCGACAACGGTTATTTTGAATCCTTTATTTCGCGTGGAAATTTTAATGCGGCTCGTGACCGTGTTACGGTTGACGGCTCCTTGGCTTTTCTCGGTTATACAGGATTATTAATAACCATCGGCAGTTCGATTTTATTACCGGATTACGAACTAATCGGTGCGGCGGCGGCAATCGTCGTTTGCGTTTTACTCTCTAAAGAAAAGCGCGAAGAAACGCTTCTAGCCCTCGGCTTGCAGACTTATCTCGTCATTTTTTCGGTTTTTATTTTGGCGTATATTCTCGCACATTCGAGATACGGCATCGGCGAACATTTAGAATCCTGGCTCGTCAACGGCGACGTGATAAGCATTGCCGTGACATCCTACTTCGGCACGATGTTGACGGAGGCGGCAAGTTGGGCGGCAGCCGCCGCGCCGATTGTCCACGAACACGCTCCGACAAATGTGGCGGCTTGGGCATTAGGAGGCGGAATTTGCGCGGGCAGTTCAAGCGTTTTGACGGCGGCGACGGCAGGTGTTTTGCTCTCGCAGATTACGAAAGACAATCCGTCGGAATCGCGCGTATCGTTCGGGTCATATTTTCTGTTCGGAACGTCGGTCAGTTTGCTAATGCTTGTTTATTATATTGTAGTTCTTAGCCTTATTTGGTAAGAGGTAATTTTTATGAAATCTGAATTGTTTCAATTGTATGTGCAGGCAAAGCGAATTTGGAGTTCGCTTTCAAGACGCGAACGAACATTGTTGACGTTAGCGTTGGCGTTAATGGCTGTTACCGGATTTTTGGCAAGCGTTCCGCCTCTTATTATCGGCGGACTGATTGACCGCATTTTGCGGTCGAACGGGCAAAACTTGGCGGAAATTGCATTGCCTTCGGTGATGATTATCGTTGTGGCATTCGTTTTGCGCGAGTGTTTGCAGGTTTGCCGCAAATATCTGATAGAAAGCGTATGCACGCTAATCGAAAAGCAAAAACTAATCGAAGCTGTTTCGCACGTTTTACAGCTTGATTTTTCAAGTGCGGAAAAATCCGAAGCCACCGGAGCGTTAAATGGGCGAATACATCGCAGCGTCGAAGGCTTTATCCGATTGCTTAAACTTTGTTTTCTCGATTTATTTCCAATTACAATCATCGCCTTTTTCGCTCTCGGAGCGGCATTGACCCAAAATGCGGGCATTACGCTGTTGATGTTCTTAGTTGTTCCTATTGGGTTTTTGATTGTTTTGCGGCAGCTTCAAACGCAAAAAGGCATCAGGCTTGAACTCCTGAAAGCGAAAAATAAGATTGACGGTAGAGTAGTTGAACTTTTAAACGGACGCGAATATGTCCGCGCCGCGAATACCGAACTATTCGAGGTCGAAAAAATTGAAAGTGTCGCCGAAAATTTGAGAAGAAAGGAATTAAAACATCATATTGCGATGATGTTTTACGATGCTTTCAAATATTTAAATGAAGGAACGTTCAGCGTTTTAGTTTTGGTGTTTTCTCTTTATATGGTTTCAACCGGCGCAATAACACCGGGCGATGTTCTAAAGTTTTCATTGCTTTTTTCAAGCGTTCTGATGCCTTTGCGGGAACTGCACCGAATTATTGACGAAGCACACGAATCTTCGCTCCGCACCGTTGATTACTTTGATTTGGTTGATGCGCCTGTTGATATTTCTTACGCCGTACCGACGGATATTGCTCCCGTAACAGCGAAAACAATGGAAGCGCTTATTGAATTACGTGACGTGAGTTTTTCGTATAATGAAGCGAAAGTTTTGGACAATGTTAATTTTGAAATCCGCGCCGGAGAGAAAATCGGAATTGCCGGACGCTCCGGCGGAGGCAAATCTACATTAATCAAACTCTTATTACGGCTTCATCATTTGAAAAGCGGTAAAATTTTTGTTAACGGACGCGATTTAATAACATTCTCGCGCGAAGAAATTGCCGCGCAATTCGGCTACGTTGGGCAAAATCCTTTTTTGTTTTCAGGAACGATTTCTGAAAATATCACTTATGGTGTTCGCAGCAATATAACCCAAGATAAAATCGTCGCGGTTGCGAAACAAGCCAATATTCATAATGAGATTCTGGCATTACCTAAAGCCTACGAAAGCATTCTGGAGGAAAACGGGAAAGACTTGAGCGGTGGTCAGCGTCAACGATTGGCGATTGCGCGAGTTTTGTTGCTTAATCCTCCGATTTTACTTCTTGACGAAGCTACTTCCGCGCTTGATGTTAAAAACGAGCAAATTGTACAAGAAACCCTGAACGCGGCGATGAGTGGACGAACGGTAATAAGTGTTTCTCACCGGACATCGGCTTTACAGCGAACCGACAAAGTTTTATTTATCGAAAACGGAAAAATCGCTGAAAGCGGCAGCTTCGATGACTTGATTGGTATAAACGGTGCGTTTGCTGCTCTTATACGACCAAACGCCAACGGAAAAACGAGCAATCGTTCTTCAATAAATTCAGAAGAATTTGTATATAAGTCTTCGCTAGTTATTAATGGAAAATAGTTTAAATTTTAGAACTCGCCAAATAATTTATCTCATTCTTTCTCACTTTACTATATTGAGTCTTGTTATATTTGCTAAAATCCCATATAACTATGTTTTCGCAGTATAGCGAAATATACCACCAGACTGTAAAAGAGGCGAATTTTTAATGAGCAGTAAGCGAAAAAAAGAAGAATACTCCCCGGCTGACATTTGTAAATTATTTGCAATTGCGCGTAGCACTTTATTTCGTTGGGAAGCCGTCGGGCAAATTCCAAAAACAGAACGTAACGAGAAAGGCGAACGTGTTTATAATCCTGAACATTTGGAGAAAATTCTAATGCTCGTTAAAAAGCGGACGCGCAATAATTTGATGTTGGCGCGTTCCGGCACGGTGACTGCGGAGCTTGCCGCTAAGTTTTGCGAACAAAAGCACACGACGAGATTTGTTTTTGCTCCAATCGCAGAAAAAGAAGCGCATTTACTATGGCTAAAACATTACGCCGAGCATAAATTATTGTCTGAAGAGTCAGTTAAGCTTCTGTCGCAAGAGGCGATTAATCGTCCGATTGGTGATGATTTTCGTAAAGAAATTTTGAGTTTATTGGTGCAATGCGAGGAAACATATCTTCAACGAATAGCACAACGCAGGAACCGTGATTAGTTTTGAATTAAAAGAACAAATTCGAGATGTGCTGAATTTACTTGCACGACTTTACGGCACTCCGGTCGGCGTGTATCAAAAAGATGAAAGTGATGAATATGTTGAAGTTGCTTGTTCTGAAGAAAATTTTTTTCCAAATTTTTGTCATGAAGTATGGAAATTAGATAACGGGCGCGGCAGGCAACTTTGCGAAAAAAATATGTGCGACCGCGCTGGGAAGGTTCTCGAATCAGGTGAGGCAAAAACGACACGTTGTTTTATGCAGTTAGATACGGACGCACAACCGATTCTAATAGATGGGGAAATAATCGGTTCAATGCAATTCGGGGCTTATTTAGCTGACGACGAAACGGTGCCGGAGCGCCTAGCTCGGCTCGAAGAAAAACTTCAAACATTTGCAGTTAGCGATAGCGATAAAATCAGACTAAAAGAGTTGTTTTTAGATGTGAAATCACACCAGTCTGAA
The DNA here is from genome assembly GCA_964235785.1 of uncultured Pyrinomonadaceae bacterium. GTDB lineage: Bacteria > Acidobacteriota > Blastocatellia > Pyrinomonadales > Pyrinomonadaceae. The sequence continues at coordinate 88,911 of CAXSBF010000010.1, read as the reverse complement.
GATGTTAAAAATCTCCGTTCAAAATTGCCGGAAGAAGTAACGCAGCTACTCAAAAATCATTTAAAGAAATACGACATTGACCGTCTAACTTTTCACGACTTGCAAATACGCTTATTAGCAGCGAGAAACGAAGCATTGATTTTGTTAGATAAGATTGAAGAAAACACGCGAGACCGTTCCAGCGAGCAATTAAAGGGACTAACAAAAGGTGCTAACCGAGTATTAGGAGCAATCAATTCCTTCGCAACCACTATGCATAATTTATCGCGGGGTGAATATTTGCCGCGCGAATATACATTCCATAGTAAAGATATAAAAAAAATTATTGAAAATTCTTTACTCTTGGTTGAATCAACTGCTTTATTTATGGGCGTAGAAATTATCGCAACCGACATTTTGAGTTACAATCTTGCGATTTCTGAGCAGCATTTGCAGGAAGCACTCAATAATCTAGCTCACAACGCAATTAAGTATTCATATTACACTAAAAAATCTCCCGATAAGAAAAAGCGATTTGCCTTGTTTCAAGGAAAAAAAATTGATCAATCCTACAAAATTTGGATTGAAAATTACGGAATTGGGATAGAAAAAGATGAATTTGAGAAAATTTTTGAAGCCGGGTATCAAGGAAGACTGACTAAACACGAAAAACGCGGTGGTGCTGGGCAAGGGCTTGCGATTACGAAAAGAATAATTGAAGGTCACGGCGGAAAGATTACTGTTTATAGCGACTTGCAGGATAAAATTGGGGACTTAAAGTCAAGACCGTACAAAACAACTTTTGTTATTGAGTTACCAATCACGTTTTATCCAGTAACAATGTTTTACTAACTTAATTGGAATTTATTTATGTCTGAGATTGTCATTAGCTGGATTGACGACGATAGCTACGAAATTTTTACTTTTGTTTTGCCTTTGACGGAAATGGGATATGAAGTTGAACCTTATATAACCTATAGCGAGGCACTTGATTCAATTGACGATATTATCGCCAGCGATCTAATTTTGCTTGATATTATTTTACCTTCTCCGATGATGAAAAATTTATCCGAAGCGGATAAAAAAGATAAATATTGGGGTGGTAGGCTTCTTAAAACTTTGCTGAATGATTATCAATACGCAAAGCCTATTCTAATTTTTAGCGTTGTTGGAGATGCCGAAAACACGGTTGATATAAACCTACTTAAAGCGCCGAATGTTACTTCTGTGCCAAAATTCCGAACTCCCAAAGAGTTAAAAGAAGCAGTTTTGAAGGCTTTAAAAAGACCAAATAATTAGTTTCTTGATTGAATCAAACCTTGTAGAAGATTAGTTTTTAGTAAAAATATCCGTCGCCGTTTGCTGATTTTTCAAATCAATCGCCGGTTGCTCGACGAGTCCGAACGCGCCGAGTTTTTTTAGCGTCGGGTTGGCTTCGATGCGGTCAACCTGCTCAAAAGGCAAAGCCGCGCCTTTGAACCGGCGGCAGACGTTCGGGGTAACGACAAGAAACCAAGCCGGACTTTCTTCGCGTTGCGAGCCGGTCGGAATCGCCCAGAGCGTCAACAGGTGTTCGTTGATTCGGCTGTAAAAATAATAATAATTGCGATGGCTGTAAGCGCGGTTGTTAATTGAAAAGGTGCGTTGTTTGCGTTCCCAGACGACACCTTCGAGCAAGGAAAAATCGGCGGGAAACGAGCCGCGCTTTTCGTGAAAACTCAGGAAGTCGCGCGTCATCGCCGCGACCGCTTCAATTGGCAAATCATTTGTTTTTTCGCGGTCCGTTGCCCATAGCGAGTAAATATAAGCCGCAACGATTAAAACGATGGCGAGCGGCACAATGATGAAAGAAATTTTTAAGCGGTTAAACATCTCGAATTTACCTCACACGACGCTCCGGTTAAATTCCGTCTGCGAGCGGTTGAATTGCGTTTGAACGAGGGCGCGAACTTCCGTTTCAAAATTGTCGAGCGCGCCCGCAATTTTTAACGATTGAGAAACTTTCGCGGGCGATTTACTCGCATCGGCGGCAGCAATCTCACGCGATAAGACTATGGGCGATTTTGTGCCGTTATTAGAACCGGCAGAGTTCAGCGCGGCGAAAGAAATTCGGGCGGCAACATCTTCGCCGTCGGCGAGCGGCGCGGCGGCGGCTTCCGCAAAATCGGCAGGCGTTTCGCTTCCGTTCGCGCCGAAAACCGCCGTTTCAGTTACCGTTTCCGAAACCGATTCGGATACTATTTCGGCGAGATTCGTTTCTTCGGCGGGAGCATCGGACGGTGTTGAAATCGCGTCAGGCGAAAGAGTTTTTCCGCCCGCATCCCGTTCAGCGGATTTTTCCGTTTCGCCGGTAATTTGCGCCGCTTCGACGAATGCATAAGAAGCGTCAATATTTCCCAAATATAAGACGTTCGGCTTTCCGTAAACGGGAGAAACGTGCTTTTTTGGCAACACGGCGAGCGGCGGGTAAGCCGCCTTGATTGGCGGCGCGGTGTCGGTAACGACGAGCAGTTCTTTGAGCGCGGGAATCTGCCGCACTTCTCCGGCGTGCATCAGAGCGCGTTTTTGTTCGGCGTAGCGCGTGTTGTCGTTGCGCGTGCCGGGAAAGTCCTGAAAAGTTTTAGCGTAAATAGTCGTCTCGCCGAGCTGCTTTGAGGCGTATTCAGCGGTTACGTCGTCGAGTCCGGGCAAAAAGATTTTGGTCATAATCGTTCCCAAAATTGCGTTCGCCTGCTCTTTGCCGTATTGGTCATACATCTGCGGCAAATCCTGATAACCTAAGCCAAGACCGACACCGCGCCCGCGCCCGATGCCGGAGATGCGTTTCACTTCGGCGACGTTCAATTGATACGCTTCGTCAATCAGCACGAAGCACGGCGTTTTCGGCTCATTCACGCCGTCGAGCCGCATTTCCAGAACCGCCTGCCCGATAAAAGTGGCGATAAATTCCTTATACATTTCAGCCGCGCCTTCCGAGACGACAAGGTAAATTGCCGTTCCCTTTTCCCGAAGCTGAGAAAAATCAATCATCCGGCATCCCTTTTTTGTTTCTTCCTCAGTCGGCATTGCCGTTACCATTCTTGCCGGTTCGAGCGTGAACGGGCGCAGCTTGTTGTAAAGTCCTATAAGCACCGAGCCGCGCGTCTGCACGGGAGCTTTGCGAAAAGCGAAATATGCTTGTTTCGCGTAAAAACTCGGACTTGACTGCATCGCCGCGCCGAAAGCATCGTCTTCGTCGTTCAAAGTGATGAGAAAATCCGCCGCGAACGCCGGAATCGCCTTTTCGCCGTAAACTTCGGCGAGATGCAGCAGAATCGCGGTCAAAGCGAGTTGTTCGGCATCTCCCCAGAACGGGTCTTGATTGGTTTTCTGGCGATTCTCCGCGCCGATCATCATTCCGGCAAGCTGGCAGGCAAACGCCGGATTCTGGCGGCAGGCGGGAACGAAATTCCAGCGGTCGCTTTTTTCCGGGTTGTTCAAATCGAGGCGAAAAACCAGACGCGCAAAATTTCCCGTCTGCTCGCAAAGCTCGCCCTTCGGGTCATAAACGAGAGTCGCGGCGCGGCAAAGGACGTGACGAATCATTCGCATAAAAAACGTCTTCGATTTCCCCGAACCCGTCGGACCGAACATCACGAAATGACGCAGCCACTGCTCGCGCGGCAGATAGAAATCTCTCCGCCCGAAAACACGGGCTACCGGCAGCGCGGTGCGCGGAATGGGCAAATCGGCGACGCGACTGACGAGTTTTTTATTGATTAAGTCTTGCAGATTCGCCCACCGAGCCGAGCCGTGCGACGCGCTCATCGTCCACAGGCGATACGACCAGCAAACGAGATAAGCGTCGAGAAAGGCGGCGGCGAGCGAAATCACCGCAAAAGCCCAGAAAACGAGCCACAACAAACCGGACGCGCCGAGCAAATATCCGGCAAACAAACTCGCCAAAGCTCCGATAACGCCCAGAAAAACGTAAAAAGCCGCCGTGCCGACATCCGCCGCCCACGCCCAAAACGCCTGGTAAGCCGGAAGATATTGTTCGTTGGCTTTTCTCGGAATCCCGCGCCCCGCGTCAAAGGATTCAATCCATTCCTGTGAAAACATAAACTTCGGCAAAAATTGATTCGGATGTCTATGCGCTGCAACGGGCGCACAAATAAGAAATAATCTTAATTTCCGTCCCGTTATGACTTGTGCTGTTGCTGTTGCGGATTAATTCACACGGCGGAAAGTCTTTACGGCAGCAATCGCAAAAACCGTCGTCTCGCTTATTCAGGTAAAAGTTTGATTTTGAGTCGAAAGTCTCCGCGCGGTTAATTTCACGCGGCTCGTGTTTGGCGATTGTTTCTTGAATTTCCGTAGTTATTCGTTCCATAATTTTTCGTAAATCTCTGCGGGTTATTTGTTCTGTAATTTTTTAACGATTCGCCGGCATCTCGTTGAGCCGGCGTTTTTCCTCCGCGAGAATTTGAGCCGAGTTCGCATCTTTCGGCAGAAGCTCTCCGCGCCATTGCTCAATCGTCCAACCGGCGGCAACCACGCGGTCGAGCGGCGCAAACGGCGGCGGTATGTCATAAACGCTAGTGGAAGAAGATTGAAAATAAGTGATTGTTTTATCGTCGAGCGAGGGAAGCGGAAACCGCATCAAAAGCGCCGGACTTTGCTGCTCCGGCTTCGGGCGCGAGAGAATCTCAAACCTTAACGGCTCGCGCTGGTAGCGAATTGTAAAAACGCTCGAACCCGATTGCAGCTCATTACTCTTAAACTCAAGTCCGGGAGGCAGCAAATTTCTTTTCGACACACTTGCCCGGATTTGTTCGAGATTTTCAGGCAGTCTTTTCGTCTCCGCGAAATCGCCGAAAACGGCGAGCGTCATCGCCATTCCCAACGCGCCGGTTTCGCGCAATCTAACGGAAGTGGAATAAACTTCCCCGCCGAAAATTTCGGGCGGCGAGAAATTTTCAACGGGTTTTTGATTGTTTTCGGTCGAATCGAAATTCTCACGCTCGACAAATTTCACCTGCGCCGAGGATTTCTGTGCATTCAGATAACGCAAGCCGCCGAAAACCGCGAGCATCAGCATAACCAACACGAGGACGTTGAAAACGGGCGAGAAAAGAAACGCGGAGGAGACGGACTTCCCTTTTTGATCGGCTGCCGGTTTGACGGCATCCTGTTTACGCGCCGATTTCGGCAAATCTAAAGGTTTTTTGGATAATTTATTTTGTCGCATAACATTGCTCGTTTATCGCCCGATTAAAATCCGATTCGGTCGAAAAGACGCTGCCGCTTCTGAGCCACGTTTTGCCCCACGCCGCATCGCGTCCGGCAAGCCATAAATCAACCGTCGGATTAAACGCCGTCGCCGCGAGCAGCAAATAATCGAGCTGCAGTTTTAAGAATTCCTGTGATTCGGCGGTTTTGACGAAGTAGCAGAAATAGCGAAGCAAAATCTGCTCGTCCAGATAAATCAATTTATCGCGCTCGAAAGCATTGACGACATCAATTGATTCGCGTAATGAGGGATAATCTTCGAGTCCGGCAACGCCGCGCACGCCGTCGAGCAGTTTTATCGCAAAAGCTAATTGCGCGGTCGAAGCCTGCGGGCAGCGAGCCGCTAAGATTTCGAGTTCCTTGGCGAGCTGCGGCGTGGCGAAGCTGCTGAAAACGTGGCGTGAAACGAACGGCGAGCTTAATTTATGACGCAGATTATTCGACGTGGTAACGACAATCGGACGATGCCGCCAATCGGCAACGCCGACAAAACCGCTCGTCAGGCGCGGAACATACATTAAACCGCGCTCCAGCGGCATTAGCAGAGAATCTTCGACGCTCGCGCCGAATTTATCGCTTTCGTCTAAAATCAACACCGGCGGCGCGGAAGTTTCAGAATCGCTTTCAGTCGCCGCCGCTTGCGCCGCGAGGTCATAAGCCAATCCGACTTCGCCCAAAATCAAAAACTCGCGTTTCCATTTATCGCGGCGGGCGCGTTCCAAAATCGCCGCGCGTTCGTTTTCGGGCGAATTTTTCGCCATTTGCAAATGTTCCTGCATCCATTCGCGCTGTTCTTCAGCATCCCAATCATAGAGAATTTCGCTCTGCGTCAAACCGTCGCGCCCGGCGACGATGCACGTCGAAAGATTGCATGCCCGCGCCAAGACTTCAGGAAACGCGGTTTTGCCGCTTCCGCGCGTGCCGGAAATCAGCCACGCTCTTCCTGATTTTAACGACTGGCAAAAGTCCGAAAAGTTGTCTTCTTCGGGAACGTAGCCGTCCGAGCAAATTAGTTCGTAAAGCTCGCGCTCGCGGTTTTCTAATACGAGTTTGCGCGGATTGATTTGCGGTTTTTGAAAATCGTGCGGAATCATAAAAATTTCAAATTCAATCGTTAATTTGCCATCGCCGCGAGAGCTTGTTCGGCGAGTTGCCTGAATCTCGGCGTCATTCGCGGCAATGCCGCACGCAGTTTTTCGGGCGAACCGGCAGCGAATAAATCAGCCGTTTCTTCATCGGTCAAACCGGTTTCTAAATTGGGGCGATTGTTAAAATTTCCGGCTAGATTGTTTGCATTCCTCTCAAGCGCATCAACGCCGGAAATTTCGTCGGGCAAATCCGTCACCAAAACAAAGCAGTTCGTTCCGGCGGCGACTTCGACAAACTCATCGGATTTCCGTCCGCCTCCGCCGACAAGCGCGGAGAATTCATTCGACAACACGCCGGAGGCTTTGGCGGTCGAATCGGAAATAACGATTGTCCCTCCGCCCGAACGCCGGTTGCCGATTGCGCTCGCCGCAACCGCCGCCGATTCACGCAGTCCCGCGAGAACGCGCGACCAAGCGCTTTTCACCGTGCGGCGGCGACCGATAAGACCGGATGCGCCGTCGCCGCCCATCGCTTCGCCGGTGAATTTGACGAGCGCGCCCGATTCGGGGTCAATCAGCCCGACGACGGATACGAAGGCGCGTTTATATTCGCTGCCGCGCAAAGTGCCGACGAGAACCGTTCCGGCGGGATAAGCGAAATTTTTGCCCGAAACGCGGCGCGTGAGTTCCATTCTGACCAGCCCGCCGGATGAGCGAAGCGTGTAAATCGCGCCCAAAAGTCTGACCGGAAGAAGTGTGCCGAATGGAATCGCGGCGGTCGAGATTTGAGCCGCGTTACGGTATTCGTTTGAAATCGTTTGATGGTTGTTTGTGTTCACAAAGGCGGGTGCGATTTCAGCTTTTCGCTCCGTGCCGAAAAACAAAGAGCGTCCGACGGCGTTTGTTTCGTTTGCTTCCTGAAAGCGCGCCTTGTTATTTTCATCGAGGACGCGCTTATTTTTAGATTCTTTTGCCGGATTTGAAATTGGCTCGACGCGGGTTGTCGCGGATGAATCAATCGCGCCTGTTGCCGGATTGCGATTTTTCGCCGTTATGTCGTCCGGCACGACGATTGGTTCGGTTAAATCGGCGGCGCGCTGCTCCGCGCTCGGAATTGTAACGGACGAGTTGGCGGCGGAATTTTCCGCGTTGACGGATGAATCAGACTCGGCGTTCGTCGGCGCTGGCGAATTTGCCGAAATATTTTTGTCGGCGACGAGATTCAAAGCCATTTTCAGTTTTTCTTCGTCGCTTGTCGCAGTCGCCGCGGATTTGCCGGTGCGGTCAATCGCCTTTGCCTTCGCCCCCGAAAAAAAGCCGATGCCGAAAAACCAGCACATTACTACGACGAGCAATACAAAACAGCAAAGAAACGCGACGAACGCGAAAAACAGTTTTTTCTTCGACGGTTTCGCGTTTCCTGCAAAATCTTCGTCCTCGTCATCGTCGTCAATCTCACCGTCGACATTTGTTAATTCCTTCGCCGCCGCTTCCGATTCGGCAGCGGGCGTTTGTTTTGTCTTTTCGGCGTTTGAAAATTCTTCGAGCGACTTTTCGCGCAAAGTTTCTCGCGTCGCGTCGTCGTCCGCTTCGACTCCGGGCAGCGCGGCGGGAATTTCGGTTAATTCAACGGTATTGGTCAGCATCGCTAATTACTCCTTATTTACTTTCGCTTTGCGCGTTTCCCAAAGAAATCGAGGCGGGCGCATCGGCGGCTTCGCGGTGCGAAACCGAAACGCGCAGTCGTTGATTTGCGCCCATCACGGGCGCGCGATAGACGATGGCGTAATAACCAATCGAGCCGGGCAAAATCAAACCTTCGAGGCTCGTCGTTTCGACATACGCTCTTTCAAGCCGTTCAATTTGCAGCGCATTTCCCTTCTTATCCGCTGTTTGGATTTCGAGTTCGGGCGCGCCCGGCACGAGCCGCAAATTGCCGGTCGTCTCATTACGGACGGCGACGATGACCAATCTTTGTTCGGCATCAATCTCTACGGCGCGTGAAACCGCCAAAGTCAAACCGCGCGCGGCGGGCGACCACGCGCCCAGATTTTTTTTAGGATTTTTCAAACAATCGGCGAGTCGCCGGTTGGCAAGAAGCGACAATTCCGCTCCCGTTTTCATCTTTCCGGCTTTGTTTTTCTCGTTCTCTTTGCGGCTAACCGCGCCTTTTGTGATTTCGAGCGAAGCCGTCCGCGCCGGAAAATTATCGCCGTTCGACGTGACTTCTTCGGGCGATTCGTCCGTTTGCTGCAATTCGTTTGTCGCTCCGCCGCCGGCGACGAGTTTCGAGACGGCGCGGACATTTTTCCCATCGGTTTGTTTCGTGTCTTCGCCCAGATTGTAAGCCAAGCCAGCCGAGCGGCGGGCGGCAACGACATCTTCGCGGTTGTAGCCGACGACGCAGCGATGAGCGTTTCGTCTGATGTCGGCGACCGGGACGAGTTCCAAAATCAGTACCAGACCCGAACGCATTTGCAGCGTGATTGCCGCCGCCGGACTTCTTCCGCCGTCAAGCGCGGGAACGAATCCTTCGCCCGGATAAATCGTAATCGAGCGGTCAGACTCCTTGGTCGGCGATTGAAAGACGCTGGCGAGTTTTGGGTTGCCTTCGTGAATATAATAAACGCCGTCGGAGGCGGGAAATTCGACGACCGAGACAGCGTTTTGCGCTAAACCAAGGCGAATGACAGTCGGTTGTTTCGGATTGACGGCGACGCTCGCCTCCCCGGACAAATAATCCGTTTCGGCGTGGTTGACGACCGCGACCGGAAAAAGCGAGTTGTCGCGGACTGCAATATTATTGCTGGCTGCTGAATTAGTTTTTGCCGCGAGTTTCGATTGAACGCCGCCGCGTTTTTTTATCGAGCCGCGATTTAACTTACGGGGCGAAACGGCTGTTTTGCTTTTCGCCGCGCTGGTCTGAGCGAAGGCGACATTTGCGCCCGAAAAACAAATTGGAAAAACGAATCCGAAAAAGACAATGCAAATTGCCGTTCGCGCCACATTTGAAATGTTTGAAAAATTGAAGAATCGGTAAAATAAAGTTTTTTTCATAAAAGTTCCTTGTCCGCGCTTCTCACAAAAGCGCAAAATTAAAAAATCTCGCTTGGTCGAATGAAAGTAGTTTTTTAAGACTTCGGCGCGGGCTGCGTTTCATTTTTTGCGGCGGAAGCTGCCGGTTGGTCGCCGGGTTCGGTTGAATCGCCGCGCTCGCCGCCAGCCGTATCCTCGTCGGCGAGCAGCACAATCGGCGACGACTGTTTGCCGTTGACTGGCTCGACGCGAAACCTTAGAATCTGAAAGCCAGTCCGCAAGTTGTTGTCGTTCCGCGCCGGAGACGCGGAAGCGTCTTTGAGAAGAAATTTGCATTTTAGCTGCACGATTTCTTCCACGTCCCGCCCGCTGACTTCGCGGCGAATCCGGCGCACGCCGATTGCCCGAATGACATATGGGTCGCGCTCGTCAACCGTTAAATCCTGAAGTTCAAAAGACGAGTTGACGCTTTCCGACTTTTCCGTCGCCAGAAGTCCGCCCTGTTTGAGTTTTTGCGCGACGGAAAGTGATAAATCCGGGTCGAGCATTCTCAAGAGTTTGTTGACTTCCGCTTCGCGCGTCGTCTGCTCGACGGCGTAGAGCGATTCAAGAAATTGTTTGACCAGATATTTTTTATCAGCGTCCGACGGCTGGTCGGGAGTAATCTGGACGGTTTCGCTTGCGCCGTAATCGCGGTTGTTAAGCTGGACGACTCTGCCGGAAGATTTATCAACGACGATGCGGTCGGCTTTGCGGACGGCTAAAAAGACGTTCAGGCAGACGCTCGCGGTTAAAACGAACAGCAAAACCCAGACGGCGCGAAAGAGCGAAGAAATCGTCAAAACGTCTTCCGGGTCGCGGTAGGCGGCAACCGATTGAACGAATTCGTTTGAATCGTTTGTTCCTTCGGGAGCAAGCGACGAAATTGTTTTGTGTCCGTTTTGTTGAAACGCGCTGTCAGCAGTGGCGGTTAAATTTTGATTCATATTTCTCTCTCGTTAAAACCTCTTTGGGCAAACGAAGTGCCAAACTTGAAAAGGTGCGAAAAGCTAAGAAATAAGTTGAAATGGGCGCGGCAAATCTGATTCGGAAGTGTTTGGGGTCAAAGCGACTGCCGGAACGATTGGTTTATTTTTGCACCAAAATACGAATTGTCTGAGATAAAACCCAAGATTTTTCAGGGCGAAAACCGCTGGTGCAAAAATAAACCAGTGGTGCAAAAATAAACCAAAATTGAGTTGGAGAAACAATTGAAAGATTTTTAACCGACGACTTGCCACGAGTGCGGTTTGTTTGAGCGAGAGACTTGCGCGGCGGAGAGGTTTGAACGGGCAAAAACAAGTTCTTCCGGGGATAGCGCGAGGGCGTAGGCACTGCGAATCAAGTCGCTGATTTGCCCGCTCGAAAGATTCGATAAAAACGTCGCGCTCAAGCCGGTCAGTTCGACGGCTCGCAAAATCTGTTTGTCCGTCGCCGTCCGGGTTCGCCAAATCTCGTCGCGTAAAATGAGTTTTCGCAAGGATGCGTGCGAGCAAAGCCAGGCATCGGCGGTTGCCAGAGCGTCGGCGCGATTTAATGCCGTCCCGATGATGTGAAAATCTCCGGCAAAACATCCGCGCGCTTCCCAGCACGAAGCCGCCGCCTGAACGATTTCGAGAAATTCCCCGCCCGCGAGCGGCATATGCAGTATTGCGCCGAGCGGAATCCAACTGAAGCGCGAGACGGCGGCGATTTCTTCCGCCACGTCGAACGCTTCCGCGACCGCCTGTTCACTCGTGAGCCTTCGGCGCAATTTTTCGCGCTCTCGCCAAGAAGTAACGGCGCGACTAAAATCCGCCTGTTCGTGCAGCGGAACGTCTGATGAAAATTCGCCCGCGTCCGCTTCGGCGATTGTTTCCAAAAGGCTTTTTGAAATTGAATTTGAACGCGCGTCGTCGCCGTTTTTCTCCGCATCGCGCAGTTCGACGATGACGGCATCGGTTTTTCCGGTTTCAGGACACGGGCGCAACGCGCGACCGATCATCTGCGGTCCAAGCACGGCGGCTGAAGTCTGCGTTGCCGGGCGCGCAATCAAAACTCCGCTCGTCTTCGGAGAATCCCAGCCTTCGACGAGGAGTTTAGCGTTGACCAGCACTTGTGTTTGCTCCAGCGCAAACCGTCGCATCGCATTCGCGTAATCGCCCCTGTTCATCGCGCCCCAGACGGCTTCGGCGTGGATGCCGCGCACATTGAAAGCGCGGGCTAAATCCTGCGCGTGAGCGACATCAACCGCGAAACAGACGGTCGGGCGCGGCTTTAGATGTTCGAGATACGATTCAACCGCCAAAAGATTGCGGGCTTCGTTGTTGACGCGCTTGGATAACTCGCGCTCGCAAAACTCGCCGGAGCGAGTTTTCAAATTTTCGAGACTCGTTTCGGTAAAAACGCGATAGCCGTAAGCCGGAACGAGGAATCCGGCGCGGGTCAATTGCGAAATCGTGTTCCAGACGACGACCGTTCCGAAATAATCAGGGGACGCGACCGTTTCGCCGTCGCCGCGAATGTGAGTTGCCGTCACGCCGATTTGCAGTCTTGCTTGATGGAAATAATCGAGCATTTCTTTGAAACTGCGAGCCGCCGCGTGATGCGCTTCATCGCACACGACAAGTGAAAAATAATCTTTCGGAATCTTTTTAAGTTTTTCTCCGGCGAGCGAAGCGCTTGTCGCCACGACCAAATCGCCCGACACATCAAACGCGCCGCCGGAAACCTGAGTTACGCGCAGTTCGGGAAGAAATTTTCGGGCGCGAATCGTCGTTTGCGCGACGAGTTCCCGGCTCGGCACGACGAGCAGAGTTTTCCAGCCGAATCTGCGGCGAACTTCTGCGGCGAAAGCCAAAATCAAAACTGTTTTTCCCGCGCCCGTCGGTTGGATACAAAGCAGACGACGCGAAAAATTATCGGTTTCCGTTAAATTCGCTTGACGTTTAGCGTGTTCAAGCAGGACGCAGAGAGCTTCGGTTTGATAATCTCGCAAAGTAATTCGCATAAATCAGAAAAAGCCGAAAAACGCTTTCATGAAAAAGAATTTTCCGGCAAATTTAGCAGTAATAAAAATCCTGACTGAAATTATTCCGGCTTGTTCGCGCCGAAAAAGAGCGAACGCGCCGCGCCGTTCGTTTCCTGCCGGTTGCCTGTGATAACCATTTGACCTGTCTCGGCGAGCTTGGTTTTATCACCGTTTTTGCCGACCGAATAGCGATTGCCCGAACGCGCGTCGTAATAGATTTCAAACTGCCGCGAATCATCAGCAACTTTGTCGTCCGTTTCGCTGACAGCTTGAGAAGTAGGCTGAGGCGGCATCAGTTTTTGCAGCAACGATTTGGCGGAAACCACGCGGACAAAATCGGTTTTTACGACGAAGTTCGCTCCGTTTCCGAGTTCCGGGTCGAAAAGCGAAACGCGAGCCACCGCCGCAGAGACTTCAGCCGGAAATGTTGCACGAAAAATTGCCGAAGGAAAGGTGCGCCGGCTCAACAGCCAGCGATAGATTTTCAGCCCGCGCCCGACATAGCCGATTGTCTCGCTGTAAGGCGGAACGCCGCCGATGCTTTTGCGTCGCGCGGGGTTAATCGTTTTGCGCCCGGCTTGGATTGTTCGCCCGTCAAGGAAAGCCGTAACCGTGCCTTCGCCCGCGTTGTAAGCTGCCAGAATCGAATCAACCCTGCCGCCGAAAATCTTTGACAGGTATTTCACATAACGCGCGGCGGCAGCGATAGCCTGCGTCGGCTCATACGGGTCTGACAAATCGAAACGCGTGGCGGTTGACGGGATAAACTGCATCAATCCTCGCGCGTTTTTCGGACTGGTCAGCCACGGGCGAAATCTGGTTTCGTTGTAGGCGATAGTCCATAAAAGATTCGGGTCAACGCTTTCCGCATCTGACACCTGCAAAATTGTCTTTTCAAAAAAAGCCGCGCGTTCCAGCACGCTCAATCGAGAAAATTGCTGTCTGGTAAACCGCTCTTGAGCCGAAACAACGCTGGCTGAAAAAAACGATAAAAAAATCAGAATCGGCAGTAATCCCGCGCCGACGCGGGCGATGGCAAATAAATTCATTGTTCGAGAAATTTCCTGTAATTGATAAATCGGGGCGCGGATAAAAGTTAGATTTCAAGTTTTAACTTCCGCCGCTTTTGACTCAATCGGCAAGGCTCGTGCCGTTCGCTTTATCAACTCGCGGGACGCGCCGCCGAAATTAAACTGTTGGCGCATCTCTCAGGTTTTTATGTCTTTACATAACCAAAAGAAAATAAAAGCGTTACACAATCGGCACGCCTCTTGCTCAAGAGCTTCAGCACGAATCAAGACGAGCTTTTGCTTTGAGGCTCGAAACAAAAAATAAAAGAGGAAAATAATGACCAAGAAAAAACCAGAAATGGGCGCGGACAGCTTTGTCCAAAATGAAACGACAGCAAAAAACGCGAGCGTTTTGAGAATTTTCAAAAACGCTTTTCACAAAAACAACTTGAAAAAATACGGCAAAGCGTGTTTTCCGGCTTTGCTGCTGCTCGGCACGAATTTGCTCTTGAGCCAAGCCGCGAACGCGCAAGGTCCGATTTTCTCCGGGGATGCCGGAAATCTCTCAAACATTATCCGCGAAGGGTTGAAGCTGATGGCGATTTTATTGTTTTGTCTCGGCGCAGTCGGAGTCGCGTGGGGAATCTTTAACAAAATGACCGGCAAGGAATGGGGCAGCCAGGTATTCGGCGCGCTGCTGGCTTTCGCTTTCGGAACGGTCGTCGCCGTCTTTTGGCAAATCGCGCAGGGACGAACCGTAAACGTGGACACCAATTTTTAGGGAAATTACCAAGAAGAAATTTATGCGCCGCAGACCGACCAGACCCAATGTTTTTCGCAGCCTCAAACGCTTCGGCGTTTATGGAACGGATTGGAAATACATTTTGATTCCGACCGCCGCCGCCTACTTTACGCCGTTCGTGTTTGGAATTTGGGTTTATTACATTCCCGCCGGATTTCCGCTTGGGCTTTTGACTTTCGTCGTGCTGCTCGGCGGCTTCAACTTTTTGCGAGCCAGCAAACCCGAATGCTGGCTTAAAAACCGAATGGACGCGGGAAGCGACGGCTGGGCGGAATTTCGCTCGCCCGTTGCGGAAGAATTTGAAAAATCGGATTGGATTATCGAAAAGAAAAGGTAAAAAAAGATGGACGCAAGCAATCTTTCATTCGCGCAAATTTTCGTTGCGCTCGCCGCAACTTTTTTCTGCGCCGGCGTAGGCTTGGCAATCGGCTGGCGGCTTGTGCCTTTGGCGCGAACAAATCGCAAAACCGGCGGCAGACAATCGTTTGAAACCACCGCTCCCGAAGAGACGGATTTAACCCGCGCGGCGGGACGGCTTTTTCCGACCGAAGTTTTGGGTCTCGAAGGAAACACTCTCCGCTACCGCGACGGAAGTTTCGGCAAGGCTTATTTTTTTCAGCCGGCGAACACGCTTTATGATGACGAGCATTTGACCGAAGCCCGCGTCGAAGAATTAAAGACGCTGCTCAAATTCGAGAAGCCGGAAAAAACGATTATTCAATTTCGCTTTGCGACTCGACCGGACGACGGCGCGGTGATAAAGAAGCATCTGCGAACCCGCAACACGGCTCAAACCGACGTGCTGGCTTCCCTTCTGCACGCGACGAATCTCGCCGTTTTTGAGGAAGCCGTCAGGAGCGAAAGTTTAAAAACGCATTCGGCGAGCGTTTGGATTCGCGTTCCCGCCAGGCATTTGAGCGATAAATCTTTTCTCGCGCGTTTCTTCCCAAGCCTCCTGCGCGAAATAAATGCGGGCGGTATTTTCGGTTTTCTTTTCAAACCGATTTTGACGGGCAAAAACGCCGTCGCGCAAACATATCTGATGCGCGAATTAAAAGCCGAAAAGCATTGCCGCGATGAAGCCGCCAGAGTTTTCAGGGCGTTTGAAGCGAATTTCCCGAAAGAGTTGGCTCTGCGCGAAATGTCGAGTCAGGAAATTTTCGACGAGATGTTTGCGAGCCACCGGCAAAGCCGCAGCGCGTCGTCCCCGAAACTTCCCGCAGGCAAAAGAATTGATTTGCGCCGCTATTTAACGAGTGCGCGGCTCGAATGCGACGAAGCAAATTATCTTCTTCATAACGGGCGATTGGCGAGTGTCGTTTCTCTCAAAACCCTGCCGAACGGCTTTTTAACCGCCGACACAATGCGGTATCTGACGGCGACGAGAAAACTCAGGTTTCCGCACGAAATCATCGTTGATTTGACGACGGTTGAAAAAACCAGAGCGAAAAAGGATTTGCAAAAACGGATTGACCGGATTGACGGCAGCCGAAACACCTGGCTCGGCTTCCGGTCATTAAAAAAAGACGCGGTTGTTATCAAGAACGATTTGGAAAATCTGCTCGAACAGGTCGAAGCCGACAACGAGGAAATCTGCCAAATCCGCTTGAGCGTCGTCGTCTTTGGCGGCAAACCGACGGGCAAGCGCGAACTGCTCGAACAAATCCGAATCCTTGACGAGAGGTGCGATGAGACGACGGCTTTGATTCGCAAAAAAATCGGCGCGGATGCCGTGCGCGAAGATGCCGCCCGGCAACGGGCAATTTACCCGCGCCTACTCGCCGGCGAACTTTCACACCGAAAAACTGGACAGGAACTCCATGAGACCGCCGACTCAATCGTGGCGATGATTCCGACCGAAACCACCTGGGCGGGCAGCCCGCGCCCGCACAGCATTTTTACCACGCCGAACAATCAAATGTTCGGGCTTGATTTATACGACCGAACGCTCGTCAAATCGCCGACCGTCATCGTTACCGCCGCGAGCGGCGAAGGCAAATCGTTTTTGGCAACCAGATTGATTACCGACATTCGCGCGCATCGCGGGCAGGTGAAGGTGCGCGTGATGGATTACCGTTATTCTTTCAAAACCATTTGCCGTCTTTTTAACGGCAGGCACATCGAGTTCAACGAGACGGAGCCGAAGCCGATTAACATCTGGAATTATCCGGGCATTGAAACGGGCGCGCCGCCGACAAAACGGCAGCTCGCAATGGTTTTGACCGACATTCTGATTTTAAGCAAAACGCCCAAAACGGACGCGATTACGGGCGCGATTGCCACAACGGTGATTGACGAAGTTTATAAAATGGCTAACGCAAGGAACGGCGCAGGCAGACCGAAATTTCAGCCGACATTAGGGCATTTTCTCGACGTTTTGAAAACGTATCACTGGCAGGACGCGCAGAAGGGGCGAGCGGACGAGCTTTATCTGAAACTCAATATTTTCCGCAAAGACCCGTGGCTGAACGCGCCGACGCATCCCGATTACGACCAGAATTCGATGTTCGACGTTTTCGAGCTTTCGACCGTCAGCACTCTGGACGAGAAAATCCGCGAGTCGGTCGGCTACCGCATCAGCGCGCAGATAATGCAGGAAATCGGCGAGGAAGACGCGCAGCAGCAGAAAACGCCGATTCTTTTCGTCTGCGACGAGGTGCGCGAAATCAACAAACATTTTCCGGCGATTCAGGAATTGATGGCGGAAGCATCCGTCACAGGACGTAAAGAAGGACTTGTAACCATTCTCTTTTCGCAAGCCTACGAGCATTTTACCGGAACGATTGAACGTCCCAATGTCAGCGGCATTGACCTTGTGAAAAATTCCGGCGTGAAAATCATCGGCAAACAAATTGGCGGCTTTGACCGCCTTAGCGAGGATTGTGAATTGTCAAAAGAAACAATAGCGGCGGTGCGAGCGATTAACAACCAATACGGGCGATATACGCAGTGGGTAATTGTTGTGGGAAGCGGCGTGGACAAAATCGTCGAGATGGCGGAAGTTCACGCCTCACCCGTGATGCTCTGGGCGAACACGAACGACACGAACGAAGCCAACGCCCGACGGCTCGTTGAAACTCTGCGCCCGGAAATGCCGCTCGCGCTCGTCGTCGCGTGGCTCGCAGGCAAATATCCGCAAGGGCTGACCGCCGCCGGATTAACAGAAATCGGCGAAAACGATTTAGCCGAACTTGAAACGACTCAATTCAATTAAAAAGGATTTTATGAAACAGTTAAGTTTTACTAAACAAATTGTGCTGAGCGTAATGTTCGCTTCGATTTTGCTTGGGCTGGAAGTCAAACCGGCGAGAGCGCAGTTCACGGTTTTCGACCCGACGCAATATACCTTGCAAGTGGCGAAAAAAATCGAGGAAGCTGCCCGCTGGATTGAAACCGTTAATCAATACGTTTCGATGTATGAAAAAGCCGCGCAGCAATACCAGAAAATGGTCGAGAGCGTCACGAACCTGCGCGGAATCCTTGATAAAGTTGACGAGCAGGTTATGCGCCATAAACAACTGATTACGACTTACGCGCAACTCGGCAAACTGATTCGCGGCACTTTCGAGTTAAAGCGGCGAATCGAAAACACGATTACGAGCCAGATTCAATCGGTCGTCAACATCTCGCGCAGACTTAGGAACGGCATTTTCGATATGGACGCGAACAAACGCGACTTGGATGATTTCTTGCGCCATTCAATCGGACGGCGGGCGGATGCGGAACTCAAAAATCTTGAACGGCTTGCCAAACTCGATTCTGAATTAGAGCGCTATCTTTACGACCGCGAGCATATCTTGCTCGATTTAGCCAAATTATATGAAGAACGCGAGAAAATCGCCGACCAAATCAGGGCGATTGAAGCCAACCCGGAAGCGAACCGCGACGGTATCGAATCCTTGATTAACCAAATGCTGGCGGTCAATCTGCGTATCTCGACCGTCGAAGGACAACTCCTCAATCTTGAAGCCAAAATTCAGGAGAAGTTCGTTAAATACGGTCTGAAAATCGAACAGATGACCGAATTCGGCGAGGAAATCCGCAAAACGAACGATATGATGACCGGCATCACCCGCGCGAGCGACGAATTTATGCAGGAACTCGAACACTGGGATGTCTGGCGCGAGGAAATCTATGATAACAACTTGCCTTAGCGGTTTAGTTGGGCGGCGTTGGCAAACAGAAGGCTTTTCCTAAATGAAAGTTTAGTTTTCCAAGTGCAAACGTATTTCTTCCGCCATTTGATTTAACTTGCTTCTTTCCGCTTGTAGATTTTGCCAACTCAAGATAACAGCGTCGTTATAAAAGCGCGGGACGAGGTGCAAATGAAAGTGAAACACATCCTGCTGTCCGGCACGCCCGTTCGATTGCACTAAGTTTAAACCATCGCAACCGGACACTTGACGGATAGCACGGGCTATCTTAACAGTCGCCTGAAAAATGTGAGCCGCATCTTCTGCCGACAAATCGTAAATGTTTTCAATGTGGGAGCGCGGAATTACCAAAACTTTATACGGATTCGGTTGCTCAAGACTCATAATGGCAAAGACTTGTTCGCTCTGAAAAACAAAACTAGCCGGAGCTTGACCAGACGAAATTTTACAGAAGATACAATTCATCACTGAATATTATACGATTGCCGAGAAGTTCAAGATAGTAGTCCGACTAAATTCTTGGCGACCCGAAATGAGCAAAAAAGATGAAAATTCAAAACGGAAAACTAATTTCTAAAATCGTGTTAAATCTCATTCTGTTTGCGGTTATGCTCACCTTCACGGCTGACATTTTCGCGCAGCGCACGCGCAACAGACCGCCGCGCGTCGAAGGACAAACGACGATTGGCACGGTTAACGGCGCGCCCGTTACCGCTAACGATTTAATAATTACAATCAACTCGGATTCGCCGTTTATGCCGCCGCTTGACGGCAGTTCCGCGCCCATTTTACAGCAATTTGAAAATAGGTATCCGGCGAATCCTTCGGCTTCGCCCGAGCCAAGTCCAATTACAACCACGAAACCGATTGCTCCGAGTTTCGCCCGGCAGATTCAGAATTTAATGAAGACCGGACAGGAATGGCTTTTTAAGTCCTTGCTCGATGTCATCATCAAACCGCTGCTTCCGATGCTGATTTTCTTCGCGTGGATTATCGCCAGCTTCGTCCTCATCGTCGGCTTTATGCGGCGGTTTCACGACAATAAGGGCATCAGTCCCGAACAGCTCGTCGCGTGGGGCGTGCGGACGGTTATTTTTATGGTCGTCATCGGCGCGAGTCCGTTTATTATCGACGCTTTGACCGTAACGGGAAAGTTTTTTGCCCGCCCGATTAAAAGTTTTAACCAATCGCTCGTCCAGGAGTTCGACGAGAAAATGAAAAAATACGTTAAAGCCAATTTCGCCGTCGAAGACCCGAATCAGTTGCTTGCCGAACGCCTGCCGAACGGCGAGCCGGGACTGGTCGGCATCATCACCGACAAGGAATCGAGCGTCAAAGACATCACTTCGGAGATGAATGTTCTGGGCTGGAATATGCCCAGAATGTTCACCGTGATGGTTATCTCGCAGAACATCATTAAATTCGGCGGCATTTTTTTGGCTATCGCGGGACTCTTTATCTTAATCGGGCTAAAACTCGCCGCGCCGGTGATGTCGGCGTTCGGCTTTGACGAGAAGTTTGCGGGTCAAATGTTTTATCCCTTTTGCTGGGGCGTAGCGACGTTCTCCCTGGCTTTTCCGCTGGTTAAGGAGGTTACGCTATATGTCGCCTACGGATTCGGGTTAATCGGGCTTTCGATTTACAACGGTGAAACGGTTTTCACACTCGACCCGCAGACGGCGCAAATTATTACGAGCGGCGCGTACGACCCGGCGAGCAGCACATTAATCGTTACGCTTTTATTTTTTGTTTCGAGCCTTTGCTTTATTTTAGTGCCTTGGCTGAGTTACCGGGTTTTGCGCGGACAAGTTTTTGAAGGCGTGTCGCAGATTTCGATGGGCTGGATGCTATCGGCGGTGGGGACCGGACTTGAAACTTACGGACTCGTCGCCGGTGCAGCCATTAATCGCCAAGCCGAAAACACGCAGATTCAGGGAATCTACAACGCCGAACAAGTGGGCGCGAAAAAAGGACTCGAAGCCGCCAATATTTCAACTGAAGCCCGCCGCGTCGCGTCGGTCGCCGGAGCCGAAGGCGGACTCGTCAGCAGTTTAGGGCAAGTTCGCGCCAACCAAGTGACGCAGACTTTGATTACCAACGCTAACCGTAATTTCGGTATTCAGAGCAGTCAAGCCGCCACGCGCCGCGAAATCGCCGGGATGACGGCGGAGGCTCAGGGCGCGCAAACCGGGCGTATTCTCGATATGGCGAAGGAAAACGCTCTTCGCAGTCAGGGAACGAACCAGCAGTTCGGAATGATGAAATACGAGGCGATTCCGGGCGGAAGCCAGATTGCCGGAACGAGTCTGCCGATTAGAAAGGGCGTTGAGTTTTACGATTTTAATAACGGAAATCACATTCTGCAAAAATCAACCGATTCGATGAACCGGACGACGACCGATACGACCGAGGTGCAAAACCAAAACACGCAGCAGATTACCGACCAAAAAATCGCGGCTTCAACCGCTTATCAGGGCGACATTAACGCGGCACTCGAAAATCAGGCGGGCGCGACCGTCGGCGCAATCAACTCCGGCAGCAGCATCGCAGCGGGCAGCGCGCGGCAAGGCGCGAATATCTCCATCGGTGGCATCAACAAATCGGCGAGTATGGAAAAGCAGTCGAACCAACTTAATTTCGAGGGACGCATTGATGCCGCCGGAATAAATTCGCAAGCCGCCAAAGAAGCCGCGCATTTTCGGATGATGGGAACGGTGGTTTCCGGCTTTTTCCGCGATATGGATCGCCGCCTCGAAGAAATGAAACCCAAATACTAAACGTGAAAAAGTTTTAACCGTTTCCGCCTGACCGTTAAACGAGCGGCTGGCAATTCCGGTCAGCGCGAAAAGGTTCTTAATCGGTTATGGCGAATTCAAATTACCGGCGCGTCAGCCGCAAAAGAGCGTGCCGCGTTTGCGGAAAATCTGATTGGTGCAGTTTCACGCCCGACGAGAAAATATCTTTTTGCGCCCGAATCGTTGATAACGCAACGCGCGTCAGCCGCACGGGTTGGGGAGTTTTCTATCACGACAAATCACTTTTCGCGGGCGAGCCTTTTCACTTCCCTTCCAAACCGCCACCGAAAAAGGCGGCGTTAGCACCGATTGAAATCAGGGATTTTGCTTACCGGAAATTGATTGATCTCGCGCCTGCAACCTGCGAGAATGAAATCATTGACGGACCGAAAGGATTACGGGCGCGAAAAATTCTCAACTTTGAAGATTACGGAAGTCTGCCGCAAACTCGCAGCGAGCGCCGCGCTTTAGCCAAACAGATTCGGCAGTTAATAAACCAAAAATTTCCCGACTACGTGAGACGGCAAAAATCCGGCATCACCGGCTTGCCGGGCTTTTGGTTCGATAAATGCGGACAAGTTCAATTATGGCTCGATAAAGATTACGCTTTCCCTTTAATGCTGATTCCCTACCGCGATGAAAACGGCTTTGTTCAGGCTTGCCAAATTCGCTATATGTGCCGCGCGGCATTTGATGAAGGTGTTCGCTACGTCTGGCTGTCAACGCCCGATAAAGCGAACGGGGTAAGCTGCGGCTCGCCGCTGCATTACGCTCGCTATAGTTCCGCCTCGTTAAACAAGCCGATTTTAGTTACTGAAGGCGCGCTCAAAGCCGAAACCGCGCATCTTTTCAAAACGGATTGCGACGTGCTGGCAAGTGCCGGCGTTAGCTGCTCGCACGACGAAATTACAACAGCCGCACGGTTTCGCCCAATTTTTATTGCTTTTGACAACGACTATTACGAAAATACTCACGTCGCGCGAGCCGTCTCCAGGCTGATTGATTCATTATCGGTTGAGTCGAGAAAATCCGGCTTGCAGACTCGAATCAAGATTCTAACTTGGAAACCCTCAATTAAGGGTATTGACGAAGCACTTCTGCACAATGTCCCGATTACTTCCGTTTCGCCTTTTAATTGGTATAAATCTCTTAGTTCATCTTGTCAAAATCAAATTGGTCAGGTCTCACCAATCGCGGAATACAGCCTTTTTTGAATCGTGCAACGCGGCGCAATCCAGCTCACAACTTTTCAACTTAGGAATAATTCTTTATTTGATGTTAAGTATGAAGACCTAATTATTTTATAGATGTTTGCCTATGAAGCTATTTGTCGTTCCGATAACTATTAAGCGAACTTAAAAATCATTTATAAAACAATTCAGTCCGATTACTTATATCAGATAATTTATTGTTACGATTTCACTTGACCATTTCCGACAAATAACCATCGAATTGTTCAAGAATAGAATTCGGCAAGGGCAAAGTTTCAAGGGAGCGAACTTCATACGACGCGCCGCTGTGATTGCCGAGCCGCACAGATTTATTGATCAGACCGAGGGCGGTCAGCCACCGCTCCTGTTTGTAAAGCGTCGCCGGATTGTTGATTCCGGCGCGCAGCATCAATTCGGTTTGCCGGATTTGACAGCGGTTTTCTCCCTTCGCCCAACTTTCGGAATATAAAACGCAGTATAAAGCCATACTTGACCCGCGCAGGATTTCCGCCAGACTGTAAAAGTCCATCTTTTCGATTTTAAATAATCTCAGAAACTCCGCTTCGCCGCGCCGCGCCGTTGTTTTTTCGGCTTCTGTCTTCTTAGCTGCCGACGGCGATTCGGTCTTTATGTTTTGTTTGTTGGGAGCGGTCAATGGCTGTTTTTTCGGTTCATCCGCTTCGTTTCCGAGCAGCGAATTTGAGCTTTCTTGAAACGAACTTCTTGTTTCCGCGTTTGGGCGAGCGGAAATAATCGGCGCAGCTTCTGCCGCGTTTTCGATTTGCGGCTCTGTTTCGCTGACCGCGCTGTTTTGAACGTAAAGCGATTTCATCGGCTCGACCGTTGCGGTCGCCGGTAGTTTGACGGGCGTTCTCCACGCAGCCTGATTTTCTTCGCCGGGTTTATTTGTTTTTCTGGATTTTGGCACTTCCCTTTTTCTCCTTATCGCCGGTTTTCGCCCGCAGTTTTTTGAGCAAATGCTCTGCTAACCCGGCGTAATCCGCCGCGCCTTTGGAATTCGGATTGTATTCAAAAATTGTTTCGCGGTTTTTCGGGGCGTTCATTAGATCGGCATCGGTTCTAATCGGCGGCAGCAATCGCCCGTCGAAAGATGCGCTGACGAGTTCCCGAACTTCTTCGGTTAATTTGTAACGCTCGTCAACCATCGTCAGCAATGCGCCCAAGACTTCAGGCATTCTGCCGGTTGCCGCGCCGACCTCCTCCATTGACCTGAAGATTTGTTCCAACCCGTCCACCGACCAAATCCCGATTTGCACCGGGACAACAATGTGCGTGGCGAAGCAGAGAGCGTTAACGTGCAGAATGCCGAGGCTCGCCGGGCAGTCCAGCACGATAATGTCGTATTCGCCGGCGGCGGTTTCCATCTTCCGTTTGAGGACGCTCTCGCGCGCGAGCATCTGATACATCGCGCCCTCGGCGAGTGCCGTCATTCTGTTCGAGGGCAGCAGGTCTAAATTCTCGCGCACCGTTGCCGTTGCTTCTTCCCACTTTAAATCTCCGACAAGAACGTGATACAGAGCGGGAGTGGTTTCAGTCATTTCATAACCAAAACCGCTCGTGGCGTTTCCCTGATGGTCGAGGTCGATCAGCAACACTTTTTTTCCACGTCTTGCAAAAGCGTGCGAGAGGCTGACCGCTGTCGTCGTCTTCCCTACCCCGCCCTTGAAACTTTGAATCTGAAGAATTTGAGCCATAATTTTGGTAGCTCCTGTTCGTGCTGCACGAGCTATGATAGTTTTTATAACTCTAATTGTTACCTTTGTCAAACTCATTACTAAACTTCCAACTACAATATTCACTATTACTATATCAGCTACTACTCCCCCTACTATACTGCAAAACAATTATAAACTACACGCTTGAATGAGAATTCTCACTATCAATCCACTCAAACCCCGGCGAAATGATTGCCTTTTAAAAGGGCGGCAAAATAAGCGGCTGATAAATTACAGATGATAAAGGATAAGTTTACCGCAAATGACGAATCACAGAAATCAAATCTGGAATCGGTCGTGGAAAAGCTGATTGTCCGAATCGGTGACGGGAATAATGGAATCAACAACCGCGAGCTTATCGGTTTGTGTCAAAACTATGTCGAGGTACTGACGACGATTGACCCGCACATCTACCACGAGATAGCCGAAACCGCGCTGAATCTGCTGATCAAAAGGCAATACGCGGGAAGTGCGGCGGCACGGAACGAGCCGCAAAAACTTGTCGC
The DNA here is from genome assembly GCA_964235785.1 of uncultured Pyrinomonadaceae bacterium. Taxonomy (GTDB): domain Bacteria; phylum Acidobacteriota; class Blastocatellia; order Pyrinomonadales; family Pyrinomonadaceae. The sequence goes on along the minus strand of CAXSBF010000010.1, from coordinate 64,274 downwards.
CGAAATCTTGAAACCGCTCGCCGCTAGGCTTCCGACGCAAACTTGGCGCAGCCGCGAGCAAACAATCCGGCAGCAGTTTTCGACACCGCCGGCGATTGCTTTTCTTTTGTCGTATCTGGTGAATAATCAGGACGGCGAAATCCTGCTGGAGCCGTCCGCCGGAACGGGCAGCCTGTTGGTTTGGTCGAGAAATCAGACATTTGCCAATGAAATTGATTCGCGCCGCCGAGAGATGCTGCGGGCTTTGGGCATCTCGGCGACCGCTTTCAATGCGGAGTTCATTGACGATTACCTGCCGCCAGAGATTCGCCCGGATTGTCTGCTCATGAACCCGCCGTTTTCGGCGAACGGCGGGCGCACCGCGCTCAATTCGAGCAGATACGGATTCAGGCACGTCGAGTCGGCATTGCAAAGGCTCAAAAAGTGTGGTCGGTTCGGCATCATTCTGGGCGAAGCCGCTGAATTGAAGACGAAAACCGGAAACGAATTCTGGCGCAGAATGGCTCGCCGAATCGAAGTCAAAACGATTATCAAAATTGCCGGTAGGGAATACTACAAAAACGGCACTTCGGTTGACGTAAATATCATTGTCGGGACAAAACGGCGCGAAGAAAAAGCGGTTGATTGGAGCAGCGAGCGCAAGCGAATTATCAGCGTCGCGGCGAACAATATTGAAGAAGCCTTCGGTTTCGCCTCCAAACTTAATCTCCGTCTCGAATAAAAAATAAAAATAATGCAGACAGCAATCAGCGCGGGAGAGCAATCACCGACAGGGGCGAATTGTTTTCAAAACGACCGGCAGGCAAATTCTTCGCTCAAAAGCGGCGAAACGGTTGATGAAATTAGCGACGGCATTTCGCACGAAAAACGAAAGCTCACAAACGAGCCGCTCGTGTATGTGTCGCACAGGATTGCGGGCGGCGCAAAACATCCGGGCGTGATTGTCGAAACGCCGGGTTTGGCGAACGTCGCGCCGCCGGAGGTTACATACCGTTCTTATCTACCCCTTAATTTGAGCGAAAAGGGACTTATTTCGGGTTTTCAGTTCGAGCGCGTTATCTACGCCGGACAGGCTCACGAACAACGCCTGTTGGAGACAAACGCGCGAGCGGGCATTTCAATCGGTGACGGCACGGGAACGGGGAAGACTTCGACGCTAGCCGGAATAATCTTGGACAACTGGTTTCAAAACCGCCGCCGAACCGTTTGGTTCTCGGTCAAGGCTGATTTAATCGAAGCCGTCCGCGAAGAATTCGAGCGGCTGGGATTCAAAATTCCGATCAAACTTATCAACGAATTCCCACCCGACCAAAGCATTTTATTGCGCGAAGGCATCATCTTTTGCACTTATAAATCTTTGATTGCCAAATCAAAAACAGGCGAGCGAAGAGTTGACCAGATTATGAACTGGCTCGGAACAGATGGTTTGGAAATCTTCGACGAAGGACACAAAGCCAAACACGCCTTTGCCGATGAGTCGGGAAAGGCGACGCAGACCGGGCAGGCGGTCGTCGAAATTCAAGACCCAATCAAATACCCGGAAATCCGTGTTGTTTATTCATCGGCGACCGCCGCGTCTGAGGTGCGGCATCTCGCGTATCAGATTCGGCTCGGACTGTGGGGCGCGGGAACGAGTTTTCCTTTGGGATTCGCGCAGTTCGCCGAAGAAATCGAAGCGGGCGGCGTCGGCGCGATGGAAATGGTCGCCCGCGATTTAAAAGCGATGGGCAGATATTTTTGCGGCAATTTAAGTTTCGGCGTTGACCCGGATTCGGGGTTGGCGGTCGAATTCCGCGAGGTTACGCATTATCTCACCGCTCGCCAACGCGAGATGTATGACAATATGGCGCGGGGTTGGCAGGAAGTTTTGAAAAACTTTACCCGCGCTCTCGACATCACCAATTCGAGTCGAACTTCGCGCCGAATGGTGGTCAATCAATTCTGGGCGGAGCATCAACGCTGCTTTCGCAATCTCATCACCGCTTTCAAAGTCCCGACGCTGCTCAGGGAAATCGAAAACGCGCTTGCCGAGAAGCAATCGGTCGTCATTTCGATTACCGGAACCGGGGAGGCGAACACGAAAAAACAAATCGAGCGGGCGGCGGACGAGGAAGAAGCGATTGACGACCTTGATTTCAGCCCGCGCGAAACTTTAACGAGATTCGTCGAAAGCTGTTTTCCGATTCGCTGTTACGAAGAACAAACCGATGCAAACAGCGGCGCGATTATTTACGTTCCGGTTTTGAGCGAGCGAGGCGAACATTTAGAAAGCCGCCACGCGCTGGAACTGAAAAGGGAACTGCTCGACCGGCTTTCAATTTTGGAAGTGCCGGAACATCCGCTCGACCAGCTCGTCAATTATTTCGGCACGGAAAACGTCGCCGAGATGACCGGGCGGAAAAAACGCCTGATTCGCACCCTCTGCGGCAGACTTGAATATCGCGCCCGTCAAATCGCGGGTGTGCCGAACCGCCTGATAAATCTGCACGAAAAGAATTGTTTTCAAAACAAGCAAAAGCGCGTGGCGATTATGTCGGAAGTCGCCTCGACCGGCGATTCGTTTCACGCGAGCCGCACGGCGATTAACCGGCAGCGGCGCGTCCACATCGCCGCCGAATTAAAGTGGTCGGCGGACAAACAGGTGCAGGACTTCGGGCGCACGCACCGCGCCAATCAGGTTCAGCCGCCGATTTACCTGCTCGTCTTTACCGAACTCGGCGGAGAAAAGCGGTTTTCTTCGACGATTGCTCGTCGTTTGGGAAATATGGGCGCGCTCACCAAAGGCGACCGCAACGCCGAAAAAGCCGGAAATCTCGATAAATATAATCTTGAATCGAAGATGGGACGGGCGGCTTTGAATGTGGTTTATAACCGTATTTTGAACAACACGGAAATTGCCGGACTAGAAAACCCGCAGAAGACGCTCGCCGATATGGGCTTGCTCAAAAGAAACGCCGATGGGGAAGAAACAATCGCCGAATCGGAGAAAACCAATATTCCGCGTTTTTTGAATCGTCTGCTTTCGCTCGAAGTAACCAGACAAAACGCGCTTTTCGATTATTTTTATCAAACCTTTTTAGAAACCGTCGAACATTTGCGCGCCAAAGGCATGCTCGACGACGGAATGGAAGATTTGAAAGCCGAGAGTGTTGTGATTGCCGAGCCGCCGCAAGTCTTATTCAGCGACGCGCTGACGGGCGCGAATACGATTTATTATCGGCTCGAAACGATAGTTCCAACGCGCCCCGCGCTTTTTGAGGAAATCAGTCTTTACGACACGATTTATTTCTACCAACACCGCGCAAACGATCAGTTTTTCGCCGTCCGCGCGACGTTGCCGCACACCGACCCGGAAACCGGCGACCGCTATCAAATGTATTCGGTCAGCCGTCCGGCTGGCTACAATCTTTTTTATCTCAAGGAAGGCGAACTAAACCAGAAATACAAACTCGTCTCGAAAAACCGCGCTAAAAGTTGGTGGCTAGAAGAACAAAGCAAAATCCCGCGCACCGAGCAGAGGGAAGTCCATCTTTTAAGCGGCGCGCTGCTGCCCGTTTGGAAATACTTAAAGAAATTGCAGCAATCGGGTTTGAATATCGTCCGCACGACGACCGATGACGGCACGAGGCTCGTCGGCGTGAGCGTCGAACGCGGCGGCATCGGTGAGATTCGCCGTCATTTCGGGCTATGGCAAAACACCGCTCAAACCGCCGAAGAAATTATCAAAAGCGTTAGGCAAGAAAACGAAACTGTTGAGCTTTTAAGCGAGATTCGCGTCCGAAAAACCAGATTTCAAGGCAGAAGCGCAATCGAAGTTTGTCCGGCGAGTTACGACCAAATCCGCGAGCTGCGCGAGGCGGGTTTGATAAATATCGTTCAAAACTCCAAACAGCGATTCTTCGTTTCCGAAGACGAGCAAACCGGTGCGGAATCACTCGGCAAAGTCTTGAAAATGTATCCGCCGCTTCATCTTTTGAATGAAAACGAACGCGAAAATCCGGCGGCAAATTGCGCTTTTCTCGAAAAAGACGGGGAAAAAGCCGAACTCCACGATTTGCTGATTGAGCCGCAATCGGCGGAAGTCGAGCGCATCGCCGTTCGCGCCTAAAACCGGTCAATCAATCTGAAAACGAAAACTTAAAGCTATGATTTTGAATTCAATATTGCTCGAACAAGCCGTCGCCGTAACGAAGAAAAACGTGCCGCCGCATTTCGGCGAGAAAATGAGAAAACGGCGGCGTAATGCGATTGAGAAAGCACACCGCCAGCTAATTGATAATCCGTTTATTCATTACGAAGACGGCAAACTCTTGATTTTCAGCGAGTCTGTAACGGAAAAAGGAGAGCCGAAGTTTTACGAAACCGGCAAGGATAAATGCCTTTTGATTGAACCGGGCGAATACTTGTGCCACGCTTTTTGGGAAGGTTTTCCGTGCTGGCATCGCGCCGCTCACGAGATTGTCGAAAATTATCTTCTCCTCGCCGAAATTCCGAATTGCAGCGTTTCTACTGTTCACGATGTGGACAGTTCAGTGTGTCCATCGTGAACAGTTGTGTTGACGCGCGGGAACACCAAACCTTTCCGCCGTTTTGATTAATAAAACGGTCAAACCGAAGTAAAAAAAGACTTTTTCAGTAATTAAGTTAATTTGTCGTTTACTCGAAAATTTGCGGAACGAGAATTGTATCTGCCCCAGTATCCAATCTCCAGAAAGTTCTCGGAAACCTTCGGCAAATTTTACAAAATGAACGAAAAACAAGAAGCGGCGAAAACCGTCAATACTCGAATTTTAAGCGACCGGGACGGCAAACAGCTTTTGTCGGAACTCGAAGAAAAAGTCAACCGCTACGCCCGCGTTTCGCACTACGTTTTAATCACGGGCGAGCGCGGAACAGGCAAAACAACGATTGCCAAACAAATTCACCGGCAAAGCGCGAGAGCGAAAAAGGAATTCGTCAACTTAAATTGCGCGAGCCTGACGCCCGAACTGCTCGAATCGGAATTGTTCGGGTACGAAAAGGGCGCGTTCACCGGAGCCGCCGCGCCGAAAGCGGGACTTTTTGAAATCGCGTCGGGCGGCACGCTCTTTTTAGATGAAATCGGCGAATTGCCCGTGAATTTGCAGGCGAAACTGCTCAAAGCCGTCGAAGAAAAACGCATCCGGCGCGTCGGCGGAAACTCCGAGCGGGAGGTTGACGCGCGAATCATCGCCGCGACTTCGCAAAACTTAAAACAAATGGTGGCAGGCGCAAGTTTCCGCGCCGACCTTTACGACCGGCTGAACATTCTGCATCTCGAAACCGTTCCGTTGCGAAAGCAAAAAGAGAAAATCAAGGATTTATTTTTGCGGCAACTCGATGACGAACGAATCGCAATCGGCAGAACGAATTCGTTTGAAATAGACGAAACCGCGTTGGCGACGATTGAAAAACGCGATTGGCGCGGCAACTTCCGCGAGCTGCTGAATTTTGCGACGCTCCTCGCCGTCGAATGTCTGGACGACGCGATTATCACGAATGCGAAAGTCGAAAAAGCCTTAGGCGAGAGAACCGGTGGTCTTGCGATTCAAAACGATGAAAGGCGCGGGCAAACTTTGGGGACGGCGATGATTACTAATAACGGTTTTTCCGCCGATAATCTTGTAACGATTACGTTCGACGCAGACAGGGAAGACCTCGACAGCGTTTATCTGAAAGCTGCCGGACGCGTAATTCAGCACGTCTTAAAGCAGAACGACGATAATGTGCGGCGCACCGCGAGGGCGATGAACACGACGCACACGACGCTTTTGAGAATTTTGAAAAATTATAATGCCAAGCGAAATGTTCTTGAAACGAATCGCGCGCCGAAAAACCGCTTTGCCGCCGCCGCTTGAGAATTGTTTGGGCGCGGCATTTGAAGTTAAAATCTTATTTGCAAGAGGCGATTGAGGAAAGAGGTAAAACTCAAAAAGCGAGGAAAAGATATGGCGGAAAACACAAAATCAGCAGAGGCGGGAAATGAAGATTGGGCGGTTTTCCCGTTTGACGAGACGGAAGACGAGCGGCGTTGGGATAAGCTCATCGAAGAGACGGACGAGCTTATTAGAAAAACCGAAAGCACCGAAGCGATTTACGGCAAAATCCTTTTGGATGAAGATTTGCCACCCGTGCGAACAAACGAGCGGCGGGCGCAAACCGATGACGAAGAGCTGAGCGAGCTTGAGCCTTTTTGAAAAATCTTATTCGATTCAAACCAAATTCAATTTTATTATCAACCGGAAAAGCCGGACGAAAATTCTCGTCCGGCTTTATCTTTTTCAATGAAAACCCAAAAGAAACATCTTTACGCGCTAACGAAACGCGAGGCGGGAGCGGCACTGGACGCTTGCAACCGAATTACGGCGGATTCGCCCCGAAATTTGGGAATCAGCGACAGTCAATTCGATGTGTGCGACCGCGCGGCTTGCGCTCTCGCGCGCCCGGAAATCGAATCAGACAAAAAATTGCTGGCTTTGACCGCGCTCGAATTCGAGCAGCTTTTCAGATGTTTTATGAACGGCAGCGGCGACGGCGATTTTGTCGAAGCCTTTTGCCAAACTACCGTCCAAAAAGCCGCTTTCGAGCGCGTCCAGAGAAAATTGCGCGAGCTTTTGTAAAAGGAAAAATTAGCGGCTGGCAGAAATTTGGGGAGAGTAAAAGAAGAAATGCAAATCTTAAACGGCGGCTCGTTTGTTAATATCGACAGCGCGGAGAAAATCGAACAACTCGTTTTCACCGCCAAACAAATCGCGCAGACGGCGGTAGAAACCGAAGGCTTCGTCAACGACGAGTCAAACAACCGGCAAATCGCGCTCGACATCTGGCAGGGCGCGGAATATATGACGCGCGAACACGAGGAAGCGCAGGTTAAAAACATTTTCGTCAAGAATTTTATTGAAGAATTGCGAGAACTAAAAAACGCCAATCGGATTTCCGGCGAACCCGTTTCAAACGCTGCGAACGCGCCTGAAACGGGTGAAAGAGATGAACCCGCAAATCCCATTGTCAAAGCCGACGAACGCGACGAATTTTTAGGCTTTGTCGCGCCCACGGAAACGGAAGAAAAGGCAAATTCGGCAGTGCAAATCGAAACTTCGCCTGTTGCAGCCGTGTTGGAAACGACAAATCGTATTGAAGACTTCAAAACAGATTCGTCCGAGTGCGAAACCAACCTCAGCGACGAAGCGGCGAGCGATTTTAAGAGCGAAGATGTTGTCGCCGCCGATTTGCCGGAAGAACCGCTGACGGAAACGGAAAGCGAAATTTCAGCAGAATCGAATTCGGTTAATCCGCCGACAATTCAAACGGTTGAAAATTTGGAGGCAAAACAAAATTCCGAAGCCGCGCAAACGGCAATCGGAGCAATCGCGCTGCTCGAAAAAGAGCCTTATCAATTCGATAAATGCACGGTAACGGCAACGATTCAACTGCTGCCCGTCGAAGCAGACGCAACGCGCCGCAAAGTCGTCCTGAGCGTTCGCACACACGATTTCGCGCCGCAAATTTCGGTCGTCGAAACCGTGAAAGAAACATCGAGCGCGGAAATTTTGTCCGCGCTCGAAAAAGCGTTTGAAACATATCGCAGCAATTTGCCGCTGAAGGTAATGGACAAATTAAAGCGCGAGAAATCAACCGCGAAACGTCAATCATCCGTGAGCAAAACTTCGACAAATACGATTAAAGATGTCGCGCCGATGAAGGATGCTAATGCTGATGGAGTTGTCGCCGCGTCCAAACCGGAAACCGGCAACACCAACGCCGATGTCGTCAGCAGTGCATCAAACACCAGCGCGAAACCGGCGATTGTTTCAAGCGCGAAATCCGTCAACCCGAAGGCGATTAAGGCGAACGACGCGCAAGGCAGTTTATTCAATTTTTAACAGAAAAACTTTGACGAGCGGAAATCCTTAACGCTCAAAATCTAAAACTAAACTTTTCAATTTTATGGAAAACGTAAACGAAAACGAACAAGATTCGCTCGCAACCGAAACGTCCGAAAACACGGATGCCGCCGTGGGCGCGGAATCAACCAACGCGGCAATGCCGGCGCAAACAGTCGAAGTCGTAACGGAAGCGCAGGCGGTTATCAAAATCGAAGGTCAGGAATTTGAAATCGAAGCCGCGCTCGCGCAGGATGACCGGCTTCTCAAAACAATTTTGCAGCCGCATTTTGCCACTCTTGAAAACGCCAATATTACGCGCCAAATCAAGGACGGGAAACTCTCCGTTTCAATCGTCAAACGGGCGCAGCATAAAGGCTAAAAATGAGACGAGCGAAAAGCAAAACGAATACACCGTTCGAGATTTTGTGCAGCGAGCCGGAAGAAATTAATCCGGCGATAATTTTAGCCGAAGAATTGATACGGCGCGACACTTTGGAAAATCTCGATTACGAGAATTTTGAAGCGATAAGCGAAACGCTCGCGTATAGCCGCAGTGAAATCGGCAAAATCGAACAGCACCTCGCCGCGCTCGTTAAAACTCCGGGCGCGGCAAGCTCCGTCGTTCCCTCCGGATTTTAACGCGAGCGAAATTTCGCTCAAAAATAATTTTCCGCCAATGTCAGCCAGCGCAGCAACAGCAATAAAACATCGTCGCCAATTCAAAAAACGGGCGGCGTTAAATCGAGAAGCCGAATCTTCAAAAAAAGGCGTTCGATTTGATTGGAACGCCCAGCGACAATCTTTCGGCGAAAGACTTTACCAATCGCTTGATTATCTCGCCTTTAAAACCAAATCCGGCAGCGCGGTCGCGGCGTGTGACGCGATTGAAAAAATCGTCGCCGAGCGCGAAAAGTATTCACTTTTTCAAAAACTCTTTCCCAACGAGTGGCGAAACTCGAAGGCAAGCTGTTTCAAAACCGGCTATTACGAAAATTACAGCGAGTGCGTTAACGAATTTTTCGACCTTGTAAATAAAAATCTGTTTCCGCTGCTCGCGGGCTGGAACGACGACCCGGAAATGGATTTCGAGCGTTTCGGAATTTTCCCGATGAATTTCGATTTGTGCTGCGAAGAAATTCAACCGGAAAACCTGCGCGCCTCTTACGCGGCGGGATTGCTTTTCTATTTCCGAGACGGCGAATTGTGGGATTTTTTCGCCGAGCAATACAACCTGCGAATCGAAGATTTGCCGGAAGTTTGCGACCGACCTGCTGAAAATCTGTGGCGGCTCGATAAAAAGTCGGAAGCGGGAATCTACGTCGAGCTTTTTGAACTCGTTGACCATTCGACCGGCAATCCCTGGCTCGACACCTTGAGTTGTCGCGGCAGCGAGTTGTATGAGTGGAACGAGGATACAATCGTCGAACTCAGCGAGGCTTACCGCGAAGCGACCGATTTATTAGAGCGAGTGAGTTCGCTCGATGATTTGTTTGAAGCTCGCCCGAAGGAAACTTTGCTCGATCTGATTTCGCTCTGGAACGACGGAAAACTGCCCGACAAAAATGCGAAATAAGCGGCGGACGAGCGGCGAAAACAAAAAAGCGAATTAAAAGTTATGAACAAACCGCCGCATCTTGCCGCGCCGCCCGACGCGACGGGCGCGCTCTTTTTTCTGCCCGGTCAATATCTTTTCAAACGAATCGAGAACGGGCGCGAAACGGTCAAAGCGTTATCGAGCGCGTCAATCAGCCGAGCGTTTCGAGAGTTTCAAACGGATACGGGCTGGCTTACGCGGCGCGTTTTGCGTTATCGGGAAGAACCGGCGGGCAATCATTTTTTAGCTTGCGAGCCTGCCCGCGTGCGCTCGATTTGGGTTGAAACCAAAAACGGGGAAGTCAGAGAAATCAGCGTTCCGCTGCCGACTTTAATTTTGCTCGGTCGGCGAAACGAATATTTTCTATGGGCGACAAAATCGAAAAACCCGACGGCGAAAACGCGCCTTGCCGTCGCGCCTTTGCCGAATGTCGGCGGCGAATGGCAAGGCAAAATCTGTTTCGGCAAAAACGAAGTCCCGGCGGCAGGAGCGGACGCGATAGACGCGGTTTGGAATCTGGTTTTTTCCGCGCCTTTCAACAATCACAACGCGAACAACAAATGCCGCTCTCACGGCGAGGACGTGCGCGATTTGCTTTTTAATTTAGCCGAAAAAGGCGCGAAAAGATTTCCCGCTTTGGAGTTGATTGAATCGGCGACGACCGTCGAAGACGTTTGGCGGCAGGCAGTTGAAAATAATCGTTATCGTTCGTTCTAAAAATTATGGATAAATTATTGACGCGCTCGTCAACCGCAGAAAATTTGATAAAACAACCCGCGTTTCCGAAATTCGTCGAACATAAAATCGCGTCGGCGGTTGATAGTGAAGAAATTTCGGCGTCGTTATACGAATATTTATTGGCTGGCAACGGTCTTTTCCTCCGCGCTAAAAGAAGCGAGTTTGCGGCTTGTCTGCCGATTTGCGAGCGGACAATCAGAGACTTGCCAAATGCTCAAGCCGGAATCTTTTGGCGCAAACCGAAAATAAGCCGTTTTCTTTGGCAGCAAATTTTAAGCGACGCGCGTTTCAAAAGCGATTTTGAGGAATTCAAGGAAGATGTTTATGTCGTCTTTTGGGACGAGAAAACGGCGGAATGGCGATGGAGCGCAATCAGCCGCGAACGTCAATGGGCGTCAACCATCGCCGATGACACGCGCGAAGAATACGGAAAAGCGTGTCTTGAACTGCACACGCACCCGCCTGGAGCGCTTCACTTCAGCCGCGCGGACGACCGCGACGAAACGGATAAATTTCGCATCTTCGGGATTCTGATTGACATCCACAGCGAGATGCCGAAGATTCGTTTCCGGTGCGGAATCTACGATTTTTTCTCGCAAATTCCGGCGGATTGGGTCGGCGAGATGCCCGGCGAAATCATTGATTTGAACAGCGTTGAAGCTAATTTGAAAAAAGCCTTTTTATGATTATTGACACGAGCTTCGCCCGCGCCGCCGTCGTCCTGCCGCGAGCAACGGAGCGAATCAAAATCTATCTCGTCGGCGCGGGCGGCACGGGTTCTTACGCGGCGCACCATTTAGCGCGGCTCGTCTTTGAGCTGAAAGAAACGGGGAAAGCGGTTGATTTAATCATCGTTGACCCTGACCGCGTGGAGCGCGGCAACATTCCGCGCAGCAATTTTTGTCAGGCTGAAATCGGCAGATTCAAGGCGCAAACGCTCGCCGAAAGATTGAGTGCCGCGTGGGGTTTGGCGATTGCATACGCCAACGAAAAACTCGATTACGAAAAGCACATCAAGTCGGACAAAGATTCCTACCGGCAAATGACTATTATCGTCGGCTGCGTTGATAATCATTTGGCGCGGCGCGAGATTCATCGCTGTTTGGAAGAAGCCGAAAGTTACTATTCTTCGGACGCGCCGAATAGGTGGTGGATTGACGGCGGCAACGGCAAATTTTCCGGTCAGGTTTTAATCGGCTCGACCGTTAAAAAATGTAAAGCGGAAGATTGTTTTACGACCGCAAGCATCTGCAAAAAACTTCCCGCGCCTTCGCTCTTTCACCCGGAGTTGCTCGCTAATGCTGAACCGCCAGCGCGTCGAGAGGAAACGGAGAGGCGTTTGTCTTGCCCGGAACTCGTCCGTTTGGGCGAGCAAAGCCTGAACATCAACAGCCGCGTCGCGTTGGAAATCGGAGAAATGCTGACGCAGCTTCTTCTGACCAATTCTTTACGCCGCTTCGCCTCGTATTTCGACCTCGAAAGCGGCACGAGCCGCGCTTTATACACAACGCCCGACGCAATCGCCAAAGCAATCGCGCCAAACCAAAGCGCAAAGCCACGCTCGTCGAAAAACAAAAAACGGTAATAATTTTCAACTTTAAGCGTGAGATGGAACAGTTTAATAAAGGCGATTTGATTCTTTACAAATGGTCAAATTTGCACGGGCGACAAATATTTTATCTGGTCACGCACGGCAACAAATTTAATCACGGCGCGGAATTTATTCAAATTCGCCGCGCTACCAAAGACGGAAAATTCGACAAACGCTTCTCAAATTACAGCCACACCGGATCGGCTAAAAACTTTGTGCCAGTCAAGCGAGCGGAAGAACTCGCTTTCGGTAACGTCAGAAATCAACCGGCACAGATGGTTGATTAAAAACACCTCAAAATTCAAGTCGCGCATATCCAAGTGTTACATAATCCCGAAAAATTTTTCTCGGCTGACGAGATTTATCCGATGCTCGTCGCCGCGCTTGCAGAAAAAAGTCCGCTTCCGCCCGCCGATTGGAGCGTCGTCAAGCTCGACGAAGAAGTTTTTAAAGCGGATAAGAATTACGAGCCGAATCAGCTTTTGCGGCAACAGGACGCGCTACTCTCCGCTCTTTACTACTTGGTTGATTTGGCTGTTCGGATGCCTGAGCGGGTTGATGTTTCGGAGAACAACCAAAGAGTTTGCGAAATGTGCAGCGAACTCGCAACGGAAATCGTCAAAATCACGGTTTCGCCCGACGAAGTAATTGCCAGACACGGAAAATTAAAATCCTGGCTCAAAGCGATTCTGGCAGTGCAGTTGTGTCTTATCTACCGTGAAGAAACCGAACGAGCAATCGCGCGAGACGAAGAACTCAAACGCCTGCGTCAATCGTCGCGGCATAAGAAAAATTCCTCAACGGTTTCTCAAGCTAAACCGGAAAAATGGCAAACGGCTTTGGCAAAAAACATCTGGCAAAAAGCCAACGCGCGAGATGCCGAACTAACGGAGCAACCGAGCTTGTTCTGAGCTTTAACGCGGAAGCGAAACCACCGTCAAGCGTGCTGAAGTTTTACGGACGACGTGATAACAAAGTCGCTGTTTTGCTCATATGTCCGATGACTACTTGGACTGTGCCCTACGGGAAAAGGAGAACGGCATTTTGTATCGGTATCTCCATTTGACGCTTGCTTTCGGCGGTTGGCTGAGCTTTAAAACCTTCCTTGATGAATTCCGCAGTGGTTTTTGCGATGCCCTGCATTAAAAACGATTTAAAGACGTATGGCACACCTTCAGCGGCAAGCGGCGAGGCGGCATTAACGATATGAAAATGAAGGTGCGGCAAATCGGAGTTGCCGGAATTTCCGACTAAACCTAAGACTTGTCCGCGTTTGACTTTATCGCCGACTTTTACTTTAAGGCTCTGCGGTTGAAAATGCGCGTATAAAGCGAAACGCCCGCCGCCGATGTCGAGCATCACGTAATTGCCCGCAATAGTTTCGAGCGTAATCGGCACTGCCCGCGCTTTTATCTGCGGAACATTTTCGGGAATACCGTCTTTGACGCTGACGACAACAGCATCGGCAACGGCGAGAGCTTCCGCGCCGTAACCGTAATAATTCGTGTTTTTCGACAAATCGCCGCCGCGAGCTATCAATCCGTCCTCGCCTAATTTTACCCAATCCGTAGCAAAGCGCTGGGCGTTGAAAAGTTGCCCGTCAATCGGATAAATTGAGCGGCGGTGTCCAGTGTCATTAGATAAGCCGTTGCCTGCAATCCATCTTCCTCGCAGAGGCGAGCCGATGACTAAAGGCTTTTCATTTTGAACCGCAACACGCAATCCTTCGACCGCTTGCTCCTTGTCATCGCCCGTCTCGGTTGATTTGAAAAAGAGGCAATGTCGCAAGCCGGTCGGCATATTCGACGCATCGGTCGTAAACATCAAGAACACAATCGCTCGCTGTCCGCCGCCGATGACATTCTTTTCCTGCGTATCGGCAGTTCCGGTAATAACAACTAGCCGCTTGAGGAGTTCTGCATCTCGATAATTCGCCAGCGAAGCGGCACGCGCATCGCCCGAGAGAATTTCAACGCCTGTCAAAACAAGATTTGTGCGACTGAAATTTGTTATATGAAGCTCATAAACAAAATTCATTTTGTCCATTGCTTTGACCGGAATCGGAGCAAAAGGAACTTCCATTACGGCGGGAACCGGCTTCGTTGATTGCGCGTTCGCCTGAATTAAACCGATTCCGCTAATCAACACTGCGCTGACGATAAATAAAAGTTTTAGTTGTAATTTAATTGTTTTCACTCGGAACTCTCCAAAAAAAATGTCGTACATCACGCAAAGTAACCAAACTTTGAATCTAACAAAATCCGTTGAATATATTTAACAGAACTTCGTTTAACTTGAGCGAGTAAATAATCTTTGACATTGCACAAGAATTCAAACTGATTTGCCGCAAACAATCTTACCGCATAAATATTTTCAGCAAAACGAAAAATAAAGCGGCGGGCATTATGCGCTTTTCATAAATTAGAAAACTCTGAACGGCAACAGCTATGAACGCAAATCAAATGACCGCGCACGACGGCGTTATAAACGCGCAGAAATCGTTTCCTTCGGCTTCACAGATTCTGCAAAATTTGTGGGGTAAATCTCAAAACCAAATGAACAGTGAGCAATCTTCAGGCGACGATTTTCAAGCGGTCGAAGCGGCAAACGGTGAAACCGTGACGAATCGCATTTTGAGCAGACTCGAAGGTAAGAAAGAGCAGGCGGCAGTCAATCTCGGCATCGGCGCGAACGAAGTGGAAACGATGCCGTTCGATTTGTCGGCACTTGAAACCGAAGGCATTTTTCTGAACATTGACGCTCGCGGCTTTGGCGCGTTGACCAAACAACTCGAATGGAAAACGCTCGGCGTCGAACTGCCCGCGCATAATTCGGTGAGCGTCAGCCCGCCGCGAGCCGGTCTTTTGCCCGATTATTACCGCAAAAAACTGCTTCGCGGCGCGGCGCAGGCGCACAGCGCGCTCAACAAATTCAGCTTTCGATTTACTTTGTGCGAAACCGTCTGGGGAACGAGCGAATACAAATGGATTCCGTGGAACGCTTTTGAATCTTTTGAAGCCGAATACAAAGCGGCGTGCGAAACGCTCGCTCAGGCGAAAGCTGAAGTGCTGTCGAAATACGACGAGATTTTGTTCACTCTCAGGGAAAGTTTTACCAAACTCGCCGAAGATTCCGCCCAAAGGCTGGAAGCGACGCAAACCGAGCCGATTAACCGCGCGGAATTCGTCGCCAATGTGGTCGCCCGCGCAATGAATCTCGTTCCGGGCAGGGAAATGATTCGAGACGGTTTGACGATTACGATGAAGCCGAAAGTCATCGTTTTGGGTTCGGAAATGCTCGCCGAACAGAAACGCAACCGCCAGTTAAATTTGGAAACGACTCTCATCGAAGCCGAGACGCGTTCCGTCCAGCTCGAACTCAATACAAAAACTCGAATCGAGCAGTTAAAGTTCGCCGATTTTGAGCGCGAACAGCAGCGCGAGCAGGAAGTCAAAGAACGGATTCGGCAAATGAAAATCGAAGCCGCGCAAGCGGAAGCCGCCGAAGCAGTCTCGCCGATAAAAGAAGGCTTATCGCAAATCACCGCGAAGATTTACGAAGCGGCGGAAGAGATGGCGGCGAAATTGCAGACTGCTGATTTTGTTCCCGGAGCTTTGGCGAAACGAGCCAGACAAATGTGCGAGTGGTATGAATTGATGAATTTTACGCGGGATAATTCGCTCGAAGAAGTTTTAATTCGTCTTCAAACCGCCGCCGGCAAAGACGCGAAACTGCGCTCACCGGCAGAAATGCAAGCGGCTTTGAACGATGTTTTGCGGGCGACAACGATTCAATCGAAACGTCTGCTCGACGAAGACCGTTTTTCCGCGCTCGAACTTTAAGGTCGTCAGAATCAAGAAAGCAAATCCGTCCATTTTATGCCGCACATCGTCCGCGCCGAATTTCTGAGCTACTACAACTCTGCCCGTAACAGCGATAAACTTTTTAATGTTTTCGTGATTGAAGACGACGATAAAACTTTTCGATGCGTCGCCGAACGCGGCAGGCGCGGCACAAATTTAGTGCGCGACACGCTTTGCACACGGGCGACGCGCGAAACGGCGGAAAGCAATTTGCGGCAAAAGCTAAACGCCAAACGTAATCACCGCGAAACGCCTTATAGCGACGAAGCGTTCGGTTACAACTACAGCCCGTTCGCCAGAGAATACGGCTTTAATCAAGCGGGAAGCAGCAACGTAAATTCAAATCGAGCAAATCAGCCGTCGCCGACCGTCAGCCCGGTTCAGCCAAAATCGAACGTCATCGCGTTTCCCGCCGAAAATAAAGAAATCAAGCGAAACGAACCCAAACAAACCGGCATTCTTAACAAAGAGCAATTCGATTCGCTGGAAATTTAGACGATGACCGGATTGTCAGGCTTGCGTCAGCGATTGAACAAGATGTCTGAGGCACAATTTTCACAAAAAGAAATCAATTCGGCAATCGGCGTGATTCGTCGCCGCCGGACAAATTTCGAGAAAAAAGTGCGCCGCAAATTGCCGCTGTTTGCCGAACAACTCATCGGCGAATATCAAGACCAAAACCCGCTTGAACCTTTAAAAAACCGCGAGCAAGCACGTTTTGCGGCTCGGATGAGCGCAAAAGCGCGGCGCGAAGTTGATAAGCAAAACGTCAAAAAATATCGGCGTGAAGTTCGCGCTCTTTGCGCTGATGACGCGGAGTTTCGGCGCGTCGGGCGGCGCGCAATTGAAATTTACGGTTCAACTTATAAAGAACGCCGGTGGTTGTTTATGCGCGACCGCCTGCGAAAGAGGCTCAAACCTTTGACGGAGTTAGCCGATATGGTTTTAGCGTGGCTTGAACAGGAAAACCAAATCGTTTCGTATTGGGATTTGTGGCGTTCCAGAGGCGATGGTTCATTCTCGCCCAAACAAATCTTGGACGCATTACACGAACTTTACAGCCGCGAACTACTCCTCCTTGTCGGCTCGAAATATTCAAAGAGCGACGACGGCTCGGTCGTGCCTTGCGCTGCGTGGCAATTAGCAAGAAGCGGAACTTAATGATTGAGTTATGCGCGTCTTTTTTACAAAACAATTTATGCTGTTCACTTAATTTTTTTTACCTTAATGTCATAGTTGTTATCACGAATTATTAAATGCGTTACTTGGCTTTTCGCATCTTTGACGAAAATGATTTGCCCGCTTTCGCCTTTAGAAAAGAACGTCGTTTCTGTTTCCGGTAGAAGTTCTCTTTTATCGGGCTGATTGATTTCTTGCATCATCAATTTTCCGCCTTCCTGTGTTACAGCGTAATTAAGCGAGCGCATTAATTGATATTGTCCGACATAAGCATCGTAAATCTTCGGATTAATCTTGATTGCCTTGCGTTCAGCCGGAATGAAAGTTTCCTGCGAAGCGATAATCAACCAACGTCCATCGCGCAGAACATAGGTGTCGGTTTTACGGAGTTTCGGTATGATGTATTTCTGCTCGTCCCAATATTCATATTCGTTGATTACATAACTCATCACGGCTGTATTGCCGCTGCGCCGCACTTGAACGTCTTCAAATTCAAACACATCACTGTATCCGGCTAAAGGCGGTCGGAATCCCTGCATTGTTTGTTGCTTCGTTCTAATATTGCCCGAAGGTGTAGCGATAATGTAGCTGTCGGCGACATAAGACGACCACAATTCTTTATCGCCTTTATCGAAAAGCAGAATTCTTTCGCGTGCTACTTTTTTCAGTTCTTGTTCAAGGTTTATACCGGAATCCAATGAAGGTTTGACAGGCGTCGTTTGCGCAATACAAATAGAAAATGTTGCCCAAATTACCAACGCGGCAAGTAAAATTTTTTCACATTATTTCTCCTCTGAATTTCGATTCTGTCAAATCACAAAGCAAGTGAGTAGTGTCCTAATCTTGTGGTGCTGATAGTAAATATTTGACTTTTATAAAGAGCAATTTATAAATTTTTCAAAAGTCAGCAAAAAGATTTAATTTTGAGATTTTCATTATGAAATAGCTTTTGGGACTCGGTAAACCGGATTATCTAGCCGAATTACTAAGCAGATTCTTTTCTGTCAAAAACGGGCGTTTTTTATACATTCTATTTTGATTTAACTCTTCGGTGCAGCGGCGGCGCGCAACATCGTCCGCTGCGACGGATGGTTAGAGGTGCTTGCCTAATCCTTCCGTGTAATCGTTTCGTGCAGGTGTCCGACTGTAATTCCCAGCAACGTGATTTTGCCCACGTTATCGATGGTCTTTCCGTCCGGCATCAGCTCAAGTGTCTGGTGCATAATTAAAGGACCTTTTAGTCGATACTTCAGCAGCAAACGAGAGCCGTTCGTATGCCCGGTCACCGTCCCTGCCGCATCGCTCAGTGTTCCCGTGAAATGATTTTGACCGATTGTCTTGAGTATCCAGAATCGCTCCTGGCTCGGTTGACCTTCAAAAGTGACGGTTTGGTCGAGACGGAAACTGCCGTCAGCCTGGTCGTATCCGTGACTCTCGACGCGGAACGGACGCCGCTTGCCGAAAAACAGCCGGAGCTTGCCGTTTCCCTCGCTACGACCGCTGAACCCGTTGTGCGGAGTGAACTCTAACGATTTCACTTTCGCCTGCGATGAAACGCTGACGACTGAAATGCATAGAACAAAAACCAGTAGCGCTAAAATTTTCATAATCACCTCTAACTAGTTATTATACCGCGCTCAATAGCGGCATAAATCCGAAATAGGAATAAAATCACGCAAATTGCGCTCAAAAAGGATCGGTTTTGAAACTCTAAAAAGCATAGCACCACAAAATTAGAACACTACCAGCAAGTGCTTAACTTTGTATTCCACTAAATTGAATATGTATTATACCGAATTTTTTATAGTTAAACGCAAAAACTAAAATCAACAGAATTTTGAACTTAAATAATTTTTCATTTCTCCGTATAGAGATTTTTACGAATAGGTGTTGGCACATCTTCACATTAAGTAACAGCACTTTTGCTTATTGAATGTTTTCGGAATAAAGCTATAAAAAAGCGGCTGCCAATTAATTGCAATCGAAACGGCAGGGAAATTGCCGTCAAAAACCCGAAGTCCATCTAAAAATTCTAACAATGCCGGAAAATCAATCAAGCGATAAAAGTATCGAAAAGTTTATTACCGAACTCGACGTGCGAATCAGGGCGCGTTATCCGCTCATTGCTGTTAACACATACGAAGAAGACCGCGTTCGTGAATGTCTCAAAGACCTGGTTTTCAAAGAAAAACATAAGGAGAAACCGCTTTACTTTTGGAGTCGTCCCGCAGGTTTGCAGAAAATCGTTGACCCGCAGGAAGGCGTTTTGCAGAATCCGGCTGCTGTCGGCGACACCGACGACCCCGAAAGCGTTTTAAGCTACATCGGCGAACAGAAAACCGGAATCTTTCTGCTTTGCGACTACGCGCCCTACATCACGCCTTACGGTCAGGAAGACCCGGCGCTTGTTCGCCGCCTGCGCGAAATCGCGTGGAAACTGAAAGCGACGAAAGCCACCATTCTGTTTGTCGGACCGAACTTTCCCGATTTGAAGACGCTCGAAAAGGAAGTTACACAAATCGAATTGGAGCTACCGCAGGATAGCGAAATCGAAGAATCTATCGAGATGCAGCTCGAAAACTTGAAGCAAAACGGATTGGACATCAATTTAACGACCGAGACGCAAACCGCTTTGCTCCAAGCCTTACTGGGTCTGACCGCCGGCGAAATCAGCAACGTCATCGCCAAAGCCGTGATTAGCTGCAAAGGCTTAAACGCCGATTCGATAAAAGTCATTCTCGAAGAAAAGAAAAACGTCATTCGCGGCAGCGGCTCTTTGACTTACGTTCACCCGGAACCGGCAAATAATCTCGGCGGTTATAGAGAATTACGGGCGATTTTGGGACGCGCCGCTTACACATTCAGCCCGCAGGCAAAGGCACGGCACGTCGAACCGTGCAAAGGAATTCTACTCGTCGGATTGCCCGGCTGCGGCAAAGATTTGTGCAAACGAGTCGCGTCATCAATAACTAACCGCGCACTACTTGATTTAGATTTCGGCTCGATTATGGGCGAAGGCGGCGGAGTCATCGGCTCGTCGGCGATGTCCATCAAGCGGGCTTTGAATATCGCCGGAACGATTAAAGGCATATTGGGTATCAGCGAATTTGAAAAAGCCGTGTCGGGAATGAAGTCGTCGAACAAGACCGACGGCGGCGAAACGGCGCGGACAATTTCATATCTGCTGAACTGGATGCAGGACAACCGCGACGTGCTGGTTTTCGCCACCGCCAACGATGTGCGCGAACTCGAATCCGAACAATTTCGCATCGGGCGATTCTCATACATTCACTTTGTTGATTTACCGACGGAAGAAGACCGGCAGGAGATTTTCAAAGTTCATCTCCAAAAGCGAATGCTTAACGCGGATCAGTTCGACCTCGAAAAGTTGGTTGAAAAATCAAAAGACTTCTCCGGCGCGGAAATCGAAGGCGCGGTCAAAGACGGAGTTCTGGAGGCATTCATTGACGGCGACCGCGCGGCGGAAACCCGCGACATCGTGAAAGCGATTGACGGAATTTCCCCGACAGCGCAGATGATGAGCGAGAAAATCGAAGAGATCCGCAAATGGGCGCGAAACAACATAAAAGGCATCAGGGCGAACTCCGAGCAGAACGCGCCTGTTCCCGCGAAAAACGGACGAGCTTACGAACTTTAATTCTCGCGCCGCAACCCGAATTTCAGCCAAACCGAAAAGGCTCGTTTTGGTGAAGTCAGAACTACATATTCAGGCTGCTTTAAATTTACAAAATAGGAGCAAAAACAAATGAGTAAATATATGTCTTTTGAAAGCGAGGCGTTCGCCAGCCGCGAACTTCTCGTTGAAGCCCTCAAAGAAATGGGTTTCGAGAAAATCACCGAAGGCGCAGACCTTCTGCTTGACGGCTGGGACAAACGCGACCAGCGCGTCGCCGATGTAATCGTTCGCAAAACGGATGTGCCGCAATTTCGGCTTTTGAGCGACATCGGTTTTCAGAAAACCGCCAAAGGCTATGTCGCCGTTCTCGACGATATGGATTTGGATTATCGTCTGGGACGCGATTTCGTCCGGCGGCTGCAAACCAATTATCACGAGGCGACGGCGCAGAAAATGGCGAAAAAATTAGGCGGCACGCTTGTCAAAGAGCGCGTCGGGCAAACCATCAAAATCCGCGTTAAATACTAACGCGCCAATTTACGGGAGAGAAAATTATGCCGGAAATCGAATTTACGATTGATACCGAAACGGGCAAATGCCAGACCGAAATAAAAGGAATTCAGGGCGCGGCGTGCGAGAAAACCGCCGAGCAGTTAAGACAACTTCTCGGCACACCGGCAACTGACCGGAAAACGCCGGAATATTTCGTCAAGCCGCAGACAAAGCGGCAAATTAAAGGCAAATGAGCAGGGAAATCGTCTTTATCATTGAACCGGACGCGGGGCGCGTGACGGTCGAAACTTCGCGGGTTGAAATTAAATTAGCGAAAGAAATCGAGCGTGATTTGGGGCAGGGAAGTGTTCTGAATTGCGCTCGTCCGCATTCGGGAACGGAAAAATCGGCGGCGGATAGTTTAACTGAATCGAGTTGCGAAACTGACGACGAGCAAATTCATCTTTTTCGTCTTTATCACAATTCGACGGTTGACGGATTCGGGCGCAGAAGCGTCGTGCAGGTCGCGGGTTGTTCAATTCGGTGTGCGGGTTGCTATATTCCCGAAACGCATCAGCGGGCGAACGGCAAGTCGGTTTCGATTGACGAAATAGTGCGCGAGATTGACGAGCAGCGTGATACGCACGACGGCGTTACGATTTTAGGGGGCGAGCCGTTTGACCAAGCAACAAATTTGGAAACTCTTGTCGCACGGCTCAAAGCTAGGAATTATCACATCACGATTTACACGGGCTACACGCTCGAAAATCTGCTGGCGCGTGGTGACAAAAGCGTAAGCAGCGTTTTAGAAAAAACCGATTTGCTGATTGACGGAGCGTTTGACCGCAATCTGACAAAAGATGCTGGAGAATATCGCGGCTCAAACAATCAAAGGCTGATTTTACATCCGATTTCGAGAATAAAAATGACCAACAACAAACCGCAATTATCTTTCAGCGACGAAGAAAAACGAGAACAATCCGAAGCGAAATTTAACGCTTTTTTAGCAGAATGTTTGGACGAAGGCTGGTCTCCGACGAAATGCCCTTCGGGATGCGTCGTCGAACCGGACGGTGATTGTCCGCACGATTTCAAAAGCGTCGCGCTCGAACTCGGTTTGATTTGAAAACAAAATGTCGCCGAATTATGACGCGGCAAACTAAAAACGAAAACTTAAAATTATGGAAGCCATTATCAACTCGAAAAAACTAAAAGAACAGGTCGGAGCGCTGCAGGGAATCCTTGCGCGAAAAGCGACGATTCCGGTTCTCAGCACAATCAAGATTGACGCGAGCGAGCGCGGCGATTTGATTATGACCGCGACGGATTTGGACGTATCCTTGATTATCGAACAGGAAACCGACATTTTGCGTCCCGGCTCAATTTGTCTGAACGGTCGAAAACTCGGCGACATTACGGCGACGTTTCCAAATGAGCCGATTCACTTGCGGCTCGATGATAACGGGAGCAGAGTCGAATTTCGCGCCGGTCGTTTTGTCAGCCGTCTCGCCGGAACGGAAAGCGAACAATTCCCGGAAGTTCCGCGCGTATCGGGCGAAGCCGTTAAAATTCCGGCGCAGATTATTTACGAAGGACTGCGGCGCACGGCTTTTGCTTTGACCGACAACAATTCGCAGTTTACTTTGAATGCCGTGCTGCTGATTGTCGAAGAATCGAGTTTGAAGATGGTCGCTACAGACGGGCATCGGCTTTGTTATTTCCGAATGACGACGACCGCAGGAAAAGGAAACGCGATGCAGTGTTTGATTCCTAAAAAAGCCGCCGAGGAACTCAAAGGCTTGCTCGCCGACGAAATCAAAATCAACAGTCAGGCGGAAGTTAAAATTAAAAAAGGCAGCCAGCTTGAATTCGCCGTCGGCAGTAAAACGATGACGGCGCGGGAACTGTCGGGAACATTTCCGAATTGGGAAATGGTGCTTCCGAAAAACTTCGCCGCCTTCGCCGAAATTAACGCCAAGGAATTTAAGGAAGCGTTAACCAGAGTCGGCGTGATGGCGGACGACAAAAGCCGCCGCGTTGAATTCATCTTTTACCCGGAAAAGGTCGTCCTCAAAACCGAATCGCCGGAAACCGGAAGCTCGGTCGAAGAAGTCAATTGCGCGTTTCAAAGATTTGGCGATGCAGAAGGCGAAAGCGGTCGAACGAGCGGCGACGGTTCAGACGGAGACTGGAAAATCGCTTTTAACACGAAATATCTGACGGATTTTTTCTCGATTCACGCCGCCGGACGCAGCGACGGAAGAATCATCTGGAAATTCGCGGGCGGAAACGCGCAGACCGAAATGATGTTTGAAGGTGAAGAAAAACTGTTTTCCTACGTTTTAGTTCCGCTTAAAGGTTAGCTCCAAAGTGCAATGGATCCGGTTTATCTTAAATCGTTCTTTGGCATTCCGCCGGCATTTGAGAATGTCCTTATAGGGAGTTAATCCTTTCAGCGTCTTGAGTCGTTCGGTAGAATTGTAATCCGTCAAAAAACAACTTCTTGTTGATTAACGTTGTGCCTTTTACACCACTACACTCCGGGACTAAATACCTGAAAGAAATTTTCAATAAACGCATCAGAACTAAAAAAACTGTTGGAAGATTTTTCCTGCCTGCAAGCATTTTGGCTTTTCATTTTGCCGCATTGCGTCTGTCTTCTCAAAAAATCGGCGGTGCGAAAATTGCTTTAAAATTCTACAATATTTTAAGTCTGTCCAGAAAACGAACAGGCGCGTTAGTGTATTTAGAGAACAAGGGAGGAAACTATGCAGGGAACGGAAGTCGAAAGACGATTTGCCGCGATGGACGCGGGGCAAAAGGAAGACGATTATAATTTTGAAAATTTTCGCGCGAAGTATCTTATCAATGACGCGCAGCGCACAGTCGAGGCGCAGGGAATCGAGCCGGGCGAGATTGCGCCGGATTTTGAACTGCCGCGAGTCGGCGGCGGAACGCTTCGCTTGAGCGAGTTGCGCGGGAAACCAACCGTTCTTCATTTCGGCTCTTATAGTTGACCGATTACCGCCGGCTCGGTCGAGCCGCTCAAAAAACTCTACAACAACTGGAATTCAAAAGTTCATTTCGTTGACGTTTTAATCAGACAGGCGCATCCCGGTCCCGGCGCGGAAACTTATCACAGTTTCGAGCAAAAAATGCGCGACGGCGAAAGATACAAACAGGAAGACGGCATTCCGCATCCGGTTCTTGTTGACGACCTTCAAGGCACGACGCATCAGGTCTACGGCGGTCTTGCCGACCCGACTTATTTGATTGACGCGGACGGGCGCGTCTCTTTCTACAATATGTGGACGCACGCGCCGACTTTGCACGAGGCGATTGAAGAATTATTAAACAGAGGCGGGCGCGGCACGGTCAAAGGCGGAATCGAACGCGCGCCGCATCTGTTCGCTTCGATGACCGACGGCTGGAAAGGTTTGCGGCGCGGACTGCCGCAGAGTTTTATTGATTTGGAAACTTCGATGCCGGGAGCGGCGAGCGGTCCGTGGATCGGCTACAAACTGCGCCCGCTGCTCGCGCCGCTCGCTCTGCGCGGCGAACCGCTGCCCGTGCCGGTCAAATTCGGCTTGGCAATCGGCGCGGGAGTTTTGCTCGCGCTCAGCATACGGGCGTTGGCTGATAGGCGAAAGGAGCGAGTTTAGAGAAAAAATAGTTGCCGGATTTGAACAAATTAAAATTTGAGGAGAAAAACACGCAGTGTCGGGTTCGGCGCAAACGGTGAGTGCCTGATTAACAAAGTAATTTATGCGAATCAAGAGTAGAGTTTTAATTTATGCTTTACAGCAAGGCGGTTAATTTTTTAAATGAAACGGATTCGATTGGCGGGAACGCGAAGATGATTTCCGTCGACCGAATGGTTGAAGAGCAAAAACCTGCGACAATTCTGCGAAGAATCGCCGCCCGCGACAAGACTGCCGTAGCAGAATGTCTTAACAAACACGGCAGTTTAATCTGGGCGTTAGCGAAACAGTTCACTGCTTCGCACGAAGAAGCCGAAGCTGCGACGCAGGAAATTTTTCTCGACCTCTGGAAATGCGCCGAACGCTTCGATTCGGCTAAATGCGAGGAAACCGATTTTATCGTTCTCATCACTCGCCGATGGCTGATTAAACGAAAACTGCAATTACATCTCGCTTCCCGGACGAATTCGGAAACACCCGCGTAAAAACATCAAAGCCTCCACAAACAAACTCGTTCTGGAAAGTAATTATCTTTTCCGTCTTTCGCACATAAAAGATTGATAAAAAGCCTGTCTTTTTGTAAATTGAAATCACCTTTTAGATAATTAAAGAACAATACTCGTGAGTCGAAGTCTTCGGCGAGAATGGAAAGAAAATCTAAAAATTCAAACGGGGCACCTGAAGATTTCTTTCAACGCGACGGCGAGATGAGCGAACAAATTCGCCAATTCGATTGGTCGGAGGAGAAACTGCGTCAATGGGAAATTCAAATGCGGCTTGTCACAAACGCGATGCCCGTGCTGATTTCTTATGTTGACGCGGAGCGTCGTTATCAATTCGTCAATCAAACTTACACCGATTGGTTCGGACGCGCGCCGGAAGAAATCGTCGGCAAGCACGTCCGCGAAATTGTCGGCGAAGCGGCTTACGCCGAGGTTTTTCACGAAATGGAAAGAGTTTTCGCGGGCGAAGCGTTCGGTTTTGAAAGGCTGATGCCTTACAAAGACGGCGGCTCGCGTTTCATTGCGGTCAATTATGTGCCGGACTTTGGCGAAAGCGGCGCAGTCAGAGGCTTTTTCGCGCTGGTTGAAGACATCAGCCAGAAAAAACAAGCCGAAGCAGCCGTGCAAGCATCGGAAGAAAAATATCGCAGCTTGTTCGATTCCATTGACCAGGGCTTTTGCCTTATCGAAATGCTGTATGACGAACGCGGCAAGCTCGACGATTGGCGATTTTTAGAAGTCAATGAAGCGTTTGAAAAAAACAACGGACTCACGGAAGCGGCGGGCAAAACCATTCGTGAATTAGCCCCGGACATCGAACCGAAATGGTTTGAAATTTACGGCAAAGTCGCCGCCACCGGCGAGAGCATCCGTTTTGAAGAACATTCGACGGCATTAAATCGCCATTTCGACCTTTTCGCTTCGCGCGTCGGCGATGCGGGCAGCCGCAAAGTCGCCGTCGTGTTTACCGACATCAGCGAAAGAAAACTGGCGGAAGAAAAAATCAAACAACTCGCCGAACGCAACCGCGAAATTTTGGAAAGCATCTCCGACGGCTTTTTCGCCCTCGACCGCGACTGGCGTTTTACCTACGTCAATTCGCAGACGGAATTTATCCTTGACAAAAAATCGGGCGATCTCATCGGCAATGTTCTGTGGGATGTTTATAATCTTGCCGGAAGCGAGTTTGAAAAAGCCTATCACCGCACGGCAAACGAGGGCGTTGTATCAACCTTCACGGCTTATTTCCCCGACCACGACCGTTGGTATGAAGTCAACGCCTATCCCGCGTCAAATGGAATTACGGTCTTTTTCAGAAACGCCACCGAGCGGAAACGACGCGAAGCGAATTTAGCTTTTCTCGCCGACATCACCGAGGATTTCAGTCGTCAGTCGTCAGCCGACCAGATTATGCACACGGTCGGCGAGAAAATCGGAGTTTTCCTCAACATTTCAAATTGTCTTTTCGCGGAAATTGACGAAACAGCGGATAAAGTCAGCATCGAGTCCGCCTGGCAAACCGACGGGCAACCGAGTTTAGTCGGAGTTTATCAACTTTCGGAGTTTGTCAGCGAAGAATTTCAACAAGCGGCGCGCGGCGGCGAAACGATTGTTATCCGCGATACGCAAAACGATTCGCGCACGGACGCGGCGGCTTACGCGGCTTATAATATCGGTGCGTTTGTGACCGTTCCGTTCAAACGCGCGGGCGTTTGGAAATTTTTGCTGACCGTCAACGATTCCGCCGTCCGCGATTGGCGCGAGGACGAAATCGAGTTAGTCCGAGAAGTTACGAGCCGGCTTTTCCCGCGCCTCGAACGCGCCCGCGCCGAAGAAGCGCTGCTGAAAAGCGAAACCGAATTTCGCCAGCTCGCTAACGCCGTTCCGCAAATCGTTTGGGTAGCGGACGCGGGCGGCAAAATTGAATACATCAACGAGCAGTGGACGGAATTTTCCGGCTTGACGCTGGAAGAAACCGACACGCCCGAAATTCTCGCGGAAATTATTCATCCCGACGACCGCAAAGCCGTGTTCGACGAATGGGCGCAAGCCTTTGCGAGCGGCAAACCGTATCAACTCGAAGCCAGAATGAGGCATCACAAAACGGGCGAATATTGCTGGTTTCTGATGCGAAGCGAACCGAGCAGAGACGCGGGCGGCGCGATTCTCAAATGGTTCGGCACTTCGACCGACATTACCTCGCACAAAGAAGCCGAACTGCGCCTGCGCGAATCCGAAGAACAGCTTCGTGCGCTTGCCGATTCTATTCCGCAACTGGCTTGGATGGCGGAACCGGAC
Source organism: uncultured Pyrinomonadaceae bacterium (assembly GCA_964235785.1). Taxonomy (GTDB): domain Bacteria; phylum Acidobacteriota; class Blastocatellia; order Pyrinomonadales; family Pyrinomonadaceae. The sequence goes on along the minus strand of CAXSBF010000010.1, from coordinate 36,774 downwards.
GGATTTATTTTCTGGTATAACCGGCGCTGGTATGACTATACCGGCACGACCGCCGAAGAAATGACGGGCTGGGGCTGGCAATCAGTTCACGACGCCGAGATGCTACCGAATGTCCTTGAGCAGTGGCAGGCTTCGATTCAAACGGGTGAGCCATTTGAAATGGAATTCCCTTTGCGGCGCGGCGCGGACGGCGCGTTTCGCTGGTTTTTAACGCGCGTCGTTCCGTTGCGTGATACAGGCGGGCGTATTGCGCGTTGGTTCGGCACAAACACTGACATCGACGAACTCCGCCAGGCTCGTGTGCAAGCAGAAGCCGCCAATCGTTTGAAAGACGAATTTCTGGCAACCGTTTCGCACGAACTCCGCACGCCTTTGAACGCGATTTTAGGCTGGTCGGAAATGCTCAAATCCGGCAAAGCGACGGGCGAGATTGCCGAACGCGCCAACGAGACGATTTATCGCAACGCCAAATCGCAGGCGCAGCTCATCGAAGATTTACTGGACGTTTCGCGCATCATCACGGGCAAAATGAAATTTGAAACGCGCCCCGTTAATTTTGCGGCAGTCATTCATGAGGCGATTGATACCTTGCGTCCGGCGGCGGGCGCAAAAGCAATCGAATTAACAGAAACTCTCGACTCCGAACCGTGCATCGTCGGAGGCGACGCGCAGAGATTACAGCAAATCGTCTGGAATTTGATTTCCAACGCCGTCAAATTCACCACCGACGGCGGCAATGTCGAAATCGCATTGGAGAACAATAATTCACGCGCCAGATTAACGGTCACGGATTCCGGCAAAGGCATCGAAGCGGAATTTCTTCCCTTTATCTTTGAACGCTTCCGGCAGGAAGACGCGAGCAGCACGCGCCGGCACGGCGGCTTGGGCTTGGGTTTGGCAATCGTGCGCCAATTAGTCGAACTGCACGGCGGCACAATTTCTGCGGCGAGCGCGGGTGAAAACCTCGGCTCGACTTTTTCGCTCGAACTGCCTTTAGTTTTGACGAGCGAAAGACAAACGACTCAAAAAGGCGAAAAAGCAAAAATCCCGCACGAAACTATCGGCGACGGTTTCAGTAAAAATCAAATTACTAAAAAATTAACGGGCGTGTCCGTTTTACTTGTTGACGACGAACTCGACACACTGGAGATGCTCGACGCGGCTTTGACGGTCGAAGGCGCGCAAGTGCGCGTGGCAATATCGGCGCGGGATGCGTTTGAAATTTTGCAGGACTGGCAGCCGGACGCGCTTGTTTCCGATATTGCGATGCCGGATGAAGACGGCTATTCACTGATTAAAAAAGTGCGCGAGCTTGCGCCGGAGAAAGGCGGCTTGATTCCGGCAATCGCAATGACGGCGTATGTCCGCGTCGAAGACCGGATGCGCGTTCTCGCTTCGGGTTTTCAAATGTATGTCCCGAAACCCGCCGAATCCGCCGAATTGATAAATGCCATCACAAATCTGGTCGGAGAGGCTTTGCACAAAAATTAAGGTTTTGTAACGCAACCTACAAACAAATGCGGCTGTGATTGATAAACTTGCAAGTTGTTATCGAACAGTGTGCAAGCTAGGTAGAAGCCGACTTGAAAACAAGCCAGGGAAATCGTCCAACTCGCAATTGCTCAGTAAATAATAAGCCTAGCCTTTAACGGTTAGGCTTTTCTTTGCTTCAACCGAATTTTTGTGCAAAGCGTTTTTACAATTAATTTTCCTGAAGCCAGCCTTGCAGAATGGCGTAGCGCACAATGTCGTTGCGGCGGCGAATGCCGAGTTTTTGCAGGGCTGCTGCTTTGTGCGCTTCGACGGTTTTGACCGAGATGTCCATTTTATCGGCGATTTCCTTGTTGCTGAAACCCCAAGCGATTCCGCGCAGAACTTCGCGTTCGCGCTCGGAAAGCTCCACACCGCGGGTTTCACCGCGCAAGGTTTTATTTTTTCCGGCGTAGTCGGCGAAAACCACGCTTGTAATTGCCGGGTCGAGGTATTTGCCGCCGCTCGCCACGGCGCGTATCGCGCGGAGCAGTTCGCTCGCCGCGCTCTGCTTTAAAACATAGCCGGAAACGCCGGCTCGCAGCAGTTCCTGTAAATACGCTGCGTCGGTGTGGCGCGTCAAGGTCAGTATCTTTATATCGGGAGCGACTCTTTTCAGTTTCGCCGCCGCGAGCAAGCCGTTTAATTCAGGCATCGAAACGTCCATCAAAATAATGTCCGGCTTTAATTCCCGCGCCAGCCGAACAGCTTCGCGCCCGTCGCCCACTTCGCCGACGACTTCCAAATCATCCTGCGCGGCGACAATCATCTTCAAGCCTTCACGCACGATTTCGTGATCTTCGGCAATCAGAACGCGAATTTTATCCATCTTTTTTCTTCTTCCTCTTCGCCGGGCTTTTGAAATTTGAAACAGGAACACGGACGAAAACGGTCGTGCCTGCGCCGGGCGCGGATTCGATTTCGAGATTTCCGCCGATGAGCGCTGCGCGTTCGCGCATTCCGGTTAATCCGATACATTTCGCATCATTTTTGTTTGAGATACACTCGTCCGGCTCAAACCCGATGCCGTCGTCCTCGATGATTAAAACGGCGAAATCGTCGCGGCGTTCGAGCGAAACGTCAACATTTTTCGCCCGCGCGTGTTTATAGACGTTGTTGAGGGCTTCCTGCATAATGCGGTAGAGATGCGCTTCCGTTTCGGGCGCGAGCCTTTTTTTACCGAAGCGGTTCGCTTGAAAATCAGCCGGGATATTAAATTGCGCTGACCATTCACGAACGTAATTGGCGAGCGCGGCGGCGAGTCCGATATCTTCGAGCGCGACGGGGCGCATTTCCCAAGCGAGAAAATCAACGTCCGCGTCAATCTGCCGCGCCAGAGCTTGAGTTTCGTCAATATACTCGCGCAACGCTTCATCGCCCGCGCACATTCCTTTTAGGATTTCGATTTTAAGCCGCAGCGCGGTAAGTTGCTGACCGAGTTGATCGTGCAAATCGCGGGCGATTCGCTTGCGCTCTTCTTCCTGCGCCCCGACGAGAATACGCAGCATTTCCTTGTCGCGCACTGCTTTTTCGGCTTCGATTTTATCGGTCATATCGCGGGCGATTTTGACAAATCCTTTGGCTTTGCCGTCCTTGAGCGGTCGCATCACGCCCGAGGAGAAAAAGCGCGAACCGTCTTTGCGGAAAAGAAAGCATTCGTCTTCGGCGCGTCCCGTCCGAAGCGCGGTTTCCATTTCCGTTTGAAAAACGCCTTTTTCGCGGTCTTCGGGCGTGAATAAAATTTCGCCCGATTGCCCGATGATTTCATTTTCCCTGTAACCGAAGATTTTTTCCGCGCCTGAATTCCACGATTCCACAACGCCGTCGCGGTCGAACGTGATGATAGCGTAATCGGACGCGCTTTCGACCACCAGCCTTAATCGCTCTTCCGATTCACGCAACTCTTCTTCCGCCCGCTTGCGCTCGGTAATGTTTTGCGTAATGCCGAGAAAGACGGCGGGTGCGTCCTCCTCCGTATGGCTATTTATCATTCGTCCCTGCGCTCTGACCCAAATGACGGCTCCGGTTTCAGGATTGATGATGCGGTGTTCCACGTCGAGCGATTCCGCTCCGCGCATCGCCCTTTCGGTTGCCGCCGCCACCGCTTCGCGCTCGTCGGCGTGAACATTGAAGAAGTTTTCTTTTGAATCCTTTGAAATCTCAAAGCCGAGAACATCGTTGAAATTAGTCGAGTATTTCGTTTCGCCCGTCTGCGGATTGACTTCCCATGCGAAGATGTTCGCGCCTTCGATGGAAAGCTGAAGGCGCTGTTCTGATTTGTGCAGCCGTTCTTCCGCCTGCTTGCGCGTCGTAATGTCGCGTGTCGAACCGGCGACGACTTCGACCGTCCCGTCGTGGTTTATTACCGGACTGAAAATATATTCGTAGTAACCGGATTTTCCCGCCGGAGAGGTGAACGGCGTTTCGTCCTTCACAATTTGTTCATTGTCGAAAACCTGTTTAATCTGCCGCTGAAGTTTTTCCGCCAGCTCGTTCGGATACTTCAGGTCAAAGAAGTTTTTGCCGACGATTTCATCGAGCGTGATTCCCAACAAATCGAGCAAGGCTTGATTTGAATAAACGAATCGCCCGCCGCGGTCGAAAATATAAGCGAAATCGGTGATTGATGAAAGCGTCGTCTCGAAGATGCGCGATTGACGTTCAAGAATTTGCACAGCTTTCTCTAACCCTTCTTCCGAGCTTTCGCGTGGCGCATCCTTTTTCAATCGGCTTTTTTTACCGGAATAATTTGAGTTTAAGAGTCTTTTCATTTCTGCTTTTATATTCCAATTTCGCGCCGCTATCCTACATTTTTATACCACTTTAAAAATTATTATAAACCGTAACGAAATTTGGAAGAACAACGAATTCAATTTATCTTCTCGCTGACAATAGCTCATATATTTGGCGTCATATTTAAAAGTAATTTTTTGAATTTTAATATAAAACTCGATGGCAATAACCGGCGAGACGGAAACCCCCGCGGAATTCAGCAAATTCTTCACGGGCTTTTACACTAAGTAATCTAGGCTTCTGAAAATGTTGAATGAAATAATTGTGTTATTCCCCAGATTTCCCGAAATCACTTTTCACTTTTATAACTGATATTCGGCACAAAATTTGCAATCTAGCGCAATAGTTTGACCGGAAAACGAATGTTTTTCGGTCATTCAAAATATTATTTATAAAGGGGTAAAAACGTGAAAAAATTATTAGCATTAACACTGTCATTGGCTTCGATTGTATTCGTTGCTTCTTCTGCCGAAGTAAAAGCGGCTGAATCATTAAACTCTTCGCCGCTTGTTGCTGTTACGACAACTGCATTCGCGCCGCAAATAAATGTTCAAATCGGAGGCGGCAGGCGAAACAACCGGCGCGCCGCTCGTGTTGTAACCAGAACACGCAACGTCCGCGTCGGCAGACAACTTTACCGTGAAACTTATCAAACAAGATATTTGCCGAACGGCAGAGTTACCACCAGAGTTATCAGCCGCATCAGAATTCGTTAAGCATTCCGAAAAAGATTAGTAAAAGCCGCCATTTTCGATAATTTGAAAATGGCAGCTTTTACTAATGTAAAGAGATTCTGTTTGCAACTATTCCGCAGAAAAAGCATCATAGTAAGCGTTATTCCTTCTCTTGCATCAAATTTTGTTGCGCTCGTCAAAGACGGTTTTTTTTAGATTAGTTCAAAGAGCAGGTTCATTTTTTAATTACAGAAGTCGCTCCTAGAAATTTTTTGAGCCGCCGAAACCCGATTCTTCGCTGAGCGAGCCGTTTTTCTCCGAAGCAAAATTCGATTCGACACTTCTCTTAGCATTCCCGAAAAGGGAAAAGGTATATATTATTATGTCATCGAAACTTTACGTCGGAAATCTTTCCTTCAACACAACCACACAGGATTTAGAAACAATGTTTGCCGCCTCCGGCACGGTCGAATCGACCAACATCATCGAAGACCGCGAAACGGGTCGCTCGCGCGGATTCGCGTTCGTCGAAATGTCATCAAAAGAAGAAGCGCAAAACGCGATTTCTTCGCTGAACGGCAAAGACGTGGACGGTCGCGCATTAACCGTAAATGAAGCTAAACCGCGCGAAGATCGCGGCGGAAGCGGCGGCGGTAATAATCGCGGTGGCGGTGGTTACGGCGGCGGAAATCGCGGCGGTGGCGGCGGTTCGCGCTGGTAAAAATAAACGCTGAATTAAAAGCGATTTTTTAATAAGTGCCTCCGGCTAAAAGATTAGTTGGAGGCACTATTTATTTGGGTAATATCCGTTGTCAATCTCGGTTAATCCGATTCGGGCAACTATTAAATAGAAATAGGTTTTATATGAAAGAAGAATTAGTTGAAGTAGCCGGTCTGGTTATTGATAAGCAGCGCGACGCTTGTTTCAAAGTGCAGGTTAATAACACCGAACACATAGTAATGGCGCAAATTTCGGGCAGAATGCGTCGAAACCGGATTCGGATTTTGATTGGCGACCGCGTTGATCTTGAAATGTCGCCTTACGATTTAACAAAAGGAAGAATCACATACCGCCACAAATAAAAAGGTAATTCGCTTCCGGTCGGCAAATGAAAAGATCAACTAGCCGAATAAATAATGAAACTGCGTATCTCTCAAACAAATTCTGTTACGGCAGTTTCGGGAAATACTGATAAAATTAAGCGTCGGTCGCTTCATTAAAGTAATCAGCAAAAAGTCCGCCGTTTTTCAGCCGGATTTTAGTCTTGCGCTATTCATTTAAGGGTTTACTTGAATCTTTATTGTTAAAAGATTTTATTTCTTCGCGGAGTTGTGCGATTTCACCGCGCAAAGCGTGGATATATCCTGCGCCGACTATTTCGGATTCTTTGTTCTCGGCGTCGCGTCCGACGAAAAACGTCGCCAGCGACGCCGTGACATAACCGAAAACGGCAAAACCGTAAAGCGCGAGGACAAAACATAGTACGCGACCTTCTGCCGTTTTCGGAAAATAATCCGAGCCGATTGATGTTAAAAGCATCGCCGTCCACCAAAGGGCTTCGCCGTAATTTTTCAAGCCGCCTGCGATCTTTCGATCATAAGCAGCAGAACGGTTGTTAAATTGCGCGACTAATTAATTGCCGGTAATTTCAGTGGTTTTCGGTGTTTTTAGCTCGACAAAATTACTTTTAGCGATTATAAAGATTACCTATAAACAAAATTGGACGCGCGGCATAATCGTTTAATACTTAAATATAAACACGACGCCGAGGTTGAAAAAGCTGCTTTGGAGAAGTGGAGATATTCCGCTTGCTGATTTTAGATAAGGAGAATAATGTCTTATGGCTAAGAAAAAGAAATCCGGCGTGCCGGCTATAGCGCATTGTCCAGACGAGGGAATCGTAACGCCGGTGCCTTCAGTCCCGGAGACGGTAATCGGCGGCACTTGCGAGATAAGTCCGATTTCCCAGGATGATCGAGCTGATGAAGCGCGGCGACTGCGGCTTGAAAGAGCTTATTGCGCCTATCGGGACAATCGCTGCGACACGGATGCCGAATCAACCGTCTGCGCGCATCCGTGCAACGGCGACGAGACTTTCTATTTCCAGTCGCCCGAACTGCCAGACGGAAGTCCAAATCAATACCGAGGCGAATATCCCGCCAGCTACACCAAAGGATTGCCGCACGACGCGCAGACGGGTCTCGGCGACCCCAAAATATATCAATTATTGCTTCAGGCATTGGCGACTAATGAACCGGCGGACTTCGAGAAAATACGTCCGCTCGGCTGCGAGCGGCGCGCCTTAGAGCGTTGCGAGCAGCTTGGAATGACAGCGTGCGAGCCGCCACCGGAAATGCCGCCGCCCGGCGTTCCTCCCGGGCAGCGACTGCTGGAAAATCCGCAGGCGGGACTTGCCTTCGAGCTTGAGGGCGCTGACCCGGCGGCTCTCTTTATGCCGCGCGCGCCGTGTTTTGCCGGCGAACAGGAAGCGGCGGAAATTGCCGAGCTTTATTGGATGGCGCTCGCGCGCGACGTTCCGTTTTCACAATACGCGACCGACGCAACAACTCAGGATACCGTTAGCGACCTGAACGCTAATTTTAACCCGCATCTTAGCCGTTATCTTCAATTTCCTCTTACCGCTCAAACAATTTTTCGCGGTCCGACGAAAGGAGATCGAATCGGACCGTATGTTTCGCAGTTTCTTCTGCTCGACGTGCCTTACGGAGCGCAGTTCATTCCGGCTGCCATCAGCACGCTCACGCCCCGAATTGACTTTTTGACCAATTGGGACGATTGGCTGTCGGTTCAGGACGGATGCGACGCCGACCAAACCAATTGCGATTCAATGCCGCGGCTCATCCGCAACGGTCGAGACCTCGCTCAATTCGTTCACGTCGACCGGGACTTTAACGCCTTCTTAAACGCTTGCCAGCTCCTTCTGTTCGGGCGAGAACCGTTGCGGCGTTGCGAGGCTCGCCCCGGCTTAGGCGTCCCGTTCGGACCGTGTCTGCCTTACGTCAATGTAATGGCGCCGCCCGCTGAAGAATTTCGGCAATCGAGAAATCCGAGGGAAGGGAAATCACAGAATCAGCTCGGTCAAGGCACTTTCGGCGATCAATACATCAAGAGTGTGCTGGTCGGCGCGGCTTACCGGGCGTTTCACGCCGTCTGGTATCAGAAATGGTTCGTGCATCGCCGCCTGCGACCGGAAGAATTCGGCGGAAGAGTTCACTTGCGAAGTTTGTTCAATACGGGCGTAACCATTAATCCGAAACATAATTTCCCGATTTCGTCGAATTTATTCGATTCGACTTTGTTTACGGAAAATCGGTTATTTGAATACAACGCCCGGCAGAACGCCAATCGTCGAACGCCGCCGGTTGACAGATTAAATCTCCCGAGCGACGAAGGAACGTATCTATTGCCGATGGTTTATGCCGAAGGCTCGCCGCTACATCCGGCATACGGTTCAGGACATTCGGTGGTTTCCGGGTGTTTAGCAACAATCCTCAAGGCGTTTTTCCATAACGACTGGCAGTTCAGAAATCCCGTCGAGTCAAATGAAGACGGCACTTCGCGGCGTCCGTATCGTCCGACCGCGCCGGAAGAACCGCTGACGGTGGCGGGCGAACTCGATAAACTGGCTTCAAACGTCGGCATCGGTCGTCTGTGGGCTGGCGTGCATTGGCGTTCAGACCACGAGGAATCCTTATTGCTTGGAGAGCAATTAGCCGTCAGCATTCTCTGCGACCAGCGCAATCTGTTCAACGAGTATTTCGAGTTTCGCTTTCGTTCTTTCGATTTCGGTCATTACGAAGGAAAAGTCGTCAGAATTCGTCCGAGTCTTTCCAAGTGGGACGGAGACGATGATGATTGCGAACCGTGCGTCGAACTCACCGATGATTACGAAGATGATTGCGACAGAAGACGGCGACCGGGCGCGCCATAAAACAAACTTGCCGGCTCAGAGTATAAAAACAGTGTTGCTCTAACTATTACCTTCACGGCAGCACAAATTGGAATACAGTCAAAGAGTTATATTTCTTTAGAATATTTGTCCGGGCGAATGCTGAAGATTTATCTGCATAGTCGTTTGCGCTCTGTAAGAACGCTGTGATATTTATCGACGACTTTTTGCAGCAACGGCGGCGCCATTTCGGGAGCTTTACAAGCCTGGCATTTAGCGCACAAGGGAGCGAAAGTCGTCCTGGTTGACGGGCGGCACGTCGGTATGAACAGCACTGCCGCCAGCACCGTACTGCTTCAGTATGATATTGACCGCGCGCCGCACGAACTAATTGATATTTTCGGCGAAAAAAAAGCGGTTCGGGCTTATGAAATGAGTCTGAATGCCCTCCTTGGACACGAAGCGATTGCCCGAAAACTTCCGGTTGAAAACAATTTCGAGCGACGTTCGAGCGTTTATTTTGCTGCGTATGAAACGGACGTTCCGTTTCTCGAAAAGGAATTTAAAGCGCGCGAAAAATACGGATATCGGAATAACCTTTAGCCAGCTCGCCGCCGAGATTCTCTGTGATTGATGGGAAAAGAAAACAAGGACGCGGAGATTTATTCTTTTGCCCGCAAAAAAGGCTTTAACTTATAGGCAGCCGGCAGGGGCGGCGTTTTATAATTTTTCTTGTTCAGTTGCCTTCACAATTTGTTCAACTAGTTTTTCAGGACGGGTTGCTTGTTCAAGTATTGAAACGGTCGGATCGTCGTCAATCACCGCGCCGACCTTTTCGGCAATTCGCTCAAGCATTTGCAGCATTTTTGTGTTTTCCTGCTCGGTTAGAAGATTGATTTGTAAATCTAAATTGTTGCGACGCTCGCTCAGTCTGGTTTCCTGATTTTGGCTGATGAGGATAAAGGTCGAAAGAAAAATTGCTTCGAGTGACACGACCAGTGTCAGAAATGTAAAAGGGAACGGGTCGAAATGCTCGATGCCCGGCAAAAAATTGGCGGCAATCCACGCGCCGAACCAGATGACGTGAACCCAAACGAAAATCATACTTCCGCAGAAACCGGCAATCGTTTTAGCAATCCGCTCGCTTGCGGTTTGATTTTTTTTGGCGGCAGTTTCCAGCCGAACAATAGTTTCGATATTATTCTCGGTCAATTCCTCGACCGTCGCGGGATTATGATAATCATCGGACTCAGAATCGGAAGTTAAATCAGACTTTTCAATCATAATTTCTTATCACAGGAAAATTGGTTGCGGCTTTGGTTTGATTCTAACCGTCTAAAACATTTCAGAAGAAGTTTAACTGCAAAGCTAATATTATAATCATCTTTCGTTTTAGCTTTTCAATAAAATAATTTTAGGCTCTTCCGCATCGAAAAAGATTATTTCAATTAGTTTGCCGAATACATCCTACAACAAACGGCATTAGCGCCCTAATTTTGCGCCGACAAGAGTTTTCTTGCCTGCTTATTTTTGAAAGCGGTCATATTCCTGTTTTATCGATTGATAACATTGACAAGTAATATCTTCCAATCCTTGGCGGTCGAGAACTGTAATAAGACCGCGCGAGTATTTGATATAACCGGCATTTTGCAGCGCCACGGCGGACATTGTGACTCTTGACCGGTTTGCACCGAGCATAATTGCGAGAAATTCCTGCGTTAATTTCAAATCATCCGAAGCCGCGCGGTCGCGGCACATCAGCAGCCAGCGGGATAATCTTTCCTCATTGGTATGCAGGCGGTTGCATAAAGTAGTTTGACCGATCTGAATCATCAGCGCGTGAATAAAGCGCAGCAATAAATCCTGTAAAGCTCCGCCCCGCTTAAACTCCCGTCTGACGGCGTGGGTAGACATCCGCAGCGCGCCGCCCGAAAGCGCGATGATATTCTGGTTGGGCATTGCATCAACTCCCAGCAAAACATTAATTCCCGCCATCCCTTCACAACCGATGACGCCGGACTCGACGCTCTGACCTTCTGCCGTGATAGCGACGACCGATACCATCGAGTTGTCGAGAAAATAAACATATTCAATCGCCTCGTCGGGTCGGTACAGAAATTGACCTTGAGGAAGTTTGACGGGCATCAGGTCTGGCATGAGCCGGTTGAAATCTTCATCGGGCAGAGCGTCCAAAATATAATTTTTGGTTAAAAGACGCATATGCGCCGAAGGACTTAAATTTTCAGACATCGATTTTCTCAATAATTTCCGGTTCTCGGTAATGAATAAAAGCAAACGACACCGGAAACTGGTTGCTGTGGCAAAACCAAGGTGCCGCGCGATAATTTCTTAAAAGAACCGTTTAACGACTTTATAAGAAAAGTATAAAACAATAAATAAGTTTGCTTACATCAGATGGCAGAAACCGGATATGAAGATCAGCCTTCAAAATATGCCGTTATACGTTTTAATTTTAACCGGGGATTGAGCTTTGGAAATTGTTGAGTTTTTATTCAAAAGCCTTTGAACAGTTTCCGTGAGCTTTTCAAGGTCATTCGGTTTAACCAGATATTCGGTTGCGCCCGCCGCTGTTGCTTCATCTCGGTCAGTTTCACGTCCCATCGCCGAATAAAACAAAATCGGCGTCTTTGAATCGGTTTGACGAATGCGCCGACAGAGTTCAACGCCCGTCATCTCCGGCAAAGCATAATCAAAAACATAAAGGTCAAATGCTTGGCTTTTTATCAAATCCAATATTTCCCGCGAAGTCGAAACGGTCGAAACCCGGTAACTGTCATTCGCAAGACGCAGCATCAAGCTGATCATTTCACACGAATCTTTATCATCATCAACATAAAGAATACGGGGGGTTGAAGAGAGCATATTGTTCACCTCCAAAAAAAGTTCTTAAAACAATGCCGCTTGTAAAATCAGAATCGGAGAGCCGGAGAAAAAATGCAGACTTAATATGCCGGCATATTAAGTCTGCCAACGGTTTACAACCAAATTGAAAAAATTAATTTTGAAATTATAACAATGCAGAATTATTCGGGTCTGTTGCGCGTGCAACATACAGGAGCTTTTATTTAAGCTAATTTAGTCGTCAAGCCGTTGAATAAAACCGAGCGTCTTATCAAATTTTGCACCTTTGGTAATAACTTGCGTTAATGATGTTCAATGGCGGCTTTAATGCAGAACAAGGGGAAGTGCGGATGGGCTGAAATTAAGCTCATCCTTTATTTTCCATTACAAAATATGCCGATTGCGATTTTTTACCTTTGGCATTTTGAGTATTTACCGATAAAAAATCCAGTGTATGAAGATGATTTTGTTTTCGTTGTATTACATCAAGCTGCGGTTAAGCGTCATGCTTGGCATTCACAAAACCGTCAATCCGGTTTCTCTTAAATGGCGGTGGAAGGATTGGAGCTACAATTATAAATCGCGCCGCCGACACCGCTAAAGTTGCTTTTTTATATTGAAAACTAACGATGGAATTATCCGCTTATCAAAACAATCCAAGTAGCGAGTCTTTAGCGATTCTCCAGAGAATCGCAGAAGCCGATAAGACAGCCGTCAACGATTGCATAGGTTGCTATGGAAACTTAGTTTGGGCGTTGGCGAGAAAATATACCGACTCAAGCGAGGAAGCGGAAGGGGCAACCGAGGAAATTTTTCTTGACCTTTGGCGATACGCCGCGTGCTTTGACCCAGCTAAATTTGATGAGACTGTTTTTGTTTTTCTCGTTGCGCGGCGGCGATTGATTAAAAGATTATCATAATCTAAAAGCAGTTTTAGGAACAACTTAGATTTATGCCAGCGCAAATCCGAGAATCCAATCGGCGAAATATAACGAAAGTAAATTTCATAAGGTTAATAAATTTACCGTTCGACAAAGGGAAAGAGAGAACGCAGCAAATTAGACGTTGCCGGATGTTTCGAGCAAAACAACCCGCAAATTACAAAAAACGAAAAAGGGAGGTTTTTATGAACAATTTAGATTCCGATATACAAGCGGTCGTTGACCGGTTAAAGAAATTCAAGTCGCCGCCGATTGAAACAATGGATTTCCATAATGCCAGAAACGCGCCGACCTTTAAGAACGCCGTTGAGGAAATGGCTTCGCAGAGCGCGAGCGTCAGAGCGATGAACGTGGCGATGCCGTCGCTGCCCGAACAGGTCGGCGCGGTCGAACACATTTTAATTCCGACGAGCGGCGGCGAAGTTCTGGCGCGCGTTTTCAAACCCGCGGGTTTCGAGGAAAAGGCGCTGCCCGTCGTGGTTTATTTTCACGGCGGCGGCTGGGTAATTGCCAACCTAGACGTTTACGAGCCGTCGTGCCGCGCTCTTTGCAACGCGGCGGAAGCAATCGTCGTTTCGGTCAATTACCGGCAAGCGCCCGAAGCAGTTTATCCGGCGGCGGTCAACGACGCATATGACGCGACGCAGTGGGTTTTGCAGAACGCTTCGAGTCTCGGCGGCGACCCGAATCGCGTGGCAATCGCCGGTGAAAGCGCGGGCGGAAATCTGGCGACCGTCGCCTGTCTGCTGGCAAAAGAAAACGGCGGACAAATGCCCGTCGCGCAACTGCTTATTTATCCGGTAACGGATATGGTCGGTCAGGATTATCCGTCTTACGCGGAAAATCAAGACACCGAGCCGCTGCACACTTCGATGATGCCGTGGTTTGCCAAATATTACATCCCGGATGAAAGCCAGAGAAGCGAGCCGACGGCATCGCCGCTTTTCGCCCGTGATTTAAGCGGTTTGCCGCCTGCCATCATCATTACGGCTGAACACGACCCGCTGCGCGACCAGGGCGAAGCATACGCCGAAAAACTCGCCGCTGCCGGAGTTTCGGTCGACTCGAAACGCTACGGCGGCGTAACGCACGAATTTTTCGGACTCGCCGGCGCGGTTTCTAAAGCCAAAGAAGCTGTAACGCAGGCAGCCGACGGTTTGAAAAAAGTTTGGGAAGCGGTCGAATCTAATTCGAGAGCGGCTTAATTTTTTGAAAAAATTCGGCATTATCACCGAGTATTTCGGCAACACGGTTGACGAAGAACAGCCGCGCGGCTTATATGTTCTCGGAGCGCTGACTTATAAACCGAACAATCTCCTTAATTTCGATGTCGGCGCGCGTCCTGGATTCGAGCGCGGCACGCCGAACTTTAATTTCTTTTTCGGGTTGAGTTTCGGCGCTGCCGATTTGTCAAAATAAGGTTTGTAAATCCGTCTGAAACGGGTATATCTTAAATTATCGTTTGATTTTCAAAAGGTTTTCAAGGGGGATTATGATGAACGATAAATCTAACGGCGAAGCTGTCGGTCGCGGCGGGCTTTCGCTGCCTGCCGAAATTCCAATCAACTTAAAATCCCGACAATCAAGACAGGCAAAGCGATGCTACCCGGCAAACGACTTCGCTCGATTTACTTTGAGCGCGGCTCGAATTGCCGTCTGCACGCGATTGAAGAAAATGAAAACGACGGTAAATAATCCGGCGGCAAGTTGAATTATACGCGACGTGAGCAGACACACGCGAAAGCAGAAAAATTAAAAGGAGAAACTATGAATACATCCGATGACAGAATTAAGGAAGTTCCGAAATCTATCATAAACCGTTCAAATTCCGCGTTATTAAAAATCTCGCGCACCAACGCCGTCAAGATTCCGGTCATCGGAATTTTCGCGGCGTTCGCGTTTGTGTGGATAACCGGACTGACTCATTCGCAAACGGTCAAGCCTTCGGACGGTCCGGCGAATCAGGGCAATCCGGTTCGGGCGCAGCTCGGCAATGAGAAATCGGGACAGCAGGTTTTCCGCTTTGAAACTTTCGGCAACGAAGGTTTTTGGACGGATGCCGTTCGCACGCCGCAGGGAATGGTCGCCGCCAAAGTTACACCGATGCAAGCCTTGGAGTTGGGTTTGAGCGTGGATGTTGACGCGCTCGACGCGGCGACGAAAAAAGCGGTCGCGGCTGAACTCAAAGCCGACCCGACCGGGCGAACTTCAAAATTGCTTAACGACCCGATGACGACGGTTAAACTGGTCAACGCCAACGCCGTTATCGGTTTACCGATTAAAGACTCGAACGGCGACGGCAAACTCGACGCGATGAACGGCGATAAAGTCGGCGTGAGTTGCGCTCTTTGTCATTCGGTGACGGACGGTTCGGTTTTCAGTATGCCCAAGGGCGGTTCTATCGGGCGGCGCGAAGACAATCTGACCAATCACAATTTAAATGTCGGCAAGATTTTGGCGACGGGCGCGAATTCAAGAGCGTTATATCCGGTGCTTCAGCTTTCTTTAACGGCAAATAAAGGCAAAACCTTCGGACGCGCGCCGAAAGGTTTGACGGAAAATTCTTCGGAAGCCGAAGTTGACGCTTATCTTTCCAACCCGAACTATTACCCGGTCGGAATGTTCGACGACACTTTCGACGGCAACGGCGACCCGATGCACATCACGCCGTTTTTCCGTCAGGATTTAGCCGCGCCGTTCGGCAGCGACGGAACGATTGCACGGCTGGATAATTTTAACAATCTCGTTTTCACCGCGCTTTTCGACCAGACGAATCTGACCACGCCCGGCGGTCGCGCCTTTGCGAAAAAACTCGGCGGCGCGGCGGGCGAGGAAATCGTGGACGACTACATCAAGATTCTCAAGGAAACCGGAGTAACCGGCTATCCGTTCGTCAAAGCCAATCCGTATCCGCAGCCCGGCAGCGAAGATGCGCCGCTCGGCATTCGCGTAGACAATCAAAAACTGCTCGATTTGAACGCTTACGTCATAAAATTGGATGCGCCGAAAGGCGAGAAAGGCGACCGGCAGGCAATTTCGCGCGGACGCGATTTGTTCCGCACGCAAGGCTGCACGGTTTGTCATAATGTTGACCAATCGAAACCCGTTCCGGCAAATATCATTCCGATGAAAACGATTTTTCCCGGCGACAATCCGGTCACGCTGGCTCAGAGAATGCCGCCGCTCAATCCGGTGATGGACACGCCGGGATTTTTCTTCGACGATAAAATGGCGGTTCTCAACGCCACTTTGCGCGGCGATGTTCGCGGAACGGCGATGCCGCTGCTGTTTGACTTGGCACGCAAGCCGGTTTTTCTGCACGATAACTCCGTGCCGAGTCTCGATAACTTGTTTGACCCAAGTCGCGGAGCGGACGCGCCGCATCCTTTTTATCTAACTGATATGAATCAGCGGATGAATATTATTGCTTACTTACGCAGTTTGGACGATAAATCAAAATGATGATTTGCAAATGAAAAAAATCAGCCGCTGAAATCTATCAACGGCTGATTTTCAAAGAACAAGGGGAATTATGGATTTCAATTACATCCGGCGCGGCGCGGGCAAGCCGCTGCTGCTGATTCACGGCGTCGGCGGAAGCTGGCGTTCGTGGCAGACGATTCTCGACGATTTGGCTTTGGAGCGTGAGGTGATCGCCGTTGATTTGCCCGGACACGGCGACACGCTGCCGCTCGACGGGCAAACGACAATCGCAACGCTTGCCGATGCCGTCACCGAATTTCTTGACGCGAATAATTTGACCAATGTTGATGCGGTCGGCAGTTCGATGGGCGCGAGATTAGTTTTAGAATTAGCTCGTCGCGGCGGTGTTTTGGGCGGCGTTGTTTCGCTCGATCCGGGCGGCTTCTGGCAGGGCTGGCAAGTTCCTTTCTTTTATCATTCGATAAATTTATCAATTAAACTCGTTCGCGCTTTGCAGCCGGTAATGCCGCAAATTACGAACAGCGCAATCGGGCGAACTTTGCTGCTCGCGCAATTTTCGGCGCGTCCGTGGAAATTATCGCCCGAAGTCGTACTTGATGAAATGCGTTCCTTTGCCGCATCGCCGGTTTTTGACGAGCTTTTATACAACCTCGCTTACGGCGAAACGCAAAAAGGCGCGCCGAAAAATTCGATTAAAAATCCGCTTATCATCGGTTGGGGACGGCGCGACCTGGTTTGTTTTCCGAGCCAAGCGAAACGCGCTTTGGAATTATTTCCCGACGCGCGGCTTCATTGGTTCGACCGTTGCGGACATTTTCCGCAATGGGACCGACCGCAGGAAACGGTGCGGTTAATTTTAGACGGCACAATCAAACCGGAAATTGCCGACACGCAGGACATTTACGGAAATCTAACTGAAACGCAAACCGGAAACTTGCGGTTTCAGCAGTAAACAAACAAGTAAAAACAAAAACGAAACTAACAAGGAAGAAATTATGGCAGAAGTAGCTAAAGATACGGAAAAAGGCGTCAAAGCAATCGCCTACGGAAACAATCATTCATTTACTAATCTCGGACCGATGGAAATCGAGCGGCGCGTTCCCGGAGCAAAAGACGTTGCGGTTGATATTTTATACGCGGGCGTCTGCCACTCGGATTTGCATCAGGCGAGCAACGATTGGGGCAATACGGTTTATCCGTGCATACCCGGTCACGAAATTGTCGGTCGCGTTAGAGAAGTCGGAAGCGAAGTTACAAAATTCAAAGTCGGCGAGACGGTCGCCATCGGAACTTTGGTTGATTCGTGCCGCGAGTGCGCGAATTGCAAGGAAGGTTTAGAGCAATACTGCGAAGGTCCCGTTGGCGCGACGAACACCTACAACGGACCGTTCAAACCGGACGGCTCGAACACTTTCGGCGGCTATTCAAACAAAATCGTTGTGGACGAGCATTTCGTTTATAAAATCCCTGAAAACCTCGACATTAAAGCCGTCGCGCCGCTTTTGTGCGCTGGTTTGACGACGTATTCGCCGCTCAAACACTGGAAAGTCGGGAAAGGGCAAAAAGTCGGCGTCATCGGTTTGGGCGGACTGGGACATATGGGTGTCAAACTCGCCGTCGCGCTCGGCGCGGACGTGACGGTTTTCAGCTCGTCGGACGAAAAAGAAGCTGATGCGAAAAAATTCGGCGCGACTGATTTCGTTTTGACCGACGACACAGACCGCCTCACCGAACTTGAACTGAAATACGATTTTCTGCTCGACACGATTCCTTATGAACACGACATCAATCCGTTCGTCAAATTATTAAAACGCGACGCGACGCTTGCCGTCGTCGGACTTCTGCTTCCGTTCAAAGCGGAAACCAATAATATGGAAGTCGCTTTTCACCGCCGCAACCTTGCCGGCTCTTTGGTCGGCGGCGTTCCCGAAACGCAGGAATTGCTTGATTTTTGCGGCGAACATAGCATTCTGCCGGAAGTCGAAATGATTGCGATGGAAGATATTAACGACGCTCATCAGCGAATGAAAAAAGGTGAAGTCCGTTATCGTTATGTGATTGACATTGCGGGAACGATGCCGGCGGAGGCGTAGGTAAAAACGGCGTGAGAAAACGAAACAACGCTTCGGAATTTTAGGAGAAACGAGAGGAACAAGGAGTAACCAAATATGTCAATCAGCAGTCAAATACAAAAATTATTGGGCAGCGATGAGCAGCCGGAATTGATGGAGGACGAACCGTTCGGCGAGTTGGAAGCGGTCGCCTATTTTAACGACGCGATGCCGACCGGCGTAACCGTGTCGCAGAAGGGACGAATTTTCGTCAACTATCCGAAATGGGGCGATGATGTGAAATTTACCGTTGCAGAAATTGTGGACGGGGAAGCAATCGCTTATCCGAACGAAGAGATTAATCAGCCTGATTCCGACGCGGACGCAGACGCGCTCGTTTCCGTTCAGTCAGTCGTCGTTGACCCGAAAGACCGCCTTTGGATTCTCGATACGGGCAGCCCGATGTTCAAAGAAACAAAATACGGCGGACCGAAACTCGTCTGCGTTGATTTGGAAACGAACGAAGTCGTCAAAACGATTCTTTTCCCGCAGGATGTCGCTCTGCCGACGACATACCTAAACGACGTGCGTTTTGATTTGCGGCGCGGCGAAAGTGGCGCGGCATTTATTACGGATTCGGCGCAGAAAGGAGCGAACGGGATTATCGTCGTTGATTTAGGAAGCGGCGAAAGCTGGCGCAAATTGAACGACCATCCTTCGACCAAAGCATTGCATCTGCCGGATTTTCAGCCGATAGTCGAAGGGCGACCGTTTCTGGATAAATCGAGCGGCGAAACCAAACAGGGCGCGGGAATGGGAACGGACGGTATCGCCATTTCAGCGGATGGCGCGCGGCTCTTCTATTGTCCGCTCGGCAGCCGAAGACTTTACAGCGTGGAGACGGACGCGCTTTTCGATAGAAATCTCGATGACGACGCGGTTGCCCGAACCGTCATTGACGAAGGCGACCGGGGCGGGGCGTCCGACGGTCTCGAATCAGATGCCGCAGGGTTTATTTATTCGACCAATTACGAACACAACGCGATTTTGCGCCGACTTGCCAAAGATACGGGCAAAGCGTGGGAAACCGTCGTTCACGATGCGCGCCTTTTGTGGGCGGATACGATGTCAATTGCGACAGACGGTTATCTTTATGTGACAGCAAATCAACTGCATCGCCAGCCGAAATATCAGGAAGGAAAGGATTTGCGTCGCAAACCTTACACGCTCTTTCGCGTGAAAATCAACGCGCAGCCCGTTTTGCTACGGTAAAACTGTTGGGACAATTAATTTTGAAATTCTGAAATAAAACATTGAAACGCTGAAAAAGGAGAAAATAATTATGAATCAAACACGCGGGTTAAGCGGTGTTTTCGCCGTTATCATCGGAATCTTTTTATTAATCGAAGGCATCTGGGGCGAAACGAGTGATGTCGTTTTTGGCGCACTGACGACGAATAGAACGCACGCGACGATTCATATTCTGCTCGGCATCGCCGGAATTTACACCGGCTTAAAAGGCGGCTCGCGCGGGTTTCTGACATTCTTGGGAATTCTCCTTGCGGCGGTCGGCGTTCTTTATTTTGTTTCGGGCGTCGGCGGTTATGTTATCAGTATTTTGAATGTGAACACGGCGGTCGCGTATTTCAACATCGCGGTCGGTATCGTTTCATTGATAATCGCTTTTCTGCCGAACAATTCGGCTGCATCGGAAAATTAAATTTAACGAACAAGGGGAAACTGAAATGGCGAAAACGGCGGCTGATTTATTGGTCGAAGGAATTATCGAGTGGGGCGTTGAAGTGGTTTTCGGGCTGCCCGGCGACGGCATCAACGGCGTAATGGAATCGCTTCGCACGAGACAGGATAAAATTCGTTTCATTCAAGTGCGCCACGAAGAAGCCGCCGCGTTTATGGCTTGCGCCTACGCGAAATATACGGGCAGACTCGGCTGCTGTCTTTCAACTTCGGGTCCCGGCGGCATTCATCTTCTTAATGGTTTGTATGACGCGAAGATGGACGGCGCGCCCGTGCTGGCGATTACGGGACAGACCTTTTCGGATTTAAAGGGAAGCCGTTTTCAGCAGGAAGTAAATATGGTGCGCCTGTTTGAAGATGTTGCGGTTTATAATCAGGAAGTCATCAACCCGAATCAAATCCAAATGCTGACGAACGAAGCCTGCCGCCACGCGCTCAATCATCGCGGAGTCGCGCACATCACCTTTCCGGTTGATTATCAAGATGTCGAACCGGACAACAAACCTTCGATTCACAATCAAAAATCGGAGATGACCGGAAGCGCGTGGTCGAAGCCGATTTTAATTCCGCAGGAAGCGGAATTGCGCCGCGCCGCCGCGATTTTAAACGAAGCGAAAAAGCCCGTTATTCTCGCCGGGGCGGGCGCATTGAACGCGGGCGACGAGTTAATTGAAATTGCTGAAAAATTAGGCGCGCCGATTATCAAAGCACTGCTCGGCAAAGCCGTTATTCCCGATGAGCATCCGTTATCTTTGGGCGGTTTGGGATTATTGGGAACGACTCCGGCGCAAAACGCATCGGAAAACTGCGACGCGATTTTTCTCGTTGGGACGAGTTTTCCGTATATGGAGTTTTTGCCGAAACCCGACCGCGCAAGAGGCGTTCAGATTGACGACCAGCCGGACAGAATCGGTTTGCGTTTTCCGGTCGAAGTCGGACTCGTCGGCGACACAAAAGCGACGCTCGCGGCGTTGTCGGAATTTATTGAGCCGCACGAAGATAAAACTTTCTTGGAAAACGCCCAATCCGAGATGCAGGATTGGTGGAAGCTGATGGAAACCCGCGCGATGCGCGCCGACGTGCCGATAAAACCGCAGCGAGCCGCTTGGGAATTATCCGACTTGGCAGCGGACGACGCGATAATTTCCGGCGATTCCGGCACGAACACGATTTGGGCGGCGCGGCAATTCAAAATTCGCGCCAATCAAAAATGGTCATGTTCGGGAACGCTGGCGACGATGGCGTGCGGCTTGCCGTATGCGATTGCCGCGAAAATCGCGTTTCCCGAACGCCAGTCAATCGCTTTCGTCGGCGACGGCGGCTTTACGATGCTGATGGGCGAATTCGTGACAGCCGTTAAATACAATCTGCCGATAACGGTCGTCGTCATCAAAAACAATTCTTTGGGACAAATCAAATGGGAGCAGATTGTTTTCTTAGGAAATCCCGAATACGGCTGCGAGCTGCAGGAAATCAACTTCGCTAAATTCGCCGAAGCCTGCGGCGGAATCGGCATCACGGTCGAAAAGCCCGAAGACATTCGCCCCGCTTTAGAACAGGCGTTATCGTCGGATAAACCCGCGCTCGTCGAAATCGTCGTTGACCCGAATGAGCCGCCGATGCCGTCGAAAATCGAAGCGTGGCAGGCGGCGCATTTCGCCGAAGCTCTTGCCAAAGGACAGTCGGACAGAGGGAAAATCGCTTCGACTATCTTTCGCAACAAAATAAACGAATTATTTTCATAAAAAGAATTAAAATAATAAGGTGAAGAAATTGAAAAATGAAATGACTCGAACATTGACTGGCGATTCAGAGCCGCAGCAACTACGGCGAGAACTGCAGCGGGGAAATTCCGATGACATCTGGCGGCGGCGCGGAATTATCGGCTTGTCGCTCGTCGGAATGGCGGCGATGACGGCGGTGACGCTTTTTCAAACGGGCGTGGTCAAACATCTGCCCGACCCGCCGATTGACGGATTTGATTCGGACAAAGTTAATTCCTCGGATACGGCTTTCGCGCTCGGCGTGCCGGACGGCGCGCTCAGCTTGGCGAGCCTTGCCGCGAACATTCCGCTCGCCGCGTTTGGCGGGGAAAATCGCGCTGAAAAAATGCCGCTCGTGCCGCTTGCCGCCGCCGCCAAAGGAGTCGTTGAAGCCGCCGTCGCCGGTTGGTATTTCTATCAGATGCCGACCAAAGAAAAAGCCTGGTGCGGTTACTGCATCGTCGGCGCGCTGGCTAATTGGGGCATCGCCGCGTTGACTCTGCCCGAAGCGAAAAAGGCGTTGGAATCGCTCATCGAAACGGAGTGAGCGACAAATGTTTTTTGTTTGAATTTTATGCTTAGGCTTTTTGAGTTTTCGGCAAATCTTTGAGCCGCGCGTTGATGATTTGTTGGAGTTCGGAAAGGACGCGGCAGGAATTTATTTCGTCCGCCGAAATCAGCAATTTTACTTCGCCGTTTTCAGAGAAGAAAACGGCGGGCAGTTTTTCGGCGATTTCAGCCGTGCAGCGAATTTTAAATTCGTCGGCGTGCAAAAACTCGAAACGCGCGTCGAGTGCGTCCAGATATTGCCGCCATTCGTTTTTCATTCGGAACGCGCCGTGCGTCAGAGCGCATAAATTGCAGTCGTAGGTGCGGGGCGAGAAAATCTTGTGCGCGACATCCGCCGCCAGATTAAACAAACCGCCGTCGGCGTTATAAACAAAAACGAGCGTCGGTTTTTCAAATTCGGTTCGCGCATCCGGCATCGGCGGTTCCTGGATTTTGTTCATCGTCTTCATTGGCGTTTCTTTTCCAAAGACCTAAAATTATTTTAGGATAAAAACAGATTATCAATTATCCCGGTTCAGCGAAAGATTTGTTCAACTCGAATAGATGACGGCTAAAAAACTTTTGCAATTCTTGAGCGTTCCCGTTTCCCTGGGAACTTTCGCCGCGCTTTTTTGGCTCGAAAACCGTCGCCCGCTGCGGCGCACCGTCGAATCGAAAACGATTCGCACGGGCAGAAATTTGGCGGTCGCGGGACTGGCAGCGGTCGCGTTGCAACTTTTTGAAAATCCGGTCGTCGCGCCCTTGACCGGATACGTCGAGCGGAAAAACTGCGGACTTCTCAAACTCATCCGTCTGCCGCCGCTTCTGGAAACAATTCTGGCGGTCGTGCTGATGGATTACACTTTATACGTCTGGCACGTCTTGACGCACCGCGTTCCGTTTTTGTGGCGGTTTCACCGGATTCACCACATAGATTTAGACCTCGACGCTTCGACCGCCGTCCGGTTTCATTTTATTGAGATGACGATTTCCGTCGCGTGGCGAGCCGGACAAATTCTGCTCATCGGCGTTTCCCCGACTTCGTTCGCGGCGTGGCAAAGTTTCCTGTTTCCTTCGATTTTGTTTCACCATTCCAACGTCAGGCTGCCCGCCGATTTGGAAAGAAAAATCCGCAAATTCGTCGTTACGCCGCGGCTGCACGGCATTCATCATTCGATTATCAAAGACGAAACCGATTCCAACTGGTCGAGCGGCTTGACGGTTTGGGACCGTCTGCACGGAACGTTGAAAACCGGCGTGCCGCAGGACGAAATAATCGTCGGCGTGCCGATGTATCGCCGACCGGCGGAAGTAGTTCTGCCGAAAATTTTGGCGATGCCGTTTGAAAAGCAAAAAACCGATTGGCAACTGCCGAAGGCGCGCGAACCGGAAAATCTTCTGTGATGAATCCCGAAATTTCAATCGTCATTCCGACGCTCGACGAAGCGGATTCAATCGCCGCAACGCTCGACGCGCTTCGATTTTTCGGCGCAGAAACGGAAATCATCGTCGTTGACGGCGGAAGCAGCGACGCGACCGTTTCAATCGCTCAAAACTACGGCGCGACGATTCTGCATTCCCAAAAACGCGGGCGCGGGCGACAACTGCAAATCGGCGCGAGCGCGGCGAACGGCGACGTTCTTTGGTTCGTTCACGCCGACACGATTGCGCCGCCCGACGCGATTTACCAGATGAAAAAGGCTCTGGAAAATTCGCGCGTTGTCGGCGGCAATTTTACGATTCGCTTTGACGGCGACAGTCGCGCCGCCCGATTCTTGACTTGGCTTTACCCGAAACTAAATTTGCTTGGTTTGATTTACGGCGACTCGGCGATTTTCGCGCGGCGCAAAGTCTATGAACGAATCGGCGGCTTCAAAGCATTTCCGATTTTTGAAGATTTGGATTTCGTCGAAAGACTGCGAACGGCGGGCGACGTTGTAACTTTGCCGGCAATCGTCGAAACTTCGTCGAGAAGATTTGAAAAGAAAAGTTTCGTTTTAACTTTTCTGCGCTGGACGTTTTTGCAGATTCTTTACTGGTGCGGTGTGCCGCCGGACGCGCTGTTGAAGTTTTATTTTCCGATTGGAAAATCGAAACGGAATTAAGCGGCGCGCAAATTGTTCGGCACAAAACCGTCGTTCGCAGTTTTACCCGAAGTTTCGGCGTTGGCAAGTAACCATTGAAAAGTTCGCGGCGCGATTTTTTGCATCTGTTCGTCTTTGAAAATTTCATCGCGCAAACGCCGTAAATCATCTTGCGCGTCAACGTCGAACCATTCGGGAATTAAGTTCAGCTTGAATTTTAGTCGTTCGATGTTCCGTCTTGTTTGCTCGAAAACAAGCGGCGAACTCCATTCGACATTATCGAAAAGACGCGGCGGAATTTTCTGCCGTAAGCCGATTAAATAAAAACCGCCGTCCGCCGATTTGCCTAAAACCGCGTCCGTCTTCGATTCCAAAAATTCAAATGTTCGTTCGATAAACTCGGCGGGAAAAGTCGGGCTGTCCGTGCCAATTAACACGGCGTTCGCATTCGCATTTTGCCGAGAGGCGAACTTGAAAGCATTTGACATTTTTTCGCCCAAATTCGCGCCCGTCTGTTCAACTAAAATTAAATCGTCAAAAGACGAATCGGCGAAATAATCTTTCTCATCGGCGGGCGCAAAGGCGACAATCAAACGGTCGCAGACATTTCGCGCTTTGTGAATCGCATCGAACAGAAACGCTTCGGCGAGCGTGCGGCATTGTTCGGGCGAAAGATACGGCTGCAATCTGGTTTTGACGTTTCCCGCGCGCGGCACTTTTGCCATAATGATAATCGTGCGGTTCATATTTTAACGAAAGAAAGCAATATTATGACATACGAGTCAGACGTGGAAACGGCGGTTAGAGAAAGATACGCGGCGGCTTCGCAGAAAATGGAAGCGGCGTTGTGTTGTCCGGTGGAATACGACCCGCAATTTTTAAAGATTTTGCCCTCAGAGATCATCGAACGCGATTACGGCTGCGGCGACCCTTCGAGATTTGTGAAAACCGGCGATACGGTTCTTGATTTGGGTTCGGGCGGCGGCAAAATCTGCTATATCGCCGCGCAGATTGTCGGCGCAAGCGGCAAGATTATCGGCGTTGACACGAATACGGAAATGCTCGCTTTAGCCAATAAATATCGAAGCGAAATGGCGACGAAAATCGGTTTCGGCAATGTCGAATTTCGTTACGGCAGGATTCAGGATTTGAAACTCGATTTGAGTTTGGTTGACGAATACTTACGCGAAAACCCGATCAAAACGGCGGACGATTTTTTTGCTTACGAATCGTTCGCGGCGAGAGCGAGAGCCGAAAAGCCTCTGATTGCCGATGATTCGATTGACGTGATTTTATCGAACTGCGTTTTGAATTTGGTCCGACCGGCAGACAAAGAACAAATGTTCGCGGATATGTTTCGCGTCTTAAAACGCGGCGGCAGAGTCGCCGTTTCCGACATCGTGGCGGATGAAGACGTTCCCAAACATCTTCAAAACGACCCGGAATTATGGTCGGGCTGCATTTCGGGCGCGTTCCGCGAAGATGCGTTTTTGGAGGCCTTTGAACGCGCCGGATTTTACGGAATGGAAATCACGAAGCGCGACGAAAAGCCGTGGCGCGTCGTCGAAGGCATCGAATTCCGCTCGGTAACTATTCTCGCCTACAAAGGCAAACAGGGCGCGTGTTTCGAGCGCAACCAAGCCGTCATCTATAAGGGTCCGTGGAAAAAAGTCGTTGACGACGACGGACACATTTTGGAACGCGGTCAGCGGATGGCGGTGTGCGATAAGACTTTTCAAATTTATCGCAAAGAACCGTATGAAAATCAAATCATTGCGGTCGAGCCGATTGAAAACGTCGAACTCGAAAAGGCTAAGGAATTCGACTGCAAACGCACCGCAAGGCGCAGCCCGCGCGAAACGAAAGGTTTGGAATATAACTTAACCGATTTGACGAGCGTGAAATGCGGCGAGCCGGACGGCGATTGTTGCTGAAAATTAAAAATTATGAGTTATTACAACGAAGAAGATTTAAGCAGATTCGGCGAAATCGCCAAACATAAGCCGGAACTGTTCGAGAAATTTATGGCGTGGTATCAAGCTTGTCAGGAAGAAGGCGCATTGTCGAAACGCGAAAAGGCGTTAATCGGGCTGGCGGTAGCCGTAACGGTGCAATGCCCTTACTGCATCGAGGCTTTTACCAATTCGAGTTTGGAAAACGGCTCGAATATGGAACAGATGACCGAAGCGATTCATCTCGCATCGGCGATACGCGGCGGCGCGAGCCTGATTCACGGGATCCAATCGCACAACGCGCACGATAAAATTTCGATGTGAGCTTTTATCTTTTTTATCTTTTTTATCAATGCAAACAGAATTCGTTCGGATAAACAGACGAAACGGCAAGCCCGGGCTGCCCGATGCGCCAATCGGTTTTGACGAAAAATTAAACCTAAGCGGCATCAAACTGCGAGCCGGTAAAATCGAAACTTTGCAGGTCAACGTCGGCAAACTCTGCAATCAGGCGTGCAAACATTGCCACGTCGATGCCGGTCCGCGCCGGACGGAAATTATCTCGCGCGAAACGGTTGACGCTTGTCTGGAAGTTTTGCGTAAATATGAAATCCCGACGCTCGACATCACCGGCGGTGCGCCCGAACTCGTTCCCGATTTCCGCTATTTTGTCGTTGAAGCCGGAAAAACCGGCGCACGCATTACCGTCCGGCACAATCTGACCGTGATGTTCGAGCCGAATCAAGCGGATTTGCCCGAATTTTTCGCTCGAAATCAAGTGGAAGTCGTGTCCTCTTTGCCGTATTTTCTCGAGCAGCAAACCGACGCGCAGCGAGGCGCGGGCGTTTTTGAAAAGAGCATCGAAGCCGTCCGGCGTTTGAACGCGGTCGGTTACGCGAGGGAAAATACGAACTTGATTTTGAATCTCGTCTATAACCCGACGGGCGCGTTTCTGCCGCCCGCGCAGACGGCAATCGAAGCCGACTTTCACCGCGAACTGAAAAACCGCTACGATATTTTTTTCAACCGTCTTTTCACTATCACGAACGTGCCGATTGCGCGTTATCTCGATTATTTGCGGCGTTCGGGAAACGAAGAAAAATATATGCAGAAACTCGTCGGCGCGTTCAACCCGGCGACCGTCGAAAATTTGATGTGCCGCAATTTAATCAGCGTTGATTGGACGGGAAAACTCTACGACTGCGATTTTAACCAGATGCTCGAATTAAGCGTTGCCGCCGGTTCTCCGCAGACGATTTTCGATTTCGACCCGAAAAAACTAGAAAATCGCCGCATCGCCACGGCGAATCATTGTTTCGGCTGCACCGCCGGCGCGGGTTCAAGCTGCGGCGGCGCGGTTGCGACGTGAGATTAGAATTATTCTTCTATTATAACGGCAGAACCGCAAAGCTCTGTAACTAAGATTTTGGAGACTAAGAAAAGATGTTTGTTCGACGAAAAGTTGCAATTATTCTAACAACTGTTTGCCTTTTCACCGTTTTGTTGAGCCAGACGCAAGCTCGACAAAATCAGGCAGTTATCAGCGACGGCAGAATTCTCGCGCCCGAGAAGGGAAAGTTGTATCACGGAGTTCATATCGGCGGAGGCGATGGCGAAGAAGACATTATCATTACTAAACCAAAAGCCATCGACAGTTACATTGATGTCGTCGGAAAGACGCGCAAACCGTTCTTCGTTTATTTTTCTCAGGAATGGGGAGATGAAGGCAGAGAAAAGCCGGACTTTCGCAAATTTCCTATAATGGCGATTGACGAAATCACGAAAAGAGGCAGCATTCCTTTCATCCGCTTGATGCTTCGCAGCTCTTCCGATTCGCTGGAGAACTGTAAGACGGAAAGTTGCCGGGAACAATTTTTTTCGCTAGAAAATATCGTCGGCTGGAACGGAGACGAAATTAAATCCGTTGACGTGCGACGCAGAGCGATTCACCGAGAAATCGACTCCGCGCTCGAAGAATGGGGACGGCAGGCACGGATTTACGGCAAGCCTTTGATAATCGAGTTCGGGACGGAAGTCAATAATCATTCTTTTCACTGGAACGCCGAACACAATCTCGACGACAGAGAAAAAGCCGCCGCGCTTTTTCGCCGCGCATATAGATATGTTGTCAGAAAAATCGAAGGAAACGACGCGGAAAATTCAAATATCACTTGGGTCTTTCACGTTACAGCCGACAGCGACCCAATACAATCGTGGAACGAGATGGCGGATTATTTTCCCGACGGCACGACGGAAGACGCACGAAACTACGTCGATTGGGTCGGAGTTTCGATTTACGGAGCGACCGATTTGGAAGAAAAAACTTGCCAAAAGTTCAGCTCACAATTCAATAGAGCGTTGGACGACAACGGACTGCTGGGTTTGTCAAAACTCGGCAAAGGACTGGCTTCGGACATTCCCGGCGCACAATTTTACCCGGTTGAAATTGCGTCTCATTTTGTAATGCTCGACCAGCCCGACAAAATCAACGAGCATTTAATGGATTTATTAGGCGCACGAGCAGCCAGCGGATAAACATTGAACTCGATATGATTTGTGTATAAAAGTAAATTAAAGACTTAAACCGCTTTTACTTAACATAATAACCGTATTTAAATTGTTACTTTAAAACCTGGTTAATACTTTATATGCCTAATCGAAACACCGGAGAAACCCGCGATAGTATAACGGATATTTGGGGGAAAAGAACTCAACACCACGGAAATCAATGGTCTGAAGGGGTTGACGAGCTATTGCCGGAGCGATGGTAAGAGAAACGATTGAGAGGCAACAAATGATTTGATTTTTGACGTAAAGATTAGCTCCTATTGATTTTGTGGGTTAAAATCTATTTCAATCCGTTCGCTCCCCGCGGGCGGAGTCAATAGGCGAGGGGGGTGAGGACCTCGCCTGAACGGGCGGCGGTGTGGGAGACGCCGCCTCTAATTTTCACAAAATTCGTTTTATCGCTGACTTAAACTATTGACGAATTTACCACAGAGCATACCTTCTCCTCAGATACTCTTGAATTTGTCCCCGTTCTTCATCATCAATATTACGATTATAAATCAAAATTTCGGCAATATCTCCGCGAAAGAAGTCGCCTAATTTGCCATTTGCCGCAAGGGTTCTTCCGACAGTCAACGGACCTTCGAGCGTATGTTTTTCTTCAGCGCATTCACTTTCCGTCAGTGACTCTCCGTTCAATTTCATCCGGCATCGCAGTCCGTCGAAACTCGTCTCAAGCAGAACCGCCTTTGACATAGGCACTGGTGCGCTTAGATCGTCACCGATTTGTTTTTCTCCCCAGTAAGTAACTACTGAAGCTCTACCGGGATATTTCGGAAGATGGTTCTTCCAGATGCCGTCGGGCGGATTTTGGCTGCGCGGTCCTGGACCGAAACGCAGAGCCACCAAAGAATTTTTGTTTTCAGCAGATGCGGTATTGCCCCATCCAATCAAACCTGGAGTTCCCATTCCCTGATCCATCCCGTTTTCTAAAGGTCCGACCTGTCCGCTCGGCAACCTGTGAACCACTATAAAAATCGCGTAGGAGTCTGACCCTAGAATAAAGGACTTGAGCGTTTTAAGATACCCCCCCCATTGCGCTTCGTAAAATTGAATTAAGGTAAATCTTATCACCGGCTGACCGTTCAATTCATTGTGAATCAATTTCGGCGGGCGTTGTTTGGGTTCAGGACTAGTGGGTTTATTCTTAACATTTGGCGTCCAATATAAATCCATCGCCTGCCCGGAAAGATCTGCCCATGAATACACATTACAATTGGCGTCTGCAACGACACCAGTATCGGCTCTAAGCCATAAAGCCGCGCCGTCCGTTGGCGGTTGAATTTCCTCCCCGCTGCGAGAAGGTTTCGGTAGCAGGCGCACGAATTTGGCTTTCGACGGAATGCCATTGTAAAGCAGAAACAGCATATAATAGGCGGGTGGTGCAATGTTGCCGTCGGGCGGTGCTTCCAATCTCAGAACGGTTTCCGATTTTCTAACTATCTTTAAACCGACATAACGCTGACTCATATTATTGCCGTGAGTTACTGCACCTGGACTGATCAAGCAGGCAGCCAGTTTATCCAATTTCAGTTCAGGAAGATTATTGATTGAAATCTCAAAAAATTCTCCGTAGGATATGTTGTTATTATTACTTGCCAATTCAAATGCAGGTCTCGGAACGTCGCCAGACAAATAAGGTGGAGAAAACACCTCCATTCTATACTCATAACCTAACGCGACAGCTTTTTTCCCTTCCTCTCCTCCTCCTAAATCTACCGGAATGAAAGCATTATTTTGATGGTCGCTGCCCGCCACTAATATTCGTGCGTCGGGTAGCAACAGCGCCGTGGAATGATAAAGACGCGAGTGTTGAGCCTCGGCTAAAGTTTCCCATTCATTTTTAACGGGGTCATAAATCTCCGCTTCTTTTACGGCATATTTCGGCAGCATCGGTCCGGTCGCCGCGTTACCGCCTGCAAAACCTTTACTCGCCCCATTGACGACGAAAACTTTTCCGTCCGGCAGTAAAACGGCATCAGGCATAACGCGCGGATTTTTCATCGGTTCTGTGTCTTCGAGCCGTCCGCTGCCTGGGTTTTGAGAGTCTGTTTCTATTCTGAAGCAATTGTTTACAGCATCTATTTCGTGAGTCTTAGAGTTGAATCCCGGAATAATGTTGTCTGCCCATTGAGGGTAGATATTCGCGCCAGCCCCGCCGATAATCATTATCTTGGCTTGATAGTCATCCTTCGGCAACAGAGGCAGCAAAACTGCGGTGGCACTGTTCGGATAATGTTTCGCTGCTTCTTCCGTTATCTGCCCGTTATCATCGCGTCGCCCGACGAGTTTCGGTCCGTTCTTAACGAACCATCTATCTTTATTCCAATCGTCTTTTGAGCGTTTCAAGAAATAAGAGTTGTCTTTGACGAATACGAACAACTCGCCTGAGGGAAGAACGAAAATGAACGGATAACTATGATACGGATATGCCTCAACCAAAAAATGAAGGAACTGCGCTTCGCCCGGCGAAGACGGCGGGATCGTTTCACAAGTCGGGTTTTGGTCATTGTATGTCGCCATATCATCCAGATTTCCCGAAATGATAAAAACTGTCCCGTCAGCAAGTAGCGTACAAGTTGGATACCAACGACTGTCAGACATATCGCCGATATATTTCCACTCGCCCGACGTGGGATTAAATATTCTCAAGCTGTTCAGACCATAAACCGTATTGAGCGGCGCACCGTGATGGTTCGTATCCTTTTTATCCCCGCCCGCTACGAGTAAAGAACCATCCGGTAGAAAAGTGTGTCCGGCGCAAAACGGATTGTGTGTAACTTGAGCGGCAATCGGCTCGAAAGCGCTTGAACCGTAAATGTCGACGACGGTCGAAAGCGTAACGTCTCGGTCATTCGGCTGACGCTCGCCGTCGCCCACTAAACCGTTATCCAGCGTATTCCATTTATGCGATACTTCTTCGGGGCGGGTAAAAAACAATACTTGGTTCGTGTGCAGTAAAGCCGCGTGTGTGCCTACTACGCCCGACTTGCCGACTTCTTTCCAAGTGCCTTTGTTTTTTAATATTAAATCGTTCATTAGTTTGTATATATTCAAATGCACCGAATGTAGTCGGAAAATATATTAAATTTGAATTACGGTCGGTTAATCATCTCGACAGCGGCTTTATCGAGTTCCTCAAAAACGGAAGGAAATTCATCATTGGTTAAAGAAGCACTTTCGCCGACAACTTTCGTAAAATTTTCAAGACCGTGAAAAGATTTTGCTTTCAACGCATCATCTAAAAATCCCGTCTGCACGATTGAGTCGTCAGGCAAGCATTCGATTTTCTGCTCAAAAAATCTTCCGCGGTACAAAAGAACGGTGACATCGGCACTAACATCAAGCGGGACGGAATCAGGCAAACCGACCGTTGGGTCAAGAAGCGTAAGCGGGACGGTTATGTTTTTCTGTTTCGCAAAGTTAGTCAGTTCTTGTTTCAAGACTTCGTTATAATCTTTCAGAATTACGACGAACGCCTGTAGCGAAGGATGCTTTTCGTATAACTTTTGAACATATTCTATATAATTGTAACGCTTCGACGAATCCGGTTTGATAAACGCAGCAATTACCGGAGCGCTGCCTAATTGACATACATAGCAAGTTCGACCGCTGTCTTTGTCAGGACCTGTGACGGGCAAAACCCATATCATTGGAACTGTATTCATAAGCACTCTATTAGCGAGTTTCAGACTAAAACAACCACTAGAATTGAATTGTTAATCGGCTTATACTTCAAAACTTATATCATCTCGTGTTTCAATATACTGCAATTTATGAAGCATTGAAAGACCTACTATCAGTGAGATTATAATATCTGGCAAGAAATTAAAATCACATCAAAAATTGTTCTGAACTTTAAGAAACGTAAAGACGAAAACGGCGCGTGACTTAACAGAATTTAGCTTACGATAATTTAATTTTGGTACCTCTCAATATTTTTCAACGTCAAGATTACACATTTAAGACAAATGTGTAATCTTGATTTTTGAGAAAAACTGCTCTAGAATTCTTTTGTGAAAACTTCTGAAGAACTACAAATTTCCGCGTCCGAGAATTTTTCCGTTTCGCTTGATGTAAATTCTGTGGTCGAAAGCTGGCTGACTCGGACGACCAATTCTTCCTTAAAACGAAGCAGCGACATTCGCAACGATAAAAGTAAAGCCGTTTTCGATTTTTTTGATTTTTGCGCTAAACCGGCTGAACAGGTTTTGCCGAGCGACGTGGAGGAATGGCGCTGGAATCTGAAAACGCAACGGCTGGCTGACGGCACGATTTATAATCGCATATCGGCGTTATCTCAGTTTTTTGAATATTTGCGAAATGAAGTTGGAATGATGAAGTTTATTCCAATCAACCCAGCGCGCGTCTCTTTGCCGAAAGCGAGTAAGCCGTTTCAATCTGAAAGCGTCAAGGCGTTGTCGCGCGAAGAGCTGGGACGATTGCTCGACGTGGTTGCCAATCACACAATAGATAAACGACCCGTCCATCTGAGAGATTATGCAATCTTGCAGTTTTATGTCGCGACCGGCAGACGACGCGCTGAAATCATAGGTCTTCGAGGCAATAGTATAGAAATTAAAAACGGGCGCTTTTTTATCAAAGCCAAGGTAAAGGGCGGATTCTTTCTGAACTTTGAACTTGATGACGAAACGACCAAAAATGCTTTGTTCGATTATCTTACTGCCACGAACCGAACTGATATTTTCGGTCAGGACGCTCCCGTCTGGCTAAGACACGATAAAGGAGCCGTTTCAAGTAAAAACAAGGGATTAACTTCACACGGCTTTGCCCGACGGATGGAAACTTACGCAGTCGAAGCAGGAATCAAACATTTTCACATTCACCGCCTGCGGCATACCTTTGCCAAAATCGTTTCCGAATACTCGGAATCGATGGCTGAAACGCAAGAAGCATTGGGTCACAGCAACATCAAAACCACGCAAATTTATGTGCAAAGGTTAGCGGTTAAAAAAGACAAACATTCAAAATCCATTCGCGACGCGCTGAAAAATAAACTTGGGTTTTCATTTAATTCTTGACATAAAAACTCAAATTAACGAATGCTGTGGGGAGGCTCATCAAGAAAAAAGCGATTACAGGGCAAATATGAAAGCTGTTTTTGATTATCTAAAGCCAAAAAACAGCTTTCGGAGTTGATTCGGGTGATAATGGCTTTTTAAGTTCATTCGCCGACTGAAGGATACCGGGCTGCCGGCACAATATATTAAGATGCGCGCCAGTAATTATATTTAACCGTGCGTTTCCAGTTAAAACCCGATGCCGAAGCCTGATTTTACTCTTAAAATTATTAAAGATGCCAGTGAATTAGGTCGTTTGAGCGACCTTCTAGTCACGCTCCCCGCTTTTGCTCTCGACATCGAAACGACCGAATGGTGGAACCGGCACCGCGAGCGGATTGCCCTGATTCAAATCGCTTTCCGCACCGAAAGAGGAATCAAAGTTTTCATCATTGATGCGCTCGCCTGTTTTGACCCGGAGCCGCTGCGCATGCCGCTCGACAAATCTGCTGCCGTTAAAATAATTCATAACGCCGCATTCGACGCGGCGCGTCTGAATAAACATTACGATTTTAATCTTGCACCGGTTTTCGATACGATGCTTGCCGCTCGCCGCTCGGGTGAGCGGAAATATTCGCTGAAAGCGCAGGCGGAAACGCATCTCGCCCTTCCGCTCGACAAATCGGCGCGGACGAGCGATTGGAGTCGTCGCCCGCTCGATAACTGGCAATTGTATTACGCAGCTCTCGATCCTTTCGCCACCTTGCTGCTGTATGAAAATCAGTTGGTGCGCGGGATCAGCGGCGACTGTCGTTTGAAACCGCCTGCCGTTTCAACTCAAAACCTGCTGCCGCTCGATGATTTACCTTCTGATCGCCTACCGGGAGAGGCTGAAACTCTTACTGCCGCCGATCCGTTACCGACTGAAAATTCTTCTTCAAATTCCAATTTGCTGGACGTGGCAATCGCCCTTCTCGGGATCATTACGGAACTCCCGACGCGTTACAGCCCTGACGCACTGGCGGCGTCGCTCGGAGCGGAGCGCGTCGGACTGGCGGGCTGGATCATTGACCAGAGGCTCGGCAAAGACGCTGAACCCGATGAAGAGGCGGTTAAAATGGCGATTAACAGTTTATGCGAGCGGAAGCTGGTCAGAATGACGGAAACACGGCGATTGGAATCGACATCCATCGGCGAGCGGATCTGGCGGCAAATGAAGTAGTCAAGCAGATGGAAAAACTATCTTTCACCAATATGTAATCAAAGCAATTGGGCGTTAAGTTTAGTTTTTCGCCGACTAAATAATTACTTCCGTCCTTGCTGATTTTTCCAACACTTTTTTGATCTTGGAGGTTAATCGCAGATATTTTTGCTCATACAATCGGTGTCGTAAAAAAATATCTGTTGGCGGACCCGAGACTTCTTTCCTGAACGATCCAGCCCGCTGTTTCCAGCCTGTTAAGCGATTTGGCTACCGTGTGGCGGGATAAACCGCTTCTTTCGATAATCGCGCCGTGAGTTTCCGTTACTGAGGGCGCCGGGGCGAAAGAAGAATTTAATAACGAGTCGGCTTTATCTTTATTTTTCGGAAAAGTTTTAAGAACCGCGTAAACGATTTTGGCATTGGCAAAAATACGAACATCGAGAATCAAGTCCGCCGGCAGATTAATGTTTTGCCTTTTTCTGCTCATAAAATAATTTTAGCAAAAATTTGAACGATAGTTTTTATGATTGTATTTTCAATTTCTGGTTTGTGGCGCGTAAAGATTAGAACAGCCTGCCGCAGATGGGTGGTTTAACAGCATCATTTGGAAATCGCGGGCGGTAATAACCCAACTTAAAGCGACTTAGAGTTCCAATATCTCAAGCGTCTTATACCAATAGAAAAACGCTCTCTTATCGGGCAATCTTTTCAGTCTATTCAAAAAATTCCATTCCGTGTTCTCGATGCTCAACCCGGAAACGTCTTCGCCGTCGTATCTTTCTAATGCCGTATAATCTTCGGCTAATATTTTCGCCGCTAAATATGCCGCTTTTGCGCTTGCCGTAACTGCGTCATCGGGTCTGAAACTGCCGGAAATTATAAAATTATTAAAGCTTCTGATTCCTTTTTGTAATTCATTGTAATGTGATTTGTACGGCTCATCTCGATTGCGATCTCTGAGAGCGATGATTTTGGCGGTTTCGATAATGTCGTTTAAGACTTCGGGTGCTCCTATTGCTAAGTCCCTATAACTGATTTCTTCAACGACGAATGCGTTAAAACTTTTCGCCACTGTCTCGACTGAATCTACTTTTTCAAAGAGATTACCGATGTCGAAAAGTTGCTTGATAATCTCCAGTTCCTTCCCCGCGCCGTATTTGATTCCCGTCGTATTAGGAGCGAAAGCCGTTAGTTTGTCTCCGGTAATCGAAACCACGTCCGGGACAAACACGCTTATGATTTCATCGGATTCGATCCATTTCGTTTGAACGGGAATCTCAATGATGTTCGGGTAATAATTCTTTTCAAACAGGATGTCGAGCAGAATATGTCCCGACGGATCAAATTTCGGCTGATAATCCAGTTTGTAATGGGCTTTGGGAACGCCTTTCCGGTAGCTTCTTCGTTCGTCGAGCGTCCAGGACTGAAAATTGGAATTAGCGACGGTTTCACTTAAAATGCTCTCGACTTCTTTTCGGGTCGAGTCGTTTTCATACTTTTTATTGAGAACAATATCAATATCAACCGAAAACCGGTTGGCATTCTCCAGCAGTAGAATCAGACTGGTGCCACCTTTAAAGACAAAATCCAATCCCTGCTTTTTCAGGTTTTGCAGAAGATACAGCGCGTGAATCATTTTCTCTAAAACAGGCGGATTTATGCGGCTGAA
>CAXSBF010000009.1:0-176859 GCA_964235785.1 uncultured Pyrinomonadaceae bacterium | reverse complement strand
GTCAGCTCGTGTCGTGAGATGTTGGGTTAAGTCCCGCAACGAGCGCAACCCCTATTAACAGTTGCTAACAAGTAATGTTGAGAACTCTGTTAAGACTGCCGTTGATAAAACGGAGGAAGGTGGGGATGATGTCAAGTCATCATGGCCTTTATGTTTAGGGCTACACACGTGCTACAATGGATGGTACAAAACGTCGCAATCTCGCAAGAGTGAGCTAATCGCTGAAAACCATTCTCAGTTCGGATTGGAGTCTGCAACTCGACTCCATGAAGTTGGAATCGCTAGTAATCGCAAATCAGCATGTTGCGGTGAATACGTTCCCGGGTCTTGTACACACCGCCCGTCACATCACGAAAGTAGGTTGTACTAGAAGTAGCTGGGCTAACCCGCAAGGGAGGCAGGTTACTACGGTATGATTTATGATTGGGGTGAAGTCGTAACAAGGTAGCTGTAGGAGAACCTGTGGCTGGATCACCTCCTTTTAACAAAATAACACGGCAACTTTTACTAACAAGTTTAAGTTGCAGGACACACGACGCATATCTAGTTTTGAGACATCAAATAGTTATAGTTCTTTTTTAATTACCAAATGAGTTTCAAGGTAACAATAAGTTTATAAAAGGCTTATTCTTTACTTTGTAATTGGTTACAAGGTGAGGACCTGTAGCTCAGTTGGTTAGAGCACACGCCTGATAAGCGTGAGGTCGGTAGTTCGAGTCTACCCAGGTCCACCATTTGAAAAGTATATCGCGGGGTGGAGCAGTCTGGTAGCTCGTTGGGCTCATAACCCAAAGGTCGTAGGTTCAAATCCTGCCCCCGCAACCAAAATTGTTGGGGATGTAGCTCAGTTGGCAGAGCGCCTGATTTGCATTCAGGAAGTCGCAGGTTCGACTCCTGTCATCTCCACCAACTACTTTTTGCAGAATTTTTATACGTAGCCGAATGGTTAAAATAAGAATTCTGTTTTTTAATCGGAATTTTTACGTTCTTTGACAACTGAATAAATAGATAATCTTAATAATACAAGTTGCAATTAGAAAAGTAAGTTAGAAAGAAAGACATGAAATTTGCTCGTGAGCAAATTTTATGGTCAAGCTACTAAGGGCAAACGGTGGATGCCTTGGGACTTCGAGGCGATGAAGGACGTGGAAAGCTGCGATAAGCGACGGTGAGAAGCACTCATTCGATGAACCGTCGATTTCCGAATGGGGGAACCCAATAACTGCTGCCTGAATACATAGGGCAGTCAGAGCAAACTCAGGGAAGTGAACCATCTCAGTACCTGAAGGAAAAGAAAACAATAGTGATTCTGCTAGTAGCGGCGAGCGAACGCGGAAAAGCCTAAACCGATAGGACATGTCCTGTCGGGGTCGTGGGATCAGACATAACGGGAGAAGAAGATTAACAAAAGTGTATGGAAAAGCACACCATAGAGCGTGATAGTCGCGTATGTGAAAATTTTCGACTTCTAGTTTGACACCCGAGTAATGCGGAACACGAGGAATTCTGCATGAATTTGCCGGGACCATCCGGTAAGGCTAAATACTCCGAAGTCACCGATAGTGAACCAGTACCGTGAGGGAAAGGTGAAAAGAACCCCAGTGAGGGGAGTGAAATAGTACCTGAAACCGTTTGCTTACAAGCAGTAGGAGGTTCGCAAGGACTGACTATGTGCCTTTTGCATAATGAGCCGGCTAGTAAATGTCACAGGCAAGGTTAAACGATAAGTAAGCCGAAGCGAAAGCGAGTCTTAATAGGGCGCTTAGTCTGTGGTATTTGGACGTGAAACGGGATGATCTAGGCATGGGCAGGTTGAAGCGTGGGTAACACCACGTGGAGGACCGAACCAGTATAGGTTGAAAACTGTTTGGATGACCTGTGCCTAGGGGTGAAAGGCTAATCAAATTCCGTGATAGCTCGTTCTCGCCGAAATAGCTTTAGGGCTAGCCTCGGATTTATCTTTGCGGTGGTAAAGCACTGAATGGACTAGGGGCCTCACAAGGTTACCGAATTCAATCAAACTCTGAATGCCGTAAATGAATGTCCGGGAGTCAGACTACGGGTGCTAAGATTCGTGGTCGAGAGGGAAAGAGCCCAGACCAACAGCTAAGGTCCCAAAATTATAGTTAAGTGGAAAAGGACGTGGGGAAGCACTGACAGCCAGGAGGTTTGCTTAGAAGCAGCAATCCTTTAAAGAAAGCGTAATAGCTCACTGGTCAAGTAGCCCTGCACCGACAATATAACGGGGCTCAAACTATATACCGAAGCTTTGGATATTTTTAATATGGTAGGCGAGCATTCTGTAGCTGTGAAGCGGTTCCGTAAGGTCCGTTGGAGCAATCAGAAAAGACTTTGTCGGCATTAGTAGCGATAACGTATGTGAGAACCATACGCACCGAAAACCTAAGGTTTCCTGCGTCAAGTTAATCTGCGCAGGGTTAGTCTGTACCTAAGGCGAGGCCGAGAGGCGTAGTCGATGGAAATCCGGTTAATATTCCGGAACTGAGTAACAGTGCTGTGGAGTGACGCAATAGGGTAGGCAAGACGGCTGATGGATGCCGTTGAAGTAAACAGCCCGTCGCTTTGGTAAATCCGGGCGGCACAAAGGGTAAATAAACAGACGAAAGTACGGAACTTCGGTTCCGGAACAAGTTGCTGACCCCAATTGCCAAGAAAAGCTTCGTTCAGCTCAACTGTTAATTAACAGTACCGCAAACCGACACAGGTAGGTGGGATGAGAATTCTAAGGTGCTTGTGAGAACCCTCGTTCAGGAACTCGGCAAAATATATCCGTAACTTCGGGAGAAGGATAGCCGTGTTCACCAAGAACACGGTCGCAGAGAAATGTTCCAGGCGACTGTTTAACAAAAACATAGGTCTCCGCAAAGTTGTAAAGACAACGTATGGGGGCTGACGCCTGCCCAATGCTGGAAGGTTAAGAGGACTTGTTAGCCGCAAGGCGAAGCTCGGAATCGAAGCCCCAGTGAATGGCGGCCGTAACTATAACGGTCCTAAGGTAGCGAAATTCCTTGTCGGGTAAGTTCCGACCTGCACGAATGGCGTAACGATCTGGAAGCTGTCTTAACGAGGGACACAGCGAACTTGTAGTACCGGTGAAGATGCCGGTTTCCCGCATCAAGACGGAAAGACCCCGTGCACCTTGACTACAACTTGATAGTGATTTCGGGCAAATAATGCGCAGGATAGATGGGAGGCTTTGATGTCAGGCTTTTGGGCTTGGCGGAGCCAACGGTGAGATACCATCCTTTATTTGTTTGAACTCTAACCTCGAACCGTTATCCGGTTCAGGGACATTATCAGGCGGGTAGTTTGACTGGGGCGGTCGCCTCCTAAAGAGTAACGGAGGCGCTCGAAGGTTGGCTCAGGCTGTTTGGAAATCAGCCGTAGAGTGTAAACGCATAAGCCAGCTTAACTGCGAGACATACACGTCGAGCAGGTACGAAAGTAGGAGTTAGTGATCCGGCGGTCGCTTATGGAAGTGCCGTCGCTCAACGGATAAAAGGTACGCCGGGGATAACAGGCTGATCCTGCCCAAGAGTTCACATCGACGGCAGGGTTTGGCACCTCGATGTCGGCTCATCACATCCTGGGGCTGAAGAAGGTCCCAAGGGTTCGGCTGTTCGCCGATTAAAGTGGTACGTGAGCTGGGTTCAGAACGTCGCGAGACAGTTCGGTCCCTATCTGGTGTGGGCGCAGCAGAATTGAAGGAATCTGACCTTAGTACGAGAGGACCGGGTTGGATTGACCTCTAGTGTACGTGTTATCACGCCAGTGGTATCGCACGGTAGCTATGTCGAGCATGGATAAACGCTGAATGCATCTAAGCGTGAAGCCAGACCTAAGATTAATTCTGCCAGTGAGACTCGTGGAAGACTACCACGTTGATAGACTGGAGATGTAAGCATAGCAATATGTTTAGTTGACCAGCACTAATAGTCCCAAGGCTTGACCATAAAATTTACTGACTAGCAAATTTTATTTTCAAATCGCAATAAGTATTTGATTATCTATTTCAGTTGTCATTTTGATATTTACCAGTTTTCCGGTGATTTTATCGGCAGGGTCACACCCGTTCCCATCTCGAACACGGAAGTTAAGCCTGCTAGAGCCGATGATACTGCATCTTTCAGGTGTGGGAAAGTAGGAAGTTGCCGGATTTAATCTTAAGAAAAAGCCTGCTCAATTTTGAGCAGGCTTTTTTGTTTTCCAAATAATTGGAAAGTAAAAAGTTTTAGACAACACTTGTTGCACAGACTATAATCAAACTTAACAAAACTTGTTTCAAGTCCAATGACTTTCGAGCGATTTTTCAAACTCATTTCTTACGCCGTCATTTTTTGCGGCTTTTTTTCATTGTTTGTTTCGGGCAGTGTTGGCGTAATCTCAATCTTGCTTTTTGTTACTGTTTTTATCGTTGCCTGGTTTTTAGAAGGCTCACGCCGGCAGATTTCCGAACGGCTCGGAACGGTTTTGATATTCATCGTCGTGCCGCTTTTTTATATTGGACGGAAATATCAAATATTCGGTTTCGGAGCAAATGTCGCCGACCTTGCGGCGATGCTCGCCCAGATGATTTTAGTTTTGGCGGCGATAAAACTTTTGCAGCGGAAAGCCGAGCGCGATTGGTTGTTCCTTTATCTGATGGCATTCTTTGAAGTTTTGCTGGCGGCTGGTTTGAGCATCAGTCCGCTTTATCTAGGTTCATTGATTTTGTATATGCTGGTTACGATTTGCGCGATTGTTACTTTTGAAATTAGAAAAACTTTCGCGTCAATCAATCGAAACTCAAATTATAAAAATACTGAGAAAAGGGAAAAAACTTTCGCAAAAATCCCGCTTGCCCGATTGCCTCTAACGGCGATAGTGTTACTTGTTTTAATTATTATTTGTTCCGCGCCTTTATTCTTCGCTCTGCCGCGAGTCAGCGGCGCGGGTATGGGAAGCAATTCAAGAGGGCTTTCCAATGTTACGGGTTTTTCCGATTCAGTTAATCTTGGAGAAATCGGAAGCCTTTTACAGAACGACCAGATTGTAATGCGGGCGCGGATTGAAAAAACCGACGGGAAAAATCTTGGCGCATTGCATTGGCGCGGAGTCGCGCTCGATACGTTTGATAATAAACGTTGGAGCAAATCGAAAATAGATTTTCGGAAACCTTTCATTAAACTCGAACGAAATTTTTTTCTTGATAACGACCTGTCTAATAGCGCTGTTTCGACGATTCAAACTATTTATCTCGAACCGATTGATACGCCGATTTTATTCGCGCTGTCCCGTCCCGTCGCAGTTGAAAG
The DNA here is from genome assembly GCA_964235785.1 of uncultured Pyrinomonadaceae bacterium. Classification (GTDB taxonomy): domain Bacteria; phylum Acidobacteriota; class Blastocatellia; order Pyrinomonadales; family Pyrinomonadaceae. The sequence continues at coordinate 171,544 of CAXSBF010000009.1, read as the reverse complement.
CAATTTGCCCGCACTCGACAAAGATTCGGAAGGCGCGCTAATTTTCCAGCGGCGCGGCGATTACGAACGTCTAAGTTACAAAGTACATTCCGACCGCTCTCTTCCCGACGCAAGCCGTTTAAAGTCCGATAACGAAAATTATTCGTCGGAAGATAAGCGCTATTTACAGCTTCCCGAAAAATTTGATGAGCGAATCGCCGTTCTCGCCGCGCAAATCGCCGAGAAGCAAAGAAACCGCTACGATAAAGCGAAAGCCGTTGAAAATTATCTTCAAACCCAATTCGGCTATAGTTTGGAAATGAAAGCTGGAGGCGAAGAACCGGTGGCGGATTTTTTATTCAACATCCGCGAAGGTCATTGCGAATATTTTGCGACGGCGATGGCGATTATGCTGCGGACGCAAGGCATCGCCACGCGCATCGTCAACGGTTTTCAGCAGGGTGAATACAATGAAACGGCGGACGTTTTCGTCGTTAAACAAAAAGACGCGCACTCTTGGGTAGAAGTTTATTTTCCGCGAGAAAACGTATGGATTCCATTTGACCCGACACCCTCCGCCGGACGGTTTGACGATTCAACGGCAACGAGCGGCATTATAGGAAAATTCAATAGTTATCTCGTCGCGCTCGATACTTTTTGGATACAGTATTTCGTTTCATACGACAATCAGGGACAAAAATCCTTAATGCGTTCGGTCAAAAACAGCTTTGTCGAATATCAAGCGAAAACTTTCGTCCGGCTAAACGAAATGCAATATCGCCTGTCGGATTGGTGGCGGGAGGTTCGCGGCGACAAAGGCTTGCAGGCGAGCGCGCGAGCCGTCGCGTTCGGCATCGGATATTTACTGGCTGCAATTCTCGGAATAATTTTAACTTTTTGGCTTTACCGAAAAATCAAACGGCTTGATGTTTGGCAGAGAATTTACGCCTGGTTGAAATTTAGAAACGAAACAACGATTGTTGAATTTTATGAGCATATGCAAAAGGTTTTGGCTGGCAAAGGCTTCACCCGCGCCGCGCATCAAACGCCTCTGGAGTTTGCCTTTGCCTTGAATATGCCCGAAGCCGTCCGCATCACGGAAAAATATAATCGCGTGCGTTTTGGTGAAAAGAATTTGTCTAAACTTGAAACTAAAGAAATTGAGAGTTGGCTCAAAACTTTAGAAAAAGTCAATTAAAATTTTAGTCACGGATTTTGCGGATGACGCGAATTAAATCGAAAAATTCTTATCTCCGTTATTTGAGTTTATCCACTACCAAAACCTCTTAAAATCTCGCTGCCCGAATTATATCTGCAAAAACTCCAGCCGCCGTAACGTCAGCGCCCGCGCCCGCGCCTTTGACAACAAGCGGTAAATCCGCATACCGATTTGTGTAAAATAAAACGGCATTGTCTTTGCCCGAAAGATTGGCGAAATTGTGCGCCGCGTCAATGCTTTGTAATCCGACTGAGGCTTTGCCGTCACCGAATGAAGCTATGTATTTGAGCGTCAAGCCTAGATTCTTTGCATTTTCCAGCACTTCACGAAAATAGCTTTCGTGTTTTTCCATTTCGGCGTAAAAATCTTTGACGTTTCCCAGCAAACAGGTTTCAGGCAGGAATCCGACATTTTCAATATCGGACATTTCGAGTTTGAAACCTGCTTCGCGTGCCAAAATTAAAATTTTTCGCGCAACGTCGGTTCCGCTTAAATCCAATCTCGGGTCAGGTTCGGTATAGCCTTCGATTTGCGCTTGGCGAACAATTGATGAAAAAGAACTTGAGCCGTCGTAATTGTTAAAAACAAAATTCAAAGTTCCCGACAAAACGGCTTCGATACGCCTGATTTTATCGCCGCTTCGGAGCAAATCATTCAAAGTATTGATGACCGGAAGACCTGCGCCGACATTAGTTTCAAACAGAAAATTCGCGCTGTATTCCCGCGCCAGGTCCTTTAATTTTTGATAATTTTCAAATGCGGACGAAGCGGCAATTTTGTTGCAGGCGATAACGGAAACGGCTTTTTGCAAAAGACGCGGATAAACTTCGACGACTTCCGCGTTTGCCGTTACGTCAACAAAAATTGAATTTCGCAAGTTTTTCTCGATAATCAATTCCGCCAACGCCGAACTTGGCGAATTACTTTCCAATCCGAAATCAGTAATCTGTGATATAAAATCGGTTAAATCAATTCCTTCTTCATCAAACAAAACTTTTTTGCTGTTTGCCAAACCAACCACCCGAACATTGAGACGCAAGTTTTCTCGTAAAAATTCGTTTTGTTGTTCGAGTTGTGAGAGTAATTTTCCCCCGACCGTGCCGACTCCGACGATAAAAACATTTATTTGCCGGTTGCCGTCCGAGAAAAATTCTTCGTGCAGAGTATTGACGGCTTTGCCGACGTCTTTTGACTCGATAATCGCCGAGATATTTCTCTCCGAAGAACCTTGCGCGATGGCGTGAATGTTGATGCCGTTATGTCCGAGCGTCGCAAACATTTTTCCCGAAACGCCGGTGTGATTTTTCATATTATCGCCGACCAGCGCAAGGCAGGAAAAACCGTTTTCGACGCGCAAAGGCTCGATTTTGCCAGCCGCGATTTCGTGTTCAAATTCGCGGTCAACAACTTCTTTCGACAAACTGCTGAATTTTTCTTCAACCGCCACGCAAATCGAATGTTCCGAAGAGCTTTGCGTAATCAAAATGACATTGATTTGAGCGCGGGAAAGCGCGTCGAAAAGCCGTTTGGAAAAGCCGGGAATGCCGACCATTCCGCTGCCTTCCAAATTCAAAACCGAGATTTTATCGATGCTCGTGATGCCGCGAATAATATCCTTTCCGCCGCCGCCGCCGCCGGTTTCGGCTTCGATGAGCGTTCCGAAATCGTCGGGCGCAAACGTATTTTTCACCCAAACCGGAATTCGTTTCGCCATCACGGGTTGAATTGTTGGCGGATATATGACCTTTGCGCCAAAATGCGAAAGCTCCATTGCTTCGCGGTATGTGATGTGCGGAATTTGCCGAATATTGCGGACGATTCGCGGGTCGGCGGTCATCATTCCCGAAACATCCGTCCAGATTTCCAACACTTCCGCATCCAGAGCCGACGCCAGAATCGCCGCCGTATAATCCGAACCGCCGCGCCCCAGAGTCGTCGTCGCTCCGTTTGCATCGGACGCAATGAAACCTTGCAAAATATGAAGTTGTTCGTTGTTTGTTGTTCGTGGTTCGTTATTTTGGTCAAAAAATTGTTTGATTAATTCATTAGTTTTTGCGAAATTAACTGCCGCGAAACCGAAGTTTGAGTCGGTTTTGATAAACTCGCGCGAATCTTTCCAGACGTTTGAGATTTGCATTGAATCAAATTTCGCGGAAACAATTTTTGTCGAAAGAATTTCGCCGAAACCCGTAATTCTATCGAGCGTTCGCGGCGAAAGTTCGTGCAGCAAAAAAACTCCTTCGCAGATTTTTTCGAGTTCGACGATGTTTGACCCGACAAAATCTGCAATTGCTTTCCGCGCGCTTTCAGGCAGCAAGTCTCGAATCGCTTCAAAATGTTTTTCGGCAATTGCACTAATTTTTTCACGAAAACTTTCGTCGCCGCTCTCAGCCGTTTTGCCGACTTCAATCAGCGCGTCAGTCGTGCCTTGCATAGCCGACAAAACCACGACGCACGGATTCTTTTCAATTTTACTTTTAATAATTTCGACGGTCTTTTCTATATTTTCCGCACTAGCAACTGAAGAGCCGCCGAACTTCAAAACTTTCATATTTTATTTACGCCGCAGATTAACGCGGACGGGCGCGGATAAGAAAAGATTTTAATTCTTAATTTTTAATTCTTAATTGATTTAATCCGCGGCTAGCTTCTTTTATATCTTCTTTAACAAAATTTCTTTCAAATCTTCGTAATTTGCTTTGATTTCGACGCTCTGTTTTGGGCGCGAAAATAAATCTCTAATCGATTCGGGCGTCTCGCCGTAAGTTCCGACAATTTTTTCGACCGAATCAAATTTTATAGGATGCGCCGTTTCGAGAAAAAAACCTTTTTTGTCAGGACTGTTTTTCAGATATTTTTCGAGCGCGTAAAACCCGACTGCGCCGTGCGGGTCGAGAATGTAATTGTATTTTTCAAAGACCTCGCGCATCGTGTTCGCCGTCGTTTCGTCGGAAACGCTGACCGCTTCCATCTTTTTCTTGAGATTTAAATAATCCTGTCCGAAAATCTCTAGAATCCGCGCAAAATTTGAAGGATTACCAACATCCATAGCGTTGGAAAGTGTCGCCACCGAAGGTTTGTTTTCCATTTTTCCACTTTGCAAAAAGTTTGGAATGACATCGTTGGCATTGCAAGCCGCGATAAATTTCGCGCAAGGCAGACCCGAAATGTGCGCCAAAATTCCCGCGCAAATGTTGCCGAAATTCCCGCTCGGAACGCAAATTACAGGACTTTGGACTTTGGAATTTGGACTTTGGACTGCGCTTTGCCATTGCTGGAGCGCGTAAAAGTAGTAAAACTGCTGCGGCAGCCAACGCGCGACATTTATCGAATTTGCCGACGTGAGAAAAACCTTACGCTTCAGGTTTTCATCCGCCAAAGCCCTTTTCGCCAGTGCTTGGCAATCGTCGAAATTTCCCGAAACTTCCAAAGCAGTGATGTTTTTGCCCAAAGTTGTCAGTTGCAATTCCTGAACTTTGGAAACCTTTCCTTTCGGATAAAGAATTACGACTTCAACGCCGCGGGCGTCATAAAATCCATTGGCAACCGCGCCGCCGGTGTCGCCGGATGTTGCGACGATAACGATTGTTTTCTCTGATTTTTCACGTAAAAAATGGCGCAAACAACGGCTCATAAATCTCGCGCCCACATCTTTGAAAGCGAGCGTCGCGCCGTGAAAAAGTTCGAGCGCTGCGATATTTTCCGTAATGGAGACGAGCGGAAAATCGAAATTCACCGTTTCCGCGCAAATGTTCAAAAGCATTTCGTCCGCGATTTCTTCGCCGACATAAGGTTTGATAACTTCAAAGGCAATTTGCTCCTTCGGTTTTGTATGAAAATTCTTCCAAAAGTCATCCGAAATTGTTGGAATTCGTTCGGGAAAAAATAAACCTTTGTCGTCAGGTTGTCCTTGCAGAGTGGCTTCGCGGAACGAAACGCGAGCGGATTTTCGGTTTGTGCTAAAGTATTGCATCGTTTAAAAAATTTGAGCGAAAACTCAAATTTCCAATGATAATACTTTTTCCCGTTTTTGCGAAAATGTATTCTATGTTTATGAAGGAAATCTCCGTTCTCGCGCCGGCGACCGTTGCTAATGTCGTTTGCGGCTTTGATTGTTTGGGTTTTGCGCTCGAAAATCCGTGCGATGAAATGACCGTTCGTTTAATCGACGAAAAAAAAGTCAAAATCAAACATCTGGACAAATTTAATTTGCCGACCGACCCCGAAAAAAACATCGCCGGAGTCGCGCTTCTCGCGCTTTTGGATTCGATTAACGAAAACATCGGTTTTGAAGTCGAAATCACGAAAAAAATCAAACCCGGAAGCGGAATCGGCTCGAGCGCGGCAAGCGCGGTCGGCGCGGTTGTTGCGGCAAACAAACTTTTAAACGATAGATTTTCGCCGCTCGAAGTTGCCGAATTTGCGATGTCCGGCGAACAGCTCGCTTCGCAAGGTCGTCACGCCGATAACGTCGCGCCGTGTCTGTACGGCGGTTTCGTGCTGGTTCGTTCAACGAATCCGCTCGATATTGTCCGGCTCGATTTCCCGGCATTATTTGCCACCGTAATTCACCCGCAAATTGAAATTAAAACTTCGGACGCCCGGAAGATTTTGCCGCAAAATGTTCCACTCAAAGACGCGATTCGCGGATGGAGCAATCTCGGCGCGTTGGTCGCGGCTTTATCGAAAAGCGATTACGAACTGATTTCGCGCAGTTTGGTAGATTTTATCGTCGAGCCGGTTAGAAAAGTTCTGATTCCGCATTTTGACGAATTAAAAACCGCAAGTTTGAAAGCCGGCGCGCTCGGCGGCGGAATTTCCGGTTCGGGTCCGAGCGTTTTTATGTTGAGTGAAAGTCTGGAAACGGCACAAAAGGTTGAAAACGCGATGCGCGAAATTTACGCGCTGACGAAAATTGATTTTAATGTGTATGTCTCGGCAATAAACGCGAAAGGTATAAGAGTTAGAGAATAAAAATGAATATGGAATGTCAAAAGGCTTAAAAACCAAAATGTTTTGGAAGGCAAAGGTTTTACCCGCGCCGCGCATCAAACGACTCTTTAATTTTCTTTTAATATAGCCGAGCCATTTGGAAAACGGATAAATACAATCGTGAACGTTTCGGCGAAAAAATTCGTCGAAAAGTGAATCGGAAGAAATCGAGAATTGGCTTAATGATTGGGCGCAAAGTAAAGTAAATGAAACTTGCAGTATTTGATATTGACGGAACGTTAACCGAAACAAACAAAGTGGATAATGAATGTTTCGTCAGAGCCTTCGCTGCTTCGCATCAAATAACGGAGATTGAAACTGATTGGACGAAATATAATCACGTTACAGATTCGGGAATCGCATCGGAAATTTTTATACGGAGATTGGGACGCTCGCCGAACGAAGAAGATTTTCTCGCTTTCAAAAGTTGTTTTATCGAAAATCTCAACGAAAGCGCTTTCAAAGACGAGACGCTTTTTGCCGAAATTCCAAACGCGAAGGCAATGTTGGAAAAACTCAAGTTAGAAAAAGACTGGACAATAGCGCTTGCTACGGGCAGCTTTTATGATTCTGCGAAACTGAAACTCGAAAAGGCAAAAATAGACGTTAAGGATTTTCCAATCGAAACGGCTGACAATGCGGTTTCAAGAGAGGAAATTATAGAAACGGCAATCGGAAAATCTTTAAAAAAACACGGGCTGAAAAAATTTGAAAAGATTGTTTCAATCGGCGACGGTGTATGGGACGTGCAGACGGCGAAGAATTTAAATTTAGATTTTATCGGCATCGCAAGCGGAAAGAGAGCAAATGCTTTGCGTCAGGCAGGCGCGAGTTATATTATTAAAGATTTCAGAGATTATGAAGATTTTCTCGCGTATTTAAACAAGTAATGAAAAAAGTTGGATTTGTCAGTCTCGGTTGTCCGAAGAACCTCGTCGATTCTGAAGTGATGATGGGGCAATTGAAAGCGGCTGGCTATGAAATTACGAATAATGCCGAAGAAGCGGAAACCGTCGTCGTCAACACCTGCGGTTTTATCGAATCGGCGAAAGCCGAATCGGTCGAAGCGATTCTCGAAGCGACCGGCGCGAAAGCGAACGGTGTGACCAAGCGCGTCATCGTCGCCGGTTGTCTGGTCGAGCGTTACCGCGACGATTTGATAAAGGAATTGCCGGAAGTTGATGCATTTATCGGCACGAATGAAATCGGAAGAATTTTGGAAGCCGCCGACGAAACAAAGAATTTTAGGGATTTACCTTTGCTTCAAATCGGCAACAAAACCGCGACGTATCTTTATGATTTCGACACGCCGCGCCATCGCGCCACCGAATCGCACACGGCATTTATCAAAATCGCCGAAGGCTGCGACCGACCGTGCGCGTTTTGTTCGATTCCCGGAATGCGCGGCTCGTTTCGCTCGCGCCGTTTCGGAAACATTTTGAAGGAAGCCGAAGATTTAGCAAAACAAGGCGTGAAGGAAATCGTCTTAATCGCGCAGGATTCGTCGCGTTTCGGCGAAGATTTGGGTGAAGTTGACGCGCTGGCAAAACTCATCCGCGCACTCGGCGAGATTCAAGATTTGGAATGGATTCGAGTGATGTATGCTTACCCGACGCATATTTCCGATGCATTCCTCGCCGCAATTGCCGACACGCCGAAAGCCGTTAAATATCTCGATATGCCGCTGCAACACGGCTCGCGCAATGTTTTGAAATTGATGAAGCGCGGCGGAACGCGCGAGAGTTTGGAAAGACTTATCGCCCGCGTGCGCGGGAAAGTTCCGAACATTACAATCCGCACAACGTTCATCACAGGATTTCCGGGAGAATCGGAAGAAGATTTTGAAGAACTGATGATGTTTGTGCGAAACTGCGAATTCGATAACGTCGGCGTTTTCACATATTCCGATGAAGAAGGAACGACCGCATTTGATTTGCCGGACAAAGTTGACCAGAAAGTTGCAAAACAACGCCGCGCTCGTTTGATGAAGGAACAGGCGAAAATCAGCAAAAAGAAAAATCAACAAAAAATCGGTAAAGAGTTTCGCGTTCTGTTTGAAGGTCTCTCGCAGGAGTCCGATTTGCTATTTCAAGGGCGTCTCGAAGGACAAGCGCAGGAAATTGACGGTTATATTTTAATCAACGATATGCCTGAAGATTTTGAACCTAAAGTTGGGGAGTTTTACAAAGTCAAAATCAACGAAGCGCATAATTACGACTTAATCGGTGAGATTCTTTAGGACTATATTTACAAGAGAAATCTTACAAACCTTTAGAGGAACAATTTTTATTGTTCCTTTTTTTATTTTCGGTTATATTTAATCTCACAAAAAATCTCAAAACAATGAACAGAAAAGAAGCCGCTTCACTTTTAATTTCGGGTTTAGCTATTACAGGCGGAGTTGTGTCGGCAATTGTTACGGCAGGCGCAACCGCGCCTTCGCTTTTAATTCTCGGAGGCGGACTTTCTGCGCTAGGAGGCTTAGGCGGAAATCTTGCAAGTAATTGCCTGCAAAAAAATCTGATTGATAAAACTCCTCAAGAGGATATTCTTAAAAACGGAGATTTGACGAGAGCTATCGGAAACGCGATTTTTAAGTTATGCGGGCAACTTGCAGAAGAAACAAAAGATTCAAGCGACAAAAAATCTCTCCTTATACTTTCAAAGACAAATCCTGAAGTCTGGGAAAATTTAATTCTCGGCGGGGAATATCAGGAAGGTTACGGATTAAGTTTCAGCAATTTGGATTTGAACGAGGTTTCAGCCGACCGAAGCACACAATATTTTCAAGCGGAAGCAGACAAACTCGATGAACTCAAAACCTTAACGCCGCAAGCATGGCAAAGCATCATCGAAAATCTCCGCCAAAAGAATAAATGTTGGTTAAGTAAAACTGCCAAAGACGAACTCGCCGATAAACTCTATCTCGAATTTGCGAGAGCATTACGAAAAGTTTTGATAGATGATTTTTCTACAGACGGAAAAGCGTATGCAAGTATGCAATTTCGACTTGTGAGCGAGATTCTCAATTTCACAAAAGAGAACTACGAATTAAACGAAAGCATTTTGGCAATTGTGATTGGGTTAAGTAAAAAAGTTGATGATATAAACCAAACTTCACCAAAAAATTATTCGCCTGAGAATGCTAAAAATTGGGATAAAATCTTTGCTGATTTCGATTCGTTTTGTGAAATTCTTAATAAAACTTATCAAAACACGGAAGTTATCAAAGCAGATATAAAGAAGATTCTTGAAAACCAACAAAATAAACCAAAATCATCAAAACCGAAACCGCAGGGTTTAATCAATTTGCCGCGAGAGAAGAATGATTTTTTTGTGGAGCAATCGAATATCTTTTCGCGGCTTGATTTGGAATTGACAGCGCACCAACTTGCCTATTTGCACGGGACGCACGGGCTTGGGAAGACGACGACGTTGGTTGAATACGCATTTTTACGCGGGAAAGATTATGCTTTTATCTTTTATGTTTTGGCGACGGACGCCGCAATCGAGGCGGAAATGGCGCGGTTTGCGGATGAATTTCTTGAAAATGTTGCTGCTGAAGATACGCCTGCACAAAAAGCCTTGAAGGTTAAAGTTTATCTTGAGGAAAACGCGCTTTGGGCAAAAGAAAGCAAAAATTGGCTGATAATTTTTGATAATCTCGAATCAGCTGCGCGGATTTCGCAGTATTTTCCCAAAACCGCCAAAGGTGATTGTTTGTATGCCTGCAACGAAAAGCTGTTTATCGGCAATGACCGCGAAGTAGATTTTGAGCAATTTTCGCAGGCGGAAGCCGAATTGTTTGTTTTTCAAAAAATGAACGACGCTTCGGAGGCAAAGCACCAAGACATTTCCGCCGAAAGTTTGGTGGAGATAAAGAAACTCGTTGCCCAACTCGGAAGATTACCGCTTTCTTTGAATATTGCGACGGCTTATCTGGTTGAAACCAAAATTTCGATTGGCGATTATGTCGGATTACTCAAAGCGAACGTCCAAAAATTTCTCAAATACAAAGACGCGCATCAAGCATCGCAGCACGGAACGGCGTTTGAAGCGTTTTTGATTACGCTGGACAAAATTTCAAACTTCAAAGGCGAAGATGCGGACGGCGAAACGGTTGGCAAACTTGCCGAAAACTTTCTCAATCTGCTGATTTTCTGCGCGCCCGAAGATATTCCCGAAGAACTTATCTTTTATACTTTGTTTCGGACGATTGATACTTCCGCCACAGAAACTCCGCCCAATATTCTGTTTCGTGAAACAGTCGCGCTGCTGAAAAGATACGGACTCGTTAGGGAAAAAGAGACAGCTTTCAAATATAAAGAAAAGTTTGCAGAACCGAAAACTTTGGCAGACGGAACAAAAGCGCATTGGGAAGAAAAAGAAACCGTTATAAGCGTCTTTGATACCTACCGCACATTACAAGATGTTTTGTCCGTCAAACTCGAAAACGAAGTCAAAAAATCTCTGCTTGAGCAGATGCTTGTTGTTTTTAATGGTTTATTACCAAATCTCGAAGTAACAACATGGGAAATCTTTGGAAAATATGCCGTTCACGCATTTCCGCTCGCCGAACAAGCGGAAAAACTGACATTCTCCAATGAAAACAGTTGGCGACTTTGCAATCAAATCGGAGGTTATTTCCAACAAATTGCTAAATATCGTGAAGCCGAATATTTTTATCTGCGCGGAAAAGCAATCTCCGAAGATTTTTACGGCAAAGACCACGAAAAAACCGCCACAAGCTACAATAATTTAGCAGAACTTTATTGGAAACAAGGCAGATATGAAGAAGTCGAACCTTTGTTGAATCGAGCCTTAGCAATTCGTGAAAAAGTATCAGGTGAAAATCATCCTAATACAGCAACCAGCTACAATAATTTAGCAGAGTTTTATCGAACCCAAGGCAGATATGAGAAAGCCGAACCTTTGTTGAAGCGAGCCTTAGCAATTCGTGAAAAAGTATTAGGTGAAAATCATCCTAATACGACAACGAGCTACAATAATTTAGCAGCGCTTTATAAAACACAAGGCAAATATGAAGAAGCCGAACCTTTATTCAAGCAAGTCTTGGCAATTCGTGAAAAAGTATTAGGTGAAAATCATCCTGATACGGCAACGAGCTACAGTAATTTAGGTGAACTTTACCGAACACAAGGCAGATATGAAGAAGCCGAACCTTTGTTGAAGCAAGCCTTAACAATTCGTAAAAAAGTATTAGGTGAAAATCATCCTGATACGGCAACGAGCTACAATAATTTAGGGGAACTTTACCGAACACAAGGCAGATATGAAGAAGCCGAACCCTTGTTGAAGCAAGCCTTAGCAATTTGTGAAAAAGTATTAGGTGAAAATCATCCTGATACGGCAGGGAGCTACAATAATTTAGCATTGCTTTATAAAACACAAGGCAGATATGAGAAAGCCGAACCTTTGTTGAAGCAAGCCTTAGCAATTCGTAAAAAAGTATTAGGTGAAAATCATCCTGATACGGCAGGAAGCTATTTAAATCTTGGAGCATTTTATTATGAAAGAGGTCAATCTCAAGACGGATTAGAATTATGTGAAAAGGCATTAAGGATTTACCAAAACACTTTGCCTGTCAGTCATCCTGATATTCAAAATTGTGAGGATTGGGTTGAAATAATTAAAAACTCGATGAGTTAAGAACGATGAATGGTGAATAGTTTGGATGATTTGAGAATATCAGGAATTTTAGGCGGCTTCAGCCTTCATTCTGCGTGAGAAGCAAATAGAAGCGCGGATTTAGCGGACGGTTTATAAATCAATAATTTATCAATCATTATTTGCCGCCGCTTAATTTATGAATGAAAACATCGAAGAAATAATCGGGCGAATCGAATACTACGACGGAAATTTTCCGAAGGAAGAGTTGAGGATTTTGTCAGCTAATCGGGAGCAAGCCACGCCATTTCTTTTGAATGCTCTTCGGAATCCTGACGAGGTTTTCGACAAAATCTTTGAAGAGAAAAATTATTTCCTGCCTTATTGTATTGAGAATAGTTGAAAATTATTATCCGAATAAGCAGCTAAAACCCGAAACCGTGTTTTAACTCGAAGAAATTTTCGAGCGATTAAAATGATAACGCTCAAAGAAACGAAACAAAAAATTACAGTCGCGCCGCGTTGGTGGAAAGTCGCTTTTTATGATTTCGCGGACGATTTCCGTCGGCATAAAAATTTAACGGCGATTTCCGAATCTTTTCCGGCGAGCGATGATAAAATTGACGCGCTCCTTGCTTCGACGGCGAAATTTTTGTGTGATGAATTAAATCTCGACGCGCCTGATTGGTTAGAGAAAATTCCCGCCAGCCGCGAGCCTTTTTTTGTTTCGGGTTTGGAGAATTTGAAGGCGACGGGAATTGTCGAAAGTCCTCTGAGATTTCGCTTTCGCAAAGTTTTTGTTACCGGCAATTTTCTGAGTCGAGTTTAAGTGATGGCGAATTACGACAAACTAATACATACTTCCGCCGCGATTGAAGTCCAAGAATTGTCAAAAGAAAAACCGCAAAGGAAAACCGCGCTCGATTATTTTTCGCTTGCGCTGGCGACTTTCGGCGTCGGTTATATTCCGCTTGCGCCCGGAACTTTCGGCTCTGCCGTCGGCGTTTTGATTTATCTGGCGGTTTGGACGATTGAATCGAATTTATCGATTGATGTTAGCAGCAAAGGGTGGAAGCCCGAACAGATTGCTGCCTCGGTTCACGCGATAAATTCGATTACTCTTTTGCTTTTTTGTTTGTTGGGAATTTGGGCATCGAGCCGCGTCGTTAAGATTTTTCAGACGAAAGACCCGCAAAAGGTAGTCGTTGACGAGGTGATTGGGCAACTGATTGTTTTTTTATTTGTTCCTTTTTCAATTTCCTGGAAGCTGATTTTAGGCGGGTTTGTTTTGTTTCGGCTGTTCGATATTTGGAAACCATATCCGATAAGCTCTCTGGAAAATCTTCCGGCGGGAATCGGAGTTTGTGCCGACGATATTCTGGCGGGCGTCTACGGCGGCATTTGTCTGGCTATGTTTTATGCGATCGCAAGTTCTTTTTAGAGTAAAAAATTTGAGTGTTATTTACTGAATTTCGCGTCTTGATCTTTTAGTAATCGAGTCAACAATTTTATTTGTTGCTCTTGCAATTGAAGCAGCTCTTTCCATTTCGACTCGCGCAGCTCGTCCAGTTTTTCGTGCAAACTGAGAATCTCAAGCTCCGCCTTTAGATTTACCTCGTAATCGTGCGCCGCGTCCAAACGGTCTTTGACGCCTTGCCGATTTTGCGACATCAAAATCACCGGCGCTTGAACCGCAGCCAGCATCGAAAGAAAAAGATTCAGCAAAATAAACGGATACGGGTCAAATGTGTCGCCGCGCCGCGCCAGCAAAAAGGAATTAAGCAAAACCCACGAAAGCAGAATCGCGCCGAAGATGATAATAAAAGTCCACGAACCGCCGAAAGCCGCGACTTTATCGGCGAGTCTTTGACCGAAAGTAAATTTCTCTTCAAACTCACGATTGGTGTCGTGACTGATTGGTTTTCTGTCGCCGAAATGTTCGATGACACGCTGTTCGCGGGCAGGCAATTTATCAAGCTCGGTATTAAAACGCTTTTTCGCAAACTCTTTTAGGTTTTTACTCATAACGGTTAAATTATATTCTTAAACCGAGAATACGCGAAGAAGATTTTATACTTTGCGAATGAGTTTTATTTACGTTTGACGTCTTCATCATCTTTCTCGAAAATCCAGCCTTTGCGCCAAAAATAAATTAACAGCGCGAGGGTAATAAATGCCATAAATCCGAGCGTCACGTAAAAACCGTTTTCCGTGTGAAGCTCGGGCATATAATCGAAATTCATTCCGTAAATTCCCGCAATTACCGATAGCGGCAGCATAATCGCCGAAAAAATCGTCAGAACTTTTACAACTTCATTAGTCCGGTTGGATGTAACGCTAAATTGAATGTCGAGCAGACCGCCGATTAAATCGCGGTAGCTTTCGGCGAGGTCGGCAACTCTCTGAAGATGGTCATAGACGTCTCGGAAAAAAGGCAAGTGAGCATCTTCGATAAACGGAAATTCGCCGTGCGAGATTTGGTAAAGTACCTGAAGCTGTTTGGACGTAACTCTTCGCAGACGAGCGATATTTCTCTTTAAGGTAAGTATTTCCTCCAAAATCGCATTGCTCGCCCTTTTCGATTCAAAAATACGGTCTTCGATTTCGTTGATTGCGTCGTCAAAATCGTCAACGATAGGCAAGTATAAATCAACCAGTTCGTCGAGAATCTGATGCAGCAGGTAATCCGCGCCGCGCCCGCAGACGAACGCCGAACTGCGAATCTGACGTTTGACTTTATCGATGCTGACGAAACTTTCGTGATGATAGGTAACGACAAAGTTTTTTCCCAAGTAACCGTCCAATTCTTTTGTAGCAAAAGTCCTTGAATTCGTTTCGACTCTTACGCCGTGAACGATAAAAAACAGATAATCGGGAAAGGCTTCGACCTTCGGCTGGTTGCGCGTCGCTACAGCGTCTTCGATAGTCAGCGGATGAAAATGAAAAACTTCCGCAAGAATTTTTTCGTCCGCGGCGGTCGGCGCTTCCATATCAACCCAGACCAGATTGTTTTGGTCGGCGATTAGCTCTGCAAGTTTTTCAGCCGGAAAACCTTCTTCGACAAAGTTCTCTCCTTTTTGATAGACAAAAATTTCCATAAAGCAAATAGTCAGTAGTCAGTAGTCAGTAGTCGGTTGTTTTCCGCCGCCGATGATTGACTAACTTTGTCAACGGTTTTTGTAATGCTAAAATGTCGTTTCAAAACTAATATCGGTCAACAAAAGTTTTACCACCAACTACTGACTACTGACAACTGACCACAGACAAAATTATGAGCAATATAAAAGTATTCGTCGCCGACGACGTAAACGAAGAAAAACTCGCGCCGCTGCGTGATGCCGGTTTTACGCTTGAAAAACGAATTAAATTATCGCCCGCCGATTTAGCCGAAGCGATGAAGGATTTTGACGGTTTGATTGTGCGGAGCGAAACTAAAGTCAAAAGCGATTTGATGGACGCGCTGCCGAAACTTCGCGTCATCGGACGCGCGGGCGTCGGCGTTGACAACATCGATGTGAAAGCCGCAACCGAGCGCGGCATCGTCGTAATGAACGCGCCGGACGGCAACACGATTACGACCGCCGAACATACGATTGCGCTGCTCGTTTCGATGGCGCGGAACGTGCCGCAGGCTCACGGGCTTCTTCAAAGCGGCGTTTGGGACAAGAAAAAATTCGTCGGCGTCGAACTGAACGGTAAAATTTTGGGCGTTATCGGTTTAGGCAGAATCGGCAAGCACGTCGCCAAAATCGCCAAAGGTTTCGGAATGACGATTCTCGCTTTCGACCCATTCGTCTCCGCCGGGCAAGCAAAAGATTTGGGAATCGAAATCGGAACGCTCGAAGATGTTTTCCAAAAAGCCGATTTTATCACGATTCACACGCCCGTAACCGACGACACGCGCAACATCATTGGTCGAGATGCTTTTGCAAAAATGAAAAAAGGCGTGCGCCTGATAAATTGCGCTCGCGGCGGATTGATTGATGAAATCGCGCTTCTTGAAGCAATCGAAAACGGGACGGTCGCGGCGGCGGCTTTAGATGTTTTTTCGACCGAACCTTTACCGAACGATTCGCCGCTTTTGAATAATCCGAAAATTATCACGACGCCTCACCTGGGCGCGTCAACCGCCGAAGCGCAGGAAGGCGTGGCTTTAACGGTTGCGGAACAAATGCGCGATTATTTATTGACGGGCGAACTTCGCAACGCCGTCAACGCGCCTTCTTTAGCAGCCAAAGATCTCGAAGCATTGCAGCCGTTTATCGATTTGGGCGAAAAACTCGGACGTTTTCAAGCGCAGATTATGAATGAGAATCCGCTTTCGGCGGTCAAAATCGAATACGCCGGAGAATTGGCTGAAAAAGACGCCGCGCCGGTTACGCGGGCATTTCTGGCAGGCTTATTAAAAGACGTTTCGGCGCGTGTCAACGTCGTCAACGCGATGCACATCGCCGACGAGCGCGGCATCAAAATCACGACGAGCTACACGCAATCGAAACGCTCAAGCTACGACATTCGCACCGTCGTTTCATCGGCGCAGAGCGAGCAAACCGCGTCTGGAATGGTTTTCACTGGCGGCGAAGGTCGCATCACGGAAATCGGCAATTTCTCAATCGAAGTCGTCCCGTCGGGCTTTATGCTCCTGACAAAAAACAAAGACGTTCCCGGCGTCATCGGCAAAATCGGAACTCTTCTCGGCGAAGCCGAAGTCAACATCTCGCGCTTCTACTTGGGGCGCGAAGCCAAAGGAGGCGAAGCATTAGCGATTATCGAAATCGATTCGCCGCTGGAAGAAAAAGTTCTGGCAGATTTACGAAATCTCGAAGCAGTGAATGTGGCGCGGCAAGTTAAATTATAAGAAAGTTAATCAAGTCTATTTTGAGTTTGATCGTTACTTAGGTATTACATCGTAAGAGATTTTAGATTCTTCAACAAGATTGTTACTAAAGCCCGACGGCGCTCCATTATATTTACTTCTTCCATTAAAGTAACTTTTCCTGTTTCATCAATAATTGCCTTGTAGTTTAGATACATAAATAATTATGCAAAAGCCATTTTATGTTTAGGCTTTTCATTCCATTCTTGATTCAAAAGAATTCTGCCGTTCGCCTTTTTGCTTCGTTTTACGCCGTCCGCGCTCCGCGCGTTCCATTGTTTGAAGAAGAAATTAACCACCTGCGCGCCGCATTGTTTTTGAATATCATTCGCCCACTTTTCCTTCATCGGTCGGGCTTTGAATCCGCTTTCGCCGCCGACAATCACCTAATGAACATTCGTCAAATCAATCGCGCCGAGACTTTCGAGCAGCGGTTCGACGGACAGAAACCTGATTTTAGCGTCAACGTTTCTCAGCGCGTCAATCCGGTTCTTTTTGCTTTTCATTTCCACCGTTACGCCAAGCCAAACATTGTCGGGAATAGTTCTTGTTTGAAAATACGTTTCCAAAATCCGCTCGCGCTTTGTCAAAATCTGATAAATATGGCGCGTCGTGCCGCGAATCGTCTCGAAAACCCGATCCAAAAACTCGAACGGCATTTCTTCGTAAAACAAATCCGACATCGAATTAACAAAAAACTTCGTCGGCTTTTTCACCTTCACCGGCGCGTCCAAATGGTCGGGCAAAATCTTAAAATTAAACGCTTATTCATAACCCGCCGCACCCATCGCCTGCAACCGCTTCGCCATCACTTCGGCGCAACAATTCTTACAACCCGCCGAAACTTTATCGCAGCCGATTGATGGATTCCAAATCGCTTCCGTCCATTCTATTTTGCTTCATTTATTTAGAGGTAATCTATATTACCTTTTTCTAGAGACTCATTCGGGCGTGATATCTTCAATATTTTCGTCATTAGCTTTCATTGATTTATTGTATTTTTCTAAATCCTCTTTCGCTAAAATTTCAACTTGCTTATCTTTGTTTATAATTTTAACTTCACAGTCAGGAATGTAGTCTTTAGATTCTCTAATTAATTTATTAGCTTCATCTTCGGACATTGACCCATTTATGGATTCACAGATTATATGTTTGTCTTTTCCATAAATTTTGATTTCATATTTGCCATCTGTAGTCAGTGATTTTGAAATATACTTTTTACGTTTTATATACTTTTTGATCTCATATATTTTTTCAATACCTAATTCAACCTGCTGAATTTCTTTATACTCCCCTAAATAAATATCTTGATTATGTTTAGTAATCTTAAATTTAAAGTCATTTTGTGTTTCCATACATTCAATTTGAAAAGGATTTGAAAATATTTTATCCACTTCTTTGCTGAGTATGGGATAGCAATATAAATATGTAAGAATTCTTCCTGTTTGTATTGCATAAGTGATAATTAGGAAAAAATATATTTTGGATATGAAAACAGCAACTAGAACAACGGTTTTAATAAGTTGGGAAATTTCTCCGGGCTGTTCAAAGACGACGAAAAGAGGTTGAAAAGCTGCGTAAAAATACAGAATACTAATGAGATAAGATGGCAAGCCGATTAATTTGCTATCTAGTCGAGCAATTAGCAAAGCCAATGCCACAGCATTCAGTATTCCGCTAAATCCGTCGAAAAAAACAATCCAAGAGGTTAGGCTGGATTCGGTAGTTCCTTTCCGAAATACTACGAATATAACAGATGGAAAGACAATAGATAAGAAAACAAACCCGTAAAAAGACAAAGTGATAAGTTTTTTTTCTCTTTTCTTAGATTCTTCATTAGTGGTGGTTGTAAGAATAAAGCAAACAAAAATTAGCCACCAACCGAGGTTATTAAATATATTAGTTATACAGGCAAAAACTAGTTTGTTTACAGACTTCCAGTATTTATTATTCTCAGTTGATAATTTATACGCAACCTTAATTGCTCTTAACGTTTCCTGCTGATCTTGTGACTCAGCCGCAATCTTGATATTCTCATCAATTTTATTATTCTTTGAGATCGTGTTGCTCGTTTCTAAATCAGAAATTAAGTTAGCAATTTCATTGACACTTTTTTCTAATTCTTCAGTATCCAGACTTTTGATTTTTGTGAAAATCTCTTTTTCCTGTCCTTTTAAATCATTATCATCAAGTAAAGAAGCAATTTTTTCCTTGGTTTCTGTGATTATTGTCTTACGCCTTGTGTTATCAGGTGTTTCGTATGCTGCCGAAATTTGATCGTAAATCTCTTTGTATTTTACATCTTTATTGATTTTCAAATTACTTAATTCATTTTTAATCTCACCGATTCTACCTTGCAAGTGTTTCTTCCTAAGGTCTTGTATTTTTTGAAAGATTGCGTGTTCTTTTTCATTTATTTCAATGTCAGGAACAAATTCTGTAGGATTTGTCTCGAAATTCGGTGAATATTCTATTGCGTTTTCAATTTTTCTTACTTTTTCTTCCAGATTTTGAGTATTGGCTTTTTCGTTTTCCTTAACTTTGGGATCTTTATTTTTAGAATTGTATTCATTGAACATCCGAAAAATTTCTTCTTTGCCAACTGACTCGTAATTAGGTGAATAACGTTGAACAAAAAATGCTACGTAAAGCATTAGCATTGAAACCCAAAAATAAAAGAACCAAAGTTTAAAAGTCTTCAATTGTTCTTCACTATGTTTAGACTCTTCTTTGGTCAATTCTCTTTTGAAAACCCCCTTAACAGTTTTTCTTGCCTTCTCATTATTTGATTCATCATCTCTAATCCAACGAAACCAGAAAATAAAAAGAATCAATACGATAAGATGAAGCCAAAAGATTACTTTTTGGATGGTTCTAGGTTCTAAATATTCGATATATTCTCCATGAGCTACGTAGTAAATGAAGGATGCCGCAAAACCCAATGCACCTAATACAACAGCTATTTGGCTGTAAAATAGCCAAGTATGTTTTATCAGCCACCCCCAAAAGGTTCTATCTGATTCATTCAACTCATTTGATTCACTTTTTGGTAAAGAGAAATGTCCAAACATATTTATAATATCTCCTCTGTTTATTTAAAGCTGTTTGTGCGCCTACTTCGATTTATTATCAACTTGTTTGTTAGTAATATCTTCCGTCTTTCTCGGTCTCGTTGGCGGGTCAACGATTATTCGGGCTGACTAGTAGGTTTGGACGAAATCGGAGTGGTCGGCGCGGTAGAGTTCGATTAGTTTGTCTATTTGGTCGTTGAGCAGCGCGTCGTTTTCTTTGAACAGGGCGGCGAGGGTGGCGTTGGCAGTTTTGGGGCTGCTGACGGCGCGGCGCGGTTTCATTGTGGCGGCGGAATAGTTGTCTATCGCTGTCGTTTGCAAATCCGTTAATTGCGCGGGTTTGATACCGTAATTGGCGAGTGCGGCGGCGTTGGCGGCGGTGCGGTCACGGATCATTTGACAGCGCGGGGCAAGGGCTTCGTCGCGGCTTCGCATAATGGTCGAAACGGGCAGATTCATTTCCTGTTTTAATATTTCGTTTTGAGTTGCCGAAGCATAGGCGGAAACCGCGCCGGCGATGGTTGCCGCCAGTTTGCAGAGCGTTTGTTTGAGATTCGCTTTGTCAGCCGTGATGCCGGTCAGCGACGCGCTTTTTTCCTGCGCGATGATTTGGATGGCGGTGTTATTCGCCTTGAATTGGTTGAAAGCCTTTTGCAAGGCGACGTTTTCTTCGATGATCGTCGCATTGTCATCCAGGTGCTTTCCGGTTGTCCGAAACATATTAAGTTTAGCGTTTAGTTTGGCGCTCATTTGTTGGTTCATTGTCTTCTCCTTTTTTATTTTGTGGTTAATAAATTAGTGATATTCGTGCAAAGACGCGCCGTTTTTCTTCGTTGAGCGAGCAGCGGCAACAGGTTATGTTTAGATAAAGACAATTGCTTTGATAATGCGGGCAATTGTTCGAGTGAATTAATCAATTGTTCGACTGACAGAAACGTTTGATTGATAAACTTATTCGATTGCTTAACCAACCTATTCAATTGTTTCGCAGACCGATTCGATTATTTGACCGCGCGATTCAATTGTTTGACTGACAGATGTGATTGTTTCACTGACATACTCGATTGATTGACAGACAGATTGTTTTGCGTGTCTGACAAATCCAATCGTTTAATGTCCAAACTCGATTGTCTGACTGACAAAACCTGATATCTCATTGAAAAATAACTAATTTAAGTGGAAAAGCTAAAACTTAATTAGCAAAAAAAACAATTTTTTATTCGCTTTTTACCAGCTATGACATTTTTAGTTAAAACCTTGCACTTTTTTTTTGAAAATTGGTAACTTTCTTTATAAAACCATTCAGCGCAAGCGTTACAAACAAGATATTCTTTGGTTTTAGTTGTGTTTCTCTGATTTCCATTTTATAAGTTAACGAACCGCCGGGAACTGAAAACTTTCAAGGAAAGTAAAAGGCATTTAAGACAAGCAAGCAAAGTGTAATTGACGGGAGCAAAAAGTTGCTGACTCGAACTTTTGTTTTAATATAAGACACGCATTTATAGACGGACAAGTTTATAGAAGGCAGCTCGAATATAATTAGTCTATTGAATCTGCTGAACAAAAGTTGAAAATCTGCGTAACTGTAAATTACAACAGGTTTTCAAATTAAAAAGTTTCATTTATAGTTACAGCCAAAAGATGAGCGAAAATAACACGACCTTAAAGGTCGAAAATGTTTCCAAGCATTACGGCGATTTTACGGCGGTTGACAATCTGTCGTTCAATGTCAAAGCCGGTAGAGTTTTCGGGTTTCTCGGTCCGAACGGCGCGGGCAAAACGACGACGATTCGGATGATTGTCGGTATTAACTTTCCCGACGAAGGCAAAATCGAGCTTTTCGGTAATCAGGTTTCCGGCGATTTGCAAAATCGAATTGGTTATCTGCCCGAAGAACGTGGTCTTTATAAGAAGATGAAGATCGTTGACCAACTGCGTTATTTCGCCGCTTTGAAAAATGTTTCGCAGTCGGAAGCCGATAAGCGAATTGATTTCTGGCTCGCGCGGATGAATCTGAGCGAATGGAAAAAAAAGAAAACCACCGATTTATCGAAAGGAATGCAGCAGAAAATTCAGTTTATCTCGACCGTTCTTCACAACCCCGATTTGCTGATTCTCGACGAGCCTTTTTCGGGACTTGACCCGATAAACGTCGAGTTTTTGAAGGAAGTTATTTCCGAACTGAAAACGCAGAATAAAACGATAATTTTCTCGACGCATTTGATGGAAACGGCGGAACAGCTTTGCGACGATATTTTGCTGATAAACAAGTCCAGAAAAGTCTTGTCGGGAAGTTTGCGCGAGGTAAAGGCAAGTTTCGGCAAAAATATGATTGCGCTTCGCGCCGTCGGCGGCGATTCGGTTTTGGCAGATAAAACTTTGGTGGCAAAAGTTACCGAACACGCCGACGAAAAGGAATTGGTTTTAGCCGAAAACGCCGACGCGCAAGTATTATTAAAAAATCTGGTTGAAAACGGCGCGGTGATTTCCAAATTTGAACGAATCGAGCCGAGTTTAAATGATATTTTTATCGAGGAAATAAAGGGAGACCAATGAGAAAATTTTTATCAGTCGTCAAACACGAATACAAAAAAATTGTTTTGAAATGGTCATTCTTATTGGCGACTTTGCTTTTTCCTCTGCTCGCAGCGGCATTTGCGGTCGTTCCGGCGTTGATTTTTTCTATCAAAGGCGAAGCAACCAGAATCGCCGTCGTTGACCAAACAGGAAAAATTTCGCCGCGCTTGAAAACAAACCTCTCGCCGGAAAAAATTACAAAGAAAGCCAGACAAGCAGCAAAAGAATCGGCAATGGATTTGAACGCTACGCAGGAAGAAAAAATGAAGCGCGGCGCGGAACAGCTCGGCGAATCGTTTGTTTTTGCGGATTATAATTCAGCCGACAAATCGCTTGAGCAAATTCGCGGCGAATTGAACGGAAAAATTATTGCAAAAGAGTTGGACGCTTATTTGATTATTCCCGCAGATTTTGAAACATCGGATGCGAAATTTGAATTTTTTTCGCGCAAAGCCGGCGATTTTGTAGCTAATTCGACTTTGGAAGACGCTTTGAATGATTCTGTGCGTTCACAGCGACTTGCGGACGCAAATATTAGTGAAGATAAAGTAAAGGATTTGAGTCAAAAAATCAGTTTAGCCGTCAGAAAAGTTGACGAGCGCGGCAATGAAAAAGATTCGGACAGCAGTTTTGTCGCCGCATTTATTATCGGTCTGATGATTTACATCACGCTGCTTATTTACGGGCAGCAAATTATGTCGGCGGTCATCGAAGAAAAAGAAACCAGGATTGCCGAAATACTTTTTTCGTCGGCAAAACCGTTTGAATTGATGATGGGAAAACTCGTCGGCGTCGGTCTGGCAGGTTTGACGCAGCTTGCGATTTGGATAATTTCCGCGCTTGTTTTGGTCAGCGTCGGTCTGGCGCAAATGAGCGCGGCTGGCGTGAATATATCGATTCCCGACATCACGCCTCTGACGGTTATTTATTTTTTCGTTTTCTTCCTGCTCGGATTTTTTATTTACGCCACAATTTACGCGCTTATCGCTTCGATGGTAACGACCGTTCAGGAAGGCGGACAATTTGCAATGTTTCCGGTTGCGATTCTGGTTATCGCGTTTTATTTTAGCTTCGCCGTTATCCGCGACCCGAATTCTAACCTTTCGTTTTGGGTTTCAATCGCGCCCTTCTTAGCGCCGATTACGATGCCTGTGCGGATTTTGGCGGAAACGCCTCCGTTCTGGCAAATCGCGCTTTCGATTTTGCTGAACGGTCTGGCAATCGCCGGACTCGTCTGGCTCGCGGCGCGAATTTATCGGGTCGGAATGCTGATGTATGGAAAGCGAGCAACCATTCCTGAGGTTTGGAAATGGATTCGTCAATCGTAGAATTGCACCACAGAGACACAGAGAACACAGAGAAAATTTAAATTTTCTCTGTGTTCTCCGTGTCTCTGTGGTAAAAATAAATTATGAAGAAGTTTGATTACTCACTCGATTATAAGAATTTGGATTTGCGAAAAAATCCCGAACTATATCGAGTCGGGAAAGGTGAACAGGGCGTTCTGCTGGTTGAACCGTATAAATCTGAAATCGTTCAGCATTGGAGATTCAAAACGCCTGAAATCGCCGGAGAGTCAAGCCGGAAAATTTATGAAATGTTTCTTGAATATAAATGGCAAAAGGATTTTGTCGGAATGGATATGGCGCGAAAGTTTTTGCAAATGGGAATCACCAGAGCGCGTCGCTACGCTAACCATCCGAGCGGCAGAAAATACAAAAAAGGCACAAAGGAAATAATTCCGATTGAAGGCGAGGATAAAGTTAAAGCCGAATCCGCGAGGATTTTTTCTGAAAAATACTATCTCGCAAAAAATGACGAAGTTTATCAAGCAATGCTGAAAGAACATCGAGAGAAATACGAAAATGGCGATTGAAATTGAGAAGAAATTTATTTTGTCGAACGACCGGCGCGAACAGGTATTAGAAAATTTGAAAGAATTCGGCGCAAAATATATCGGCGAAGATTTTGAAGAAAATACGCTGTATCGCGGCGGAGTTTTGGACGAAAAACAGGCGGTTCTGCGTGTTAGAAAAATCGACGATAAAACCGTTTTGACTTATAAACAGCCTATCGAAAGCATTTCTGATTTTAAGCGGCAAATTGAATTTGAAACAATTGTCGAAAAAGCCGAAGAGCTGGAAAAGATTATTGAAGGTCTCGGTTTTGTGAAGGCGCTGGTTTATGAGAAACGTCGTCAAACCTGGCAGTTCCGCGCGGTTGAAGTTGTTTTGGATGAACTTCCGTTCGGGCAGTATATGGAAATCGAAGGCTCGATGATAGCGATTGCCGAAGCTGAAATGCTGCTCGATATTGAAAATCTCGAATTGGAAAATGAAACGTATCCGCGCTTGACCGGAAGATTCGGCGTTCAAAAAGAAGGAATTATCGAAGCTAGATTTTGAAGATGTAATTAAATTTGGAAATCTAAAAATTTTCTTGTATAAAAGCAAGAAATTTAGTTATCATCATTCTAACGGTTACGAGAAAGGAGAATTGATTTATGAATAAACATTTTTGGGGTTTCGCGCTTTTTTGTTTAATTGTCGGAACGACGGCTTTTATTTTCGCAAAGTTTAATGTCATTAGCGCCGGTAAAGTTTATGTTACGCCGGATTATTCGACTTATTCCCAAACAAAATCCTGTTGGAAAATGAAACGGGAACTCGGCAGAGCAAATCCCGGCTCGCCGACGGTTCGACAAGCGACGTTCGATTTGAAATCCAAACAATTAAGGTGGGAATTGGATACGTCGGAAGTCAATACGCCGATTGCTTTGAATTTTTTTATCAAAGACGAAAACGGAATGCGCTTTGTTCATTCGGCGCTCGTGCCGACGCTCGCTTATCGATATGGCTCGATAATTAGAGCAACGAGTTCTTATGAGTGGTTAGATAATCTCGAGTCTTACGAAAATTTATACGTTACCGCCGAGCCGATTTCGCAGAGCGCGTATCAAGACAAAAATTTTCCGGTCGAATTCGATGCCGGTAAAGCAACCGCGGTTTTGCTTTATTAAAACGATTCACCTATTTGGCAGAAAAGTTTTTAGAAAATAAATAGAATTCCAAAATAATTTTTTGCAAGTCTGTTTTCGGGCTTCGTTCTTCTCGACAAGATACGAAGTTTTAGAAAAACAGGCTTGCAAATTTTTTTGGAGGAATCTATGAAACAGTTGTCAAAAATCAGTGGTCGGTTGTCGGTTGTAGTTTTTGTTTTTTCATTGTTATTTTCGGCTTGCAGTGTATCGAGAGAAAGCGCGAATACTAATAGCGGTCGTATAATGCCGGAGAGGGAAGATGTTGCTTATCAAGCTGAAAATTCAACAATGAATTCAAATGCGATGATGTCGAATAGTTCGGCAACGAACGCGCCGATGATGAGCAAGGACGTTATTGACGAAGATAGGAAAACGGACGGTGAAAGATACTCGCGCATTGACGAAAATCCGTTTCTCGAAACGTCGCGCGCGCCGCTTTCGACTTTTTCGATTGATGTCGATACGGCTTCCTACGCTAATGTTCGACGCTTTTTGAACGACGGACAGCTTCCGCCTAAGGATGCCGTTCGCATCGAAGAACTCGTCAATTATTTTGAATATGATTACCCGCAGCCGATTGGCGACGTTCCGTTTTCGGTTAATACGGAAGCTGCGTCTTGCGCCTGGAACGCAAAACACAAAATCGTTTCAATCGGGCTGCAAGGCAAAAAAGTTTCGCTCGATAACGTTCCGCCGTCTAATCTGGTGTTTTTGATTGACGTTTCCGGTTCGATGAATGATGCGCGAAAACTTCCGCTTTTGAAGGACGCTTTGCGGATTTTGGTCAATCAATTAACGACAAAAGACCGCGTGGCGATTGTTGTTTATGCGGGCGCGGGCGGTTTGGTTCTGCCTTCAACCGGCAACCGCGGCGAGATTTTGAACGCTCTCGGAAACCTCGAAGCGGGCGGCTCGACTAACGGCGGGCAGGGAATTCAGCTTGCCTACAAAGTCGCGCTCGATAATTTTATTCAAGGCGGAAATAATCGTGTGATTCTGGCAACCGACGGCGATTTTAACGTCGGTCTAACGGGCGATGCCGAACTCGTCAAATTAATCGAAAACAAACGACGAAGTGGAATTTTTCTTTCGGTTTTAGGTTTCGGAACCGGCAACACCAACGACTCGATGATGGAAAAGCTCGCCGATAAAGGCAACGGAAATTATGCTTACATCGATTCGCAGGAAGAAGCCCGAAAAGCGCTCGGCGAGCAAGCCGCCGGAACGCTTTATACAATTGCCAAAGACGTGAAAATCCAAATCGAATTTAACCCGGCGAAAGTGGCAGGTTATCGTCTTATCGGTTATGAAAATCGTCTGCTTGCCGACAGAGATTTTAACGACGATAAAAAGGATGCAGGCGAAATCGGCGCAGGTCATTCGGTTACCGCGCTCTATGAATTAGTTCCGGCGGGACAAAAAATTGAAAATGAAGGAGTTGACGAACTGCGATACTCGAAAACAGAAACTTCCGAAACAAAATTTAACGAGGAACTTTTGACCGTCAAACTTCGCTACAAAGAACCGAACAAAAATGAGAGCAAACTACTTACGCAAGGTTTGTTAGACGCCGGAAAATCTATCGAAAACGCTTCTGATAACTTGCGATTCGCTTCGGCTATTGCCGAGTTTGGTTTGCTTTTACGCGGCTCGCGCTACAAGGGAAATTCGAGTTATAACCATTTAATAAGCCTTGCGGAGAACTCGCTCGGAAGCGACTTGAAAAGTTACCGCAACGATTTCGTAAGTTTAGTAAATAAGGCAAAGTATTTGCAGAACTAAAAAAAGCGGACGGGGAATTTAACTTTTCTCCGTCCGCTTTTTTTTTACCCGAAAACTATTTTTTTAGCAGTTGTAGAATGTCTTGAATAATAACGTCCGGCTCAAAAGGCTTGGTGTGATATTTTTGAAAACCGGCATCGAAGGCTTTTTGTTTATTTTCGTTTGTCGCAAAAGCGCTCAGGGCGAGAGCGGGAATTTCGCCGCCCTTTTCAATTGATAATTTGCGGATTCGCGTCAGCAGAGAATAACCGTCTTCGTCCGGCATTGCCAAATCGGAAACGATTACGTCCGGCAAATCGATTGGTGGTTTTTTTAAAAAATTTATCGCCTCGAACGCCGATTCCGCGCTTTTTACCTGCGCGCCGCTTTGTTCGAGCAATAGCTGTAGAACTTCGCGCGAATCCGGGTCGTCTTCGACAATTAAAATTTTGATTTTGTTCAGTGGTTTCTCTTCATTCGGAGCAGATTTTTCAATTTCCGACGCTGCGTCTTTTTCCAAACCGCACAAAGGCAAAGTAACGGTAAAGGTCGAACCGTAGCCGACGCCTGCGCTTTCGACCTGAACTTTTCCTTTATGCTTTTCGACTAAAATTTTGACAATCGATAGTCCGAGACCTAAACCGCTGCTGTCGCGCGTAGTGGATTCATCGCCCTGATGAAACTGATTGAATATAATCGGCAATGTTTCCGCGCTGATTCCCTGACCGTTGTCCCTGACGGAAACTCGCACCGCTTCATCGCCGGTTTTTACGTCAACTTCGATAGAGTTGCCTTCCTTTGTAAATTTCAGGGCGTTTGAAAGCAAATTATTGAACACCTGTTGAAGTCGCGCCGAATCGCCGAAAACCTGAACGTTATCTGTATCCGACCGGAATTCGAGATTCGTTTTCTTTGCTTCGGCAATTGATTTTTGAAGGTTGCAAACCGTCTTAACAATTTCATAGAGGTTTATCGAACGAAACTCCATTTTGAGTTTGCCTGAAGCGACTCTTGCCGAATCAAGTAAATCTTCGATAAGTTTTGCTTGCGAGCGCGCGCTTTTTTCGATTGTTTCGAGAGCGTTCTTGGTTGTATCTTTATCGACATCCTTTGTCAATAGAATTTTTGACCAACCCAAAATTGCGTTCAGCGGCGAGCGCAACTCGTGCGATACGACGGCGAGGAAAAAATCTTTCGCCCGATTGGCTGCTTCGGCTTCGTCGCGCGCTTTTTTTTCGCGGGCGTAGACTATCGACAACTCTTCGTTGGCAATTTCGCAGTCGCTGACGCCGCGCGCGATTCCCGCCATACTTTGCGGTTTTCCGTTGTCGTCAAAATGGGTATTTCCGCAAACGGAAACCCAGCGAATTTTACCGTCCGAATATATTAGGCGATATTCGATGTTAAGTCGTTTTCCGCTAATCTGCGATTCTTGAAAAGCCTTTTCCACTTCGGCGCGATCTTCGGGGTGAACAATTTCGGTCATTGCTTGCGGCGTAAATATTTCGTTCGGCGAAATTTCAAAAAGTTCGCTGCATTTCGGCGTCGTAAACATTTTATCTTCCGATAAATCCCGGAACCATAAACCTGTATCTGCGTTTTCTACAGCAGCGAGCATCTGCTCGCTTCTATGCTTATAATACTTAACTTCTTTTTCCCGGTCTGTAACCTCCGTCGCGCAAAAGAATAACATTTTAGGCGGCGCTTTCGAGTCGAATAGCGGTTGCAAAAACAAATCGATAATTATTTTTTCTTGTGAATCGACTCTAAAATCAAGTAACGTTTTAGTTTCTTTTCCTTTTGCGGTTTTGCTTATGGCTCTCTCCAAAATTGCGGGCGTTTGTTCGGTCGATTGCCAATAAACCGTTTCGGAAAATTTTTGACCGATTAAAAGTTCGGGTTCGGTTGTCGTTCTCTCAAAAACATTTCCCGTCAGACTCAGAACGCGACCATCAGGCGTGAGCGTTCCGAAAAATGCAAACACATTTTTGAAAACCTCTTGAGTTTGTTCGCCAAGCCTGAATTCCGTCGTATCTTTCATAGCCGAATCCTTAAATCAGATTTTCTTTAGAGTAATACATTTTGCGGGACTTATTAAATGAAGAGGCTGCATTCTGCCACGAATAACCTTCTTTTGATCTTCATTAATTAAAAAGCCTCGTTTGCCAATTAAATCGGAAACGAGGCTTTTTAATTAATAAGTTTTAATTTATTTGTCGGGTTGCCGGTCAACATTCGATTACACGGCTTTCCTGCCGGACATAAATCTAATTACCAGAACAACCAAAGCTATCACCAAAAGTAAGTGAATTAAACTTCCAGCGGTGCCGAATATAAATCCTAATAACCACAAAACCACCAATATAAGTATAATTGTTTCTAACATATCTTTTCTCCTTCAATGAAAATCCGCTTTCCTGACTTCTTTGTAAATTCACTATTCAATTGTTATGCCAAATTATTAAATACAAGTAATGAAAAGGGTTAAAGTCTCAAAGAAAAGAGAAACGAATTTAAATCGATTACCAAGTATCAATTTAATACGGGCAAACCAATAATAATTGCGACAGTCGTAAAATTTGAAAAGTTGGAAAGTAATGAGATAAACAGCGGCGAATTAAGATGAACTCGAATATTTCTAAATAATATTAGGAAATGATTTAATGAGAAAATCTGCTGGATTTCCACCAGTTAATCGTTTGCTGCAAACCTTCTTCCAAGCCATATATCTTTTGGTAATCCAGCCAATTTATAGCACGGGTATTATCGGCTTGGGAATGTTTTACATCGCCTTTTCTTTCAGCCTGATAATCGGCTTGAACTTCCGCATTGCCCGTAATTTTCTTTAATACTTCAAGCAGTTGGTTTAATGAAATGCGCTCTCCGTTGGCGGCATTGATAATTTCGCCGATTCCGTTTTCTGTTTGCGCGGCTTTGATGTTGGCATCGACGACATTAGCAATAAAAGTAAAATCACGCGATTGCTCGCCGTTGCCGTAGATAACCGGTTGTTTTCCTGTCATCAAAGAATCAATAAAACGGGAGATAACGCCCGAATACATTGATGACGGATTCTGTCTCGGACCGAAAACATTAAAATAGCGCAGGCAGACGGTTTCTAAACCATAGACGCGAGAAAAAACTTGACAATAGTATTCGCCCATCAATTTTGCGGCGGCATACGGAGAAAGCGGTTTCGGAATCATCGTTTCGATTTTCGGAAGCGTTTCCTGGTCGCCGTAAGCGGAACTGGACGCCGCGTATATTAAACGTCGGACGTTTTTTTCTTTAGATTTCAAAAGCAAATTAAAAGTTCCGTTCACGCAGGCATCGTGAGTTTCGAGAGGGTTTTCCACAGAACGCGGGACGCTCGGCAAGGCAGCTTGATGAAAAACTATGCTGACTCCTTCTAATGCGGCAACGAGTTTTTCGTCATCATTTAAATCGCCTTCGACAAACTCGAAATCTCCGTCAATTTCCTCCAAATTTTCTCGAAAGCCGGTAACCAAGTTATCCAAAATAGCAACTTTCGCGCCTTGCTTGATAAGTTCTTCGGCAAGATTTGAACCGATAAAACCTGCGCCGCCGGTAACCAAAACTTTTTCCGTCAATGGCATAGAATTAAATAGTCGATGAAAATTTCAGTATAATTAGTCGAAAGTTTTTAGAAAAATAATAGAACCTATCTTCCGACTCCGGTATATTCAAATCCCATTTCACGCATCGTTTTAGGATCGTAGATATTTCGTAAATCTGCAATTTTAGGGGATTTTAAAAGTTGCTTAACTCTGTTCATATCGAGAGCGCGAAACTGATTCCATTCGGTTAAAAAAACCAGTATGTCCGCGCCTTCTATCGCATCGTATTCGTCGGAAGCGAATTCTATATCTGGCAGACATTTTCGCGCTTCCTCCATTGCTACCGGGTCGAATGCTTTTATTTTAGCGCCTTTTGCCTGCAATTCTCTAATAACGTCGACGGCGGGAGATTCACGCATATCATCGGTTTCAGGCTTGAACGAAAGTCCGAGGACGCCAATTTTTTTGCCGTTAAAGTCACCGAGTAATTTCTCGATTTTCGGAATCATAGCGCGGCGTTGACGCTCGTTGACCTCGATTACCGTATCGACAATCATTGAGTCCGCGCCGAATTGTTTGGCAACAGTCGATAAGGCGCGGGTGTCCTTCGGAAAACAAGAACCGCCGTAACCCGGTCCTGGATGAAGAAATTTGTTGCCAATTCTTTTATCCATTCCCATTCCACGCGCAACGTCGTGAACGTCGCAGCCGATTTTGTCGCAGAGATTTGCTATTTCATTGATAAAGGAAATTTTAGTAGCGAGAAAAGCGTTGGCTGCGTATTTGGTAAGTTCAGCGGCTTCGAGTGAAGTTATGACAATCGGAGTTTCTATCAAATATAATGGACGATAGAGGTCTTTCATAATTGCAATCGCATCTTCTTCATTGCTGCCGATTACAACCCGGTCGGGGCGCATAAAATCTTCAATAGCCGCGCCTTCGCGTAGAAATTCGGGATTTGAAGCTACGCCGAAATTAGTCTTTAAATTTTGATTTTCTTTGACAAATTCACGAAGCCATTTTCCGGTACCGACGGGAACGGTGGACTTTGTAACCAGTACCTTGTAACCGTTCATGAAATGCGCTATGTCCTTAGCCGCCGATTGGTAGAAACTCATATCGGGAGAACCGTCTTCTTTTGGCGGCGTACCAACCGCCAAAAAAATAACCAAAGCCTGTTCAACTGCTGATTTAATTTCCGTTGTAAAGTGAAGTCTTCCGTCTTTTGTGTTCTTCTCTACAATTTTATCCAAACCTGGCTCGTAGATAGGGATTATACCTTGATTTAAGCGGGCAATTTTATTCTCGTCAACATCCACACAAGTTACTTCAACACCAAATTCCGCGAAACAGGCGCCTGTAACCAAACCTACATATCCTGTTCCAATTACCGCTATATGCATAAATTAAATCTAAAATATATTGTTAAACTATTCACAAACGAAAACGAATTTTGCGGGTCACGTTTAGGCAACATGACCCGCAATTTTTAAGTCGTGTCAGATTTATAATAAAGAATAATGTCTGAAATTAGCGAGTTGGACTGAGAACAGTATCACCGCCGCCAATTTCAATGTCATTTCTCTTTTTTCTCAAAACAATAGCCGCGACGACCGCTCCTGCAGCGCCAAGTAAAATAGCTGCGATAGCTCCGAGTCCGAGACCTGCAACCGCCACCGGCGCGCCTGGACCTGGACGCATACAAGGTTTACAACCGGTTTGCGACGGATTTCCGTAAGTCGCATTTGTGCCGGCGGCGACTTGCTTATCGGTCGAACCGTTTCTCAGAGTAACCAAACCGACCATAGTTTCCACATATGTTTGAGTACATCTGACTTCGTCGGAACATCCGACGTCCACACTAAAATTATCCGCTTGACCGGCATCGGCAATAACCGTCGCATTCCTGGTAGTTACGGTAGTTGCAATACCTGCGGAATTAGAAACTAAAACCTTACCGGCGGTAAGCATTCCGACGATACTATTACCCGTAAATTTCAGAGTAACCGACGTGTCTCCGATAACTTCGACCCGACCATTTTTACCTAAACTAATTGTAGCGGTTGAGCCTGTTCCGGTTACAATTGTGCTGCCGGATGTAATGGTGGAATTAGAGGTTACAGTTTGTCCATTAACGGAAACTTGTCCGTTAACGGTTATTTCACCCATAATATCATCCGGCGCTGCCATTACAGACATTGAAAAAACACACCATACGGCAACAGCAGTCATCAATGTTATAGATTTACGAATCAAAATTTTGTTGAGCATTATAGTTAAACTCCTCCTGAATTAATCCTGTTATAAAATAAATCTTCTTGATTAAATGCTGAAATCACAGCAAACCAAAAGAATTTGCAAATAGTTAGTTGGTTCTGCTAACAACATTCGAAGTAGCTCCGAGCGAAGTGTTGTTATTGTTGGTTGTTGCCGCAAGGATAATTCCAGTGCCGGCGGCGGCAAGAATTACTGCCCAAATCAAACCGGCGTGACCACCGCCGTTATCAGTTGTGGTATCATCCTTTTGTGCATTGTTGGCTGATGCTGACTCACCGGAGTTCAGCGTAACGGTCTTCCCGCCAACTGTATTGATAATCACGCCGTCGGCAGCGCTTAGAACTGTAACGCGTCCCGCCGTCAAATCGCCCGATATACCTTTTTCGTTAAAGGACAAGGCTAAAGTCGTATTTGACGCAAGTTCGATTTTGCCCAACTTTCCAAGGCTTATTATTGCGCCTGCATTTTCCGGTGTAGCAACGGTGCTTGAGCTAAAAATTGAACGACCGCTCTGAGCAGCTTCCCCGTTAACCTTAACAAAGGAAAGTTGTCCATCGATATTTTTACCCGTCACCAAAATTTCTCCCGCAATTCTTTCCGAATTAGCCAAGGTAACCATTGAGTAGGTTAGCAACGTGGCAACCACCAAGCACGTCGAGAGTGCTTTACGAATCCATATTTTGCTGTTCATAATTCTCCTCATGTATCCCATTAAATTTAACATTTCAAAAATAAGACCTTCCAATTTTTACACAACCTTTTTCCCGATGTCAATAAAAAACCGCAAGGAATTATAAAAATAAAGGTAAAGTTTTCTTGCCTTTAGTAAAGTATTCTTATTGCAAGATTTGGAAATTATTTATATCACAGTTCGGATGAAATTTGAAAGTTTAAAACGAAAAAAGTTTATTTTATGTTAATTGCAGAAACGCTTAAGAATTTCAAAGGTTTTAACTCGGCTATGAAATAGATATTTTTATTGTCTGCCGGGAAATCCAAAAAGCCTTTTAAAATTTAGAGTTGAAGTGAGATAAATCGCATCGAGTTGAGAAGTCGGCTTGCCAACAAGCACGATTTTCGTGTAAGATAGTCGTTTGCTGTAATGCGTAAAGACGCATTCTGTGGGTTTCGCGCCCACTTTTTATTTTGGGCGGCAATTGTTTTGATGGAACTTTCGATTATTGAGCGCATTCGTGAAATTGCAGCTCGGGCGGCTGAGGAAAACAACCTCGAACTCGTCCACGCGCAAGTTGCCGGAACGAGTAAAAATTTAGTTATTACCGTTTTTATTGATAAGTCGGACGGCGTGACGCACGAGGATTGCTCAAAGGTCAGTCGAAATCTCGACGCTGTTTTAGAAGTTGAAGATTTCATTCCATCGACTTATCTGCTGGAAGTTTCTTCTCCCGGTTTAGAGCGCGAGCTATACAGCCAAAAGGATTTTGAAAAATTCGTCGGCAGTTTGGCAAAAGTTAAAACCGCGACCCCGATAAACGGACAGAAAAATTTTCGCGGAAGAATCAATTCGGTTGAAAATGACGAAATCGTATTTGACGATAAAACAAGCGGAACAATTCGCTTTTCATACAGCGCGGTTGCCA
Organism: uncultured Pyrinomonadaceae bacterium; assembly: GCA_964235785.1. Taxonomy (GTDB): domain Bacteria; phylum Acidobacteriota; class Blastocatellia; order Pyrinomonadales; family Pyrinomonadaceae. The sequence goes on along the minus strand of CAXSBF010000009.1, from coordinate 136,945 downwards.
AAGCGAATTTAGAAATTGATTTGGACGAAGAGCTGAAAAGAAGCGAGAAACGGAAAATGGAAGGTGGGAAATAACTAAGTCGAAAATTTTCCGTCTAACATTTTAAATTTTCCATTAAACGATTTATGACATCAATTGGACAAAGTATAGAAGCACTTGTAACCGAGCAGGGAATTGACCGCGATTTGGTGATTGAGGCAATGAAGGAGGCGGTCAAAGCCGCCGCCCGCAAGCAATTTAAATCGCAGGACAAAACCGGCGAAAGCATCGAAGTTGACTGGAACAATGAAGACGGAACAATTGAAATATCAGCGCATAAGGAAGTCGTCGACGTAGTAGAAAATCCCTCAACCGAACTTTCGTTAACTGAGGCGCAAGAGCTTGCCGGCGATGAAATCGAAATCGGCGATATGCTGCTGATTCCGCTTCCAACCGAAGAACTCGGGCGCATTGCGGCGCAGACCGCCAAACAAATTCTTGTGCAAAAAGTGCGCGAGGCAATCCGCGAAAAAGTTTATGAAGAATATATCGACCGCAAAGGCGAACTGATTAACGGAACGGTCAAACGTTTTGAGCGCGGCGATATGATTATTGATTTAAGCAACAATCTCGAAGCGATTCTGCCGAAACAGGAACAAGCCCGCAGTGAAACCTGGAATCAGGGCGAGCGGATTCGAGTCGTTATCGCTGATGTCAGCAAAGAGCCGAGAAATCAGCAAATCAAGGTTTCACGCGCTTCGGCGGAGTTACTCAAGCGTCTGTTTGAAATGGAAGTTCCCGAAATCTACGACGAAACGGTGGTTATCAAGTCTGCCGTCCGCGAGCCGGGCGACCGCGCTAAAATCGCCGTTACTTCAAACGAAAAGGATGTCGACCCGGTGGGCGCGTGCGTCGGAATGAAAGGCTCGCGCGTGCAGTCGATTATTAAAGAACTGCGTGGCGAAAAAATCGATATTATCGAATGGTCGGACGAGCCTTCGGTTTTTGCCGCTAACGCGCTTTCGCCCGCGAAGGTTTCGCAAGTTCGCATCACGGACGTTAACAAGCGCGATATGGAAGTGATTGTCGTCGAAGACCAACTCAGTCTTGCCATCGGCAAACGCGGACAGAACGTGCGACTCGCCACTCGCCTCGTCGGTTGGAACATCGATATTGTCAGCGAAGATGTTTTGAAAAAGGAAATCGCTCTGAAAATGGGCAAGATGATGGCTTCCGGCGAAGCCGTGCCGATTACGGCTCTGCAAATTGTTTCGTCTAATCAAGCCGACGTTTTAAAGGAAAAAGGCATTGATAATGTCGATACTCTGGCAGCGACTTCGGTTGACGATTTGGTTGACTTTTTGGACATCAGTCTCGATCAAGCTGAAAAAATAATCGCTTCTGCCAAAGAAATTGTTGACGCGCGAAACAAGCAAGCCGGAGATGCAAAAGCGGAAGGCGTCGAATCATCAGCAACCGACCGAGTATCTGAAACATCAGAGACGCAAGCGAACAATACGGACGAAAAGCCGGAAACAGCGGAAGAAAACATCTCCGAAGAAACTTCTGCAAATGAAGCGAATACCGAGCAAGCGGAAACTATCGAAAAAGAGTCGGTTGAAAGTTCTGACAATACAGTAATTTCCGAAGACGTTGCGGAACAAACGGAAAACGAAACGGTTGAAAACAATAATGAAGAAAATTTATCGGAATCAGACAAATGAACAATAAATTTATTCATTGCAGACAAGTGAGAAAGGAACGGCGGATTTATGTCTAAAAACAACAAATCCGCCAACAAAGATAAATATGCCCGTAGGAACAGCAGTTCGGATATACGACCTCGCGCGAGAAGTCAAACAGGACACCAAGCGCGTCATCGAAGATTTGCGTCGTGAAGGCGCGGACGTGAGCGTGCCTTCAAACTCCGTCAGTAAGGAATTAGCGGAAAAAGTCCGCAGCAGGTATTTTCCAAAAACCGAAACTTCCCCGAAACGGTTTATCAAGGTTATAAAGAAGGTGGCAAAGGTTGAAGAACCGACGGTCGCCGAAGAAGTCCCTCAGGCGGAAACAGAGCCGCAATTAAAAGCCCCAGAAGAAAAAGCTACCGCAAAACAAGCCGAAACAGCCAAATCTTCAGCAGACGAAGTATCACCTAAACCTGTTCGCAGAGTTACGAAACTTCAGAAAAAGGTCGAAGTTCCATCAACCCTCGATTCCGCCACAGTTGAAGAAAATTCATCTGTTCCTGAACCGGTTGTCGAAACCGAAACTTTAGAAACGCCGCCGGAGTTACAAACAACGGCGGACGTTACGGCTGAAGAGCAAACCACTGAAAAACCCGTCGAATCAAAATCGGTAACGAGCCGAGTTCTTCGCCCGAGCGGAACGCAGGTCAAAATACTCAAACTTACGCAGGAATCGCTCAATAAAGGAATCAAGCCGGGCGAGCGGATGGTCAACGACGCTCCGACCAGAACCGGCAAATTCAACAACGACAAAGAGCCGGAAAAAGCCAGAACCGACGTGCGTAGGGACGGCAAAAACGGGCGCAAACCAGATTTGCGAGCGACTTCGGGTGAAACTTCCACCCCGAAAATGACATATACGCCGCCGGTTGACCAGCGCAAAAAATTCGGACGAGCCGCGGTTAAAAAAGGCGCGGGAAGATTTCAGGATAAAGGCGGAAGATTCGATGAAAGAGACTTTGCCGCGCCGCGTCCGCTCTCGATTGAAGAGCGCGTGCTGGCACAAGTCGGTAAGGTCGATGCGGAAAATTTAAAAACGATTCGTTTAACCGAAGGCGCGACCATCCGCGAATTTTCCGAAGCGCTCGGCATTACGCCGCGCGATATTGTCCAATTGCTTATCAAACGCGGGATTTTTGCCACGCTCAATCAACCGATTGGCGAAAAAATGGCGCAGGAACTCGGCGTCGGCTACGGTTATAACGTCAGCTTCGTGGCGTTTGAGGATATGGTTATCGAGCAAGAGTTTGAAGAACTCATTGCCGCCGACTCCGATGACGTCGAGCTGCCGCGCGCGCCGGTCGTCACCGTGATGGGTCACGTTGACCACGGCAAAACTTCGCTGCTCGACGCGATTCGTTCTGAGAATGTCGCCGAAGGCGAAGCCGGCGGAATTACGCAGCATATCGGCGCATACAGCGTCTTTTTGCCGAATTCCGACAAAGGGGGCGAAGAACGCCGCGTAGTATTTCTCGACACGCCCGGTCACGAAGCATTTACGATGATGCGGGCGCGTGGGGCAAAAGCGACCGACGTGGTAATTCTCGTCGTTGCAGCCGACGACGGCGTGATGCCGCAAACCATCGAAGCGGTCGAACATTCAAAAGCGGCGGGCGTTCCGATTATTGTCGCTATCAACAAAATCGATAAACCCGACGCGAACGCCGATAAAGTCAAGCAAGGACTTGCCGGACTCGGTTTGCAGCCGATTGATTGGGGCGGCGATACGGAAATGGTTGCCGTTTCCGCCAAGAAGCGGGAAAACCTCGACACTTTGCTCGAAACGGTTTTATTAACTGCCGATATTTTGGATTTGAAAGCCAGCCCGACCAGACGTGCTTCAGGCGTGGTTTTGGAAGCCAAACTCGATAAGGGACGCGGCTCGGTTGCGACGGTTTTAGTTCAACAGGGAACTTTGCGCGTCGGCGACCCGTTTATCGTCGGACAGTATTACGGCAAAGTTCGCGCGATGTTCAGCGACCGCGGTGATATTATTACTGCCGCCGAACCTGCGACTCCGGTTGAAGTTCTCGGTCTGCAAGGCGTTCCGCAGGCAGGCGATACTTTCCAAGTCGTGTCCGATATTGACAAAGCGCAAACCATTGCCAGCCAGCGTCAAATGCAAGCCAGACAACTTGCAATGCTCAAGACGACCAAGCGCGGCATCGAATCGCTCGGACTCGCAGAAGTCAAAGAATTGCTGGTTGTCTTGAAAACCGACGTACAAGGTTCGGTCGAAGTTCTTCGCGCGACGCTCGAAAAACTTTCAACCGACAAAGTTAAAGTTCGCGTGATTCGCTCCGGCGTCGGCGCAATTACCGAATCCGATGTTCTGCTGGCATCAGCGACACAAGCCGATAACGCTTCGACCGCAGTCGTTATCATCGGTTTTAATGTTCGTCCGAGTTCGCGGGCGGCAGATGTCGCCAAACAGGAAGATGTCGATATTCGCCTGCATTCGATAATTTATAAAGTCGAAGAAGAAATTCGCGCTGCGATGATTGGAATGCTCGACGCTATTGAGAAGGAAGTCATTTTAGGCAAAGCCGTCGTCCAAGACCTTTTCAAAGTTTCCAAGGTCGGCACGATTGCCGGTTGCCGCGTTATCGATGGAGTCATCAGAAGACAAGCCAAAGCCAGAGTCATCCGTGACGGTGTGGTTGCCTGGGAAGGCGATATTGCGACGCTCAAACGTTTCAAGGAAGATACCAACGAAGTTCGTCAAGGATTTGAATGCGGCATCAGCCTCGCCAATTTCAATGACGTAAAAGTTGACGATGAAATCGAAGCGTATGTGATTGAACGCACTGCCGCTACGGAACTTTAATAATGGTAAATGGTAAATGGTAAATTAAAGAATGTTTCTTACATTTACCATTTACCATTTACCACTAAAATTATGATTACGGGAATCAGAGAAAAAACGGTTGTTAAAGAAAACGGAATGGTCGAAGTTTCCGCGATTGATTTACCGTCCGGGACGCAGGTTGAAGTTATCGTTCTTGTCGAAGAGGAACAAGACACTACTGAATATCTTCTTTCAACCGAAGCTAATCGCAAGCATTTAGAGCAAGCGATGCGCGATGCGGAAGACCCTGAAAAACGGGTTTATGTGGATTTTGACAATTTATGAGAAGGATTTCGTTTCTCCCCGAAGCCTTTGAGCATTTTAATTTCTGGTCGCTTGAGAATAAGAAAATTCATGGTCGAATTATCGAGCTTATCAAAGACGTCGGACGAAATCCTTTTTTGGGAATCGGCAAACCCGAACCTTTAAAGCACGAATTGAGAGGTCTTTGGTCAAGGCGAATAACCGACGAGCATCGCCTGGTTTACAAAGTCAGTAACGAGGAAATTTTAATTTATTCGTGTAAGTTTCATTACGGAAAATGAGAAGACCGGAAAGATTAGCAGAAGCGTTGCGCGAACAGGTTACGGAAATTGTCGGGTATGAAATGGACGACCCGCGCTTGCTTGCCGTAACGGTAACGGATGTCCGCGTATCGGAAAATATGCGCGATGCGAAAGTTTTTGTCGTCGTCGAGGGCAATGAAAGCGAGATACAAGCGGCGTTCAGAGCATTGCAAAACGCCGCGACCTTTGTGCGGCAACAAGTTGCGTTAAATCTGGATTTGCGCCACGCGCCGCATATCAATTTCGTGCGCGACACGGTTGAGGAAAACGCCGTCCGTGTCGACAGCATTATTCAGGATTTGACCGAAAAGGGCGAGATTAAAGAAATTATGAATGATGAATAATGAATGATGAATTTAAGAAAAGATTCGGCATTCGGCTTTTACAGTTCATAAATAAAACAGGAAAGGAATAATGATAAATAATAAATGATGAACGTTAGGGAATTTTTTAATTCATCGTTCGTCATTCGTCATTCATCAATTTAATAAGTGTTAAGTCAAGTAGTCGAGTTAATTGAAAACAAAAATACCTTTGCCATCACCACGCACGTCCGACCGGACGGCGATGGTATCGGTTCTTCTCTGGGTTTATGCTGGCTTTTGCGCTCATTAGGCAAAACCGCCGAAGTCATCGTCCGCGACGGCATTCCAAGCGCTTACTCGCAGCTTCCCGGTGCGGACGAGATTCGCCAGGTCGCCGAAGTCAACGGTAAATACGACGCGATATTCGTCATCGAATGTTCCGACCTTTCGCGTCCGGGCATCAGAAATCTTGAAAATCAACTGACCGTCAACATCGACCATCACGCCACCAGCGAGCATTTCGGAACAATCAACTGGATAGACCAAACCGCATCCGCAGTCGGCGAGATGATTTACAATCTCTGCAAGGCAATCGGCGGGCGCATCACAAAAGAAATCGCTGAATGCGTCTATCTCGCGCTCGTCACCGACACCGGCTCATTTCATTTCCCAAACACAACCGAGCGCACCTTAAAAGTTGCCTCCGAACTCGTCCGTGTCGGCGTAAAACCCGCGCAAATCTCAGCAGCCGTCTATAACAGTTATCCCTGGAGCCGCATCGAATTGATGAGTCAGGTTCTGGCAACCGTCAAACGCAGCGCGGACGGTAAAATCGCGTGGATGCGTCAAACGCTCGAAATGCAGGAAAAAGCCGAATCGGTTGACGGCGACAACAACGGGTTCGTCAACATTCCCCTTGCCGCCAAAACGGTCGAAGCCGTCTGTTATATGCGCGAAACTCAACCGAACACTTTCCGTGTCAGCCTGCGCTCGAAAGACAATATCAACGTCGCGCGGGTTGCCGAAGAATTCAGCGGCGGCGGGCATAAAAACGCATCGGGCTGCCGCGTCGAAGGCGATTGGGACGCAAAGGAAGCAGAAATAATCGCCGCGCTAACCGAAGCAATTGAAAAAGCCGCAGTTTGACGCTTAAAAATTCTCGCTCAGTCAACTCGAATCCCCGCCGAACTTCCCGAAAACAAACCGAATATTATCAAATTGATAAAAACCTTTATCCAAACGTCCTCTTTCTGTTAATTTAACCTCATACGCTTGCGCGACTTTGGCGTCGGCGAGCCAATGGAAACAGCGGCGTTGACGAATGAGTCGGCATTATCTAATCGGTCGCCGTTCGAATCCGCGATAAAACGCGCGGTTAGTGAATCGCTGAAACCGAGGTCGGTCGTTGCCGGCGCTCCTGCGGCGACGGTAAAGTCAATCAGAACCAACTGCTGCGATGCAGCGCCGAAAGTTTGCGTCGGCGACAAATCCATCAAAACGCCCAATCGTCCTGAATCTGCTTGTAAATCATTAATACCGAGCGCCGCCGAATCATCGCCGCTGCCAAGTCTGACGTTGGTCGGGTTGGATAATTCGGCGGCGTTAAAGTTTAAAGTAAAGCTCAAAGAACTGGCGAGTGTTGCGCCGATATTCGTATTCATTACGATACCGACGGTCAACACATTGCCGATGCGATTGACGGTAACCGGCGTTACCGTTTGCCGGCTGGCAATGGATGAATCGCCGCCGCCGCCGAATCCGGCGATAGTTTTTTGGTTGATTAATCTATCGGCAAAAGAACCGCCCGCGTTTGTCGGTCCGGCGGCTAATCGCAAAGTATCCAAACCGAGTGCGAGGCGTCTGGCTTGCGTTACGTCGCCCGAAGCGATTACTCCGTCGCCATACACGAAGTTGTTCGAGGCATCTTGAATCGGAGCGCAGTCGGCTTTCTGAAATTCATTGGTCGCAACCGTGTCGGGCGTATCGAGTCCGAGCGCGAAACGACGAATTTGCGTTACGTCGCCGCTGGTTACCGTATCGTCGCCGGATTTTCCGGGAACGGGATTGCCCGCCTGATTCGGTCGCGGGTTGACATCGGCTTCGTATGAACCGGACGTCACGGCAACGTTAAAAGTCGCTTCGGTAAACGCGGTTTGATTGTCAGTCACGCGCAAAGTAAAACCGGCGGCAGTCGCGCCCGGCGCGGCAACGACATTGGCTGATACAACGCCAGCCGCGTCGACCGCGATATTTGAAACGGTTACGCCGTTGACCGTTGCCGACGTGCCGCCGTTGACCGTAATGCTCAGAGTATTTTCGGTTTGATTGTTGTCGTTGACGGTGGCGATTTGCGAATTGGAAGCCGGATTGCCTTGTTGTCGGGAAACGCCGGAAGCGGCTGTAATTGTCGGCGTTGCGTTAGCTTGTCCGTCAACACGGGATTCGATGACGGATTGAATTTGAGTGGAGACATTTGAGAAGAAATCATATCCGGTTAATGTTTCTACCTGGTCAACAGACGTTATAAATTGTTCCCAATTATTTGCACGAATACTCTCGATGTTCGGCATAATAACGGCGATGGTGCGCGTGTTGTTGTCAATTCTCGATAAATCGTTGTCGCTGTTGGGAAGCACGAGAATAACTTTCCACGTCTGAGCGGGAACGGTTATGCGACCGTTGTCGATAGTGTTGACCGTAGAACCGCTCGAACCGACGCCGCCGACGCCGGTTCCGCCTGCGATAATGTAAAGTTCTTTGCCCTGCGTCGCCAATGTCCGGCAATAACCTTCAAGGTCGTTCCAAGGTCCCTGATTGTTTCCACCCGCCTGCGGCATTATGTTGGTCATCAAAAAGGTTGCCGAATTGTCCGGCACCGAGCGCGTTCTGTCGCCTGAAGGCGTGTGATGCCCGCGGTCAAAACCCGAACCCGAATAACTGCCGTCGGTTACTTGATACCAACCGGCGGGCAAAGCCGGGTCGGGACGAAAATCATCCTGCCGCGGCGCGGTTCCAATCCAACTCGTGTCGAGCCGCCAGGAAACCCAATTCGGTATTGCGCGGCTTCGATTATACGAAAGCGCGTATTGCGGCTTTATCATTAAATAATTATTTTCATTGGCGACATCGGCGGTCGCGTTGCTCGGATTTCCCAGCAACAAATAATCTTCGCCGCCAGTGACAGGCGCATTGATGGTAATGTTGATAGCAACATTTGCCGAGCGCGATTGCGCGTCCGAGGCAGTCGCCGTAATGTTATGAACACCGCCGCTTGTTCCCACCGGAATCGTCGCTAAATATGAAAAAATATTATCGCCTGCCGTCGCGTCGCCGTTGGTTGCGTCGTCAAAAAACTGTTGATTCGCTCCGCCGCCGATATTGGTTAAATTCCCGACCACTGAAATTCCAGTGCTGGACGGCGTTGTCGCGGGGAAAACAGTGACGGTCAAAAGCGTTGTCGCGCCGGGCGCAACCGTGTTCGGATTTGCCCCGGCGCTGGCTTGCAGATTGCCGCCGAGATTGCAGGAATTAGTCAAGCTGCCCGTATTTCTCGGCGCCGGCGAGACAATTGTAAAATCGGAAGAATTATTATCCGTATCGGTACAGCCGCTGCCATTGCGTTTTCCCGCCGTCGAAACGCTTAAATCCGGCGTTTTTGCGCCTTCAAAACATGAAGCGCCGCTTCCGTAACCAATCAAATCGACAATAGTCGAATCGGTCGGACAAGTTGAAGCCGTAAGCTGCGCGGTTGAATTGACCAGCGCGAGTTTGCCCGAAGTCGAAGAAAGATTCGGTATAAATGTACTACCATTAGAGGTTACGGATGGAGCTAACATATCGGGCGCGGGCAATGCGCTGCCCGCGCTTCCGTTCGAGGCATATTGAATCAAATAGTATTGACCGGGCTGAAGCGTAACGTTTGTCAGTGGCGTAACCAGCCAATTCGTCCCGCCCGACGAGGCGTATTGAGTTGACCAGCCGTTTAAGCTGACCGGCGCGCTGCCGCGATTAAAAAGCTCGACAAAATCGTTTGTGTATGGCGCGCCGGAAAGTCCGCCGCCGCCAAAAAATTGCGAGACGACAATGTTCGGCGACACTTCCGGCGCTAACGGCGCTTGATACGTTTCGCTCTGCGCGGTCGTCTTTAAATTTACTGTAAAACAAATCGAAAGTATGAATAAACTGATTACAATCAAATAGAAACGTTTCATTAAATAAGTTTTCCCTTTTTTATTTAAACTTTACCAAAGGAAAATGTCGTCATATCAATACAGACACATTTTCTCGAATCTAATAATTAAAATTACCGTCAATAAATTTTATGGTAGAAATTGGAACTTCAATCAGATTATAAAACCCTTTAAAGAGTTGCAAAATATAATCGTCAATCGCTTCGGCATAAACAATTTAACTTTAAAAAATCGCAAAGACAATTGTTCAGCCGCAGCATTACCGTTAAACGGATTTGCCTGCCGTTTGAGTAATCAGATAACAGAAGCGTTCCGAGCAATCGTTTTATAACCGACGACAATAAAGGATTTAATTTTCTATTCCTTCGGCGCGTTAAAAATGACTTTACACATTTGCTAATATGGCGCAAAATAGACGGGAATTAAATTCTTAAATAATTTGCCGAAGAGACGATATTTCCCAAACTTTCCCAATGGCTGGATAGTAATTTCGAGATATATCAAATCCCGAACAGCCAAAAGTTTAAATCGTTTTTTGCGTCAAATGTTTAAGCCGCAGACTTTAGAATTACAAAAAATTGAGGGGAGAATTATGAAAGATTTCAGTAAAAATGCTTTTTCCGGTTTGGCAAGAAAAATCGGTATTGGTTCGCTAATGACAATTTGCCTTGTCTTGTTTAGTTCAACTATCAACGCGCAAACTTTGCTTGTTAATTATGACTTTGCATCGGCAGTAGCCGGAACGCCTTGTACAGCTTCTACGCTTAATACTCCTCCAGCCGGAGTTACATCCACATTTACAACCGGCGGAACCGGCGGCGGAACTTGCACTACTCCGGCAGGAACAGCCGCGACCGCTCCACCGGCTTTTGTCGCAAACGCTGCAAATCAATCGGTTAGTCTTACAAGTTTTGCCGCAGGTTCATCGAATTTTTTCCAGTTTCAACTAGGCGGCGTTAGTTCGTTTCAGAATTATATGCTGTTTTTCCAGTCTCAGAGAAGCGGTACTGGTCCTGTAAACGCTGACGTTCAATATAGTACAAATGGAACGACTTTTACCACTTTTCAAACAGTAAATCCCGGTAATGGCGTCTTTGCAGCGTTCAATATTGATTTGAGTGCCGTCACTGCAATCGAAGGTCAGCCTACGGTTTATTTTAGAATACTAGGAAGTGGCGGAACAGGCGCTGCCGGAACATTCAGAATTGATAATTTCCAAGTTCAAGCGCAAGGACCGTCAGCCGCAACGGTTAATGTCGGCGGTCGAGTAACCAGCGCAAAAGGTCGCGGAATTTCCGGCGCAGTCGTTACGATGACTGACGGCAACGGCAACGGCTATTCTGCACAAACCGATAGTTCCGGCTATTATCTGTTTGAAGATGTCGAAGTCGGACAAACCTTGATATTTAATGTGCGTTCCAAGGGATATAACTTTACTCAGCCGACGCAGGTTGTTTCTTTGACCGAAGAAACTATAACCGTTAATTTTACGGGTTATGAATCGAGACGAATTATTTTTTAGGCAGTAAAATAATTATGAAAAAAGCTGACGGGGTTTCTCTGTCAGCTTTTTTATTTTGGTTGCGAAATCCTGGCGTTTCAATTTTTCAAATCGCAAACAGCCGGAAAAATAAGTTATATTACGGATAAATTATGTCCATCTACGAAAATCTCCAGCCGACGAATTTCAATGATATAAAAACCTACGAACTCGCGTCGCGCCCGAGCAAAGTTACCGTCGAAGATTTTGCCGCGCCGATAAACGCTGACGATTCGCTCAAATCATTTCTCGAAAAATTCCCGAATATCTTAGCCGTTCAATCTTTGCGAGAAATCGCAAAACAAATCAGACGCGCCGGAGATTTAAAGAAACCGATTGTTTGGGGCATCGGCGGTCACGTCGTCAAAACCGGACTCGCGCCCGTTATCGTCGATTTGATGAAAAAAGGTTTTGTGTCGGCAATTGCGGCGAATGGTTCGGTGCTGGTTCATGATACGGAAATCGCGCTCGTTGGTTTTACGTCCGAAGACGTTGACGCGACTCTCGGAACGGGCGATTTCGGCGCGGCGCGGGAAACCGGAGAGATATTAAACCACGCCGCTAAAAACGGTATGCGCGACAATCTCGGTTTGGGTGAAGCAATGGGCAGAGAAGTTCTCGCGCAAACGCCGCCGAATGCGGAAAATTCGCTTCTTTGCCAGACTTACGAAAGCAAAATTCCTTTTACGGCGCATCTGGCAATCGGCGCGGACATCGGACATTTTCACGCAAATTGCGACGGCGCGGCTCTCGGCGCAACGACGCATACCGATTTCAAACTTTTCTGCTCGATTGTCAGAGAATTAAACGGCGGCGGAGTTTATTTGAACATCGGTTCAAGCGTCGTGCTGCCGGAAATCTTTCTCAAAGCCGTTACGGTCGCGCGAAATTTAGGCTTTCCGCTCGAAGATTTTACGACTGCAAATTTTGATTTTATACAAAGTTACCGTCCTAATACGAACGTTGTTCGTCGCCCGACCGCAGGCGGCGCGGGACGCGGTTTTTCAATTACGGGTCATCACGAATTAATGATTCCGCTTCTCGCCGCGCATATTTTGTGTGAATAAAATTTAGAATTCTACCTGGGAAGTTTGACTAATTGAATTATAGAATTAGACAAAAAAACTCCGCCGAGACGACGGAGTGTAAATATAAACAGGAAGTAACCAAGGAGCAAAAATTAAACTGCTTCTTACCGATAAATATTTTCGCCTTTATGCGTGTTTCTCCATTCGTTTTCAAAGTAATCAGCATCTTCATCACTGCGCGGGTTGACGCCCATAACGATACCGCCGTTTTTAATGCCTTCTTCATATTCCTTAGCGCGGTCTTCAGGAATTCCCGAACCGACCAAAGCGCCGATTAAACCGCCGGTCAAACCGCCTGCGCCTGCGCCTGCCAATGCCGCCGCTAACGGACCTGCAACGACTAAACCTAAACCGGGAAGCAACACGCTCGTTCCGATTGCCGCGATGCCTGCGATGATTGCGCCCAATGTTCCGCCGATTGCCGAACCTGTTCCAGCGCCTTCGAGAGCTTTGCTGCCCATTGCGCTATCGTCGCCGTCAGCAAAATAAGTGTCGCGTGTTTGGTCGGACATCAGTAAATTGACATCATCTTTAGAGTATCCGCGGCTGAGAGCTGAATTGTAAGCTCCTTCTGCGCTTTCGCGGTCACGAAACATTCCGGTTAAAACACGATTCTGGCTTTGGCGCGCCGCGCCTTGATTTGCTTGCGCTTCGCCTGAGCTTCTCAAAGACTCATTGCCAGTTATAGCCCCTGTCGCTTGTTTTACATCACCTACCGCTCTTTCACCAAATGCCGATGCTTCTTCTCCAATTGTTCCGTCGTTAATCATGATAGATCTCCTCTTTGTTTTTAATTAAATTTTAGCCAAATAGCTTGCCGTCAAATGTGCAAAAGACGTGCCATATTATGTAAAAGAAACAAAAAGCCGATTCTAGCTAATCAATCCGGGAATTTGAGAAATGCTAAGGCTATAAAAGCGAAAGTTGTTGTTTTGATTTGGAACACATTTATTTTATTATTTGTTCTCAAAGCAGACAGCGGAAAAATTGGTAAATTCAATAAAACTTAAACATATTGACTGATAATTCGGTGGCAATCCAATAAAATAATTATGCGAAAATTTTTGTTTGTATTGATTAACTTCATATTTATGAACATTTCGATTGACGCTCAAATTTCCGATTCTAATTACCGAATCTATGATGCGAGCGGGAATGCGGCAAGCCTTTCACAAATCGTCGAAGCCGCCGGAAAATCCGATGCGGTTTTTCTCGGCGAAAATCACGACGACGCGGCGGCGCATTTTCTGCAAGCCGAGCTTTTCAGGAAAATACGAGAAACTTTCGGCGAAAAACGAAGCGTCGCTCTTTCACTGGAAATGTTCGAGCGCGACGTGCAAATTGTGTTGGACGAATACTTAAAAGATTTGATAACGGAAAAGAAATTTCTTGACGATAGCCGACCCTGGAATAATTATAAAACCGATTATCGCCCTTTGGTCGAATACGCCAAACAAAATAATCTCGCGGTCGTTGCGGCAAACGCTCCGCGCCGGTATGTCAATATGGTTTCGCGCGGCGGGCGTGAAACGCTTGAAAAACTTTCGCCTGACGCTAAACGATGGCTCGCGCCTTTGCCTTACGCTCAATCATCGGAGCAGTATTCAAAAAAATTCACGACCTTGATGGGCGGCGCGGCGGGCGGCGATAATCACAGCGTTTCTAAAATTCTGGAATCGCAAACGCTCTGGGACGCGACAATGGCTTTTTCAATCTCCGAGTTTTTGAAAAAACATAAAAACGCTTTGATTGTTCATCTCAACGGGAGTTTTCACACGGAAAATCGTCTCGGAACAGCCGAACAGTTGTTAAAGTTGAATCCAAAGGCAAAAATTTTAGTCGTTACGATGCGTTATGAAGATGATTTTACAAAGTTTGATAAAGCCAAACACAAAAACCTCGGCGATTTCGTAATTTTAACCGACGCGAAAGTTCCGCGAAGTTTTAAGCAAAATTAAATTGAAAATTATTTTTGATTTTTACTCAACTTAACAACAGACAACAAAAGACGCTGATAAATTTTTATCAGCGTCTTTTCTTTAGAATCGCGCAAAATTAAAAATTACTTTACTTTAGTTGCAGTAAAGGTAACCAGCGGAATTTCCGAACCGGTAAATGTTCCGGTCATTTTATCGCCGTCAATCGTGCCTTCCATTTTAAGCTCCATCGGTTGACCTTGGACATTGACCTTCGCCGTTCCGTTCAGCGTTTTTCCGCTTATCCTGGCGTTTTCAATTGTGCCGTTGGCGACATCCGATGTCAGCGAGCCGCTCACACTTGCTCCGTCTTGCTTTAATTCGAGCATCAGAGTAATTGGTTGACCGCCGACATCGGCTGAAATGTTCCACTTGCCGCCGACATTGACGCTCGGCGCGGCATCCGAATCAACCTTTTTTGCTAAAATTACGGTTTTCGGGTCAACCGTAATTTCTCCGAGTCGTTTGGCGACTTCCGGCGTCATCGATTCCTGGAAACGTCCGCCGAGATATTTCGCCAGAAACTTTTCGGCTTTGGCAATCATCGCCATATTGTTGACCGGACGCGCAAAGCCGTGTCCTTCGTCGGGCGCGACCATATATTCGACCGGAAAACCTCGGTCGCGCAAAGCGACGACAATCTGGTTAGCTTCGCGGATGTTGACGCGCGGGTCATTTGCGCCCTGCACGACGAAAAGCGGAGTTTTGATTTTATCCGCCGAAAACAATGGTGATTGCCGTCGCATCTGCGCGATTCCTTCGGGCGTATTCGGGTCGCCCATTCGTTTGTAAAAAAGCGTCCGTCCGGCTTCCCAATAAGGCGGAATAGCTTCGAGCAAAGTTTTTAAATTCGACGGCGCGACAATCGCTACCGCCGCCGCATACAAATCCGGCGTGTAAGTTACACCCGCCAGCGTCGCATAACCGCCGTAGCTGCCGCCCATAATTCCGACTCGTTTCGGGTCGGCGATGCCTTGCGAGACGAGATATTTGACGCCCCACGTCAAATCGTCCTGCATCTTTTGTCCCCATTCGTTGTTTCCGGCGTTCAAGAATTTTTTACCGTATCCGGTTGAAGCACGGAAGTTTGGCGCGAGAACCGCATAGCCGCGATTTGCCAAAAATTGCGCATACGCATTGTAGCCCCAAGTATCACGACCCCAAGGTCCACCGTGCGGAAAAATGACGAGCGGCAAATTTTTCGCCGGGACGCCTTTTGGCAAAGTCAAATAAGCCGGAATTTCCAGACCGTCCGAAGATTTATAAGTAATCGACTGCATCGGCGCGAGGTCGGCGCGATTGATTTTGTCGCGGCTTTTATACTGCGATTTCAAATCCTTCGTGTCGCGGTTGTAAAGAAATGTCTCGCCCGGTTCAGTATCGCTGTAAGCCGCGACGAGCCACATTCTTTCGTCATTTGTCGTGGAAAAGAAACCGATTTCCTTGTTCGGCAATTTGCCTTGTAAATACTTATAGTCGGCTTCAAACTTTTTGTCTTTCCAATAACGCCGCGTTTTTTCGTCCGTGTAAGAAGTGAAAATCAATTCGTCGGTAACTTCTGAAAAAGCTGCTTCGCCAAAGTCAACCCGTTTCATCGGGTCGGACTCGACCAATTCTTCCTTGCCGGTTTCCACGTCGAGCAAAACCAATTGCGTTAAATCGGGATTTCCTTTATTGGTTTGGATGTAGATACGCTTATTATCTTTATTAAAACGAATCGGCGAGCAAGTTTCAAACAAATTGCACGAATATATTTTCGTCGATTTGCCCTCTGCATCAAGCCGCAAAATTTCCGTGTCGCCGTTTGGCGGAACGCGCAAGGCGAGACGCATTTTGTCGGCGTTATCGAAAATTATTCCTTGCAGGCGGTCGGTATTTTTGCTGATTAAAGTGCGTTCGCCGGTTGAAATCTTTACTTTATAAAGGTCGTGCCAAGCCGGGTCGCGGTCATTCAGCCCGACATAAATCGCGTCAGGCTCGGTTCTCGGCACGGCAAAAATCATCGCGCGAACTTTTTGCGCGTCGGTGATATTTCTGGCGGTCGGAACTTCCTCGCCCGCCTTCGGCGCGTCGTTCGGATTGACGGCATAAACGTTAAAATTTTCGTCGCCGCCTTTGTCCTGCGTGAACAGAATGTATTTGCCGTCGTAACTCCAAAAATAATTCGGAATCGGTCGGTCTGTTCGATTGGTAATAAGTTTCGCCTTTTCAAAAGGTTCGTCGGTTCTTTTGACCCAAATGTTGCGTGTATCTTTGTATGGTTTGACGAACGCGATGAATTTGCCGTCGGGCGAGATTTGCGCGCCTGAAATTTCAGGATTACCGAACAACAATTCACGGTCGATAAGCGGCGGTAATTTGTCATTTTGGGCAAAAATTTGAGCGGTTAATGTCATAACGCAAACTAAAAGAATGATAAAGGAGAAAATACTTTTCAACATAATTTACCTCGATTTTATTTATTTGAAAGAATGGTCGGCAGAAAAAATACGAACAAACGCCGTTAATGTTTCGGAACAATTTTCTCAAGCTGTTCAAAAAACTTACAATCTATCCGCCCAAAAACTTTTACGAAACTTCGCTTCGTTAAAATAATTTTTGACGAGTTCGATTTCCGGGCGCGCATTTTCCCGTAAAACGACGCCGATTACGTCGTAGCGAATTTTTATTGAATGAAGCCGGAAAATTTTGCGATACATTCGCGCGGCGCGAATAATCTGTCGCTGCTTTCGCAAATTAACGGCGGCAAGCGGCGATGCGAAATCGTCAGACGAGCGTGTTTTTACTTCGACAAAACACAAAACGTCCGCGTCCAAAGCGACTAAATCAATCTCGCCCGTAACTTGCGCGTCAAGCCGGTTTCTGCCAATCGGCGTTTTGAAGTTCGCCGCGACAAGGCGATAGCCGTTTTTTTGCAGAAATCGCGCGGCGAGTTCTTCGCCGATTTGCCCGACTCGGCTTGAATTTCTCTGCGGCGAATGTTTATCTTCTATCTTAAGAGACAAAATTTCAGACATTTTATAGAGGTAATATAAATGAATTTCGGGAATATAAAAAGGTTTATTTTAACCGCCGCCATTTTACCGTTTGCCGCGCTGACGACCGTTTGCCAGACAAAACCGAGCGAACAACCCAAACAAACTAATCAAACAAACCAAACACAACAATCTGCCGAGCAAAATGCCGGTAATTTACCGAAAATCGTCGAGTTTGAAAAGCCGCAGACGTTTGAAATAAAGCCGCAGGATTTACCAAAACCGTTTGCCAGCGATAGCGTCAATAATTCATCCAGAGAAATTCCTCAGCCGACGAACGCCGTTCTAAATGTTCCGAAAGGTTTTAAAGTAAACGTTTTTGCCGAAGGCGATTTTCGCTATCCGCGATGGATGACGCTCGCGCCGAACGGCGATGTTTTCGTTGCCGATTCGCGTGCCAATTCAATAATCATTTTGCGCGACGCAAACAAAGACGGAACAATCAGCCGGAATGAAAGATTCACCTTTGCCGAAAACCTGAGCCAGCCGTTCGGAATGGCTTTTAACGGCGATTGGTTTTATGTCGCCAACACCGATTCGGTCGTGCGTTTCAGATATAAATCGGGACAAACAAAAGCCGAATCCGCGCCGGAAAAACTGATTGCTTTGACCGAAGGCGGCTATAATCAGCATTGGACGCGCAACATAATTTTCTCACCCGACGGCAAAAAACTTTATGTTTCAATCGGTTCGAGCGGAAACGTCGATGTCGAAAAAGACGAGCGCCGCGCCGCCGTCAGCGAATATAACCCGGACGGAACGGGTTATCGCCTTTTCGCTTCGGGCATCAGAAATCCAATCGGTCTGGCATTTAACCCAATCACAAAAGAACTCTGGACAGCCGCCAACGAGCGCGACGGACTCGGCGACAATCTCGTGCCGGACTTTGTAACTTCGGTCAAGGACGGAGCGTTTTACGGTTTTCCGTTTGCTTATATCGGACAAAATGAAGAGCCGCGCAGGAAGGGCGAAAATCCTGAAATGGTCAAGAAAACAATCGTGCCGGACGTTCTGGTAACATCGCATTCCGCCGCGCTGGGAATAACTTTTTATACGGGAAAAATGTTTCCGACCGAATATCAGGGCGACGCTTTTGTCGCTTTGCACGGCTCCTGGAATCGTCAGACTTTGACCGGCTATAAAATCATTCGCGTTCGCTTCAAAGACGGAAAGCTCGTCGGTAATTCTTATGAAGATTTTGTTTCCGGCTGGCTTCCGAGCGAAACAAGCAGGGAAGTTTGGGGTAGACCTGTCGGACTTCTGGTAAATTCGGACGGTTCGCTTCTGATTTGCGACGACGGCGCGAAAAAGATTTGGCGCGTGAGCTATCGGAAGTAAAACTGTGCTTCATTATTCTTTTTGTATTTAAAGTAGGACTTTCTCAAAAAAATGCCATTTTAAATTTTACATTCTAAATTATAAATTAACTCGCATAAAAATAAGCGCGGGTTTTCTGCAAGATAATGAAGAATTAAAAATTTAGAATTTAGAATTTCGTCCTTGTTTGATAATTTCGGGAAAGTCCTGAAAAAGATAAAAATTTGTGAAAAAAACTTTAAAAATCATTATCGTCGTTTTATTCGTTGCCTTCGTCGCCATTCAGTTTTATCGCCCTGACCGAACCGCGCCGCCGATTGTCGAGGCGGAAACTTTGGAAGCTTCGACGCAGGTTCCCGAAAATGTCCGGCAAATTTTGACTCGCAGCTGCAATGATTGCCACACGAATACAACAAATTATCCCTGGTATTCGCAGATTGCGCCCGCTTCTTTGTTTCTTGCCAATCATATCGCCGAAGGTCGCGGCAATTTGAATTTTTCAACCTGGAATAATTACGAAACAAATAGAAAACGCCGCAAACTCGACCAAATTTGCGACCAGGTTACCGAAAAAGCAATGCCGCTTCCGTCGTATCTGTGGATTCATCGGGACGCAAATTTAACCGACGAAGATATTAAAATTCTGTGCGATTGGGCGGATAAAGAAAAAGCGCGATTAGCTGAATCTCAATAAAAATAGAAGAAAACTTTTTCCTTTCCCGCCGCATCGAAAACGCGAAATCCATCCTGCTTTTACATCTTTTACAACAACCGAATGAACCGAAAAACTTATTGGAAGTTAAAATTGGCGATTGTCTTTTTGATTTTACCGGCGACTTTTTGGGGAAATGAGAAAATATCTGCAAGCTGTCTGACAAGCGTGAAGAGTAACTATTGTCCCTGTAGTTCTTCAGATAAGAACAATTCGAGTGAAAGTTTTGCCGTCGATGAAGACGAAATTTTTGCTCTTGTTAATGATGAAAGACAGAAAAGTAACTTGGACGTTCTTGCCTGGGACAATCAATTGTCCGACATCGCTCGTGATTATTCGAGGCAAATGGCGGAAGAAAATTTCTTCGACCATCTCGACCCGCAAGGCGCGGACGTTGTCGTCAGGGCGAAAAACGCCCGGCTAAAACACTGGAGCAAAATCGGCGAAAACCTTTTTTCGGTTGTAAACTCGAGAAGTTTTGACGCTCTTGCCGTTAGAAACTGGATGAAGTCGCCGACTCATCGCCAAAATATCCTCGACGCGGATTTTAATTCATCCGGCATCGGCATTGCTAAATCCGGCAGCGGCGAAATTTTTATCACCCAAGTTTTTATCAAGAGATAACTCAAACCAATCGCGCGAAGACAAAGGACGACCGAATAATTCCGGTCGTCCTTAATTTTTTGCTGCAAATCAAATAAATTAAAAAAAGCCGACGTTAGAATTTTTCGGAAGTCGCAACATCAAATTTTTAACTTCGCTTTGCGTCTCTCTCGCACTAAGTTAAAATTATTTTATGGCACTTTTGAAAATCGTTAAATATCCCGAACCCGTTCTGCTCGAAGTCGGAAAGCCCGTGACGGAATTTAATGCAGAGTTAAAATCACTGGTGGCGGATATGTTTGAAACGATGTATGCGGCAAAAGGCGTCGGTTTAGCTGCGCCGCAAATCGACGAATCAAAGCGTCTTTTTGTAATGGATTGTTCGGGCGGCGAAGACGAAACACAGAAAATTGCAATGATAAATCCGGAAATCCTCCACGTCGAAGGCGAGCAAATCGGCGAAGAAGGTTGTTTGTCGTTTCCCGGCATTTATCAAAAAATCCAGCGTAGCCTGCGAACGATTGTGCGGGCGCAAAATGTTTCGGGCGATTGGTTTGAACTCGACGGCAAAGATTTAACGGCACGCTGTCTGCTGCACGAAACCGACCATTGCGATGGAATTGTTTTTCTCGACCGGATGACGCCGCTCAAACGCGAGATGGCGAAACGCAAGATAAAGAAATTGCAGAAGACGGGCGAATGGGATTAGCAAAAATTTATGCCGCTTTTGTCATTATTTTTATTTGAGCTTGTAGACAGAATGTTTTCTGTTGAATATATGTATGGCAGCGGTGTTTTTCTGGCTTTAATGGTTTTCGCCGCGACGTATTTCCATCGGCAAATCGGATTAATGACTTTGCTGTTGGTGTGCTTGATTTGCGCTCTAGACGTCAGCGCGATTGAAATGTCTCAACAAGCAATTAAAGAAGCCGGACTAAATTACATTGCTCATTGGAATTATTCGTGCCGCCTGACTTTTGCTTTGTCGGTTATCTTATTTTTTGCGGCAATCATTTTGAAGCGTAGAATAAAACAAAAAAATAAACTTTCGTAGAAAAGAAAAAATTATGCAAACACAAAAAAGTTTAGATGAATTTAAGAACGAGCCATTCACCGATTTTACAAAAGCTGATGAAGCAGAAGCGATGAAAGCGGCGATTGAACAGGTCAGAAGTGAACTCCGACGCGGGTATCCGATTATTATCGGTGGCGAAAAGATTGATTTGGAAACGAAGTTCGAGAGCATCAATCCGGCGAATAAAACCGAAATCGTCGGCAGATTTTCCGATGCCGATTCGGATGAAAGTTTGACCGAACGAGCGATTGACGCGGCGGCGGAAGCATTCAAAAGTTGGCGCAAAGTTTCTCCGCAGGAACGCGCCGAATATCTTTTTAAAGTCGCGGCGATTATCCGCGAACGCAAGCATTATTATTCGGCGTGGATGATTTTTGAAGCCGGAAAAACCTGGGGCGAAGCCGACGGCGACACGGCTGAGGCGATTGATTTTTGCGAGTTTTACGGGCGCGAGATGCTGCGTTGGGCGGAAAAGCAGCCGCTGCCGAAGCTCGCGGGCGAAGATAATCGTTTTGAATATATTCCGCTCGGCGTCGGGGCGATAATTCCGCCTTGGAATTTTCCGTTGGCGATTATGGCTGGAATGACCCTGGCGGCGGTTGTTACGGGAAACACGACCGTGCTGAAACCTTCGCCCGACGCGCCGACGATTGCTTATAAATTTATGGAAATTCTGGACGAAATCGGCTTGCCGAAAGCGGTCGTCAATTTTGTCGCCGGAAGCGGAACAAAAGTCGGCGAAACGCTCGTGCAAAGTCCGAAAATTCGTTTTGTTTCTTTTACGGGTTCAAGGAACGTCGGCTTGCATATTTATGAAACGGCGGCGAAAACTCCCGAAAATCAAAATTGGATGAAGCGCGTGGTTGCTGAAATGGGCGGCAAAGACGCGATTATCGTTGACGCGGAAGCCGATTTGGATTCGGCGGCGCAAGGCGTGGTTTCGGCGGCGTTCGGTTTCCAAGGACAAAAATGTTCGGCTTGCTCGCGTTTGATTGTGGACGAAAAAGTTCACGCGCCGTTGATGGAAAAAATCGTCGAGCAGACGAAAAAACTGAAAATCGGTTTGCCGACCGAAGCCGAGACGAATATGACCGCCGTTATCAATCAAAAATCGTTTGATAACGCGACAAAAATGATAAAAAAGGGAATCGAGGAAGGCGGAAAATTGATTGTCGGCGGCGGCGGAGACGATTCAAAAGGTTTTTATATCGAGCCGACGATTATCGATGACGTTCAACCGAAATCAACCGTCGAGCAGCAGGAAATTTTTGCGCCCGTTCTCGCCGTTATCAAAGCGAGGGATTTTGACCACGCATTAGAAATTGCTAATGATACGCAATACGGTTTGACCGGCTCGGTTTATTCAAACAATCACGAAAAGTTGGAAAGAGCGCGTTACGAATTCTACGTCGGAAATCTATATTTGAACCGCAAATGCACGGGCGCGCTCGTTGGCGTGCATCCGTTCGGCGGTTTTAATATGAGCGGAACCGATTCAAAAGCGGGCGGGCGCGAATATCTTTTGCAGTTTATGCAGGGAAAATTGGTTTCCGAAAAAGTTGCGGCAAACAAACGCGACGACAGCGAAGAAGTAGGAAGCGCGGCGGACACGACGGCAAAGGCTTTTTAGAAATCTATCGAAGGCAAAATTTATTAATGACAAACAAAAATTTCTTGAAATTAGCTGTTTTCTGTGTGCTGATTTTTCTATCCGTCTCTGCTGCAATCGCTCAAAAAAGGACGACGCAAAAACCTGCGGCAAAGCCGAAACCGATTATCTTTGCGATTTTGAACGACGGTCAAACGCTTGAGCCAATCGGCGAGATTGACAAAGGTAAATTGGTCGCAACCGCTAACGGCGGCGATGAACCGAAAGTAGTAACAAGTTTTGCAAATAAATATTACAAGCCGAAAACCGTTTATAACTTGATTTTCGGCGGCGCGGCGAACGGCACGGTAACGATTGATAGTTATGATTCAAAATCGGATTGCGGGAAAAATTTAGCGCAAGTTTCGACCAAATCAGCCAAAGCCAAATTAAAAGGTTTCGTTATGGGTTTAGCGACCGGCGAGGCGACTGCGAAAACCGCTTCGGGAACGAGACGTTTACCGACAAATGCGGAACGTTCCGAAATTGAATCGCTTGTTCGCGCCGAATTTACCAAACAAGGAGTTTCGCCAACCGCAGTCAAAAATTTAAAGTATTATAATTTGACCGCGCTCGATGTAGATAACGACGGGAAAGCCGAAATGGTCGGCTCGTTTTGGGTGGAAACTTCAGCCAAAGAAAGAAATTTATTGTTTTTTATCGCCGGTAGAGACGATGGCGACAAATACAAATTCAGTTACAGCGATTATAAAAAAATTACGCCCGACGATGTGATGAGCGGCGAGCTAAAAGATTTGGACGAACTCGGCGGGGAATTATTGCTCGACGTTTTGGATTATAATAACGACGCGACCGCTGAAATTTTTACCATCAGCAGGGCTTTTGAAGGAAATAATTTTCAAGTCTACAGCCGCCAAAACGGAAAGTGGACAAAAGTTTTTGAAGGGTATAATTATCATTGCGCGTATTAAATTTTCGAAAAACTAAAGGGGAAATACAGTTCAAGGAGTAAAAATGAAAAATTACACAAAACCGAGCGATGAAGAATTGCGGAAAAAATTAACCACGATGCAGTATGACGTAACACAGAAGGAAGGCACGGAACCGCCGCATCGAAACGAGTATTGGGACAATAAAGAAGAAGGTTTATACGTTGACATAGTATCGGGCGAGCCGCTGTTCAGCTCGTTTGAAAAGTTCGATTCGAGCTGCGGCTGGGCGAGTTTTTACAAACCGCTCGAAGCGGAAAATTTTGTCGAAAAGGAAGACCGTAAATTCGGTATGAGAAGAGTTGAAGTTCGCTCGAAACACGCCGATTCACATCTCGGTCACATTTTTAATGACGGACCGACAGAGTTCGGCGGAATGCGGTATTGTATGAATTCAGCCTCGATGCGTTTTATTCCCGTTGACGAATTGGAAGCCGAAGGTTACGGCGAATATCTTTCTTTGTTTGAAAAAGACAAAGCCGCACAGACAAAATAATAAATTGATTTCTATTTATTTCGACTGAATTTGTTAGATGAAAAGGCTTTTAGTTTTTGCTTGAAGCCTTTTTTATTGTTTCTTATGAAAATAGTTTTTATGGGAACGCCGCAAGCGGCAGTTTCGAGCCTTGAAAGAATTTTGCAGGACGGTCACGAAATTTGCGCCATTTGGACGCAGCCGGACAGACCTGCGGGGCGCGGCAATAAATTATCCGCGTCGCCTGTCAAAGAATTTGCCGCGCAAAACAATTTAAATATATTTCAACCGACCAAGATTAAAACGCCGGAAAGTTTGGAATTATTTCAATCTCACAAAGCCGATGTCGTGGTCGTCGTCGCATACGGACGAATCTTGCCGGAAACATTTTTGCAGGCGTATCCTTTAGGCGCAATCAACGTGCATTTTTCACTGCTGCCAAAATATCGCGGTGCTGCTCCGGTTAATTGGGCAATCGCGGGCGGTGAAGAAAAATCAGGCGTAACGACTATGAAAATGGATGCCGGACTCGACACGGGCGACATTTTACTTCAGCGCGAAACTGAAATCCGAAGGGACGAAAACGCGATTGAGTTGATGCAAAAACTTTCTGTTTTGGGCGCGGATTTACTGTCGGAAACGCTGGCGATGTTTGATGAATTAACTTCGCAGCCGCAGAATAATGCAGAAGCGACTTTTGCGCCGATTATGAAAAAGGAAGACGGTTTGATTGATTGGAACTTAACTGCAACGGAAATCAACAACCGGGTGCGCGGTTTTCAACCATTCCCGACGAGTTTTACCGCCTGTCAAGGAAAGAAAATGACGATTTGGAAAGCAGAAGCAATGGAAAATGGAGAATGGAAAAAGGAAAATGCAGGAGAAATCTTGCTGGTAAAAGGTGGCGAACTGGTTGTTTCTTGCGGAAATCACAGCGCTTTGAAAATTTTGGAATTGCAAATTGAAGGCAAGCGCCGAATGACGGCGCGAGATTTTTTGAACGGCGTTAAGATTCGGATCGGCGAGATATTGGGCTAGTATTTGAAAGCAGGAATGAAAAAAATACAAGCCGCAAAACAAGTAAAAATTTCGCCCGCCAGACTTGCCGCCTTTGAAATACTTTTGAAGATTGAATCCGAAAGGGCGTTTTCTTCAGTCTTGCTGCCGATCTACGAAGATCGACTTTCGAGCCAAGACCGCGCGCTTTGTCATGCGATAACGCTCGGCGTGCTGCGAAAAAAACTTTACCTCGACAAATTAATCGAAGAATTCACAAAGAAGAAAACTGAAAAGTTCGATTTAGTCGTGTTGCTCGCACTCAGAATGGGACTTTTTCAAATTTTGTTTCTCGATAAAATTCCCGCGCACGCGGCAATTAACGAATCGGTCAATCTTGTGCATCGAGCGAAAAAGCGTTCTGCCTCCGGTCTGGTCAACGCCGTTTTGCGCCGAGTTTTGCGTGATAAAGTAAATCTTGAATTTGCCGACGAGATAGAAAAACTTTCGATTGAAACGTCGCATCCGCGATGGTTGATCGAGCGTTGGTCGAAACAATTCGGATTTGAAGAAACCGGGAAACTTGCCGCTGCAAATAACGAAACGCCGAAACTCGTTTTCAGATTAACCAAAAAGTCGGATGATAAAACAATCGAAATCTTAAAAAAACTCGGGTTGGAAATCAGCGGATCCGCAGTTGTTTCAAATGCTTGGGAAGTTTTGAAATCGAATGAGATTTTGCATTTATACGCCGCCGAAGGAAAAATTTATTTTCAAGACGAAGCCTCGCAATTGGTCGCGCAAGCAGTTCGATTGAAATCGAATGAGAGTTTTCTGGACGTTTGCGCCGCGCCGGGAAGCAAGGTTACTCAAATTCGGAATTCGGAATTCGGAATTCAGAATTTAACGGTCGCGGGAGATTATTACGCGCATCGGACAAAAACTTTGCGGGAAAATTGCCGGAGACAAGGCGCGGAATCAGTTCAAATCCTGCGTTACGACGCTGAAAAAAACTTGCCTTTTGCCGATGAAAGTTTTGATGTCGCGCTGGTCGACGCGCCTTGTTCGGGAAGCGGCACGATTCGCCATAATCCCGAAATACGATATTTTCTTCGAGCCGAAGATTTTTCCGAATTATCAGTCAAACAACTCAAAATCTTAGAAAACGCATCAAAGGTCGTGAAAACTGGCGGAAGATTGATTTATTCGACTTGTTCTTTGGAGCGCGAGGAAAACGAAGCAGTTTGCGAAAGGTTTTTAGCGGCGCGGACGGATTTCGAGAAAGTAACGCCCGCTTTGCCGGAAGGATTTTTAACCGTCAAAAATTTCGCCAGAACATTTCCCCAAAAAGATAAGACGGACGGATTTTTTATCGCCGTTTTTGAAAAAAAATAATTATTTCGTAAAGTTTTCGGACATTATTTGTTCGTTACTTTTTCCGAAAAATGCTAAACTTTCGTTTTTATTTTCAAAAATTGACAAATCTAAAATAACCCAAGTGAGTATTATAAAAAAAGGCGCGTCCGCGCTCGGAAAATTGGTCGTCGTCCTCGTTCTCGCCGGAACATTTTTCGTCGGTTTGGTGACGGTCGTTTATCTGCGACTTCAGGGCGAAGAAATGAAAGTTCCCGAAATCGTCGGTAAGGATTTTGTCGAAAGCGAAAGAGAACTCGCCGACCTCGGGTTGCGAATAAAAAAGCGAGCAGACCGTTTCAGCGCCGAAAAGCCGAATACCGTCATCGAACAATTGCCGAAGGCGGGCGAAACGGTCAAAACCGGACAGATGATTCTGGTTGTAACCAGCAAGACGAATCCCGAAGGCGATGAAACGCCCGCAACGGTTAAAAAAAATACGAGCGAAGAAGACGACAGCGAAAAAATCGAAGACCTAATTTCCGACAAGCCGAAAAAATCGAACAAAATGAATCAAAACGGCAATTCAAACAAAAAGAAAACATCGACCACGCGCGATGTCTTGAGCAATAATTCCAACAGCAATTCGGATTCATCGGGCAACAGTAATTCGGATAAAAAAGGTTCCGAATCAAATTCCAATCCGACTGACAAAGGAAACAAAAGCGGTTCGACCAATCCGAATACAAAACCGATTTCCGCTGAAACAAAAAAACCGGAAAACGTTAAACCCGTAACCGAGAGAACTCCAAACGCGCCGACCTCGCGCCCGCGCAAAACGCCGAATCCGTAAAATGTGCAACTGAAACTTTTTTTTGTGCAACAAAGTAAGAGCAAAAACAGCAGAACCGGTCCAGTAAAATATGTTTGAAATAGCTCCTTCAATTTTGTCGGCGGATTTCGGGCGACTTGCCGAAGAAATTCGCGCGATTGAAGCGGGCGGCGCGAAAATTCTGCATTTTGACGTGATGGACGGGCAATTCGTGCCGAACATCACGATTGGTTTGCCGGTTCTCGAATCGATTCGTAAAACGACCAACCTACAGATTGACGCGCATTTGATGATTGAAGAGCCGAGCCGCTATGCCGTGAAATTTGTCGAAGCCGGCGCGAATATGGTTTCGATTCACGTCGAGGCGGACAATCATTTGCAGCGGACTTTGACGGCGATTCGAGAAGCGGGCGGCAAAGCGGGCGTTGCGGTAAATCCGGCAACGTCTCTGACAAGCGTCGAAGAAGCCTTGCCGTTTGCCGATTTCGTTGTGCTGATGTCGGTTAATCCGGGTTTTGGCGGGCAAAAATTTATTCCGACCTCGATTGATAAACTGCGCCGGTTGCGCCGGATGATTGACGAGCAAAATTTGAATACGCGAATCGAGATTGACGGCGGAATCGGCGCGGCAAACATCGCCAAGGCGGTCGAATCGGGCGCTGAAATTATTGTCGCGGGTTCGGCTGTTTTCGGAGGCGGGCGACCGACTGAAGCCGTCAGAGAGTTAATTGACGCGGCAACGGCTTGGGTTTAGAAATTGTAAAATTGAAAATGCAAAATGGAAAATTTTATTTGAATACGTTTCCATTTTCCGCTTATCGTTTGTTTGTGAGGCAAATATGTTTTTTAATAAAAATAAAGCAATAATTTTGAGTCTGCTGTTTGTAATCGGCTTGTCGACTACCGGTTCAGCGCAAAAAAAAGACGCCGAAGGTTCGATTGGGCAGCGCATTCAAGTAATGCGTCAAAAACTCGAAACGATGCGTCGTTCCTTGAACAGCGCGCGTTCGGTTTTAAAGGAAGATAAAAAAGACGACAAATCCAAAAAGGACGATAAATCGAAAAAGGGCGACAAAACGAATTTGGAAACGCCGTATAGCCGTCTGACCGCGCTGGAAAAGGATGTTACAAATTTACTGTCGGACGTCAATAACATCAGCGGAAAAATTGACCGCTCGGAAAAATATGAAACCGTTGAGGTTGATCGTTTGGAAACGAGCGTTTCGGAAATTCAAACTCGCGTTGACACGGCTTTGACGGAAACGGCGAGCGCCCGCGCCAATCCGGTTTCCGATATTGGCTCGGAGCGTGAAGTCAAGAAAAAGAAGAAGTTTTTGGGAATTTTCGGCGGCGGCGGCAATGACGAATACGAGGAGTTAATCGGAAGCGTCGTGCCGGGACGCGACCGTCAATTGTTCGTCGAAGCTACCAAGGAAGTTCGTAAAAATAATTATGACATCGGGCGGCTTTTGTTTCAGACGATTATTACGACTTATCCCGATTCGCCTTATCTGCCGATGGCAAAGCTCGCCGTCGCCGATGCTTTTTATTTGGAAGGCACGACCAGCGCGCTTATTCAGGCGGCGGCGAATTATCAGGATTGGCTGACGTTTTTCCCGACGCATCCGCTTGCCGACCGTGTTTTGCTCAAGGTTGCCGAATCGGAAATGCGTCAAATCAGTCGTCCCGACCTCGATACGACCCATGCCAAGCGTGCCGAACAACGCCTTCAAGCTCTGCTCCAGCAATATCCGAACACGGCTCTGCTGTCGGACGTCAACAAGCGTCTGGCGGAAGTTCAAGACAATCGCGGTCTGCACAATTTGATTATTGCCAATTTTTACTACAAACAATCGGTTGATTACAAAAAAGGCGGGCTGAAAGGAGCGCAATCGCGTTACCGCGAGATTTTGGATAAATATCCGAATTTCACTTTTAAGGACGAGGTACTTTATAAAACAGCCGTGACATATTTGATTGAAGAGGAAACCGATCAGGCGGCGAAATATTTCCAGGAACTCGTCCGCGATTATCCGAACAGCGAATATGTCGAAAAATCGAAGGAGCAATTACAGCTTATCGGCGCGAACGTTCCCGCTCCAAATCCTGCAAGGATGAATGTTTTGCCGCCCAAAGACGTATCGTTTTTCCAGAATTTCAAGAACGAGCTTTTTGGTATTTACCCTTTAACGATTGATAAAGACGGCGTTTTGATGACAAACGAGTTCGATAAAACAAAGTTTGAGTTGATTGACCAGATTATCCAAAATCAAGGCGACATTAACCCGGCGCAGATTCCGAAATCGCTGACCACCGTGATTTCCCAGCAGAAAGCGCAGCCGCAAACGCAGCAACAGCCGCCGCGCCAACCTGAAAAATAGTTTTTGTCGGAATTTAAGAGGTTTGAATGCAAGTTAAAAATTTTATTGCGGTTTTGATAGTGACGGTTTTGTGTTCTTTGAACATTTTCGCCCAGATTAGTGGAAACGCTCCTGCTTCGGTTATCGAGAAAACTTCCAAAACGACCGCCCAAAATCAGGCGCGGCAGCAAACTTCCGAAGTTTCGCGCGAACGACGGGCGCAGGCTTACGCAAAATTGTTGGAAGGTCAACGCTATGTTTGGACGATGAGCCGAATACGTTCGGAATCCTCAATCGCGTATTATTCCAAACTTGCCAAACAAGCTCTGCAAAAATCGGCGGAACTCGACCCGACTTTGGCTGAAGCTTATACCGCGCTTTCCGATTTAGCAAAAAACACGCCGCCGTATGATGTTGACGAGTCGATTATGCTAGCCGACATTGCCGTTAAAATCGACCGCGACAATTTTGGAGCGCATCAGATTCTGGCGCAGCTTTACACCTTCAAAAGTGGTCTTAATAGAAACGCTTTGGATTCGACGTTTACTCAAAAAGCTATTTCCGAGTGGAAAGAAATTGCCCGACTCGACCCGCGAAACGCCGAGGCGTTTGCTTTTTTGAGCGAGTTCTATGCAAAGACCGATAAAAACGGCGAGCGAATTGTCGCGCTAAAAAATTGGTTGGCGTCATCCACTCCCAGTTCGGACGGATTTTACGGAAGAGTTTATCCGGACGAAAGTCTCGCGCCGCAAGCCGCGACGATAAAATTGGGACAAGCCCTGCTTGAAAACAAACAAACGCGCGAAGCCGTCGAAATTTTAAGTCGCGCCGTCGCCGAAGAACCCGAAAACGCGCAGGCAATCGAACTTCTACGCGCCGCCGTCCAATCGGCTGACAACGATTCGGTAAAAACCGCGGTTCAATCTCTCCAGCAAGCTGTCTATGCAAATCCCGACAATCCTTCCTTGTCTTTACTGCTGGCGCAGGTTCAATCAAAGACAGGAAAAATTGATGATGCAGTCAAGGTTTTGCGCGATGCGAGCGCGAAATTTGCCGAAAAGGATAAAGTCGCTTCTGCCGATTTGCAGGTAGCCTTAGCCGATATTTACGGTGAATCGAATCGCATTGACGAAGCCGCCGCCGTTTATCAAAGTGCATTGACGACTCGCGGAATTGTCGCCAAAAACGACGTTTTATTAGACGCCGAGCGTGAATTCGCGGTTCACGTGTTTGAAAAATTAATCAATCTTTACACGAAAGCCAATCGCCCGAACGACGCAAAGGCGGCAATTGACCGCGCCAGGATTCTCCTGGGCAACAAGGATTTGTTCGCCGGTAAAAAGGCAATTTCATAGAGCGCGTTTTGTAATTTACAAAAAACAGATGTTTGGGAAGTTTTCCAAACATCTGTTTTTTTTTATTTTTTGGAAGGTTCGAGTCATTGAAAGTGTTTTATAAGTGACAAATTGTTTTTCCTGAACAATTGCCAACCGCAACAAATAACGGGTAAAGACTAAAATTTACTCAAAACCTTAACCGATAACGGCAACTCCGCAGCGATGCGGCAGACGCAAAATCGTGAGTCTCAAAAATAATTTTGAGATTGTCTGATTACCGAAGTGAGGACAAAGTGCATTCAAAATTTTTTGTATCTTTTTTTCAATTTACCTTAGTTTTTACCTTCTTTTGTATAACGACGAAAGACGCTGCGTGCCAAATCGGTCACGCCGGAAATAATGCAATTTTGCTTTTTTCTTTTGGGAAAGATGACAAGGCAATTAACTCCTCGCGCCCGCGAATTATTCAAAACAAGGAAACTTCAATTGTTGTATCAAACCACAAAGCCGTTACAAATTTTCAATTTGAACGTCAAGCATTTGAAGAAATCAACCGACAAAGAGCGACGATGAACTTACAGCCGTTGGTTTGGAGCGACGATGCGGCGAAAATCGCGCGGCTGCATTCGGAAAATATGGCGAATTTCAAATTTTTCAGCCATGAAGGTTTAGACGGGTTGATGGTCAGTGACCGCGCCGATTCGTGCGGTATCAGCAAATGGCGGGCAATCGGCGAAAATATCGCTTATAATCGCGGTTACGCCAATCCGATTGAATTCGCCGTCGAACGCTGGATGCAATCGCCCGGACATCGTGAAAATATCTTGAACGAACGCTGGAAGGAATCGGGAATCGGCGTTGCGATAACCGAGGACGGAACATATTATTTTACACAGGTTTTTCTCCAGCGAAAATAATCGGTCTCAAATTGTTCCGTCGAAAAAAGATGAAGCAAACGCGATTTGCTTCATCTTTTTTCATTTCCTATCCTAAGACAATGCTGGAAAAAACATTCGCGCTTCCGTCGTTTGCGAAAATAAATTGGTTTCTGCGGATTTTGGGGAAACGCGACGACGGCTTTCACGAACTCTGCACCGTATTTCAAATTGTTTCGCTGCACGACCTTTTAACTTTCGGCGAATCCGACAGATTGATTTTGACTTGCAATGACAGGAACATTCCGACCGACGACAAAAATTTGATTGTCAGAGCTGCAAAATTATTAGGCGAAAAACACGGCATAAAAAAAGGCGCGGAAATTCACCTGGAAAAACGAATTCCTGCGCCGGGCGGTCTGGGCGGCGGTTCTTCAAATGCGGCAATTGCTCTTCTGGGTTTGTCAAAACTCTGGGAAATTGAAACTAATTTTGATGAATTGTCGGAAATTGGCAAACAACTCGGTTCGGACGTGCCTTTTTTCTTTCACGGCGGAACGGCTTTCGGAACGGGACGCGGAACGGAGATTTTTCCGCTGAAGGATTTGGAAGAAAAGTATATTTTGATTGTTATGCCCGACATTGCCGTTTCGACACGCGAGGCATTCGCCCGAATAAATGTCGCTCACTTGACAAATAAAGCCTCAAAAAGTATTCTTCAAATTTGCCAAAGTGCGGCTCAAACGTTGGATTTACGGCAAACCGAACTGGTAAACGACTTTGAAAAGACGGTTTTTGAAAATGAGTTTGAAATCGAGCGTGTCAAAGAAAAACTTCTAGCTTGCGGAAGTGTTTGCGCCTTGATGTCCGGCAGCGGAGCAAGTGTTTTCGGTGTTTTTGACAGCGAAGAAAAATTGAAAAATGCTTTTGAGGAATTAAAATCAGAGCAAAGCTGGCGCGTTTTTAAGGTCGGAACAGTTTCGCGGCACGAATATCAAACTCTCGTAAAATCATCCTAAAAATTTGTATTCTTTGAATCGTTGATTTTATTGGGGCGTCGCCAAGTGGTAAGGCACCGGGTTTTGGATCCGGCATTCGCAGGTTCGAATCCTTCCGCCCCAGCCAATTTACAAAAAACGGACGGGCAACTTCGAGACGAGAAAAGTTGCTCGTCATTTATTTATATTTGCACGGAAAATGAGCGTAACGGGCAATATCAAGGTTTTTTCGGGGAATGCGCATCCGGGTTTGGCGGAGGAAATTTGCCGACATCTGAGCTGCGATTTGGGAAAGGCAAGCACCGACCGCTTTTCCGACGGCGAATTCAATTTTCAAATTGAAGAAAACGCGCGCGGCGCGGATGTTTTTATTATTCAGCCGACTTGCCCGCCGACCGACCAGAATTTGATGGAATTGCTGATTATGCTCGACGCATTTCGGCGAGCGTCGGCGGAAAGAGTAACGGCGGTGATTCCGTATTTCGGTTACGCGCGTTCGGATAAAAAAGACCGCCCGCGCGTTCCGATTGCGTCGAAGTTGATGGCAAATTTGATTGCGACTGCTGGCGCGCAGCGTGTTTTGACGGTTGATTTGCACGCTTCGCAGATTCAAGGATTTTTTGATATTCCGGTTGACCATCTATTTGCCGCGCCGATAATCGTCAGCTATTTTCAACAGAATCCGATTGAAAATATGATTGTCGTCGCGCCCGACACGGGCGGCGCGGAACGCGCACGAGCTTATGCAAAGCGGCTGGACACGGGTTTGGCGTTGTGCGACAAGCGGCGCGAGCGGGCGAATGTCGCCGAAGTAATGAATATCGTCGGCGATGTGGAAGGCAAAAATTGTTTGATAATTGACGATATGTGCGACACGGGCGGAACGATTTGCAAAGTCGCCGACGCGCTGCACGCTAACGGCGCGAATGATATTTACGCTTGTTTCACGCACGGCGTTTTGTCCGGCAGAGCGATTGAAAATTTGAGCCGGTCGCATCTTAAAAAAATTATCGTAACCAATACGATTCCGCTTTGCGAAAAAGGCTCGGTTATGAAAAAGGAAGACAGAATAGAAGTGTTGAGCGTGGCGAAACTTCTGGCTTCAGGCATCAAATCAATTCACGATGAAACGAGCGTTTCGTCACTTTTTATATAGGAGTTAGTTCAAAGTTCAAAGTTCAAGGTTCAAAGTTATATTCTTAAACTTTGAACTTTGAACCTTGAACTTTGAACTCAAAAATTATGGCAGACAAAGTTATTGTAAAAGCAGAAATCAGGGAATCGCGCGGCAAAAACGATTCGCGTCGACTGCGGCAGGCGGGAAAAGTTCCGGTTACGGTTTACGGCGGCGGCGGCGAAGCGGTCGCGGCGGTTGTCGAATTAAAGGCTTTAGCGGCGATTTTGCGTTCCGATTCCGGGCAAAATACGATTTTTTCACTCGATATGTCGGGCGAAGGCACGGGCGATGTGATTTTCCACGACCGTCAGATTCATCCGCTCAAAGGTCGTCTGATGCACGCCGATTTGCGTCGTCTGGCGAAGGGCGAAAAAATCGAAGTTACCATTTCGATTCACATCGTCGGCGAAGCGGCGGGCTTGACCGAGGACGGCGCGGTTTTGAATCAGCAAATGCGCGAAATCAAAGTTTTGTGCGAGCCGAGCAAAATCCCTGAATTTATCGAAGCCGACGTAACTAATCTCGCAGTCGGAGAATCGATTCATATTTCGGATTTAAAATTCGGCGAAGGAATCGAAGTTCACGAGTTGCCCGAAACGGTTGTTGCATCGGTGGTAATTGTTAAGGAAGAAGAACTCGAACCGCAGCTTGAAGCCGCTGAGCCTGAAATAGTCGGTAAGGAAGGCGAAGGCGACACAGCCAAGGACGAAAGTTAGACCAAAAATTTCTGATTGCGATTAATAGTTTTTGTTAAATATGAACTCGCCGTCTGAAAAAAACTGGTTAATCGTCGGTTTGGGGAATCCGGGAACGAATTACGAAAAGACTCGCCACAATCTCGGCTTTATGCTGGTAGAAAAGTTGGCGCGTGAAGCCGATTCGCAGGTCAAACGGGTAGAATGCCGGTCGTTGCTTGGGCGCATCGAGATTGAAAACAGATTGATTGAGCTTGTCAAACCGCAGACTTTTATGAACTTAAGCGGCGAAGCGGTCAATTGTCTGCTGAAAAAAGAATCACGAAGCGCGGAAAATCTGATTGTCATTTCAGACGATTTAGCGTTGCCGTTCGGAAAAATCAGACTTCGCGCCAGAGGTTCTGCCGGCGGTCACAACGGTTTGAAATCAATCGAAGAATGCTTGAAATCGCAGGAATTTATCCGACTGCGAATCGGCATTCAATCCGAACATCCGATTTCCGACACAAAGCGTTTTGTGCTGGAAAACTTTTCCAAAAGCGATTTGGAAACGGTCGAAAAAGTTTTAGACGAAAGTGCCGAAGCAATTCATTCCGTTATTATTGACGGAATCGAAAAAGCGATGGCGAAGTATAACTGATAACTGATAGTTGATAACTGATAGTTTGTTTTTGTTTTCACTATCAATTATCAACTATCAGTTATCAACTAATTAAACCTTCTTGCTTCATTTGAAACAAATGAGGCTAGACGAGCCAAAAGGAGGACAATAAATTGGCAGTAAAAAGAACATACGAAGTAATGTATATCGGAACGCCGGAAACATCGGACGAGGATATTACAAAGCTGAACGAAGCAATCGAAAAAATAGTTACGGACGCGGGCGGCGGCATCGTCAAAACCGAGGCGATGGGACGACGCAAACTTGCCTACCCGATTCAAAAGAAAACCGAAGGTCATTACACTCTGTTTGAAATCGAAGGTTCGGGACAGGAAATTGCCGAACTCGAACGCCGGATGCGCGTCAACGATGCGATTATGCGTTATATCACGGTCAGAGTTGACGAAGAACGCAAAACGGCGGAAAAGCATCGGGCAAGACGCGAAGACCGCCAGAACAAGCGCAAGAGTTTTAACGGCGGTAATCAATCGAGAGAAACGACGGCAGCCGACAATGATGCCCGGGAAAATCAATAGAAAGGAGTTTTTTATATGGAAAGGAAAGATAAAGTTGATACGGTTGACGAAGTAAAGAATATTGATTTGGGCGAAGAGCTGAAAGCCGAACGAATGCCGAGACGTTATCAGCGTCGACGGCAAGGTCAATTCGTCCCCGATTATGTCGATTGGAAGGACGTTGATTTTCTCAAACGCTTTGTGCCGGAACGCGCGAAAATTATGCCGCGCCGTATCTCCGGCATCAGCGCCAAAGACCAGCGCCGCATTTCACAGGCTATCAAACGAGCCAGATCGATGGCATTGCTGCCGTTCGTAACCGACTAAAAGGAGAATTTATAATTATGGCAAACACAACCGTTCTTTTACGCGAAGATATTGACAATCTCGGCGGTCGCGGCGAAATCGTTAAAGTCAAATCGGGCTATGCGAGAAATTATCTGTTGCCGCAGAAAATGGCGACTCTGGCTTTAAAGGGAAATATCAAACAGGTCGAAGGCGAACGCGCCGCGCTGCTGAAAAAGAGCGCAACGGAAAAATCTACCGCCGACGCGCAAGCCGAACAAATGAAGGATATTTCTTTGTCGTTTGAACGTCGCGCAGGCGAAGGCGGAACGCTTTTCGGTTCGGTTACTTCGATGGACGTTGCCGACGCTCTAAAGGCAAAAGGTTATGAAATCGACCGCCGAAAAATCGTTTTGAAAGACGCGATTAAGGAAACCGGCGATTTTACGGTCAATGTCAAATTGCACAGAGAAGTTACAATCGGAATTCCGGTAACCGTTACCGCTGAAGGCGGAGCAGCCGAAGCTAAAGCGGAAAAATCAGCAAAAGTAAGAACTGAAAAAACGGCTGACGAAACTGCTGCTGAAACTACGGAAAATAATTCCGATTCGGCGGAAGAAAACGCTGTCGAGGAAACCGAAAGCTAATAAAACACGGAAAACGCAAAGGGCGCAAAATCTTTGTTTGTTCGCGCCGTTTGTAGTAGGATTTAAGACTGCAAGTTTATCTATCAAACTTGCAGTCTTTTTTGTCTGAAAAATACTTTATAACAACTCAGTTTTCCTGTTTCAGAGTCTTTCCTGCTGACAACTGACTATTGACTACTGACTATTGAATAATGGCAACGCCGAACCCGGAATTTGAACGCGAACAATTTTTAAATAAACCGCTTCCATCGAATGTCGACAGCGAGCGCGTGATTCTGGGCGCGATTCTTCTCGATAACGCTCTTATTTCGCAAGCCTTCGAACAGTTAAAAGCCGACGATTTTTACTCGCCGAATCACCGACGAATCTTTAATGCGATGTTGTCGCTGTTTGAACGCGGCGAGCGCATCGACCCGATTTTAATCGGCGAAGAACTTAAAAAAGACGGCTCGATTGATTCCATCGGCGGCGTCGCAACCATCACCAATCTAACTTACGGCTTGCCGCATTTTTCCGACATTTTCGATTATGCGAAAGTCGTTAAAGACAAATCGCTAACCAGAAGTTTAATCAAAGTCTGCAATCAAGTTACCAGCGAAGCCCTCGCCGAAGAAGACGATGCGGCGGTCATTCTCGACCACGCCGAACAGTTGATTTTCGCGCTGGCTGACGAGCGAACCCGCGAAGGTTTCGCGCACGTCCAACCGATTGCCGAAACGGTTTTGGCAAAAATTCAGGATTATGCAAAGCGCGAATCACACGCCTTAACCGGACTCGCAACGGGTTTTCGTGACATTGACCAGATGACTTCGGGTTTGCAGAGAACCGATTTGATTATCGTTGCCGCCAGACCGTCAATGGGAAAAACTGCCCTTTGTCTGACTTTAGCGCAAAACGCCGCAATTTTGGAGAAAGCAGTCGTTGCGGTTTTTTCGCTTGAAATGTCGAAAGAACAGCTTGTAATGCGAATGCTGAGTTCCGAAGCGAGGGTTGACGCGCACCGTTTTCGCACCGGCTATTTAACGCGCGAAGAATGGCAGCGTCTCGCCGAATCAATCGGAACGCTTTCGGAGGCAAAGATTTTTATTGACGACACGCCCGGAATTTCCGTGAT
Source organism: uncultured Pyrinomonadaceae bacterium (assembly GCA_964235785.1). Classification (GTDB taxonomy): domain Bacteria; phylum Acidobacteriota; class Blastocatellia; order Pyrinomonadales; family Pyrinomonadaceae. Next base: position 99,045 of record CAXSBF010000009.1, on the reverse strand, counting down.
GGAAATGCGTGCAAAGTCGAGAAGATTGGCAACCGAACAGAAACAACTTGATTTGATAGTCGTCGATTACCTGCAGTTAATGTCCGGTTCGCGGCGCACAGAATCGCGCCAGCAGGAAGTTTCGCAGATTTCGCGCGAGCTTAAAGGTTTGGCAAAAGAATTAAATGTTCCGGTCGTCGCGCTTTCGCAATTGTCGCGCGCTCCCGAAGCCAGAAATCCGCCGCGCCCGATGATGTCCGATTTGCGCGAATCAGGCTGCATTAGCGGCGAGAGTCTGGTTGACTTAGCAGATACGGGCGAACGTGTTCCGATACGCAGTTTAGTCGGAAAATCCGGTTTTGCTGTTTGGGCTTTGAACGATGAAACCCGAAGAATCGAACGCGCCGTCGTGAGCCGCGCTTTTTCGACGGGAGTAAAAACGGTTTATCGTTTGACGACAAACCTCGGTCATACGATACGCGCTACGGGAAATCATAAATTTTTTACATTCGACGGCTGGAAGCGACTCGATAGTTTGAAGGTCGGTGAACGTTTGGCAGTTCCGCGCTTGATAGCATCGCCGCATTTTCCGACAATGAGCAACGATGAACTAGCCTTGCTCGGACATTTAATCGGCGATGGCTGCACTCTTCCGCGCCACGCGGTTCAGTACACGACTCGTGAAAATGATTTGGCGGAAGCGGTCGGGGAGCTGGCAAAAAATGTTTTCGGTGATGAAGTCGAGCCGCGCATAAAATCTGAAAGAGCTTGGATTCAGGTTTATCTGACCTCGACGCGCCGCCATACGCATAGCGTTCACAGCGTGATTGCCGATTGGCTTAATGATTTGGGCGTTTGGGGCTTGCGCTCGCACGAAAAATTCGTTCCCGAAAAAGTTTTTCGTCAACCGAAAGAATCCATCGCTCATTTCCTGCGACATCTGTGGGCAACCGACGGCTGCATTTGGGTAAATGAAAATAGCAGACATCATCCGCGAATATATTACGCATCGAGCAGTTTGCGCCTTGCTCAAGATGTAATGACACTGCTTTTGCGGCTGGAAATAAATGCCCGACTTCGGAGAGTTACCCAAACAGGCAAAGGCAGAGACCAATTTCACGTTACTGTCAGCGGAAAAAAAGATATTGAAAGTTTTATAAATGTCGTTCGAGCGGTTGGAAATTATAAAAATGAATCGCTCGAGAAAGTTAAAAAATTTATCGGAAAGACTAATGCGAATACCAACCGCGATATTATTCCCAGAGAAGTCTGGCAAAAATATGTTTTGCCGACAATGAAGCAGAAGTCAATTTCCTCCAGAAGCCTTGCCGAAAAATTAAATATGAGCTATTGCGGAACAAGTCTCTATAAACAAAATCTCGGACGTGAACGCGCTTTGCGAATCGGTCGGGCGATTGAATCAGATGAGCTTTTAACTCTTGCTCAGAGTGATTTATATTGGGACGAAATAGTTTCAATCGAAGCCGGTGGAGAAGAAGAAGTTTTCGATTTGACAGTTGACCGCAGGCACAGTTTTATCTGTAATAACCTTATTGTCCATAACAGTATTGAGCAGGACGCTGATGTCGTTGCCTTTATTTACCGCGACGATTATTACAAACCGACCGAGGAAAATGCGGGCATTGCCGAGATTTTGATTTCAAAACAGAGAAACGGTCCGACCGGAACGGTCAAGCTGGCATTTTTGAAAGAGTTCACACGGTTTGAAAATTATTTTGGAGATTAGCGATGAGCGAAGATTTGAGCTATCCGATTGGAAAATACGAAAAAGATACGAAAATTACCCGTGAACAAAGAGGGGAATTTATCAAAGAAATTGCCGCGTTGCCCGAAGATTTGCGGGAAGCGGTCAAGAATCTAAGCGACGAACAACTCGATACGCCTTATCGTCCCGGCGGTTGGACGGTTCGGCAAGTTGTTCATCACGTCGGCGACAGCCATTTAAATTCGCTCGTTCGTTTCAAACTCGCTTTAACCGAAGACATCCCGACGATTCGCCCGTATGCCGAAGATTTGTGGGCGAAAACGGCGGAATACAAAATGCCGGTTGACGTTTCGCTCGGCTTGATTGATTCGCTGCATCGACGTTGGGCGGCGCTGCTCGATTCGATGTCGGATGAAGACTTTGCCCGAACATTAAACCATCCCGAAACAGGCAATTGGACGCTGGAAAATCTGCTCGGAATGTATGTCTGGCACGGCAAACATCACACGGCGCACATTATAAATTTGAAAAAAAGAAACGACTGGAACTAACTATCTTTGAATTAAATAAAAAATTGTAATAGCCGCAAAAAAAGCGCAAAAGGCACAAAAAGAAATTAAAACTTTTTTGTGCCTTTTGCGCTTTTTTGCGGCTATTCTTTTTGTCTAAATTTTCAAGCCTTTTCTAAATTCGCAAATTTTTCAATCAATTTTTTCTGTCCGAAACCGGGAAAACTTACCGTCAATTTTACATTATCGCCCGTTCCTTCGCGCCGCAAAACCAAACCTTTGCCGTATTTCGCGTGGCGGACGTGCGAGCCGGGAACAAAGCCCAACTCGATTTTGGATTTTGGATTTTGGATTTTGGATTGGTCTGAACCGGCGGCTTTGAGCTTTTCAAAACCGGAAAGCGGTTTCGGTTTTTCTTCCTGATTACCGAAAGCAGTTTGTCCGCCGCTTTTTTTCATTTTGAAAAATTCGGAGATTGCATCGGCGCTGTCATAAGTTTTGCCCGCATAAGTCGCGCGAGGTTTTTCGGTTTCGATTTCGCCCTTTAAAATCTGCGCGGCGCGTTTGTTTTCTTTGAGCGGAGAGCTTTTGGCAAACGACAACCACGACGCGCCGCGCGATAAATCCTGAATCAAATCGAGCGGCATTTCGTTCAAAAACTGCGACGGTTCAGCCGCCATTTCTTCGCCATAGACGCGCCGCCGCATCGAATGCGTGATATACAAAATCTTTTCCGCTCTGGTGATGGCGACATACGCCAGACGACGTTCTTCTTCGAGTTCGTTGGGGTCGTTGATGCTTCTCGAATGCGGAAAAATTCCGTCTTCCAGACCGACGAGAAACACTATCGGAAACTCCAAACCTTTCGCCGCGTGAACGGTCATCATCGTCACGCGGGCGTTCCGGTCGTATTTGTCGGTGTCCGAAGACAAAGCCGAATGGTCGATAAAATCCCGAAGACCTTCGGTTTCCTGTTTGTCGTAATCGACCGCCGCGTTGACGAGTTCTTCCAAATTTTCGAGCCGCGCCGCCGATTCGTCGGTGTTTTCTTCGCGCAGCATATTGGCGTAACCCGTATCTTCAATCGCAGAGATAACTACATCGGTGACGGGCTTGTCGGTTTGCGCCGCTTCGCCGACTTTGAGCGTTAATTTTTCAATCAATTTTCTAAAACTTTTCAGTGCTTCCAAAGCTCTCGGCGTGAGATTTCTCGGCTTTTCGTATTTTTCATCCGTGATTATCGCCAGCGTTTCCCACATCGAAACGCCGAAATCTTTGGCGCGAAAAGCGAGTTCGTCGAGCGAAGTTTTGCCCAAGCCGCGCGTCGGCGTGTTGACGACGCGAAGCAAGGCGATGTCGTCAAAAGGATTGAGCGCGAGTTTCAGATATGCAATCACGTCTTTGACTTCGGAGCGTTCGTAAAAGGAAAATCCGCCGACGATGTTGTATTCGATTCGCAAGCGGCGTAGAGATTCTTCAAACACGCGCGATTGAGCGTTTGTCCGATAAAGAATAGCGATTTTTTCATTCGGGTTTCGTCTTTGATGTTCGTCGATTTTCTGGGCGACAAAACGCGCTTCGCCGTCCGAATCAAACGCTTGATGATAAAAAATCTTTTCGCCGCCGTCGTTGTTCGTCCAGAGTTTTTTATCTTTGCGATTGTGGTTGTTTTTGATAATCGCGTCGGCAACGTCCAAAATCGTCTGCGTCGAGCGATAGTTTTGCTCAAGCATTATAACTTTCGCGTCCGGGAAATGCTGTTCAAACTCTAAAATGTTGCGAATGTCGGCTTGACGAAAACCGTAAATGCTTTGTGCATCGTCGCCAACAACACAAATATTCTGTTGTTTTTCAGTCAAATAATTCAGGAGCGCGAACTGCAATGGATTCGTGTCCTGATATTCGTCAACCAAAATATATCTGAATTTATTGTTGTATTTCTCGCGGACTTCCGGCGAAACGCGCAGAAGCCTGACGGTTTTTATCATCAAATCGTCAAAGTCGAGCGCGTTGGCATTGTTCAAGCGTTCCTCATACATTTTGAAAACTCTGGCAATCGCCGCGCGGCGTTCGTCCGTATATTCGATTTTTGAGGCATACATTTCAAAATCTTCGCCGCGATTTTTCGACGCGCTAATCGCCGATTGGACGAGCCGCGCCGAAAGCTGTTTTTCGTCCATCCCGATGTCTTTAACGCACGCTTTGATAACTTTTTGCGAATCGTTTGTGTCGTAGATAGTAAACGATTTCGTGTAGCCTTCACCGAGATGTTCGATGTCCACGCGAAGAATTCGCACGCAAAGACTGTGAAACGTCGAGATAAGCGGCGCGGATTGCAGTTTTTGACCTTGCAGCAAAACATTGACGCGCTCGCGCATTTCGCCCGCCGCTTTGTTGGTGAACGTAACCGCCAAAATGTTATACGGCGGAACATTTTTTTCGGCAATCAAATAAGCGATACGAAGCGTGATGACGCGCGTTTTGCCCGAACCTGCGCCTGCCAAAACAAGCAATGCGCCTTCGGTTTGCTCGACGGCTTTTCGCTGCTGCGCGTTGAGGGAAGATAAAATTTCCATAATTATTTTCGGGAAAGTTTTATGGTAAATTTTTATTTGTGAACGGTCAAAGATTGAATTTTAATAGCCGCAAAAAGACACAAAAAACACAAAACTAAAGATGAATATTTTGTGCGTTTTGCGCTCTTCTCGGCTATTTAATTAAATTTTGAATTTCCTTAAACTGTTCGTGTTTTGAATCGCGCATCAACTCGAAAAGCGCCATTTCAACCGACGACGGCACAACGTTGCTTCCGAACATTTTTTTCAAGGCTGCTTCCTTGTCTTGCGAAAAGCGCGAGCCGATGCAATCGGTTAAAAGGTGAACGTCAAAATTTTCGTTTAATAAATCGTGCGCGGTTTGGTTAATGCAGACGTGCGTTTCGAGACCGCACAAAACAATTTGGCTGGCGCCCGTCGCCTTTAATTTTTCCATAAACGAACTTGCGCCGCACGAGCTAAACGCCGATTTTTCGACAAACTCAAATTCTTGCGGCATTAGAAATAAAATTTCTTCCGCCGTTCTGCCCAAACCTTTCGGATATTGTTCGGTAATAATTACGGGCAGGTTTAAGATTTGAAAGCCGCGCACGGCAATCGAGATGCGCGAAGCGATTTGCGCGAAATCGTTTATCGGCGAGCGAAACGCTTCCTGAAAATCAACTATAACGAGCGCGGCTTTGTCCTTGTCTATAATTTTTGGATGAAGCATTTTTATTTTGGATTTTAGATTTTGATTATTTCCTTTGGTTGAAACCGAATTAGTATGTAATAAGTTTAACCGAATCGGCAAAGCAACGTAAAGAAGCCTGAAAAACGTCAAACGGTTACAATCTGCCGGAAACGATTTTAATTTTTGAAAAAGACCTTGTTCGCCGAATTTTTTATGAAACAGTCGAAACTATTTTTTACAATAGCGTTGTTTTTTGCTTTGCTTTGCCTTCTGCCAAAAAACGCTTCGGCAAAAGACGAATGGGTTCGCGTGCGCTCAAAAAATTTCGAGCTTGTAGGTAATGCCGCCGAAAAGGACATTAGGCAAGCCGCTACAAAGCTTGAACAGTTTCGCGCGGTTTTCCGTCAGATTTTCAGCAATGTAAATTTTAATTCGTCGGTACCGACCAATGTCGTCGTTTTCAAAGATAAAGAATCGTTTCGCGGCTTTAAGCCGCGAAACGATGACGGAAGTTCAAGAGATTGGGTCGCCGGATATTTTCAAAGCGGAGATGACGTAAATTATATCGTGCTTTCGACCGAAGGCGAAAAAGCGGCTGCTTACCGAACGATTTTTCACGAATACGTTCATTTTCTAGTCAATAACGACATCGGGCGCGCCAACGTGCCGCCATGGTTCAATGAAGGTTTGGCGGAATATTACGAAACTTTTCAAATCGAAGACGACCGGAAAGTTTCGCTCGGCAACATCAGCGAAGGTCATTTGCGCTTGCTGCAGCAAAACAAACTGATTCCGCTCGAAACATTTTTCAATACCGACTATTACACGCTCTATCGACAGGGAAAAGACGGCGTCGGACTTTTTTACGCGCAGGCGTGGGCTTTGATGCACTATTTGACGCAAAGCAACGGCGGCGCGCGCAGTCAGCAGTCGAGCAAATTTATCGACCTGGTATTGAACGGTAAAACTCCGAAGCAGGCATTCACCGAGGCGTTTCAAACCGATTACGCGACGATGGAACGAGAGCTGAAAAAATACGTCGAGCAAAAGACTTATCAAGTTTCAACTATAAACCTAAAAAATAAATTGGTTTTTGAACACGAAATGCAGTCTTCTCCGGTTTCCGAAGCCGAAACGAAAGCCATTTTGGGCGATTTGCTTTATCACACGAACCGGCAGAACGAAGCTGTCGCATTACTCGAAGAAGCCTTAAAGTTAAATCCGAATTCGGGTTTGGCAAACGCCTCGCTCGGATTAATCAAAATGCAGCAAGAGAATTTTGCCGAAGCTGAAAAATATCTCGAAAAGGCAGTCGCGTTCGACAACAAAAATTATATGACGTATTTTCAATACGCTTATGTGATAAGCCGCGAGGAAATGAACGATTTCGGTTTCGCCGTCGAATACAATGCCTCGCAAGCTGAAAAAATGCGTGAAGCCTTGAAAAAGGCGATTGCGCTGAATCCGAATTTTGCCGAAAGTTACAATCTTTACGCTTTTATCAGCTTCGTCCGCAACGAAGCGATTGATGAAGCGTTTATTTATTTGAACAAAGCGTTAAAGTTAGCGCCCGGCAACCAATGGTATGTGATTCGTTCCGCCGAGCTTTATTTGCGAAAGCAGGATTTTGCCAACGCCCGCCGTCTCGCTCAGAAAGTTTATGAAACCGCGCCGGACGACCATTTGCGCGTTTATGCGAAAATCACGCTCGGTAATATCGATTCTTTTGAAGCGCAGCTCGAAGACCTCAAAAACCCGCACGCGCGAATGCCGTCTGATGAAACCGACAAGCCTTTGACCGAAGAAGAACTGGCGCGGCTAAACGAAAAGGTGATGTTGGAAAATATCAATCTGAATTTGCGAAGACCGAAGGCGAATGAAAAAAGGGTTTTGGGATTTTTGACGAAAATCCAATGCGCCGGCGACGATGTGATTTATTCGCTAAAGGTTGATAATCAAAATTTGCAGCTTCGTTCGGAAAATTTCGACGCGCTGTTTCTGATGTCTTACGACCGGGATTTACCGGACGAACAAGTCGGCTGCGGAAGCGTTAAAAAGGAAAGTTTCGCAGTCGTCGTTTATCGTCCGGCTGATAACTTCAAAGCTAAAACCGCAGGCGATATTGTCTCGATTGAATTTGTTCCGAAAAACTTTAAGTTTCTCAAATAAAGACAAGAAAGCTTTATGCTCAATGCCGCTATTCGGCTTTTTTCAGTTTATTAAAATTGATTTTATCCGAGGGTTTCGTGTCAGCCTTGAGAATTTTTTCCAAATAATTGAGTGTATATTTGTTGTCTTTCTTGTCCTTTGCCGCAACGCAATCGCTGGGAATTATCAGGTTGAAATCGCGCATATAGGCGTCGTTTGCCGTAAACAAAATACAAATATCTGTTGCCACGCCGGTCAAAACGAGAGTTTTACAATTAAGATGTTCGAGCAGAAGCTCGAGCGTCGTCGAATAAAAGCCGGAATGTTTCGGTTTCAAAACAAAATAATCTTCCTTTTCGTCGGGCGCCAGCATCTCGACAATTTGCGAACCTCTAACCGATTTGTCGAGACAATGTTCGAGTAGGTTTTTGAAATTTGACTGCCATTTTCCGAAATTATCGTTGACATAAATAATCGGCACGCCGGCTTTTTTTGCCCGGCTTTTTAATTTTGCGAGATTCTTTGCCGCCGGCAAAGTATTTTTAAATAATTTGTCGCCGTCCGGAAATTCAAAATCACTGATAATATCAATAAGGAGCAGTGCGACGTTTGATTTGTCGGGCGCATTGCCGTGCAAATCTTCGTTATTCGACATAATTATTTTTCGGTTTTATTTTCTTGAGTGTTTTTAATGCGTTTAGCGGTTTTCTTTTTCTCTAAATTGTATTGGCGAAAGAAAAAATAAACCGCCGCCGCTGAAATTACCAGAATCAAAATCATCATCGCGGTAATAAAATAAATCTCGGCAGTTCCGGCATTTGGCATAATTTGAGTTTAACTCACTTGCCGCGACGCGGGCAAAGAAGGGAATTTTAATTTGAATTCGAGCGGTTGAAAACGGATAATCAATTGAATTTACAAACCAAAATCCAGGATATTAAAATGACTGAAACAAACCCGAACCGAATCGAATCGGTCTTAAACGAGTCGAGAATTTTTCCGCCGCCCGCCGATTTTGCCGCCAAAGCGCACGTCAAGAGTTTTGAAGAATACGAAAAAATTTATGCTGAAGCCGCCGAAAACCCTGAAAAATTTTGGGCTGACGCGGCGGAATCTCTGCATTGGTTTCGGAAATGGGACACGGTTTTGGAATGGAACGAACCGCACGCTAAATGGTTTGTCGGCGGAACTTTGAACGTTTCCTTTAACTGTCTCGACCGCCATCTGAGAGGCTCGCGGCGCAATAAAGCGGCGTTTATCTGGGAAGGCGAAACGGGCGAAACGCGAACGATAACCTATCAGCAGCTTCACACGGAAGTTTGCAAGTTCGCCAATGTCTTAAAGAAATTAAATATAAAAAAAGGCGACCGGGTCGCGCTTTATATGCCGCTCGTTCCCGAGCTTGCAATCGCAATGCTCGCCTGCGCGAGAATCGGCGCGACGCACACCGTAATTTTCGGCGGATTTTCGGCGGACGCGATTCGAGACCGGGTGAACGACTGTGAATGCAAATTGATTGTGACGGCAGACGGCGGTTTCCGGCGCGGAAGCGAGATTCGACTAAAGCCGACGGTTGATGAAGCCGTCGTAAATTGTCCGACAATCGAAAATGTGGTCGTCTTCAAAAGAACAGGTTCTGAAATCGAGATGAAAGAAAATCGTGACTTTTGGTGGCACGATTTGATGAAAACAGCCGACGCAGATTGTCCGGCTGAGGAATTAGACAGCGAGCATCCGCTTTTTATTCTTTACACCAGCGGCACGACCGGCAAACCAAAAGGAATTCTTCATACAACCGGCGGTTATTTGACACAAACGACTTTGACCGCCAAATGGGTTTTTGACTTAAAGGAAGAAGATATTTTTTGGTGTACGGCGGACATCGGTTGGGTTACGGGGCATTCTTACGTTGTTTATGGACTTTTATCGAATGGCGCAACTGTTCTGATGTATGAAGGCGCGCCTAATTTTCCCGACTTTGATAGATTTTGGGACATTATCGAACGGCACAAAGTCAACATTTTATACACCGCGCCGACTGCGATTCGTGCTTTTATCAAATGGGGCGAACAATATCCGAACCGTCACGATTTGTCTTCTCTAAGGCTTTTGGGAACGGTCGGCGAGCCGATAAACCCTGAGGCTTGGATGTGGTATCACAAGGTTATCGGCAAAGAACGTTGTCCGATTATCGATACCTGGTGGCAGACGGAAACCGGCGCGATAATGATTTCGCCGCTGCCTGGCGCAACGCCGACCATTCCCGGAACGGCGACGAGACCTTTTCCGGGAATCCTTGTCGACATCGTTACCAAAGCCGGAAAATCCGTCCCCGATAATGAAGGCGGTTATTTGGTAATTAAAAAACCGTTTCCTTCGATGTTGCGAACAATCTGGAAAGATGACGAACGCTACCGAAAAACCTACTGGTCGGAAATTCCGAATGTTTATTTTGCCGGCGACGGCGCGCGGCGCGACGAACACGGAAATTTTTGGATTATGGGCAGAGTCGACGACGTGATAAATGTATCCGGTCATCGGCTCGGAACAGCTGAGGTCGAATCGGCTTTAGTCTCGCACGAAGCCGTGGCTGAAGCAGCGGTCGTCGGCAAGCCGGACGAATTAAAAGGTCAGGCTATCGCTGCATTCGTTACGTTGGAAGGCGGACGAAAGGGAAGCGATGAATTGAAAAAAGAGCTTCGCGCTCACGTCGCAAAGGAAATCGGAGCATTGGCAAAGCCCGACGACATTCGTTTTACAGACGCTTTGCCGAAAACCCGTTCGGGTAAAATTATGCGTCGCCTTTTAAGGGAAATCGCGGCGGGCAATGCGGTGGCAGGCGATGTTACAACTCTCGAAGATTTATCCGTTTTAGAAAAATTGCGCGAAGATGAAGAGTGAAATAACTGATAAGTGATAGTTGGTAACTGATAGTGTAAAACCTTTTCTTAACTATCAGTTACCAACTATCACTTATCAGTTAACTGGGTGCTTGGTTTGCCGGAAAAACTTTTTTGCCTGCAATCTCATCGCTGAGCAGCATTTCCTTATAACTTGCCGGTAAAGAACGCACTTTTTTGTTTTCGTCGGTTACGAGATGCAGAGTTTCACCGTCTGCCAGCAAAACCTGGTCGGATGGGCGATAAATTTCATAAATAAAACGAATCGAACGGCTTCTGACTTCGCTGACATTAGTGCGGACTGTCAAAACATCTTCGTAAAAAGCAGGCGATTTATAACGGCAATAAGATTCGGCAACGACCAGCAGCGCGTTATCTTTTTCTTCCATATCACGATATGAAAATCCCCGCGCTCGGCAAAATTCGCTTCGCCCGATTTCAAACCAAATCAAATAATTCGCGTGATAGACGACGCCCATCTGGTCTGTTTCCGCGTAACGGACGCGAACTTCGGTTTCGTGCCATTCGTTCATAAAAAGAAAGCTGGGAGACAGGGATTCGAACCCCGATAGGCAGATCCAGAAACTGCAGTCCTACCATTAGACGATCTCCCAACAAGATAAATCTAATTTATTGACAGAAAAGCCGCTTGTCAAATGTGTCAATCTTTTATCGACTTGCTTGATGCGGAATTGACAGGCAAAATGATAGTTTATGTCAACCGCCGACAAAGACATTATTAACAATCGCCACGCTTTTCACGAGTATCACATTTTGGATAAATACGAAGCGGGCGTGGTTTTGCAGGGAACTGAAGTTAAGAGTTTGATGAGCGGGCTGATTCAATTGAAGGAATCTTATGTTTCGGTCAAAGAGGGCGAAGTCTGGCTTTTCAACGCGCACATTTCGCAGTATTCGCACGGCAATATCAACAATCACGAACCTTTGCGGACAAGAAAATTACTGCTTCACCGCAAGGAAATTGGAAAGCTCGAAAAGGAAACAACGATAAAGGGAATGACGCTGGTTGTTACAAGAATTTATTGGAAGAACGGGCGAATAAAATTTGAAATCGGCGTGGCGAAAGGTAAAAAACTTTACGACAAGCGCGAGGACTTGAAATCTCGCACAATCGAGAAGGAAACACGCGCGCAGTTGAAAGAAAACCTTAGATAAGTTATAGATAATACAAAGTTTTTGCGGGAAAAAATCTAAATTAGAGGTAAAGAATGAAATCTCAGGCGATAACGGATAATTTTCAAGATGCGGCGGTTGACGCTTTGGCGGTCGTGGTTTTCAAAGATGAAAAGGCGAACGGCGGTTTGTTAAAGGATTTGGATAAATTAGTCGGCGGAAATATTTCTTCCGTTCTGAAAACCGAGGAATTCAAAGGCGATTCGGGCGAGACGGCTTATTTTCTTTTTGAATCGAAAGGAAAAAACACGGCAAATAGACTTTTGTTAATCGGCGCGGGCGATAAAACCGATTATAAAACGTCGGATGTTAGCGTAATATCCGGTGCGGCGACCAGATTTTTGCGAAAGCGCAATGTCAAAAGTTTCGCTTTGATGCCGCGCTCCGACGGCGACGCTGCCGACGTAGCGAAGTGCGCGATGCAGGGCGTCGTAACGAGCCAGTTTGAACTCGACAAATACAAAACTCAGGATAAAAACGGCAAATCAGTCGACAATTTTGTTTTATTCGTCGAAGGCGCGAAGGAAAAAGATTTGAAGGACGGATTGCGGCGCGGTGAAATCATCGGCGATTCGATGAATTTTACACGCGATTTGGCGAACGAGCCGCCGAACATTCTGCACCCGACGGAGATGGCGAATCGCGCTCAGAAAATGGCGAAGGAAGTCGGTTTGAAATGCGAAATTCTCGACCAAAAGCAAATGGAGAAACTCGGAATGGGTTCGCTGATCAGCGTTACGCTGGGTTCGTCGCAGCCCCCGAAAATGATTGTCCTGAAATACGAGCCGAAAAAATTAACGGGTAAAAAAGGCGAATTGCTCGCCATCGTCGGCAAAGGCATCACGTTTGACACGGGCGGAATTTCAATCAAACCGGCAGAGGGAATGGACGCGATGAAATACGATATGTCGGGAGGCGCAACCGTTATCGGCACTATGCGGGCAATCGCTTTGTTGCAGCCGACAATTCCGGTTTTGGGCATTGTCGCGGCGGTCGAAAATATGCCCGACGGCAATGCGACTCGTCCGTCCGATGTCGTAACGGCGATGAACGGTAAAACGGTCGAGATATTAAATACCGATGCCGAAGGTCGGCTTGTTCTTGCCGACGCGGTTGCTTATGCCGAAAAACAGGGCGCAACGCGCATCATTGATATGGCAACTTTAACGGGCGCTGTGATTATTGCGCTCGGCGATTTGAACACGGCGGTTTTGGGAAATGACCAGGATTTGGTTGACGAAATTATTGCTTGCGGAAAGGAAGTCGGCGAGAATTTCTGGCAATTGCCAATCGGCGCGGAATATAGCAAGGCAATCAAATCCGACATTGCCGACATAAAAAATATCGGCGGCGGGCGCAAAGCCGGAACAATCATCGGCGCGGTATTTATTCAGGAATTCGTCAAAAACGCGAAATGGGCGCATCTCGACATCGCGGGAACGGCTTGGGCAGACAACGAAAAACCGCACCACTCAAAAGGTCCGACAGCTATTGCCGTGCGAACTCTGCTCAAATTGGTTGAGAAATCGCAATAGAATTAAGAATTAAGAATTAAAAATTAAAAATTGAGGATTAAGAAAATACTTAAGAAACAAAAGCCGTTTTCATTTCCTGCATTCTTAATTCTTAATTCTTAATTGATTATGATTCTTAATTCACAATTGATTATGAAAATACACGAATATCAAGGAAAGGAACTTTTACAAAAATACGGCGTTCCCGTGCCTCGAAATATTGTTGCAAGAACGCCCGAAGAAGCCGAACAAGCGGCGCGGGCTTTAGGAACTGATGTCGTAGTCGTCAAAGCGCAGATTCACGCGGGTGGACGCGGCAAAGGCGGCGGCGTAAAACTCGCTAAATCTCCCGAAGAAGCACGCAAACTTGCCGAAGAAATGCTCGGAATGACGCTCGTTACGCATCAAACCGGCGCGGAAGGACGCGAAGTGAAAACCTTGCTTATTGAGGAAGGCTTGCCGATTGATAAGGAATTTTATCTAGGCATAACGCTCGACCGCGTTTCCGGCAGAGATGTATTTATGGCTTCGTCGGCGGGCGGGATGGATATCGAAAAGGTTGCCGAAGAAACGCCCGAATTGATTTTAAAAGAAACGATTGACCCGGCGGTCGGGCTTCGTCCTTTTCAGGCGCGACAGCTTGCTTTCGGTCTCGGAATTCCGGGCGATTTAATAAATCAAGCCGCGAAATTTATGCTCGCGCTTTACGATGCGTATGTCAAAATGGACGCCACGATTGTTGAAATCAATCCGTTTCTTTTGACGAAAGACAACCGTCTTATCGCGCTCGACGCAAAAGTTAATTTTGACGACAACGCGATGTTCCGTCATAAAGATTACGCCGAATTGCGAGATTTGAACGAAGAAGAACCGCTCGAAATCGAAGCCTCGAAATTTGATTTGAATTACATCAAACTCGACGGCAATATCGGTTGTATGGTCAACGGCGCGGGTCTGGCGATGGCGACAATGGACATTATCAAACTCGCGGGCGGCGAACCGGCAAATTTTTTAGATGTCGGCGGCGGCGCGTCGCAGGAACGAGTCGAGCAGGCTTTCAAAATTCTGCTCGCGGACGAAAACGTCAAAGCGGTTTTGATTAATATTTTCGGGGGCATCGTGCGCTGCGATATGGTCGCTAACGGCGTCGTCGCGGCGGCGAAAAATTTGGGCGTTTCGATTCCAATTGTCGCGCGGCTCGAAGGCACGAATGTCGAAGAAGGCAGGCGTGTTTTGCGCGATTCGGGCGTCAATATCTTGACGGCGGACGGAATGCGCGACGCGGCGGAAAAAGTCGTTTCGGCGGCAAATGCTTCTTATTAAATTTTTGTCTCAAATCTAAACAGGACTTTTATAGCCGCAAAAAGGCGCAAAAGACACAAAATGAGAAATTTATTTTTTGTATTTTTCGCGCCTTTTTGCGGCTAATTGTTTCAAATCTTTCTAACCAAACCAAAACGGCGTTTTCTTTGTCCAGGCTGAATTCGGGTAGCGCCTGTGCAGAATTTGAAAAGCTTGTTTTGAAAGTTTCTCAGTCTCTTTGTCCGTGCAGCCGTAGCGAGTCGCGCGAACAGCCAGATGCAGAATTTCCGGCGTTTGCCGAAAGCCCGGATTTTGATTGGCAAATTCGACGGAGCGACGAGTCAGAAACGTCGCTGAACTGCCGGGTGTTTTTAATTGCGTATGTTCACTTTCGGCTTCGAGATTTTGGTTTTTAGTTAAAAAATTCGGATATTCATTCGGATAATCGAATCCGTAATAATCATAATTTGAAGAATCCTCATCCGTTTGCGCTTCCACACACCACCAGTTTCCGCGATTGCTGTCAATTGTCGTCGGCTGTGAATTTTCGCGTCCGTAACCGACCGGAACATAGGGCTGAATTACCGGATAACTCAAAATTGCGGTCAATGCGGCTGCTTCGAGTTCGGTTTGATTGCCGGCGTTGGCATATTTTGAAAACTGAGGCGAGAATTCTTTGGCGTAGCGCAACATCAACGGCGTGAATTCGCGTTCCATTGCTTGATTGCCGAGCGCAAAGGCTCGCGTCCAGACGGCAATTACCAGAAACTTTTTCAAATGTTCAGGCAATTGCGGACTCAAAGCCGCCTGGCGCAAAACTGAAAGCGGCATTTTTTCGTTAAAAAACGCGACCGAATCCTCGTCAAACATCGTCCGGTTTGTCCATGGACGCAATTCTTTGTCGTTTTTCAAATCGTCGCCTTCTTCGTTGGCGTCGTCGCTCCAAACAAAAGTCGCGGCTTTTCGCTGCGCGAATTTTAGAAATTCTTCTAAATTTTCCGCCACAATCATTCGCTGCGCGAGAAATTTGTTTTGGGTTGAAACGGGAAAATTTTTGAAATCGGAAGCAAACACTTCATCCAACAATTGTTTTGCTTCGGCGCGTTTGTCGTTACCAAGAAGAAATCTGATTTGATGATAGCGGGCTGTTGCAAAAGCAGGTGAATTCCGTTTAATTTTCGCGGCTTCGCTTAAAAGCTCGGCGGTCTGCGCGGCGTTTTGTTCTGTCTGACTGACGGCGGCGACAAGCCAATGCAGTTTTTGCGTCTGCTTCCATTTTTCATAAGCGTGAGCGAAACCGTCTTGAGATTGATAAGTAAAAAGCCAATCGGTCAAATCGTTTTCGCGTTGTTTTTCGGGCAAATCGCGGAGTTTTAGCCGGTAATCGTAATTGTATTGTTTGCCCGCGACTTCAGCTTCTTTCTGGTCAATTTCCTCGCCTTTGCTTCTGGCTTCGTTGTCTGGAACGTCGAGCAGCCAAACATAATCGGTTAAATCGTTATAGATGTTTTGATTCGCCCGCGCTTCGACGAGCGTATCGGCTAATTCCTTTCGCCGTCCGAGCGCGTCAGAACGATATTTAACTAAATTCAAAAGACCCTGCGCGGATTTATGAAAGTCCTGCATCGAAGCATCCGACAAAATCGTCTGCAATTGAATTCGTGCATTTCGCAAAAGCTCTGCTCTTTCTTGACGTTTTTGTTCTTCATCCGGGTTTTTCTCCGCGTCGCCGGAAACTTTGTCCGCAACGGCAATAAGACTTGCTTGACGAATATACGTTCTCGGAACGACAAATTTTGCGGTTTTATTCCAAGCCGAATTCGCGTCCGATCCAATTTGCTCAAAATCCTTTCTGGCGGCAGGGAAATCGGCGGCGTAAAATTTCGCGGCGGCAATCTGATAGGCACGGTCTTTTTTGAGCCATTCGGGATGATTTTCACTCAAACTTTCGGGAACGCCCGCCGCCGCGTCGCAATTTGAAAAAACCGCATCTTGTCCTTTAACCCATTCTTTAACATCTTCGTTTATGCCGTAAGCGGCAATTCGCGTTTGAAGCGTTTTCGCGGCGTTATTGAACGAATCTGCCAGACAGTTTTCATAGTATTGATAGCTGTCTGAAACTAGCTTGTCGGGTTCAATTTTTTGTTCGGTTTCAAAAACCTTGGCTCTGGCAGTTTTCCAATTCCTAAAATAATCGGGCGCGGTTTCAGTTTTCGAGTTGTTTTCCGCCGAAGAATTGTCATCGTCCGACCAGTGAATTCCGATTCTTTCTTTTATTGCCGCCGCGACTTCTGCCTGTTCGTTTTTATCGAAGGGCAAATTGTTCAATTGCCGGTAAAAAACAAACAGAGACATTCGCCCGTAAGTATTCGGAACGACGCCGACTCGTCCGGCGGCGTAAGTTTCCAGTGGATATTCGGCGTGTTTGGTAAAACTGAAAAGCGGGTCAACCGTGAACGGACCGCAAGCCTTGGCAAGCGGCAAATTGCTTGAGAAAAAAACAAAAATCAAGCTAGCCGCAACAAGATAACGAATTAAATTTTTCATAATTTTATTCATCGAGTTTTTCCACGTCGGATTTTTCCCAAACTCTCGAATTGAAATAAAAGAAACGCCGATTCGATTTGAATTTTACATCGAGCGGCTCGTCAATCGAAACGCCGTAACTCGCCCGACACAAAGGTTCGCGCCAATCTTTTCCAAGTGATAAAAAGTCTCGAACCGGGCTGGAATCTGCGCCCATTTGAAAAACCATCGGCACCGCTTCGTCAACGGGAAAATCGTTAAACCAGGCATCGCCAATGCACCATGAAGCCAAAGCCGTCATCGTTAGAGGAGTTTTTTCGGGCAGTTGTTTTTTTAAATTTACAATCAAAGTTTTATAAAAATTTCTTTCCGAAACAACCGCATCGAAATCAATCTGAATTGCTTTGACATTCGGCAATTCCAGAGATTTTTTTATCAACGATACAGCCTCTTCGTTTTGCGCGTCCGATAACGCAGGTTGTTTGGAAACTTTTTTGCCGGTTTCGATACGCGTTACAGCAATCAAAAAAGTGTTTGGCGAGACTTCCAAAGGCTGTCTTCGCGGGCGAAAAATCACACCGTTGTTTTCCAAAAAAAGAGTTTGCGCCAGAAATGCCACGCCGTATCGGTTTGTATCAAGAAATCGCAAGTCTTCGGAACGTTCCCAAGCCCAGAGAATTTTCGTCGGCATTTCCGAAACCGATTCCCGGTTGCCTTCTTGTTTCGTGCTGCAATCAAAAACAAATATAAAAAGAAAGCAAAAAAGCGGCACAAAAAATTTCGTTTTTCCCGTCAAAAGTTTTTTCAATCGGAAGTAAAATATACTCATTTTTGCTGAATATACAACGAATTAGAGAATCTGGCTAGAAGAATCGGGTTTGTTTTGATATATTTTTATTTACTGAATAGCCATTCATTTTTTGCAAATTTGTAAAATAAAAAAAATATGATTGAACGCGAACAACTCGAAATGGACGTTATCTTTGTCGGCGCGGGTCCGGCGAATTTAGCGGCGGCTTTGCATCTGAAAAAGTTGATCAAAGAACACGACGAACTCGTCGCCGGAGGCAAAAGACCGGGCAGACAAATCGGCGAGCTTGAAATCGGAATTATCGAAAAGGGCGCGAACATCGGAGCGCACATTTTGTCGGGAGCGGTCGTTGACCCGGTCGCTTTGCGCGAATTGATGCCGGATTTTTTGGAACAAGGTTGTCCGGTTGATTCAACCGTCGAGAGCGACGCTTTCTGGTATATGACCGAGAGCCGCGCTATTGTTTCGCCGATTACTCCGCCGCCCCTCAAAAATCACGGCAAATATATCGCTTCTCTGAGCAAAATCTGTGAATGGCTCGGCGAAAAGTGCGAAGAAGCCGGAATCAATATCTTTCCCGAATTTCCCGGCGCGGAAATTCTTTACGACGAAAACGAGCGGGTCATCGGAGTGCGGACTGGCGATAAAGGAATTGACAAAGAGGGAAATCCGAAAGGGAATTTTGAACCGGGCGTGGATATTCTGGCAAAGATAACCGTTCTGGGCGAAGGCTCGCGCGGTTCTCTGACCAAACAAATAATGCAGCGTCTCGGTTTGAACGAAGGCAAAGAACCTCAGGTTTTTTCTCTCGGCGTGAAGGAATTGTGGGAAGTTCCGGCAGGGAATTTTGAGGAAGGTCGCGTTGTTCATACTTTGGGTTTTCCGTCGGATACCAAAACCTACGGCGGCGGCTGGATTTACGGGATGAAAAATAACGTCATCAGTATCGGTTACGTGACCGGACTCGATTATTTCGACCCGATGCTCGACCCGCACGCCGAATTTCAAAAATTTAAAACTCATCCCGAAGTTTCCAAAATTCTGGCGGGCGGCAAAATGCTGAAATACGGCGCAAAAACAATTAACGCGGGTGGTTGGCACACGATGCCGAAACTTTACGCCGACGGCGTTTTGCTGGTCGGCGATGCGGCTTCTTTTTTGAACGGTCAGCGTATCAAAGGAATTCACACGGCGATGAAATCGGGAATGCTCGCGGCGGAGACGATTGTGCGAGCATTTGACCACGAAGATTTTACGTCGAAAATCCTTAAAGAATATGAAGAAAAAGTCAACGGCAGTTGGATTTACGACGAGCTTTTTCCGGTCAGAAATTTTCACGCTTCATTTCAGCGCGGTCGCTGGTCGGCGCTGGTCAACGGCAGCTTGCAGTTTTTGACCGGCGGAATGGCTTGGGGTTTTATGCCGATGGAACATCACGTCGCCGGACACGAACGGATGAAAACGCTGGTCGAATACGAATACAAAGACGAAGTTTCGCCGAACCGTTACCCGGATTTAAAGTTCGACAACGATTTAACCTTCAACAAAGTTACGGACGTTTATCACGCCGGAGTTTCGCACGACGAAGACCAGCCTTCGCACCTGCACATTTTAGACACGGAAATCTGCGCTACTCGCTGCGCGGAAGAGTATGGAAATCCCTGTCAGAAATTTTGTCCGGCGGCGGTTTACGAAATGGAAGAAAACCCGAAAACAAACCGGCGCGAGATAAAAGTCAATTTTTCAAATTGCGTTCACTGCAAAACCTGCGACATCGCCGACCCGTATCAAATCATCAATTGGGTAACGCCCGAAGGCGGCGGCGGTCCGAATTACAAAGGAATGTGATTAAATTTTAGATTTTAGATTTTGGATTGGTTAGGAATGTGAATTGCTTTTTATAAATTTCATATTCTTTTGTTCTAAAAGGATACAAAACATTTAAGGAGATAAAATTTTATGTCAATTCCGAATAATGATGAAGTAGAAGGCAAATTGGACAGAGGCGTCGGCGCGGTCAAAGATAAAGTCGGCGAAGCATTGGGCGACAGAGATTTGGAAGCCGAAGGCGAAGCGCAAAACGCTGAAGGAAAAGGGCAGGAAACCTGGGGGAAATTAAAACGCGGAGTCGGCGACGCGGTTGACGCGGTTGGCGATGCGGTTAAAAACGCGGGCGATAACATCAACCGATAAATTTTAAAAAAGCGGAAGTTAAAGTTTTTCTAATCAATTTTTGACTTCCGCTTTTTTGTCTTTAAAGTTCAGGCTAAATTACCGAAAATGAAATTGGCAGAAAGCTCACAAGACAAATTGGAAGCCTTTTTTCGGGAGTTTTTAGCTGATGAAAACTTCCGGCTGCCGGTTATAAATTTTTACGGCGGAAAGTTTTCAAAGATTATTACAAAGATTTTGCAGGTTCACGGCATTACTTTCGGCAAACGAATTTTTATACAGCCGGATTTAATCGGTAAGGATTTTGAAAATCGCCGCCAATTATCGCTCGAACTCGCCGCGCACGAAATCGTTCACGTTTTACAATATAAAAAAGATGGTTTTGTGAGATTTTTTTATAAATACTTGACGAGTTATTTGCGAAATTTGCGAGTAAAAAAAGATTGGAGCGCCGCCGGCAGACACGAAGCCTATCGTGAAATTCCGTTTGAAAAAGAAGCCCGCGAGATTGCCGCCGAATTCGCCCGTTGGACGCGAAACAATAAATTTACTGCGTGAGTTTATCGGTCAACATTTCCCAATCAATCTTTTCGTCGTCGAGTTCCTTCATCGCAATGCGCGTCGCTTTGCTTTTGCGCGGGTCCATATCGACGCGCGGATTCGCGCCGCGCTGCAATTGTTTACTGCGTTGCGCCGCAAGAATAATTTTGCGGTATTTTGAATCAATTTCCGGTGTTACTTTCGGCTCTTGCGCCGCGTCTTCGACGAGTTGTTCGGTTTCTTCAACCATAATTAAAATTTAATCTCCAGGCGAACTAATTTTGGTAGTATCGAAACTATTTAAAATACCTTGAATCGTCTCTGTTTGTCTAATGCGTTTCAACCTCTCGGCTAAAATTATCGACTGCAACTCAGCCGTCGCAACTGAAACGTCGTTGTTGACGACGACATATTCAAATTCATTGACACGCTGAACTTCAAGAAAAGAATTGCGAAGACGCAAATCCAAATCCTTTAATTTCTCCGTCGCGCGAGCCTTCAGGCGATTTCTCAAAACTTCAAATGACGGCGGCAAAATAAAAATATTGACTGCATCGGGCAGCAATTTTCTGATGCTTTCCGCGCCTTGCACGTCGATTTCCAAAACAACGTCTTGACCCGAATCAATTTTAGATTTGATCTGATTGATTGAAGTTCCGTAATAATTAGCGTGAACTTCGGCAAATTCGAGAAACTCGTCTTGTTTAATCAAACTTTCAAACTCGGCGCGGCTGACAAAAAAATAATCGCGTCCGTTTTCTTCGCCGACGCGCATTTCGCGTGTAGTGAACGAAACCGAGTAACCGATATTCGGCACAATTTTCAAAACTTCTTTGATAAGCGTGCCTTTGCCTCCGCCGGACGGTGAACAGATGATGATTAAATTACCCTTCATACTAACTGATAACTGATAACTGATAACTGATAATGGAAAACAAAACATTATCAGTTATCAGTTATCAGTTATCCACTATTCGATGTTTTGCACTTGTTCGCGCATCTTTTCGATTTCGGATTTTATATTCAAAGCCGATTCTTTAACAATCAAATTATTGGTTTTTGAAGCAATCGTGTTTGCCTCGCGGTTAAATTCCTGCGTCAGAAAATCGAGACGCTTGCCGACTTCTTTTTCTTCGTTCATAATTGCGCGAAATTGTTCGATATGACTTTTTAGTCGGGTGATTTCTTCGGAAATATCGCTTTTATCGGCGAGATACGCAACTTCCTGGGCGAGTCTGGCTTGGTCAATCTCGATTTGCGAGTCGCTTTTTTCAAGTAGATGCGCGATTCGTTTATTGAGTCTTTGGCGATATTCGTCGGCAACCGTTTCCATTTCGTTTTCGATTGCGGGAAGCTGTTTTTCAATTTCCGAAAGGCGCGATTCCAATTCTTTTTTCAAAGATTCGCCTTCGACTTCGCGCATATTTTCGAGTTCGTCGAGCGCGAGTTTGACTGCCGTTTCGATGCCGCCGAAAAATTCGTCGCTGACGTCTTCCGCTTTGGTTTGCAAAGAATTCGGAAGCCGCGCAATCAAATTCAAATCCGGCTCGCCCGAAAGCGAAAATTCGTTTTGCATTTCCCGGAGCGCCGACAGATAACCGGAAATCAAAGGACGATTCAGTTCATAAACGACATCGCCGATGCGCTCGTAATTGATGAAAACGTCTATACGCCCGCGCGAAAGACGGGTTTGTATTAAACGCTTCAAATTCGCTTCGAGCGATTGCAGTTCGTTCGCCATCCGCAAATTCAAATCTAAAAAACGATTATTGACGGTTTTTATTTCGACGGAAACGGCAAACTTGTCTTCCGTTACCGCGCCGCGCCCGAATCCGGTCATTGACTTCATAATCAGTCGGCAGTCGGCAGCGGCAGTTAGCAGTAGTAATCAGGGGCTAACCCTGCTCACTGCTTACTGCCAACTGCCGACTGTCCTCGTCCTCCAAAAATTGTAATTCGTAAAGTCTTTTATAAACGCCGCTCTTTTCCAGCAGTTCGGCATGCGTTCCGATTTCGATTATTTTTCCGCGTTCCATCACGACGATTTTATCGGCGCGGCGCACGGTCGAAAGTCGATGCGCGATAACGATGGAAGTTTTATCCCGCATCAGATTTGCCAGAGCTTTTTGCACGAGGCGTTCCGATTCGGCGTCGAGCGCGGATGTCGCTTCGTCCAAAATCAAAACCGGAGCGTTGACAAGGACGGCGCGGGCAATGGCAATGCGCTGGCGTTGTCCGCCTGAGAGAAAAGTGCCGCGCTCGCCGACAATCGTATCGTAACCGTTTGCTAATTCTTCGATAAAATCGTGCGCGAAAGCGACACGCGCGGCTTCGGCAATTTCCGCGTCGCTCGCGTCCGGCTTGCCATAGGAAATATTATAGCGAACCGTGTCGTTGAACAAAACTGTTTCCTGTGTAACGAGCGCGATTTGTTTTTTCAGGCTCGCAATTTCGGCGTCGCGCAAATCCGTTTCGTCCCAAAAAATCGCGCCGCCCGTCGGGTCGTGAAGCCTTTGGACGAGTTTTATCAAACTTGATTTCCCGCCGCCGCTTTCGCCGACCAGCGCAACCATTTCACCTTTCGGCACAATCAAACTCAAATTTCTGATAACGCTTTTTTCATCCGAATCGTAATTGAACGAAACATTTTTCAATTCGACTTTCTGCTGCAAAGGCTCAAGTTTTATCGCACCGGGTTTTTCCGGCAAAGCGTTGTCTTCGTCCAAAACATCCCAAACGTCTTTGGCGGCGGCAAATGCCTGTGTGATTTGATTGTGCTGGCGCGAAATTTTTCGCATCGGGTCATAGCTTCTGAACAGATAAAACAAAAAAGTGAAAAACTGCGCGGCTTCCATCCGTCCGCTGTTTATCTCGCGCAAGCCGAAATAAAATAAAATCACAATCGCAATTGTTCCGATTGTTTCAATGACCGGCGGCGAAGTCGCGGAAATTTTCGCGGAACGCAGATTAGCGCCGGCAATTTTTTCCGCAAACATTTTAAAACGTGATTTTTCACGCGATTCGGCGCGATAAGCTTTGACAATCGTTTGATTTGACAATGCTTCCTGCGCGGCGTCGGTCAAAAATTTGTTGCCTTCATAAGTTTCTTCGGATAGAATTCTCAAAGATTTGCTGAACTTCGTCGTCAGACCGGCGATTATCGGGGCGATAATCAGAGCCGCAAACATCAAACGCCAGTTGAAATAAAAACACGCTCCGAGAAAGAAAACCAGCATGAAACTTTCCCGCAAAATGTCGCGTAAATTCGATGAAACGGCGAGTTCGATTGCCGTACAATTCGTGACAAGGCGGGAAACCAAAAAATTCGTCCGGTGTTTTTGAAAAAAATCTGCCGATTGATTTAGCAAATGGGCGTATAATTCCTGTCTGAGCTGTAAAACCGCCGATTGTCCGATTTTTGCCATCAAATAAGAAGAAAAATATTCGGCGATTCCCTTAATAATCGTGAAGGAAAACAATAAGACGGAAATCATCATCCACGCTCGATACCAATCGTTTTGCGGGATAAGTTTTTGCAAATAAAAGAGCGTTTCGCTATTTTGCCCCAAACCCGTGCCGAAGGCTTGGTCAAAAATCGGCACGAGCAGCGCGCCGGTCGCCGTTTCAAAAAACGCCGCCAAAATCATTGCCGCCATTGCCAGAACAAAGGTTGAAAGATGCGGGCGCAGGTATCTGAGAATTCTGATAAATTCGTTCATTTGCAAGTCCGAATCATTGAATATACTTTAGCCGACTGTGGAAAGTCCAAACTAGCCGCGCAAATTCCCGGCAAAATACTAACCGTTACAACGCCGAAACGAGTTGCGGCATCTTTTCTAACGACCAAATCCCCCGGAGAAAATCTATGAAAAACTTTAAATCAAATCTATTGGCACTTTTTTCGATTTTATTATTTTTGAGCGGCGTCGGTATTGCCCAAAACGACGTGGCGCGACGCACCGTCGCGGTTACATATCCGGTTGACGAAACCGTGATGATGCAGTTTCGCGGCACGACGCGCTTTCCGCGAATGAAGGGCGAAGCGAAAATTCAGCGCACGAAGAAAAACGGCACGGAAATCGACCTTTCCGTTTCAAAAATGCCGCGCCCGTTTGAACTCGGCGCGGGTTATGCCACTTATGTTGTGTGGGCGATTTCGCCGGACGGACAAGTCGATAATTTGGGCGAAATCAAACGGCGCGGATTTTTCGATTTCGATTCAAAAATGTCCGTCACTACGCCGCTGCAAACCTTCGCTTTGATTATCACGGCTGAACCGCATTTTCTCGTGCGCCGTCCGAGCCGCGCGATTATGCTTGAAAATCTGAATCCGTATTCGCAAAGCGGCAGAACCGTGGCGACGAGCGCGGCAATCGAGTATTTCGGAAATTCGAGCGATTATTTCTCGGATGCCCGAACGCCGGAGATTGCCGAGATGGATTATTCAAAAACGCCTTCGACCGTTTTGCAGGCAAAGCAAGCCCTCGCCTTGGCAAAATTTGCCGGTGCGCCGCGCGATGCGGCGGAAGAATTACGGCAAGCCGAATTACTTATGCAAAGCGCTGATGCCGCCTGGAAAGCAGGACGACCGGAAGAAGATGTCGATATTACGGCGCGAAAAGCAATCAGCGCGGCGGTTAAAGCCGAAGACACGGCTTTGGTTCGCAAGGTCGCCCGCGAGCAGCGCAACGCAAAAACCCGTCAGGACGCCGAAATACGCGAATCGGAAGACAAGGTTTTAGACGCGCAAAGTCAGATTGCCGATGTAAAAGCCGAACTCGCACGCGAAACGCGCGACCGCGAACTTGCCGAGCGCGACGCGCAAAATTATGCCGCTCAGGTTAAGGATTTGAGAAATGAAGTCGCTCAACTGCGCGAAGAACTCGGACGAGTCAAAAGCGACGCAGAAACTGCAAAAGCCAAAGTTGTCGCACTCGAAAACGAGAAACAAGCCATCCAGCAGCAAAAAGAGCAATCCGACCGTTTAGCCGAACAGCAAAAGGAACAATCCGACCGACTCGCGCGACTGCAATCGAATGAGCCGATTTTAATGCAATCTTTGCGAAAATTCGGAACGGTTACAAAAACCGAGCGCGGAATCATTTTGACTTTGCCTGAGAATTATTTTTCAGGCGTCCGCGCCAGCAGTTTTGCGGCGACAGCCGATGCGAAAATCAGTTCGCTCGGGGAAGTTCTATCAACCTCTGCCGATTACAAAATAGCAATCGAAGCCCACACGGACAACAAAGGAACGCCGGACGAATTGCAGACTTTAACGCAGGAACGCGCACAGGCTTTAATGGACAAACTCGCCGCTTCGGGCGTCGCGCAAAACCGTATCGAAGCAAAAGGATTCGGCGCGAGTCTGCCGATTTCTCCGAACACGACTAATGTCAGTCGCGCCAAAAATCGGCGCGTTCAACTTCTTTTGATTCCAACAATCGAATAAATAATTTCAAGAGAGAAAGTTCAATTTTTAAAGTTATGGATTCAAAGTCTGATTTTCAACATTTAAAGCAACACTTGAACATTTGACGTTAAACTCCGTGCATGTAACTTTAAACCTTGAACTTTCTTTTGCGGTAAATATCTTTATGAAATCTAAATTCGACGCGATTTTGCAGCCTGTACAAGCAATTTATCTCGACAATCTTTTGCTGAAGAGCGACGGCATTTTGTTGGAAATGGAAAAATTTGCCACAGAAAACAATGTTCCGATTGCCGACCGGGAAGTCGCCCGGTTTTTGGAAACGACGGCGCGTGCAATAAGCGCAAAAAATTGTCTGGAAATTGGTTTGGCAATCGGATACGGCGTGGCGCATCTGGCAAAAGGGATTTCGGAAGGCGGAAAAATTTTGACGATTGAACCAAGCCGGGGAATGATTGATTTAGCGCAAAATTATTTGGGAAAACTCGAATTGCTCGAAAAAATTGAAATTGTTAAAGGAATGGCTTTGGATGTTTTGCCCAAATTACAGCAAACATTCGACTTGATTTATCTCGATGCGGTTAAAACCGAATACGCTGATTATTTAGAATTGTGCCTTCCGCTTTTGCGAGTCGGCGGTGTTGTGATTGTAGACAATTTACTTTGGGGCGGAGCTGTTGCTGACGAAAAATCTAACGAAAAAGATGAAGAATCTACCGTCGCGCTCAGAAGTTTTAATCGAATGTTTGTTAATCATCCGCAATTAAAAGCGCAAGTTTTGTCGGTCGGCGACGGTTTGGGTTACGGCGTGAAAATCGTTTAATAAAACTGCAAGCTACCTAAAAAATTATAAAGTTGGCAAAAATGCCTTCGTTTTATCTTTGCCGCTTGGCGTCTTTGCGGGAAATTTTTATCGCTCCCGCAAAGCAGCAAAGGCGCAAAGAAGAAAGGCAAAGTTTTTTTCAGATAGCTTCTAATCTTTTAATATCAAAATTCTGTCCGGCGGAAGTCCGACCATACATTCGTCGCCGACATTCAAACCGACCAAGCGTAAAACCAATGCGTCAAGCTGTAAGCCGTCGGCATCGAGTTTGATTGTTGTTGTCGCGCCGTTGAAAACAATGCCTGTCATTTGCGCTTTTAGAAGATTATCTTCCGGAAAAGACGCGCCGAAGGAAATCGAAATATGTTCGGGGCGAATGGCGAGCGTCGTGTTTTGGTGGATTGCGCCGAGCAGATTTTTTTCGATTTTGTCGGTTAAGACGCGATGGCTGCCCGCAATCGTTTGAAATTCTAAAACGTCGGCTTTGTTCGATGAAATGCGCCGGACTTCAATCAAATTGTTGTTTCCGGTGATTCTGGCAACTTCGACCGAATTCGGTTTTTCATAAACTTCTCGCGGCGTTCCGGTTTGGACAATTTCGCCATTGTGAAGAATGGCAACGCGGTCGCAAATCGAAAAAATTTCGTCGTAATCGTTGGTTGCAAAAATGACCGCCAGGTTTTTTTCTTTCGTCGTTTTTTTTAGCTTCTCGCAGTTTTGCTCGCGCAGTTGCTTGTCCATAAAACAAAACTGATTGTCGAGCAGCAGCACGGTTTCGGATTTTTGTAGAGCGTCTTCGAGAGCTAAAACCTGACCTTCGCCGTCGGCAAGCTCACTCGATTTTTGATTTTTGAAAATTGATTTCCAAAATGCGTCGTTCGTCAGTTTCGGAAAATGAAAGCCGCGTTCGTTGCAATTTAGTTTGGATATATCCTGCGAATCGAAAATGATATTACCGCTGTCGTGGTCTTCCGCGCCGGCAATCGCGCGAATCGCCGTCGTTTTCCCGACGCCGACGATTCCGAATAAACCCAGGATTTCGCCTTTTTTCACTTCGAGCGAAACGTCTTTTAGAATTTGATTATTTCCGAAACTTTTGGAGAGATTTTTGATAACCAGCGACATTATTTTATTTTAACATTGAAACTTTAAGATAAATTGCGCGTGCAAAGTTAAAGTATGCTTTTGTCATCCGAATAAGGCAAGTATAATAAACGCGTCGGCGAGGTGGGATTTTTATGGCAAAAGATAATACGAGTATCAAAAGAAAATTGGTTCACGCAGGCGGCTGGCAAGTTGCCAAACGCATCGCTAAATCAGTTCCGTATGTCGGGACGGCAATGGCAATCGGTTTGGTCGGCTACGACATCAAAAATAAAGGCGTCGTCAAAGGCGTGTTGAATGCTGGGCTTGACGCGATACCTTTTGTCGGAATGGGAAAAAATATCGTCGAGTTTTTTACGGGCGATTTGCTGCCCGACAAACAAGTCGGCAATCAAAAAAAGGTGTAAAAATGAAATCCGAAACTTTTAGAATGAAATTTGTTTTTGCGGCGTGGATTCTTTTTTGTTTTTTTGCGACGGCTGGAGTTGCCGACGCTCAAAAAAAGAAACGAAAAATAAACCAAAACGCCCAACCCATAATTACTTCCGCCCCGGCGCAAACCTTGCCGATAATAATCAGCCGCGCCGAGGATATTCCGAGCGAAACGCAGTCTGCGCCCGTCCAAACCGTTCCGCTGCCGCAAGAGCCGCCAACTGAATCTGTGGATGATAAAATTGACGCTTCCAATAAACAAATCAAAGAATTAAACAAGCGGATAAAGACGCTCGAATCAAATCAGAAAAACGAATATGACGAAAAGCAAAAGCGACTTTTACTAAATCTCGACATTCTCTCGCGTGCCGAACAGCGCGCCGAGTCTTTGCGAAAACAGCTTTTTGAAATAATCGAAAAGGAATCGACCGTCAAATCGAGGCTCGACCAGCTTCAATACGATTCTCGCACGGAAAACATCGAACGCGCCGCTTCCTTTGCCGGTTCGCTGCGACCGGAAGAAATCCGCGACCAGCGAAAAAAATCGCTCGACGCCGAAAGAAAAAATCTGGAAGCATTGCTCTTGCAGATTCAAAACAACCGCGCCGTGTTACAACAAAGCGTAGATAAGGCGGATTTGATGGTTGAGAAAGTCCGCGCCAAAATGGAAAAAGATATTGACGACGCGCTGGCGGAAGAAAAGCCGAATCTATAAAACTTTCCGCTCGATTTCTTAGAAACGAATAAAAACAAATAGCCGCAAAAAAGCGCAAAAGGCACAAAAATTCTTTTTTAACTTTTGCGCTTTTTTGCGGCTATTTGTTTTTCCGATATTATTTTGTTTTAGCTTTGGGTTTCACGGTTTCTTCATTCTTTTCGCAATCTTTGACCGAAGCCGGAACCGCGAGCGTTCGCAGATATTTGTCGGAAAAACTCCCGGCTTGCGATATTGCGCCTTGAAAATCTTTCCGGCGGATTTCATAAAAGTTTTTGTTTATATCGAAACCCGGAACATCGTAACCGATATAGCCGCCTTTAACGGCTTTTTTAATCAATTTTGTTTCGATATGGCGATTCAATTTTAATCAAATTTCCAGACGATTTATTTTTTCTTCTACTCTTATTTCCTTCGTAGATGAAAAAGTTACGCTTCTTCGGAAATAAGTTTGCAATGTTCAGAGCAGACAGCGCGAAGATAAAACTAATCGCGGTGAGTTTCAAATTTTACTCCCGATTGCCTACATATTATTGTTTTTTTAATTTTCCGCAATAAGACTTTAGTAATCTGAAAAGTTTTACATACAAATCGTGCAAGCCGATACAACCGGAATCGTTCCCAAAACAGTCAAACAAAGCGTAAGTTTCAAACTCCGCGCTTTTACTCTGAATTTCAAGGAGAAAAATACAATGCCCAAAACCGCAAGGATTCTTTTTTATCTTTTGTTTATTTGCTTTTCATTTGTGATTTCGGCAACCGCGCAAGGCGTGATTGTTCCGATTATCTGCGACGCTCGCCCGTGCCGCCCGCTGCCGCGTCCGAGACCGCTGCCGATTCCGAACGCTCTGCCGGTTAAATCAATCCGGCTCGATACGAAAATTAACGGTCAGGTTGCGACGACGCGCGTCGAGCAGGTTTTTCGCAACGACACGCCTTACACTCTGGAAGGAACTTATTTTTTCCCGATTCCCGAAACCGCTGCGATTGTCGAGTTTGCGATTTGGGAGAACGGCAAAAAGCTCGTCGGCGAAGTTCGTTCGCGCGAGGAAGCCAGGCGAATTTATGACGAAATTGTGAGAAGGCAAAAAGACCCCGGACTGCTCGAATACGCGGGCAAAGATTTGTTTCAGGCTTCGATTTTTCCGATTCCGCCAAACTCCGATAAAAAATTGGAAATGACTTATTCACAGGTTTTAAAAGCCGAATCGGGAACCGTCGCGTATCGTTATCCGCTCGGGACGGGCAGAAATTTGTGGGCAAATCCGCGTCCCGTTCCTTTGTCGGAAGATAATTCGTCCGGTTATTCAAAAAAACCGGGTTATCAGCAAACATTCGGCACGGTTTCCGGCAAAATTGAAATTGTCGGCAAAGAAGCGCTGCGAAACATTTACTCGCCTTCCCATAAAATCGAAGTCAATAACAAAGGCGAAACGAGCGCGACGGTTTCGTTTGAAACCAATAGCAGCGACAATGATTTTCAGCTTTTTTACGGTTTATCGAACAATGATTTCGGAATGTCGCTGCTTACTTACCGCGAAGCCGGAAAAGACGGTTATTTTCTCCTTCAACTCTCGCCGAAAGACAATCTTTCCGAGCGAGAATTGATAAACAAAGACATCGTTTTCGTGCTTGATACCTCGGGTTCGATGGCGGACGAAGGCAAAATGGAAAAAGCTCGCGCGGCTTTGTTGTTCGGAATCAGAAATTTGCGCGACGGCGACCGATTTAATGTCATCAATTTTGCGGGCGAAGAACATCTGATGGAAAGCCGAATGATAACCGCAAATTCACAGGGCAAAACGCGCGGCGAAGAATTTGTCAAGAATCTCGCGGCGAACGGCGGAACGAATATCAACGACGCCTTAAAAGCCGCGCTGCATCAGTTTGATTCGTCCGAACGACCGAGAATGCTTGTGTTTATGACTGACGGCTTGCCGACCGTCGGCGAATCGAATGTCGAGAAAATCATCCAAAACGCCAAGGAAATAAAAGTCGAAGATTTGCGGCTTTTTACGTTCGGCGTCGGTTATGATGTCAACACGCGACTGCTCGACAAACTCGCGTCGGAAAACTCCGGCGCGGCTGAATATATTGAGCCGAAGGAAGATTTGGAGGTGAAGGTTTCAAACTTTTTCACAAAAGTAAATTCGCCTGTTTTGACTGATTTGGAAATGGATTTCGGCGCGCTGCAAACCGATTTGCTTTATCCGCGAAAGATGACCGATATTTTCAAAGGCACGCAGATTACTTTAATCGGACGTTATAAAAACGCGAGCGACATCGAAAATATAACGCTTCATTTGAAAGGGAAATCCGCCAAACAAATCAGAACTTTCAATTATACAAATTTAGATTTTCCAACGCGTGCCGAGAAAAACGATTTTCTGCCGCGTCTGTGGGCGGCGCGGCGCGTGGGCTGGTTAATGGAACAAATTCGCACGAACGGCGAGCAAAAGGAATTGCGCGATGAAGTCGTTGATTTGGGAACGCGCTACGGAATCGTGACGCCTTATACTTCTTATTTGGCAACGGATGGAAGCAATAGAAGCGAAACGAAAGTTGACGGCGAAAGAGTTATTAGTTCAATTGTCGGAAGAAGAAACGCCCGTGACAAAAACGCACCTTCGGCAAAATCCGATTTGGTTGTAACGGGGAAAAGCGCAGTTGAGGCAAGCAAAAAGGCTCAGGAACAGCAGCAAACGGTAGAGGTAACCTCGGGAGGCGATGTGTTGATTAAAACCGGAACAGTCAAAAAAATCGGCGCGAAAACATTTTATTTGGAAAACGATGTTTGGATTGATTCGGAGTTCAAAGCAGAAGCCAAACTTCGAGAAATCAAAATCACATTCGCAAGTAACGAATTTTTTGATTTGCTCGCTAAAGAAAACGCGCTCGCACAGTTTTTCTCGCTTGGCGAGCAAGTTGTGGTTGTTTGGAAAGGCAATGTTTATCGGATAACAAAATAGAGATTAGAGATGAAATCTGCAAGGTGAAAGAAGAGCAATGAAATTTAGTTTCTCTTCTTTCATCTTTCTTACTTCATCCGTCAATTTGGACATTTGAGTCAATAAAGTTTATTTTATTGGTTCACGTTACCTTATTTTTTGGCATTTGTCGGAGGCAACTATTAAGTGTCTGTTTGGAAAAAAGTAATTTTATTTTCTCTTATAACGCTTTGTGCGGCGTCGTTTCTCCGGGCGCAGACAGCCTGGAAAGCCGCGAAAAGCGGCGGCGCGAACGATTTGGTTGCCGTGTTTTTCACTTCATCCGAACGCGGCTTTGTCGCGGGCGATAAGGGTTTTTTTACTTTTACGACCGACGGCGGAAAGAGTTGGAGAAAACAATTCATTCAAACCGAAGACGACATCAACGAAATATATTTTCGCAACAATGATAACGGTTACGTCGTTGCCGGCAAAAAAATGTTTTTAACCGACGACGGCGGTCGCAGTTGGCGCGAGATAAGAATTTATAAACCGGGAGATTTTAGGAATTTAACGCCGGAATTTCTTAGCATTCGTTACGCCGACAAAAAACGCGGTTTGATTGTCGGCTCTCTGCTCGATAGAGAAGGCGATGTGGTTGACTCGCTCTTGATGCGGACGGACGACGGCGGCGAAACCTGGACGCGAATTCTCGTTCCGTCGAAAACCGAGTTGTATCACCTCGATTTTGTTGACAGCTCGCGCGGCTGGATTGTCGGCGACAAGGGTTTAATTTTGGTAACTTACGACGGCGGCGTAAATTGGCAAATTCAAAAGTCCGGCACTAACAAAGCGCTTTATAATGTCGATTTCAGAGATTCCGACGAAGGTTACGCGGTCGGCGCGAAAGGCGCGATTTTGCGAACTTCAAACGGCGGCGAAATTTGGGAAACGGTTAAGACGAATTTTCCCGGCACATTTTTGCGCGTCGATTTTGCCGATGATAAAAACGGCTGGATCGTCGGTTACGGCGGCACGGTTTTGCGTTCGTCCGATAAGGGCAGAAGCTGGATAAAGCAGGACAGCGGAACAAAGGAAAATCTTTACGGACTGTTTATGACGAAAAAATACGGGTGGGCGGTCGGTGCGAAAGGCTTGATAATTCAGTATCAAAAATAAATATCACTCAAAAATAAGACTTTGCCCTTTAAATCTCAAACAATTTTCGGAATATTACAAAAAAGTTAAATTTACCTTTAGCTTTTTCATCCTTTTGTGATAATTTACATAAGCATTCCTGAACACAACTAAAGTTTTCATAAGTTATTATTGTCTAAATTCAAACTCTGACGGAGGTAGATTGTGAGTATAAAACAACTTCTGGTGGTTTTAGCGTTTTGTTTTACCCTTTTAATAATGTCTAGTATTGCCTCGGCGCAAGGCACGACATCGCGTTTGACCGGAACCGTAACCGATAGTTCGGGCGCGGCAGTTTCGGGCGCAACCGTAACTTTATCTAATGAAGAAACGGGACTTTCGCTAACGACCGAAACCGGTGAAAGCGGAGCATACACTTTTGATTTGATTCCAGCCGGTAATTACCGAGTTACAGTCGAGAAACAGGGATTTAAAAAAATCGTATCCAATAAAAATACGGTTAATATCAACCAACCGGCGACTGTCAATCTTGCCTTAGAGGTCGGTGACGTTTCGGCAACCGTTTCAATAGAAAGCACCGCCGAACAGGTTCAAACGAGCAGCTCGGGCAATATCGGCTCAACGATTGAGCAAAGAACCCTGGAAAGTTTGCCGATTGTCGGAACGCGCGGTCGTAATCCGCTCGATTTATTAAACTTTCAGCCGGGCGTAGTTTTCGGCGGAAACAGCGGCGGCGCAGTTAACGTTAACGGCTCGCGTGACCGCGCTTTTAATTTTACGCTCGACGGAGTTGATATCAACGAATCGAGCGCGGGCGGTTCAAATTTTACGCCGCTTCGTCCGAATCCCGATTCGATTCAGGAATTCCAGGTCGTCACCAGCAATTTTACTGCTGAACTCGGACGCAGCAGCGGAGCGCAGGTAACTTTTGTTACTCGTTCGGGAACGAATAAAATTCACGGTAACGCTTTCGAGTATTACCAAACCCCTAGATTCAATGCCAAAAGTTATCCGATTACGATTGCGGGACTTCCCAAAGAACAATTCGTCCAGCATATTTTCGGCGGCAGCGTCGGCGGTCCGATTATCAAAAACAAGCTGTTTTATTTTGCCAACCTTCAATTGCTGCGAGCATACGATACAGCTTTAGTTTCGAGAACAGTTTATACGCCGTCGGCACGGGCGGGAATTTTCCGGTATGTCGTCGGCAGAGCAAATTCTCCGGCGGGAACGGCGACCGCGGCTGTTGATGGTGCGGGCAATTCGCTTCTACCAAATTGCAGCGCAACAATTACCACTTTGTGTATCAGAACCTACAACATAAATGCCAATTCCTCGACCGGCGCGACAACGGGAAACACAACGACAACCGGACTCGATCCGAGTATTTTGTCAGTCATAAATTCAACGCCGATGCCGAACAATTTTACCGGCGGCGACGGATTAAATACGGCACTTTTTAATTTTGCTTCTCCGCAGCACGAAAAACAATATGATTTTGTAACCAAGTTTGACTTTAAACTTAACGACAGTAATTTGTTTTACGTCAGATATGCACAGGGTGAACAAAACAGTTTCGGCGATGCGGGTAACGGTGGTCGTCCGATTTTCCCAGACTCCCCGAATTTTGTCGATACATTTCGCAACCCGAAAAATCTTGCCATAAATTACCGCTGGTCGCCGACGGCTAGATTTGCTAACGAGTTCATTTTAGGCTTAAACAAATTTGGTTTCAGCTTTGAAACGCCTGAGCCGGATGCGAATCTGCCTTATGCGTTTTTGGATATAGCCACGCCAAACACTAATTTTTCATACAACGCTCGTCGT
This sequence comes from uncultured Pyrinomonadaceae bacterium, assembly GCA_964235785.1. Classification (GTDB taxonomy): domain Bacteria; phylum Acidobacteriota; class Blastocatellia; order Pyrinomonadales; family Pyrinomonadaceae. Next base: position 64,082 of record CAXSBF010000009.1, on the reverse strand, counting down.
CTGCGAACCTGGCAGTATGCCGATAATGTGACGTTCGACTATTCGCCGCACGTCATCAAAGCCGGATTCAACTTTCGTTTCGGTCGCCAGATTGACGACCGTTCGTCGGTTGCCGGAACTGCCATCGAGCCGATTGTAACTTTCGGTAATCCGTCGGGTTTTACAGGATTTGATTTGCCAGTGTCCGGTTCGACGAGTATAAATTCGACCGATTTATCACGGCTGCAAAACACGCTTGCTAATTTGTTAGGGCGTGTAAATTCGGTTTCCCGCGCGTTTGTTTCCGACCCGTCAAATCCGGACACTTTTGCTCCGGCGGGAACGAGATATACTTTTACGGCGAGATATCCCGAACTGGATTTTTACGCCCAGGATAATTGGAGATTTAGACCGAATTTAGTTTTTGACCTCGGACTTCGCTGGGAAGCCAAACTAAACCCGCGGTCGGATGGCAGACCGATTCTGGTTCCGAATCAACCGGTTAAAATCGGCGCGCCCGCGACTAATGCAATAAAATTTGTCGAAGGCGATTTATTCAAAAACGATTACAGCAAGTTTTTGCCTTCCGTCGGTTTTGCCTGGGACCCGTTCAAAACGGGAAAAACCTCGATTCGCGCTAATTACCGTATTGCGTCCGACCGCATTGCAACACAGCTTTTTGCCGGTTTTATTTACCAGAGCATTCCGGGAAACACTTTTGGCGCGAGCAATTCTACGTTCGGCGCCGGCGGCGGTCTTTTTAGAAATATCGGTTCGACTATTTCCGGCTTGGCTCCGACGACGACACCCGCAATCTTACGGCAGCAAGCAGCTTTCGGGACGGGTTCGACAACCGTCATTGACCCGGATTTACAATTTCCGCAAGTTCACTCGTGGTCTTTAAGCTTTCAGAGAGAAGTTTTCAAAGATAATGTCATCGAAGTAAATTATATCGGCAAACACGCGGTTCATCTGCTGGGCGGATATAATGCAAATCAAGTCAATGTATTTGCCACCGCGCCGGGCGTCAGTGAAAATTTCCTTGATGCTTTTAATCAAATTCGCGCCAGCTCGACTTACAACAGCCCTTTGATAAATTTACTGTTTACTGGAAGCTCGACTAATAATGCGGGAACAACCAGATTCCGCGCGCTCAATACAACAGCCATCTCGCAAGGTGCCGCGGCTTCGGCAGCAGTTGCCATTTCGCAAAAAACTTGTGTGGATCCGGCGGACGTAACAGCGGGAATATGTACAGCCGCCCAAGCCGGTCGGAGATTACTTGATTTATACGGCTTGAGTTCGGTTTTGCAGCCGTATTCGCAGTTCACCGGAGGATTGAATGTCATTGACAGCAATGACCATTCTTTTTATCAAGGACTGGAAATTATTTTCAAACGCCGTATCAGAAACGGTTTGGGTTTTCAGTTCGGATATACACTCTCGAAATCAAAAGACAATCGATCGTTTGACCCTTCGATTGCCACGCCGGTTCAAACCGGCTCAGCCCAAGCCGCATCTAGCACGCCGTTCGATAACAGAAACCGTGAATTGAATTACACGGTGTCGGATTTTGACCGCCGCCACGTTTTTCAAGGAACGTATGTTTACGAACTGCCGTTCGGAAGAGAAAAGATGTTTGCCTCCGAAACGCCGAGTTTTATCAATTACATTATCAGTGGCTGGCAGTTATCGGGAACTGTAATTTGGGCATCGGGCAGACCGTTCACGGTTTATTCGGGCGTGAATAGTCTAAGTAATGTCGTTCAGTCAACCGCCGATTGCAACGGTTGTTCCAGACACTTGGGGAATGTCATCGTTGAAAGTGGAAGAAACTTTTACTTTGATACTGCCGCTCGCGCACTCTTTACGACACCGGCACCAGGCACATTCGGAAATACGGGACGAAATTATTTTATTGCGCCGCGTTATTTCCAAACCGACATTTCTCTTTCCAAAAGATTCAAATTAACCGAAAGGTTTAATTTTGAATTGCGGGTTGATGCGAAAAATCTAACGAATAATCCTTCGTTCGATAATCCGACAGCGTTATTAACATCTTCGATTTTCGGACGTATCAACGACAGCGTTACAAACAACGCCAGAAGAATACAACTTTCCGGCAAGATTAATTTTTAATGGTCGGCTGAAAAGAAAAACATCCGCGAAATATTTTTTCGCGGATGTTTTTCTTTTCAAATAATAATTTCAACGAAGCAACTGGATTTAAAAACTCTGCATCAACACTTATAGGCTAGGGAGTCGAGCCTGTTTATTTATTGCAATTATCAAGCGCGACTTTCAGTCTTTTCTGATTCCTCCTGTTTCTTTTTACCCGTCGAGTATGCGACTCGGCGGGCTTTTTTATTTGTTTTGCTTCTGCGAAATTTTTCTTGCCGAGAGCGCAAGTTGTCCGGCTCGCGGCAAAGTCTCAACTGCTTTGGCAACCTGCGCGTCGTCTTCAATCAAAACCTGATTCGACGCCACGCTGCCGAAAGCCGCCGTTATTAAATTGTATCGCAGGCGTGTTTTGACGAATTCCTTTTCCGCTAAAACTCTGGCTTCGGAAATTTTCCAATCCTTTTCTTTTGAAACATAATTTTTAAAGATTGAAAGCAATTCATCGGAAACCGGATAATCCACCGGGCGAATGCGTTGACCGTAAGCGGTCGGGCGCGTTATTTTATAGTTTTCAAAACCTTCGATTTTGCCGTTTGCCAATTCTGCGGCGAAAAAGAAAAGCGAATCTAACAAATCAATTTGAGTCCGATTCAACTCGGAATCCTTGACAATCTCATCCGGCGCAATGCCGTCGCCGCCGAAAACCTTTCTTCCGGTGACGGTCTGCGCGGCAAAAGTTTTCTTTTCCGATTCGGTCAACGAAGTTTTATGATTGAAATAATCATAGCTGTTGATTTTGGAGTAATCGCGCTGAATCAGGCGACCCGAAGGCGTGTAGTATTTTGCCGTCGTCAATGTCAAGCCGGATTTATACGGCAAATCTATCACGCTCTGCACGAGACCTTTACCGAAGGTCGTTTCCCCGACAATCAAAGCGCGGTCATAATCCTGCAATGCTCCGGCGACAATCTCGGACGCGGACGCGCTCTGGTCATTGACCAAAACTACCAGCGGAATTTTTTCGGCGTTTTTATTGGCTGATTTCCATGCGCGATTATCAATCCGAAAACGCCCGCGCTGCGTAACAATCGTATCGCCGCTCGACAGAAATTTTTCGGCGACTTTGACTGCCTGGTCGAGAATCCCGCCCGGATTTCCCCTCAAATCTAAAACCAGGGAAGTCATTCCTTGCTCGTGCAACGCCGCGAGCGCGGCATTCAGTTCATCTGCGGTCGTGTAGTTGAATCCGTTTGTCAGGTCGACATAACCGATGCCTTGCCGCAGTAGATAAGCGTCTGGAATCGAAGGCTGCGGCACGCGGTTGCGTCTGATTTCGATTGTTTCGAGCTTTTTTGTTTCGCCGCGTTCGACGCCGAGGCGAACAATCGTTCCTTTTCGCCCGCGAATTTTATCGCGCACGGCTGCCGAAGAATAGCCGGAAACCTTTTCGTCGTTCACCGTCAAAATTTTGTCGCCAAAGCGCAAGCCCGCAAGCGCGGCGGGCGAATCGGGAAAAGTAGAAATTACGAAAGTGTCGAAAACGCCGTTTTTCCGGTAGTTGACGATACTCGCGCCGATACCGAAATATTCGCTCTGCTGATCGGTCAAAAGGTCTTCGTATTCTGTCGAATCGAAATAGTTTGAATGCGGGTCGAGCGTATGAAGCATCGAAGTCATCGAAGATTTGGCAAGTTCGTTGTAGTCAACCGGCTTGTTTCCCGCATAATTTTTGCCGATAATTTCAAGCGCGTCAGAAAAATCTTCGATTATTTTATCTTGTCCGTTTTGGCTTGCATCCTTCGGGACAGGTTGCTTCGGCTGCGAAGCGGACGCGGAAAACGAACTGCCGCGACTGATTTTAAACGGTTCGACTTCCGGCAACTGCGAAACGGCATTTTGTTTTGCCTGCGAAAAAACAGACGAAACACTAACGGTCGAAATAATAATCAGCCAAAAAAGACTTTTTCTTATAAACACAAAAAGACCTCGATTGTTCAGCTTTGAAACCCGAAACCGGATTGATTTATTCTTTGGGCGAATCTTACAAAAATAGACCGCCGCCGCGCAACCCGTCCGAGCCGTTCCAGCCAAATTTATTTCCAATTTTCTTTGTGCTTGTGGAAAGGTTTAATTGTTTGTTTATTCCAGCGAATTTTGTATTTTGAATAATGCGCGTGAAAAGCTATTAAAATCGAAACTTTTTGCGCTCGATTGAGAAAAGGAATTCTAAATTTTTAACTCTAAATTATTTTGCAATCAAAGAAATAGTTAGTTTCTGTAAGTTAATTGAAGCCTGTGCATAAATAAAGCCCTTGTTTTGACCGCGTTAGCGGTTGATTGAATTTAGCCGTGTCTTTTAAGGCACGGAAAAATCGGAAACAGTTTTGCGTCGCGTCAGCGACGCCTGAACTGGCGAACATATTTTCAATCGTCGCTGACGCGACGAGGCAAATTTGTTGCTTGTTACCGTGCCTTAAAAGACACGGCTAAATTCAATTTGTCGCTACGCGACGATTTATGCACAAGCTTCAGTTAATTTAGAATTTAGAATGTAAAATTTTGAATTGTTTCTTGACGGGCATTTTTGCTTTTTTCAATTCAAAATGATTACATATTTCTTTCGCTTCGCAATTTGTCGAAAGTGAAAATAGCTTGAAAAATACTTTTGATTATTAAAATAGAAATTGAATTTTATCCCAAAAATGTCTGAAACTTTTCAAATTCCAGAGTTAAAAATCGAACAATACAAACTCGAAAACGGTCTGCGCGTCGTGCTTAATTCCGACAGTTCGATTCCGGTCGTTTCGATGGCGGTTTATTACGATGTCGGCTCGCGCAACGAGCGCGAAGGGCGAACGGGTTTTGCACATCTGTTTGAACATATGATGTTTCAAGGTTCTGAAAACGTCAAAAAAGCCGAGCATTTTCAATATGTGATGAAAGCGGGCGGCACGATGAACGGCACGACTTCTTCGGAGCGCACGAATTATTACGAAACGCTTCCGGCAAATCAGCTTCCGCTCGGTTTGTGGCTCGAATCCGACCGAATGCGTTCTTTGGCGGTCACGGAAGAAAATCTCGAAAATCAGCGCAATGCAGTCAAGGAAGAAAAACGTCTGCGCTATGACAATCAGCCTTACGGTCAGGTTTTCGATATGTTGACCGAAATGGTTTTTAAGAATTTTGCCAACTCTCACTCGACTATCGGTTCGATGGAAGATTTGGACGACGCGACGGTTGACGACGTGCGTGAATTTTTCCGTGTTTATTACGCGCCGAACAACGCCGTGCTGGTAATTTCCGGCGCGTTTGAGCCGGAAGAAGCAAAAAGACAGGTTGAAAAGTTTTTCGCGGGAATTGAGGCGCAGCCAAAACCGCCTGTCATTGATGTCGAAGAACCGACGGAAATTGCGGAAAGTTATAAAGATTACGAAGATAAACTCGCGCCGCTCCCGGCATTTCTTATCGGTTGGAAAATTCCGCCGCGCCGCACGCCTGAATTCGACGCGATATATTTGGCAGGCAAACTGCTTTACGACGGCGAAAGCTCGAGGCTTTATCAAAAGCTCGTCAAAGGCGAAGAATCAATCGTCCAGCTTTTCGGTTTTACCGACGAGCGGCGCGGACCTTCGAGCGTGATTATCGGCGCGATTCCAAAACCGGAACAGGATTTGAGCCGAATTCGTGAAACGATAATGAGCGAGATAAACGATTTAGCAACTAACGGCGCGAGCGCGGAGGAAATGCAGAAGTTACATAATCAATTAACAAACGACACGGTTCGCTCGCGTCAATCCTCGATGGCACGCGCCCAGGCAATCGCCGAATACGCGCTGTATGACGGCGACCCGACGCTGATAAACACCGAACTCGAAGATTTGCTCAAAATTACCTCGGATGACCTAAAAGCGGCGGTCAACAAATTCTTGAAAACCGAAAACCGCGCCTTGTTAAATGTAATTCCGGCGGGGAAATCGTAAGTTCAAAGTTCAAGGTTCAAAGTTCAAAGTTGTTAATTCAACAGTCGAGAACTAAAGCTGAATCTTGAGTTTTGAACCTTGAACTTTAAACTTTGAACTTTGAACTTTGAACTTTTATGATTGAAGATTTTCGCAAAACCGCGCCTGTGCCGCTCGCGCCCGTTCCCTTTGATATTTCTCAACCGTTTGAAACCGAGTTGTCGAACAATTTGAAAGTCGTGATTTTTGAAGATTCGCGCTTTCCGATTGTCAGTTTTCGGTTGGCATTTCCGAGCGGCAACATCAACGACCCGATTGATTCAAAAGGTCTGACCTCCGCACTGACTTCGATGTTGAGCGAAGGAACAAAATCCTACACGAGCCGCCGTCTTGCCGAAGAAATCGAAAGACTCGGCGCGCATATTTCGGCAAATTCGAGTCAGGATAATACGATAATCGCGGCTTCCGCACTGTCGCTTTATACTTCCGACATCTTAAAACTGATGGCGGAAATCGTTTTGTTTCCGACATTTCCCGAAAGCGAATTAAATCTTTACAAACAAAACACGATTGAAAATCTGAAGTTTCAGCGTTCGCAGCCGGGCTTTTTGGCGGACGAGCAAATGTCGCGCGTCATCTACGGCTCGCATCCGTATAGCGTAACTTCGCCGACACCGGACGATATCGAGAAACTGACGCGGGTAAAATTAACTGATTTTCACAATCAAAGGTTTGTGCCGAACAATGCGACTTTGATTGTCGTCGGCGATGTCGCTCGTGAAAGCATTTTGGAAGAGATTGAAAAAACTTTCGGCGATTGGAAAAAGAGAACAATCGAGGAAACAAAATTTGAGCAACTGCCAAACCGCGAGGGCGTAACTCTGACAATCGTTGACCGTTCCGGCTCGGCGCAATCGAATATCGTGCTTGCAAACCTGGCAATCGAGCGCGGACATCCTGACTTTTTCGCGGTTTTGGTGATGAATCAGATTCTAGGTTCGGGCGGCTCGTCGCGTCTTTTTATGAATCTGCGTGAAGAAAAAGGCTACACTTACGGCGCGTATTCGAGCTTTGACACGCGCCGCCAAGCCGGAGCTTTTGAGGCGACCGCCGAAGTTCGCACGGCTGTTACGGGCGATTCTTTGAAAGAATTTTTCTACGAGCTAAACAAAATCCGCGATGAAAACGTTTCCGAGACGGAATTAAAGGACGCGAAAAACTTTCTGACCGGCGTATTTCCGATTCGCGCCGAAACGCAGGAAGGTTTGACGAATTTGATTGTCTCGCAGAAACTTTACGATCTGCCCGCCGATTATTTGCAAACTTACCGCGAGAAAATCAGCGAGGTTACGATTGAAGACGCCCGCCGTGTCGCAAAAAAATACATCACGCCCGATAAAATTGCGATTGTTATTGTCGGTGATGCCGAAGAAATTTTGCCGCAAATTCAACCATTCTCTACCAACATCGAGATTTTCGATACCGAAGGAAGGGCGAAAGATATTGCGGATTACGGCGCGGATGCAAGCGGTGAAACTTCAGATGTCAGCGGAGATTGGAATTTGACTGTTAACTTTCAAGGTCAAAATCTTCCCGTTACGCTAAAGCTTCAGCAGACGGAAAATCAAATTACAGGCTCGCTGGATTCGATGCTCGGAAAAGGCGAAATCAGCGATGGTAAAGTAAAAGGAAACAAGTTCTCCGCAACCGCGAAAACGCAAATTCAAGGTCAGGATGTCGGGATAAATATCAACGGAGAAATCGAAGGCGACGCAAACAAAATGGAAGGAACGCTTTCAATATCCAACGCCGGAATTCCAGACATTTCTTTCACTGGAACTAAAACAAACTAAAGAATTATTTATAGCCGCAAAAAGGCGCAAAATACACAAAACTTAACAAGGAAAATTTTTGTGTATTTTGCGCCTTTTTGCGGCTATTAGTTTTAAGGATTGAGATATTTGCCAAACCAATCGAGGACATTTTTATACCAGAATTCCGAATTCTGCGGCTTCAAAATCCAATGTCCTTCGTCCGGGAAAACGACGAGCTTTGAAGGGACATTTTTTAATTGCAGCGCGGTAAAAAGTTGATAATCCTGGTCAACCGGAACGCGATAATCAATTTCTCCGGCGGTAACCAGCGTCGGCGTATTGAAGTTTTTGACAAACTTGTGAGGCGACCATTTTTCGTAATTGACCGGATTCTCCCAGGGCATTCCTTTGAATTCGTAGTTGACGAACCAGAGTTCTTCGGTCACGCTCGCCATACTTTCCAGATTAAAAACTCCGGCGTGCGAAACAAACGCTTTAAATTTAAAGCGCGAATCGTCGTTGTGTCCGAGCAGCCAGTCAACCATATAACCGCCGTAGCTCGCGCCCGCCGCGCCGATGCGATTTTTGTCGATAAAAGAGTTTTTCTGTAAAACCTCGCTCACGCCGTTCATAATATCGACGTAGGCTTTGCCGCCCCAATCGCCTGAAATATCGTTGATAAATTTTTGCCCGTAGCCGGTCGAACCGCGCGGATTCGGCATAAAGACGACGTAACCGGCATTGGCGAAAATCTGCGGATTCCACCGATAACCCCAATTATCGTTCCACGCGCCCTGCGGTCCGCCGTGAATCAAAACAAGCATCGGGTATTTTTTATTAGCGTCGAAGTTTGCGGGTTTCAATAAAAATCCGTGAACGCTTTGATTAGCCGCGCCGTTCCATTCGACGCTTTCAGCTTTCTTTAAATTAAAAGCGTTTATCATTTCGCCGTTGACATTCGTCAACGCGACGACGTTTTTCCCGCTTGCGTCGGCACGTATAATTTCCGGCGGCGATACCAGCGAATTACCGACAAAAACGATTGTTTTACCGTCGGGCGAAACGTTCAAATTGCTGCTGAAGCCTTCCTTTAGGACAGCCGCGTATGACGGCTGATTTTTTCCGCCGGTCGATTCGACAGGCAAACTGTAAATCGGCGCAAGCCCGCGATTATTCGCCGTAAAATAAACGGTTTTGCCGTCGCGCGTGATTGTAAAATCGTCTGCCTGCAAATCGAGTCCGGTTGACAATTCGATTGTTTCTCCGTTGTTGCGATTGAAACGCATAATTCGCCAGCGGTCTGATTCAAAACCTTCGGTCGCCTGCGAGCGATAAATGATATATTTCCCGTCCGGCGTGTAAGCGGGCGAAGCGTCGTAGCCTTTATTTGCGGCAGTGATATTTCTTGCCGTCCCGCCTCCGAGCGAAACGATGAAAATATCGCTGTTGGTCGAGGTCGCTTCAACTTTATCGGGATTTCTCAAATATGCGATTTCCTTTGAATCGGGCGAAAATGCGTAATCGAATCCGGTCGAAGCGGCGTAAGGCGGCGCGTCGAAATCGCCTGGCGTTACGTCCCGCGCCGTTCCGCCTTCGCTCGCCACTACAAAAACGTGCGTTCGTTTTACGTCGCGCCATTCCGTCCAATGACGGTAAAGAAGTCGTTCGGTAACGCGCGCTTTGACTTTGCCGTTTTCGACGGCTTCATCATATTTTTGATTGCATTGGTCGTCGGCGCAATCGGGATGAACTTCAGTGCTAAAAGCAATCATTCGTCCGTCCGGCGACCAGACCGGATTTCCGGCGCCGGTTGAAATTTTCGTAATTTGCGCCGCATTGTTTCCGTCCGGACTCATCGTCCAAATTTGACCGCCGGTTGTGAATGCGATTTTTGTTCCGTCGGGCGACCAGCGAGGACTGGAGTTTGATTTATCGCCTTTGGTTATTTGTCTTAGATTGCTTCCGTCAATCGAAACCGTATAAATTTGCGTCAAAGTTTTATTCGCCGTCATATTAACGTCGCCGATTGTAAAGGCGACGGTTTTTCCGTCGGGCGAAATCTGCGGGTCGCCGACGCGCCGAATTTTCATTAAATCGCTAAAGGAAAAAGCCGGGTTTTGTTGGGCTTGGACATTTGCAAAGGCAATTGCGAACAGCAAAAGAGAGAAGAAAATACGTTTCATATTTTTGTTTCCGAAATTCTAAATTAAAAAATGCACGGATATTATTGCACAAACTTATGGTAAGTTAGAACACAATTCGCTATGATAAATAAAATTTTTGTGGACAAAAAAATGAAACGAATCTTACTAATTTTTCTCGGACTTTTTCTGATTTGCGCGGTAAAAGTTTCCGCCCAGCAAACGCAGCCCGCACCGCAGGCGACTCCGGTTTTGTATTCGGAAAAAACACTCGCGCAATTAAAACAAATTCAGCAAGCCGCGCTCGAAAGCGATTTTGCATTACAGCAGACGGCTTATCTTTCATACAACATCGGGGCGCGTCTATCAGGTTCGGCGCAAGCGCAGCGTGCGGTCGAATATGTCGCCGCAGAGATGAAAAAATTGGGACTCGAAGTGCGGCTGCAAAAATTGACAGTTCCGCATTGGGTTCGCGGCGAAGAGCGCGGCGAACTCGTCGAATACGAAGGAATGGCGCAAGGCACGACGCAAAAAGTCGTGTTGACCGCGCTCGGCGGCAGCATCGCAACCGCGCCTAACGGTTTGATTGCCGAGATTGTCGTCGTCAATAATTTTGAAGAACTCGAAAGGCTCGGACGAAAAAATATCGAAGGGAAAATCGTTCTATTTAATAATAAATTTGACCGCGAAATGGCGGCTGTCGGTTTCGGCGGTAGGGCATACGGGCAAGCCGTCGCATATCGCGGCGGCGGAGCAGTGGCGGCAGCGCGGTTCGGCGCAATCGCGGCTCTGGTGCGATCGGCTGGCGGCTCGCAAAATCGTCTGGCGCACACGGGCGCGATGCGTTATGCCGATGGCGTAACGAAAATTCCGTCGGCGGCGGTTTCATACGAAGACGCGGAAATGATTGCTCATTTAGCAAAAATGGGAAAGGTTAAAATAAAACTTCTGCTCACGCCGCAGACTCTGCCCGACGCGACGAGTTACAACGTGATTGCCGATTTGAAGGGAAGCGAAAAGCCGGATGAAGTCGTGATTGTTTCCGGTCATCTGGATTCCTGGGATTTGGGACAAGGCGCGATTGACGACGCCGCGGGCGTCGCGGTTTCGATGCAAGTTCCGTATCTTTTGAAACAATTAAAACTCCGACCGAAACGCACGATTCGTTTCGTCGCCTGGATGAACGAAGAAAACGGCACGGCGGGCGGAAGAACATACGCGCTCGAAGAAGCGGCGAACATTTCAAAACATTTTGCCGCTATTGAGAGCGATTTGGGCGCGAGTCATCCGCTTGGGTTTCATTTCGCCGGCAAGCGCGAAGCCTTAGCGTTTTTCGCGCCGATTTCAAACGTCTTAAAAGAACAAGGCGCGGGATTGGTTGATGAAGTCGAAGAAGTCGGCACGGACGTTGACCCGTTAACGACAAAAGGCGTTCCGTCATTCGCCCAATGGTTCGACACCCGAACTTATTTTAATTATCACCACACCGCCGCCGACACTTTCGACAAAATCGTCCCGCGCGAGTTAGCAGAAAACGGTTCGGTCATGGCAGTTTTGGCTTACGGGCTTGCAAATTTAGAACAACCACTTCCAAGATAGAAAGTGTATTTTTATTTTTTAGGAGTTTTTTATTTATGGACAGACCACCGCCGTATTTTCCGCAAAGCCAGCTTTCGCCCGCTAGCGACAAGCGTTACAAAAAATTCAAGTTCTTTGTTGCTCTGGCAATTCTCGGGCTGATTTTATTTTTAATCGGCGCGGGATTTGGAGTTTATTATTTGATAAATTGGGTTATTTCGTAGACATTTTAACGATTGAGATGACGTGGGCGGAAACCGCAACCGCGCAACGTGATGACTAAAAGGCAAACTAAATAAGAAAGTCGCTGCCCGCGCCCTCATATCCATTGATTTGTTCGATAGCGTGGTTGTTGGTTAGACCATTCCCGCCGCCGACGGCTACTTCTTGGACTTTTCCTTGCCACGTAATTGCCGCATCTTCTCTTTATAGCTTTCAGCTTCGCACGAGCCGACAATTTGCGCAATTATGTCAAGCGGCAATTCTTCAGCACGCAGAAAATTAACGCAGCCCTTCCCGCCCTTCACCTTTTTGCCGGAATTATCCAATTTGGCTTTCAGTTCCGGAAAAATGTAAATCGGAATCAAATGAAGGCTAATGTAATTCTTCTGGTTAGCCAGCGCGACATACATTTCACCATCCACCGCAAACGTCAGGTATTTGGGACTAATTTGTTCAGTGTAGCCTGCGGGCATACTTTCGCGCACCGCTTTCCACACTCGCTCAACCGCCTCCTGACGTTCGGCGGGTAAGCTCGCAAGATAATCGCTGTAAGAAAAGGGTTGTTCCGTCATTTCTGTTTTCTCCTCAAATTATGATACAGCAGCACATCGGATAGAAGCCATCGAACGCTTGAGATGACATGGGACGAAACCAGCAACACTCAGGTTTAGGTTTAACACGCGACGTGTTTAAGAAGGCAAGCTGTTTCGCCCTCATGTCCAATGACTTGTTATGCCGCCTGTGCGAGGTTAAAAGACAGCTAACGGCGATTTCTGCTGTTGATACGCTGAAGCACTACTTCAATCTGCGCTATGTGCGCCTTAGCTGTTTCTAAAGATTGCATACTGACTTGACGCAATTCTCTAATGTCATCCTCAGTTTCACGCATTATAGAGAAACTTTTGCCAGCCCGACCAGGTAAATCTTGAACACTAGCGAAGAGATTCTCCACCTGTTCTTTTAGTGGTGCAAAGTGGGTTTCTATGGTTTGAGCATCTTCCGTCGTCTCTTGAGCGTTTCTTTCAGCAGCAGCTTGTGCCGCGCGTGCCTGAGAGGCATATGATATACCGAAGGCTGCTGCTCCGATTGCGGCAATTGCGGGAACTATTGCAGCGAGTATAGTAGTAACGCCGGTAACGTTGTCCCTATAAGTGCCTATCGCAAAGACCGTTATGAATGTAATTGCCGAAAGTGGTAAGAAGACAATAAGGGCATCCCAGGCGGTGCGAGTAGAAGCAGATGTAGTTCCATTCATGTTTTTCAAGTCCTCCTCTGCAAAACAAGTAACGAGATAGAAAGCTGTGTGCCTATGCTTGTTAAAGTATAGCGTAATTTATGTTGACCGTTAAGGGGACGGGATAACTATGATTTATACCGAATTGTAATTGTGTTATATTGAATTTTTTATAATCCAATTCAAGCCATGAAGCAATAAAAACTTGGTCTTTGATTTGTAGGTAAACAAAAATAATTCCGTTGAAAATTTTCAACGGAATTATTTTTGTCAAAATAAAATGATAGGATTTTTCAACGATTGACCGCCGCGTTTTCCTTTTTAGCATTTGCTTTCGCGCCTTCGAGAGCGAGTTGTTTTGCCTGTGGAAGTAATTCGATGGCTTTTTTTAATTGATTGTCGTAATCGTTAAAAACTTGCAGGGAAGTTTGCGAGCCGTATGCCGCCATAACGAATTCGGTGCGAAGCGCGCGCTGGATGAATTCGCGCTCGCGGTCGATTTGCGCGGGCGTGAATTTATATTTAGCGACGGCAAAGGTTTTGAAGGATTGGAAAAGATTTTCGGTGATTGGAAAATCCGTCGCTTTGATGTCGTAATCAAACGAAATCGGGCGGTCGATTTTGTAATTGTCAAAGCCTGCAATTTTGCCGTAACCTAAATCCAGAGCGAAGGCAAAAATCGGATTGTTCAGCTTTTGTTGAAAATTAAACTTTTCGTTGGTAATTGTTTGCGGTTTGACGACGACATCCGGGTTGATTCCGCCGCCGCTATAGACGGCTCTGCCGGAATCGGTTTTGCTGACCGCGCCTTTCGGTTTCTGGTCGTCGGCTTCATCGCCGAAACTTCCGCCTTTGGAGAGATAATTGTAAAGGTTTCCGTCCGAATAATCGCGCTGGATAAGCCGTCCCGAAGGAGTTTCGTATTTGGCAATCGTCAGAAGCATCATCGAACCGTAATCGAGGTTAAGCGGCATTTGAACCAAACCTTTGCCGAAAGTGTTTTCACCGGCGACCAACGCGCGGTCGTGGTCCTGGAGCGCGCCGGCGAGAATTTCCGAAGCCGAAGCCGAATGATTGTTGACGAGCAAAACAAGCGGCGTGGTATCAGGCGCGTTATTATCGGCTTCAGTCGTATTAGAAAAACCTTCGACTCTGCCTTTCTGGGTAAAAATAGTTTGCCCGCGAGCGAGAAAAGTGTTAGCGATTCTGGTGGCTTGATTGACCAGCCCGCCGGGATTATCGCGTATATCGAGAACAAGCTGATTCATTCCCTGCGATTTAAGAACGCGCATTGCCTGAACGAATTCGTTGTAAGTCGTGTGATTAAAACCGTCGCGCATTGCGATGTAACCGACGCCGGGACGAACCATATAATACTCGGAGATTGACGGGCGGGAAACGGCGTCGCGGATAATCTCCACGGTTTCGCGTTTTCCGGTCGCGTATTTTTCGACCGTGATTTTTGCAGGCGTTCCGCGCGGTCCGATTAAGAAGGTTCGCACTTCGGCATTCGGCTTGCCGAGCATCGAAGTGCCGTTGACCTCGATTATTTTGTCGCCGTAGCGAAGTCCGGCGCGTTGAGCGGGCGCGCCTTCAAAGGTCGCTTTGATAAAAGTGGCGATTACAGCGCCGCTCGCGTCTCTTAAATCGCCGATAGTCGCGCCGATTCCGAAATACTGCGAATTCTGGCTGGTGCGAAAGTCTTCGGCTTCCTTGGCGTCAAAATAATTTGAATGCGGGTCGAGCGTGTGCAGCATCGTGTCGACCGATGTTTTAAAAAGACTGTTGTAGTCGAGGTTTTTTCCGTTGACGTGCTTGTCTTCAATCAAAGTTAAAGCGTCAGACACGTCTTGTTCGATATTTTCCGTCGTGACGGTTTTTGATGTTTTGGCTGAAGTTTTCGCCTCGGTCGAAGCGGGCGGTTTGATTCTCGAAACCGTTTCGGTTTGAGCAAAAATGTTTGAAAAAAGCAGTGCGATTAAAAGAAAGCCGCCGAAAAAAGTCGAATTTTTTTTCACTACAAAATCTCCTGAAATTATGATTACTGAAATACAAATAAGGCAAAAAATGGTAACATTTCTTTGAAGAAAAAGCGACGTGATTAGTTGCACGACAACATTTGTGAAAGCAAATTTTACGGGTTAATTTTCCAAATCAAAATCTTCTGATAAATGTCTCATTTGCTTGAAGTCAAAAATCTCCAAACGCATTTTCCGACACGCGCCGGGCTTGTCAAAGCCGTCAACGATGTCAGTTTTTATATCGACGAAGGCGAACTCGTCGGATTGGTCGGCGAATCCGGCTGCGGAAAATCAATTACGGCTTTATCCGTGATGCGCTTGATTGCGCCGCCCGGAAAAATCGTCGGCGGTGAAATTTTGTTCAAAGGCGAAAATCTTTTAGAGTTTTCCGATGATAAAATGCGCGGGCTGCGCGGTAACGACGTGGCGATGATTTTTCAAGACCCGATGACATCGCTGAATCCGGTTTATACGGTCGGCGAGCAAATCGCCGAAGCATTGCGTCTGCATCGAAAGCTAAATAAAAAAGACGCCTGGAACGAAGCGATCGAAGCTATGAAGGAAGTTTCGATTCCAGACCCGTCGCGCCGCGTTAACGATTATCCGCACCAACTTTCCGGCGGAATGCGCCAGCGCGTGATGATTGCGATGGCGCTTGCCTGCAACCCCGAATTGTTGATTGCCGACGAGCCGACGACCGCTCTGGACGTAACGATTCAAGCGCAGATTTTAGAACTTTTGGACGAGTTGCGCCAAACCAGAAAACTCGCCGTTTTGCTTATCACGCACGATTTGGGCGTGGTCGCCGAAGTCGCCGACCGCGTTTGCGTGATGTATACGGGAAGAATCGTCGAAGAATCGGGCGTCGATGAAATTTTCCAAAAACCGAAGCATCCATACACCGAAGGCTTGCTGAAATCCGTTCCGAAACTGCGCGAATTCGGCGACGAAAAAGCAACCAGGCTTTCGACGATTCAGGGAATCGTGCCGAGTCCGACCAATCTTCCGCCGGGCTGTCATTTCGCGCCGCGCTGTCCGTATCGGTTCGAGCGCTGCGTGCGCGAACCGATGCCGCTTTTTGAATTGGAAAACGATGTAAAAGCCCGCTGTGTTTTGTATGAAAGAAAAGATTCTGAAAGGGAAAAAAGTTTTTCTGCGGTATCCGAAAGCTGAGGATTTCACGGAATTTGTCGCTTTGAGCAAAGCCAGTCGAAAGTTTCATCGCAATCTGACTTCGCCGCCGCTCGACCAAAAAGGTTTTAACGAATACTCGGAGCGAAATGAATCGGAAGCTAATGAAAATTTTTTGATTTGCCGAATTCCCGACGGCGCGATTGTCGGAATGATAAACCTCTCGCAGATTTTTCGTAAATCATTTCAGAACGCATATCTGGGTTATCTTTTATTTGAAAATTTCACAGGTTGCGGTTTTATGACCGAAGCCGTCGAACTGATTTTACGATATGCTTTTAAGACCTTGAAACTGCACCGCATCGAAGCTAATGTGCAGCCGCAAAATACGTCGTCAATCGCCGTTTTGCAGAGAACGAATTTAACGAAGGAAGGTTTTTCCCCGAAATACTTGAAAATCGGCGGACGCTGGCGCGACCATGAGCGCTGGGCGATAATTACTGAAGATTGGAAAAGAATCGACAATGGAAAATAGCGCGGTTAAATTAAAATCCGAAGCCTCTGAACTGGTGCGCGTCAGAAATCTCGTCAAGCATTTCGCGGTTGACAACAGCGACGACGTTGTTCGCGCGGTTGACGACGTTTCGTTTGATATTTTCGCGGGAGAAACGCTCGGACTGGTCGGCGAATCGGGCTGTGGAAAATCAACCGTCGGACGCACGATTTTGCGTCTGATTGAACCGACGAGCGGTGAAATTTGGTTTGAAGGCAGAGATATTACCGACATCGGAAAAAACGATTTGCGAGCCGTCCGGCGCGAGATGCAGATAATTTTTCAAGACCCATACGCTTCTTTGAACCCGCGTCTGAACATTCTTTCAATCGTTGCAGAACCTTTGAAAATTCACGGCATCGGCAATAAAGCCGAACAAAAGGAGCGCGTCGGCGAACTTCTCGGAAAAGTCGGACTCGACCCGAATTATATGTTTCGCTATCCGCACGAATTTTCCGGCGGTCAGCGTCAACGTTTGGGAATCGCGCGCACGCTCGCGCTGAATCCGAAATTGATAATTGCAGATGAGCCGGTTTCCGCTCTGGACGTTTCCGTTCAGGCACAAGTCGTCAATCTTTTACAGGATTTGCAAGCCGAATTCGGCTTGACTTATCTTTTTATCTCGCACGGTTTGGCGGTCGTCGAGCATATTTCACAGCGCGTTGCCGTGATGTATCTGGGAAAAATCGTCGAAATTGCGGATTCAAAAGAGCTTTATGAAAATCCGCTTCATCCTTATACAAAGGCGTTGTTGTCGGCGATTCCGGTTCCGGACCCGCGACGAAAACGAACGCGAATCGTTTTGCAGGGCGACGTGCCGACGCCGATAAATCCGCCTTCGGGCTGTCGGTTTAGAACGCGCTGCCCATTTGCCGTTAAAGATTGCGCGCGAGTCGTCCCCGAACTTCGTGAAATCGAGCCGAATCATTTTGCCGCTTGTATTCGCGTGAAAGGTTATGACTACGACCCTAAAATTGAAACTATAAATTGAAAACGAGCGTAATTTTAACTCGAAAGTTGTTATATTTTCTGTTGGATTCGCAGCGGAAAACAAATCCGAAAAAGTTTGCGGCGTATTAGTCTCTATCGGAAAACGCAAATTTTGTCTCAATCTTAAAAAAGAGGAAAATTTTATGAATGAAGAAAATGCAAATTTGAATTCAGAAAGCGCGGCTGAATGGCAAGCGCCGCCGCCGCCGATTGATATTGCCCCCGCCGCGCCGCAAGAGCCGCCGCAAATGTCCGAAGCGGCGACGCTCGGAAACATTTTTATTTCTCCGGGCGAAACTTTTGAAGATTTGCGACGAAAGCCGAGATTTATTCTCGCAATTTTAATAATGATAATTGCGACGACGGCTTATCAATTCCTATTCGTGCAAAAGATGGGCGAAGACCGAATGCGGAGTTTTGCCCTCGAACAGATGGAAAAAAATTCGCAGGTGCAAGCGATGTCGCCGGAACAAAAAGCAGTCGCGCTCGAAAGAGGAACTAAAATCGGCACCATTATCAGATATTTAATCCCGGTCTTTTTTCTGCTCATTTGCGCCGTCGGCGGACTTATATATTGGCTGGCAGGCAAAGCGATGGGCGGTTCGGGAAACTACTGGCACGGCGTTTCAAATTGGGTTTATGCGGGTTTTCCGCCGCTGCTGGTGATGACGCTCGCCAATATCTTGATTTTGTTTTTAAAGTCAACCGACGAGATTGATATAGCAACCAGCCAGCGCGGTCTGATTCAAGCAAATCCGAGCTTTTTAATCAACGGGAAAGCGATGCCGGTGCTGGCGACGCTTTTGGCAACGATTGACTTTTTTCAAATTTGGGGCTGGATTTTAGCGGCAATCGGCTTACAGAAAGTAATGAAATTGTCGAAAACCTCGGCGTGGACAATCGTGCTTATTTTGGCGCTGGTTAGTTTGACGTTCAGGGTGCTGGGCTCGTATTTTAGCGGAAATCCGATGTAGAAAGAATTAAGAATTAAGAGTTAAGAATTAAGGGGTTGGTTTCTCATAATTCTTAATTCTTAATTCACTATTCGTATCGTAAAGACTCAATCGGGTCGAGTCGCGCCGCTTTCCACGCCGGGAAAAGACCGAAAATGATGCCGATTCCGACGCTGGCGAAAAATCCGGCGACCGGCGCCCACCACGGAACGTAGGAAGGCATCACGAGTTTGACGAGCAGAGTCAAAAGCCAGCCGATAAGCAAGCCGAGCAAGCCGCCGAAGCCGGTCAAGGTTGCGGCTTCAATCAAAAACTGAAGAAGAATATCGCTTTGTCTCGCGCCGATGGCTTTGCGAATGCCGATTTCGCGCGTTCGTTCGGTGACGGAAACCAGCATTATGTTCATCACGCCGATGCCGCCAATCATCAAGCCGACGGATGAAATTACAACCATCGCCAGCGCGACCATCCAGGTTATCGAGTTGAATTGTTCAATCAGACTCGCGGCGGTTGCCATCGAAAAGTTATCGGGTTTTCCAAACGGAACTTCGCGGCGAAGGCGCAGTAAATCCTGCACGTCGTCTTTCGCTCTTTCCAGAAACCCTTCGCGGGCGACGGCGAGAATAAACAAATCGTCGGCGTTCGGCTTTAACTTTAAAGCCGAACCCATCGGCATATAAATGACGTTGCTCTGATCGTTATTGCCGCCGCCGCCGCCGAAAAGCTGCTCGCGTTTTTCCAGAGTGCCGATAACACGGAATTCATTTCCTCCGATTTCGAGCGTGTCGCCGATTGGATTTCCATACGGAAAATAGTTTTCGACGATGCTCGAGCCGACCAGACAAACATTTGCTTTTTCTTCGCTCTCGCTTTGCGAAAACCAGCGACCGTCGAGCAGAACTTCGCTCGTCGTTTTCTCGATTTCGGGCAGAGTTCCCTGCAGTTGGACGGAGGAAGAGGTTTTGCCGTTTTTGCCCGTAACCATAATTTTTTGCCCGAAAAAATTGTTGGAAACGTCGAGAAAGGGAACTGCCGTTTCAATTGAAGACAGGCTTTTTATCATTTCCGCGTCTTCTATCGTCAGAGGTTTCCGCATTCTTTCTTCCTGCGAGCGCCTGCCGGCGTGAAATCCGATGTCGAATTTATAGAGGAAAATCGAGCGCGTTCCGAAGGATTCGACTTCTTTTTCGACGGCGACTTTTATTCCGCTGATGATTGAAGAAATCAGCATTACGGTAATAACGCCGACAACAACGCCGAAAATAGTCAGAAAAGAGCGCAGTTTATTGGCTCGTAAAGTATTAAAAGCCATTTTGAAGTTTTCGAGAAAACTGGTGGTTAAAACACTCATAAATTTTAGTCCGCCCGCAACGCTTCAATCGGGTCGAGCCGCGCCGCCTTCCAAGCCGGATATAGTCCAGCCAAAATTCCGACGATTGCCGAAACTCCGATTGAAATCACCGCCGCATACCAGGGAATAACGGTTTGTAAAAGATATGCGGTAACGATAAAACCTATCAACTTGGCTAAAACCAAACCGATAATTCCGCCAAACGCCGATAGAGTTGCCGCTTCGTAAAGAAACTGTTTCAGAATATCGGATTGTCTTGCGCCCAAACTTTTCCGAATACCGATTTCTCTGGTTCGCTCCGTCACGGCGACAAGCATAATATTCATAATCACGATTGCGCCCACCACCAGGGCAATAAAAGGAACTGCCAGAATAACGATAAAGGTCGGTCCAAGGATATTGTTTTTAAGACCGGAAATCGCGTCAGGCGTTAACATTCCGAAATTGTCCTTTTCGCCAAAGGGAATTTTACGCTTGGTTCGCAGTAAAGTCTTTGCTTCTTCGACGGCATCGTTGAAAAGTTTGTCCGATACTGCCGAAGCTTCAAAATAAGGCGCGCGCCCGCCGGTTAAACCGCCGAAGGCAAGCCCGTAAGTTTTTAGAGGCAATTGAATAAAACTGTCCTGCGGCTGACCGAAGACCGTTCCTTTTGCCGTTTGAATTCCGATAATTCGATATGGAATTCCCCTGATTATTATTTCGCCGCCGATCCCGTCGCCTTGCGGAAAAAGTTTGTTCGTTACGTCCGCGCCGACAAAGGCGACGCGCATCGAATTGTTGTTTTCCGTTTCGGTGAAAAAACGTCCTTCGGCAATGTCTGTCTTTTCAATTTCCGCAATAATCGGCTCGACGCCCGAAACCGAAACGTCTTCCATTATTTCTTTATCGCGTTTTATTTCGCTCGGTCCGCCGCCGGATTTCGCGCCGATTTTGTCAATCAGCAGCGAGTGTTCGCGGATATAATTAAGCTCTTCAAAAGTCAATTCCTTATTCCGTCGCTGGGCGGCGGCAATCGTGTCTGTGTCCTTGAAATCGTCGAAACTGAATCTTCTAATCGTAAATGAATTCGAGCCGATTCCGGCGATTTTTTCGTCGACATAAACGTTAAAGCCCTGTAGAATCGACAGCACGACCATAAACGCCGTAACGCCGATAATCATTCCCAAAAGCGTCAAAAACGAACGGAGTTTATGCGCCCAAATCGCGTCTAAGGCAAGTTTTAATGTTTCGGTAAAATTCATTTTCTCTGGATTATACGGGCAAAAATAAAATAAGGTTTAGAATTTACGTCAATAAAAATTATTCTACTCTTTTTGTAAAAATTTGCCGCAAACTTGCCAAATGGCTAAACAGAACAATCGGAACGACAACCGCCGGAAGCCAAATAAACGGAAAATACAAAACCGCGCGGTTTGGCTGTTCAAATGCGAACTGCTGAATCGGTGAAGGAATGGAAAGAACGGCGTTAATGACAATATTGAAAAGCGATAAAAGAGCAAAGATATTCCAGACTAACAACAAAAGACGGTTCGTTTTTCCATTGCGGAAAGCCAGCCAAGCGACAAGCGGCGCGGTGATTCCCGACAAAATATCAAAGTTTCTGCCCTCAAACGTCATCAGTTGCGGAACTTGTCCGTTTTGAAACAGCAGGAGCAAAACTATTTCGACGGGAATGCGAATGACCGAAAGAAGCGTCAAAGTTTTAAGCGAAAGGAGAGTAACAAAGGTTTTAGAATAAAATATGAAAAGTAAAATTATCAGCAAAATTGCAGGCAAAACCGCAAACAGAAAAATTCGCGGCGGAAAAGAGTCGGTCTTCAAATAAAAACCGCCGATTGAAAGTGTCGCTTGAAAAAGGAGCCAGAAGGGAATTAGAAAAAGGAGAATTTTAGCCGGAAGGGTTTCAGAGACAGTCTGCCGAATGGCGTAAAAAATAAAACCGACCGTGAGAAATGTCGTCAAAATAAAAGTTATCGAAACGTAAACCGACAAACTTTCAATCATCTGATTTTTTCGTCTTTCTCGATTTCGCCGTCCCGAATCGTAATGACGCGGTGAGCGCGTTCGGCAATATCGTGTTCGTGCGTCACTAAAATTATCGTGTTGCCGTCCTCGTGAAGTTTCTCGAACAGAGCCATAATTTCAAAACTCGTTTTCGTGTCGAGCGCGCCGGTCGGTTCGTCAGCCAGCAAGATTGAAGGATGATTAACGAGCGCGCGCGCAATCGCCACGCGCTGGCGCTGACCGCCGGAAAGCTCGTTCGGTCGGTGCGTAACGCGGTCGCCGAGTTCGACCGAAGCAAGCGTCGCGTGGGCGCGTTCCTGTCTTTCGGAAGTTTTCATTCCCGCGTAAATCAAAGGCAATTCGACATTGTGCAGAGCTGTGGCGCGAGCCAGCAAATTAAAGGTTTGAAAAACAAAACCGATTTCCTTGTTGCGAATGCGGGCGAGTTCGTCGTCGGTCATCGTCGAGACCAGATTGCCGTTTATCCAGTATTGCCCGGTCGTCGGCGAATCGAGACAGCCGATTAGATTCATCAAAGTCGATTTTCCCGAACCCGAAGGTCCGATGATTGCAAGATATTCGCCTTTTTGAACTTCAAAGCTGACGCCCTGCAAAGCGTGAAGCTGTTCGGTTCCCATCTGATAAGTCTTCCAGATGTTACGCATCGAAATAAGCGCGCCCGGAACACCGTCGGTAACGCTTCCATTGTTCGGAAAATTTGCTGAATCTTGAGCCATAAAATAGTTGATAACTGATAGTTGATAACTGATAGTTGATAACTGATAATTAAAGCAAATCTTTTCCTTACTCATCGGTTATCAACTATCAGTTATCAATTATCAGTTATCACTTACCCGGTTCCCCTTCTTTTTTCTCTTGTCTTTTGACGATTGCGCCTTCCTTTAAGGTATTTAAGATACGGCTTGGTCCGGTAATAACTTCCTGCCCTTCGGACAATCCGGCGATGATTTGAATTTCCGATTCGCCGGTGATGCCGGTTTGAACTTCGACAAATTTGGCTTTATTTCCGTCCAAAACATAAACGCCTTTGATGTTTTTCGGTTTTTCGGCAGGCGCGTCCGTCTGGACGGCTGGCGACGGAGTAGCGTCGGGTTTTTTCTCGATGACTGCTTGAAGCGGCACGGCAATTACGTTTTCAGCCGTCTTAGTCGTAATAACGGCGGTCGCGCTCATTCCGGGACGCAAACTGTTGCGAGTTTCATCAGTTAAATCTTTTATTTGAATAACAACACGAAATTCCTTTGCTTCCTGCACATTGATATTTACCGACAATCCGCCGGAAGTTTGGGATTTGCCGACGGCGAGCGGGGTTTTCTGCGTAACTTCGCCGATTAAATCCTTAGCGCCTAAAGCATCGACTTTTATTTTTACAGGCTGCCCGACGGCGACTTTATCTATTTCTGTTTCGTCAACTTTAACTTCGACATTAACCGCCGACATATCGGCAATCGTCAAAAGCGGAGTCGAAGAATTTTGAGCCAGCGCAAAAACGCCCACTTTAGTCGGAATATCGGCAATCACGCCGTTAATCGGCGCTACCTGCAAAGTCTTGTCGCGTTGGTTTTTTTGACCGCTCAAAATGGCGGCTGATTGCTGCGAGCGATTGGCGCTGGCGTTAGCGCTGAAATTCGCCGTGTCAACGCCGCGCCGCGCATCTTTGACGGCGACCTGCTGCTGGCTGGCGCGAGCGCGGGCTTCAGTGACGCGGGCTAACGCTTCATTGACTTGACTCTCCGCGGTTTTGACCGCGATTTGCTGCGATTGCAAACGTGATTTGGAGTTTTGTAAAGCTGCCTGCGCATTTTCAACACGGTCTTTCGCCTGGTCGTATTCGAGCCGCGAAACCACGCCGCTTTCGACCAATTCCGCCGTTCTTTTCGCTTCACGATTTGCCGCGTTCAATTCAACTTGTGCACGGTCAATGTCGGTTTGCGCGGCAACAAGTTCTTGTCTGGCGCGATTTACCGCTTCACGCGCCGAAGCAACCGATTGCTGCGCGGTGGCGATTGCCGCGTCCGAAGCGTTCAAGCCTTGCTGCGCCTGCGAAAGCTGATTTTGCGCCGCCGTTACTTGCGAGCGCGTAACCTGAACTTCGTTTTGCGTTGCCTGATAAGCGGCGAGCTGCGCGTCAGTGTTCGACTGCAATTGGTTCGGGTCTAGTTTAACGAGCAGTTGTCCGGCGGTTACCTGGTCGCCTTCCTTAACGTAAATATCCTGAATACGTCCCTGAACTTCGCTCGTCAGATTGATAAACTGAATCGGGCGAACTTCGCCCGAAGCCGTTACATTGGAGCGCAGCTCGCGTTTTGTTTCGACCTTGACGACCGTTACTTCGGGCGTGTCCTTACGCGTGGCAAAAATGCTGGCGATGATAATTCCGACTAACAAAACGGCAGCGACTCCGCCGATGATAATTTTAGCTTTGCGGCTGATAGCCATTTTAACTATTCCTCTTTCACGATTTATTTTGGTTTGGATACGAACGCAAAATGTTGATTGGTGTGCGTTAAAATTTTACTACGACTGATAATTCCGCAGAGTTTCAAAAAAATTATTATTTATGATAAGTTTTCGGCGGGGTTTTTAGGAAATCACGAAAAATGCTTGATTGACGGGAATTGACTTCTAATTTAGGATTTACGAACAAACAATTACAGAGTAAAATAATTAAACCAATTTTTGGTTATAACAAAAATCGTAAAAATCGACGAAAATGATAAAATGTCAGGCTTGCGGAGCGGAAAATCAGGACGGTTCACAATACTGCGACGAATGCGGCTCGCGTTTGGAGATTAATCAAAAGAAGAATACCAGGCACATCGAAATGCCGCAGTTTCAAAAACTGATTTCCGAATCTCAGCTTTTCCAACCGGCAAACGTTACGTCAATTGGAATTCCGCCGATTGCGGAAAATTTGCCCAAGCAGGGAAATTCATTTAGTAAAGATGCGAACTCCGGCGCTAAAAGCGTTCAGGCAAAACTCGTAATCGAACGCGGCAATGCCGCCGGCACGGAATTTACGCTGCGGTCTGACGAATCATATATCGGACGCTGGGATGCGGACAACGGTATATTTCCCGATATTGACCTTGATAAACACGACGCCGAAGCAAAAGTATCGCGTCGCCACGCGCGAATTATTCACGCGGGCGGAAAGTTTTCAATTGAAGACTTAGGCTCGACCAACGGAACTTTTGTTAATCGAGGAAGACGTTTAATTCCCGGCAGCGCGCAGAGTCTCGGCAGTGGCGATGAAATTATCGTCGGTAAAACCTTTTTGCGGTTTTACATTGAAGATTGAGAATTCAAACAAGTAAAGAAATGGTTCAATGTTTTAAATGCGCATTTGAAATCGCTGAAAATACTGCTTTTTGTCCGAATTGCGGAGTCAGGCAGCAGCAAATTGCGCCCGCCGAAAATGGCGGCGATAATTATTCGCGTGAAAATGCCGCCGAATCTACACAGCCGGAAAATAAACTCGATAAAAACGCTTTCGCCGTTCAAACCGTTAAAGAAAATGATGCTGAAGTTTCAAATTCCGAAGCGGGCGAAATTCCAAATCCGATTGTCGATGAAGATTCTTTAATCGAAGAGAGACAAGCCGATACGGGCGAAGATATTGAAAAAGCAAAATACGAAAATTTTGTGATTGAAAGAGAAACAATCAAAAACGAATCCGAAAGTTCGGCGAGTGAAGAATCTGTTTTTGTTCCGAGCGAGAATGAAAAAATCAATCCTTCGCACGCTCAAACCGAGTCGGAGTTAATGTCTTACGAAGCGGTCGAAATAGACGAAAATCTTTCGATTGAAGATTCGCCTGAAAATTCGGTCGAAAACTCAAGTGAACAAGCGAGTCTCGAATCTGCCGAAAATTCGCCTGAAATACAGGAAGCCAATTTGTCCGACGCAAAACCGGATGAATCGCCTGCTTTCTCAAAAGCTGAAGTTCGTGATTTTGAAAATGTTCGCGCGAAAGCAGACGAGGAAAATACGATTGATATTCAATCGCTAAATATCTCTGATTCGTCTGAAAATAGTTTCGAGCAGCCGATTTCACGACCCGAAATAGAACTGGAACCGGTAGAAGCCAATTCTCCGCCGCCAAAATTCGACTCGGTGCGGATAATGGAAAAACCCGCTTCAAGAGAGAAAGCAAAATCTCCCGATTCCGCCAAAAAAGATGCGCCGCTTGCGACGCAAATTTCGCATTCGCCGCAGAAAAATCAAGCAGATGCCGGGCGTTCTTACACCACGCCAAACGTCGCGGCGACTCAAACCGACGGGAAGAAATCCGCCAAATTAAAACCGCTCGAAGAAGGAGTTGTCTTAAACGGGCGTTATGAAATCGTGCGAAAAATCGGCGGCGGCGGAATGGGCGCGGTTTATCTGGCGTCCGACAAAAATCTCGGCGGCGTTTTGCGCGCCGTCAAGGAAATGGTGCAGTCGTATATCGAAGACGCGCAGCAGGAAAAAGCCGTCAACGATTTCAAGCGCGAATCGCTTCTTTTAACGTCTCTCGAACACCAATCTATTCCGACGATTTACGATTATTTTTTTGACGAAAAGGAAGCCAGATTTTATTTGGTGATGAAATATATTTCGGGCGGCGACTTGTCTTTACGGCTGCGCTCGACGCCGGAAAATCGAATTGAAGAAAAAATAGTAACCGAATGGGCGGTGCAAATTGCCGACGTGCTGGATTACCTGCACAACCGTCAGCCGGCGATTATTTATCGAGATTTAAAGCCCGCCAACATTATGATTGACGCAAACACAAACCGCGTGATGTTGATTGATTTCGGAATCGCGCGCTGGGTCAATAAAGAAGAAAAAGGCGTGACGGCGGTCGGCACGATGGGTTACGCGCCGCCCGAGCTTTTTTCCGGCAATGTAGAGCCGCGCTCTGATATTTACAGTCTCGGCTCGACCTTGTTTCATCTATTAACGGGCGCAGACCCGCAGAGTAATCCGCTGCTGATTTTCGATTTTCAAAAACACCCGCGCCCGCGTCAGATAAATCCGCAAATATCCGACCAGATGGAAAAAATCCTGATGCGAGCGGTCGAATACAGCGCGGATAAACGATTTTCATCAGCCGCCGAGTTGCGCGACGCGCTCGCGCTGCATTTTGAAAACTTAAAGGCAAACAAAATTACTTTCGGGATCAAGGAAACGCCTTCGCCAATCGCTTTTTCCGACCAGCCGGTTTTTTGCGGATTCTGCGGGCAGAAAATCGTGGCGACCGATATGTTCTGCGCGTTTTGCGGCGCGAAACAGCCGCTCGCTCAGAAAGGCGTTCAATTGCAAAGCTATCCGCCGACCCGTTTTACGGCGCAGCTTTTGATTATCGGCACGAACGAACTGGAAGCGCCCGCGTTTCGGCTCGAAAAGGACGAAAATTTGGTCGGCAGACGCGACCCGATGTCGAACATTTTTCCCGAAATCGATTTATCGAAATTCGACCCGCAAACAAAAATCTCCCGAAAGCACGCCCGCATCTGGCGCGAAGGCGCGAGTTTTTTGGTCGAAGATTTAGGTTCTTCAAACGGAACGATTGTGTTGCCGTCGGTCGAGCCAAGCGTTCGGCTTTTGCCGCACCAACCTTTTACTTTAAACAGCGGTGATAAAATTAAACTCGGCGATACGACTTTGCATTTTGTCGTTGCCTGAAAAGATATATTTTCAAAAAACAAGGTATTTTGGGTAATCATATGAGCGCGCGTGTTGAAAGAACTGTTCCGGTCAGGCGTTCGAGAACCGAACAAATAGTCACGGGTTTTGATGCGGAACGATTGAAAGCTCCGTTTTCGCTGCGTTGCGGCGCAATTTTAATCGATTATATTCTGTTAATTTGCGTGCCGGTAATCAGCCTTTTGCTCGGAAGGTCATTTAACTATGACGGCTCAAAGCTGCTTACCAATGAAATCAGCAATGCCGGTTGGCTGATTATGATTTTGCTGGCAGTAACAAATTTCGTTATTTTCCCGATGTTCACCGGAAAAAGTCTGGGGAAAAATCTGACGGGTTTGAGGATTGTCAAAGCCGACGGAAGTCCGCCTGCTCTCGCGTCTTTACTGTTACGTCATCTGCTCGGTTATCCTCTAACTGTCTTAACTCTCGGATTAGGCTTTTTACTTTCTGTTTTCAACCGCAAAGGTCGCGCTCTGCACGATTTTTTAGCCGGAACAGTCGTCGTCTATGGACGACGGCGAAAAGAAATTAAAAATTAAAAATGTAAAATTCAAAATTGATTGCAAAGTTCTTAATATGTAATCTTGAAATTATTAATCATCCGACTTTTTAATTTTGCATTTTTAATTTTTAATTGAATTTATGCCCCAACTGATTATAAAAAATTCGGCGCGTCCGACGGAAAATCTACCGCTTTCGCGGCTTCGCACGACTATCGGTCGTTCTGCCAGAAGCGATGTTTGCATCGCTGACGCATTCGCTTCGCGGCTGCACGCCGAAGTTCGCAAGGAAGGCGACGCTTACTGGCTGCACGATTTAGGCTCGGCAAACGGCACGCGCTATAACGGTTCGGTCGTTTCGATGCCGATTCCGCTGATGTCCGGCGGCGAAATCCAAATCGGCGAAACGACGATTGTTTTTGAAGACGAGAGACTGAGAGAAAACAAAAACGCGACTTTAATCGCCGACAATACGCAAGCGCTCGACCCGTCGATGACGATTTCATTCGCGCGGCAAGTTCCGACGGCGGAAATTCTCGAATCGCAATTTTCGTCGCGCAACAACCTGCTCGGCTTGATAAGTAAAGTCGGCGTCGCGCTGCTTTCTTCGAGCGGTCTGGACGAAACGCTTTATCAGGTAGCATCGCTCGTGTTTGAATCCGTTCCCGCCGAAAGATGCGTGATAATGCTGCGCGACGAGACGGCGGAGGACGGAATGAAAATCACGGTTGCCAGAACTCGCGGCAGAGATGAAAAAATAGAAGAAGTCCGCATCAGCCGCACCGTTTTGGACGAAGTAATGAAAAACGGCAAATCCGTATTGACTGCCGACGCGCAGCACGACCCGCGTTTTGCCAATAAAACGATGTCTCTGCTCGGCATTCGTTCGGTTTTAGCGGTGCCTCTGAGCGTTGGGCAAACGGAAGTGTTCGGAATTATTTACGCTGATTCTCCCGTGTTTGAAACGAATTTTACAGAAGAACATTTGAACATTCTGACGACTTTGGCTTCGGTAGCTGCGATTCGGGTGGAAAATGCGCGACTTCTCGAAGAACGTTTCGAGCGTGAAAGAATGGAGCGCGAACTCGAATTGGCGACTGAAATTCAGCAGAGCTTTCAGCCGTCCGCGCCGCCCGTAATGGACGATTACGAGTTTCAGGGAATTTCCTTTTCGTGTTATGAAATCGGCGGCGATTATTACGATTTTATTCCGCGACACGACGGGAAAATGCTGGTCGCGCTCGGCGATGTTTCCGGCAAAGGCACTGCTGCCGCGCTCCTTATGTCGAGCGTCCACGCGGCGATTCACGCGCAGGTTGCCGCCAAAACTTCTCTCTATGAAATGGTCAAATCGGTCAATCAATATCTGGCTGAAAACACGCCGACCAATCGTTTTGTAACGCTTTTCGTCGCCGAACTCGACACGCAGAACGGAAATTTGCAGTATATCAACGCCGGACACAATCCGCCGCTCGTCGCGCGTTCCGGCGGTCAAGTCGAACAACTCGAATCCGGCGGTTTTCCGCTCGGTATTATCCCGATGGCGGACTTTGAGGTTGGACAAATCAACCTTGGAGCAGGCGAATCTCTCGTTATTTACTCGGACGGTGTCTCGGAAGCAAACAATTTACTCGAAGAAGAATTTGGTATGGAAAGACTAATACAGGTTGTCAGCCGAAATTTAAAATCTTCCGCCTCCGGTATGCGGGATAAAATCGAATCGGCGCTTTCCGCTTTCACCAAAACTGCCGCTCCGAACGATGACATAACTCTTGTAATTGTTAAAAGAAAATAACTTCATCCCGCATTAAAACCTTTTTGCCTGTCGTTAAAAATTGTTGACCGTTTCATTGGATTGTTCTAAAATCTAATTGGTGAAAGCATTTCGCGGTCAACAATTCCAATGCCTCAAAAATCAAAAAAAATCAGTTTAATATATTTCGTTATCATCACGCTTCTGCTGGTCGGGTTAGTTCCGCTCGTTTTGACCGGCTGGTTTTTGTCTGAAAGAAGCGGCAGAGAGCTTCGCGCCGTCGAAGGTCGCTATCAAACACAGCTTGTTCAGGACAAAGCCCGCCAAATTGAAGTTTTCGGACAAAGATACGGCGATTTGGTTTCGAGCTATGCCAACGCGCTCGAATTGTCCGACAATCTTTCAGTTCTTTCTTCACCGCAGACCGAAGCGAAACTCGGCGCGACGCTCAAGGAAAATCCGAATCTGCTCGCGCTTTTTGTCAAACCGATAAAAGGCGAATCGCTCTCGGTATTTCGTTCCGAGGTAGTCGGTAAAAGCGAGGTTGAAACGCTTTCGGCAGCGGCTATTTCAAAATTAGCCGAGCAAAAACTTTTCTTCGGGCAGCCGCAAAAAATAAATTCGAGCGGCGAAATCGTCGTTGCTATTGCATCGCCGGTCGTCATGGAAAAAACCATTACGGCGGCGGTTGTCGCTATTGTTTCGCTGCGTGAATTTTCGCGGATTATGTCCGAAACCAAACCGGCGAGCGAGGAAGAACTTTGGAACTCGGGTTTGCCGATAATATTTGTGGTTGATGAAAAAGGTCAAGCGGTTTTTCACCCTGACGCGAGCGTCGTTTCCGGTCAAAAGTCTTTAAATGATTTAAAAATCGTTCAGGAATGGCAGGACACAAATCGTCAAATCCAATCCGCGCTCGTTCCTTTTACGGCGGAGTTCGCTAATCAAAAACACGAAATGATTGGCGCGTATTCGACGGCGAATTTCGGGAAGGAATTAAAATTCGGCGTCGTCGCAATGCAGGACGAAAGCAAGGCTCTGGCTTCAGTCGGCGAGATGCGTCGCCAAACGTGGCTGATAAGCCTGGCTTTTGCTTTGGCGGCTCTGATTATTGGCAGTTTGTTTGCCAGACAATTGACCGCGCCGATTTTGAAACTCGCCGCCGCCGCTGAAAAAATCGCTTCCGGCGATTTAACGACGCGCGTCGAAACAAAAAACATCAGCGAAATCGGGACGCTCGGCGATACTTTCAATTTGATGAGCGACCGGCTCGAAGAACACATCGCCAATCTCGCCAAAGCCGCCCAAGAAAACCGCGAGCTTTTCGTCGGAACGGTCAAAGCGCTTGCTGCCGCGATTGACGGCAAAGACAAATACACGCGCGGGCATTCCGAAAGAGTTTCCAGATTTTCCGTCGCCATCGGTCGAAAATTAGGAATGAACAGCGAAGAACTTGAAACGCTTCGCATTAGTTCGTTGCTTCATGATGTCGGCAAAATTGCGATTGACGACGCGATTTTGAAAAAACCTTCAGCCTTAACCGACGAAGAATTTGAGATTATGAAAACTCACCCGCAGCGCGGCTACAAAATTATGGCGCACATCCCGGCGATGAAGGAATTTCTGCCCGGAATGTATATGCACCACGAAATGATTAACGGCGAAGGTTATCCGCAAGGCTTGCGCGGCGAGGAAATTCCTTTGCAAGCAAAAATTATCTCGGTCGCCGATACTTTTGACGCGATGACGACCGACCGACCGTATCAAAAAGGAATGATTCTGGACGACGCTTTAAATCGCATAAAAAGTTTCGTCGGCTCGCGTTACGACGGAAAAGTTGTCGAAGCATTGGTTCACGCCTGTGCCGAAGGACAAATTCGCGCCGTCGGAACAGCGCCGATAAAATCAAACAGTTCAACCGCCAATTTGGAGGAATCGCAAAATTTAATCAAACAAGTCGCATAAATTTTCTAAAATCCCAAGAAATACGAGGCAAATTTATGAATTCTCACGAAATTTGGCAAGTAGAAGCTCAAGGAATCGTCTACGAAGCCAGTATTGAAGAAATTATCGAATGGATCAATGAAGGTTCGGTCTTGCCGGAAGACAAAGTCCGCAAAGGAAATTTGCGCTGGCTAAAAGCCAATAAAGTCCCGGAACTTTACATTCATTTTTACGGAAATCAATTTGAAAATAACTCATCTGTTACGACGACTCTGACCGAAGCGGTTCGGCGCGAAGAAATCGCCGGAAGCGACGCGAAAGACATTGAGCTGATGAAAAGTTTCTGGTCTGAAACAACCGAAAAGCCACCGTTAAAAATAGAATCTTCCGCCCATCAAAAGGCTTTGCAAAATACCAATCAAGAAACGGCTGATTCTTCTGCAAAATCTACGGATTGCTGCTCGGTGCATCCTGATAAAACGGCGCACTTTATCTGCGGCACTTGCCTGACTTTGTATTGCAAAACTTGTCCGAGTTCCTTCGGCGGAAACGTCAGAATTTGTCTCGACTGCGGCGCGATGTGCCGCGTTTATACGGGCGTCGTCGATTTTAAATCCGTCGGGGCAATGAATAAACCTTACCCGAGAGGCGAGTTAAACCAGAATAAATCGGACGACAATAAATTCGGGAACTTCGGCATCGGCGATTTTGCGAGAGCGATAATTTACCCGTTTAAGTTCAAAACGAGTTTAATTTTCGGCGCGGCGATGTTTATGTTTTTTATGCTCGGACAGACGGTTTCGGCTTTCGGAATCACGATGTATTTCGCCGCCGTCATTTGTTTGATGCTGGCAAATACGCTCGTCTTCGGTTCTCTGGCAAACACGCTCGAAAACTTTTCGCAGGGAAAAACAAACTTGAATTTTATGCCGGGCTTTGATGAATTCAATTTGTGGGACGACGTAATTCATCCGTTTTTGTTGAGCCTTGGAGTTTATCTTGTTTCTTTCGGATTGTTTTTAATTTTGCTTTTCGGCGCGCTCTGGCAAACGTCGAAATCGGAAAACAAAATTGAAGAAGAAAAACAAAAAATAGTTTCCACAGTTTTGCCTCGTGTTCAAAATATACTAAATTCCGGCGAACAAAATTCTCAGACTGCACAAATAATTGAACAATTAAAACAAAATAACAAAGTTCAAAACGGAAATTTGTCGAATGAAACCGAGATTAATCAATTACAGCAAAACACAGTAACCGAAGCCGCTAATTTTCAAAAATTGCAGCAAGAAATTCAACAAAATCTAAAAGCGCAGACACAAACAGAATACCCGCCGAATATCGAAAACGAGAAGGGAATTTTTGACCACACGGTTGGAACCGTTTTAAGATTATCGCTTATCTTTTCAGTTCCGATATTTATAACTTTTTTGTGGGGAATTTTCTATTTTCCGGTCGCCTGCGCCGTGGCGGGTTACACGGGAAGTTTTATCTCGGCAATCAATCCTTTGGTCGGATTTGATACCATAAAGCGGCTCGGTTTGGATTACTTTAAAATTGTCGGGATTTTTATGATTTCCATAGCTTTGGCGTTTGGATTAAATGCGGTTTTGCAAATTATATTTTCGCCCGTAAATCTGCCGATGCTCGGAAATTTACCTGCCAAAGCGATTGTCAGCATTTTTGCGTTTTATCTTTCAATCGTATTTTCGGTCGCATTGGGAATTGTTTTATCCAACAACTCCGCCAAACTGAATTTCCGGCACAATTAAAAAAGCCTTCTTTTGTTTCGCGTCGCCTACTCGTTTATACTTTCTCTTTTGAATTTATAAACGGGTAGGTTTTTTATTTTTTACATTTATGGCATTTTTTTGGCGAAGAAAAAAAGACGAAGACAAATTTTCAACCTCGGTTTTAGGACTCGATAAATCAATCGAAGAACTCAAAGCGCAGGAAGCGGCGGTCGAAAGGGAAATCGGCGTTCGCTTTAACAAAGCGATTGAAAAAACACGAAACACAATCAACGACCGGCTCGACACGGTTTTTCAAAACCGCAAACAAATTGACGAATCGTTTCTCGACGAACTCGAAGAACTGCTCATCTCGACCGACATCGGCGTTGCGACGACATTGCAGGTTCTCGATGCAATCCGGCGCGGCGTGTCGCGTCAGGAAATCAACGATTTAGCCGCGCTCAAAGCCGCAATGAAAAAAGAGCTTTTAGGAATTCTCGAACAATCGAAAATTTCCGGCGTAGCTTCTGAAACTGAAGTTCCGATTACCGTCAAACCTTATGTTTTG
This sequence comes from uncultured Pyrinomonadaceae bacterium, assembly GCA_964235785.1. Taxonomy (GTDB): domain Bacteria; phylum Acidobacteriota; class Blastocatellia; order Pyrinomonadales; family Pyrinomonadaceae. Next base: position 29,824 of record CAXSBF010000009.1, on the reverse strand, counting down.
ATGATTGTCGGCGTCAACGGCGTCGGCAAAACCACAACCATCGGCAAACTCGCGCAGCGAATCAAAAACGAAGGCAACGACATTTTAATCTGCGCCGCCGACACATTCCGCGCCGCCGCTTCCGAACAATTAGAAATCTGGTCGCAACGCGCGGGCGTTCCGCTTATTCAGCAAAAACAGGGAACCGACCCGGCGGCAGTTTTATTCGACGCGCTGAAAGCGGCAAAAGCCAGAAATGCCGACGTTTTGATTGTTGACACAGCGGGACGCCTGCACAACAAATCGAATCTGATGGCGGAACTAGAAAAAATGAAACGCATCGCCGCCCGCGAAGTCGAAGGCGCGCCGCACGAAACGCTGCTCGTGATTGACGCGGTAACAGGTCAAAACGGACTCGAACAAGCCCGCCAATTTATGAAAACGGCGGACGTAACCGGAATCGTCTTAACCAAACTCGACGGCACGGCAAAAGGCGGAATCGCCGTTGCCATTTCCAAAGAATTAAATCTCCCGATTCGCTACGTCGGCATCGGCGAGCAGGTTGACGATTTGATGGTTTTCGACGCGGAAAGTTATGTGAATGGGTTATTCAATTAAAAAAAACAGTTTTATTCCAATATGTTTAGTTTTGAAAAAATAAAGAACAAAGATAACCGATACAAAGTGTTTTTTGATGGAAATTTAATTAATCATTCCTTTGCCGAAAAACGTAACACTGTCAGAGATGAGAGGAATTTCAATGTTTACGCTGAAAATAGAACTGTTGGAGAGCAACTAATTCCGCTTTTGGAGAAAGATTCATCCCAAATTGATAGCTTCATTGTAAATTCGTGGAATAAGTGGGGCGATTTTGATGTTGTCTTAATGATTTATGAATATCCGATGGAAAGAAGCGGTTTATTTAAATTGAATATAAGCCAAAGCTGGAATAAAGTTTTTAGTTTTGAAGAATACTTTATTGAATTCTCACGCATACAAGGAGAAATGTTTTTCGCAATCAATACAAATTCTCTATCTGAAAATACAGAAATAGAATTGGATTTCAGCATCGAACCTCCCCTTTTAGATGAAATTCACCAAGCAGAACGCCTTATTCTTAAATATCACAATCATGCCGTAAAAATTTTAACTGATAAAAATTTAGAATCAGTAGAATCAATTTTCCAATTTCCCGATGAAATAAAGACTTCTTGTAAACAATATCTTGAATATTTTGCACAATTTCTAAAAGATTTAGGGATAAATAATGTTAATGCTGGCTTAAAAGAAGAAGCGGGAAAAGTTCTTTTTTCAGTTACGTCAACCGATGACATTGAAGCGTTAGACAAAATTCGTGAAGCACTTTCCGTTTATTTAAATTTGCCTTCCAGTCCTGTTCTGTATAATGACAGTTTTCAATCAATGCAATTAAAACAGCAAGTCGAAAATCTGCAACATTCGCAAAGAATGAAAGAAATGGAAATGCGCTCTGCTCAATACGCGCTTCGCTTAGCTCAACAAAATATTGAAAATCAGGACAAAATAATTGTTCAGCAAAATTCATTTATTGATAATCAAAATAAAATTATCGAGAAAATTACAAGCAAATCAGTAATGATTGATTCGCTCGAAAATAAAGAAGAACTTGAAAAATTTTGTGAAGGTTTTGAAGTTGGAAAAAGCGAATTTTTAATAAAGCACTTTGGTTTACATCTAAATCCTGCAACAGTTCTGAAAAACGTCGGTAAAAAGATTATAGGAAAAGAAGAAAGCAAACCCATTTTAGATTTGAACGAAGAAACGAATCAAAAAGATAATTGAGCAATAATTTTTCAGAATTTGATATAAAAATGACGCGGCGTGCTTTGGAACTCGCGGCTTGCGGCGTCGGGCAAGTTTCGCCGAGTCCGCTTGTCGGCTGCGTGATTGTCGCGGAAAACGGCGAAATTGTCGGTGAAGGTTGTTATGTTTATGACAACGCGACTCACGCCGAAGTTTTGGCTTTGCAGCAAGCGGGCGAGCGGGCGAAAGGCGCGACGGCTTATGTTTCGCTTGAGCCGCATAATCATCACGGTAGAACCGCGCCTTGCACCGAAGCGTTGATAAATGCCGGAATAAAAAGAGTTGTTTGTCCGATTGAAGACCCGAATCCGCTTGTTTCCGGGACAGGTTTCGAGGTTTTGCGCGAAAACGGTGTGGAAGTCGTAACCGGAATTTTGAAGGAAGAAGCCGAAAGGCAAAACGAGAAATTTATTCACTGGCACAAAACGAAAAGACCGTTTGTGCATTTGAAAACGGCTATTTCGCTCGACGGGCATATTGCCACCAGAACAGGCGATTCGCGCTGGATTACGGGCGAAGAAGCCAGAGGAAAATCTCACGAATTACGACACGAATACGACGCGATTTTAATCGGCTCAAACACGGCGACGATTGATAATCCGAGTTTGACCGACCGAAGCGGAAAACCTCGACGCCGCAAACTCGTGCGCGTTGTGCTTGATAATTCGCTCGGCATTTCACTCAATTCTCAACTTGTTTTAACTGCAAAGGAAACACCGACAATTATTTTTACTGACAACGACAACGAAGAAAAAATCAAATTATTAAAAGACGAAGACGTAAAGGTCATGCAGATTGCCGAAGGCGGAAGAAATCTGTTCGGAGTTTTGCAGGAGTTGGGAAAAAGAGATCTGCAAAGTGTGATAATCGAAGGCGGCGCGGAAGTCGCGGGCGCGTTTAATGACGCGAAGTTAATTGACAAAGTTTCCTTCTTCATCGCGCCGATAATTATCGGTGGAAAAAATGCGCCGACGGCAATCGGCGGGCAAGGCGCGCAACAAATTGCCGGTGCAATGCGCCTGCAAAATGTAGAAATTATCAAACGCGGCGAAGATTTGGAAATTACGGGTTATCCTTTGATAAAGGATAAAGGATAAAGGATGAAGGATGAAAAAAGAGCAAAAAACCAAAGCCGAAAAGTTTTTGCTAAAAAATCGCTCGGACAAAATTTCCTTGTTGACCAAAACTACATTGATAAAATTATTTCCGCGCTCAATCCGCAAATTGGAGAAACGATTATTGAAATCGGCGCAGGTCGCGGGGCGTTGACCGAAAAACTCGTCGAAAGCGGCGCGAACATTGTTGCCGTTGAACTCGATAGAAACTTGATTCCGCTTTTAGACGAAAGATTCGGCAAGGAAGAAAACTTCAAACTTATTGAACAAAACGCGCTCGAAATAAATTTTGCCGATATTATTCCGAGTCCTGAATCTGAAACTCAAAACACAAAATCCGTAAAACTCATCGGTAATCTTCCTTATTATATTTCGACTGCGATTCTGCAAAAACTAGCGGAGCAAAGTTCGATGTTTACGGAAATAATTTTGATGCTTCAGCGTGAAGTGGTCGAGCGAATTACTGCTCAACCCGGAAACAAAGAGCGCGGCTTTTTAACGGTTTTAGTTGAAGTGGAATTTAATGCGGAAAAACTTTTTGATGTTCCGCCGACCGTATTTTTGCCTGCGCCGAAAGTCTGGAGTTCAGTTGTGCGTCTGATAAGCAAAGATTTTGATAAAGAAGAAGTTTTAGCTAAAAAGTTATTCAGGCAAATCGTGAGTTCGGGATTTATCCAAAAGCGGAAGACGATTTTGAATAACTTAAAAAACGCTCCGGGTGAATTGGGTGAAAAGTTTGAAAAGAAAGGCGGTGTCAGTCAAACGTTCGAACGATTAAATATCGCGCCGATTCGACGGGCGGAAACTTTGACAATTGACGAGTGGAAATCATTGTGCCGCTTTTTGAGTGATGAAACATAAAAAGCGTCAGCGCAGGAAATGTTTATTTATGCTAAACTTTCAGGTTAAATTATAAATTCAGTCAAATAAAATAGTGGACAAAATAGAAATAATACCTCTGGGCGGCATCGGTGAATTCGGTATGAACTGTATGGGAATCCGATGGCGCGACGAAATGATTATCGTTGACGCGGGAATGGGTTTTCCCGAAGAAACGCCTTACGGAGTCGATATTTCGATTCCGAACTTCGACTTTTTAGAAGAATACAAAGACGAATTGACGGCTTTGATTTTAACGCACGGACACGAAGACCATATCGGCGCGCTGCCGTATTTTCTAAAAAGGTTTAACCTGCCGGTTTATGCTTCGCGCTTCACGATTGCGCTCGCCGACAAACGACTTTCGGAACACAAAATGATGGACGACGTTTTGCTGCACCGCGTCGAGGCAAATGACATTTCTAAAATCGGCAGTTTTGAAATCGAATATATTCACGCCTCGCACTCGCTGATTGATTGTTTTTCGCTGGCGATAAAAACGCCGGTCGGAACGATTATTCACACGGGCGATTACAAAATTGACGAAACGCCGGTCATTGGTAAGGGTTACGATCTAAAAACTCTGAAAAAATACGGCGATGAAGGCGTGCTGGCACTTTTGGGCGATTCAACCAACGCGACTGTCGCTGGCAGAACGCCTTCCGAACAAGCCGTCATTCCCGCGTTTGAAGAAATTTTCTCGACCGCCGAAGGCAGGATTCTCGTCTCGACATTTTCATCTTCGCTTCATCGCTTGCAGGTTGTTTTCGATGTCGCTCATTCTTTTAATCGAAAAGTTTGCGTGCTTGGGCGTTCGATGCAGAAAAATGTCGAAATCGCATCGGATTTGGGACTGCTCAAAATTCCGTATAATACTTTGGTCGAACTCGGTGAATCGCGGACTTATGACGACGATGAAATCGTTTATCTCGTGACGGGTTCGCAGGGTGAATCACGCGCCGCGCTATGGAGTATGGCAAGCGGCAGTTATAAAGGTTTAGCGATTGAAAAAGGCGATACGGTGATTTTGTCAGCCAGAATAATTCCGGGTAACGACCACGCGATTTCGCGCCTTATCGGACAAATTTACAAACACGGCGGCAACATCATCGAAGAAAAACGCCGCCTGATTCACGTCTCAGGTCACGCTTCGCAGGAAGACATCAAAATTATGGTCGAAACCGTGCGACCGAAATTCGTCGTTCCGATTCACGGCGAATACCGGATGCTTTTCCGCCACAAGGAATATATCAAAAATCACGTTGCGGGCTACACGGACGAAAACGTGATTCTGATTGAAAACGGCGATGTTTTGGAAATCAGCAAAGATTACGCCAAAGTTGTGGAAAGCCACGACGTGGGCAAAACGTTCATTGATGAAAACGGACTCGACGAAATTGATTACGAGATTGTTCGAGAACGGAAAAAACTCGCTTTCGGCGGAATGATTTCGCTGGTTGTAACGATTGACAAAAAAACTAAAGAGTTAATTTCCACGCCGCAGATTACTTTGCAGGGCGTCGCCGGAATTGACCCGCTCAACGGATTTTTGCAAAATGCTCAAGTGTCAATCGCCGCGGCGATTGCGGAGATGAAACCCGAATATTTCAAAGATAAAAACTTATTGACCGAAAATCTGCGCGTTCATCTGAAAAGATTTATCCAACGCGAAATCGGCGCAAAGCCTGTGATTGTACCGACGGTTGTTGAGGTTTAATTGCAAAACTTAAAAAGTTATATTATTGATTAAAAGTGAAAGAAAATCCCGTCGAACTTTTATCAAAAACCAGAATTGAGGTCGCGCCCGAAACATTTTTTTTAATTTCATTAACCAATCAAGATTGGCTGAAACTGCTCGAAAATCCCGAACTTTCTCCGCGAATGTCCGCGCCTTTTATGATTTTTCGGGATAAATGGGAAGTTACGCTGTTGTTTGATGAAGTTGATTTCAAAACAATTCGTCACGCGATTCGAGAAGCGAAAGTTGAAGGCAACTTCCGGCTTTTGAGTTTTGATGTTGAACTGGATTTCGAGACGGTCGGATTTCTAGCGCAAATTTCAAAAATTTTAGCCGAAGCTAATATCTCAATCGTTGCTCTTTCGGCTTTTTCACGCGACCATTTATTGATAAAACACGAAGATTTACCGAAAGCGTTGAAGGTTTTGGGAAATTACGTTGCGGAAATGTGTTAATGATAAGTGGTAAATGGTAAATTTTGTTCCGGCATTTGCCACTTACCACTTACCGCTTAACATTAAAATAAATGTTTTGGAAAAATAAAATCGTATTGCTGACAGGCGCGTCGAGCGGCATTGGCGAGGCATTGGCACTCGCAATAGCGAAGCGCGGCGCGACGCTTGGACTGGTCGCAAGGCGTGAAGAGTTATTAAAGGAACTCGCCGAAAAGTGCGAACAAAACGGAGGCAAAGCAAGGCATTTTGCAGTTGACGTAACCGACGCGAAAGCCATTGCAGATGCGGCGGAATCTCTGCGGAGAGAGTTTGGCAAAATAGACATTTTGATTGCCAACGCGGGCATCGGCGGAAATAATTCCGAAACCAGACGCCTCGACGCCGATGCCGTCGCTAAAGTTATCAACATCAATCTGCTCGGCGCGACGAATGCGGTTGCGGCTGTTTTGCCGTCAATGCTCGAAAACAAAAGCGGTCAATTGGTTGCCGTTTCGAGTCTTGCGGGTTTTCGCGGGCTTCCGAAATCCGCCGCATATTCGGCGAGTAAAGCGGGAATGACCGCGTTTTTTGAAAGCGTCCGACTTGATGTGCAGGACAAAGGAGTCAGCGTTACGATTATTCAGCCCGGCTTTATCAAAACGCCTCTGACATCGGGACGCAATAATAAAATGCCGTTTTTGATGGAACTCGAAGATTCGATTCCGCATTTTCTCGGAGCAATCGAAAGCCGTAAAAAATTCGCCGCATTTCCCTGGCAACTGGCGACGCTTGTCAGGTTCGGAAAAATTTTACCGGCGTTTCTTTATGATAGAATTTTCGGACGCGCTCAATTTAGGGAATAAGTAAAAATTAAAAATTAAGAATTAAGAATTTAAAATTTAGGAGAAAAGAATTTAAATCGTATTATTATGTTTTCTCTTAATTCTTAATTCTTAATTTTTAATTTTTAATTCATTCGATTATGAATTTTCTACAAGCCATAATTCTCGGAATTGTTCAAGGTTTAACTGAATTTATTCCGGTTAGCTCAACGGCGCATCTGGTTTTTGCCAGCCGTTTTACTAATCTTTACGAAGGTCAGCCCGAACAAACAACGGCGACGATTGCCGTTTTGCAGCTCGGAACTTTGCTCGCCGTTTTTGTTTATTTCGCGCCGGATATTTTGAGTATTACCGCCGCATTTATCCGCGACCATTGGAATTTATTGACGCGCAAGCGCAACGTGAGATTTTCCGGCACGCACGGCGTTCGTCCGATTTGGCTGTCGGAGGAAGCGTGGCTCGGCTGGCTGATAATTTTGGGTTCGATTCCGATTGGAACGCTCGGTTTGGTTTTCAAAAAAGTAATCGAAGGCTCGCTCACCAAGAATCTCTGGATTATTGCAGTGATGATGATTGCCATTGCCGTTTTGCTTGCTGTTGCCGAAATGGTCGGAAGTCAGCGCAAGGAACTAAAAGATTTTGGATTTATCGATGCAATTGTGGTTGGATTCGCGCAAGTTTTGGCACTTTTGCCGGGCGCGAGTCGTTCGGGTTCAACCATTATGGGCGGACTTTTTGCCGGACAAAAACGCGAAGCCGCCGCCCGATTTTCGTTTCTGCTGTCGATTCCGGCAATTACCGCGAGCGGTCTTTTGGAACTGAAAGAAGCCTGGTCGCTTTTGCCGTCAGAGAGTTTTGCGCCGCTTCTCGTCGGAACGCTCGTTGCGGGAATCATCGGTTACCTTTCGATTTGGTTTCTGCTTGCGTTCCTGCGAAAGAATTCAACGATGATATTCATCGCATATCGTCTCGTTCTCGGCACTGCCATTTTGATTTTGCTGTGGACAAACGTCATCAATCCGCAAATTTAATCCACGCTCGATTTATGGAAAATGTGAAACTCGAAAAAAATAACCCGCGGGAAATTTTCGGCTGGCTGGCGTATGACTGGGCAAACTCGGTTTTTTTTACAACGGTCGTCAGCGCGTTGATTGGCGAATACATCACCGCTTTGGCGCAAAGCGCGGTCGGCGAAAACGGCGTGGTTTTAAGTCTCGGCGTTTTCGGCACGGTAACGGCAAAATCGCTTTTTCCATATTCGGTCGGGCTTTCGGTTTTTTTGCAGATTTTCTTTCTTCCGTTGATGGGCGCAATTGCCGATTACACGAATCTCAAGAAAACCTTTATGGCTTTCTTTTGTTATTTGGGTGTAATTGGCTGTTGTCTGTTGTATTTCGTTGAAGGAAATCTGTTTTTGCTCGGCTGCGTATTTTTTATCGTCGCCAATTTGTCCGCAGGCGCGTCGATGGTTTTTTATAACTCGTTTTTGCCTGATATTACCGATGAAAAATCGCGCGACAAAGTTTCGAGCTGGGGTTTTGCGGCTGGTTACTTTAGCGGAAGTTTGATTTTAGTAGCGAATTTGCTGCTTTTGAAAAACGTCGAAACAATCGGAATTACAACCGGTCTTGCCGTCAGAATCTGTTTATTGACGGCTGGAATTTGGTGGGGCGCTTTTGCGCTGCTGACTTTTTACCTTGTCAAACAAAGACCATCGCAGCGCCGAATTCCGCCGGGCAAAAATTTTATACAAGCGGGCTTTTCCGAATTAGGCGAGACCTTTCGGGAGCTTTTTAAACTAAAATACACATTAACTTTTTTGATTGCCTATTTGCTTTACAATGACGGAATCCAAACCGTTATCAGTCAATCTTCAATTTTTCTTTCGCAGGAACTTTTCGTCTCTAAAGGTCTGAAAACCGACACATCATTTTTGCTCATCGCGTTGCTGATTGCTCAGGTCGTCGGATTATTCGGCGCGTTAGCTTTTGAAAGAATCGCTCGCTTTACGAGCGCGAAAACGGCAATTATTATTTCGCTGGTTATCTGGTCAATTATCGTAATTTATGCGTATGCCGTTTTAGATTCCGTAACCGAAGCCTACGTTATGAGCGGCGCAATCGGTTTCGTTTTGGGCGGCTCGCAGGCTCTGTCGCGCTCACTGTTCTCGAAAATGATTCCGAAGGGGAGAGAATCGGCGTTTTTCGGAATCTACGAAATCTCCGAACGCGGAACCTCCTGGATTGGTCCGGTCGTTTTCGGTCTTGTCGCGCAGCTTACAAATTCGTATCGTCAGGCAATTCTCGCATTGATATTTTTCTTTATTGCCGGCAGCATTATTTTATTTTTTGCCGACACGAATCGCGCCATTCGAGATGCGGGAAATACGGCACCTGAAGAGTTTGCCCCTGAATCATAGAAATTTTGCCTTAGGCGAGTAGTCGGATATAATCAAAAACGAGATTTTATAGAATAAACTTTGAACAAAAACTAAGCGTGATAGAAACAACACAGGATAAAATCGTGACAATTTTCGGCGGCTCGCGTTGCGGTGAAGATTCGCTTGAATACCGGCAGGCAAGAGAAGTCGGCGCGAGACTTGCCGAAGCAGGTTTTACCATTTGCACGGGCGGATACTTGGGCGTAATGGAAGGCGCGTCGCGCGGCGCGCGCGAAAAAGGCGGGCGTGTTTTCGGGATTGTGATGAATCAATTTCGTTCCGAGCCGAATCGTTATTTAACCGACAAAGTTGCCACCAATCATTTTTATGATAGGCTGCAAAACTTGATTATGCGCTCGGTCGGCTTCGTCGCCATTCGCGGCGGAATGGGAACGGTTACGGAAATTTCCCTCGTTTGGAATAAACTGCAAACCGGCGTGATTGATAAACGTCCGCTCGTTCTTTTGGGCGATTGCTGGAAGCCGGTTGTCGAATGCTGGCAAAAAAATTTACCGGTCAGCGATGCCGATGTTTCCTGGCTTGACTTTGCGGACACAGCCGAAAAAGCCTGTCAAATCATTATCGAAAAATCAAAATTAGTGGATAACTGATAGCTGATAACTGATAGTTTGAAATAAATTCTCTTAACTATCAGTTATCAGCTATCAGTTATCAGTTATAAAGTTATGAATTGTTCGAAATGCAACGCGATACTTTTGCCGAACGCTAGATTTTGCGGAAGTTGCGGTTATCAAATGCCGCCGCCGACATCTCAGCCAAATCAACCGCAGGCAAATTCCGCCAATCAACAACAGCAATACAATTCGCAAAATCAGCCGCCGAATAACAGCAACCGGCAATCTCAGGGACGCGGCGCATTTCAATTTGATGCCGACGGGCGCGGGCAGGGACGCGGTTACACCTGGGAAATCAATCATCAAGGTTCATTTGCTTTAGCGGTTGTAAATTTGCAGCCCGAACAATCGATTTCGGCGGAAGCAGGCGCGATGGTTTCGATGTCGGCAAATATCGACCTCCAATCGGAATTAAAGGGCGGAGTTTTCGGCGCGTTGAAGCGCGCGGTAGGAGGCGAATCGGCGTTTGTTTCGACTTTTACGGCAAAAGGCGGCGCGGGCGAAGTAACGTTTGCGCCCGGCGCTCCCGGCGATGTCGCCGGAATCGAGATGAACAACCAGACTTTTATGGTGCAGTCGAGTTCATATCTTGCGGGCGACACGGGTTTGCAGGTTGATACTAAATTCGGCGGCGCGAAATCCTGGCTCGGCGGCGAAGGCTTATTTCTTTTGGAAATTACCGGAACAGGGCTTCTTCTGGTTTCGTCATTCGGCGCGATTCACCGAAAAACATTACGTCCGGGCGAGCAATATGTGGTTGATACCGGACACCTTGTCGCCTGGGAAGGTCAAATGCAGTATAACTTGCGTAAAGCGGCAAAAAGCGGCTTTTTCCGCAGTTTTTTGAGCGGCGAAGGTTTAGTGGCGGAATTCTCCGGTCCGGGCGAGATTCTGATTCAAACCAGAAATTTGAGAGCGTTTGCCGGACTTTTGAAACCGTTCTTTCCGTCTCAAAGCAGCGGCGGCGGCAGCAGCGGTTTTAATATCGATTTTGGAAGCTAGAAAGATTTTCACTCAAAAACTATCTCGCTTAAAGTATTTTATTTTCAAATACAATGATTGTCTTTGACCGAAATAGTCAAGATTCGTTCTCACGAACAAAAAGCGAAACGATTTTAAACGGGCGCGCTGTTTCCAGAGGTATCGCTATCGGACGGGTTGTTTGCCTGCACGGTCGAAAAAGACAATTTTACCGGATTCGTTTGGAAAATAGCGATATAGAAAAAGAACTCCGTCGTTTTCGCTCCGCCGTTCGGCTGGCAAGAAATCAATTGAAAAAAATAGAAGCGCAAAAACTCGAAATTGCCGGAGATAATAAAACGAGCATTTTTGCGGCGCATCTTTTAATACTCGAAGACAAAACTTTGCTTTCCAAAATTGAAAACATTATCAAAGACGAAAAAGTTAATGCCGAATGGTCGGTTAAACTCGTTACCGATAATTATATTGCCGATTATAAAGCGATTGCCGACGGACATTTGAGAGAGCGTTATATCGACCTCGAAGATGTTGCCGACAGACTGCAAACCGCTCTCGGCGGTGATGAAAAATCAATTTTTCAATTGGAAAAAAATTCAATTATCGTTGCAAAAGATGTCAAACCTTCGACTCTCATCGAATTAACCGACAGCCAGCCGCGCGCGATAATTACCGAAAGAGGCGGCTGGACATCGCACACTTTTATTTTAGCCAGAGAGTTAAATTTACCTGCCGTTACGGGGTTAAAAGGAATTTTGCGGCGCGTGCAGTCGGGCGATGAAATTATTGTGGACGGGTTTAACGGGCGAGTCATCCTGCATCCGAATAAAGAAACCGGGCGCAAATTCGCACTCGAAGCGGCGCAATTTCAAGAAATTAATTCCGAACAATCCGAACCGATTGAGGCGTCGCTCAAGACATTGGACGGACACGCCGTAAAAATTCGCGCAAATATCGAATTGCCGACCGGCTATGACAAAGCGAAACGTCTTGGCGCGCAAGGCATCGGGCTTTATCGCTCCGAATTTTTATTTAATCAATACAAAGGTTTTCCCACCGAACTCGAACAAATCGGCGCGTATCAAAAAATAGCGAAATTGGTCGGCGAAGACGGTGTTCGGATTCGCACTTTCGATTTGAATATCGAGCAAATAGCCGAAGGAAGTTCGGAAAAAGAGCAAAATCCCGCGCTCGGATTGCGCGGCATTCGTTTCGGGTTGTTCCAGAAAAAACAATTTCGTATTCAGCTTCGCGCGCTTCTGCAAGCCGCTGCCGAATATAAAATCGATATTGTATTGCCGATGATTTCGGACGTTTCCGAAATTTTGCAGGCAAAAGCCGTTTTAGAAAAAGAAAAACTGAACTTAAAGGAGCAGAAAATAAAATTCGGAAATCCTCGCCTCGGCGCGATGATTGAAGTTCCGGCGACGATTCTGATGATTGACGAAATCGCCCGTGAAGTCGATTTCCTGAGTCTCGGAACAAATGATTTGGTGCAATATCTGCTGGCAGTTGACCGCGATAACGAATCGGTTGCGGATTTGTTTCGCACGCTTCATCCGGCGGTTTTGCGCTCGATCAAAAAAGTTATCGACGCGGCGGAAGCGAATAAAATTCCGGTCGTGATTTGCGGCGAAATGGCTGGTTCGCCCGTCTATGCGGCAATTTTAATCGGACTCGGCGCAGACGAACTGAGTATGAATCCGAATTCGATTGGGCGAGTTCGGAAAACAATCTCGGCAATTGCCTTTGAAGAGGCGCGTGATATTACAACACAGCTTTTGAAATGCAAAAGCTCCGACGCGGTTGAACGGCTTGTCTCCGAGCTTTTTATGAAAAAATGGTCGCATCTGTTTTCAAAAGACATTCTTCCCGCCGACAAAAAATAAAAAATTTTCAAAAAAATAGAAATCGAGCCTTTTTCAGCCTTTATAAAAACGTCGGTTTTTAAGACCGTCGTCGAAAAATAACTTGCTGAAAAAGCGAATGTATTTTATCTTGTATTATACAAAAACAATTTCCTTTCTTGAGCGATGAAATTTTCTCTGAAATTTCATTTGTTCCAATAGTTTTATGTCAAAGATTTTACCAAAAAGTTTATTGCTTCTCTTTGTCGGAGTTTTTATTACAACCGCAAACGTTTTTGCCCAAACGACTGAAACTACGCCGAAGCGCGTTAATTTCGGTTATTCCCAAAACCCCAAATCCAAGCTGAAATCTAATGCGAACGAAAATAAAAACACGCAGGCAAGCGCAGAGACAACTGCAAAAGTGATTTCTGAGGCTGACGTCGAAAATAATCCGGCTAACAAAATTACAGATAATTCTCCAAATAAAAACGATGGAGCGGAAAGTCCTTCGATAGCGAAAAAGACTCTGGAAATCGTGAAACGCGCCAGCCGCGAAACAGTCTCTCCGACTGAAATTTACAAGGTCGGCGTCGGCGACGTTTTATTTATCAGCCTGCAAAACGCGCCGTCGAATTCTTCGACTTATTTTACGGTTTTGAACGACGGAACGATTGACTATCCGCTTGCCGGTCAAATGATTTCGGTCACCGGTTTGACGGTTGAAGAAATTGAAGATTTGTTGAAGGAAAAAATAAAACTTTTTGAAAACCCGCAGGTTGCCGTCAAAGTCCGTGAACACTCCAGCCATTCGATTACTGTTCTCGGTTTGGTGGAGAAGGCGGGCGAAAAATTTCTTCCGCGCGATGCGATGCCGCTTTACTTCGTTCGCGCCGAAGCGGTCGTTCAATCCAGAGCAAATCAGGCGGTGATTAAACACGCCGATTCAAAAAGCGAAACTGTCGATTTGAACGATTCTAAAAACGATAACATCTTGATTTTTCCCGGTGATATTGTCGAATTCAAATTTTGGGAAGCTAAAGAAATTAATACTTCGCAACCTCAATTTTTTTACATTGGTGGAAATATAATGATGGTCGGGCAAAAGGATTTTTACAAAGGCTTGACTTTAACCCAATCGATTTTGGCTAGCGGCGGCTTACGGAGACCTGGCGCGAGAAAAGTTATTATTCGCCGAAAAAATGCTGAAGGATTGCTGGTTGCAACCGAAGTGAATCTCAAAGCCGTCAACGACGGAAAAGCCCCAGACCCGCTGCTCGAAGCCGGCGACACTATCGAAATCGGAAACTGATTCATCGGGTATAATTTAAAACTGAAACACTCGACAAATTTTAATAAATTCAAAAATCGGTCGATGCAAAAAACTTTATAAACTCGAATTGTATTTGTTGAACATTTCTTGCTAAAATAATTTCGCCAGGCAAACGGAACGAATCGGGTAATCGCTTTTGAATTAAAACACAACAGAGGAAAGTCCGAACACCGAAGGGCAGCGAGCCGGATAACGTCCGGGCGTTTGACTTAAAACTCAGACGACGACAAGTGCAACAGAAAACAAGTCTGCCGAATCTTCAAAAATTCGGTTAGGAATGAAACGGTGCGGTAAGAGCGCACCAGCGCGTTTGGCAACAAGCGCGGCTGGGTAAACTCCTCGCGGTGCAAGACCAAATAGAAAAACGCTTTTTATGAGCTGCCCGCTCTAATGTCCGAAGCGATTCGGGCGGCGTTTTCGGGTAGGTCGCTTGAGCTGGTTGGCGACAAACAGCCTAGATGAATGATTGCCGGTTGCTTTTTGAGCAATTACAAAATTCGGCTTATAGATTTGTTGCGGTTTGCCCGGCAATTTTTTATTGAACTTTTTAAAACAGGAGAAGACATTTTATTTATGACTAATCGAAAAGGCGTATTTATCGGCGCGTATGTTCCGAATGAATTGAAAGAATCATTGCGCCGCCGCGCCGCGGGCGAACACCGAACGCTTTCGCAAGAAATTACACGCATTTTAGTCGAAGCAGTTCACGGTAAAGGATTACCGACGGGCAGCGTTGACCGTCGGGGTAACGCTTCAGCCGTTCCGCGCCGCCGCGCGACCGACCCGCCGATTCGCCGTCGCGCCGAAGATTTACCTTATATTCCGAGAGAAGAAGATAAAAAATAGACTCTCTTTAATTTGTAAACTTACAAGCGTTGCTTTTTGAAATCGGCAGCGCTTTTCGCTTTTTAACGGCGGGTTTGCTAAGATTTTCTAAATGAAAACAAAAATTTTACTGCTTTCGATTGCTGCAGTAATAATTAGTTTTATCGGCGGTTTTATTCTGGCGAACGCGCTTAATCGAAACGATTTGAACGCTCTCCGCGCGGAAAACGAACGTTTGAAGAATTCTCAGACTGCTTCCAAAACCAGTGAATCCGAAAACGCCTTGAGCGATGAAGAAATCGCGCAAAAGATTGCCGAAGCAGACCGAAATCCAACCAATTTCGCTTTTCAAAAAGGTTTGGGTTTAGCGCTATACCGCTATGCGACTGTCAAGCAGGACATGAAATTGCTCGAAGAAGTCGGGCGTCTTCTCAAACGCGCAAATCAACTCGATGCAAAAGATTATGATGTGATGGTTGCGCTCGGAAATGTAAATTTCGATGTCGGTTATTTTAAAAAAGACAATCAAAAATTTCAAGAAGCACGAGAATTTTATGAAAAGGCATTGGAACAAAAACCAAACGATTCAGATGTCAGAACAGATTTGGGTTTAACCTATTTTTTAACGAATCCGCCGGAAACCGACCGGGCGATTGCCGAATTTCAAAAATCTTTGCAATCAAATGCCAAACACGAAAAGACTCTGCAAGTTTTAACTCAAGCGCTGCTCGCTCAAAATAAAACGAAGGAAGCCGAAAAATATCTCGACATTTTGAGGGAAGTAAATCAAAACAACGAAAATTTGCCCGAACTGACCGCTCAACTCGCGCAAAGTAAAAACGATTCGGAAAAACAATGAAGTTGTTAATTATACTGGGTTTGCTCTTTGCCGTTTGGATGCTAATCGCCGTTCGATACCGAAGACAAATACAAACTGCAATCTATGTTTGGAAGATGTTCCGAAAAATGCGAGAGGCGAGCAAGCCTGCGGAAAAGCAAATCGAGAAACAAGAGAATCTAAGTGATGTCGCGCTGGTTAAATGCGCCAAATGCGGAACCTGGATTCCGCAAAAAAACGCCTTAAATCTGCGCTCGAAGATTTTTTACTGCTCGGCAAACTGTATGGAAAGCGCCGTTAAAGTCGTTTGAAAAAATTACGGCAGAAAATTATTTGTATACCAATGAATAATTTGCTCGCCGAAGAGAAGCGATAAAATCGAGCCGATTCCCAAAAAAATTCCGAACGGAATTTGCGTCTGAAAATCCTTTTCCTTTTGACGCGCAATCACAACGACTCCGATAATCGCGCCGGCAAACGCGCCGATAAAGATTGACAAAAGCGTCAGACGCCAGCCGAGCAGCGCGCCGACGGCGAGCATCATTTTAACGTCGCCCAAGCCCATCGCATCGACGCCGCGCAGCTTTTTCCAAATCGCCCCGACAAACCATAAAAATCCACCACCGACGAGTGCGCCCAGAATCGCGCCGACCAGAGAAACCAGCCAAACAGGTTGTCCCTGCATTTGATTAAGGGGAAAAACTTTAAAATCTGAAAAATAATTTGCGCCGAAAAAAAGCGGAAAAACCAGTCTTACCAGCAGGGCAAAGACAAGCAGCGGATAAGTTATCACATTCGGCAAAATCATATGTTCCGCATCAATAAATACGAGCGACACCATTGTCGCCGCGAAAACAAGCGCGACCGGCAAAAACGCACTAAAACCGACGGACAAATAAACGAGCAGAAAAAGCAAACCCGTCAAAAGCTCGACAAAAAGATAACGAGGAGAAATCGGATTTTTACAATTGCGGCATTTCCCACCCAGAATCAGCCAGCTTAAAATCGGTATATTATCGTAAGGCTTGATTGATTTTTTGCAGTTCGGACAAGCCGAATTGGGAAACACGATTGATTCTTCGTTTGGAACGCGGTGGATTACGACATTCAGAAAACTGCCGACGACGACGCCGAACAAAAATATAAAAATATAGGCGACCATTTCGGGCAAACCCGTTACGTTTTCAAAGGTAGTCAAGTAAAGATTCATTTAAGGAAGCCCTTAGAACGCAAGTAATTAGATAGGAATAATGAAAGAATTTGTTGAAGGCTTTTCAAGCCAATAATTATCATAAACTTTTGCGCTGAAAAGTTAAAGACAATTTTTATAATTATCCGGCGTTTCAAATTAAAAATTTATCGTCGAGTAAGATAAACTTTATTCTGATGAGCGCAAAAAAAAGTTTGATAACGTTGACGAAAAGCGGTTTGTATTGTGGGCAGGGCGATTTCTTTATCGACCCCTGGCTGCCGGTCGAACGAGCGATTGTGACGCACGCGCATGCCGACCACACATATCGCGGCAACCAAAAATATCTCGTGCCGAAGGAAGGCGAGCGGCTTTCGAGAATCCGCATTGGCGACGATGCACAGATTGAAACAAGTCCTTACGGCGAAACGGTAAATATAAACGGCGTGAAAATTTCGTTTCACCCGGCTGGTCACGTTCTCGGTTCGGCACAAGTTCGAGTCGAATATAAAGGCGAAATTTGTGTGGTTTCCGGCGATTATAAATTGACGCCGGACGCGACCTGCGCGGCTTTTGAACACATTCGGTGTCATAAATTTATTACCGAAGCGACCTTCGGGCTTCCGATTTACCGCTGGACGCCGACGGAAATTATCTTCGGGCAAATTAATGATTGGTGGCGGCGCAATCAGGAAAAGGGAAAAGTTTCGGTAATTTTTGCCTATTCTCTGGGAAAAGCGCAGCGAGTTATGAACGGAATCGACCGCAGCATCGGAAAAATTTTCACGCACGGAGCGGTCGAAAGATTGACCGAGGCTTATCGGGAAAGCGGCGTCGATTTGCCGGAAACAAAATATGTCGGCGCGGTCGAAAACAAAAAGGATTTTGCCGGTTCGCTCGTCGTCGCGCCGCCTTCGGCTGCCGGTTCGACCTGGCTGAGACGTTTCGGCGCGCATTCGACCGGATTTGCGTCGGGTTGGATGATTGTGCGCGGCGCGCGACGCAGAAAAGCGGTTGACCGAGGTTTTGTTTTATCCGACCACGCAGATTGGACTGAACTGCAAACGGCGATTCGTGAAACACACGCCGAAACCGTTTTTGTCACGCACGGATTTATTCCCGAACTCGTGCGTTGGCTCAATGAAAACGGAATGAACGCGAAACCTTTGCAGACGCAGTTCGTCAGCGATGAAGACGCGCTCGAAGACGTTTTGGCAACGAGTTTTTTTGAAAAGGAAATTGAAAACCAATAAATAGATATTTTGTTTATATAATTTCTAAGAGCCTGTTTGGAAATTGGGCAAATCAGAAGCGAAAGCAAATTTTTAACACAGATGGACACTGATTGAAGAAGATATTCATTGATTTTATCTGTGCCAATCCGGTTCAATCGGCGTCCATCTGTGTTAAAAATTTGCTTGAATCATTATTTTCAATTTCCAAACAGGCTCTTAGAAATTTAACGAATTTATTTTATCGAATGAAATTATTTACAGAGCTTTACACGGAACTCGAACAGACGAATAAAACCAACGAAAAAGTCGAAGCGCTCCGATTTTATTTTGAACGTGCAGACGCGCGTGACGCGGCTTGGGCTTTGTATTTTTTGTCGGGCAGAAAACCGCGCCAAATAGTGCCGTCGAAAAAGCTGCGCGAATGGGCGATTGAAATCTCGGAAATTCCCGAATGGCTTTACGAAGAATCGCGCGATACGGTCGGCGACGGCGCGGAGACGATTGCGCTTTTATTGCCTTACAATTCAAGCACAAACGACACGCCGCTTTACGTTTTAGTTGAGAAAAGATTGCTTCCGCTGCGCGGCGCGGACGAAGCGATTCAATACGAAGAAGTTTTGTCGTCGTGGCAAAGTATGGATTACTCGCAACGGCTTGTTTATAACAAGTTGATTTCCGGCAGTTTTCGAGTCGGCGTTTCGCAGCTTTTAGTAATACGCGCGCTTTCACAAATCAACGATGTTCCGACCGACATTATCGCGCAGCGTTTGATGGGCGATTGGCAGCCGACCGCGGAATTTTACGAAAAAGTCGTCAGCGCGGAAATGGATGCGGACGAGAAACCGATTGCCAGACCTTTTCCATTTCATCTGGCGCATCAAATTGATTTTCCGCTCGAAAAATTGGGGGAAATAAAAGATTGGCAAGCTGAATGGAAATGGGACGGCATTCGCGTCCAAGTGATAAAACGCGAAAATCAAGTATTTCTCTGGTCGCGCGGCGAAGATTTGATTACCGGACGTTTTCCCGAAATCGCCGAAGCCGCCGCGTTTTTGCCGAACGGAACAATTCTCGACGGCGAGATTTTGCCTTGGCGCGAAGATTCTGTTTTACCGTTCACCGAACTACAGAGACGAATTGGACGAAAGAATGTTTCAGCGAAAATGATGGCGGAAGTTCCCGTAATTGTTCAGGTTTATGATGTTCTTGAATTTGAAAACGAAGACATTCGCGTTGAAGAATTTGAGAAAAGACGAAAGATTTTAAAAAAAGTTATAAAAAACCTCGCTGACCGGGCAAAAGAAATTTTTCGCATTACCGATTCGGTAACTGCAAAAAGCTGGGAACAATTGATTGAAAAAAGGGAAGCGAGTCGTTCATTAAAAGTCGAAGGCTTGATGCTCAAAAAACTCGATTCGCCGTATCGAGTCGGGCGACATCGCGGCGATTGGTGGAAATGGAAAATCGACCCGTTCACGATTGACGCGGTTTTGCTATACGCGCAAAAAGGCTCTGGAAAACGCGCTAATCTTTTTACCGATTACACTTTTGCGGTTTGGAAAGACAGTGAACTTGTTCCGTTTGCAAAGGCTTATTCGGGTTTGACCGACAAGGAAATTCGCAGAGTCGATAAATTCGTGCGCGAAAATACAAAGGAAACTTTCGGTCCCGTGCGAAGCGTCGCGCCGAAGCTGGTTTTTGAACTCGCGTTTGAAGCGATTCAAAAATCGAGCCGTCATAAATCCGGCGTGGCGGTTCGTTTTCCGAGAATCCTTCGCTGGCGCGACGATAAAACGATCGAAGAAGCCGATTCGCTCGATGCGATTCACCGGCTGCTTGAGAGCTACGAAGACGCCGGCAAAAAATGATTGGAAATTTGCTTGAACAAATCGAGAATTTGCCTGTATGCGAAGGCGTTTTTTGTTTTTATGACGAAGCGAAGCGGCTTTTGTTTGTCGGCGTTGCCAAAAATATCAAGCGAGAAGTCGGAAAAATTCTTTCAGACGAAAAATCTTTTTTGAAAAAATCTAAAATCGCCGGAATTGAATTTGCGGAACCCGGCGATAAAGATTTGGTAACACTTTTTGCCGAAACGGTTCGCCGTGAAAAACCGCTTTATAACATTTCGCTTGCCGACGAGAGACTTTATCCATATCTGAAAATCACCCGCGAAGAATTTCCGCGTCTTCTCGTAACCAGAAAAATCGAAAACGACGGAGCGGATTATTTCGGCGCGTTTTTGCCGGAAACCGGCGTGCGGTTTTTGCTTGATTTCCTCAACCGAACATTTCGCCTGCGAAGCTGCACGATTCGGATTGACGGAAATTTTCCGCTGCCTTGCACACAGTTTTACGAAAAGAGATGCCTTGCGCCGTGCGTTAAAAATCTCTGTGATAAAAATGCTTACGAAGAATTTGTCGAACTCGTCAGATTGTTTTTGCGGGATGAAAGAGAAGACCTTAAAAAATCCTTGCAGAAAAAAATGGAATCTGCCGCAGAGATTTTAGATTTTGAAACGGCGACTTTTTGGCGTGATATTTTGTTCGATGTCGAAAACGTTTGGGATAATAAGGATTTGCAGCTTTGGCTCGGCGACGCGACTGACAGTTTTGAAGTTGAGAAAAAAGACCGACGGATACTTCTTTATCTTGTAACCACGCGCGGCAGAAAAACTCTGGGAAAACGGGTTTTCGTTTTTGAAGAAATTGAAAACATTACGCAGGAAATTGTTTTGTCGCAAACGCTCTGGCAGCTTTATCAATTTCACGAGCCGAAAGAAATTCGCGTGATGAAAGATTTTCCCGACCGCAAATTTTTAGCCGAAGTTTTAAGTTTTCGAGCAAATCGAAAAATCGAAATCAATGTCGTCAAAACCGAAAAAATAAAAACAACCGCACACAGAGCATTTGTGCGGATAAAATATGACTTTGAATTTCGGCAAATAAAACCGCCAGCCGATTTCAGGGACATTCAAAACGAATTAAAAAAAATATTTAATTTGAAGGAATCACCGGAAACCATTGAATGTTTCGATGTCGCGCACATTTCCGGGACGAATTTCGTCGCGGCAAAAGCGGTTTGGAAAAACGGGAAGTTTTTGGAAAGGGAAAATAATTTTTGGCTGCTCGGTGAGACGAGCGAACTCGAAACGCTCGAAAAGGGAATTTTAGGAAGTTTTGCGGCGAACGGCGAATTGCCGGATTTAGTTTTAATTGATGGCGGGAAATCGCAGCTAAACGCCGCGTTAAAGGCTTTAAAAGATTTTGGCAAAAGAGATTTTTTAATTGTCTCCGCCGTCAAACCGCCGCGCCGCCACAATGAAGTTTCGCATTTCATCACTGAAACCGGAGCAGTTGTTCTTATGAAACCCGAATCCGAAGCAATGCAGACGCTCGTTCGTCTGCGCGATGAAGCGCACGATTTCGCCAATCACATTCACCGCGTCCGGCGCGATACGGCGCATTTTTACGAATCGGCAGACGTTACTCCTTTAATCGTCCCGATTCGATTCGACGATGCGAACGGCGACGCGAAAAACTTGCAGCCTTTGAGATTGACTCATAAAAAGCGTTTCTGAGACGCTTTAAATTGCGGCAAATTTGTTTGAGAAAATTTTGTGAATCTTTGTGATTAAGAATGTCGTAGTAAAAATATCGGCTTGATTTTAATTACCGACACGGGTATTTTATCAATACAAATTCCGAGCCTATCTTTTCAAATTTTTCGGAGGAAAATCGAATGTTTTTAAGAGCTTTTGCAAAGAGCATATTTCTCTTTCTGTTAGTTGCCGCGCCTGTTTTCGCGCAGACAAAACTGTTGCGTTTCCCGGACGTTGCGGGCGATCGCGTGGTTTTTACATACGCAAGCGATTTGTGGACTGTTTCAACTAATGGCGGTCAAGCCGCGCGCCTGACCGCGCATCCGGGAATGGAAGTGTTTGCCAAATTTTCGCCCGACGGAAAATGGCTGGCTTTTACCGGACAATACGACGGCGATGAACAAGTCTATGTCGTGGCGGCAAGCGGCGGCGAGCCGAAACAACTGACTTTTTACCCGGCAAAAGGTCCGCTGACGCCGCGTTGGGGTTATGACAATCAAGTGATGGGCTGGACGAACGACGGTAAATCTATCGTGTTTCGTTCGCAGCGTGATTCCTATACTTTGCCGATTAGCAAACTCTACACGATTCCGATGACCGGCGGCGCGCCGACCGCTCTGCCGATGCCGGAAGCCGGTTCGGGCGATTTTTCGCCGGACGGCTCGAAAATGGTTTATTCGCCGCGCACCAGAGATTTTCGTTCGGAAAAACGTTACGGCGGCGGTCAGGCAAACACGCTTTATATTTATGATTTGAATACTAATGATGCTAAAAAAATATCCGAAGGCGTGCGACCTTGGCGAGACGCTATGTGGATTGGCGACAAAATTTATTTTAACTCCGATAAAGACGGAAAGTTTAATTTGTATGCCTACAACGTAGCGAGCGGAAAAGCGACGCCCGCGACCGCTTTCAAAGATTGGGAAGTTCGCTGGGCGAGTTCCGACGACCAGAGCCGCGTGATTTACGAGCGCAACGGCGAACTGGAAATTCTCGACACAAACTCCAATAAAACGACAAAATTAAATATTAATGTTCCCGACGATGGCGTTTATAAACGCCCGCGGACAATCAATGCGGCGCAGTTTATTGAAAACGTCGCGCTTTCGCCGAAAGGCGAGCGGGTTTTGTTTGGAGCGCGCGGCGATATTTTTTCCGCACCGGCTGAAAAAGGCGGCACGCGCAATTTGACGCATTCGTCAACCGCGCACGACAAATTTCCGCGCTGGTCGCCCGACGGCACGCGCGTCGCGTTTATTTCGGACAGAAGCGGCGAAGAAGAAGTTTGGGTTGCGCCGCAGGACGGACTTACCGCGCCGCAGCAAATAACGACGGGGGGAAACGCTATGCGCTACGCGCCGGAATGGAGCGGCGACGGCAAAAAAATCGCTTTCTCCGACAAGGACGGAAAAATCTATATCTTAACCTTAGCGGACAAACGCTTGACGCAAATTGCAGACTCGCCGCGCGGACAGATTCAGGATTACGAATGGTCGCCGAAGGGAAATTTTCTGACTTTCAGCTATCCGGGTGATAACGGTTTTGCATCCGTCTATGTTTTTGACACGACGAACAACAAACTGAATCGCGTGACCGACCCGATGTTCAACTCTTATAATCCGACATTCGACCCGTCGGGCGATTATCTTTATTATCTGAGCGACCGCGAGTTTGCGCCGCAGATTTCCAACATCGAGTTTAACTACGCGCAAAACCGCGAAACGATGGTTTATGCGCTGGCTTTGCGACGTGATGTCAAAAATCCGTTTCCGCCCGAATCCGATGAAGTTGCCCTAACACCCGAGGCGAAACCGCAGGGCGACGACACGAAATTAAAGCCCGAAGAAGAACTGAAACCGAAACCGCTGGACGAAAAACAACCGCAGCCGACCGGTTCGCCCGCCGCCGCCGCCGCCGCCGCTTCGCCGACGCCAGCCGGAACTGGAACGCCCGACCCGAATCGTAAAAACGCCCCTTCGGCAAAACCGGAAACAATTGATTTCGATGGCATCACGTTGCGCGTTACGCGCGTGCCGCTTCCGGCGGAAAACTACGGCGGTTTGACCGCGAAAACCGGACATCTGCTTTATTTTGTCGGCGCTCCGTTTTATTACGGACGCGCCGCTGACCGTCAGCCTTCGGTGCGAATTTTTTCAATCAAAGACCGCAGGGAAACTACCTTGATGGAAAACGTCAATTCGTATTCGCTGTCCGGCGACGGCTCGAAAGTGATTATCGGGCAAGGTCCCGGATTCATTATTATGGACGCGACGCCGCAAGGTGTTAATTCAAGAAAACCTGTCTCGACCGCCGGACTCGTTACCGAAATCAACCCGACCGAAGAATGGAATCAAATTTTCAACGAAGTCTGGCGGCGTTACCGCGATTGGTTTTACGTTCCGAATATGCACGGCTACGATTGGGCAAAGCTGCGCGAGCAGTATAAAACGTGGCTGCCGTATGTCGCGCATCGTTCGGATTTGAATTATGTGATTGCGGAAATGATTTCCGAATTGACGATTCAGCACTCTTACATCGAAGGCGGAGATTTTAACGCACCGTCGCGCCCGCGCATCGCTCTGCCGGGAGCGCGTTTCGAGGTTGATGGCGGCGCGAATCGCTATCGCATCTCGAAAATCTACGAAGGCGAAAACGAAGAAGATATTTACCGCTCGCCTTTGACCGAAGTCGGCGTCAACGCAAAAGTCGGCGATTACATTCTGCAAATCAACGGCGAAAACGTTACCGCTGACCGCGACATTTATTCATACCTGCGAAACCGCGCTGACGCCCCAGTCGTGATGGTCCTTAACAGCACGCCGTCAATGCAGGGCGCGCGGACGATTTCCTATCGCCCGATTACCGACGAAGGCAATTTGATTTATCTCGATTGGGTAACGGCAAATCGCAACCGCGTTTCGCAAATGACCGGCGGGCGCGTCGGTTACATTCACGTTCCCGATATGGGCGCGAACGGTATTCGGGAATTTATCAAATGGTTTTATCCGCAGCTCGATAAAGAAGGCTTGGTCGTTGACGTTCGCGCAAACGGCGGCGGAAACGTTTCCCGAATGTTAATCGAACGCCTGCGTCGCAAAGTTCTGGGCGTTAATTTCTCGCGCACCAGCGACGAAGGAAGCACTTACCCGGACGGCGTGTTCATCGGACCGATGGCGACAATTTTGAACGAAAACTCGTCTTCGGACGGCGACATCTTTCCGTATATGTTCCGCGAAGCAGGCTTGGGACCGCTCATCGGCAAACGCTCCTGGGGCGGTGTCGTCGGCATCTCGAATCGCGGCGGTTTGATTGACGGCGGCGGCGTCAGCGTTCCCGAATCGGGTTTGGCTAACGCCAAAGGCGAATGGGTTATCGAAGGTCACGGCGTTGACCCGGACATCGAAGTCGAAAACGACCCGAAATCGGTTATCGGCGGACACGACCCGCAGCTCGAACGCGCCGTCGCTGAAATAATGAAGAAATTGACCATTCCGGTCAAACTTCCGGCACGTCCAGCCGCGCCTGTGAAAACAACAAATTAATACTGTAAGAAAATCCTAACTCAAAAGAAGAAGAAATCACGGTTTCTTCTTCTTTTTTGTTCACAGAGGAACATATATTTTAGAAAGAAGATAAAATATATTTCAAAAAGTGTTAGGTTTTGAGCTTTAAAGCCATAGCTTAATATAGAATTAAAAAAATAAAGTAGAGAATCAGAAAGTGAACGTCGAAACCGCTAAATATAAACAAGACACTATCCGATATACGATAGTTGCCGATAACGGAATTTTATTGAATACCGGAGACGTTCGCCGCGTTTTAGGCATCAATGGACGCCCCGCCGACGGCAAATTCTGCGAGCCGTGTATAGACATCGCCGGCGTTATCGAAGCGGCTTTGTCCAATGGCAAAGACGATATTGAATTTGTCGATTGGCTCGAAGCTAATTTCGTCGGCTACGAGATACGAACCCCGATTCGTCCGAATTGCGATGACGATTGGAAAGTTGAATAAATCAAAAAGGCAAACCGCCGAAAGGTAAAAATTAAATATGGCAGACGATAACAATAAGAAAGCTTATATCGGCATTGAAAGAGAAGAAAACACCTTGAAATATATCGCAAAAGTTTTTAACGAGCCGCCCTGTCAAATCACCAAAGCGCAGTATAACGCCATTGTTAAGGCATTGCGCGAGCAGGATTGGGCAAACAACGTCGAAGACGAAGCAAGCGTCATCAGTAAAATTATCAGCAGCAATTTAGAAACAACCGATTCGTCAGAATTGTGATAATGACTGGAAAATTTAATAAAGCAAAATGTAGACTGCAGAAAGTGAAAGATGGGAAATAAGTATGAATTCTACTTTGTTTGAACTCAATAAGGTTTATCAAGATGAGGCAAATCAATTTATTGAAGCTCGCAAACGTTCTCGGGTTATCCATAGTTCAGGAAATATTGATGCAAGCGGTGATGAAATAGAACTTCCAGTTAGAGAATTTCTAAAACGACGACTTCCTAACCAATACTATATAAGTCAAGGTCACATTGTCGACAAAGAGCTAAATTTAAGCTCTCAGTTAGATATTATTGTAGCAGATAACAACGCCACTCCAATTCTTTTTCAAGGGCAAAATGGAACAGAGTATATTCCTTATGAAAGCGTATATTTAGTAGGTGAAGTAAAGTCAACATATAGTAAAAGCAAACACTATATTTCAAATTTTACAGAGAGGTATCAGAGTATTAAAAATAATCTTCAACGCGAGCAAACACCTATATCTTATATTGGCGGAGGAATTTCATTAGGAAAAGGATTAAATCTTGATGTAACAGTTCCTTACAGAAACCCTTTGTTTTCATTTATGTTTTTTGTCGATAGTGGAGATATTGATGAAAAGCATTTACGTGCTGAGTATTCAAATTTGTCAGATGAATATTTACCAAATATTATCTGTTTTGCCGACGGGAAGGTTATTGTTAAAGCAAACTTGATTCCAACTGATGAAGGATTAAAAGTTGGTAGTATGGATGCGAATTCACATAGCATTTTATCGCGCAACGATTTGCATTGGCTATATTTTGATTTTACTAACGAAAATTATAATGGAGGTCAAGCATTATCAATATTGATATTACAAATCCTTAGCCATCTGAATACTTGCGTTCTTAAACCACCTCGCATTATAGAATATATGAAACTAATACTTGCAGAATCTGCATACATACCAAAGTTAGTAAAATATAATTCTTCAAAACCAGAAACTAACAGGTGAAAACCTAATAAAAACTCTTCTCTCTAATTTTGGCGTGTGCTATGATGTCGACAAATTATTCAGATAAAACAAGGAGATAACCTTATAGTGTCGTCTGAAATCATAGGAATTATTGTTTTTTTTATATTTATACTATTAGTTATTATATTTATTGTTATCACATTTATAGCTCTCGCTGAGGAATATGCAAAATCAAAGAAATTGTCAAAATTCAAGCAGGATGTTTTAAAGGCTCTTAATAATTCAAAGCCTACTTGGCATCAAATCAAATTGATTGCTGAAACTCAAAAATTAACACAAACAGATATTAGTATTGTGATAAAACAGATAATTAGTGACTTACTTATTGAAGGTAATGAGTCAATAAAATCTAACCTGATTCTTTTAGAAAGTTATCTTGAGTCTTACACAAATGATGAACCCTTTGATGATATGCCCGATGATGTTCGCGTGCATTTAGAAAGGCTAAAAGAACAATTACCCAATAGAATCGAATTATTAGACCCAATTGTTAATCATTTACGAGACTTGAAGATTGCGAATTTGAGAAATCGAAGACGCCAAAAGATAATCGAAATTGTAAGTTTAATTGTCGGAATTAGCGGTCTGTTAATTGGGCTATATCCATTATTCAAATCTCAAGCCGCTAACTAAATTATTTCAATCCACATCAGCTAGCCTTCAGCGTAAGCCTCTTTTTCACTGCCAAAATTATTTTCAAATAAGTGAAACGTGAATTAAAATTTTCCAAGCCTTTTAGTTTTGATAAAAAGACTACAAATCTCACCAATTAAATGTATAAAATTTCGGGATTTTTCTTGGCAATCGAAAGCAGTTTCAGCGCCGCGCCGCTTGGTTTGCCCGTGCCTTGTTCCCACGCCTGCACGGTTTTTACGGATACATTCAGGTAATGTGCAAAAACGGCTTGCGATGCGTTTATATTCTCGCGCAAGGCGACGATTTCCGAGCTTTGCATTTTTTCGGGCGGACGCGGCAGAGTAGTTGTTTTTAAGTTTCGTTTGCCTTGTCCGTGTTCAATCGCTTCGTTTAGAGATTCCTTCAAATCCGCAAATAATTTCTTGTCCATCTTAATTTTCTCCGTAAATATCCTTTAGAGTTTTTACAAGTTTAGCCAAATCGTTTCTTTCGCCTTTCGACAAATTATCCTTTTCGTTTTTGCCGAAAAATACGAGCAGATAAACGGTTTCGGCTTTTTCCAAATAAATATAGATATAGCGAAATGCGCCGCTTTGACCGATGTTTTGCCGCCGGTTGGCTATTCTCGCTTTTCTCGCTCCGTTTGTGCCGGAAATTACATCGCCGCGTTTCGGATTGACGAGTGAATCGTTTTGCAAATCGAATAAAATCTCGGTTGTTCCCAATTTTTCTACTCTTTTCGTGAAAACCGATGTTTCGATAAAATGTAAAAGCGATTCATTCATCAGCCCCGAACATGCTATTTTCTAGTATAGCAGTCAAGATGTTTTTATCACAGTTGACATAACCCGTCGCGCCTTTTCAATTTCACACCCAAGAGACTTCAAACGAGCCTCTTTTTTATTTGGAAAATCTTGACACCCGAATTGCTATCATCGAAAGCGGCTATTCAAATTTACAGATATTGAATAACCCGAAAACAGTAAGTAAAAGCGCTTCCCTCTGAAGAAAAAAGTCGCGAATTTAGCATAAATTATCTTTATCTTATCTGTTAGTTAGACTTATTGTTGAACTTCTGTTAATCTACTTTTAATAGAGTTAGCGACTTGTTCGTTTAACCTTCTGTATTTCGAGCGACATGCTTTGGGGAAAGCGGTCGCTCTTTTTTTTTGCCTGAAATTATTTTCAAAAAAAAGTGTAAGGTTTTGGCTTTTAAAGCCATATAACTTTGAAGAGACCGAATAATGTGTCTTCAGGTGAAAAGACGGTTGCCTGCGTGTATCGAGGTTTTAATTGAAAGGAATAATTTTAACGGAGCTTGTCAGATGAAAAATGCCGATAAAAAATCCATTCCCGGCGGAGAGAAACGCGCCGCGCCGCGTTATCGGGTTAGTCTTAATTCGTCTGTTTTGATTACGGCGGTGCGCGGAGACGACGATAATAAAGAACCGTATCTTTTTCTTCAGGCGCAGCTTCTCGATGTCAGCCGTTCGGGTTTGGCGCTGCTTATCTCGGAAGAAAATATGGGCGAGCTGGCGCTTCTGGGAGATGATTTGGTGCTGCGTCTTTTGCTGCCGCTGCCGGAAAAGGCAATCGAACTTGAAGCCGTGCCCGCCCGTTATAAGCAATTCGTCGAAAGCGGCAAAGGAAAGATTCTGCTCGGCGCGAGCATCACAAATATGAACACGCGCGACCGCATTTTGTTTATGAACTTTATCAACGAATACGAAATGTAACGCAATTGATTTTTTGCGGCTTTATCGAGAACGTTACTTAACAAAACACTTTAAGTTTCTTTGAATAGTGATTCACAACGCGAACAAATACGACCACACCGGACGACCGACTGACGTCTGACTCGTCTATCTCGTCTACGCCAAACGCGGCATGCAAAAGAGTATACCGGCAACGAAGCGGTCGTCTATGACGGTTAGTTTTCTATTATGAAAAAAAGTCAGAACAGGTTTTAAGCCTGCACTGACATTTCTGGCAAACTCGTTTTTCAATTGCCGTATCTTCGTTTTTCCAAACTTTAAATTTTTGACCGAAAAAAACAGCAGGTCGTAAATTTATTGCATTATTTTTGCAATTGTTTTAGGCTCTAGGGAAGTTTAGATACAAATAAGCCGTGCTAAACTTCTGATATG
>CAXSBF010000008.1:0-222878 GCA_964235785.1 uncultured Pyrinomonadaceae bacterium | reverse complement strand
TTCGCTTATCAAGTTGATAAGGCTATCGTTTAATAACCAGCAACTTGGGTTAAATTAGTTTGTATAAATTATTGCGACGCGCACGCCCAGAGCGCGGGCATCGAAGCCAAATTGAATTCCGGCTGCGGAATTCGCGCTTTGAATTCGTCGGTAAAAGTC
Organism: uncultured Pyrinomonadaceae bacterium; assembly: GCA_964235785.1. Classification (GTDB taxonomy): domain Bacteria; phylum Acidobacteriota; class Blastocatellia; order Pyrinomonadales; family Pyrinomonadaceae. The sequence continues at coordinate 222,719 of CAXSBF010000008.1, read as the reverse complement.
CCGTCAACGCGGATGCTGAACGATAAACCTTCGACCGCTTCGCTGCCGTGATACTGATTCACAGCATCGAACCACGCGCTGTAAGATTCGACGTATTTTTTCAAGCCGGTATTCTGATTCAAAACATAAAAAGGCTTTTTCAGGTTCGTGCGAAACCATATAAAATCGTTGCAAATCTCGGATTCCAAATGGTCGCGGTGCGCGGGAACTTCTTTGCCCGCGTCGTCATAAATAATCAACATTCTGCCCGTCGCCTTGAACGGCAGAGTTTGGATAAAGTCAGTCAGCAAAGCAAATTCTTCGGCGGCTTCGGTAAACTCCCACAAATCGTCGCGGTCGAGGTCGAGATAATCATAAGGCGTGTCGGGTTTCGTGCGCGTCAGCCAGATTTCGCGCACACCCGGCTGAAAAGGCGAATCGGCATCGAGACGATGAATGTTCAGGAAAAAACTATCCGTCTCGGCTTTAATATGGCGTTCGATACGCTCGATGATATAACCGTCGAGCGAGCGCAATCGTTCGACATCGATAAACTCGTCGAACGACTTATAACACGGGTAAGTTATCCGCGGGTCAACCTCTGCCTGCTTGAAATCGTTGATAAAGGTGTCTTCCGCTTCGACAGCCGGCACTATTTTTGTTCTCCTTTATTTGCTACCGAAATACCGAACTTTTTAGAACCGCGAAAGGCGCGTTTTTTTTTACAAAGGCTTGGTTATTGATTTATAAATTACCACCGCATAAAACCCCTTTCTGTAAGCTAAGTTACACAAATCGTTTTTTTATTTTTTTACAATAATTTTAGTTTTGTTAATTTTATTCGGTTGAAAATATTTCAAAGCCTTTGTGACGGTTCATGATAAAGACCGGTTTTCTCAATCCTCAAAAATTGCCTCCGGTTGTCGAACCTGCAAAAGAAACAGTATTTATCAGTCATTTGTCTTCCATATTTTTAATCGAATAACTCAATCCAATCGTTCAAAAACTTGCTTTTTTAAATGCGGACGGATAAAATTGAAATTAAAGTAAGGATTCAATAATTGGATCGAATCCGATTTACAAGATAAACTTTTTTAGATAAGGAGATTACAAAAAAATGTCAGCAGTAGCAGCACCGGATATTCAACTCGGCGTAACGCCGAGCGCGGCTAAGGAAATCAAAGTTTTTATGACGAGCGAAGAAGATTTGCCGGAAACGGCGGGACTTCGCGTGCGCGTCGTGCCGGGCGGATGTTCCGGTTTTCAATACAGCTTGAATATCGAAGAAGAATCGCGCAGCGGCGATTTTATTGTCGAAAAAGAAGGCGTTCGGCTTTTCGTGGATATGTTCAGCGCACAGTATCTGAACGGCGTGCAGATTGATTACACTTCAAATATGATGGGTTCGGGCTTTACGTTTGAAAATCCGAATGCGACCGGCGGCTGCGGCTGCGGAACTTCATTTTCGGCTTAATCAACAATTAATTTTTCGGATTGATTAAAAAGCGTAAAGATTTTTCTTTGCGCTTTTATTTTTTTTGGAAATACAAATCGATTGAATCTATCTTGAATTACACAAGGACAACTTAAGGAACGCGGGAAAGGACAGGAAGGCGGAGAAGAGCAAAGGCGGGCTTTTCGATTTCGGTAAAAAACCTGAAACGAAAAGCCTTTTCCGAACACTATCTCTGCGCCTTTTGTATTTTAAATTTCAAAAACCTCAAAATGAGACTTGCCAAAGTAATTTGTTTAAAGTAAAAATAATTAGACGGTTTTGCAATCTGGCTTTTCAAAGCAGATTATTTGTTCTTCCCAGTTAAAATAAAAAATAATTTTACAATTTATTTTACCGAAAATCCGAAATAACGATTTTCAGGAATCAACATTGTTTTAACCGTTTTTTAAATTAAGCGAAATTTTATTTCGCGTCCGCCCCGAATCTTTCCGAAGATAAAAATAAAATTTAGGAGCTGTCTTTGATGAAACTTGGTAAACCCCTGTCTGTCTGTTTTTCTTTTGCTGTTTTCTCAATAACTCTTGCCGCTAATATCAACGCTCAAGAGCGTTCGAGAGTTATCGAAAGAAAGTCGAATGAAATCGAATCTCAAAATTATCAGCAAGATTATCCGCCCGCCCCGCCAACACAAATTCAACGCTCGGCTATATCATTACCAACTAAAACTTCCGGTCGTTCGATGCTAACCAACAATATCGTAATCGCCGATTCAGCCAGAAATTACCAGCCTCTAGTCAAAAAAACCGGATCATCACAACCGACAAATTCCGTTCCTAATTATTCAGCCGTTAAAAATTACAATCCGGTTTTCAGCCAAAGACTATTGCAGGCAATTCAAACAAGAATCGGAATTCCCTACCGCTACGGCTCGACCGGACCGACTTCTTATGATTGTTCGGGACTTGTGTGGAGCGTTTTCCAGGACGCGGGTTTCTCTTTTGAACGCACGAGTGCGCGGACGCTCTGGCAAAACTCCGAGCCGGTCGAAGGCGACGACCGATATAAAGTCGGAACGCTCGTATTTTTTAACGGACTCGCGCACATCGGCATCGTCGCCGACGCCAACGGTTTTTATCACGCTTCGTCAAGCCACGGCGTTACTTATTCGACATTTGAAGGTTACTGGGCAAATCGGATTGTCGGATTTAGGCGAATGAAGATTGAGGCTCAAATCGCGCAACTCAAATAATTTTTTCAATTTCATAAAAACTTATATCAAATATAAAAAGGCAGAGAAAATATTTTCTCTGCCTTTTTATATTTCTGTGAAAAATCGAAATCTATAAACCTTTATCGGCAATAAATTTTACCAAATCTCTGACACGGCACGAATAGCCCCATTCGTTGTCATACCACGAAAGAATTTTCACGGTCGTGCCGCCGATGACTTTTGTATTTTCAGCATCGACGATTGAAGAATTCGGATTGCCGCGAAAATCTATCGAAACGAGCGGCTCTTCGGAAAATGCCAAAATCCCTTTTAATTCTTCGTTTGCCGCATCCTTCAAAACTTGATTGACTTCCTCTGTCGTCGTTTCCCTTTCGAGATTTATCACGACATCAACGAGGGAAACATTGGGAGTCGGAACGCGCACGCTGATTCCATCGAATTTGCCTTTGAGTTCGGGAATGACGAGCGCGACGGCTTTTGCCGCGCCGGTCGAAGTCGGAATCATCGAAAGGGCGGCGGCTCGCGCGCGTCGCAAATCTTTATGCGGTAAATCGAGCAGTTGCTGGTCATTGGTGTAAGAATGAATCGTATTCATCAAAGCATTTTTGATGCCGAATTTCTCGTGAATCACTTTGGCGACCGGCGCGAGGCAATTGGTCGTGCAGGAAGCGTTTGAAATAACGTGATGTTTGCCGGCGTCATACATTTGTTCATTCACACCCAAAACAATCGTTACATCTTCGCCTTTGGCGGGCGCGGAGATAATCACTTTTTTGACCGTGCCGCGAATGTGTTTCGCCGCGTCTTGGGCATTTGTAAAACGCCCTGTAGATTCGATAACGATTTCCGCGCCGACCGAATTCCAATCAATCAGGCTCGGGTCTTTTTCGCTGAAAACCTTAAAACTGTCGGCTTCTACTCGTATCGTGTCGCCGTCCGCCGAAATATTGTGTTCGAGATTTCCCATCACCGAATCATATTTTAATAAATGCGCCAGCGTTTTCGTGTCGGTTAAATCATTGACCGCCACAAAATCAATATCTTTATCGCCCAGAGCGGTTCGCATCACGTTACGCCCGATACGCCCGAAACCGTTGATGCCTACTTTTATCGCCATTTTTATAAAATCCTCCCTGAAAAATTTATATATTAAAAATTGAAGATAACTTATATCCTGCCAAACTTCAAAGTTTCGGATTCAGCCACGCCGGAAACAAATTTACAAATTCACTCGACCGTCTCCGAACCAAATAATTGAAACAATAAAAATCAAATGAGCGTAGAAACCCGATAGAATTATTGTCGCTTTATATTATAACTTTCAAAAACTCGGAGTCTTATTATAATGAAACCTTTGCGTAGTTTTCTTTTTTCCTGCTTGCTTTTCTCGTGTCTCGCCGGATTGAATTTTGAGCGTGTTTTTGCCCAGGAACAAAAACCGGAGATTGCCACGAATACGGTTAAAACGGAGGAAAGTTCAGTTGAACCGAAAAACGAAAGTCCGTTGAAAATCGTTGAAAAAACAATTGATTCCGCATCAGTCGGTTTTTCGACGGCAACGATTACCAATCGCGTCGGCGTGCAGACTGTTCAAACAATGCCGCTGACATTGAACGAAGCAATCCGCAAGGCGCTCGAAAACAATAATGATATTGAAGTCGCGCGGGACGACGTTCGGTTTCAGGAAACGCAGTTGCGCTCATTGCTCGGCGCGTATGACCCGACGTTCAGCGTTACGCCGACTTTCTCGCGCAGCTCTTCGACCGGCTCGACCGGCTCAAACGATTTTCGTTTGAATGCAGGTTTCGACAAGCTCCTCGAACGCGGCGGCGGAAGTTTCAATACGTTTTTCAATAACAGTCAGACGGGTAGAAACTCGCAAAACAACACGACTTTTAACCAGACATCTTCGCTCGGCACTTCTTCAAGCACAACTTTTGTGAGCAACGTAGGCATAAGTTACACGCAGCCGCTTTTCCGTAATTTCGCGGTGGACAACACGCGTCGCCAGATAAAAATTCAGCGCAAACGCCTACAGCAATCGGACGCCGATTTTCGCCGTCAAACGATTGGAATTATCTCGCAAGTTCAAAGTTCTTACTGGGACTTGGTTTTCGCGCTGCGCGACCAGCAAAACCGCCTGGCAAACTTAAATCTGGCGCGTGAAAGTCTGCGGCAAATCGAAGCAAAAATTCAAGCCGGCGTTTCCGCGCCTCTGGCTCGCGCCGAAGTCGCCACCGAACTTGCCAACCGCGAATCCGACGTTTTGCTGGCGACACAGCAGGTTTCGATTACCGAAAACAATTTGAAAACGCTGCTCCTGCGCGATGCGAACGCGCCCGAATGGACGCAGTCGTTTGTCCCGACCGACAAACCCGCTTACAGCGACCAGCCGATTGTTGTCGAAGATGCGCTGAAAGATGCGATGGACAATCGTCCCGAATTGACCCGTTTGCGTTTTCAAAAGGAAATAAATTCGATTGACATAAATTTCTTTAAAAATCAGACGAAGCCGCGCATCGATTTGGTTTCATCGTTTTCGCTCGGCGGCATATCGCTGACCGGATTGAATACGACGGCGTCAACTTCGCCGTTGATTTTAGACCCGACGAATCCGGCGATTTTTAATTTTAGCTCGACGGCATTTTTACTGAACCAGATTAATATCTTGAGAAATCGAGCAGGTTTGGGAAACGCTGAAATTCCGTCCATAACTTCGGCGGCATCGCCTGATTTTTTAACCGGCGGGACATTCCAATCGCTGAAAAATCTTTTCCGCTCGGACGCGCCGAATTATTCTATCGGAGTGACAATTCAATTTCCTTTCAGAAACCGAACCGCTAAAGCAAATCTGGCGGGCGCGAGAATCCAAGACCAGCAAACCGACGCGCAGACGCGCTCGCAGGAACAAATTGTTGTCGCTGAAGTTCGCAACGCCGTGCAAGCGGTCGAAACCGCGCGGTTGAGAGTTTTGACATCGCGCCGGGCGCGCGAGAATGCCGAAATTCAACTCGAAGGCGAGCGCAAACTTTTTGAAGTCGGACGCTCGACGACCTTTCTGCTCTTCCAGCGCGAAAACGCTTTAACTAATGCCCGCAACGCCGAAATTCGCTCGGAGACAGACTACAATAAATCTCTCTCGGATTTGCAGCGTTCCACTTCGACGACTTTTCGCTTAAATAATATCGAAGTTCAATCGCCGGTAAAAGACAAATAATACAGGTGATAACTGATAGTTGATAACTGATAGTTTTAGGAATTGGTTTTACACTATCAGTTATCAGTTGTCCACTATCAGTTATTTAAGTTTTACTTTAAGTGTTGAATTTTCGACTCTTTATAATTTACTTGAAGTTTGAGAGAATAGCGGCGTGAAAATTTCCGCTGTTATTATCGCTTTCAACGAAGAAGAAAATATCGCTGACGCAATCAAATCCATCGCTTGGGCTGATGAAATTCTGGTTGTCGATTCGGAAAGCACGGATGGAACGCGAACGATTGCCAAATCTCTAAACGCACAGGTTTTGATAAATAAATGGCAGGGATTTTCCAAACAAAAACAATTCGCCGTCGATAATGCCGCACACGATTGGATTTTCAGCCTCGATGCCGACGAGCGTGTTTCCGACCGATTAAAAGACGTAATTCTAAATCTCAAAAATCAATCTGAAAACAGTTTGGCGTCGGGCTACAAAATTCCGCGCCTGAGCTTTTATATGAATCGTTGGATTCGGCACGGCGGCTGGTATCCTGATTGGCAGATGCGTTTTTTTAATCGCCAAAAAGGAAAATGGAAAGATGTTTTGATTCACGAATCCGTCGAAATGCAGGAAGACGCGCGAGTCGAAAAATTGAGCGGCGACATTTTGCATTACAGCATTCCCGACGCCGCTTATCATAACCGAATGATTGCGACCAGATACGCGCCGCTTGCCGCCGAACAAATGTTCAAGCGCGGCAGAAGAACTTCGCTTTTTAAGATTTTCACCGCCGGATTAATTGCATTTTTGCAAACATACATTTTAAAGTTAGGATTTCTTGACGGTTTAGCCGGTTTTTGCATTGCCCGTTTTGCCGCCCATCACGCATTTTTGAAACATCTTCTGCTCCGGGAAATGCACGAAAGCTCAAAGACCAAAAACCAAAAGCCAAAGACCAAAGCGGCAGTCTGAGATTTGCAAAATCAGCTTTTGCAACTATTAATTTTTTATCCACATCAAACCTTTAGTTTCAAAGAATTCTGCGTTATATTAAAGTTTATAAAGTCAAAGTTCGTCAGACTAAACCGTATGAAGAAATTATTTTATCTGGTTTCCACCATTGCCCTTTTTTCAACCGCTATTTTTGCTCAGAAAGGCATTGATACTCAAACAAATAAGATAAAACAGGAAGGCAATAAAACCACGCAGCAACGCGGCGATAGCGGCGACGGTTTTTCCAAGAGTTGGGGGAAAGACAAGACAAAGGTGCGGGATCGGCTGGCAAACCCGTATAGATTAAATTCGCGGCGCGATGTTTTGATTGAAAATGTAATCGAGGTTTTAAAGAACAACAAATTGATTGTTGACGAATCGGCTTCGAGATTAAAGGAAGGAATTATTGTTACTCAGCCGTTCATTTTTGCAAAAGGCGCGGTTATTACGCGCAACGAACTTAATCGTTACGCTGTGCTGCAGAGTTCAGACCAAGCCTGGACGCGCGGTCGTTATACTTTAACCGTCGAAATCCAGCCGATTGACGGCATTCAAAATAATGTTTCGGTGACGGCAAAAGTCGAAGGCAGGTCTGAAAACGGTCTGGTTTCAGAGTGGACGACTTTGCAAAGCACCGGCGCGGCGGAAGATGAATTTCTCGTCAAATTAGCGGAGATGGTAACCGGAGCTGCTATCGACGCTCCGCGAGGTTCGGATAAATAATTTTTTATTTGGTTAAAAGCAAATGTTTTACAAATTTTCACAATTGATTTTTATAGCGATATTGTTTTCTCTCACAGTTGTTTGCGCCCACGCGCAGAATGATTCGTCAGAGTTCGGCAAACCGAGCGGTCAGTCGAAAGAAAAAGAAGATTTGCCGAAAGGAATCAAGGAAACGCTTGCCAAAGGTCGTATTGACCGCGAGAAAAAGGATTATGAAGAATTGCTGCAAAACGGCGAAGAAGCTGCCAAGTTGAGTGATTCACTTGAAAAAACCTTTACCGAATCGAATAAAATTTCGGCGGAAGACCAAAAAAAGCTGGACCGCCTGGAAAAGCTCGCCAAGAAAATTCGACGCGAACTCGGCGCAAGCGACGAGAACGATACCGAAGATGTCGAAAACCTGTCTTCGATGCGCGAAGCCTTTAAGACGCTGCAATCCAGCACTGAAAAGTTAGTCGCCGAATTAAAAAAGACTACCCGTTACAGCATTTCGGTCATCGCCATTCAAAGTTCAAACGCCTTTCTAAACGTCGTCAAATTTCTACGTTTCGGCAAAAACTAAACTAAGTGAGAAGTGAGAACTAAAAGTGATTAGATATAGATTTGCGATGAAAAATCCAGTTCTCAGTTCTCATTTTTCAGTTCTCACTTTATCTTCACTACTCATTTTATTTTGTCTTATATCGCCTGTCTTTGCCCAAGACGACGACATTATTAAAGTCGAATCACCCTTGGTCGTTCTTAACGCAACTATCACGGATGCAAAAGGCTTGTCGGTTTCCGGGTTAAAACAATCCCAATTCAAGGTTTTCGAGGACGGACAAGAACAAAAAATCGATTTCTTTGACGCGGAGAAAACTCCGTTCGCCGCCGTTTTGCTGATTGACACTTCGGGCAGTATGGAAACGCGAATCAGTATGGCGCGTGCAGCCGCTATAAATTTTCTCGACGGTTTGCGCTCCGACGATGTAACGGCGATTTATAATTTCGACACGAAAGTTTCGCTCGTCCAGGATTTCTCGAACAGCCGAGATATAAGCGAGCGCATTTTCGATTTGAAAGCCGACGGTTACACGGCTTTGAACGACGCAATCTTCAAAGCCGCTCAGGAACTTGCAAAACGTCCCGAAAAACGAAAGGCGATAATCGTGCTTTCCGACGGCGCGGATAACAGAAGTAATCGCGGCGCCGACAAAGTTCTAAAAGCCGCGCTTGCCACAAACGTAACGATTTATACGATTGATATGTCCGCAATAGACACGGACGGCAAGGAGAGAATGCAAAATCAATCCGCGCTCAAGAATTTTGCCGAAAAAAGCGGCGGCACTTTTATCCCGACCGCAGGCGGCGCGGCAATGCGTTCGGCGTTCAAAACCATTGTTGCAGAACTCGGCACGCAATATACGCTCGGTTATCAGCCTTCAAACACGAACAAAGACGGCAAATGGCGGGCGATTGAAATAAAAGTCGCGCGTCCGAATCTAAATATCAGAACCCGCAAAGGTTATAACGCGCCAAAAGAAAAATGATGAATGTTTGTAAGCATTCATCATTTCCTAATTAAGCAAAAATACTTTCCCGCCTGTTATTTTTCTCACGTTGAAGGCAGATAGCTTTCTCTACTGAGAATTGTATATTCGGGATGTCCGCGAACCTGTATTTTAACAGTCCGCTCCTTTTTGTCTTTGGTATCATTAGTCGAATAATAACCGATTGTATAGCGATTATTTATCACAGCAAAAATAGTGTTGTAAACCTTTTCAGCATCTTCCGGCTTTGCGAGAAACTCGGCATATCCTCCTGACAGTTTTGCCACCTGCATCATCGCCATCTGGTCAGTTATCAGATCATTTACCTGGTCAATTTCCGATTTTCGCTGCGCTATTCTATCGATAAACGGAGACTCCTTTATTCCCCTACTCTCGTTAAAATCTCTGTTTATCTTGCGGACAATTTTCAACTGTTCTTCTTTCGGCAGCCCGATAAACCGGAAATAGGTGCAAATGGAATAAATCGTCGCTTTAGATTTCTTGATTCTATCTATCACGTCGCTGAATCCGTATCCTCTTTCGCCATCATATTCGGCAAATATATGTTTGATACCGTCGGTATACGATAGTGCGTCCTTGTCTTTTTTTAGTCCGTATGCTTCCTCGCCGTTCGTCTGAAAAATTACAATCGAGCGCACGTCTTTTTCATCAAACATTTCAGCCAAAACTGCCATCAGCGTTCCGTAGTCTCTAGCTTCTCCGCCAATCCTTTTGCGAAGCGGCGTTATATCACTCACAGTCTTTTTGAGCAGTTCCTTGTCGCTCGTAAAATCCAAGATTAATTTCATCTCCGTCGAAACAATCGCCATCTTATCACGCGGCGTGAGTTTGTCAATCAATCTCTGCGCCGCCATCACGCTGTCCTTATGCTCTTTTGCATATAGCCTTTTGTTATTGAGAATCAGCACAATCGAGCGACGCACGCTGTCGCCGAATGAAAACAGTCCGGGTTTTTGTTCAGTGCCGTCTTCGATGATGATGAAATCTTTCGCTTGCAGATTCGTCACCGCTTGGGCTTTATCATTGACGACTAAAACATCATTGATGACCAAGTTGGTTTCGACGCGAATTGTTTCTTCACCGTTAGCAGCGGCGGAATTCTGTTTATTTGCGGAATCCGGTTTATTTGTTGAATTAAGGTTCTGCTTTGCCGCCGGTTGAGAACCGCTAACATTGTTGTGAACGTCCTTCATCTGCGAAGAATCTTTTTCTTTTTTGTCCTTCTTTCCTTTTTTATTTTTATTGTCTATTATTTCAAACTGCTTCAAGCTCCAGCCGAAGTTTACGATTCTCGGCGAGTCGGGCGTCGGCGAAGTGGATTGCGCGATGGCATTGATTCCGAAAATAAAAATAAAAAAGCCGATTAATAAAACTGAACGAGGAGCGTTTTCGTATCGCATAAACTTTAAAAGGTTAAACTGAAATAATTCATCGGCAAAAAGAGCGAACAAGACGTAAAAGAAATAAAAATTTCACTTATCGTCATGAACGCTCTTAAATTATAAAAGAAACAATTCTTTTAATCTTAAAGCACTACTGCATATTTGCCCGATTTTCCACACCTTCTTCGCCGCCGTCCAAAACAAAAGTTAAAATCATCATCACTTCATATTCCGTAACGCTGTTATTGTTTATCTTAACTTTTTGTTCCTTTATCCACGCGCCGCGAACATTTTTTACCGATTGCGTCGCGCGTTCGATTCCCTTTTTGATGGCGTCTTCAAAACTCGTGGTTGACGTTGATGTAATTTCGATGTTTTTTGCTACTGACATTTTTTTCCTCCTTGTATTTTTATCGTCGGGCGATTTTTAGAACCGTCCGAGAAGTTGTTTTTAGCAGAAACAGTTTGACCGATAATTTTGTCGAATGCAAATAATCGTCAAAGATTCAATTGGGTTAAAAACTCGTTTTGTTTCTCGATTTATCCTTATGTCTTTCCATCGCCGCTTCAATCAAACGGTCAATCAGTTCGGGAAACTGCAAACCCGTTCCCGCCCACATTTTCGGAAAGCCCGAAGCATCGGTTAAACCCGGCAAAGTATTGATTTCATTGACCAGAAGCGTGCCGGTGTCGTTTCGCAAAAAGAAATCGACCCGCGCCAGACCCGAACCGTCTACGGCGCGAAAAGCGGCAATCGCCATTTGTTGGATTTTCTTTGTCAATTCATCGGAAACCGGCGCGGGAACGACGAATTCATTATTTCCCGTTCCAGAGTATTTTTCCGTGTAATCGAGAAATTTTTTATCGTCTTCCTTGATGATATATTCGCCCGGCAGACTCGCCTTCGCGTCTTCGTAACCGATGACGGCGCATTCAATTTCGCGCATTTCAATCGCTTCTTCGATGATAATTTTGCGGTCGTATTCGGCGGCGAGTTCGATTGCCTTCCTCAGTGAATTTTCATCCGTCGCGCGGGAAACTCCGACCGACGAGCCGAGATTTGCCGGTTTGACAAAACACGGATAACCGAGTTTCGCTTCGGTCTGCCGAATAACCGCGTCTCTTTCGCGTTCCCATTCGCTTCGCAAAAACCAGACGTATTTGCACATCGGAAGCTCCGCGTCGCGGAAAAGCGTTTTCATCACAACTTTGTCCATCCCGCAGGCGGACGCCAACACTCCGCAGCCCACGTATGGAATGTTAGCCATCTCAAAAAGCCCTTGAATCGTGCCATCTTCGCCGTATGTTCCGTGCAGAACAGGGAAAACAACGTCGAGCGGCATAATATTCTCTTTGGTATCGGAAGTTTCCAGCCCGATTAAACCTTTGTATTTTGTATCGCCAATCAGCGCAATTTCATTATTCGGATAACTTTCGACGGCTTCGTTCAAAACTTCCTGTGTTTGCGCGGCAAAAAGTTTTAAGGACTCTTTCGGTTTAAGCCATCTTCCCTCTTGACTGATGGCAATCGGAATAACTTCGTATTTGTCTCTGTCAATTTGTTCGATAACGGTTTTAGCCGAGCGAATCGAGATTTCGTATTCGCCCGAACGTCCGCCGAAAATTACGCCGAGTTTGATTTTTTGCATAAAAAGACAATCAACAATAAGCAGTTATAGCTTGTATTTTCAAGCATTTACCATTAACCACTTACCATTTACCATTAACTTATAAAATAGTTTTCCCTAAAGCCGAAAGTATAAGCTCGCCTGCTAATTCGACCGTGATATTGCTTTGGTCGAGCATCGGATTGACTTCGACTATTTCAAAAGAACGCATTTTGCCTGTTTCAGCAATTACTTCGAGTGCAAGATGAGCTTCGCGGTAAGTAATTCCGCCGCGCACGAGCGTTCCAGAGCCGGGCGCAAAGGTCGGGTCGATAATATCCACATCAAAAGTTACGGCAAAACCGCCCGACGCTTGCGAAGCAATTTTTACCGCATCTTCGACGCAAGCCAACATTCCGTGCCGGTCGATGTCGCTCATCGTAAAAAAATTTCCCCGCATTCCGAGTTCTCGAATTTTTTGTTTCTCGCCCAAATCCAAATCTCTCGCGCCGACGTGAGCGCAAAATTTCGGATTTACTTTCGGCGCGAATCCTTCCAAATTGACCAGCGACGGTTCGCCGCAGCCGAGCAGCGCGGCGAGCGGCATTCCGTGGAGATTTCCCGAAGGCGAAGTTTCGTGCGTGTTGATGTCGGCGTGCGCGTCAAGCCAAATCAATCCAATTTCTTCTTCACGTGCGCGAAAAAATGAAGAGATTGCCGAGAATGTTCCAGCCGCGATTGAATGGTCGCCGCCTAAAATGACCGGAAAAGTATCTTCCTGCAAAATATCCTTAATCACCTTCGCCATATTCTCGCACGAAGCCAACATTTCATTCAGATATTTCGGATTTTCCCTTTGTTTTGCGGAATAATCCGGCTTGATAATTTCCACATCACCATAATCTTTGACCTTAAAGCCGAGTTCTTCGATATGTCCGATGAGCGAATTTTCCCGAAAATCAAGCAGCCGCAAAGCGGTCGCTCCGAGTTCGCTTCCCTTTACTCCGGCGCCGTAGCCTAATGGAATGCCGACGATTCCGACCTTTTTTCCTTTTCCCGGAAAATCCTGTTCAACCAATTCCATAAAGTAGTTTTATAATTCTCCGAAGCCATCAAGAAAGATTTCTTCAATTGCCTGCGATGCTCGTTTCTCATCTTTGCCTTCGGCTTGCAATTCGAGTTCAGTTCCTTTGGCGGCGGCTAAAGTCAGAACGCTCAAAATCGATTTGGCATCGGCAACGACGGCATTGTCAGTGCGTTTCAATTCAATGCTGCTTTGAAAATTTCCGGCAAGTCGAACAAGCTGTGCGGCGGCGCGGGCGTGCAGCCCCAGTTGGTTAATAACTTTAAGTTTTACTTTAAGCATCTTTCTTAAGTTTCTGAGGTTCAAGCAGTTCGCCTGTTCGATAAATCGACTGTTTGCCCTGCTCCTCGACATCTTTCGCCAATTCTGCCAAAGTCATTTCCCTGTTTTGAGAAGCAAGTTTTATCACCATCGGTAAATTTACACCCGTTACGATTTCGACTTGATTTTCCTTAATAAACATTGCCGATATATTAGTCGGTGTGCCGCCGAACATATCCGTAAGGAGCAAAACTCCCGCGCCTTCGGAAACTTTGCCGATGGCGCGTGATATTTCATCCTTCGCCATTTCGACATCATCGTGCCAGCCGATTGAAACCGCCGTGATGTGATTCAGAGTGCCGACGATTGTTTCCGCCGCCGCCAACAATTCACCTGCGACCTGTCCGTGCGAAACTATAACACCGCCAATTTTTTTCATCTTTACCTTCTTTACTTTTGCCTTTTTCCTTTTTACTTTTACCTTTTTACTTCTGCACGTCTCGATGGGCAATCGAAACGTCATAATTATCATTTTTTAACGCCTTGCCTAATTTGTTTGCCACCATTACCGAACGATGCCTGCCGCCGGTGCAGCCGATTCCGATTGTCAAATATGATTTCCCTTCGCGGCGGTAAAGCGGGAGCAGATATTCCAATAAATCGGTAAAACGCCGGATGGTTTCCCGGACTTCAAGTTGTTCTTCAAGAAATTCGACGACTTTTTTGTGAGTTCCGGGAAGCTCGCGCAAACCTTTTTCAAAATAAGGATTCGGGAGATGCCGCACGTCGAAAAGTAAATCGGCTTGGCGCGGGCTGCCGTGTTTATGACCGAAACTAAAAATAGAAATGTGGAGCGGCACGCCTTCCTTCGCGTGTCCGAATCTTTGCACCAGCAAATGCCTGAGCGTGTGAACCGTGTGTTCTGAAGTATCGATTATCAAATCCGCCGTTTCGCGCACTTTTCGCAATGCTTTTTTCTCGGCGCGAATCGCCGCCAGCAAACCCCTTCCCGCATCGGTCGGATGCGGGCGGCGCGTTTCGGAAAAACGACGCTGCAAAACCTCATCCGATGCTTCAAGAAAAAGCACGAACGGCGAAAGTTTTTTCTCTATTTTTTTTATTTCGCTCGGAAATTCCGAAAGAAAATGACGTTCCCGAATATTGATAACCAGAGCGGCTTTTTCAATCGCCACGACTTCTTCCTCGCTTGGAACGAGCAGGCGCGAAAAAGTCGAAAGCATTGTCAGAGGCAGATTATCAACGCAAAAATACCCCAAATCTTCAAAGGCGTTGGTCGCCGAACTCATTCCCGAACCACTCAATCCGGTGATAATTACAAAATTCGGAAATGATTTTTTTTCTATTTTGTTTTGGGGCATAAAACGACGCCGGAAATCGAGCAGCCGCAATTTTTCGGTTGTGTCGGTTATTTAAGTTTGCGTAGCAAACTCGATTTTCAAGCTTCTACGGTTGAATCAAGCCGTAGTTTCCGTCTTTGCGTTTATAAACAACCGAAACGCGCTCGTTGTCGGCGTTTCTAAAAACAAGAAACTGATTTTCCTCACCGTCCAGATGCAGGACGGCTTCTTCGGCGGTCATCGGCTTAACCGGATAATTATTTGAATCAATGATTTTTGACGCGCCCGGCGCAGCAGAACTGATTTCTTCTGTTGCCTCTGCCGGCGGCACGACTGTGCTGACTTTTTTGGCTTTATGATGTTTGTCAATAATTTTACTTTTCAATCTTAAGGCTTGTTTCTCGATTTTGTTAATCGATTGCGACAAAGATTGATACATATCGGCGGCGACGGTCGTCGCCGTTAAAACCTCGTTGCGCCATTTAACGATAATTTCCGCGCGATGTTTATTTTTTTCTACTTCAATAATTACGTGCGTATTTCTATTATTGCCGTCAAATAAATGATTCAATCTTTCAAAATGTTCTTCGACGTGCGACCGCAGCGCGGGCGTTACATCGATGTGTCTGCCTGTGTATTCAAATTTCATATAATTGCAACCCCTTCTTGATTTTGGATTTTAGATTTTGGATTTTGGATTAAAAAGAAATAGAACATTAATTTATTGAGAGAATTAAGATTTTTGTATTTATAATTAATCTTAATAAATCAAACATAATTAACGTCCTAATTTATAACAGTCAAATCCAAAATCCAAAATCTAAATCCAAAATCTAAATGACTGTTTTACGTTCGCGCGAGCCGGGAATTTGCATTTGGTCGCGGTATTTGGCAACGGTGCGGCGCGAAAGTTTAACGCCTTCCTTGCTCAAAACTCTGGCGATTTGGTCGTCGGTCAGAGGCTTTCTGGAATCTTCTTCCTCGGTCATTTTCTTAATTCTCAGCTTCAAAATGCGCGTCGAAACTTCCTCGCCGTCTTCGTTGAGCATTCCTTCGGAGAAAAAGCGGCGCAGCTCGATAACGCCCTGCGGCGTATGCGCGTATTTGCGATTGACGACGCGCGAAATCGTCGAAAGATGCATCCCGATATCTTCCGCCACATCCTTGAGCATCATCGGCTTGATGTGCTGAACGCCATGTTCCAAAAAGTCTCGCTGACGATTAACGATACACTCGACGACGCGATAAATCGTCTGCCGGCGATGTTCGATGTTTCGCAAAAGGTCAACCGCCGAACGCACTTTGTCTTTGATAAAATCTTTTGTTTCCTTTGTTACGCCTTCCTGGTCAACCAGTTTTTTGTAGGTCGAACTGATTCGCAGGCGCGGGCTTCCGTCATCTGTAAAATAAACGACGTAATCGTTTTCAATCTTTTCGATATAAACTTCCGGCGCGACATAAATCGGTTCTTCAGAAGAATAACGCCTGCCCGGATACGGGTCGAGAACGCGAATTTTGTTGATTTCTTCATTCAGAATATGAAGGTCGATGCCCGTCTGTTTTGCCAAATGCTGAAGGCGATGCGGCTGCAAATCTTCCAGATGATTTTGGACGAGTTCCGCCGCTAAACTTTCGCCTTCGCCATTGGCTTCGAGCTGAACAAACAGACATTCTTTGACATTTCGCACACCGCAGCCGACCGGCTCCAGGCGCATCACGGTTTGTCTGGCTTTTTCAACCGTTTCGAGCGAGCAACCGCACATTTCGGCGATTTCTTCGTTCGAGGTCGTCAAGCGCCCGTCATCATTTAAGTTGCCGATAACGCAAGCCGCTACCTCTTCGAGTCTATCGCTGATTTGCAGAAGATTGAGCTGCCATTCGAGATGTTCAGTCAGTGACTGCGAGCGAGATAAAAATTGGTCAAAACTCGGCGCGTCGTCTTTGAATTCGATTTCCTGCGTTTTATATCCCGGGTCGAGATAATCTTGAAATTCTCTGCCGTAATCGACTTCCTCGAACGAATCGGATTTATCTTCGGAAAAATCTTCGGCGCCGTCAAAATCTTGCAGGCTGTTTTCTTCATTGCCGTTTTCGCCCGGCTTTTCGGGCGTAAAACTTTCGGCTTGTTCTAAATCAATGGAAAAATCCGCATCTTTATCGTATCCATTTTCATAAGCCTCTTCTTGTCCGGTTGAATTTTGGTCGAGAATTTTTTCCGAGATTTCCTGAAATTCCTCATCGGTTAAAACCTCTTCCAACACCGGATTTTCAACCATTTCCTGCTGAATCAACTCGCTCAACTCCAGCGTCGTCATCTGCAGCATCTCGATTCGCTGCCGCAGCTGCGGCGTCAAAATCATTCGCTGTGCAAGTTTTTGTGTAAGTCTTAACGATGCCATTTCTAAATTAAAAGTTTATCTTGAGAGCTTTTACAAATCAATAAATTCAAAATCAGTTTCCGACGCTTATTATAACCGATTACTAAAGAATGAGAAAAGAGTCTTTGAATTAAAAATTCAGGATTCAGGATTCAGGATTCAGGATTAAAAACATTATCTTTCAATACTAAAACTTTATCTTAAATCCTGAATCCTGAATGTTAAATCCAGAATCCAGAATCCTGAATCCTGAATCCTGAATCTTATAATCCTGAATCTTATAATCCTGAATTTCAAAGACTAAATCTCTCGCCTAAATAAAGCCTCCTGACTTCCGCGTCTTCGACAAGTTCGTCGGGCGCGCCGCTTCGCAGAATTTTTCCTTCCGCCATAATATAGGCGCGGTCGGTAATACCGAGCGTTTCCCGCACGTTGTGGTCGGTGATTAAAATTCCGATGCCGTGATTTTTCAAATAAATAATAATCTCTCGAATATCGTCAATCGCAATCGGGTCGATTCCGGCAAACGGCTCGTCCAGTAAAATATACTGCGGTTCGGTTGCCAGACAACGCGCGATTTCGACGCGCCGCCGCTCGCCGCCCGACAGCGCGTCGCCGCGAGTTTTGCGAACGTGCGCGATGCCGAATTCTTCCAGCAATTCTTCGAGCCGCACAAACCTGTCGGCGCACGAGATTTTCATTGTCTGCAAAACAGCCAGGATATTTTGCTCGGCGGTCATTTTTCTAAAAATTGAAGGCTCTTGCGGCAAATAACCCAAGCCGAGACGCGCCCGCAGATACATCGGCAGTGTCGTTACATCCTGCCCGTTCAGGAAAATCCGCCCGTTTTCAGCCTGTTCGAGTCCGGTCATCATATAAAAGGTCGTCGTCTTTCCCGCGCCGTTCGCGCCCAACAGCCCGACGACTTCGCCTTGCTCGACAAACAGCGAAACGCCGTCAACCACGCGCCTGCGCCCGTAAGTTTTTTGTAAATCACGCGCAGACAAAGAATCGGCAGGAACATTTTCGTCACTGCCGTTTGAAGAATTCGAGTTTTCTTTGCGAAAAAAATTCAACATCCGAGAAAAGTTTATGTGAAAATCGGAGAAAAGGAAAAACGCCGCGAAGTTAAAATTTCGTCCGGCTTAATCAAAGAGTTTCTTCCGACGAGTCGGGAGCGCAGGCATCTTGCCTGCCAACGGCGCATAAGCGTTGTAGAATTGATAACTACAGGAAATTTTAGATTGCTTTCGCAATCTTTGCAGGCAAGATGCCTGCGCTCCCAAAGATAAAAAGCCCGAATAAATCAGGCTTTTTATCTTTTTTAATTGTATCGAAACGAATCTACCAAACCTTACATTGTTTTTGGCTGACCATTTTATCGCCGACTTTGCAGCCGAAAGCTTCGGCAAATTGCGGCAGATTCGGGAGCGGTCCGTTAACGCGAAATTGCGCGAGCGAATGCGGATTCGACTGAACCATCAGACGGGCAAACTCTGGGCGAGCATTCTCCGACCAAACTTGCGCCCAGCCGAGAAAAAATCTTTGTTCGGGCGTAAATCCGTCAATATTTGCCGGACGCGATTTGCCCTGCATCGATTTTTGGAGAGCGTCGTAGGCGATTGTCAATCCTCCAAGGTCTGCGAGATTTTCGCCGAGCGTCAATTTGCCGTTGATAAACAAACCTTTTTCCACTTCAAAACCGCTGAATTCTGTCGCTACGCAATCGGCTTTCTCTTCAAATTTTTTGCGGTCTTCGGGCGTCCACCACATTTTCAGATTTCCAACCGCGTCGAATTGACTGCCCTGGTCGTCAAAACCGTGCGTTAATTCGTGTCCGATGACCGCGCCGATTGCGCCGTAATTCAGCGCGTCGTCCGCCTTAAAATCGAAAAACGGCGGCTGAAGAATTCCGGCGGGAAAGACGATTTCGTTATAGCTCGGATTGTAATAAGCGTTAACGGTCGGCGGCGTCATTCCCCAGCGCGTTTTGTCAACCTTTTGCCCGATGTCTCTTAAATCGCGCGTGCCGACAAACTCATTGACGCGAATCGTGTTTTCAAAATAAGATTTGCGGTCAACACTGAGTCCGGCGTAACCGCGCAGTTTGTCGGGATAACCGATTTTGCGCTGAATCGCGTCGAGCTTCGTCAAAGCCTCGCGTCTGGTCGCGTCAGTCATCCAATCCGCCTTGTTGATTCGCTCGCGGTAAGCGGCGAAAAGATTTGTGATAAGCGCGTCCATCCGGCGTTTAGCGTCTGCCGTAAAATTCTTTTTGACGTATTCCTGTCCGAGCGCTTCGCCGACCGCGCCGTCCGCCGCCCGCGTGCAGCGTCGCCAACGAGGTTGCTGTTCGGTCGTGCCATTTAAGGTTCGCTGGTAAAAATCAAAATCCGCGTCGTCGAAACTTTTTGGAAGCCGCGACGCCAAATTATTCAAAACATTCCAGCGAAGATAAGTTTTCCAATCAGCCAATGAAACTTCGGTTATCATTTTTCCGGCTTCTTTGAAAAAGTCGGGCTGCGAGACGTTTATTTCCGAAAACTGCGGCGCGCCTAATTTCGCGGCGTATGTTTCCAAAGCGAAATTCGGCATTAATTTATCGGCGTCGGCAACCGACATTTTGTTAAAATTCGCTACCGGGTCGCGTTCTTCGACCGGCGTTTTCGAGGCGAGCGCAAGACGCATTTCGATTCGCATAACGCTGTCGGCGTTCGCCTTTGCCTGAGCGGGCGTGTCGCCGGCAAGCCCGAACATTCGGGTGACGTGCGCGACGTATTTATCGCGCAGTTCCTTTGATTTAGCATCGTCTTTCGTATAATAATCGCGGTTCGGCAGCCCCAAACCGCCCTGATAAACATTGGCAATGTTCATTGCGCTGTTTCTCTGGTCGGCGTTGGCGTAAAAATTGAACAAAACCGGAATGCCGCGACGGTGAAGAACGGCAATTTCCGATTGCAAACCTTTCGCGTCTTTTATTGAGTTAATTTCCTTAAAATATTTTTTGAGCGGTTTCGCGCCCGCCTTTTCTATCGCGTCGGTGTTCATACACGAAGCGTAATAATCGCCGATAAGTTGTTCGGTCGAACCTTTCGCGGCGCTCGAATTTTTCATCGCCGCTTCGAGAATATCGCGCGACAGTTCGCGGTTGCGCGTTCCCAGAATATCGAAACTTCCCCACGACGGAAACGCGGCGGGAATCTCGGTCTTTTTCAGCCAGGTTCCGTTGGCATATTGATAAAAGTTGTCACAAGCCTCGACGGATTTATCCATGCGGCTCGGGTCAAAACCGGAATTTTGAGCAAAAGTCATCAGGCAAAAAGAAAGCAAAATTATTATTGCTCCCGTTTGACGAAACAGATTTATAAGCACAGTTTTTCTCCTTAAAATAAATTATTTGATAAACCGAAGTTTAGTAGTTTTATTACGGATGAGCAAAGAATTTTGTTTTTCGATGTTTTTCTAAGTTTGAGTTGTTGGAAATGATTATACCGAATCAAATCAAGTTGCGCGTATTATAGAGTCAGAACCGCCTGCCGTAGCGGGTGGGTAACTGTTGTGCGAAGAACGCGCCCGCTACGGCAGGCGGTTCTGACAATACGCACTATTCAACTTGATTTGGTATTATTGTGGCAACAAACCTAATTCTGGACACAGAGAAATTTTAATTAGCGAAACTATACATTGTTGTTTTTCAAACGATGTATTTCAGCGATTATTGATGCTTTTTATGACGAAGCGATTATAAATTCTATCTAAAAAATTATAGTAGGGCGTGAATCCTCATCGCCTTTGTTTTGCAAAATCAAGGTTTATTTGAGACATAAACAAGGGATGTTATAAAACCGCCAAGTGTAAATATTGCAAAATAAACAATTAACCATTCAACCCGTTTAGTAGCAGAATATTCACTGAATATACCTGCTAGTCCTGCACCAATTAAAGCATTTCCAATTACTAAAACAATCTCCTTAACCCGACCTCTAGCAGGAGTTGTTTTTGAAATAACATTTTTGGCTTGTATAATATGATTGCTTTGAACTTCGTTTGCCCCATCAAGAATTGCCAACGTTTTGCTTTGCAGAACTAACTTATCGGCAAAATCCGTTACAAAATCCTCTGCTAAATCCTGCGCTTCGGGGTGAAGTTTTTTATTTAAAAGTTGAGTCTGCAAATCAGCCATATTTATTGAGATTTTCTAACTATTGATTCAATGTTGTTTTGAAACTTTTGATAGAGTTCTTTTTCACTTTCTCGAAGTTTTTCGACATTACGTTCTTTACTCTTTTTGAAAAGTGATTTTGTCCTAATATTCCATCCTAAAAGAGTTGAAATTAGCACAATTTGCAAAAATATCTCTGAGACTTTTGAAACGTAATCGTTAAAATAAAACTCAAATCTAAATTGAATAGTTAAAGCAATTATAATTAAGACAAGTGAAGCAAGGAATAATGAAAATAAATACTCTAAAAGGTATTTAGTATCCATATCTGAAATAGCTTTTTTTAATGCTAATTTTTCTTCTTTGAGCCTTTCATTTTGGAAATCAAACTCATTGTCCGTTTCTGTTGTGATTATATTTTTATCTTTAGGCATCGCTTATCACCGTTTTGAGTATTTTCGTAAGTTTTATCAAGCCGATTATGTTCCTCTTAATAATTCAAGTCAATTCTTATTACTAAAACTTTAGAAACCTTTTAACAGTATAAAGATGTATTTTGATTTATTGTGTGGAATAAACAGGCTTAATACGGTTTTTTAACTTTATAAATCGTTCGCATTCTGCCCGTGTTATTTTCCTTTGTTTTGCTTTCGCCTTCGATGCGTTTGTCGCGCAGGGAAAAGGTTAGCTGCGCTCCCTGCGACGAGCCGGTTTCGCTGTCTTCGACGCGAGCCGGGTTGCCGCGCAGAACGACGGTTTCGTCAGCCATATTATATTGCGCGTAATCGCCGACGACTTTGCGATTCGGCTGAGTTATCACGACGTTGTTTTCCGCGATTGTCTGCGAGACTTCGTTTTTATCGTTCAAAAAAACATTTGCCGCGCCCGCGACGATTCGGTCCGCGCCTTGTCTGATGTCAACGTTTGTTTCGTAGCGAAGCACGTTTTTGTCTTTTGAATAAGACAATTTTTGCGCGGCGGCATAAACCGGAACGGATGTTTCCTTACCGTTTTCCTTTCGTTTCGCGTCATACAAAAGACTCTGGACAGTGCCTTCGCCGTAAAGCTCGCCTTCTTTTTGTTTCACTAGTAATTTATCGGCGCGAACGTAATTATTTTCCTGCCACGCGCGGGCGTTTCCCGTATAAAGTCCGGTTTCCGCCAAATGGTCAAACTCAGCGTTTTCCGACGTTACAAAAACCGGCGAATTCTGGTTCGCAAACGGAGTCGCGCCGCCGGTTTGTTTCTGGCTGTAATAAGTCGTCGAGACCTTTTCCCGAAGCGCGGATTTATTATTGCGCGTGTCCCAATCAATTTCGCCTGCCTTTGCCCGCGCCCGCGAGTCCCAAACGGTCGGCTCGCCGCCGCGCAGTCTGACAAATTCATCGCCCGCCGTAAAAGTCAGTTGATTGGCGATTCCGTTGCGGTCGAGTTCGGTAAATTTCGCGCTACCGAAAGCGTCAAATCTTTCAACATCTTTATTTTCCTGACTGAATTTAACGTCCAATCTTTCCGCCGAAATTGTTTGATTTCCGCTTTTTTCCGACGGAACGGTCGGCACGCGCACGGCTTTGGAATTTCCCGAAGCCGCGCAATTTTTCGCATCGTTTCCGGTTTCAAAAAATTCGCAGTCAAAACGCGGCGCGTTGACGGTCGTTCGATAATTTTCCTTCGCGGCGCGAAGCGGCTCGACAAAAAGCTCTGCATTACCGACGGCTTCGGCTTTCGTCAAATCTTTGCCGTTGGCATTAAAAACGGTTTTCACTTTATCCGCCGTCAATTTTTTGTTGGCTGATTTTTGATTATTATTCGGCGCGTCGAGCGCGAGCGTCGTGCGTCCATCAGTTTGCATTTGCTCCAAAAATCCATTGTCGCGGTAATTCAGACGGATTGCATTCGCCGTCGAAAGCGATATTTTTGTGTAATCCTTCGCCTGCGTCGGTGTCAAAACCGCACTGCCCGAACCGATTGCATTTGCCGACTGCAACTGCCGCTTGTCGCTGTAAGTCGCGTTCAATTCGTTTCCCGAAACTTCCGTCGCGCGCTCCGCCGTCGCCTGTTTCAAATAAGCATTTCCTTTGGCAAAAGCGTTTTTGAGTTTTTTGTCGGGAAAGAGTTCCGCCGTCAAATTGTCGCCTTTGATAAAATCGTTGCCCTGCGTAATTTCTGCTGCGCCGGTCAGGAAAATCTTGCCGTTCGATTGTTCGTAAACCGCTTCGGTCGAATGAATCGTCGTCGGCTGATTATCTTCGACCGTCACAATATCGACCGGATTTTTCAACTCGAATTTGTCGGCGTCTTTTTCGTAAAGCGCGTAATTTGTTTTGATTCTGGTCGGTTTGGAGTTGTTTGCTGTCGTTTCGATGTCAACATTTTCAAACAGTTCAAGCTGTTTTAGTTCGTTTTCAACTTTTACAACAGCTCGATTCGCCCGTGTTTTTGTCCATTTTGAATTGGCGTCAGTCGGTTTTTGGTAAACATCGACATTGCCGTTCAATTCAACTTTCTTCAATTCTCGATTAACAAAAAATGCGGTTGCGCGGTCGGATTTGATGTCGGTCGGCTGGGCGAGCGCGTCGGAATTGTTTGGCGTAATGTTGACGCTGACGTTTTGATTAAATTCGATTTTGCCCGCCGCTTGATTAAACAGCGCGTGTCCGGCGACGATTTTAGCGTGTTCGATTTTACCATCGGCGGCGGTTGAATTTATCTCGACATTTCTCAGCAACTCGATGGTTTTGTCTCTGATTTTAACAATCGCGCCGACCGATTTCCCCGCTATATTTTCACGTGAAAACTCAATCAATTCTTCGGCTTCTGCAATTTCCGAATCTTTTTTATAAGTGAGTTGTTCGGTTTTGACGTGAAGCGCGTCGCGCGTTTCAATATAGACATTTCCCGCAAAATAAGCCGTGAAATTTTTAGAATCGTCTGCCGCCGGGACGTAAATCGCGGTTGCCGAAGAAATTCTGTCGGAGTTTACGCCCGTGTCGTCAAAGACTTGAATAAAGGCGTTTTCGAGTTCCTGATGATTATCGGTAAACGTTCTGGCTTTGTCGGCTTTGATATAGTATTTCAGCCGCTCGCCGTCGGTTTCGCGGCGTTCGTAACCGTTGACCTCGGCGACGACATCTTTGGAAAGCTCGGCGGGCAGGCTTTTCATCCGAAATTCACGGTTGTTTCGTGATAAATAAAAACCGTAGCCGATTGCCAAAACGGTTGCCGCCATCGCAAAAATCGCCGGCACGCGAAAGACCAAAGGCAATTTTGCGCGAAGCTGTAAATTTTTTATGTTTTGCGGCTTGGTTTCGGTCATTACAATTTAAAGTTTTCGGCGAGTTTTGAGTTTTTTATTTCTCCGATGTGAGTAAAGAAATTTATCTTGCCATGTTCGGAGACAATCCATACTTCCAGCGCGCCCTTTTCCAAATACAAACGTATTTTCTCTTCAATTTCGGCGCGGCTGTTGCCTGGTGAGACGACTTCGACACAAATTTCAGGAGCTTTCGGATAAGGCGTTTTATCGGCAAACTCGGCGAAAAATTCATCAGAAGCCCAAGCGACATCTGCAACTTTTACGCCTTCGCTCGTGAGAATAGAACATTCGACAATAACCACGCCGCCCTTTTTTTTAGCCTTAATTCCACTTCCGATGTTAAATTGAAGAATGCCGTGCCGGTTGGAAGCCGGACTCATCAGGATTTGTCCGAATTTATTGAGTTCGACTTTATAAGGAATATTCTGAAAAAAGGGATTATTCAAAAGTTCCAGCCATTTTACCGCTAAATCCATAATCTTATTCCTGCCTTAAATTTAAATTTCGCTCTTTAAATCTTCAACGACCAATTGCAAGCGCGTATTGCCGTTCCAATTATTGGCTTCAGGAGTGTAAGCCAGTTCGATGCGCGATTTCGGTCTCAGAGTTTGCTTTTTGGATTTGTCAACGCCGTCCCACCAGACCGCTTCAAACTGTTTGCCGTCCGCGTCGGCGAGTTTTAGTTTTAGATGTTTGTCCTTCATCACAAACGGTTCTTTCGTTAAAGTTAAATCTCTGGTGACGAATCGCGGTCGCGGATTGCCCATTCCGAAAGGCTCGAATCGTTTTAATTCCCGCACTAAATCGAGGTTTAAGGTTTGGCTCGAAACAACCGCGTCGATTTTCAATTCGGGAATTAAATCTTCCGCCGTTAAATTTTCGGTCGCGTGCGCGTTTAATTGTTTTTGCAATTCTTCGATATTTTCCTGCTTGATTCGCATTCCCGCCGCTGCCGCGTGTCCGCCGTATTGCTCAAAAAGCGCGGCGCACGAATCCAAGCCGTTTAGTAAATGATAACCGGCAATACTTCTGGCGCTGCCGTGCGCGATGCCGTCTTCGATTGATAAGACAATCGTCGGGCGATAAAGTTTTTCGGCGATTTTCGAGGCGGCGAGTCCAATCACGCCGCGATGCCAGCCTTCGCCTGCGACGACGACGAAATTAGCCGAGAGCGGCGAGTCGAGTGTTGCGAGCATCGCCAGCTCGGTGATTTCCGTCTGCACTTTTTGGCGTTCGCGGTTGCGGCTGTTGAGCATATCCGCCAGACTTCTGGCTTGGTCGAAATCGTTTGTTTCAAACAATTCAACGACGCGACGCGCCGCGTCCATTCTGCCAGCCGCGTTGATGCGCGGCGCGAGGCGAAAACCGATGTCGTAACTTGTCATATCGCCGTTACAGTCGGCGACTTCCATCAAGGCTTTGAGTCCGTAATTGTGCGCTTTCGGCAAATCCTTTAAGCCGAGCGCGACAATCGCTCGATTTTCGCCCGTCAATTTCATCACGTCGGCGATTGTGCCGATGGCGACAATTTTCAAAAAACCTTTGACGAGATTTTCCTTGCCCTTTTCCCGCAGAAGAGCGTGCGCGAGTTTGAACGCCACGCCGACACCGGCGAGATTTTTGTCCGGGTATTCGCAACCGGGCTGATTCGGATTGACGACGGCAAACGCATCCGGATTTTCTTTCGTTTCGTCAGCCAAATGATGGTCGGTAACGATAAAATCAATGCCGTTTTCCTTTGCCCAGGAAATTGGTTCAAAACTACGAATGCCGCAATCGACGCTGACAACCAGCGTGTAGCCGCGCTGTTTCGCCTTTTCGAGCATCGGGATATTGACGCCGTAACCTTCGGTAAAACGATGCGGAATGTGAAAGCCGGTTTCCGCGCCTAAAATCTCCAGAGCCTTTCGCAGCACAACCGTTCCGGTCGTGCCGTCAACGTCGTAATCACCCCAAATCAGAATTTTTTCGCCCGTTTCGACCGCCTTCAAAATGCGCCCGACGGCTTTTTCCATTCCCTTTAAAAGATTCGGCTCGTGCAAATCCGCAAGCGAGGGATTTAAAAATCTTTGCGCCTTTTCTTCGGTTTCGTAACCGCGGGAAATGAGCAAAGCCGCCGCGATTGGAGAAACTTTCAAATCGCTTGCCAAAGATTTTACCGCTTCACGGTCGTGCTTTTTTATCGTCCAACGCTTCATTTCAATTAGAGTTTATAACAATTCACATCACAGTTGTCAGATACAAAATGAATTATCGAAGATATGTTTGGATTATTTTAAGTTAGCAGACTCAAAATTGCCGGAGTAATATCGGTCAAATCTTTTATTTGTTTAGAAACTTTCCTGACGGTTTCTGCCCCAAACTACTGTCGGAACATCGTTTAAGGTGTGATTGCGAACGGATAAGTCCTCGACGTTTCCGTGGTCGCTGGTCAATATGACGGTCGTCGTTTCCAAATCAATTTTCTCCAAAGTTTTGCGGACAAATTCGGCAAGCTGCGGCAGATGCTCTGCGGCTTTTTCAAAATCTTGAGCGTGTCCGATTTTGTCGGTCAAAAAATGTTCGTAGAGCGTAAAACGATGCGGAATCGTCAGTTCGGCTAAAATTGCGGCGGCGTCTGCGGGAGAAAAAATCGGCGCGTCAAAACCTCTTTCAATCAAACTGCGATTTGTGAAATCGTGAAAAACGGCTTTTCGTCCGATTAAATCGGGTAGTTTGCGGTATGGCAAATCCGCCGCTTCGACCGCGCAGGTCGTCGCCGATTTCCAGCGCGGAGTTTCGCTGAAAAATTGCGGCGTGTAGGCGTTGGCAAAAACATTCGGCTCGATGTTTCGGCGTTTTAACTGGAGAAAAATCGAATTTTCTTTGATGACGTCACGAAGAATTTGGTTTGGAAATCCCTGTTTGTGAAAACCAAGGAGTTTCGGCGCGTTGACGCCGGTCAAAATCGTCGTTTGACCCGACGCGCTTTGCGGACGACCGTCGATGCCTAGACGCGCGTCGGTCGGGATTAAAATTCCGTCAAAGATAATTTCGCTTTTCTCTTTTTGAAAATGCGCCAGCGGTTCGATGTCTTTTACAAAAGCAAGCGGATTCGGCTCTTCGCGCTTGCCGATGCCTAATCCGTCAATAAAAAAAAGGAGAACCGAAGCGGAATTCATATTTTATCTTAGCAATTATTCAAAACAACAAAAAATCAAACTTAATAACGCAATTTCTTCGTCGCGGCTGAAACTTATTGACAAACAGTCGTGAAAAAGGATAATTTTTAGTATCGTCTTGTTATAGATTTAATTCTCCCTTGAAACTATATTATTAAATTTGACGAAATAAAATTTAGCGAAGTCTTTAAATACGCAATATTTTTTGGTTTTAATTTTTCAGGAGGAATATGAAAGTTTTATCTTTTTTCAACAGTTTGATTTTGATTTTAGCGGTTTTTACCGTCGCGGCTTTCGCGCAAAGTTTTAGTAATACCGCGCCGATAAATATCCCTGATGTGTCAGTAGCCAATCCGTATCCATCAAACATCACGGTTTCGGGACTGACCGGGACAATTGCCAATACGCCCGGCAGCGTGCAGGTCACAATTAACAATTTCAATCATACCGCTCCATCTGATGTCGGTATCCTTTTGCAAGGTCCGACCGGAGTCAGCCTATTGCTTCAGGACGGAGCGACATCCACTAGTGTCCGTCAAGGAGCAGTGAATGTGACCTATACAATCAGCGATTCGGGCGCATTTCAATTTTCAGATGCCGCGCCGATAGTGAGCGGCATAACTTACAAGCCGACAAATTATTTCAGTGATGGTTTTCCTAGCATTGCCTCCTATAACAATCCCGGACCGAACGGCGGCGGAACAGCCACATTTAGTTCGACATTCGGCGGAACAAGTCCGAACGGCGTTTGGAAATTATATGTAGCAGATTTTAGTACGGATGACTTTGGAGCCATCCAAGGCGGATGGACGCTTACAATCACAACAGCCGGCGGCGCAAGTCCAACTCCGACACCGACGGCAACGGCAACGGCGACACCGACCGTTACACCGACGGCGACCGCCACACCAACCGTTACACCGACGGCGACGGCAACTCCGACAGTAACTCCAACGGCGACGGCAACTCCAACGGCAACCCCAGCAACGCCAACGCCGACAGCAACAGCGACGCCAACTCCGGCAACGCCAACGCCGACAGCAACGGCAACCCCGACTGCCACACCGACGGCAACACCGACGCCGGTACCGGGAACGCCGCTAGCCAGCGCATTTATTGTTGGCGTCAATACTGCCAATCAGTTGGTGAGTTTTAATAATAATACGCCATCATCTGTTACTACTTTGGCAATCACGGGATTGCAGGCAGGTGAAAATATTTTAGGAATTGATTTTCGTCCCGCCACCGGACAACTTTACGCGCTCGGCAGCACCAGTCGTCTTTATACGATTAATTTGACGACCGGCGCGGCTACGCAAGTCGGCACGACAGGCGCGTTCACTTTGAGCGGAACGAACTTCGGTTTCGACTTTAATCCTTCGGTTGACCGCATCCGCGTCGTCAGCGACACGGGACAAAACATACGGCTCAATCCGAACGACGGAACGCTTGCCGGAACGGATACGGCGCTCAACCCGGCGACGACAGGTGTAACCGCCGCCGCCTATACCAATAATTTTGCCGGAACGACGGCGACCACGCTTTACGTTATCGACACGAACACCGATACGCTTTATCTGCAAGGCGGCACGGGCGGCACTCCTTCGCCGAACGGCGGAACGCTGACCGCAGTCGGTCCGCTCGGAGTCGACGCGTCAGGCATTAACGGTTTCGATATTGGAAGCAACGGTATAGCTTATGCTGCATTGACAGTGGGCGGAACGACCAATCTTTACACAATTAATTTGTCAACCGGCGCGGCGACACTGGTCGGCGCAGTTGGCGGCGGAAGCAATCTTCGCGGGTTAGCTGTAGCTCTCGGCAGCGCGGCAAGCGGCACGGGCAGAGGCACGGCGCTTGATTTCGACGGCGACCGTCGCGCCGATTACGCTGTTTTCCGTCCGGGCATTAACACTTGGTTCGTCCGCAGAAGCACGAACGGCAGCTTTTTCTCCGTTCAATTCGGTTTAGCCGATGACATTAAGACGCCGGGCGATTATGACGGCGATGCAAAGGCTGACATATCGGTCTGGCGTCCGAGCAACGGAACATTTTATGTTCTCCGCAGCTCTGACAATACTTTCGTAGCCGTGCAGTTCGGACAGAATCTCGATGAACCGGTCGCGCGTGATTATAACGGCGACGGTCGAACCGACTACGCAGTCGTCAGACGAACCGGCGGACAGATGATTTGGTATATTCTGACCAGCAACACTTTGACATTCAGCGCGACGCAGTTCGGATTGGATACCGACGTTGTTGCGCCTGGCGATTACGACGGTGACTCACGCTTTGATTTAGCCGTCTATCGCGGAAGCGGAGCGGACAGAACCGGTCCGGCAACCTTCTTCGTCCAGCGCTCGACACTCGGATTCCAAGCAATCCAATTCGGTTTGGGAAGCGATTTGGTCGTCCCCGGAGATTATGACGGCGACGCGCGAACTGATTTCGCGGTTGTTCGCGCCGGAAGTCCATACACCTGGTTTATTCTGAACAGCTCGAACTTCAGTTTCCGGGCAGTTCCGTTCGGAACGAAACCGTTTTTCTCGACGCAAGCCGATTACGACGCCGACGGACGAACGGACATCTCGGTCTGGAATCCGTCGAACGGAACATTCTTTACTATTCGCAGTTCGGATAATGTTACAGAATCGGTGCAGTTCGGGCAGAACGGAGATTATCCGATTGCCAATTACGACACGCATTAAAAAGCGGTGATTGTCGCGCCGACTACAAAAACGGTTCGGCGCGACAATCAAGTTTTCTTGTATTTAGAACTTTAGAGGCTGAGATTTAATCTCAGCCTCTTTTTATTTAAGCCGGAAATAATTTGCTTTGAGGTCAAACTCCTTTAAAGTTTGAAACATCTCTTTATTTAACGCCGAAATATTTATTTCCGATAGCGTCTCTGCAATCATTTCATTATCAAAATAGTTCTGTAGAGCAAGCAAATCCGTCGGTGATGAAAAGATAAATTCGTCAATCGCGCCGCCTTTCAGTAGGGTTTTAAATTTTGTAATTTTGTCCGCGCTCGAATCTTTGGCTTGATAAATCGGCAATTCAAATACATCAGCGCCGCTTTCTGCTAACTTATTTTTAATTTCATATTGACGGGAAATTTCTTTTGTAAGAAGAAACCTCAAGCTGCGGAATTGGTCTTGCCCGATAAAATCGAACAAGGCGTGAAACGGATTGCCGCCTTCGACAGAATTCGGAATAACGTCGGCGTGAAGCTGCACGAAACGCAGGCGGTCGGCGGCGGCTTCACCGAATGTGCAGACCTGCACCGAATCCATTTCAAATAAATCAATTTCATTTTCCTGTAGAATTTCCAGAAAACAATCAACCGTCAAAACGTCCGGAAAAATTATCCAATCAAATCCGCTCAGATTTTTTATCGCAGCAATCGATTCTTCATCTAAAACCGTTCTTTGGATTTCGAGCGGCGGAAACAGAAAAACTTTCGCGCCATTTTTTTCGAGTTCGGCAACGATTTTTTTATTTGTCGGATTTGAAAAAAGCGCGTAGGTTTTTTCGTCGGAGTTTGCCATCTTTTACAGATTCTAACGCCAAAACTCGATTTCGCAAGTTTGCATTTGAAACTCAAAAAAAGTATGGTTTGAAGTTTGAAGCGGTTTGTAAAAGCTAACTTGCCGACTAACCAAACTCAAACGATTTCTCGCTATGAAAGCAATGATTTTAGCCGCCGGTTTCGGCACCAGGCTTTTCCCGCTAACCATCGACCGCACCAAACCCGCGATTCCTTTTTTGGGCAAACCGCTCGTCGGTTACGTCGCCGAATACGTCGCTAAGTTCGGTTTCAGAGATGTCGTCGTCAATCTTCACCATCAACCCGAATCGGTCAAAAAAGCGCTCGGCGACGGCGCGGCGTTCGGCGTCAAAATTCATTACACAATCGAAGAGCCGAAGATTTTGGGGACGGCTGGCGCGCTCGACAACGCGCGGCATCTGCTCGAAGACGAAACTTTTTTAATCGTCAACGGCAAAATCATCACCGACATCGATATTTCCGCCGCGCTTCGCACGCACCGCGAAACCGGCGCTCTCGCCACGATGGTTTTGATGGAAAACAAAAAACGCGAAAGATTTTCGATTGTTGAAACGGAAGGCAATCTGGTAACAGGTTTCGGCGATTTTCCCGAAAAAGGTTCAGGATTCAGGATTCAAGATTCAACATTGGAATCCAAATCAATCCAAAATCCAAAATCCAAAATCCAAAATCCCTTGATGTTCACGGGCATTCACATTCTCGAACCACGCATTTTCGATTACATTCCGCGCGGCGTCTATTCGGACATCGTGCCGACGTTTTATAATCCGGCAATCCGTCGCGGCGAGAAAATCGTCGCGCATATCACCGACGCAAGCTGGTTTGAGCTATCGACGATTCCGCGATATTTAGACATCAGTCTGGCAATGCTCGACGGGCAAAAGGAAAAAATCGTCAAAGGCGCGAATGTTAAAATCTCCCAATCGGCGAGCGTTAAAGATTCGGTGTTTTGGGACGATGTTTCTATTTCAGACGGCGCGCAAATTTCCAGAGCGATAATCGGCGACGGCGTTAAAATAAACGAAAACGAAAAATATGAAAACGTAGCGATTGTCCGCGCCGATATGCTCGCGCACTGCACGGAAATTCCCGCTAAAGCAATGAAAGGCGAAGTTGTCGGCGAAAACTATGTCGTTCCCTTTAATCAATAATAAAGTTTGATTTACAAGCTATGAGTCAAATTTTTACCGCAAATGCAATCGAAAGACTGCGAGAGTTTTTAGAAAAAGCCAATCGGCAAAGCGAAATTATAGTATTAACGCCCGACGCTTCGACGCGCGAGTATTTTCGCATCAATTGGAATAATTCGACGGCGATTGCCTGCGTTTATCCCGAACCTTTTTTAGCCAGAGAGCAGACATATATTGACGTTACAAATCTTTTTCTCGTCGCCGGTTTGCCGGTTTCGAGGATTTTCGATTATAGCGAGAATCTCGGCGTCATCATTCAGGAAGATTTCGGCGATACGATTTTGCGCGATTGTTTGAGCGCAGGCAGTTTTGGTGAAAAGGAAAATCTTTTAGACGAAGCAATCGTTTTGATTGCCGAAATTCAAGCCGCCACGCCAAAGGCTTTTGAACTCGATTCGATTGCTTCGCGCCTTAAATTCGACGAAGAAAAACTGTTGTGGGAATTAAACTTTTTCAAAACTCACTATTTTGAGTCCTTGCAAAAGCAAACGCTTTCCGGTGAAGAAGATTCGTGTCTGACCGCAGAATTCGTTTCGCTTTCCAAAGAACTCGAAACACGCGCCAAGGTTTTATGTCACAGAGATTTTCACGCGGCAAATTTGATGATTGACCGCGAAAATCATTTGCGAATCATTGACCATCAAGACGCCAGAATCGGCGCGGCGAGTTATGACCTCGTTTCGCTTCTGCTCGACAGAGTTTTAGACGCGCCCGACGAAAAGCGGCTCGCCGAAAAGAAACAGTTTTTCTTATCCGAGCGAGAAAAATTAGGATTGAAAAAAATTGCCTTTGAAGATTTTGAGTATGAGTTTCGTCTGCAAACGGTTCAGCGCTGCCTGAAAGCCATCGGCACTTTTTCCTTTCAAACCGCTTTTCGGGGAAAAACAAATTACGTTCAATACATCAATCCGATGTTTCAAATCGTCTCGGGCGCGGCGAAAAAATTAAATCGTTTTCCAAATTTGCAAAAAGTTATCGCAAAAATTATTTAGAAGCCATCTCAAAAATAGCAATAAAGTTTTTATGCCTTTGATTTTCCTTTGCCGCTTTGCGTCTTTGCGGGAGACAAAGAATTTCCCGCCAAGGCGCGAAGCGGCAAAGTTTAAGGCAAAGTATCTTTGAGATAGCTTCTAGATTTTTTTCTGTAAAACTTTCCCTTCCGCTTGTTAACCTCTCGCCTGCCGCCGGCGTTATAAATACAGATAAAACAAAACAACTCGAATTTTGTCGAAAAATTTCGTTTTTGTTTTTCAAAAAATTCAATAATAAAAGAGGAATACAAAAATGGATGACCAAATGCTTCATCATTTTATGGAAGATTTAATGCCGATTGTGGTTCTGCCCATATCGTTTCTGGCTTTGGCTTGGGTAATCGGTCAAATAATTCAGATGTTCAGACATCGCGCGCATCTTCGGGCGCAGACCGGATTTCATAATCGAATGATGGAAAAATTCGGTTCGTCTAGTGAATTCACGGCTTATTTGCAAAGCGATGCGGGAAAAGATTTTTTTGATAATCTGGCAAGCGAACCGGCGACGCCTTTGCATAAAATTCTAGGCTCGATTCAGAAAGGCACGGTTCTAACTTTGCTCGGTTTGGGACTTTTCGTTTTGGGCAAAATGTTTGCCGAGCCGCAGCTCGATAAATTTTTCGCGCAGCCGCAGGGCGGAACTGTAATGATTATTCTCGGCGTCGTCTCGTTTATGATCGGCGCGGGCTTTCTCGTCTCGGCAGCGATTTCCTACCGGCTGGCAAAGTCTTGGGGAATGATTTCCGCAGGCAATCCGCGCGTCTCCGCCGAGCCGAATTCCGTCCAATCTTAAATTTCCGGCGCGTTAAAATTAAACTTTTATGTTCCGCGGAGCGATGCCAATCGGTGTTTGGTTGAAATTCGACAACACGACGGAGCGCGAGCAATCTTCCCAAATGACAAACGAAGTCGAATTCGAGAATTTCTACAACGAGCATTCGCGCCCGCTCTGGGCGTATGTGCGGCGCGTCTCGAACAGCGCGGAGATTGCCGACGACATCGTGCAGGAAAGTTTTATGCGTTTTCTTGGCGCGACGATTCGTTCCGGCGACAACCAAAAGGCTTATCTTTACCGCATTGCAACAAATTTGACGTATGATTATTTTCGTCGCAACGCCCGCGAGATAAAACGACAGATGAGTTTGCCCGCAGACACAAATGTAGAATCAGCTTATGAACCGTTTGCTGCCGAAAGCGAGATAGCACACGTTTTTGATAAACTTAAAATGCAGGAACGCTCTCTTCTTTGGCTGGCTTACGTTGAAGGTCATCAGCACGATGAAATTGCCAAAATGCTCGGACTAAAATCTTTGAGCGTGCGCGTCTTATTGTTTCGCGCCCGCCGAAAACTAGCCGCTCTTTTAGACGCAAATAATTTTGAGGTGAATAAATTATGAGTAAAGAATCGGGATGCGCTTTTGAACAGACGGTCGTTAAATCCTTAAAATCGGGATTGGTCAGCGAAGAAATTTCCGAACACATTAAAGCCTGCGCCGATTGTCTTGAGACGGCAAAGGTAATGCAGTTTTTTCAAACAAATCTGCCGAGAGAATCCCCGCCGAAGAATTTGCCCGCTGCCGGACTCGTCTGGTGGAAATTTCGTCTGCGCGAAAAACAACGCCGCGCCGAGCGCGTGGAACAACCGATTTTAATCGCGCAAATCGCCGCCGGCTTCGTCGCGCTTATAATAATTGTCTGGTTAAGACAAAGCTACTCAGAACCGTTTTTCTCGCTCCAATCGGCGCTCGGTCGGGTTTTGGAGTCGGCTGGAACGATTGCTTTTCCCTTTGTCATCGGCTTGTCTTGCTTTGCACTTGTCAGCACAATTTTTGTTTTAACTCTGCGCCGTTTGATGACCGATAAATAACCTTAAATAATTTTCCTGACGGCTTTTTATGAAACCTTTAATCGGTAAAAGATTAAAGGTTTTTTATTTGTTCGATGAAAATAGCAAACGGAGAAAATCAATCCTGCTTGAGCGTGTGGAAATTTGCCGCGCGATTAAAGTATTATCAGTTAATCAAAATTTTTATTTCCGTAATTAAAAATCGAACAAATAATTTATGAATCAAACCTATATCAACGAATTAAAAAATCACATCGGCGCGGAAGTTACGCTCAAGGGCTGGCTTTACAATTCGCGTTCGAGCGGGAAACTCGTCTTTCTGCAACTGCGCGACGGCACTGGAATCGTCCAATGCGTCGTTTTCAAAGGCAACAGCGAAGAAGTTTTTGAAAAGGCAAAAGCGCTCGGTCAAGAATCTTCCTTAATCGTTCACGGCTCGGTCAAAGAAGACACGCGCTCGGCAATCGGCGTGGAAGTTGACGTAAAAGACATCGAAGTCGTACAAAACGCTTCGGATTATCCGATTACGCCAAAGGAACACGGCACGGAATTTTTGATGGACAACCGCCATTTGTGGATTCGTTCACGAAAACAGCACGCGGTTTTAAAGGTTCGCCACACGGTTATCAAAGCCTGCCGCGATTTTCTCGACGAGCAGGGCTTTATTTTAGCCGACACGCCGATTTTTACGCCCGCCGCGTGCGAAGGCACGACGACGCTTTTCGAGGTCGATTATTTTGAAGACGACAAAGCCTACCTGACGCAAAGCGGACAGCTTTACAACGAAGCGACCGCCGCGTCGCTGGGCAGAAGTTACGCTTTCGGTCCGGTATTTCGCGCCGAGAAATCTAAAACCCGAAGACATTTGACTGAGTTTTGGATGCTCGAACCGGAAATGGCTTACGCTTATTTGGACGACGTAATGAATTTGGGCGAAGGTTTAATCAATTTTATCGTCGGGCGGGTTTTAAACGACCGTCAGGAAGAATTAAAAGTTTTGGAGCGCGACCTTTCAAAACTCGAAGCCATTCCAAACAACAAATTTCCGCGCGTCCATTATGACGACGCGGTAAAAATCTTGCAGGAAGGATTTGCCAAAGGCGAGATGGAAAATAATTTTGAATGGGGCGGCGATTTCGGCGCGCCGGACGAAACTTATATTTCAAATCGATTCAACCAGCCGGTTTTCGTCCATCATTTCCCTGCCGTCATCAAAGCGTTTTACTTTGAACGCGACGCGACTCGTCCCGAACTCGCGCTCGGCGCAGACCTGCTCGCGCCCGAAGGTTACGGCGAAATCATCGGCGGCGGCGAACGGGCGATGAATCTGGAATTTCTCGAAAAACAACTCGCCGAACACAATCTGCCGCGCGAATCGTTTGAATGGTATCTGGACTTGCGCCGCTTCGGAACAGTCCCGCACGCCGGTTTCGGAATGGGCGTCGAACGCTGCACGGCTTGGATGTGCGGCATCGAGCATGTCCGCGAGACAATTCCGTTTCCGCGTATGCTATATCGGTTAAAACCATAAAATGAAGGTAAAATAGCAGGTCTTGTGACTGATTTTTCATTGATTAAAAGAGTTCTTGACTTTAATTTTGACTAAGAATAACTTTAATTTTGACTAAGAATAAAGGATAGTTGTTCACTAAAATTAGATTACAAAATTCTCTATGAGTGAGGAAAAAAAAGACAACTCTCAAATTGCTCAATCCGTTTCGGGCTTTTTAGATAAATACGGCGAAAAGCTCTGGAAAGGAGTTAAATATGTTTATAAAGCTGCCGCTAATGAATCCAGAGCGAATTGGCGTTTCGGTTATGAAACTTATCTCAACAATGCTCTGAAAAAATATTCCACCGCTAAACCCTTCCTCAGCGCAAACCGCCCGACTCCGCTTGAAGAATTCTATGTTCCGCTCGGCGTAACCTGCGATGAAACGGTTATCAACGAAACATCAATCAAAGATTTAACCGAAACGAATAAGTTTGCCGTCATAATGGCGAGCGCCGGAAGCGGTAAATCAATGCTGATGCAGCATCTTTTCGTCGATACTCTCAACGTAACACAACTCGTTCCCGTCTTTGTCGAACTGCGAGACCTTAACAATACCGATTTAACGCTTTTTGATTTAATAAAGAAAAAACTGCGCGATAACGGCTTTGATTTTGATGATGAATATATAAACGTAGCAATTAAAGCCGGACATTTCGCGTTTTTCTTCGACGGATTCGACGAAGTTGCTTATGACAAACGCGAAAAGATTATCAAGGAAATTCAAGACCTTTCAAAGTTCGACCAAAACTATTTTGTGCTTTCGTCAAGATTTGACGATTCATTGAATGGTTGGAAACTTTTCGATGTCTGGCGAGTTCAACCTTTAGATTTGGAATCAGCGTGTCAGCTTATAGAAAAACGTCCCGAAAGTGAGGAAATAAAAGATAAATTCACAAAGGCGTTAAAAGCAGAGCTTTTTGAAAGACACGAATCCTTTCTTTCTAATCCTTTGCTTTTATCTATAATGCTAATCACTTATAAAGATAGAGCTAACATTCCTGAAAAACTTAGCATTTTTTATGATTATGCCTACGCCGCGCTTTATGACCGCCATGATGCTCAAAAATCTTATAGGCGTGAAATTCTTTCCAAACTAAATATTCAGGATTTCAGAAAAGTTTTTGCCGCTTTTTGTTTTTCGAGTTATAACAAACAACAATACTCCTTCTCTGATACTGAAATTTACGAATATTTAGAAAAGACTCAGAAACTGACATCAATTAATTTTGATAAAAAAGCATTCTTAGAAGATTTAATTCAAGGTGTTTGTCTTCTAGTTAGGGATGGTTTAGAAATTACTTTTGTTCACCGTTCATTTCAAGAATACTTTACTGCGATTTATGTTTCACAGCTGAATAATCCAACAAGACAAGCTAAATGTATTGAAAGATATTTTTATGAAACAGATGATCTTTTTGACCCTTATGAAAAAATCTCAATCTTTAAACTCATTCTTGAAATTGCTCCTGAACTTATAGAAAAGTTATTTTTAATACCTAAAATTAATTTTCTAGAACAAGAAATAAATTTCCAAAATAGTGCTAATTTTTTTGATTACACTTGCTATTTAAGAATTATAATAAATGAAATTACTTTCATGAAAAATGAAAATAATGAATTTGATTATTTTGTATCCCGTAATGTCTTTTTTCATGATTTTAATGAGTTTTACAATTTTGTCATTGATAAATATGGTCATTTAATTGGATTTCATTTGGAGAATAGTTTAATTAAATCGGAATTTTCCCAAGAGTGCTTTACTTTCTTTGAGAAATTACATTTTCCTATAAAAAAACATAGTCCTTTTGAATTGGCTTTGATGCGTATAGGTGGATTTGAAATTAAAGTGCCTATTGAAAAATTTGTTGAATGCGAAGAATCTGTCAATTTATTAAAAAACTCTAACATTATTTATTCGGAAAAAACTCTTATATCAATAATAAAGATAAAAGAATTACTTATCAAAAAACATCAGGAACAAGAGGCATATCTTGATGCGGAATTAGAAGATTAATCAATTTATCGTTCTTTCAAATTACAAATTATTAATTTTCTTTTAATTCGTAATTCGCAAATTTGAAATTCACAAATCAAACTTTATCATTAAAGAATGAAGCGAAATATTTTTCTGTTCTGGCTGTTTTTATTTGTTCTCAACGTTTCCGTTTCGGCTCAAGTCAAGCCGATTAAAGACCTCAAATCGACAGTGGTTTTAATTTCGCTTGACGGTTTCCGCGCCGATTATCTGGACAAATTCAAGCCTAAAGCTCTGAGCGAATTGGCAAAAAAGGGCGTGCGGGCAAAATGGATGACGCCGAGTTTTCCGTCGAAAACCTTTCCGAATCATTACACGATTGCGACCGGACTTTACCCGGAACATCACGGTATTGTTGAAAATAATATCTATGATTTCGGGACGGTTTTTACTTTGGGAAAGCGCGAAGAAGTGCAGAATTCGCGCTGGTGGTTGGGCGAACCCGTTTGGGTAACGGCGGAAAAACAAGGTCAGCGAGCCGGCGCTTTCTTTTTTCCGGGAACTGAGGCGGAAATCAAAGGCGTTCGCCCGACGTTTTGGAAAACCTACGACGGAAAAATTCCGAACTCAGAAAGAGTCGATACGATTTTAAGCTGGTTGGATTTGCCGAAAGAAAAACGTCCGACTTTTTACACGCTTTATTTCAGCGACACGGACGACGCCGGACACGCCGCTTCGCCCGATTCAAAGGAAGTTGCCGACGCGGTGCAAAAAGTTGATGGCGAACTCGGCAGACTTTATGAAGGTTTGAAGAAGCGTAAGATAAACAAAAAGGTGAATTTAATAATCGTTTCCGATCACGGAATGGCGACGGTTTACCAGCAAAATGCTGTTTTTCTCGACGATTATTTTGATTTCGGTAAGACAGAGCGGATTTTATGGACGGGCGAGATTGTTCAAATTTTTCCGAAAGCGGACGCGGAGACCGAAATCATTGGAAACTTGCAAAGCAGAATTTCACACGCCAAGTGCTGGCGCAAAGCCGAAATTCCCGAACGCTTTCATTATACAGACAGCACGCGCATTGCGCCGATTATTTGTTCCTCTGATGAAGGCTGGGTTTTGACCAATCACGAAAGATTTGAGGAAACAAAAAAACGCGCCGATTTTCTAAAACCGAAAGGAGCGCACGGCTATGATAACCAGCTTGAATCAATGCGGGCGACATTCATCGCGCACGGCGCGGCGTTCAAAAAACATTTTGTTGCCGAGCCGTTTGAAAACGTTGAGGTTTATAATTTGATGTGCAAAATTTTGGGTTTGACTCCGGCAAAAAATGACGGCGATTTCGAGAAAGTTAAAAATTTATTGAGATAAATAACCGGACAAATTAATTTCACAAGATTTTTGAAACCACAGATAGACACAGATGCACACAGATAGTTTTTGGATAAAATAAAATCTGATTTTCAATCATTTCTTATCTATGTTTATCTGTGTTCATCTGTGGTTAAATATGCTTTTATTTTGTCCCGATGCTTGGAAAATAATTTCAGGCTGCGAAAAACTTATAATATTACTTAAAGTGTCGCTTCATCGACTTTCTATAATTTACTTTAACAAATTCCTTAATAGCTTAATTTTATAAAGAGTAATTCGAGTTTTTAATTTATTCGGCTGAAATGGTTAAAACAGCGATTTCCGGCGGAACGAGAAATCTGAAAGGAAGGACGCTCGTCCCGATTCCGGTTGTAACAAACATATCGACATCATTTTCCTTAATATGTCCGAAAGCGTATTTTTGTCCGTAGCTGGACGGCACAATCGGCGAGCCGATGATTGGAAACCAGACTTGTCCGCCGTGCGTGTGCGCCGCTAAAATTAGCTTTAAATTGTTTGAAATCGAACGTTTTCCGGTAATTGCGGGCAAGTTATCAGGGCTGTGTTCGAGGGCGATTATATCTCCGATTGGCTCGGCGTCCTTCAAGGCAATTTGTGATTTTTCTGCAATGTCAGCCCAGTTTCTGAACGTCGTGTGGTCGGCGTAACCGAGAAGCCAGATTCGCTGATTGTTTTTTTCGATAGCCGCAACTTCGTTTTCTAAAACGTGATAGCCGATTTTCTTTAATTCCCAAGCGACTTCTACCGCGCCGAACCGAACGTCGTGATTGCCCAAAACCGCATAAACGCCGTATTTTGCTTTTAATCCTTTCAAATTTTCGGCAATAATCGGCATCGGCATTTTCAATTCATCGCCGCTCAAAGATTCCGAAACATAATCGCCCAAAAGCACAATCAAATCCGCGTTCTGCTCATTAGCTTTTTCGACAACCTGACGGATTTGTTCTTCGTCTCCGCCGCGCGAGCCGCCGTGAATGTCCGAGATTAAAACGATTTTCAGATTGTTGAATCCGGGATTCCAATTTTTGATTTTGA
Source organism: uncultured Pyrinomonadaceae bacterium (assembly GCA_964235785.1). GTDB lineage: Bacteria > Acidobacteriota > Blastocatellia > Pyrinomonadales > Pyrinomonadaceae. The sequence goes on along the minus strand of CAXSBF010000008.1, from coordinate 181,274 downwards.
TGTCTGTTCGGTTGACGACCAGCCGAAACGGTTCGATATAATAGGCGTAGGCGAGACACACCGCGCCGGCAACAAACAGCGCGGCAGAGATTGAAAGAATTTTCGGTGAATTTATTTTCATTCTGCCGAAAAGAGATTTAAGACGGCAATTTCGGGCGGAACATTAAAACGAATCTGCGGTCCGGTCGCGCCGACGCCCGTAGTGACGAAAACGTGCTTGCCGTCAACCTCGACAAATCCTTCCATAAATCTGGGGTCATTGACAAAAGCTCTGGCGCCGAAAAAAGGAAATTTAACTTGTCCGCCGTGCGTGTGTCCCGAAAGCATCAAGCTGATTTCGCCCGGCGCTTTAAGCAGCGAATCCGGGTTGTGCGTGATGACGACGATGTTTCGTTTGTCGGGAATTTTCTCGAACGCTTCGACGGGAACGCGGCGATTTTTCCAGTAATCTTCGATTCCCCAGAGGTTTATCGTCTCATCGTCAACCGTTACTACTTCGACCGCGTTTTCCAAAACCTTGATTCCCGCCTCGGCAAACTCCTTTGTCATTTTTTTCTCGTCGTAATACCAATCGTGATTTCCGATAACCGCATAAACTCCGTATTTCGCCCGAAAACCTTTTAAGTTGCTAATGACGGTTTCGCTCGGCATCTTCAACGCGCCGCTTGCCAGTTTCTCCTGCGAAACGTAATCGCCGAGCAAAACGATTAAATCGGGATTTTGCGCGTTGGCAAGTTCAACCAATTTGCGGATTTTCTCTTCCGTGACGTTGTTTGAACCGCCGTGAATGTCGGAAATTGCGACAACCCTAAAACCGTTTAATTTCGCGCTCCAATTGGGAATCTTTAAGTTTTGTTCGTTGACGATAAGGCGGCGCGGCTCGATAAAATAAGAATATGCCGCAACCGCCAGAAGAAAAACAATGAGTATGGCAAAAACCAATAAAATTCTCTTTAATAATTTCATACTTTATTTTCGCGCTTTGCGTGCTTTGCGCTTTTACGGCGGGAAGTTTATTTCTGAGGAAAATACTCGCGCCATCTGCTTTCAACCAACCTCACGATGTCTTCTCTCGGCTCGACTTCCTTCGGATACCAGGGCTTCATCCGCGCGTCAATCACAATCGGCGCGGTATAAACAATATGGTTATTTTTGATGGAAATTTCGCGTGCGAAAATGTCGGTCGAAGGATTAAACCGCGTCCAGGTCGCCCACAAAAATTTACCGGTTGTTTTCGCAAAATCTGCGTCGTCGTGCAGAACGACGATTTGAAAATCGTCGAATTTGCCGGATTTTGCAATTCTCCCGGCTAGGTCTTTCTCTGTTTCGTAGGAACTTCCTTCCAAAACCAAACAGCCGCCGCAAAAAACTTCGGCGCGTTTGATTGCGTTCGGTAATTCGCCGCGAAATTCCTTTTGCAAATCTCTTTTCGCCTCGCCGACGCCGACGAGCATTGCTTTTGAGCCGTGATTTATTTTTCCCGAAGCGTAATCCAGAGTATCAAAAGCGGTTCGGTCGAAAATAAAAAAATCGCTCGCCCAATCGACTCTTTCCAGAATGTATTCAAACAAAGATTTGAAATCGCGCAAATTTTGCGGCTTGTCGGTCAGCATCAAAAACTTTGTCAGCGAAAGTTGACCTTCGCCCAAAATGCGAAAACCCGCGCCGAGCGCTTCGCGGGCATATCTTTCCTTGACGACCGCCGCCGCCAGCGAATGAAAACCGGTTTCGCCGTAACTCCACAAATCTTTGACCGCAGGCATCACAAGCGGAAAAAGCGGCGCGAGTAATTCCTGCAAATAATCGCCGATGTAAAAATCTTCCTGACGCGGTTTGCCAACGACGGTTGCCGGATAGATCGCGTCTTTGCGGTGAAAAACGGCTTCTGCTTGAAAAACCGGATAATCGTGAATCAAGGAATAATAGCCGTAATGGTCGCCAAAGGCACCTTCCGGTTTTCGTTTGTAAGGCGGAACGCTCCCGCAAATCGCAAACTCGGCTTCTGCAATTAATCGGTGTCCGTTTTTTAAAGGATTTTCGACAGTTTCGATTTTCCCGTCTGCCAGAACCGAAGCCAAAACGAGTTCGGGAACGTCTTCCGGAAGCGGCGCGATTGCCGACAGAATCATCGCGGGCGCGCCGCCGAGAAAAATCGTAACGGGCAAAGATTCGTTTCGCTGTTCGGCTTCCGCGTAATGAAAGCCGCCGCCTTTGTGGATTTGCCAGTGAATTCCGGTTGTCTCGCGGTCGTAACGCTGAATGCGATACATTCCCAGGTTATGTTTTCCCGTAGTCGGGCTTTCCGTATAGACGAGCGGCAAGGTGATAAAATGTCCGCCGTCTTCGTGCCACAGTTGCAGCAAAGGTAATTCTTCAAGATTGGCGGGCGAATCGCAGAAATCTAAAATCGGCGCGCGGCTGACTTTTTTCGTTCCCAATTTCAAAGCCGAAAAAGCCAAATCCCGAAATTTCCAAAGTTCTTTCGGCTTCGGCGGCAAAAGGACTTCAACCATCTCGACGGCTTTTTTGACAAGTTCCTGCGGCTTTTTCCCGAAAGCCAAATCAATGCGTTTCGCCGTTCCGAAAAGATTGGTAACAACCGAAAATTTCGAGTTTTTGACGTTTTTGAAAAGCAGAGCTTTTCCCTGCCGTTCGATAACGCGGCGATGAATTTCGGCGATTTCGAGATACGGGTCAGCTTCCGTTTCGATTTCGATTAATTCATTTTCACCGCGCAGAGTCTCGATGAATGAACGCAGATTTTTGTGCATAAAAAAATAGGTGAGAAATGAGAAGTGAGAACTGAGAAGTATGAATTTGCTTCTACTTCTCAGTTCTCACTTCTCATTTCTCACTTCTGAGTTAATTTTTCCGCAAAGTATTGCTGTTTAAATCAAGTTCGCTTGCAGCAATGACTTCAATTTTCTGCGCCGGAAAACGCTTTTTCAAATCGTCCGCAAAAACTTTGTAATCGCCGACGATAATAATATCGCCGCCGTTTAGATTGCTCGATGAAAAGTTTTTGACTTGTTCAGACGAAACGCCCCGGATGCTCGACATATACGAATTCAATTCGTCCGCGCTCAAACCGAAAGTATAAAGCTCGACGAGTTTTGCGGCTAAACCGTTGGTTGTTTCCAAACTGTTTCCGAATGCGCCGGTCAGTGTCAACTGGCGCGGCGTCAATTCCGTTGTTTCAGCCAAACCGCTGCCGAGTTTGTTGATTTCGGCAACGACCAGCTCGGCGACTTCAGCGGCTGAAACGTTTTTCGTCTGGACTCTTGCCAGCAAATTAGTCGTGCCGGTGCGCGACGATAAACTGCTTCCAGCGCCGTAACTAAGCCCGCGTTTAATGCGAATTTCCGCATTCAAACGCGCCGAATAACCGCCGCCGAGAATCGTATTGGCAACCGTCGAAGGATAATAAGCGGCGTCGCTGACGCATTTGTTATTGGGACAACTAACGCGCCCGATACCGAGTCTCTTGGCGTAAGTAACCGCCGCTTGTCCCGAATTAGGAAGGTCAATGACGAGAAATCTGTTAATCAAACCATTTGATTCAGATTTATTATTTCTCAATTTACTTACATCAACCATAGTTTCTAAAGAATGTGAAGATGTATTTTTCCAATCTCCGAAGAATTTTTTCGCCAGCGCATTGGCTTGGTCAGTCGAAACGTCGCCCGCGAAAATCAAAACAGCGGCTTTCGGCGTATAAGATTGACGATAAAAATTTGCAATATCAGTGTTCGTGATACTTTTCAAACTTTCCGGCGTCCCGATTGCGCTGTGTTCGCCGAATGTATAACGGCTGGCGGCGAAACTTGCAAGACTTCCCGGTTGTTTTAAGGCGACGTTCAAATCGTCGTTTGTCTGCGTTTTAAAAAGGTCGATTTCGCTCTGGGCAAACGTCGGATTCAGAACGACATCGCTCATAATCGCCATTGCCTGGTCGAGTTTGTCGGAAGTTATATTGAGAGTAACGACGGTCGAATTCCAACCCGAACCGGCGTTTAAGGTGCCGCCCAAAAATTCGATTTCCTCGGCAATCTGCGTCGCATTGCGCGTTTTCGTTCCCTTTGTCAAAAGCGAAGCCGTTGCGTTTGCCAGACCGTTTTTTCCTTCAAGATTTGCTCCGGCATTTTTCAACAAAAGCGAAACTGTAACGAGCGGCAGAACTTTGCGTTCGACCACGGCGACCTTTAAACCGTTCGGCAACTCGCCGTTTTGAATCGCGGGGATTTTCACCTCTCGCGGCGCGGCGGGCGCGGGCGGAGTCTCTTGCGCGAAAGCGCAAGGAATTAAAAATGCAAAATTAAGAATTAAAAAAGTTGCGATATTTCTGACAATTTTGAATTTTGAATTTTTCATTTTGAATTTTCTCCTTTTGCATCGTCGTTGACGTAATAAATCACCACGCGGTTGTTGTCGGCAAAGTATTGTTTCATCACCCGCTGCACGTCGGCGGCGGTAACGGCTTGCAGTTCTTTGATTTCCGTATTTACATAGCTCGGATTGTTTTCGTAAATTACGGCGTTGCCGATAGCAAACGCTTTTCCGCGATTGGTTTCAAGCCCGCGCAATGTTCCGGCGACAATCGAATTTTTCGCCTTTTCGAGTTCTTTGGCTGAAACCGGCGCGTCCTGAATTTTCTTGAGTTCCGCAAGCAGAGAGTTTTCGCCCATTTGCGGCGTTTTGCCGCTTGCCATCGTCGCTGAAAAAACGAGCAAGCCTTTATCCACGCGCTCGTCAACACTGAACGACGCTTCCTGCGCGATTTGTTGTTTATAAACTAATTCCTGATAAAGCCTCGAAGACTCACCGCCGGATAAAATCGCCTGCGCGATTTTCAAAGCGGCAATGTCTTTGCTTTTCGAGTCGGGCGCAAGATACGAAATGGCGACTGCCGGAAGCGGCACATTCGGCGCTTTGACCGTTAAGCGTTTTTCCGCCGTTTTCGCGGGTTCGACTTCTCTAACGCGCGGAATCGTGCCGCTCGGTTTTTCGATTCGGTTGAAATACTTATCAACCCAAGCGTCGAATTGTTTTTGCTCGAAATCGCCGACGACAATCAAAGTCGCGTTATCGGGACGATAATATGTGTTGTGAAAATTCTGCGCGTCAGCCGCCGTCGCCGCGTCCAAATCTTCGATTGTGCCGATGGTCGTGCGTTTATACGGATGCGTCGTGTAGGAATTTTTTTGAATCGCTTCGTAAAACAGTCCATACGGCTGCGCCAGAACGCTCTGACGAAATTCTTCCTGAACAACGGCTCTTTCGGATTTAAAGTTCGGCTCGTCAACATTCAAATTTGAAAGCCTTTCCGCTTCCGCCCACAAAAGCGTTTCCAGATAATTCGATGGAACAACTTCGTGATATGCGGTTACGTCGTCCGAAGTAAAAGCATTGTTGTTGCCGCCAACGTCCTCGGTCAGACGGTCAAACTGCTCGCTTTTCAAATTCTTTGTGCTTTTGAACATCAAATGTTCAAACAGATGCGCGAAACCGTTGCGCCCGTTCGGGTCGTTTTTCGAGCCGACGTTAAACCAAACCTGTACCGTCACGGTCGGGCTGGAATTATCCTGCACGGAGACGACTTTCAAGCCGTTTTTCAAAGTTCGCTCTTTAATATCGAGCGGCGCGATTTTCGTTTGAGCCGAAACCGTCTGAAAAGCGGTGAAAGCAAAAACGAAGATTGATAAAATTACCGATAATTTTCGCATATATTTTTCCTTTTTGTAGATTTCTCGATGTGATACGTTTTCAAACGCAAACAAGTTTTTAGATGCCGAGACTGAAACAAAAATTTGCTTTAAGAAAGTCGCTCGAAGACAGAAAGCGCAGAGATTTTTGGAAAGATTTAGCCGCGAATAACACGAATAGCACGAATTATTTTATTTAAATTTTATTCGCGCTATTCGTGTTATTCGTGGCTAATTTCCTCTTGTTGTCTATGATAGTTTTCAAGCATAGTCATAAAAACCTTTCCCCGATTTGCGTCCGAGCCAGCCCGCGTCAACCATTTTAATCAATAACGGACACGGACGATATTTCGGGTCACCCAAACCCTCGCGCATCACGTTCAGAATCGCCAGACAAACGTCCAAACCGATAAAATCGGCGAGCGCGAGCGGTCCCATCGGATGATTCATTCCGAGTTTCATAATGCCGTCAATGCTTTCTTTCGTCGCCACGCCTTCATACAGCGCGTAAATCGCTTCATTTATCATTGGCAGCAGAATTCTGTTCGCGACAAAACCCGGAAAGTCCTGACAATCGAGCGGCGTTTTACCCATTTTCTCCGACATTTCTTTGACTATCGCGTAAGTTTCGTCCGATGTCGCAATGCCGCGAATTACTTCGACGAGCTTTATCAAAGGCACGGGATTCATAAAGTGCATTCCGATAACTTTGTCCGGTCTTTTGGTCGTCGCCGCAATTTTTGTTATCGAAATCGAAGAAGTATTTGAAGCTAGAATTGCGTCGGGCGATGTGATTTCATCGAGCTTTTGAAACAACTGTTTCTTAATCTCAAAATTTTCCGTCGCGGCTTCGACGACGATAAAACAATCCTTCAAATCTTCAAGATTCGTCGTCGTTTTTATTCTTCCGAGAACTTCGCCCTTTTGCTCTTCGGTCATCGTTTCCTTTTTCACGAAACGGTCGAGACTTTTGCCAATCGCCGCAAAACCTTTTTTGACAAAATCTTCGCTGATGTCGCAAATGATAACTTCATAACCCGAATTCGCGGCGGTTTGAGCAATACCATTGCCCATCGTTCCCGCGCCGATTACTCCAAAAATTTTACTCATTTTAAATAAACCTTTCCTTGATAAATTTGTATAAAAACCTTTTCTTAGAAATTAACTAAATTGTCTGCATAAAACAAACCGCTCAAAAGATTGGGTATTTAATTAAAAGTTTATTCGTTGCTTATCTAATAAACTTGAAGGAAAATGAAACGAAGGTATGGAAACAGTTATGGCGACAGCGAAACAAGAAACAAAGGGCTTGACGCTTATCGAAGCGATTCGGCAAGGTATTTGGGAAGAAATGACGGCGGACGAGACGGTTTTCGTCATCGGCGAAGACATCGGCGCATACGGCGGCGCGTTTAAGTTGACCGAAGGTTTTATCGACAAATTTGGCGCTGAACGAATGATTGACACGCCGATTTCAGAAGCCGCGATTGTCGGCGCGGCGTGCGGCGCGGCGCTTTTGGGAATGAAGCCGGTTGCGGAATTTCAGTTTATCGATTTTATCTCGTGCGGTTTCGATATGCTGACGAATTACGCGGCAAAATCGCGTTATCGCGGCTGCGGCTCGATTCAAGCCGTGTTTCGCGGTCCGTGCGGCTCGGGCGTGCGCGGCGGACCGTTTCATTCGATAAATGCCGAAGCGTTTTTCCTGAATACCGCCGGTTTGAAAATCGTCGAGCCGTCGACCGCTTACGACGCGAAAGGTTTAATCAAAGCGGCAATCCGCGACCCTGACCCGGTTTTATTTTTTGAACACAAAAAACTTTATCGCCTGCCGCGCCTGCGCGAAGAATTGCCCGAAGAAGATTATATTGTCGAAATCGGCAAAGCCAGAATTGCCCGAGAAGGCAAAGATTTATCAATCATCACCTTCGGCGCGCAGGTTTTGAACGCTTTGGACGCGGGCGAGATCTTGGAAAAGGAAGACGGTTTGCAAATTGAAGTAATTGATTTGCGCTCCCTCGCGCCGCTTGATAAAGAAGCGATTCTGGCGACGGTGAAAAAGACCAACCGCGCTCTTGTTCTGCACGAAGCGAGTTTGACGGGCGGCATCGGCGGCGAGATTTCCGCGATTATCGCCGAAGAAGCGTTTGAATGGCTCGACGCGCCGCCGATTCGTCTCGCCTCGATTGACGCGCCCGTGCCGTTTGCGCCGCAGATGGAAGATTATTATTTGCCGCAAATTTCGGAAATCGTCGAAGCGGCGCGAAAGTTGGCAAAGTATTAGATTTAATTTTCTTGCCCGGAAATCAAATTCATTTTATGATTGATTTTACGCTGGTCAGTGAAATTGAAAACGTCGAAGTTATCGCGGTAAATCGCGGTATTCGAGATTTGGCGCGACTCAATCGTGAATTTGGGCGCGGACGCTGGAGAAAATTAAAAGGCACGGCTTTCGTTAAACTTGAAAACGGTCGCGCCAGACACGCCGAAGTTCATTGGTATGAAGCGCACGGTATCGGCAGGCGCGATATGAAAATTAAAAGATACATTTATGAGTGAACAAAACTTGTCATCGCAGTTTGTCGTCTGTATTAACAACTTGGAAAACGAAGCGTCTTTAGAGTTCGGCAAAATATACAATGTCGTTCCCGATGCGGAAGCCGAAAGTGACGGAATGATAAGAATTATTGACGAAAGCGGCGAGGATTATCTTTTCTCCGCTTCGAGATTTTATCCGGTGCAGTTGCCCGCGCAATTGGAACAAATGCTTTCCGTTTCCCGTTGATTTACAGCATTTTTTCGTTTTGTAAGCGCAGTCTATTTCCTTTCACAAATTCGGCGCGTCGCCAAGATCGACGCGCCCGTGCCGTTTGTGTCGCAGATGGAAGATTATTAATTGCCGCAAATTTCGGAAATCATTGAAGCAGCGCTATAACTTGCCGGATATTAATTGCAGCCATATAATCTTGTGTAAATTTTAAGGAGACAAAAATATGCCAAAGTATGTGATTGAACGCGAACTTCCCGGCGCGGGAAGTTTATCAAAAGACCAACTGCAAGGCGTTTCGCAGACATCGTGTAATGTTTTGAGTGAATTAGGACCGGAAATCGAATGGCTTCACAGCTATGTAACGGACGATAAAATCTATTGCGTTTATAATGCGCCAAACGAGCAAATGATTCTCGAACACGCATCGCGCGGCGGCTTTCCCGCCAATAAAATTTCCGAAGTCAAAAATATCATCGACCCGACAACTGCGAACGCCTAACTAATACAAAGCAATACGCTTCTGCTTTTGTCTCAAAGACAGAAGATTATTTTCTGCTGCCGCCAATTTCGGAAATCGTCGAAGCCGCGAGTTTTCTCGCGGCTTATTAAACGGTTATGAAGAAAGAAATAAAAGTTATCGAATGACCGAATTGCAATTAGGAAAACTCGAAAGCGTTCACGGCATTTCGCCCGTTTTCAAGCAACGCGCATTCGTCGTCGCCGTTGTTTCATTCATCTTTTTTACGATAATGGTTGGCGGTTTTTTGATTCGTCCGGGTTTTGTGTTTGTTTTGCTGGGAACAGCGTTTCTGGTTGTCGGGTTATTTACGCTTTTCGGTTGGCTGGCTCAAAAGAATGCGGAATTTAAGCTGTATGAAAATGGATTTTCTTATAAAAAATTTGTCTGCTCGTGGAATGAAATCGAATCAATAAATGTCAAAACCGAAAGCAGTTCGATTAGCGGAGCGAAAATGAATTGTCTGATTCGCAAAACAGGCGGACAGGAAATTACTTTGACCGAAACAATTGATGATTTAGATACTATTGTCAAAATAATCGGCGAGAAAACTCAATCAAAAACAGTCAGCTAATATATTTTTTCCAACCATCGCTTTCGGCAACCGATTTTATCAATGTATTTCTTGCTTCGAGTAGATTTCTCATATAGCTTTCCAGAAAAAGCGCATCCGCGATATTTCCCAAAAAACCGAGCGGCGAATCGTAATCGAAAACATCCTTCATAATCGTCTGCGAACCTTTCGTTTCAAAAAAATGGTCATGGTCAAAACGCTTGAACGCGCCTTTGAGCATCGAATCTCGAAAATGACGCGGCGGTTCAAAAACGGTTATTTTTGAAGTCAATTTTTGTTTAATTGCGAAATGGACTGCTTCCCAAGTTACCGTTTCATCTTTATTTATCAAACCTTTTGTAACGCCCGCGATGGCTTTTTCTTTGGTTTTCGATAAAGACTCGGCGTGCAAATCAATACATCGCGCCAAGTCGAAAACTCTCTCAATCGGCGCATCAATCGCGGTTTCAATTTTGATAATCGGCATAATTTACGAAATCGGTTTCCGTCTGTTAGTTTATAATTTAGAATTTATAATTTACAGTTTTAATAGGAAACGAATAGCGAAAAATTATGCCGCAAACTCCACACATCGAAAAACATTTTACATCGGGCGAAGTCGTGCGCGATGTCGTTATCGGAATGGCGGACGGTTTGACCGTGCCGTTTGCCCTCGCCGCAGGGCTTTCGGGCGCGGTCGTTTCAACGGGGATTATCGTAACCGCCGGTTTTGCGGAAATAGTTGCCGGTTCGATTGCGATGGGTTTGGGCGGTTATCTGGCGGGAAAATCCGACGCGGAACATTACGACAGCGAATATAAGCGCGAAATGTATGAAATTGACAAAATGTTGGAACACGAAAAAGACGAAGTGGTCGAGATTCTCGAAACATACGGTTTGACCGAAGAGGAAAGCGTTCCGATTGTCGAATCTCTAGCCGTCCGACCGAAGGATTTTGCCGACTTTATGATGCGTTTTGAATTGGGTTTGGAAAAACCCGAACCGAAACGCGCTTTGCAGAGCGGCGCGACTATCGGCGGCGCGTATATTTTCGGCGGTTTGATTCCGCTCGTGCCGTATATTATTTTAAGCGAAGCGCACGAGGCTTTGCTTTGGTCGGTGATTGTAACGGTGATTGCGCTGTTCGTTTTCGGCTATGTCAAAGGCACATTTACGGGCGCGAAACCGCTCAAGAGCGCGGCGCAAACCTGTCTTATCGGAAGCGTCGCGGCGGCAGTCGCCTTTGCGGTCGCAAAGCTGATTAGTTAGAAATTTTGTCGCATAGAATCTATGAGAATTTAACCACAGATGAACACAGATAAACGCAGATATAAAAAATTAGGGTTTTAGATTTCAAGTTTCATAGTTCAAACTTTAAGAAATCTGTGCCTATCTGTGTTCATCTGTGGTAAATAATTCCGTGCAACTAATCATTTTTGCAAAACTTTTCAAGATTTGCGATAAACTTAGAACTGCGAGATTATCAAATTTAATCGAACTTTTATTGAAAATAATTTTTGGAGAATCGAATGAGCGTAGAAGTTGTAATGCCGCAAATGGGCGAGTCAATTACCGAAGGAACTATTTCAAAATGGTTGAAAAAAGTCGGCGATAAAATCGAGCGTGATGAACCGCTTTTAGAGATTTCCACCGACAAAGTTGACGCCGAAGTTCCCGCGCCCGCGGCTGGCGTTTTATTAGAAATTCGTTATCAGGAAGGCGAAACCGTCGAAGTCGGGACTGCGCTTGCTTTTGTCGGCGAAGAAGGTGAAGCGCCGGTTCAAAGTCCAACGTCCAATGCCCAAAGTCAAACTGAATCAGCACAAGCGGCAGAAGTTCAGCCCGTTTCAGAAGAAATAAAACAACCTGAACCAATCCGGCAGACACAAAGCGTGACTGCAACGACAAATTCCGAAAACTCTGCAACGCCTCCAAGCTCTGCAAACTCGACCGAAGTCGTAATGCCGCAGATGGGCGAATCCATAACCGAAGGCACAATCTCGAAATGGCTGAAAAAAGTCGGCGATAAAATCGAACGCGACGAGCCTTTGCTGGAAATTTCGACCGATAAAGTCGATGCCGAAGTTCCGTCGCCTTCAGCCGGAACGCTTTTGGAAATTCTTTATCAAGAAGGCGATACGGTCGAGGTCGGAACGGCGCTCGCTTTTGTCGGAAGCGAAAGCGGCGCGGGCGCAGTCCAAAGTCCAAAGCCCAAAGTCCAAAGTCCAACTCAAGCCGAAACTGAAACGGCACAAGCGGCGGGCGCAGATGCTTTAACTGTCAATCAATCCGCACAAACTTCGGTTTCAATGCCTGCTGAAGAAAAGAAAGAAATTGAGGAAACCGAAGGCAGAAGCTACGATTACGGTCGCGCGGGCGCAATCGAAGACGGGCAAAAATCTTCAAACGGACAATCGGCGAACGGCAAATCAAACGGCAATCAAACAATCGAAGATTTGCGAAAAACAAAATCGAGTCCGCTTGTCCGCAATATCGCACGCGAACATGGCATAGACATTTCGCGGCTCGCCGGTTCGGGAATGAGCGGTCGCGTGACGAAAAAAGATATTTTGTCTTTTATCGAGTCGGGCGCGGCTTTGAGACCGCAGGATTTACTGCGTAAAGGCGTGCCGATTGCGCCGACTTTAGCGCCGACCACGCAGCCGCAAACTGTTTCACAATCCGGACAAAAAACCCAATTTGCCGCGCCGCCAATTTCCGCTTCGGTCGGCGATAGAGTCGAGCCGATGTCGGTGATGCGTAAGAAAATCGCCGAACATATGACTTTCTCGAAACAGACTTCGGCGCACGTAACAAGCGTTTACGAGATTGATATGACGAACGTGGCAAAGTTCCGCGAGCGAAACAAATCGGAATTTCAGTCGCGTTACGGCACAAAACTATCGTTTATGCCTTTTATTTTCCAGGCGACAACAAATGCGTTGCGAAAATTCCCGATTGTCAATTCACAGGTTTCCGGCGAGCAGATTATTTATAAAGGCGATATAAATCTCGGAATGGCGGTCGCGCTTGATTGGGGTCTGATTGTTCCGGTAATTAAAAAAGCCGACACGCTTTCGCTTTCCGGTTTGGCTTTAACCGCAAACGATTTGGCTGACCGCGCGAGAACGAAAAAATTGATGCCTGACGAAGTGCAGGGCGGAACTTTTACGATAACGAATCCGGGAGTTTTCGGCGGATTGTTCGGAACGCCGATTATCAACCAACCGCAGGTTGCGATTCTGTGCGTCGGCACAATCGAGAAACGTCCGAAGGTTTTGACGACGCCGGACGGCGACGATTACATTGCCGTTCGTTCGATGGCTTATTTCGCTTTGACTTACGACCACCGAATCGTTGACGGCGCGGATGCCGAGAGATTTTTATCGTTTATGAAAGAATATCTCGAAACAACTCAATTTGCTTTGTAGAATTTTGCAGAAACACGCGCGATGTAAGTGTGCATAGCTTCGCGCTTCACACTTACATCGCGCGTATTTCTGCATTAACAAAGTAACTTCTATTAAAATTTATCCATACAAACGAACTAAAATCAGACAATTTTTCACACTTCGTATTGTCTGCAAACAAAACATTTTTGTTGACAAAACAAAAATTCTATATTAAAAATGTCTGCTAATTTACGTTTGCTCAATAAATTACATTTGAGCAAACTTTTTGGCACGATAGTTGTTAATGGTTTGGGTTGATATTACCGATTGTTTCCTAAATGTTTCAAACGAATTTTTGTCGGGATTTACCAAGTTGTTTAAAAACTTTCTTTATCCGACAACCGGATTCGTTTCAAAAACGTCATAACTGAGGGTTTTAATCAAACATTAAATTTTTGGAAAGGAGTTCTATTATGTTAAAAAAATTTCCGGCTTTACTGCTTGCTTTATTTATCGGAGTTTCGAGCGTCCTAGCGCAAGACGCGCAGATGCGCACGATTGCTTCCGGTCAAAAACTAAAATTGAAAGGCGTCGTTGTTGCTAAAGACAATGATAAAATTGTAGTTCGTGACGCGACGGGCGTCGATACGAATGTGATACTGGCGTCCAACACCAGCATTAAAACAAAAGGCGGATTTTTTGGCGGCGGCGACCGAATCGCTACCAACCAAATTGTTCGGGGTTTGAATTTAGAGGTTGAGGGTCGCGGCGACAATACCGGCAATCTGTCGGCTGACAAAGTTCGTTTCAGCAAAGATAATCTGGCGGTCGCGCAGTCAATCGAAAGCCGTGTCGCTCCTGCTGAAGACCGTCTGACGCAAACCGAGCAAAACGCACAGCGTATTGCCGGGCAGATTGACGAGCTGATGGCAATTTCCAATGCCGCTCGCGGCGGCGCAAAAGCGGCGCAAGATTCGGCGGATGCGGCAATTGCCGGTGTGAACGCGACGAACCAAAGAATATCGTCAGTAGATGATTATGTCGTTCAAACAACCGCAACTATTAATTTTAAAGTCGGCAGCGCGGTTCTTTCGCCGGAAGGTAAACAGAATCTCGATAACGTCGCGCAAGCCGCTTTGACGATGAAGGGTTATCTCATCGAAGTTACCGGTTTTGCTTCTTCGGATGGTGACGAAAAGAAAAATAAAGAATTGAGCCGACGCCGCGCTCAATCCGTGCTTGATTATTTAATTGAAACGCACAACATTCCGCTTCGCCGTATCGGAACTTCATTCGGTTTTGGAGAAGCCCAGGCGGTTGCCGATAATTCGACCCGTGAAGGACGCGAACAAAATCGTCGTGTCGAAGTTAAACTAACGGTCAGCAAAGGCTTAAACCAAAATGTCGAAGTTAGAAAAAGCGACGGTCAATAATTAGCCGGTTAATTTGAGGACAAAAAGGTGAAAATGGCGCAAAACCTTTTCACCTTTTGTCTTTTCCTTCTACGGATGTTTTGAAATGTTTTTCAAACCCGAAAAATAAATTGATAGTTTTCGAGAGGTAAAAAGTGAAACGCCAACAATCATTTTTTCTATTTGTTCTAATAATTACCTTTACTTTTTCCGCAATTGCTCAAACCGTTAAACCGACTCCACCCCAAAAACCGGATGCGGACGACGGTGATATAATTAAAGTAAATTCGCGGCTAGTCGTCGTTCCGGTCTCGGTTTTAGACGCAAGCGGTCAGCCTGTTTTGGGTTTGAAAAAAGAAGATTTTCGGGTTTCCGAAGAAAACAAAAATCAGCAGATAGAACAGGTTTCCGACGCCGAAAAGGTTCCGCTTGAAATTGGTTTGCTATTCGATGTTTCAGCAAGCACGGATGCGATGTTTCAATTTGAACAGGAAACCGCCGCAAAGTTTTTGCAGGAAGTTATGCGTCCCGAAGACCGTGCCACGATTTTCAGCATCGGCGCTGACCCGACGCTTGTTCAAGCGCGTGATTCGGCTGATAAATCCGCCGTCGCAATAAAATCAATTCAACCGACTAAATCATTCACGGCATTTTACGATTCTGTTTTTGCCGCAGCAGCTTATTTGCAGAAAAACGCTCCGCAGGGCAGACGAAAAGTGATAGTCGTTATCTCCGACGGCGAGGATACGAACAGCGAACGGATTCGCAAAACAATTCAGGCTGGTTACAACAGTCTGGGCAAAAAAATAGATACGATTGACTCGAAAAGCCTTTATCAATTAACGGTCAAAAGCCGCAATGAAGCCAGCATCGTCGAACAAAAAAGAGTTTTGCAGGCTATACAAAACGCCGACGCGGTTTTCTATTCGATAAATCCCGGCGGAAATTCCTATCAACTAAACAAAGGCAGTGTTTTTGGACAATCGAATCTGCAAAAGTTTGCCGACGAAACCGGCGGCACGGCTTTTTTGCCGAAGTTTCAGCCGATTGCGCTCAAAGACAATTTTCAAAACACGACAAATATACGTTTGAACGGAGAAGTTTTGACGAGAATTTTCCACCAACTTGCAAACGAGCTTCGCGCTCAATATCTCGTTCAGTATTATTCGGAGAGTGAGTTTCCAAATAACAAATACGTCAAGCTCGATGTTAGTTTAAGTAACCGGAACAATCTCCGCCTGCGTGCGCGACAAGGTTATTTCGTCAAAAATTAACGTCTGTGTTTTTTTCGGAGTTCGTGTTTCACTTCGGTTAGATTAATTGGCATTCCTGCTGTTGGGAGACTTTCAATAGAAACATTTCCCATTGTTGCAATTGGTTTTCCTTGAACCGCAACATTTGAATCTTCAAACAAAGTTTCGCCTGTCGTTGCGGTTTCAACTCTCGCAACTGTTCCCATTGTGTGAAGTTCACTCGATTTGGCAAAATAATTTGCCATACCAATTCCACTCAAAGCGGCGAAAACCAGCGAAGCAAAAGCCGTCGCCGTTTTTGAAATACGCTGCTTGATTGCTTGCCAGCCGACCGGACAATCTTTTGTCAAAATAGTTCCGTCGGCGCGTCGGTAAAATCTGACGCACAGACGACCTTCGGAATTTAGTAAAAGATTTTCGGCTTCCCTCTGCGACATTCCCGAGAGATTATAGACATTTAATTTGCACTCGCCGCAAAAGCGTCTGCGCTCGTCGCCCATCATTTCGTTCCAGTCCGCGCTGCACGGCGAAGCGATTTTGATATTGTTTAATGGATTAGTAAATTTGCTCATAAAAATTTCCTCCAGCTTCTTAGACAACAAAACTTGTCTTTTGTTCCAAGAACGCCGCGGATATTTTTACTTGCAAAGGAATTTTAGGTTTTCGGGTTTCTGCGATATTTATGTGTAACGGGTCTTCTACGTCCGACGCCGATTGCGTTCCTTGAAATGATTAAAGTCGGCGGAAGTTGTTTGCGTTTGAATTCATTGGCGGGCGATTCGACTTTGTTGAGTAAATCATAAACCAATTTAGCATCGTTTCCCTGCGCGATAATTTCTTCGGGCGAAAGTTTCTGCTCAAAATAAAGTTTTAGAACGGCGTCCATCCGGTCATACGGCGGCAAAGAATCCTGGTCGAATTGATTCGGCGCGAGTTCGGCGGAAGGTTTTTTATCAATAATCTCGTTTGGGATAATTTCACGCCTCGCGCTTTCGTTGATGTGGCGGGCGATTTTGTAGACTTCGGTTTTCAAAACGTCGCCCAATACAGCCAAACCGCCGTTCGTGTCGCCATAAAGCGTGCAGTAACCGACGGCGAGTTCGGATTTGTTTCCGGTGGCGAGAACCAGCCGATTTTCGGCGTTTGAAATCGTCATCAAAATCACGCCCCTCAATCTTGACTGCATATTTTCCGCCGCTAAATTTTCGCCGCCGTGCGCCGGTTTATGCAGATTCATCTGCCCGAGAAGAACTTCAAACGCGCCGGAAATAGGTTCGAGGCGCGTCGGCATTCCAAGATTTTTTGCCAATGTTTCCGAATGTTTGATGCTGCCTTCGGACGAAAATGGCGACGGCATCATCACTGATAAAACATTCTCCGCGCCGATTGCTTCGCAAGCTAAAGCCGCAACCAAAGCCGAATCTATTCCGCCGGAAAGTCCTAAAACGCATTTTGAAAAACGATTTTTTTGCGCGTAATCCTTGATTCCTAAAACCAACGCTTGCCGAATCGTTTCGCATTCATTTCCGGTAATTCCGCGCGAATCAGGCTTGCGAACGTCGAGTTCAACCGTTTCGACAAATTCTTCAAATGCCTTTGCCTGCAAAATAATGTCGCCTTCTTCGTCGGCAATCAGGCTCGCGCCGTCAAAAATTATTCCGTCGTTTCCGCCGATTAAATTGACAAATACAATCGGTTTTTTCTGCAAGCGTGCGCGATGCGCGACCATATCGCAGCGCAGCTTGATTTTCCCTTTGTTGAACGGCGAAGCGTTTATCGAAACGATTAAATCCGCGCCCTGCATAATCAATTCGTCTGCCGGGTCAACGTCGTATAATCTTTCCTTCCAGAAAGTTTTGTCGTTCCAAAAATCTTCGCAGACGACGACGCCGATTCGTCGCCTGTCAATCTCAAACATTTTCCTCGCGTCCGCCGGTTCAAAATAGCGCGGGTCGTCGAAAACATCATATTCGGGAAGCAGAGTTTTGTCGGCGAATCCGAGCAGTTTGCCGTCGTGAAACACCGCCGCCGAATTAAAAAGTCGGCGCCCGTCGGTTTCATCGTTTTTGCGGATTGTGCCGACGATTGCGGTAATACCTATTGTCGCATCAGCGATTTTTTGCAAAGGTTCTGCGACACATTCGATAATATCCTTATCGAGAAACCAATCCTGCGAAGTGTAACCGTGCGTTACGACTTCGGGAAAGACAATCATATCCGAGCCGTCCCGTTTTGCCGTTTCGATTGCACCTAAAATTTTGGCGACATTGCCTTCGATGTCGCCGTTAGTCGTGTTGATTTGTCCGATTGTAATTTTCATTTATAGTTCGCCGCTTATACTCTTTTTTGTTGAAAGCAAATTCTCTGTCGTCACATCCGTTACGCTCCAAAAAGCGGGAATAAAGTGTTTTTCCTCTATTTGTCTTTGAGGTTTGGGAAATGATTTGATTTCTTTATCGACCGATTTTTCTTCTGACTTTCTTTTCATTTTTCTCATTTCCATTAACAAAACGCTGATTATACCGGAAGAAAAAAGACTCATAATGAGAAGAAATAAAATCGCGCCGCCATCTCTGAAGTTTAATTTATAAAGCAGAAAGAAAAAAGAAAGAATAAAACCTACTGCCAAAATTACGCCTAATGAAAAAGAACCGGCGCGTTTTACCAAATCTATTTTCTTAATGGATATTTTAAGATTCGGTTTTTGTTCGCCGCAGATGCGACAAAATGTTTGTTCCTCTTTCAATTCATTTCCACATTTTTGGCAGAACATTTTATTAATCTCCTTTCGCTAAATTTTTTTGAGTTTCAGAATCGCTCTTCTTAATCATTGTGATTCGATTTCCGCGTTCGTTATACTGCACCGCGTCCATCACGTTGTGAATAATTAAAACGCCGCGTCCCGATGTTTTGAAGAGATTTTCCGGGTCGCGCGGGTCTGGAATTTTGGCGACATCGAAGCCTTCGCCTTCATCTTCAAATGTAAAGCTCGCTTCTTTAGGCGAAACATCGACGGAAATTCGCACGTTCTTTTCCGGGTTGAATTGATTTCCATGTTTGACGGCGTTGACAAAGGCTTCGTCGAGAGCGATGAAAAGATTCGAGTTTTCAGCGTCGATTACGCCGAGTTTTTCCACTCTTTTTGTCAAGTAATTCAAAACGCAGTGCATTAAAGACAGCGCGCTCGGAAATTCAAATTCGATTTTCTCGCGCAGAGTTTTTATCTTTTCAGGTTCGTCAACGTATTGCGCTTTGTAATTTAGAATTGTCTCGAAAAGATTTTTAAGTTCCGTTTCTTCGTAGTTTTCGCGGCGGAAACTCGTCGCGCAGACTTTGAAGGCTCGAATGTGTTCGGAGGTTTTGTGAGGCTCGATTTCGGGCAGGCACGTATCTTCGTTGTCGTCGTTTTGAACGGCTTCGGGAATTTTATCGACATTATCGAGGTCGGTGATAACAACGTCGTAATCGTCAATTTCCTGAAGCGCGATTGCTTCGTCGCGGTTCTCGATGGTTTTGACCGAATATCCGAGTTTCACGAATACTTCCTTGAGTCCGCTGCTCAAATCGTCGTGGTCGTCGATTATCAAAAATTTTCTTTGCATTTTCACCGTTTTCAAGTTTCCGTCCGGTTTGCCGCTATCGAAATTTACGACAAACAATTTTCCTTTGTTGCAAATAATAACCTAACTTGTTACTTATTTTCTAACTGTGAAAAGGCAAAAAGAAAAAATGTATCGGTTCGGCACGCTTGAAAATTACTCGTTCAGAGAGCGTCTATTGATTCGCATTTTGGGTTTTGTATTTTACGTTTTCACTTATTTAATCGGAAAAACCGTGCGCTTTGAAGTCGAAGGTTGGGAAAATCTCGAAAACATCGAACGCGACGGCAAAATTCCGATTCTCGCCTTCTGGCACAACCGCATTTTTCTGGCGACTTATTACTTTCGGTTTCGAGGCATTATCGTGATGAGTTCGCAGAGTTTCGACAGCGAATACGTCGCCAGATTTATTCAAAGATTCGGTTTCGGGATTGTCAAAGGTTCTTCGACGCGCGGCGGCGTCGGCGGTTTGATTGAGATGATTCGCTTGATGAAGAAAGGTTTTCCGACGGGTTTTTCCGTTGACGGTCCAAAAGGTCCCGTTTATCAAGCAAAAACAGGCACGCTTCTTCTGGCAAAAAAAACTGAAAATCCGATGCTGCCGTTTTCAGTCGAAGCGAAAAATTATTGGACGATAAAAAGCTGGGACGAATTGCAAATTCCGAAACCATTTACGCGGGCAAAAATTCTAATTTCCAAACCGATTTATATTTCAAAAGATGCGGACGACGCTGAAATGGAAAACAAGCATCTGGAATTGCAGGAAAAACTCGACGAGCTTGTCGACTTAGGAAAACATTGGCGGGAAAGCGGCGAATGAAAATCGCAACCAACCGCAACTCGTTTTATCAAATCAAAGTCTTTTGAAACTTTTCCTCGTCTTTCGGAACTTTTCAATTCGGGTGTTCGTAGAAAATGTTTGACGGAGCAGATTTATCGCTCTCGTTACTCAAGAGCAAGTGCAGTTGTTTTTTTGGAGAAACAGCGTTGGAAGCATTAAAAGTAGCGGCAGTCAGCAATGGCGCAGACCTTGTAAGACGTTGTCGTTCCGGTGACGGAACGGCGTGGGAAGAGATTGTCTCGCAATTTTCGCGGCGCATCTTTAATCTTGCCTATCGTTTTACTTCGAGCATCGAAGCCGCCGAAGATTTGACGCAGGATGTTTTCATTCGCATTTACAAATCGCTCGAACAATACGACGCCAAACACGGTGATTTGGCAAACTGGCTGATGCGGCTCGCCAGAAATTTGATAATTGACGATTACCGACATCGGCAGCGCAATCCACAGAATTCTTATGCCGACGATGTGGAAAATCATACGTTTCATCTTCGCGCCGTCGGAAGTTCAGCGCAGAAAGACATCGAACGACGCGAGCTTTGCGCTCAGGTGCAGGAAGCGATTGATAAATTGCCGGCTGATTTGAAAACCTGCGTGATTTTGCGCGACATCGAAGAAATGAGTTATCAGGAAATCGTCGATGTTTTGAAAATTCCCGAAGGCACCGTTAAATCGCGCATTAATCGCGGACGGATTGAATTGGCGAAGATTTTGCGCCGAATGAGAGTGGTGAATATTTAGGAAGGAAATTTATCCACAGATAAACACAGATAAGATTTGGTTTTATGACTTATGAAAACGAAAAAATAATCAACTGCTCCGAGTTTGAGGACGTATTGACCGATTATTTGGACAACAGTTTAGACAGACAAACTCATAAAGCGGTTGCCGCGCACGCTTTGCGCTGCCCTTTGTGTCATGCGCTTTTTAATGAAGTAAAAGACGCCCTTGAACTTTGCCGCGAGATTTCCGTGCCGAAAATTTCGATTGCTAAACTCGAAGCCGGAATTCTCTCGAAAACCACGCCGGAAACGGCAATGGTTTGCGAAGATTTTGAAAATCATCTGACCGATTATATGGACGGCTTTTTACCGGCGCTGGTTTTTCACCGCTGGGAGCGCCACGCCGTTCTATGCGAGCGATGCACGGATTTACCCGGCGCGGTCGTTCGCTCGATTGCCGCTTGCTACACCTACAAAATGGATGAATTGCCGATACCGGCAGGACTGCACGCGAAAATTTTGCAGGCGACAATCGGCACGACAGAAGCCGAAGCGGTCAAAGCATCATGGACATTGCAGGTAATGGAATGGATTCGCAGTTTGAGTTTTCCGATTCCGATTCCTCAATTAGCGCCCGTCGCAATGATTCTGCTATTTGCCGTTTTGATTTTCAGCCAGAGCGTTTCCGCCGATAATTCGATTGGCGGTATTTATGAAAAAAGCATTGAAATGGCGGGACAAACTTACAAACAAGGCGCGGATATTATGCTCGGCGAAAAGGTTATTGAGTTGAAATCCAACCAGGAACCGATTCAGGGAACATACATCAACGAGGGAAGGAAATAAAAGATGAATTGTGCTTATCACATTCAAAATGTCGCCGTGGTCGGCTGCAACAGTTGCGGCAAACCCTTGTGTCCGGCTTGCGACCATCGCATCAAAGGTTTTCCGTATTGTCAGGACTGTATCGTTTCCGGCGTTGAACTTCTGCGAGATTACAATCAATCGTCTAATGCGCCGATTATCAAACGGCAGACTTCGCCCTTTATCGCCACCGTGCTTTCGTTCGTTTGCCCGGGACTCGGCGCGGCTTACAACGGTCAGACGGCAAAGGCTTTGATTTATTTCGCCGTGTTTGTCGGGCTTTTTCAGATGGCGGTGCTGACCGGCGGATTGCCGATTTTCGTTTTGGGATTTATCGGAATGTGGCTTTTTGCCGCGCTCGATTCGTTTCGCACGGCGCGATTGATTCGTTCGGGCGTAACGCCGAACGGCGCGGAAGACATTATCGTGCAGAGATTTTCGGGAAATCCGAAACTCTGGGGAATTATTCTGACGATTTTGGGCGCTTCGTTTTTTTTGCAGGCGTTTTTTAATATTCGTTTTTTTATTCGCGCGGTTTTGCCTGTTTTGCTTATCGGTTTAGGCGTCTATATTTTGCGCGATTATATTTTCAAAACTAAAAAAGATGCGCGAAATCAAACGAATTACGGCAATCCGGCAAGCGTGCCGACTTACGCCGCTTCGTTTAATGACACGAGTTTTCGCACGGGTGAATTCGATTCGTCGGACGATCTTGCAACCGAAGTTCGCCGCCGGACGTGGAAAAACAGTTAGTAAATCTAGTATTATGGAAGCGGGACGGTTTTAGACTTTTTTAAAGATAGGCTGTCCTGTGGTAAATCAGCAGTTTCGAGGAGTTTTAAAATTATGCCAGTTTGGTTTAAAGCCGCAGGAAAATGGGGAAGCATTTTAGTTATCTTGACTTTGATTATTACGCTTCTAAAACAAGTTATCACCTTTATCGGATTTTTGACGGCAGCCATCAAAATTCTCGTCGTAGTAGTTTTTCTGGCGTTGTTTCTCGCGGTCGGGCTGGTTGTTTTTCGCAGCTTCAGCCGCAGACGCAAAGCGCGGGAATAAACTCGCAAAGGTTATTAAATCAAAACAAGCCGTCGCCGAGAGTAGTTTCGTCTGTTTGCCTTCTCGGGCGGCTTGTGATATTTTTTAACCTTCATTAAATAGAAATAATCAAACATTAAATTGATATTTATTCCTAAGAGAGTGTTTTGATTTTTATAAAACCACTCGTCCAGGATTCGCGTTAGTTGCCCGCAGGCTATACTTTCGTCGGTTCCATGCAGTTGAAACGCTGGATTTTCAACGGCAGAAAATCATAAAAAAGGAGCTAAAAGCATAATGCAGAAAAAGGACAATCGTTCTTATACATTTTTTTTAACACATAAAACTAAAAATAAAAATTATATTCGTCGCATCGAAATTTCAAAAAACATATTTCATTCAAGCATCATCGGTTTAATTTTATCAGTCGGTATCGTTTCATTAGGATTCTTTAAAAGCACGGTTTTTGCAAAATTTGCAATCCAATCGCCAATCGAAAACACAGTTGCCGCGCAGCCTGCCCAAACAGTTCAAAGCGGCATAAAAGCAGAATACAAATCAATCAACTACGACCGTCCGGCTTCCCAAAAATTTGATTTGGGCAACAATGAAACCGTAACTTCGGCAAAACCGTTTCCGGTCGAATCGCAAGCCGAGAAAAATCAATTGGAATCCCAACTGCGCGTTATCGCAACCGCGAGCAATTCGGCGTTTGTCCCTTCAATGTGGGCGCACTTGGGCAAAATCAACAATGAATTCGGTTTTCGGCGCAATCCGTTCGGCGGCGGTTCATACGAATTTCACGCCGGTATTGATATTGACGGCGAAACGGGCGATACGGTCGCCGTTACAGCCAACGGAATTGTTACCGAAGCGGCTTGGACAGGCGGCTACGGCAATATGATTGAGATTGACCACGGCAACGGTTTGAAAACTCGCTACGGACATCTGTCAAGAATCGGCGTCAGAGTCGGCGACGCCGTTGAGCGCGGACAAATCATCGGCTTGGTCGGCTCGACCGGACGCTCGACCGGAGCGCATCTGCACTACGAATTGCGCCTTAACGACCGACCAATTAACCCGCGCCCTTTTCTGCCGTTCGTGCCGCAGGAAATTGCCGCTTTAAAATAAAACAAATAAACTTCCAAAATAAAAAAGTGTGAGTTTAATCAGCTCACACTTTTTTATTTTGGATGAATTTTTACGGAGATATAGGCAAAACGTTCTTGTTGATTTTCGGTAAGCTTATTGAAAATCTATCCATTAAATCTAAAAACAAACACGGACAGAAAATAAAAATAATTCGTGTTAGCGCGTGTAAATCGTGACTGATTTCCTTTGGAATAGTGAAATCAGTAAGCCAACTTAATATAATTCATTCCGCGCAGGATGACGCGCTGGCGGCGGACGACGCGCTTTGGATTTTTCTTCGGATTAAAAACATTGAGCGGCGACGGAATCATCGCCGACAGATACGCGGCTTCCTGCGCGGTTAAATTAGACGCCGATTTTTTGAAATAATAACGCGATGCGGCTTCCGCGCCGTAGATGTCTTCACCCCATTCGATAACATTCAAATAAAGCTCGAGAATTCTCTTTTTCGACAAATCCTTTTCCAGAAAATAAGTAATCAGAGCTTCGCGTCCTTTGCGGAAAAAGCTGCGTTCTTCGCTTAAATAAAGATTTTTCGATAGCTGCTGCGAGATGGTTGACGCGCCGCGTTTGAAAGACGGCATCGGCGGAATCCAATCGTTCGGGTCGTAATCGCCTTCTTCTTTAGCTTCCTTTTCGCCTTCTTTTTGCGCTTCGTCCCAGGCGTTTTGAATCGCGTCCCAATCAAAACCGTGATGCTCGAAAAAATGCGAGTCTTCGCCCGCAAGAACCGCTCGCTGTAAATTCGGCGAGATTTGCTCAATCGGCATCCAAATTTGATATTTTTTCGCTTCTTTTCCCTCAGCCAAGTCTTCGTTGGCACGCGCCTGCATCATCGAAGTCGTCGTCGGATTTTCAGTGCGAAGTTTTGCCGTGTTCGGAAAAGTGTAAAATTCGTAAGCCAGCCAAACGATTGTCGCGCCGATTAAAATTAAAAATAAAGTTTTTGTCCAATACCACATTTGATTTTAGATTTTGGATTTTGGATTTTGGATTTCGGATTGCCGTCTTAATTTACGGCAACGCTGACAATTATGTTCCATTTTAAGCAGCAAGCCAAAATCTAAAACTCAAGTTTTATTAAACAACAATCCAAAATCCAAAATCTAAAATTAGAAGGCTTTGCCGATTAGATTTGCCACAATCTTTCCCGAACTCATCACGCCCGGTAAGCCTGCGCCCGGATGCGTCCCTGCGCCGACAAAGTAAAGATTCGGAACGTCTTCGCTCAGATTATGCGGGCGCAGATACGCCGATTGCATCAATGTCGGCTCGACACCGAAAGCGTTTCCCAGATAACTGTTCAAAGTGTCTTCAAAATGAAGCGGGTCAATAAAATGCTCCGAAACAATGTGTTTTGAAAGTTCGGGCATATAATTTTCTTCCAGGTATTTGATAATCGAATCGCGGTAAGGTTTTGCCTGCGTCGTCCAATCCACATCGGCTTCCAGATGCGGCACGGGCGAGAGAACATACCAGGAATCGCAATTTTCGGGAGCAAGCGATTTATCTGTCGCGGTCGGACGATGAAGATATAAAGAAAAGTCTTTCGCCAGAGTTTTACCGACAAAGATTTCGTCCAATAAACCTTTGTAACGCTTGCCCATAATAATTTCGTGATGCGCCATATTTTCGTATCGGCGATTCGTGCCGAAATAAATCACGAACAGCGACATCGAATAAGTCAGCGACTTTACTTTTTTGTCAGTGTATTTTTTACGAAACTTTTTCGGCACTAAATTTAAATAAGTAAAAGCGACATCGGCGTTGGAGACAACAGCGTCGGCTTCAAAAAATTCGCCCGATTTCATTCTTACGCCCTTGGCTTTTCGGCTTGTTTCGTCAATCGAAATTTCTCGGGCTTCGGCTTCTGTAAAAACTTTGCCGCCGATGTCTCGAAACAAATTGCCGAGCGCGCGAACCAATGCGCCCGTTCCGCCCATCGTAAACCAGACGCCGAATTTTTGCTCTAATTCGTGAATCATCGCGTAAATCGAAGTCGCCGTAAACGGATTTCCGCCGATAAGAAGCGGGTGAAAACTGAACGCTTCACGAAGTCGCTCGTCTTTGAAATAGCGCGACGCAAATTTATAAACCGAACGGTCGGAACGCAACTTTATCATTTCAGGAACGACTTTGACCATATCCCAAACGCGCGTGAACGGCTGGTCAATCAATTCAAAACCAACGCGATAAATCTCGGCTAAATCTTTTGAAAATCGTTTGTAACCTTCGACATCCGCCGGATTAAATTTGCGAATTTGGTTTAATAAATTCTCTTTGTCGTCGTTGTAATTAAAAACCGTTCCGTCAGGAAATCGAATGTTATAAAACGGGTCAATCTTGACGAGATTAACGTAATCTTTTGTTGATTTCCCCGCCGCTTCAAACATTTCGTCAATCAGCCACGGCGCGGTGATAATCGTCGGACCGCCGTCGAATGTAAAACCATCTTGCTCATAAACATAAGCGCGACCGCCGAGTTTGTCGCGCTTCTCCAAAATCGTTACTTCGTGTCCGCTCGCCTGCAGGCGAATCGCAGCCGAAAGACCGCCGAAACCACTGCCGATAACAATAATTTTCATTTTTTCTCTTCGAGCAAAGTTTAGTCAATGCCTCACAAAAGGAATTTACAGGGATAACAGGATACACAGGGATAAAAACAAATATTTTAAAAATCCTGTTCATCCTGTTATCCCTGTAAATTTCTTCGTAATTTATTCAATTAAAGTTTCTCTTAAACTTTTGCTCTGACTTTTTCAATTTTCGGCGCAGTAGGCGTGAAATCTTCGCCTGGATTGATAAATTGATTTTTCTCGAATTGATATTGTTTGTCATAAAGCTGCCGGTAACGTCCGTTTAATCCTAAAAGTTCTTCGTGCGTTCCGCTTTCGACGATTTTTCCGGCTTCGACGACCAGGATTTTGTCCGCGCTGCGAATCGTCGAGAGCCGATGCGCGATGACGAACGTCGTGCGACCTTTTCGCAAATTGTTCAAGCCTTCCTGAATCATCATTTCGCTTTCTGAATCAAGGCTCGAAGTCGCTTCGTCTAAAATCAAAATCTTCGGATTCGCCAGCAAAGCCCGCGCAATCGCAATCCGCTGTTTTTGTCCGCCGGAAAGTTTGACGCCGCGCTCGCCAACGATTGTGTCATAACCTTTTTCAAAGCGTTCGATGAACTCGTCGCAGTAAGCGATGCGGCAAACTTCCTTGATTTCGTCCAAACTCGCCTGCGGATTTGAGAATTTCACGTTTTCCAAAATCGTGCCGTCGAACAGGAAATTTTCCTGCAAAACAACGCCGAGATGTCGCCGGTAATCGCGCAGTTTAATCGTTTGCAAATCAAAACCGTCAACGAAAATCTTTCCCGAATTCGGCTGAATAAAATTTAAAACCAGACTTAAAATTGTTGATTTGCCAGAGCCGCTCGAACCGACCAAAGCGGTCGTCGTTCCGGCAGGCGAATCAAATGAAATTCCTTCTAAAACCGCCGCATTTTCTTCATATTCAAAGAAAACATTTTCAAACGTGATTCTGCCTTCGATATTCGGAAGCGCCTGGCGAAACTCGTCTTCGTCGTCTTCGGTGGTCATATCTAATATCTCGCGGATGCGGTCGAGTCCGGCAAAAGCGTCGGTAATCTGCGTGCCGATAGACGTTAATTCGATAATCGGAAACGCCATCAAACCCGTGAAAAAGATATACATAAAAAGTTCGCCGATGGTCATCGAGCCAGCCATCACGGAATTTCCGCCGATTAAAATCATCACGACGCTGATTGCGCCGATAACGAGCGAGGAAAACGCGCCGACGGCGGAAACTCCGGTCAGAGATTTGGCAATGTTGCGAAAAAGGCGATGCGCGCCGCGTGAAAAGGATAATTCTTCGCGCTTCTCCGCCGTGTATGCTTTGACGATGCGAATGCCGCCGAGCGATTCAGTCAAGCGTCCTGTAACTTCGGCGTTGATTTGATTGCGCTCGCGGAAAATAGGGCGCAGCTTTTTGAACGCATACGCCAGCATTCCGCCGAAAACGGCGAGAACGACAATTGTTACGCTCGTCAAACGCCAATTTAAATAAAACAAAACGCAGATAGAAATTAACGCCGTTACGATGCTTCCCGCCAACTGCACAAGTCCCGTTCCGACAAGGTTTCGGATGCCTTCCGCGTCGTTCATAATGCGCGAAATAAGCTGTCCGCTCTGCGTCGAATCGAAATATGAAACAGGAAGTCTTTCGATTTTCGCCTGCACGCGCTTTCGCATTTCGGTAATCGCACGCTGAGCGGCGACGCCTAAAAGCTGCGAGAGAACGAAGCCTGTCACGGCTTGCACGAGCGTCGAAAGTCCCACGGCGAGCGCAATCCATTTGAGAATCTCGAAACGCTGTTTGATAATAACTTCGTCAACCAGGTATTTTGACGAAGCAGGCAAAACCATTCCGGCAAGCCGGCTGACAATCATCAAAACCGCGCCGAGCGCGAGCCGCCAGCGATACTGCCAAACTAAATTTCTGGCTTCCTGCCAAGCCTTTGAAAACGTTATGCGTTTTTTCTTCGGTTCTTCTTCTGCCATATTTTTATTATATCAATTTGAAGATTTTTAATGTCTTTCATAAAAACAATTTTTGCAAAATTTAGTCTTACGGGAACTTAGTGTAAAATCCTTTTCTATACTTTTTTACTCGATAAAAAAACAATGAACGACTCGAACAAAAAATCCGATTTGAGCGGCGCGGAAATTTACCCGGCTTTGCCGCTCGCCGATTGGCAGGAAACGAACGACACGCTGCATTTATGGACGCAAATTGTCGGGAAAATTCGTCTGACCCAAACGCCGATGATAAACGAGTGGTGGAACGCGACGCTTTATCTGTCGCCGCGCGGTTTGACGACTTCGGCGATGCCGTATCGAAACGAATCGTTTGCGATTGATTTCGATTTCGTTACTCACCAATTGATTGTGCGGACGAGTTTCAATCAAGGTTTCTCGGTAAAACTCGAACCGATGTCGGTCGCAGATTTTTACAAAAAATTGTTCGGCGAATTAAAATCAAACGGCATTGAAATCGAAATCAAATCGATTCCCGACGAACTCGAAAATCCGATTCCGTTTGCCGAAGACACGATGCACGCTTCATACGACGGTGAATACGCAAGACGTTTCTGGCGCGTTTTATTGAAGGTTGACCAGGTATTCAATCAGTTCCGCTCAAGATTCATCGGCAAATGCTCGCCGGTTCATTTCTTTTGGGGCAGTTTTGACTTAGCCGTCACACGGTTTTCCGGCAAAGCCGCGCCGCCGCGCGAAAACGCCGACCGCATTACGCGCGTTGCTTACGACCGTGAAGTCATCAGTCACGGTTTCTGGACGGGAAAAGGCATCGGCGAACCCGCATTCTACGCCTACGCCGCGCCCGAACCGAAAGGCTTCGGTGAACAAAAAATTCTTCCCGAAGCGGCATTTTATTCAAAAGAAATGAGCGAATACTTTTTGAAATACGAAGACGTTCGCAAGGCAGGAAATCCTGAGAAAATGATTTTGGATTTTATGCAAAGCACTTATGAAGCGGGCGCTAACCCGGCAAATTGGGACAGAGCGAATTTGGAAGTCGACTGGAGAAAAATTCTTGAAAAATAAGCCGGACTTTAAAGAATAAAATTTCGCTCCGAGTATTTTCGATTTTCGTGCCTGCTAAAATTTAAATTCTAATTGTCTTTCGTTAAACGTCCGCTAACAGCTTTATTGACATTTAAGCCGCCCCATATTATAATTCCAACATTCTACTCCCAAGTCTAGAATAAAAACCCGGTTAATTTAAAGTTAAAACTGTTCGGGAGTCTACAAAGCCCAATCGTCTTAATGTAATGTTAAAGACCATTGGCAGCGCCTGAAAATTCTACTATTTTATTTTACAAACGATAAAATTTTTTAGTGAACTAATTGCGGATTTGAGCATCTAAGGTTGAAATTTTGAAAAACGAATCTTGATAGTATTTCCCGGATAAAAGCGTTTTCCGCTTTTATCAGTCGATTAAAGGTCAGTTAAAAAAGTTAGTCAAAACCACCGTAAAGTTTTATAAACTAAAACTTTATTCACAACACAGCGCAGAAAAAATCAAAATGGAGAGAAAAAAATGACAAAAAAAGTATTGCCGATTGTGGTAATGAGTATGTTTGTTGCTTTATTATTGCCGTTTTCGGCAGCCGCTCAAGGTCAATCCGAAGAGCATCGCGCCGACATTAGTAACGCAGTTCGGGCTGATAAAAGTCAGCGTCCTTTACGTGATGAGGTCGACCCGCCGAATTTCGGAGTTCCGCGAGAAGGCAGAGATTTCGAGCCGGGACGCCCGCAGCCGGTCGGCAACGCTAATCCTTCAACCGTTGACCCGTTAGCGCAGCGAAGTATCGGTTCGACTGCTGCGATTGTCGAGCCGAAAGCCTCCACAACCGGAGTCGGAGTTGACCCGAACGCCCGCGTCGCTCCGCCCGACACAACCGGTGATTTGGGACCAAATCATTACGTGCAATGGGTTAATTCGCGCTATGCGATTTATACTCTGACCAGAGATGCCAGCAATGCAATCAGCGGTTTTAATTTAGTGGCGGGCTTTCCGAAAAACGGAAATGCTGTCTTTGCAGGTATGAAGACAAGCACAGGCGCAACCAGCAGATGTGCAACGACCAATGACGGCGATCCGATTGTCCAATATGACCAAATGGCAGACCGTTGGGTTCTGACGCAGTTTGTCGCCGGTTCTTCTCCGTATTTGCAATGCGTTGCTGTTTCAACAACTCCCGATCCGACCGGCACATATAACCGTTATGAGTTTTCTTACGGAACCGATTTTAACGATTACGGGAAAATGGGCGTGTGGACGGACGGAACAGCCGCAAACAGCAGCTATGTGATGACGTTCAATATGTTCAAACGCGGACGCACTTTCGCAGGCGCTAATGTGTGCGCTTACGAACGCGACAAAATGCTTGTCGGCGCGACCGCAAGACAACTTTGCTCACGCACTTCGACTAGCTACGGTGGTCTTCAGCCGACCGACATCGAAGGCACGACTTTGCCTGCGGCTGGAACTGCGTCGCCGCTTTTGAGCATCACTTCTACCAGCTTGCTTTCGTGGAAATTCGCCGTCAACTGGACAGCCGGAACGGGAACGCTTTCAGGTCCCGCAACAGTTGCTGGCGTTGCCGCCTTCAGCCGCGCATGCGGCGGCGGAACTTGTATTCCGCAGCCCGGAACTACTCAACAGCTTGATTCGCTGGCTGACCGGTTGATGTATCGCTTGAGTTACCGCAAATTCGCCGACGGTCACGAGTCGCTTTTAATCAATCATTCGGTGGCGAATGCCGGTTCGACAGCCGTCCGCTGGTATGAACTGCGAAATGCTTCGACGACTCCGACTGTTTATCAGCAAGGCACATATGCTCCGACTGCCGATTATCGCTGGATGGGCAGCGCGGCGATGGACAAAACCGGCGGCATCGGCATCGGTTATAACGTTTCAAACAGTTCAAACATCAATCCGAGCGTGCGCTATGCCGGACGCGGACCAGCCGATGCGCTGGGTGTGTTGGGCGGTGAAACTACTCTGCTGATGGGACCGGGAGTTCAGACCGGAAACAGTTTGTCACGTTGGGGCGATTACAGCACATTGAGTGTCGACCCGGTTGACGGCTGCACAATGGTATTTACTACCGAGTTCATCCCGTCCAACGGTTCATTCAACTGGAGTACTTATATTGGTTCGTTTAAATTAAGTACGTGCCAATAACACCCCGTCATTTATGAAACGAAGGGTTGAGTGTCGGAAGATATTCAACCCTTCTTTCGTAAAATCATAATCTAATTCGTATGTATAAAATCTTTACGCTATTGGCTTTATTTACTGTTTATGTTGTAATTTTTCCGACCTCCGGCAATACCGCCGCCAATAACGGCAGCGGGGCAAGTTTCCGGTCAAATAAAATAATCGCTGAAATGAATGATTCATTAATTGGTATTTGGAGCGGAAAACACATCAGCCTCGAAGTGACGGAACAAGGCGCTAAAATCGAATACGACTGCGCACATGGAACTATCGACAAGAAAATAATTTTAGACAAAAATCATCGTTTTAATGTTTTGGGAACACACACCGAAGAACACGGCGGACCGTTACGCCAGAACAATTCGCCAAACAGTTATCCGGCAAGATTCGTCGGGCAAATTAAAGGTAAGCAAATGACGCTAACCGTAAAGCGCAAGGACAACAATAAAGTTATCGGAACTTTCAGCCTGATTCACGGCGGCGAATCGTTTTTGGTAAAATGCCGGTAACTAGCCGACAATTACTTACCATAAACCTGTCTACATCAAAAATAAGAGTCAGTCGCATTTATCTAAAATCAATTTTTGTAAAAACTCTAATCTTCTCAAATTACGATTTAATCACTCGGCTCACTGTGAAAAGCAAACGCTATTTCGTTACAATCAATACTCGACAAATTTGTCAGCCTTGAAATGTCGAAACTTTAAATAGCTTCGGGCAATTATTTTTTTATCAGCTAAACTATGCGCGACATTCCGGTCGGAAACGGTTCCTTGCTCGTTACCTTTGACGACAAATATCAAATCCGTGATATTTATTTTCCGCACGTCGGACAGGAAAATCACACCGAAGGCTTCCCGTTTCGTTTCGGCGTGTGGGCGGACGGCGATTTTTCCTGGATTTTCGCGGACGATTGGAGACGCAAACTTTGCTATGTGTCGGAAACGCTCGTGACCGATGTTAGATTAACCAACGAAATGCTCGGCATCGAAATCATTTGTAACGACACGGTCGGCAGTCACGATAACGTTTTTTTGCGCCGCGTTCGCATTAGTAATTTGCGCGACGCGACGCGCGCAATTCGTGTTTTTCTGCATCACGATTTTCGCATCTCGGAGAACAAAGTCGGCGACACGGCGTTTTACGACCCGGAAAGTCTGGCGCTGGTTCATTACAAAAAGAATCGGTATTTTCTAATCAATACCGAGCCGCATTTCGACGTTTTCACGACCGGCAGAAAGGCTTTCCGCGAACACGAAGGAACCTGGCGCGATGCCGAAGACGGCGAGCTGCGCGGCGGCGCGATTACCGAAGGCTCGGTCGATTCGACCGTCGGCGTTCACCTTAATCTGGCGGCGCAGGAAACAAAGGAATTTTATTACTGGATTGCGGCGGGAACTTCTCACGGGGCGGTTTGCGGGCTTAACGAACTTATAAAAACGGAAACTCCGCACAAATTTTTAACCTACACGGAAAATTACTGGCGGGCGTGGGTCAACAAAAACGATACGGATTTTGCCGACCTTTCGCCCGGAACTGTTGATTTATACAAACGTTCGCTGCTCGTTATCGCCACGCAGATTGACCAGGGCGGCGCGATTCTGGCGGCGAACGACTCGGACGTAACCGAACGCGCCACCGACCATTACAGTTATTTGTGGACGCGCGACGGCGCGCTTGTCGCCAACGCGCTCGATTTAGCCGCGTATCCGTTTATTACCCGAAAATTTTACGAGTTGTGCGGCAAAATCATCCAGCCGGAAGGTTATTTTTTGCAGAAATATAACGCCGACGGAACGGTCGCTTCAGGTTGGCACGCGGCTTGGGACGTTTTCGGAAAAAAGCGGCTCGTGCCGATTCAGGAAGACGAAACCGCGCTGGTCGTCTGGGCTTTGTGGCAGCATTATGACAAATATCGGGACATCGAGTTTGTGCGGCAGCTTTACCGCGTTTTGATTACTAAGGCGGCTGATTTTATGTGCGCCTTTCGTGATGAACAACTAAAACTTCCGCTCCCGAGCTGGAATTTATGGGAAAACAGTTGCGGCATTCACACTTTTACCTGTTCGACGGTCGTCGGCGGTTTGCGGGCGGCGGCAAAATTCGCATATCTTTTCGGCGACGCCGAGCGCGGTGAAAAATATGCAAATACGGCGGACGAAATCGTCTCGGCAATGCGCGAACATCTTTACAGCCGGCAGCTTGGAAGATTTTTGCGGGCTTTGCAATATAACGGCGATGGAAATCTCGAAGCCGACGCAGGTCTCGACGCTTCGCTTTTCGGTTCGTTTTATTTCGGCGCGTTCGACGCCGAAGACGAAATGGTGCGAAACACGATTTCCCGGATTGAAAAAAAGCTTCGGGTGAAAACCGATGTCGGCGGCGTGGCGCGTTTCGAGAGGGACGATTATATGCGGACTTCCGAAGATTTTGAAAACGTCGCCGGCAATCCGTGGTTTATCTGCACGCTGTGGCTGGCTGAATATCGCATCGCCGTTGCAAGGGATAAAAAAGATTTAAAAGGCGCGGTTGAAATTTTGGAATGGGCGGCAAAAAGCGCTCTGCCGTCGGGCGTCTTAGCCGAGCAGCTTCATCCCGAAACG
Organism: uncultured Pyrinomonadaceae bacterium; assembly: GCA_964235785.1. GTDB lineage: Bacteria > Acidobacteriota > Blastocatellia > Pyrinomonadales > Pyrinomonadaceae. Next base: position 147,033 of record CAXSBF010000008.1, on the reverse strand, counting down.
GGCGAACCTGTTTCCGTTTCCCCGCTCACCTGGTCGCATTCGACCTTTGTCGCCGCCGTCAATAATTACCTGAAAAAACATCAATGGTTAGAAGTTAGACATTAGAGGTCGGTTGAAAATCATTCATCTAACATCTAACATCTAAACTCTGACATCTATTTTTATGAGAAGAGCAAAAATTCTAGCCACACTCGGTCCGGCTTCAAATTCACCCGAAATTATCGAATCGATGTTAGACGCCGGTCTGAACGCCGTGCGGATAAATATGTCGCACGGAACGCAAACCGAACACGCCGAAACAATCAAGCTGGCGCGGGCGGTGGCGAAAAAATCAGACAAACCGCTCGCCGTTCTGGTCGACCTTTCGGGTCCGAAAATTCGCACCGGCAAATTAGCGGGCGGCTCGGCGGTTTTTCTTGAAACCGGAGCGCGGTTTGTGATTACTTCGCGCGAAATCGAAGGCACGGCTGATGAAGTTTCGACAAATTTCAAAGAACTTCCGAAACTCGTCTCGCCGCAGACAAGAATTTTGCTCGACGACGGCGCAATCGAACTGACGGTCGAAGACATTACCGAAACCGACGTTACAACGCGAGTCGTCAACGGCGGTTTGCTGGCTGAAAGAAAAGGCATCAATTTGCCGAATACCAGATTGCCGATTCCGTCTTTGACTATGAAAGACCGCGCCGATTTAGAATGGGCGATGGAACAAAACGTCGATTACATCGCGCTTTCATTCGTTCGGCAGGCGGAAGATTGCACGGAAGCAAAAAAACTCATTAAAAAATTAAATCGGCGCAAAATCGGCAGAGCTTTGCTGGTGGCAAAAATCGAAAAGGCGGAAGCGATTGAAAATCTCGATTCGATAATTTCGGCAACCGACGGCTTGATGGTCGCGCGCGGCGATTTGGGCGTGGAAACGAGTCCCGAACTCGTTCCCGTCTATCAAAAACAGATTATCGAAAAAGCGGTTCAGCACGATAAATTCGTCATAACGGCGACGCAAATGCTGCAATCGATGATTATGAATCCGCGCCCGACCAGAGCCGAAGCATCCGACGTCGCAAACGCCGTCTGGGACGGAACCGACGCCGTAATGCTTTCGGCAGAGACCGCGTCGGGACAATATCCGGTCGAGTCGGTAGCGACAATGAAACGCATTATTGATTCGGCGGAAACCGTCAAGACGACAAAGTTAAAACGTCCCGTCAAATTTACCGAAGAGCCGACGGGCAGAACTTCGCAAGCCCTGTGCAAAGCCGCAGCGTTTTGCGCTCGTGAAAAATTAACCGATAAAGTCGCCGTTTTTACCGAATCAGGCGTGATGGCGCGGCGTCTGTCGAGCGTGCGATCGGGTTTGCAGACGTTTGCTTTGACCAATTCCGACGACGTGCGAAACCAGCTCGCGCTCGTTTGGGGCGTCGCTCCGCTCTGTCACGAAGATTCGACGACGACCGAAGGAATGCTTAAACAAGGCGAAAAAACCTTGCTTGACGCCGACGTGGTGGAAAACGGCGAAACAATCGTAATGATGGCTGGACGGCTTTCCGGTTTAGGACTTTCCAGTTCGGTAATAGTCTGGACAATCGGCGAAGACACTCCGCGACGGTGATTGTTCGGTTCGTCTTACAATTTTTGTGGTATTTAGGAATTTATACCGCTCTAACACCGATTTTTATTCTAATTCATCGAAAATTTATCAACTTTTATTTTTGTTAAAGACAAAATCTCCGAGCAATTCCGCCAAACTGCCCTTTTTAGTTTGTAGTCGGTTTTCTAATTCCATCAAACATTCGGGTTCGGTGACTTAAAACTTTTCTAATTTTGTTTCGTCCTTTGTTTATTTGTCCTCTTTTGGATCTGTTTCTTTGTCCTCTTTGGGTTCCCTAAGCAATTTTGCCAAATCGTCTTCATCCGTAAATAGTTGTTTTTCAAACTCATTCAACCAATTGCGTTCGTGTTTTTCAAACTCTTCCAATTTTGTTTTGTCCTTTAACTCTTCCTTTAACTCTTCCCGCCTGTTGGAGATGTTCAATTCCAAAGTATTCTTAGTTTCCTCTTTCGATTCCAAATTCAAGACGTAATCGAAATAATCAGAAACCTTTTCAATTTTGTTATCTTTTTCTTTGACCTCAAAATATTCTCTTGATAGCTCGCTGGCGGGTTCGTTTGCCGTAGCGCGAATTACATTGATAAACCTTTTTAATTGTCCCGAATCGGTTAAATCCAATTCTTGCCCGTCTGTTTTTTCAACTTGGCTTAACCTGAACAGAAAAGTTCCCGCCCGCGACAACGGACATGGGTTATAGACCGGCATCTTTGAATCGAATCTGCCGCGCCGTTTTGCTGCTTCGTCAATGTCTTTCAAGTAATTCGTGGCTAAACAATAAACTAAAGATTGTCGTTTGGCGGTATCGTGCAGTTTGAGCAGTTTGGGCAGCATTCCCGCTAACAAAAATTTAAACGTCGGGTCATCTTTTTTACCGATTTCCTTAAGTTCCTCAGCTATTTTTGCCAGCAATTTTTGATTCGGCGAAAGTTTTTCAGTGCTTTCCGACGCTTCATTACCATCGCGAGTTTTCAAAACCGGCTCAAATTCGTCGAGAATAATCACGGCTTGCGTCAGCATTGATACGGCTTCAAACACATCACGCGCCCTGCCTTCAATCAATTGCTGACCCTGCACCATCAAATCGCTCGGCGAAAGACTGACGACCGGAACTTGACTGCTCAAAGCCATCGCTTCGGCGAGCGTCGTTTTGCCGGTGCCGGGCGGTCCATAAAAAATTGCCGAAAAAACTTTCTCCTCGTATTTGTCAGGCAATTTTGCCCGCATCACGTGCGCCCGCATTTGCTCCAAATAAATCGGGATGGCGCGTTGATCCTTATATCGCTTAGCTAGTTCGTTCTCGTTTTGCTCCTCTTGTTTGAAAAGATAAGCCCTCATTCCGTAATCGGTGTAAATCAATTCGTTGAGCGTCAGGTCAGAATGCGATCTGTCGGGTTTGATAACTTCAAAGTGTTTCAGAACGGCATTGTTAATCCGCGAGTCGAGCATTCGAACAATCCGGTCGAGCGCCATCACCGACACCGCCGTTACCCAAACGCAGGACTTATCCGGATTCGGCGAGCCGTCGAAATTCCACCCGATCAATTTTCTCTTTTTACTGCTCTCATATAACCGGATTTTTTTTTCCTCGAAGATGTGGAGCATTCTGCCGACGATTTTGGGTTCGACCTCGTAATTGAATTTTTGAAACAAATGCGCGAGACAGCGGGTCATTTCGCAGCCAATCGGCAGCATCCGGTAGCCGTGCTGCGTCGAATGAAGCGGTCGTTTGGACGAGAGTATGCCGCTTTCCGGCAACGCTTTGATTAACGATTCACACGCCTGCGTGAGCAATTCGTTTTCCTTCCAGTCAGTCAACGCACCGAAAGCGGTGGCGGCAAACACCAGTTCTCCGGCATCGAACGCGCTCGGCGATGCCGCCAATTCCCGCCGGATTACGGTCTTGATATATTGTCTAATTGGGTCGAGAACTTGCTTTACACTAACGCGCGAAAGTCCTTCGCCTTTTTCAATCAGTTTGTTGAAAATATTTTCTAAAAACTTACTTTCCTCTTCTTTTGAGTTATTTTCCTCTTTAACCGCTTCTTTGGCTTCTTCAACTGCTTTATCGGCTACCCGCAAAGCTTCTTCAATCACCTGAAGAGCTTGAGAGTGCGCGCTTCGCGTCCGTTCAAAGTCGGCTCTTTTTTCCTTATATTCCGGCTTGTCCTTGTTTTTTTCGTAATCTTTCTTGAGTATTGTTTCTTTATCGTTGGCATACGGGCTTTCCTTATCCTTTCTGAATTTTTTAATTTTGGCACTGGCTGTTTTGATACTTCCCTGCAAATTTATCAACGCACATGTTAAATTTAACGGGAGACTATCAAAGTATTCGCCGACCGTATCCATATTGGCTTTGTCGCCTTTTTTCAACAACAACAAATTTTCTCCGCTCGCCTTATTAGCAATATCCTGTTCGGCTTGAGCTTTAAATTTAAAACCCGCTTTCTCCAAAGCTTCCCGGCAATTTTCGGTTTCTTCAATATGCAGGACAATTTGGCTGCTGCGCGGATTGGTAGTGATATAACAATCGAGCCACATTCGTTCGATGGCGTGGTCAGCCCACTTGCGGAGCGGGTGAGTTATGACTTCTCCCTCTTTGCCCAAACTTTTAATCATAGCCTTCAACTGCTGATATTTTTCGTAGAGGCGAAGTATAATTTCGAGAAATTCGATGGTATTTTTGATAGCGTTGTCCAGACCTAAAATGGCGCGGACACATTCGCCCGTGATAAAAGCCGACGTGCCGCTGTCCTTGCCGGCGCGAGCCGCCCCGAAGGTCCAATCGGGAGCTGCCGCACTGTTTAATTCGCGCAAAATGCGATAGTAGCAATACATCGTTTGCTCTGACATCACCGTCGCCGAACGGCTGACCAATGCCTGCATCACCCGCGCCGCCGTCAACACCGGAACGGTCGACTGAGCGTCTAATTTACTGCTGGTGTCCTCCTGCAGAAAAAAATTATTGATTTTCATTCTCTTCAAATGCTTGTTCAGTTCCTCAGTCGAATCCGCCTTGTTATTTTCTTCTTCCTCGTCGCTGATGTCGCGGTGATTTTGAACTTTAACCAGCAAAGCCACTTCGACCTCATTACGGCTGGCGCACCACTTTTTATATGAAATATTGTCCTTTCCCTCCCCATTCGCTTTCTGCGCTTCTTCATTTTTCGGCACCGGCTTCGGCACAATCACTTCCTCCGGGGTTTTAGTCTCCTTAATATTTTCAATATTTTCAATATTTTTCAAAGGACGCAAACCTTGTTCGCGCAGTTCCCTGGCTCTGTAGCGTAAATCGTTTAGCTGGCGCAAAACTTCGAGTTCTTCGTGTAGTTCGGTCATAATTTTTTTGCGGGTAAAGATTGAATAAACGCCGCCGGTGTTAAAGCGGCAATTAAAATTCGGGGCGGTTGTTTCGAGGAAAGCCCGTCAACCGCCCCGAAAGATTTTGATAATGATGCGGGGCTTCGATTACTTGAGCGTTACGCGCAAAGTGTAGCGCACGGTCGGGAAGCCGACGACGTAGATGTAATAATCGTGCGTCGTTGGAATTTTGCCTGTCCAGCGGCGCTTGCCACGTTTGTCGTTGTCAATTTCCCTGCCGAATCCGACTTGGCTGGCGGAAAAGAAATTTGCCGATTTGGAAACGGTAAATTCGGCGCGGTTGCCGTCCTTTGCCCGCCACGAAACGGAGACGGTCAGCGTTTGCCCGCGGCGGGCGCGAATGACGTAGCTGTTGTGCGATTCGCCGCCGATAACGTCTCTCACGACCGCCGGACTTGACAGACGTTTTTTCGGTGTCGTGTCCCGTTGCGCGGCGGCTAAGCTCGCGGCAAACAGTACAATCCCTAACGCACCGAGCGATAATTTTATTTTTTGCGTTTTTAATTTCATCTCGTAATTCTCCCTTTACGAAATTGCCGCCAGCAGAACCTCATTAAACTGTCGGGCGATAGCGGCGATGTCGCTCGCCTTGTCGTGTCCGTTGATGATTGTCCGCGCGTTTTCGTAATCGGGTGGCAAGCCGGATTTGAAAAACTGTCCGAGCTTGCGCCCCGTGAACCAGCCGTCCTTCATTCCCTGAATCGCAATTTGATAAGCGAGGTCGGGCAATTTGGCATCGTCGGGATTGGTTATCAAATCAACGTTGGTCAGCGTTTTTGCCCGCGTGTAATTAGAGCGTCCGGTTAATTGGACGAAGCCGCGCCCGTGAAAGCGCGCGCCGTCGCCCGCCTGCGTGTTGCCGAGCGTTTTGCCGACTTTCGTTCCCGGGGCGTAGAGCCGGTTGAACCGCGCATCCGAGCCGAACTCGTCAATTGGGCGAAACGTATGCGCGGTTTCCCATTTGAATGTCGCCAGACAATACGCCAACTCGCGGCGGTCGGTATCGGTCGCGCCAAAGCGCGTGTCCTGCTCGATGCGGCTCAAAAGAAATTCGAGCGCGTCCACCAAATCCTGCGTCAACGCCCCGAAACGGTCGCGGTAAGCATCAAAAAATTTCTTGCGGTCAAATGTAAACATTTTGGTTTCTCCTTAAACTTGTTTTGAATTGAAAATTGTTTTGCGTTAGCGTAAGTTCTCGTTCAGGATTCGAGCCAAATGAATCGCGGCGAATTTCAATTGCGCAGTCACCTCGTTTTTGTGCGCGGCGTAGTATGGCTGACCGAGATGGTAATGATTGTTTGTCTTTTGTCCTATGTCGCTGTAAGCGTGTCGAGCAATCGAATGCGCTTCCTTCGCCCAAGTTTCGATTTCGTCGCGCCCAACGACCGTCGGCTGTTGCGAAGTCTGCGGATTTGCCAGATTCTTTTCTGCCTGCGTCAAAGACAAGTACAGAAAATCAGCATAAGCGTCGGCGTTTCTCTGCCCCATATTTTTCTCTAAAATGTCGTCGTCCCAAACATGATGCAAATTCAGACTGTCGTTGCCGAACCAATTTACCGGCTTCAAATTGCCGCCCGCGTCGTTATCATCAACGCAGTGCAGCGGCTGATGAACGTCGCCGACAAAATGCGCGATGAACTTTAGCGCCTCATACCGATTGAAAGCATCATTGTAATAACCTTTTTTCAAGCCGGACAAAACATCTTGAAAAGCGACAATCGCGGAAATGGCGCAACTGCCGTTCGGACTCTCGACGCAATCTCGTTGCGCGTCGTATTGCTCGTTCAGCGGAATATCAACGAAATGCCAACGCGGAGTTTCCACTCTCGGTCCGGGATTGCTACGACTGCCGCGAATGCCATCCGCCCAAACAGCAATGCCTTCGAGCGTCTCGCTATGCAACGACATAATACGATTGACTTGATTTTTCGCCTGCGGTGTCAGCAGTTTCATAGCGATATGAATAACAATCGTATGACCGGTTTTACCCCAAGCAAACGTCCGCACAGGCAAATTAAAGACGAGCAGCAACAGGATTGTCACCGGTAAAAGAGTTTTGAATTTGTTTTTAAATTTCATCTTTTTGTCTCCTCAATTGCTGATTGTTTTAGTGAATATCGCGTGGTGCAATGCCCGCTGATTGTCCGGCGCAAATTGAAAATGTATTGAGTCCTTACATTTTTATAATTGCAAATCAATTCTTCCTGTAAGAGGTTTATAAATTTATTTTCAAAACCGCGCAATAGCTATTGCGGATAATCTCCAAAATAGGTTATTATCCCGACACAATCTAAAAAATCTGAATTCCGTCGTTTTTATTTGGCTCTCAGTCCAATAAAAAAATCTCAAAAATCCTGAAGAATTTCGACCGGTAAAATCAATATGGTAAAGCGGTAAATTTACAAACCTTTATGGGAATCTGGCTATATGGATGAAAAAATTCAACTGCTCGAGCTTGTGCGGCAGGCGGCAAAATCACGCTCTTTAAGCCGGAAAACCGTTAATGCTTATTTAAATCATATCCGGCGTTTTCTCGAATTTAACGGCAAAGGCGATTTATCGAAAGCGGGAACCGGCGACGTTCGCGCCTTTCTCAATCATCTGGAAACGAACAAACATTTTGCCGCTTCAACGCAAAATCAAGCCCTTTGCGCTTTAACATTTCTTTACCGCGACGTTTTCGGGCTGGAACGGGACTCGTTGTTTGGGCAAATCAGAAGCATCCGTCCGCCCGTCAAATCGCTCTTCATTCTGACGCCCAAAGAAGCCAAAGCCGTTTTGTCTCATTTGGAAGGCGCGTCTTTTCTGGCGGCGGCGTTGATGTATGGCGCGGGTTTAAGATTAGCCGAAGCGGTGCGTTTGCGCGTCGGTGATTTGGATTTCGAGCGCGGAGAAATCACGGTGCGCGACGTTAGCTCGGGAGCAAAAGACCGCGCTTCGATTTTGCCGAAATCAATTGTCGCGGCTTTGCGGAAACACCTCGACACAGTTAGATTTTTGCACGAGGACGATTGTTTGCGCGGTTGCGGCGCGGCGCGGCTGCCGAACGCTCTGAGAAAAAAATATGCAAATGTCGAACGCCAATGGCGCTGGCAATACGTTTTTCCGGCGTGCAAATTGACGGCGGACGAGAGCGGCGCGATTTGGCGACGTCATCATCTCGCTGAATCAACCGTCCAGAAGGCAATCAACGGAGCCATTGAAAAGACGCACATTGCTAAGAAAGTTTGCTGCCAAACTTTAAGATATAGTTTTGCCAAGCGTTTGTTCGAGAAAAATACGAATGTTCACACAATTCATAATCTGCTCGGGCATAAAAACCTGAAAACGACTTTAAGCTATATAAATTCTTTTGAGTGCGCCGGAAGAACGGTGCAAAGTCCGCTTGATTATTAAATTCGGAGTAATTTTTTCCACCCATCGTTTGAACAATCAGCGGGTTTTACCGTTGCACATCCGGATTTGATTTCTAACGGTTGTTTCTCTTAAAAATCTTGCCTTCTTTGAAAAGAATATGTTAATTTGTCTGCATACTACCACTTCTAATTCAACGAGCAAGGGAGATTTTTATGTCAAAAACATTCCAACTTTCTGCATCCGCAGAATCAAAAGCCGATTTCAACAAAGGTTCGATCTTTTTTATCGGAACGGCAACCGTCATTTTGCGTTTTGGCGGTTTTACGATTCTAACCGACCCGAATTTTCTGCACGCGGGCGACCACGTTCATCTCGGTTACGGTTTGACGAGCGAGCGTCTGACCGAACCGGCAATCAATATCGAGGATTTGCCGCCGATTGATTTGTGCGTTTTGTCGCATTATCACGGCGACCATTTCGACCAGTTGGTCGAAGAAAAACTGCAAAAAGATTTGCCGATTGTCACGACCAATTCAGCCGTTGATGAACTCGAAGCCCGAAATTTCACGGGCGGAATCGGACTGGACACTTGGGAGACGACGGAATTTACAAAAGGCGCGTCGAAGCTGCGGATTACTTCGATGCCCGGTCAACACGGACCCGGAATCGTCGATTTTGCCTTGCCGGACGTGATGGGAAGCATTTTAGATTTTGAAGACGAAACCGGAACACGCGCCTTGCGCCTGTATATTTCGGGCGACACGCTCGTGATTGACGAATTAAAGGAAATTCCTAAAAGATTTCCCGAAATCGACATCGGGCTTTTCCATCTCGGCGGAACGCGCGTGATGGGGATTATGGTGACGATGGACGACGAGCAAGGCGTCGAAGCGATTAAAATTATCAAACCCGAAACGGCGATTCCGATTCATTACAACGACTACGACGTTTTCAAATCGCCGCTCGAAGATTTCAAACGCGCCGCCGAAGAAGCCGGTTTAACCGAAAAAATCATTTACCTGGCACACGGTGAAACATATAATTTTGAAATTTCGGCAAACCGCTCGCAAAAAAACTCCGCTTAAATTTTATTAGTTCTTAGTAAACAAAAACCGGAAGCGAATAGTTTCTAAAACTTTTTTCGACTTCCGGTTTATTCATTTAAAGCGATTTCGCAAATAATCTTACTGATGATGTTTTGAAGCTAAGTTTTCGCGTCCCCAGCGAAGCGCATTGCTCATCCAGACTAATTCGTCCAGAAAGTCGATGACGAATTTGTTATATTTTTCATCGAGCAGATTACCGTTTTCGTCAAATTTATTTTGAACCTGCGGAAAATTCAAGTCGCGGAAGGTAACGGCTAAACCCAATTCTCTGACCATTGGAACGCAGGCTTCGACGACCCGCGTTCCGCCCCACGGCGAAGCCGAAACGCCGACCAGCGCGACGGCTTTGTGAATGTATTCTTTGAGCAGCAAATCCAAAACGCTTTTCAAACTTCCCGGATAACCGTGATTATATTCGGGCGTGACAATAATCAAACCATCGGCTTTGATGATCGCATCGCGCCACTCCGGAAAATCTTTACCGATTGCTGTTCCGTAATCGTCATTTGGCAAATCGAAATCGCGCACGTCAAAAAATTTCGTTTCAACGTCTTCACGTTCACTAATTTTACCGAACACCCATTTAGCGACTTTTTCGCTTTGCCGACCTTGGCGATTCGTTCCCAGAAGTAGCGGCAGAAATAATTTTTTATCGCTCATTGTTTTGTATATTCCGTTTGTTTGAATTTTATTTCAAGAATTTTAGCCACGAACAAACACGAAAGAACACGAAAGAAATTTATTCTTATTTCGTGCCTTTTCGTGTTTGTTCGCGGCTAACTTTCCTTCCTTATTTCGCGCTCAAAACCTGTGCGACGGTTTCCTTTTTCAAACCTTTACCGCCGCCGCCGCCGCCGCGTTTATTGTAATCATTGAGCGAAATCTGCGGGTCGCGCCAGGCGTCGAGATGCCCGACCTGGTGAACGCACTGAATCGTGCAGGTCGGAGCGCACCATTTTTCCGTGATGTATTCGCGCCGCATATCTTCGTGCGTGTATTCCAGAAGCGGTATTCCGGGCGTTCCGCGCTGCTGCGAACACCAACTGACAATGCCGCCCTCGTCAACGTAGAGATAACGCGCGCCGGCGCGGCAGCGCCATTCGTATTCGCCGCCGTCAACCAGTTTGTCTTGGAACCAATTCCAACGCGCATAGCTCCGCGTTCCTTTGGCTTTGATTTCCTTATAAACTTCTTTTTCTCTTTCGGTCAAACCTTTGATTAATCCGTCGCTGTCGTGAATCACGCCGACGGTCGAAGAAAATCCGAGTTCAATCGCGCGGTTGGCAATTATCAACGCTTCTTCCGGGTTTGCCACGCCGCCGCCGACGACCGAGTTGATATTAACTTTGAATTTCGCATAATCGCGCAAATTAATCAGCTTCGCGTCCAAAACCTTCAGACTTTTTTTCGATACGTCGTCCGGGTTGACGTTATCAATCGAGATTTGCAGATAATCGAGTCCGGCTTCGTTCAGTTTTTTAACCTTTTCAGGTTGAAAATAATAGCCGTTGGAAATCAAACCGGCAATCATTCCGTGTTTTCTAATTCGCGCGATGATTTCAAAAATTTGCGGATGCATCATCGGCTCGCCGCCGGAAATCGTAATGACGGATGAGCCGAATTCAGCCAATTTATCAATGCGTTTCAGCATTTCCGCAATCGCCACCGGCTCGCTCGTCTTGTCGTATTCATTGCAATAGGTACAAGCCAGATTGCACCGCCGCATCGGGACGATGTGAACCAGAACCGGATGTTTTGTCGAAGCGAACGCGCGAACCGTATGTTTGACTCCGCGCGTGAAACGACTGAAACTGCTTGCCTTAGGCATTCTGATTTTTACTCCAAAAACTTTGCGAAAAGTATCAAACTTGAAATTATAGTTGTTAAAACCGTTCTTTTCAAATTTAGCGAAAAAGGCTCTGACTTATTTTGCCAGAGCCTTCGATAAAATTTGGAACCATCGAATAATTACCCTTTGATAATTTGCGTGTCTTTCGGCAAATTTACCTTGAAAATCGAAGCCTTGACGGGCGCGTTTTTTGTAAAATTTGTGAGCAAAACGCTTGTTGTATCCTTGTTGCTTTCGGTAATTTTTATTTGTATCGGCATCCCGTTTCCGTCAACCCACATTTCCGCAGTCTTAAATTTGGACGATGCGGCATTTTTCGGTGTCATTTCCAAATGCCAGGTTTGAGCGCCGCTGCTCACATTTTCTTGTCCAAGATATTTAATATTAAAATTGGTTTTTAACTCATCTTTCGACATATTGATAAAAGCAAACAAATTGTTGGCTTTTCCGCTTCCTTTTGCAGCCGCGGCATTTCCGACTATCGCGCTTTTTCGACGCGGCGTATATATCACATATTGTTTGTCAACCACCGATAAAGTTTCCTGAACAGGATTTGTCCAATCAATCCTGACGAGCGCGTCGCGCCCCTTGGCAGGCAAGTAAAAAGCAGTTCCCTTGGTTATATCCTTTTCCTTTAGCTGGTCGTTAATTTTTTCCATCGTTACATCCGTCCGAAGTGATGTCAAACTGTTTCTGTGCGTTTCCATACGCTTCAAAATTTCGGGTAGAATGTTTTGCGCCCTTGTTTCAGTAGCAGCAGATGCACTGAAAAATATCGATAAAGCAATCGCCGCTAAACCTAATCTTAAAAATGATTTCATAAATATAACTCCTCTAATAGGTGATAACTGATAGGTGATAACTGATAAGTAAGAAATTGTCTTTTAACTATCAGTTATCACCTATCAGTTATCACTTATTTAACGTATATCAATTTCATAAAATGTTTCGCCGTCGACATTCTTTAACTCGTGCCATTTTAAAATTTCGGCGTTTTCGTTTCCGCTCAATTCCCTGACTCGCTTTTCCAATTTGTTTTTATCAAGCGAAAAATCTTCGGTTTTGACGATGAGACGCGCGGTTTGAATTGCAAGTTTTTCGCGTTTTTCAAACCAAGCCTTTGGCGTGGCAAAGATAAACACAATTATTAAAAGACAAAAAACGTCGTATTGCCAGCTTCCGCGCTCGTGATTCCAAAGAATGAATTTTTTGATTGACTCAAGCATTAGAATAATTGACCACAGATTAACACATATACTAAAAATGATGAATTAGGAACGATGAATGACGAACGTATGAAAAATCTCTTTAATTCAGCATTCAATGTTCCTAATTCACCGCTTTTTATCTGTGGTTAATTATTCCTAAACAATCAAACCGTCGCGCATTTGAATGACTCGATTGCAGTTTTGAGCGGCTTCCGGGTTGTGCGTAATCATAATAATCGTTTGATTGAGTCGTTTGTTTAGCTCTCGAAACATATCGAGAACGATGCGCGAGTTTTCCGTGTCGAGATTTCCCGTCGGCTCGTCCGCTAAGATAATCGCCGGATTGTTAATAACCGCGCGCGCCAGCGCGACCCGCTGCTGCTCGCCGCCGGAGAGTTCGAGCGGTTTATGATGCATTTTATTTTCGAGTTTCAGCAAACTCAAAACCTCGCGCCGGTTTTCCGCGCTGCCGCCGTTTCCCGAATGAATTCTTTCGGCGAGCCGGAGATTTCCGTCCGCCGTCAAAGTCGGAAAAAGATTAAAACGCTGGAAAACAAAACCGATTTTTCGCCGCCGAATATCCGTTCTTTCGGCGTCGGAAACCTGCGACAAATCTTCGTCACCGATAATAATTTTTCCGGTAGTCGGCGAGAGAAGCCCGCCGAGAAGATGCAGCAGCGTAGATTTCCCGCAGCCGGAAGGTCCCATAACGGCTACGAACTCGCCCGGTTCAATATCCAATGAAACGCCGCGCAGTGCCGGAACTTCCACTTTGCCGATTTTGTATATTTTGGTTAAATCTACGGTTTGTAAAATCATTAACAGTTGTCGGTTAGACTATTTACCGATTGCCGATTGCTGACTGCTCACTTTTTTATCTAGGTCAACTACAGGCAAATTCCAGCGATTTTCCAGCACGAAAACTTCAGCGTTGTATGTTTTGCCGATAGTGACGCTTTCCGGCGATTGATAAGTCAGGCTCATCTTGTATTTTTCCTTCGGGCGCGTAACTTCGATTCGCAAAGGCAAGCCGTCGTATTCGCCTGTCGCGGTCAGATTTCCGGTCGCGCCATAAACAATATCCGATTCGATTTCGCCTTTGGCATCGAAGATTTGCTGACGCGCAAGGCGAATTCCGCCAACGCGGTCAAACCAGAAACGCCGCGTGATGACCAGCCAGCCGTCGTCGTTTTTACGAAGCTCGTCGAGCAGGTAATAACCGCGCAAAACTCTGGCAAGCGGTGATTTTTTCTTGACATCGGTGTTAAATTCTTCCTGCGAAATCGTGCTTTGCAAATATGAAAAATTCGTCGTATCGACGGGACGCATCAGCATCGCGTCGGTAAAATGCTGCGGGCGCAAATTGGAAAAAGCCTTGACGTTCTGTTTCAACGCTTTATCGTTTCCGTCAAAATCCATTTTATTGATTTCTTCCTGTAGTGCGGAGTAATCGGCATTGTTTGAACCTTGAACAAATTTTTTATTCTTTCCATCGCCGCCGTCTTCGAGAACCGCTACTCGAAACTTAGTTCCGTCCGATGTCATTTGTGCAATGTCAAAATTGAAACCGGCAACCGGCGCTTGTATTTTTAAAAAGATATTTCCCGGACGCTGGATTACGACATCTCCATTAGCCGTTTTATACTTTTCCGCAATGCCGAGTTCAGCGTAAGAATTATCTTCAAACTTCAAATCCATCTTCGCGTGCATTGAATTTATTCGGGCGAACTGATTTATCTGTTCGACCAACTGCGGCGTTGTCGCATCGACGGATTTTAATAAAGTAACGCTGGAAACTTTTGTTTTGGGGCTGAGAATTCCGCAACCGTTTAGCGTCGGAATCAGTAAAAGTAATAAAAATAAATATAAATGCGAATGATTCTTTTTATTTAACATCAGACGACTTCGATGTTCGCGGCTTGATGGCTGTTGTCCTGTAAAAATTTTCACTGTAATACCTTTATAATACCTTTGACGGAGTAAATATATTTCCGTCAAACCGAAGATACTAGCACGCGGAGAGCGGTTTGTCCTAACAAGTAAAAGACGCGGCTGCGTCGAGCAAATCGCTTTTCGCACCGCGCTTTTTTGAATCTAAACGCCGGGAATTATCTTGTAAAAACGCCTGCCGAGCGCGTCAAATAATCCTGCATCGTAAAGGCGAACATAATCGCCAGCCAGAAAAATCCGGCAAGCGCCGTCAGCCAAATCAGTTTTGAACTCCAACGCACGTGCATAAAAATCAAAACGACGAAAGTCATTTTGAAAAAAGCTATGGCTAGGGCAACCAATGTATTGGCGCCCGGAAAAATATGGTCGAGGTCAACAAATGCGACCAGCACCGTCAAAATCGTTCCGCCAATCAAAATTCCGAAAACCAATAGATAAAGCGGAATCGAAACAATATGATGTTCGGCGTCCTCGTGATTATCAACTACATCGTTAACTTTAGAATGATGTTCTGCCATAACAATTTTATCGAACTGCAAAATTCTTAAATTTTAATCCTAAATCGCTCACCCGTGTCCGAAATGTCTTCCCAAAAGATAAAGCAGGGGAAAAAGGAAAATCCAGACAATATCGACAAAGTGCCAGTAAAGACCGGCGATTTCGACCGGCGCGTAAAATCCGGTAGTATAAGTTCCGCGCCAAGCCTTCCACAAAAGCCACGTCATAATCGCCAGACCGATTATCATATGCAGCGCGTGCAGTCCGGTCATCGCAAAGTAAATCCAAAAGAAAATGCGAACCTTATCCTGGAATTTAGATTGGTTTATTTCGCCGTTAGCAAAGTAGCCGATTTTTTCGCTGTCGGTTAAATAATTTCCTTGCTGGGCTTTAGCGACAAGGCTCGTATCTTTCCACTGGAAATCGCCTTTAACGTTGACGTAGTTTTCTTCGCCGTGTTCACCGCTTTTTTCGCCGAGTCCGGTGTTGAGCGATTCGTTCGGGTCGTGTCTGCCGACGGGGACGTGCGGCGTTCCGGTGCTTTCATCGCTTTCGGCAATTTCCTTTTCGGTTCTGAGATTCAAGCCCGAAACCGGAACAATTCCTTCCTTATATTTGTTTGTGTATTCAATTCCTTTGACGACCAGAAACGTCGTGCCTAAAAGCATCGTCAAAATTATCAGTATGACTTGCAGATTGCGTTTGCCGAGTTGGGCAAAATGAACCGCAAGAGCCATCGTCAAGCTGCTGACAATCAGCACGACCGTATTTGCCGCGCCCCAAACTACGTCCAAATGATTACTGCCCGCCGCAAACGCCATCGGGTAACGCGAGCGAAAAACAAGATAAACCGTAAAAAGCCCGCCGAAGAACATAATTTCCTGGACGAGAAACATCCACATTCCGAGCGTGTCGGAATCTTGCTGCTGCGCCATATCTTCAAACTGATGCTGAAGACCGGGCGCGTGATAATGATGTTCGTGAACGTCTAAATTTGTCGCCATCTTTTTGAATTAAAAATTAGAAATTAAAAATTAAGAATTAGAGAAGAACATTTTTTAATTCTTAATTTTTAATTTCTAATTGGTTAAACCGTTACCTTATATTTATTTCTCGCGTCTTCCAAATCCAAGCCGCTCTCTTCGGTAAAATCGTATGCTTCCCAATAAACGACCGGAGTTTCTTCAAAGTTTTCGGTCGGCGGCGGGCTTGACGTGCGCCATTCGAGACCGGGCAGCAGCCACGGATTTGCCGGCGCTTTTTTACCGAAAAAGATTGAATGCGTAAAGTAAATCAGCGGCATTACCAGCCCGATTGCCAGAACCGACGCGCCAGCCGACGAAAAGATATTCAATACCTGAAACTCTTCCGGGTATGAAGCGTAACGGCGCGGCATTCCCATATATCCCAGGATAAATTGCGGGAAAAACGTCAAATTGAATCCGACGAAAATAATCATTGCGGAGATTTTACTCCAAAACTCCGAGTATAATTTACCCGTAATTTTCGACCACCAGTAATGCAACCCGCCGAGATAAGCGACGACTTGTCCGCCGACCATCACATAATGAAAGTGCGCGACGATAAAATATGTGTCCGTTAAGTGAACCGTCAGTCCCATTGCGCCGAGAACAACGCCCGTCAGCCCGCCGATTAAAAACAGACCGATAAAGAATAAACCGTAGAGCATCGGCGTATCGTAGGAAATCTGACCTTTATAGAGCGTCGCCGCCCAATTGAAAACTTTAATCGCCGACGGTATGGCGACGACCATCGTCAGAAATGAAAATACTAATCCGGCATAGATGGATTGTCCGCTGACGAACATATGATGTCCCCAGACGAGAAAACCGAAAACCGCGATGGCGATTGAAGAAAACGCGATGAATTCGTAGCCGAAAATCTTTTTGCGCGAAAAGTTCGAGATTAGCTCTGAAATAACGCCCATTCCGGGCAAAACCATAATATAAACCGCCGGATGCGAATAAAACCAGAACAAATGCTGAAACAAAATCGGGTCGCCGCCGATTGCCGGGTCGAAAATTCCGACGTGCGCCAGACGTTCCAGCGCGAGCAGTAAAATCGTAATCGCAATGACCGGCGTTCCTAAAAGCATTACAAGGCTCGTCGCGTAGAGCGCCCAGACGAATAACGGCAATCTAAACCAGGTCATTCCCGGACAGCGCATTGTATGAACCGTGACGATAAAATTTAATCCGGTCAAAATCGAGGAAAAGCCGTTGATAAAAATTCCCAAACCGACCGCCATCACGTAAGAGTTGGAAAAAGTCGTCGAGTAAGGCGTGTAGAAAGTCCAGCCCGTATCGACGCCGCCCTGCATTAAAGCCCAAATCGTCAACGCGCCGCCAATCCAATAAATATACAAACTCAAAAGATTGATGCGCGGAAACGCCAAATCCTTCGCGCCAATCATAATCGGAATCAAAAAATTTCCCAATATTGCCGGTATCGACGGAATCAAAAAGAAGAAAACCATAATGATTCCGTGCTGCGTGAACACGCGGTTATACGTTCCCGATTCGAGCAGGTCGCTCTGCGGCGTGAGAAGCTCCAGACGAATCAATGATGCGTAAATTCCGCCCAAGGCAAAGAAGGCGGAAACCGACAACAGATACATAATCGCAATGCGTTTATGGTCTTTTGTCAAAAGCCAAGACCTGAGAGTAAAACCGTTGGTCAGATAATTTACCTTCGGTTTCGGTTCGTTATAATCGACATTTGCTGCATTTACGTTTTGCATAACTACTTTGTCACCTTTCTCGCTATTTGTTACCGTTGTTATTTTCCCTTCTCGTCGGCTCGCTCGTATTGGCGGGCGCGTTCGGGTTGCTTGCTCCCGGGAAGGTCGAATTGGTTATTTGCGAAGTCGGCAGTCTCGAACCGTTCGGATTTCCCGGATTAGGCGCCGAACCGCTCGGACTCGAACCCGCGCTCGAACTGCTCGTCGAAGCTGCCGCGCCGTTGTTTCCCGCGCCGCCCAAAGATTTAATATACGCCACCAGAGATACGAGCTGCTCTTCGGTTACTTGTCCTTTGAACGTCGGCATAATCGGCTGAAAACCTTCGACGACTTGGCTCGACGGATTTAGGATTGAGTTGCGAATATATTCCTCATCGGCTTTGACCGTTTGCCCGCCGACCAATTTTACGTCCGTATTAAACACGCCTTCGAGCTTCGCGCCGCGCTGTTGCGGACCGCCCGCGTGACACGACGCGCAGCCTAATTTATTTTCAAATAAATCTCTTCCGGCTTCAACCGGAGTTTGTCCCGAAATATTACCGGAAAGCCAATTATCGAAATCGCGCTGCTCCATCACATAAACCCAGCCGCCCATTCCCGAATGGTTCAAGCCGCAGTATTCGGCGCAGAACAGATGATACTTGCCCGGCTTTGTCGCTTCGAACCACAGCGTCGTATAGCGTCCGGGCACAACGTCCGCTTTGGTGCGAAACGCCGGAATATAAACGTCGTGCAGAACGTCTTCGGTCGTCATCGTTAATTTCACTTTGCGATTGACCGGAACGTGCAGCTCGTTGATTTCCCTTTGTCCGGTTTCGTGCTGCAATTTCCACATCCATTGTTTTCCGACGACGTAAATTTCCATCGCGTCCTTCGGCATCCGATATTGATTATAATAAACAATCGCGCCGCCGAGAAAAACCGTCATCGAAATAATAAACGGAATAATCGACCAGAGCGTTTCCAATCCAATCGAGCCGTGAATCTCCGCGCCGGTCGCGTATTTTTCCTTTTCACGATATTTGATAACGAGAAAAATAAGCGCCGCAACTATCCCGATCGTGAAAAACGCGGTGATGGCGAGCAGGTAAAAATATAATCCGTCCACCTGCCACGCAAACGTCGAGGCTTGGTCTGGAAATAATGGAACCCACGAAGAATTCTGTTGCATAATGTCTGAAAATTTCGGATTCAGGATTCAGGATTCAAAATTTTGAATTAAATCTTGAATCCTGAATTTTGAATCTTAAATTTATTAATCTATTTCAAATCCGCCGCCTTATTTTTGTTATACCGCCAAAACCCAATCAACATCGCGCCGATGCCCAGCAAAGTTGCGACTGCCATCAAACGCATTATGCTCAAAATCGCCAAACCGTATTTGCCGTCCGCCGGATTGTAATGAAAGCAATAAAGATAAAGCTGCTCGACCGGATTTCCGATTTTGCTTTGCGCCGAATCCATCAAGCTGAATTTCAAATCCTTCGGCGCGTAATCGATGCCGTAGAGATAGCGCGAAAGTTTGCCTTCCGGCGTCGCCACCATAATTCCGCCCGCGTGTGCAAATTGATTCGTTCCTTCGTCGAACACATAATTAAATCCGACGGCTTGCGTAACTTTGTCAATCTCGCTTTGCGTTCCGGTCAAAAAATGCCAGCCGTTCTCAGTTCCGGCGCGACCGTAACGCGCCATATAACTCGCCTTTTTGTTTTTCGTTAAATCCGTCTTTTCATTTTCTCTGGCGTCAAAGCTAATCGCCACGACATCGAAATCCTTTCCCGCGTCAAACGAAATTCCTTTGAGCGAGCCGGTCAAACCGTTCAAAACTTCGTTGCAGAGCATCGGACATTCGTAATAAACCAGCGCCAGAACAACCGGCTTGCCCTTGCCGAAATAATCGCCGAGTTTAATCTGATTACCGTTTTCATCCTTAAATTCGGCATCGAGCGGCAACTGCGAATTCAGCTTCTGGTCAATACCGACTTTTTGAAGCTGCGCCGGCAAACCGTTGCTCACGCCTGCCTGCGTCGGGTCGTATGTCTTCGGCGCGTAAAGCGGCGAGTTGTAATGCTCGCTCTTTTGCGCCGAAACGCTTCCGAACATTAACAAAATACTCAAAGTCATTAAAAGTTTCAGTTTCAAAACTGCTGAATTGGCTGAACTCTTTTTCATAAAATTATTTAACTGCCTGCGAATTGTCGATACCGGATTTAATTTATCCCTTATCCTTTATCTTTAATCCTTTTCATCTACCTTCTGACATCCGCAGCGGTTCTGCCCGCGCTCGAAAGCGAAACGATGGAACGCGACTTTTTCAAAATTTCGCCCATTTGCTCCGAATTCGGCTGCGGCTTTTCACCGCTTTGCTCCAAGAATTTTTGCTTTGCTTCTTCAATCGGCATTGTCACAACCGTTCCGGTTTTCGCATCCTTTTGCCCGTCCTTCCACATCGTTTCCCATTGCTCCTGCAAATTACGATATTCCGATTGCGGCGCTTTTAACTCCAGATTGATGCGCCCGCTCTGGCTTTCGACACCGAAACCGGGCGCGGCTTGCAGGCGCGGTTCAGGCGGAAGGCGTTCCTGCGGATTCATCGCCATCGGCGACGAAACGTCTTTTTCCGCGATTGATTGGTCTTCCATCACGTTTTGCAAAAACAACATCAATCCAAAAGTTATGACAACCAAAAGAAACAAACCGACCGCGAAATATATAATTCCACGCAAGCCGATAACGTTCGTTTCATACGGCTTATCCAAATCTACAAAAGTTTTTTCGTGTTTCGTTGCCATAATCTTTAAGGTTCAAGGTTCAATGTTCAATGTTCAATTCGGTATAAACCTTGAACATTGAACCTTGAACTTTGAACCGTCTAATGTCCTTTCCCGTGCGAAATCGCGTTCTCCAAATACGGGTCGTTTATCGGGACGAGCGGGCGTTTTAAAAGCTCGCCGAAAAACCACCACAACCAAATTCCGCCGACGGCGACGGGCGCGACAAAATCCATCCAGTTCAAATGAAATCCGACTTCTTCGGCGTGGCTTCCAATCGTCGGACTCGGACCAATCAGGTAATACATATCAATCAGCCGTATCACGAGAATAAAAGTCGCCAGCACCGAAAGCCACCTGGCGTTGCGTTTTACGTCGCGCGAAAGCAGCACCAAAAACGGAAATGCAAAGTGAAAGATAATCAGCATTAAGCCGATTGCGCCCCAACCGCCTTGTATGCGCGGCAAATACCATTTCGTTTCTTCCGGTATGTTTCCCGACCAGATAATCAGGTATTGCGAGAAATTGAAATACGCCCAAACCATCGTAAAAGCGAGCATCAATTTGCCGATGTCGTGAAAATGTCTTTTTCCGACCACGCGATTCATCGGCTCTCTGTCGGAAAGCCACGCCAGAATTACGACTGAAAAAGAAAATGTGCTTAACGCCCAGCCCGCGACGAAAAGCAAGCCCCACATCGTCGAATACCAGTGCGGGTCGAGCGTCATCATCCAATCGACCGCTGCGAAAGTTGTCGTCAAGACAAAGAAAACAATCGTCGGACCTGAAAATTTGCCCGAATCCGCCAGGTATTTCGCCGCGTCATCGTAATTTGTCGCCTTGTCTTGTTCGAGCGACCACTTGTTGAGAACATAAGCCATCGAGCCGAACAATATAAAATATAAAACGGCGCGGATAATCCACCATTCAACGCTCAGATACGGTTGTCGAAGTTTAATAATCTCGTCGCCCGCCATATGAGTCCACGCATACAGGCGTGTAATTCCAAGCATAATCGGCAGAAACAATACGAATAGAATCGGAACCGTGCGCGAGCTTGCTTCGAGAATACGGCGAATGACAACGCCCCACGCGCCGCCCGTCAAATACTGAAGCAGCAAAATCCCGATACTTCCGAAACCGATTCCGCCCCAAAAAATAAAACCCAGCAGCCACGAACGCAAGGCTTGTTCCCTGTATTCGGGAACCAGCAATGCGGCAACCAAAATAATGATTGAGGCGATGCCGCCGATGCCGAGTGCCAGAGTTCGCCATCGATTTAACTCCGCAGGTGCTTCAAAATTTCCGCTTCTCAACATTTATTTCGTGCCTCCCTGCGTCGGAGAATTTGGCAAACCGACAGGTTTCGGCACTTCCGTTGTATTCGTATTTGTCGTATTTGCTCCTTTGCTCGAAGTCATCGTTAAATTTCCGTTCGGATTCTGGCTGATTTGCAAAGTCCGAATATACGCGACGATTGCCCAGCGGTCGGCGGGCGGAACCTGCGATGCGTAACTGTTCATTTTGCCCCAGCCGTTTGTAATTACATCAAAGAAATGTCCGACCGGCGCATTCCGCAAGCGGTCGTCGTGATAAGTCGGCGGTTTCGGAAATCCGCGCCGCACAATCATTCCGTCGCCGCTTCCGACCGGACCGTGACAGACGATACAAAAAACTCTGTATCTTTCTTCTCCGCGGTCAACCAATTGTTTTGTAATCGGGACGGGAAATTCTTCAATCGCGTCGGGAAAACTCGCCACCAGCGTATTGCCCGAAGCGTCCGTCACGGTTGCAACCGGAGCAGTCGCCGCGCCGTTCGCCATCACTTTTTTACCCGTATAAAAATCTTTGTCTTCGCGCAGCATTCCGCGCGCGACCGTGCCTTCGGGCAATTCTCGCATTGCCTTTTTATCAGCAAAAAAATCGCTCTTTTTCAAGGCTTTGTAACGCGGCTGGTCTTGCATATCGTAACGACATGCTGTTGCAAAGGTAAAAGGTAAAAGGCAAAAGGCAAAAATCAAACCTCGCCCTATACTTTTTCCTTTTTCCTTTTTCCTTTTTCCTTCCGCTTGCGGATTATTCCTCGACATCAAAGACCTCCTGCGGATTTAGACTTTGCATAAAACTTTTCGTTTCGTCGTAATTGAATTTGGAATCCTTGGTTTCAATCAATAAAAAGAATTTCTCTCTCGTCGCCAGAGCAAAACGCGGAACATTAAAAACCGGATGATACGGCTGCGGCAAACCGTTGAGCAGCAGCATACTGCCGACCGCCGTAAAGGACGCAAACAAAATGGTCAATTCAAATGTCGGCGGAATAAACGACGGGATACTGATAAACGGACGACCGCCGACAATAATCGGATAATCAATGTAATGAACGAAAATTTGCAGGGCAAGCCCGGTTAAGAGACCGGTAATTCCGCCGAAAAAAACCAAAATCGGCAAAATGCTTCGCTTGATGCCGAGCGCTTCGTCAATTTCGTGAAGCGGAAACGGCGAAAAAGCGTCGGTTTTTGTATAACCGGCTTCCCGAATTTTATGCGCCGCGTCGACGAGTTGGGTCGAGGTGTCGAATTCCGCTAATAATCCGTAAATATTTTTTTCCGTAACTTCCATAATTTTTGCTCTGGGTTGCAATCGACCGAATTTGTTGGCAATCGGTTTGACACGGGTGAGTTGCCCTTTTTCACCGATTGCGGACAATCCCGGTCGATTGCAATTCTAATTTCACAAAATTACGCCTTTTCAGTTCCTTGAACTTCATTCACGCTTTCTTCAAAATCCTCGTGATGTCCGTGAACATTAGCCTGCGGCAACAATGTCCGAACCTCGAAAATAGAAATAATCGGTAAAAATCTTACAAACAGGAAAATCAATGTAAAGAAGAAACCCAACGTTCCGATAAACATTGACCAGTCAAACATCGTCGGCGAATACATTCCCCACGAAGACGGCAGAAAATCACGATGCAGACTCGTGATAATAATCACGAAGCGCTCAAGCCACATTCCGACGCTCACGACCAGCGAAATAATAAATAGCCAAAACGCGCTTTCCCGAAAACGCTTGAACCACAAAAATTGAATCGAAATGCCGTTGCAAAAAATCAAAAGCCAGTAAAACCACCAGTAGGGTCCGTTCCAAATACGATTCTTAATCATAAAGACTTCGTATTTACTGGCGCTATACCAACCGAAAAATGCTTCCATGGCGTAACCATAAACGACAATCAAACCGGTCGCCAGCATCACTTTGCCCATATAAATAAGATGCTGGTCGGTAATCAAATCCTTCATGTTATACCAAACACGAAGCGGGATACACAGAATCAAAACCATCGCAAACCCTGCAAAAACCGCGCCCGCAACAAAGTATGGCGGAAAAATCGTCGCGTGCCAGCCCGGAATTTGGGAAACAGAGAAGTCGAAGCTGACGATTGAGTGAACCGATAGAACAAGCGGCGTTGAAAGCCCCGCTAAAAGTAAATAGGCAATTTCGTAACGGTGCCAATGCCGCGCCGAACCGCGCCAGCCCCACGAAAGTAATCCGTAAATAACTTTGAAGAACTTATTTTTCGCGCGATCACGCAAGGTAGCAATATCCGGGATTAAACCGACATACCAAAACAAAAGCGAAACCGTTGCGTAAGTGGAAACGGCGAAAACGTCCCATATCAAAGGACTACGAAACTGGGGCCAGATTCCCATCGTATTCGGATAGGGAAAGAGCCAGTATCCGAGCCACGGTCGCCCCGTATGGAAAAGCGGATACAGTCCGGCACAAGCTACTGCAAACAACGTCATCGCTTCGGCAAAACGATTAATCGAAGTGCGCCATTTTTGATTCAAAAGAAGGAGAATTGCGGAGATAAGCGTTCCGGCGTGTCCGATTCCAATCCACCAGACGAAATTGATAATCGGCACTGCCCAACCGACCGGCTGATTATTTCCAAAGACACCGACTCCTTTTACAACCAGATAAGTAATCGTCATCAACAGGAGCTGCGCGACGAGAAACGCGATTCCGAAACCGATAAACCAGCCGAACGGAGTTCGTCTTTTTAGAGTCAAATCGCTGATTTTGTCCGTGACGGTGGCAAAATCGTGATTGCCTTCGACCATTGTCGGAAAAATTTTTCTTTCAACTTTTTTTACGTCTTGCATAGCTTTCGGCGTTTTGAATTAATTCTTCTGTTTTCGTCCAAAAATACTAATGGCTCGAATTGTCTCTCTTAATTTCGTCGTTGGAATTATCTCTTTTGATTTCTTCCGTTTTGTCTTCGCCGTGACTGACTTGCGGCGGTTTGTAATCGGGCATTTCCCTGTTTTGATTCTTCAAGCCCGCCAGATACGTCGTTCGCGGCTGTGTGTTTAAATTGTTGAGCAAAATATAATTTCGAGCGTCCTTCTTGAGTTTGACCACCTCGCTGCTTTCGTCATTTAAATCGCCGAAAGTAATTGCGTCGGTCGGACATACCGATTGACACGCCGTCAGAATATCGCCGTCGCGTATTTTGCGCTCGTCTTTTTCGGCTTCGATTCTCGCCGCTGAAATGCGCTGCGTGCAGTAAGTGCATTTTTCCATCACGCCGCGACTGCGAACTGTAACTTCAGGGTTTCGCATCAATTTATACTGCGGCGTGTCCCAATCCTGATAAAGCAAAAAGTTAAACCGTCTGACTTTATATGGACAGTTGTTTGAGCAATATCTTGTTCCGACACAGCGGTTATAGACCATATCGTTCAAGCCTTCCGCGCTGTGAACCGTCGCGTGAACCGGACAAACCGTCTCGCACGGCGCCTGCTCGCATTGTTGGCACAAAATCGGTTGAAAATGCGGACCTTGCGGGTCGTTGATGTCTTCGCCGCCGAAATATGCGTCAATCCGCATCCAGTGCATTTCGCGCCCGCGTCCGACTTGTTCTTTGCCGACGACCGGAATGTTATTTTCCGATTGACACGCGAGAACGCAGGCATTACAGCCGACGCAGGAATTAAGGTCAACAGTCATGCCCCACTTGTTGCCGTTGTATTCAAACGGCGTATACATCGAAGTATCGTATCCGGCTTCTTCTTCCTGTTCTTCTTTGTATTTTTCACCTTTGATTGCGGCGTCATCGACCTCGTAGACCTTAATGAGGTCACGCCCTTCCATATTGAAATGCGTCTGCGCCGAAGCGATTTCGCCTTGTCCGCCGGTTTTCGGGATGTCTCCCGTGCCGAAGGTCATTGCGTCGGATTTCAAAACGTCATAAGCGTTATAACCCAAACCGGTTCCGACTCGCCCGGCTCTGGTTCGTCCGTAACCGAGATAAATCGTAATCACGTCGTCGGGCTGACCGGGTTGAATCCACATCGGCACGGGTTTTTCGATTTGTCCGCCCTGAAATTGAAGCGTTACTAAATCGGAAAACAAATTTCCGCCGTGCGTGTTGTAAAAAGTCGTTCCCAATTCCCCGCCGTTTTGTTCCTTCGGGTCTCGATGAACTTGATTGATACCGAGACGCTCGGCGGTTTTCGGGCTTATCAAACCGACGTTTTCCCAAGTCACTTTAGATATCGGATTCGGAACTTCCTGCAGCCAGCCGTTATTGGTAAAACGTCCGTCATAAACGCTCGGGTCAGGCAAAATAGCGATTTCCAAACTGCCGTTATTTGCCGGAGCGATTGCTGACTGACTCAAAAATCCGTTGCTGACAGAAACAGATTTCGCAGTTGCAGCCGAGTTCGGAACTAAACCGTCGTGAACGACTCTGCGCCAATTATCGTCAAAATTGCCTGCCGCAGCCGGAGCGATTGCGGCTGTAGTTCGCGGTGTAACGACAGAACCTTGATTTTGCGCGCCGTTATTAGTTGCGCCGTTTTGCCCGCCGTTACCGGCGGTTTGCGCGGAAGCGGAATTCTGAGCCGGCGATTCGGTTCGTGTCCGGGCTGCGCCTGAAGCTGAGGTTGGCGCGGACATCTGAGATGTATTCGGCGCGCTCTG
The DNA here is from genome assembly GCA_964235785.1 of uncultured Pyrinomonadaceae bacterium. Lineage (GTDB taxonomy): Bacteria > Acidobacteriota > Blastocatellia > Pyrinomonadales > Pyrinomonadaceae. The sequence continues at coordinate 120,555 of CAXSBF010000008.1, read as the reverse complement.
GATTCTTGCATCTGAATTCGACATCGTCGCGCCGTTTGAAGCCGCAGTTGCCGTTGTTGTAGCTTTGGACGCGCCCGCAAAACCTTGTCTTTGCCAAAACTCCTTAACGATGTCGTAATCTTTTTTATCGAAATTTTCGCGTACAAAAAGCTGCGCGACTTCGTGACTGCTCTTGCCGTCGTAAAGCGGCGCAATCAATGGCTGAACAATCGAAACCGTTCCGTCATAAGCTCGCGTGTCGCTCCACATTTCGAGAAAATGTTTTTCGGGAATGTGCCAGTGGCAAATTTCGCTCGTTTCATCGGCATACTGACTAAGGTGAACGCGCAACGGAATTTTGTTTATTCTATCGGCGTTCAATTTCAAATCCGCAGGCGTGTTATAAACCGGATTGCCGCCCAAAATCACGAGCATTTTTACCGCGCCGCCATCAATCTCGCCTGTCAATTGACGCAAGCCGTCGATTTGCAATGTATCTGCGTTCGGTTGAAAAGGTTCGGCGTATGTAAGGGTTGTTCCGACATTTCCGAGCGCGGCGTTCATCGCGTGTCCGAGCGCGTGAACCATCGGCGACTGATTATCGCCGACCGTTACAACTGATTTGCCTCGATTTGCCAGCAAATCTTTTGCCATCACTTGAACCCATTGCGTAGCTTGCGGCGACAAATTCGCGCCGGTCGAAGTCGCGCCGGAAACGCCTAAAGCCGCCGCAATCGCTCGCGCTATTTCAGGCATTTGACTCGGTTTAGCTGAAAGCCGGTGGTCGGATTTCGCGCCCGTCAAAGTAACTGTCGTTTCGACGGTGTAAAGACGATTAATGTCTTTCTTTTCTTCTGAATAGGCACGTCCTTTCGCATAGTCCTTCATATATCGGACATTGAAGCTCGAAAAAATATCATCGTCGAGCGACAAAATCCGCGCGGCTTGATCGAATTTGTAAATCGTGTGAACGGGCGAACCGAAAGCCATTTTCGCGCCCGCCATCGCATTATCTTTATTGACCGGCTCGTATTGATAAAGTTTGGCGTTCGGAAGCTCCGAAAAGATTTGTTTGAATTGTGCAATCAGCGTCGGCGAAGTTATCGTTTCGGTTAAAAATCTGATTCCCGCGCCGCCGTCCACGCGGTTTTCGTTGATTTTGGCGCGAAGCTGGACGATAAAATTTTCCCAGGTTGTCGGATTTCCCCGATATGTAATTTCCTGCGAGCGGTCGGGGTCATACATATCCAAAAGCGCGGCTTGCGCTCTGACATCGGTCGCGCCGAGACTTCCCGGATGATCTGGATTGCCTTCGATTTTTGTCGGGCGACCTTCGTAAGAACGTGCCAAGAGACCTGTGGCGATTCCGCCGAGCGTCATTGCTGTCGCGTAAAACAACGGTTTGCCCGGCACGATTTCTTCCGGCTGGCGAACATACGGCACGATTTTTTCCGCCGGTTGAATAACGCATCCGGTCAGTCCGGCAAAAGCCAGCGACGCGCCCATTACTTTTATAAAGTTGCGACGGCTCAAGCCGTCTTCCCATTCTTCGGCGTGCGCCGGATATTCGCGCTTGACGAATTCTTCAAACTCCGGCGCATCGACAAATTCCTCGACGCTCCGCCAATAATCCTTCCCTTCTTTTTGGAGAATTCTGTTTCGCAATAATGCAAAGTTCGTTTTGCTATCTTTGCTGGGCATAATTTTTTTAAATTCAAAATGCAAAATTAAAAATTAAAAAGGTTTTCTGATTTGAAATTAAATTTTGCATTTTGAATTTTGAATTTTTAATTTCTATCTGTGGCAAGTCGAACAACTCGTCAGCATTTGCGTGCTGCGAATGTGATAATCGGCTTTCAACTTGGTTCTTTCGTTTGCCGTCAAATCGCCGTCCTGCCAATTCATATCGGTAATTTTATCTTTCGGGCGAATATATTTTTCCGGCTCGCGGTGACACGCCAGACACCATTCCATCTGCAGGCTATTTTCCTGATAGACGGCGGGCATATTGTCAATCTGCCCGTGACAAGTCGAGCAGCCGACGCCTTTGGCGACATGAATGCTGTGATTGAAATATGCGTATTCCGGCAAATCGTGGACGCGCTGCCATTCAATCGGTTTATTTTCACGATAGCTTGCCCGCACCGGCTCTAAATACGGACTGTCAGACCAAATCTGGCTGTGGCAGTTCATACAAGTCTGCGTCGGCGGAATGCCAGCCGAATACGATGTTTCAACCGCCGTATGACAATAACGGCAATCAATTCCGTCGTCGCCGACGTGATGTTTATGGCTGAACTGAACCGGCTGCTGCCTTTCCATATAGCGACCGGTCAAATAAGACGACCGCGCGATTTGCGTATAAACGTAAAATGCAACGCCGCCCAAAAGTATCGCCACAATCAGACTTGCCTTGGCGATATTGTTTGCTCCGCGATGAAAAACTTGTGCCATTTTTATTTTGCTAGTTCAAAAATTAAAATTCGCCGAGTCCTAGATTTTTCCGCAAATCTAAGTTTATGTCTGTAAAGTCAATTTTTAATGCTTACGACCCGAATTGTAAAACCTTCAAATTGATTTTACAGAATCTTACAAATTCCGCAAATTCTACAATCTAAAAATAATTCTTTCAAAAACTTTGTGCAACTTTTCACTAAATAAGTTTCGCTGATAAAACAAATTAGAATTTCGACGTTTGTATTAAGATTCTGAAGACAGAAGCGCGACGCCGACGGCGGCGGCGTTTTCACCGAGTTCGCTTTCGACAATCTCGGTCGCCGCAAACGAAGGCGCGAAGGAAAGTTCTTTTGCTCGATAAATAATGGCGTCTAAAACAATATTTGCGGCTTGCATAATTTTGCCGCCGACCACGATTTTTTCGATATTCAGCAGATTTATCACACCGGCAATCGCTGTTCCGACATAAGTTCCGGTTCTTTTGAGCATCAATTGGGCAAAATCATCTTCCTTTTGCGCGGCGCCGATAACGTCAGCCAATTTTATTTCCTCTTCATCGAGTTTATTGAGGGAAGAAGTGCTGTCCTGGTGAAACCGGCTGCGCGTGCGCCTGACGATATTGGCGGCAGAAGCGACATCTTCGAGTTTCATTCCGTCGGAGTTGACGGCAATCTGACCGAATTCGCCCGCAAAACCCGTCGCGCCGCGCCAAATCTTCCGATCGAAAATCAATGCTCCGCCGATGCCCGTGCCGAGTGTGACGTAAAACATATTGCGGCTTCCGCGCCCCGCGCCAAGGAGAAACTCGCCGTAAGCGGCGGCGTTGGCGTCATTTTCTATCGTAATTTTAAGTCCGGTCGCCGCTTCGAGTTCGCCCAGAAAATCGATTTTTTCGTGTTCGGGGATATTAGCTGAAAAAGCAATTCGCTTTGTTTGCCGATGAATAAGTCCCGGCACGGCGATTCCGATTTTTTCAAAATCGCCGAATCGATTTTTTACTTCATTGATAAAATTATTTAGCTGCCCAAACAACTCTTGCCCGTCAGCTATCGAAACTTTAAGAGCATCCGACAAAGTTCCGTCTTTATTCACACAGACGGCTTTAAAGGATGATTTGGAAACCTCGACGCCGATTAGTTTTTCCGTGTTCATATAGCTTTCGCTCATCAGTAGTTAAAATCTTTTTCGGTTTATAATCTGGCAGGAAACTAACGAGATTTTAGACACTCGCTCTAAAACTGTCAAACGAAAGTTTTTCTTAATCCTGCTGCTTCCGCACTACTCAATTATTTTTTTCCTGCTCGCTCATCTGCTTTTTCAGTTGAACAATAAAAGAACGCACGACGCTTGCTTCGCTCGTGTCTGGAAAAACGCGCAGAAATTCTTCGTACAGAGCAATCGCTTCGTTGTATTTCTTCATTTTTTCATAAACCAGACCGAAAAGCTGATAAACGACTATCGCGTCCGGCGCGCCGGAAAGCTGCGAAATCGCAGAGGGGAAATATTTAAGTGATTGCTGGTAAAAAACTTGTTCATTTTCAAAATCGCCCTCCGATCCCGCCGCTTCCGCTTTTTCTTTATAAAACAAAGCTAAACCCGTATAGGCTTCCGGCTGAATTCCTTTTCCTTCGGCAATAGAGCGTTTATATGAGGCGATTGCTTTCGCTTCCTGTTCATCCAACTTGTAAATTCTGCCTTCGACAGCCGATGCTTCGGCATAAACAGGACGCGCTTTTCGAGCATCCTTAATTGCATCGAGCGCGCCTTGCACATCGGATTGTTCCAATAAAATACGCGCTAAACCTAAGTATGCCTCCGCAAATTTCGGGCGCAGACTTACCGCTTTTTGATAAAGCTCTTTTGATTTTTCCTTACTCAAGACCTGGAGCTTTTCCGCTTGCTGAAAGGCGAGTTCGGCTTCGTCAGTCGTTTTTACTAAAGTGACTTTGACATCGCCTTGCTGCGTCGGAAGAAGAGTTTGCGAAGTTTCCTTAAAGCCGTCGGCACGCACGCGCAAAATATGTCTGCCTGCCGAAACGTTTTTGACGACGATTTTTCCGCTTTCATCCGCCGTTCCGCGCCTTACGTCGTCAAGCCAAACATCAGCGTTCGGTTCGGTGATAATCGCAACTGTTTTGGTTTGCTTGGTCGGCGCTGAAACGGTTTTTGGCTTTTGCGCCGAAACGCTGAAATCAGACAGCAAAATCGCGGCTAGACAGAAAGTTAAAATTTTCAACCTTCGCTTGTATTTAATTCGAGTCGAAACTTTCATTTTTCCCGTTTATTCTTCGGATTTACTCGCAAATTATATTTTTATAATATCAATCCGAACGAAAGTTTGCCAGCATTTACGATTTATTCGCCGATAAACTTGACCTTTTCGCGCTTAAAACTATAATCAAACTCTTGTGGCTGGGTAGCTCAGCTGGTTAGAGCGTCGGATTCATAACCCGAAGGACGAGTGTTCAAGTCACTCTCCAGCCACCATCATCATTTCAATTGTTTCTACGAATTATTTGGCTCTGCTTCCTTCTGCTTATAATGTTCTTTTCGATGACAATTCGCGCATAAAACTTGACACTTCGCAATTTCATCTTGTAATTGCTTTAGACTTGGACGGTCTCTTTTCGCGCTAACCGAGAATTTTTTACGGCTTGGGTCAATATGATGAAAATCTAAACAGGCAGGATGATTCTCGCCGCAAATCTCGCAACTGAGCGTCTGTTTGTATCCGCGAAACCAAGTTTGCATTCCAACTTCTCTTTTTCTGACATAAGAAATGTGTTTCGCCTTATTTTCTTGATACCAACGGCGCTTATATTGTCTTTGATAGGCGCGTCTTTTTTCAGGGTCTTTAAAAGGCATATTAATTCTCTTTTCCTACAAGTTTTCGTGATGAATTTTGTTTTCCAACTTTACAATCCAAAATCCAAAATCCAAAATCTAAAATCATAATGCTCAGTCTCCTGAAAATAAAAAACATCGCTCTGATTGACGAACTGCAAATCGAATTTTCCGGCGGCTTAAATCTGTTGACGGGCGAAACAGGTTCGGGAAAATCAATTATCGTGGATAGTTTGGGCGCATTGACCGGCGAGCGCGTGTCTTCGGATTTGATAAAGGAGGGCGAAAAAGCGGCGCAGATTGAAGGACTTTTCAGCATTCCCGCAAGCGCGAATTTACACCAATTTTTTTATGAGAGCGGCATCGATTTAAACGACGGCGATGAAATAGATTTAATCGTGCGGCGCGAACTCGCGGCGAACGGGCGAAATCGAATTTTTGTCAATAATCAATCGGTAACAAGTAATTTTCTCAAAAAAATCGGCGCGTTTCTGGTCGATATTCACGGACAAGGCGAGCAGGCGACGCTGTTTAATCCGTCGAATCACCTGGAAATTTTGGACGAATACGCAGGTTTGCAAAATCTGCGGGCGAATCTTTTATCGAAATATCGCGGGCTGGCGGAAGTTCAGCGCGAAATTGCCAAACTGCGCGAAGACGAAGCGCAGAAACTTCAACTTCTCGACGTTTTGCAGTTTCAAGTTGACGAGATAAAAAAGGTTAATCCGCAGACGGGCGAAGACGAATCGTTAAACGAAGAAAAGCGGCGCTTGAACAATGTCGAAAAACTTTCGGCTTTGAGCGACGAAAGCTATTTGCTGCTTTATGAAAACGAGGAAGCAACCGTTGCGACGCTCGAAAAAGTAATTAGACGAACGACGGAACTCGCCGAATACGAATCGTCTTTCGGCGAATACACGGAAAGTTTGCAGACGGCGCAAGCGGTTTTGGAAGATTTGGCGATTTCGGTCAGAGATTTTCGTAATCGTCTGGAGTTTTCGCCCGAAAGACTCGAAGAAATCGAAAGTCGGCTGGCGGAAATCTCGCGCCTCAAACGAAAATACGGCGGCGCGATTGAAACGATTCTGGCGCATTTACAGGAATCGGAAGAACGTCTGAAAAACATCGAAACCGCCGAACTGCGCGAAGAAGAATTACGGAAAAAACTCGCTCTGATTCGTAATGAATACTTAAAAATCGCTTCCGAAATTCACGACAAACGCGCGAAAGCCGCCGGAAAATTTGAAAAGGAAGTCGAAGTGAATTTAAAAGCCGTCGCGCTCGAAAAAGCGAAATTTGAAGTCAAAATCGACAAGCCTTCGGAAAGTGATTTGCAAAACGAAACTGTAAACAAACGCCTGACGGCAAAAGGCTTTGACCAAATCGAATTTTATTTTTCGGCAAATGTCGGCGAATCGCCGAAACCGCTCGCTAAAGTCGCCTCCGGCGGCGAAGCGTCGCGGCTGATGTTGATTCTAAAAACAACGGCGAAATCAAACGAGGCGGAAAAATCGGTCGTCTTTGACGAAATCGATGTCGGCATCGGCGGGCGCGTCGCCGAAGCGGTCGGCTTGAAATTAAAGGAACTGGCAAGGACGCAGCAAGTGCTATGCGTAACGCATCAGGCACAAGTCGCGTCGCTGGCTGACCAGCATTTTTTAGTGGAAAAAGATATTGTCGGCAAAAAAACAAAAGTCGGCGTGCGCGAATTAAACGGCAAGGATAAAGTCGAAGAAATCGCCCGAATGCTGACCGGCGCGCAAATTACCGAAACGGCGCGGCAACACGCGAGAGAAATGCTGGCAGAAAAGAAATAGCCGCAAAAAAGCGCAAAAATTACAAAATAAAATGTTTGAGAATTTTGTGCTTTTTTGCGGCTATTTTTCTTTTCACATTAAAATTTATGGAATCTGAAATTCTAGCCAAAGCTATTCGCGGCGAAACGGTTGAATCGATACATCGCGGACATTTAATCATTATTGAAGGCGACGGAAAAACCGTCGCGCAGCTTGGCAATCCTGAAACGGTGACGTTTTGGCGTTCTTCGGCAAAGCCTTTTCAAACGCTGCCGTTTCTTTTGAGCGGCGCGGTTGAACGATTCGGATTTACGGAAAAAGAAATCGCGCTCGCTTGCGGCTCGCATTCGGGCGAAAGTTTTCACGTCGAAACCGCAAGGAAAATGCTTGCAAAAGCAGATTTTACCGAAGCGGATTTGCGCTGCGGAGCGCATCTGCCGTTTGACGAAAAAACTGCCGAACAAATGATTCGCAGCGGTGAAAAACCGACGCAGCTACACAACAATTGTTCGGGCAAACACGCCGCGATGCTCGCGCTTGCCAGACACATCGGCGCGGACGCTCAAACTTATGAGCAATTGGAAAATCCGGTTCAGCGAAAAGTTTTGGAAACGGTTTCGGCATTCACGGATATTTCCGAAGACCAAATCAAAATCGGTATTGACGGCTGCGCCTTGCCTAACTTTGCTTTGCCAATTTCCGCGATGGCACGCGCTTTTGCCAGATTGGTTTTTCCCCCGAAAAGTTTCGACGATAAACTTTTCCGGGCGTGTCGGCGGATTGTTACGGCGATGATGGATTTCCCTGAAATGATTGGCGGCTCGCGGCGGCTCGACACATTGATTATGCAAGCCGCGCCGGGAAAAGTCGTCTCCAAAGTCGGCGCGGAAGGCGTTTATCTGGCGGGCATTTTGCCGAGCGAGCGTTGGAAAACCGGTTTGGCAATAGCTTTCAAAATTGAAGACGGCGACGACCAACGCGCCCGCGCCGTCGTAGCGATTGATTTGCTTCGGCAACTGGGAATTTTAGACGAAAGCAATGATGAAAAACTGCGCGAGTATTCGCCGATTGTAATAAAGAATAGGCGTGGTGATATGGTTGGTAGAATTGTTCCCGATTTGGATTTAAAGATAAAATAGGTTTGAATGGAAATTTCCACTCAAACCTATTTTCTAAACACCAAAACAATTTACTTGTTTGCGTTCAGCGCATTACTTTTTCCGCAGCGAATTCGGGTCGCCGATATCGGGCGCCTGTTTTGCGCCTTCGTCGGCTTTGAAGTATGGTTCTTCCTTAAAACCTAATAAACTCGCCGTTAAAACTGCGGGAAACTGATTGCGCGACGTATTGTAATCTGTAACTACTTTGTCGTAATCGATTCGCGCTACGTTAATCCTGTTCTCCGTGCCTGACAATTCGTTCTGAACATTCATAAACGCTTCGCTCGAACGAAGCTGCGGATATTGTTCCTGCAAGCTCAACAGTCTGCCGATAGTTCCGCCGAAACTGTTATTCGCCTCTAAAACAGCTTGCTTTTGTTCGGGCGTTTTGTCACCGTCGGCTCCCTGCGGAGCAGCTTGCGTCGCATTTAACAGACGCGAACGGGCATCGGCAATCTGACCGAAAACCTCTTGTTCATTAACGGCAACCATTTGAGCGGTTTTGACAAGATTTGGAATCAAGTCAGCGCGTCGCTGCAACGAACTTTCGACATTTGCCCATTGTCCTTTGACGCCTTGCTGTTTGGCAGTCAAATCATTATAACTGCAACCGCTTAAAGCGAACGCGGCAAACAACGCGACGGTTAATAAAATTACTCTTTTCATATCTAATTTCTCCTTTTAAAGCTTACTTTAATTTGCTTGAAAACATCTGCAATACTCATACCTAAAGTTAATCTGTATCAAATCAATAACGAATTTCGTTTAGGTTTTGTTCAAATTTCAATATCATTCCAAAGTCGAAATCGGTTTTTGCAACAAAAATCTCTCATCAATCCTTTTGAATTTTGTCAACCGCTTCGATGACGTTTTCAATTTGCTGCATATAATCTGCAAAAAGCGCGTTTGCCGAAATTTCGTCAAGCGTTTTAGATGCGTTATTTTCCCGAATCTCGAAGATTTTTTCAAACGGTTTGCCGTCAATCTTTAATTGCCGGACGGTTGCCGCGACGATTTCCGGTTTTGTGACCGGCGGCTCGAATCCATGAACAATCAAAACTGCGCGAAAAAGCGCGGCAAAGCTCGAAAGACTTTCCGCCATTAAATTCACCAGACCGGAAACCGAATTTGATACGGCGATATATTGACGACGCAATAAAATCAACTTGCTTCTGAGTTCATACTCGGCTTGATGCCTTAGATACTCGTCAGAGATATTCAAGTTTGCCAAAACGTCAGTGCCGTAAAGCACGACGCGGGCGCGTTCCATCTGGTGAAACTCAATCGGGAAAACGTCCGCCGCGCTCTGGAGTTCGTCAACCGTAAAATAAACCGGCGCGGAATGTCCCATTCTGTTCCACTCTCGCATCGGCGCTTGCGCGAGACGCAAATCCTTCGGCGTAATTTTATGCAGGGCAATCAATAAATTATAGTCCGATTGATGGCGCACAAAATCGCCTGCCGCCGCCGAACCGTATAAAATAACCGAAGCCAGATTCTTGCCGTGCGTGGCTTTTAAATCGTCAATAAATGCGTCAAATTGATGTCTCATAATCTAAAGTTCAAAGTTCAAGGTTCAAAGTTCAAAGTTCAAAATCAGTTCCAGCAACTTTGAACTTTGAACCTTAAACTTTGAACTGATTTCTACCAATCTCCGCCCGCGCCGCCGCCGCCGAAATCACCGCCGCCGCCGAAACCGCCCCAATCGCTTCCGCCGGAAGAACTGCCGCCTGACGAACCGCTGTCGTTGCCGCCCATTCCGCCCAGAATTCCGCCGATAATCCACGGCAAAGCGCTTCCGCCGCCGCCGAAACCGCCGCCGCCGCCCCACCGATTTCTGTTTCTATTGGACTTTCCAAAGCGACTGAAAATTATCAGCATTAAAACGAATAAAATTATTAGACAAGTCAAGATGCTGCAACCTCCTCCAGAACTTCTTGCGGCGCGGTCTTGTTGGGTGTTTGCAACGTTGACTGGTTGACCGCTTCCTTTGGCTTCAATCGTGCGGATATAAGCCTCAATCGTATCCGCGACGCCTTTACTGTAATTGCCTTGCTTAAAAGCCGGAACGAGAAACTGACGCTGAAGCTGACCGACCACGCCGTCCGGCAATTCGTCTTCTAAATTTCGGCTGACCTGCGTAAAATACTTATGGTCGTCAATAGCGATAAATAAAAGCGCGCTCGGATTATCATCGTCCTTCGTGCCGATTTTCCAGCCGCGCGACACTGCCAGCGAATAATCGAAAATAGGTCTGTCGCCTGTAGTTTTCACAATCGCTACCGCCAAAACAACCTGCGGATTTGTTTTTGCCTTAAAATCTTTTATGCGCTGGTTGAGAGTTTGCTTGGTGTTTTCGTCGAGAACGCCTGCAAAATCATTCACCGGCTCGGTCGGCGCAGGCAAAGGCGATTCGTTAATTGAAAACGGGTTCGTCGCTTGCGAAAAGGCTGGCAAGCTAAACAAACCGTAAAGCAGCAACAAAATCAACCAGTTAAATTTTACAATCGAATAATTTTTTTTCATTTGCCTTTAAAAAACTAATTTGCAAATCCGAGACAATTACGAAAATTCCTGCTTCGATGTTCTAAGTTTCTAAAATCGTATGCAAAGCGTAATGCAACACAAAAAATAGTGCAACACCGGCAAACACGGACAAGGACACGAGCGGACGTTTGCCGCCGTGATGGTTGACCTCGGGAATCAAATCGCTCGCCGCGACATAAAGCGTAACGCCGCATGCCAGCGGAAGCGCGTAAGCGACTGTAAATCCTACGCTTGCACCGATAAAATAAAAAATTAAAACACCGAGCAAAGTCGTCAAACCGACAATAGAAGTTGCCAGAATAACTTCCCTGATACTTTTACCCGCCGCCAAAACCATCGAAGCAATCGTAAAGCCCTCGGGAAATTTGTGCAGAAAAACCGCGATAAAAACCAAAACCCCGACGCGGAAATTGACCTGCGCGGCGGCGGCTATCGAAACGCCGTCGAAAAAAGTATGAATCAGCAAACCGCCGATTGCCGTGTAAGCCGAACGAGTCGAGATAAGATGTTCGTGCTGCATTTCCTCGCCCAGATGAAAATGCGGCGCGATGGTGTGTTCAAAAAACTGTGTCAAAAGATAGCCGATGAGCAGCAAAACCATCGGATAAACCAATACTTCGCTCGCTTGCCCGATTTCCCGTTTAACCCAAATTTCAACGACTTCCGGCAAAATATCAATAAAAATTACGCCGAGCATAAAACCCGCGCCCAAGGCTAAAACGTATTTCAGCAGGCTTTTATAACTTTTATGAATTCCGGTCGGAAAAAGAATCAATCCGCCGAGGACGTTTGCCAATCCCGCAACCGCGCCGAATACAATAAGTTGAACGAACTCAACACTCATAAAGGAACTCGCCTTGAAAAATAAACGAGTCTCGACTTTACCGCAAACACAAGCGAAAGAAAAACTTTAAAACCAAATATAAATCCGCGAAATTTTCTCTCGTTGCCAGCCGCAATTTTTAAGCATCTGATTAAAACAAAAAAATTGTAAATAATCCTTGACAGAGCCGAAAAAATAATCGTAAGATGCTTTGTATTCGGTTGAAAACAGCCTGACGCAATTTTTGGGCAAAGAGAAAATCCTTACAATTAGTGTTTAAGATATGGAGAATTTTAAGCACTTTCCGCAAAATTCACCGACTGATTATCGTGCGGAACATTTTTGCACCATTGCGATTGAGAAGGGACGGTTCGGGTTAGATTTTCCACCGCAAAATAAGAAATTTATTCCAAGTATTATTTTTACGGGTTTTTGAAAAATCGAATCTCGAAGTGTATTCGTGTAACTGAAATTTGTCTCTAAAAACCAGTATTGTTCTTTGAAAGTGCCGAAAAACATAGTCGAAAAAATACATCAGCCGGTTTTGCTCATCGAAACTCTGCGACTGCTTAAGCCGCAAGCCGGTGAAATCTTCGTCGATGCAACGCTCGGTTTGGGCGGACATACGGAAGTAATTCTGTCAAAAAACAATCAAACTCGCGTTATCGGCATCGACCAGGACGCGGAAGCAATCGAGTTAGCGAAAACGAGGCTTGAAGAATTTGGTGAACGGTTTAGTGTTTTTCATTCAAACTTTTCCGATATTAAGCAGGTTTTGAAACAAAGCGAAGTCGAAAAGGTTGATGGAGTTTTGGCTGATTTGGGCGTCTCGTCATTGCAGTTTGACAGTCAAACGCGCGGCTTCAGTTTCAGATTCGACGCGCCGCTCGATATGCGAATGAACCAAAATTCGGATTCGGAAACAGCCGCCGAACTGCTCGAAAGGCTTTCCGAATTCGAGATTGCCAGAATAATTTACGAATACGGCGAAGAAAGATTGTCGCGTCGCATTGCACGCCGAATAGTTGAAAAAAGAGAGAGCGGCGTGCCGATAGAAACGACCAAACAACTTGTCGAGCTAATTGAAAAAGCAGTCGGACGCGGCAAAAAAGACAAGATTCATCCGGCGACGCGCACGTTTCAAGCCCTCAGAATCGCGGTCAACGGCGAGCTTGAAGTTTTAGAGCGGTTTATCCGCGACGGCATCGATGTTTTGAAAAAGGACGGGCGACTGGCAGTGATCACGTTTCACTCTTTGGAAGACCGCATCGTCAAGCAAACGCTGCAAAAATTATCGGGAAAATGCTTTTGCCCGCCGAAATTTCCGCAATGCGTTTGCGGCGCGACCCGAACGATTGAAATTCTGACGCGCAAGCCGATTGTGCCGACCGACGAAGAAATCGAGGAGAATCCTCGCGCCAGAAGCGCCAAACTCCGCGCTTGCTTGAAATTGAATTAAATTTGTCTGTTTGCCTAAGACTTGGAGAAGATTATGAGCCGAAAAAAAATTTCCCAAACCAACCAAAAGAAAAAAACTAATCGCAACAGCAACAACAACCCGATTCGGTGGCGATACTGTATTTTGACGCTGTTTTGCGGATTGCTGCTGATTACCGGATTTTTCTTTGCCGCGCGACAGCATTTTTCTTCGATTGATTACAGTTATAAAAATTCCAAGTTAAAAAGACAACTCGACGAACTCGAAGCGGACAAACGTCGGCTCGTGCTGGCTAAAGAAATCGCGCTCTCGCCCGCCGAAATCAAAAAAGTCGCCAGGAAAATCGGCTTTACCGAAACGACGAACAAAATCGCCGCCATTCCCGCAAGCATCAATTCGGCAGTAAAACCGTCTGCCGAAAAAATCAAACAATCAATTTCAAACAGAATCGAAACGATAAAAAAAGCTGTGGAGCCATCCGCCAAAGAGCCTGCGAAAAGCAGCAAGTCGCCGTCTGACACAAAAGACAAGTCGGATAAATCCCAAACTCAAGCTGCCGCCCGATAAAGTTAATTTGAGGATTGACTCCGAAAAAGCAGAACCGATTGAAATTAGTTTGAATAAAGTTCAAGAAAAATTAATGGCAAAACGCTCAAAAAAAACCAATCGCAAAAAAAATCCGATGCAGACGGCGTTTACGCGCTTTATGCTGGTTGTCGCGTTTTTTATTTTATGGATTGGCGCAATCGGCGTGCGACTTGTGCATCTGCAAGTCAACCAGAGCGAGTGGCTGCGCGACAAAGCGCAAAATCAGCGACGCGACCAGATAAAAATTAAAATGCTGCGCGGCACGATTTACGACCGTTCGGAACGCGCTCTGGCAATGAGCGTCAAAGTCAAATCGCTGTTTGCAGACCCGGCTGAAATTGAAGACGTCGACGCAACGGCAAAACGAGTCGCCGCCGCGCTCAAAGCCAAACCGAGCGATATTTTCCGGCAGTTGCAGGAAGCCAAGCAAACCGACAAAAGATTCGTGTGGCTGGCGCGGAAGGTTGACGAGGAAACGTTTGAGCGATTAAACGACCAGTTAAAGGACATTGATTTAAGGAAATATGACGAGCCGCGAATGGCTGGCTTGCACTGGAAGGAAGAGCAAAAACGCGGTTACCCGTATAAAAATCTGGCGGCGCAAGTCGTCGGTTTCAGCAACTCGGACGACGTCGGTTTGGCAGGAATTGAAATGTCGCAGGAAACGCTGCTGCACGGCGCGGTTACTAAAAAATGGCAGGACCGCGACCGCCTCGGCAGAGTTTATGAAGAAGAGGAAACCGAAGAACGCGAACCGCCGAAGGACATTGTTCTAACTATCAGCAGTTCGATTCAATATAAAGCCGAAGAAGCGCTCGAAAAAGGCGTCAAAGCCGCCAACGCGAAATCCGGTCTGGCAATCGTTCTCGACCCGAAAACGGGCGAGATTCTGGCAATGGCGAATTATCCGTCGTTCGACCCGAACCGTTTCAATGATTCACCGCCCGAAAATTATTCAAATAAAGCGATTCAAAGCATTTATTCGCCCGGCTCGATTTTCAAATTGATTACTTACAGTTCGGCGATGGATCAAGGGTTGATGAGTCCCGATGCGATGATTGATTGCCGCAGCGGATTTATCGAAGTGGCGAAACATCGTTTTAACGACCCGCACGCGACCAAAGTAATGTCTTACAGTGAAGCGCTCGCCGTGTCGAGTAATGTCGCGGCGATAAAGACAGGAATGCGCGTCGGAAAAGACAGTTTCTACGATTATGCGCAGAAATTCGGCATTGGAAAACCGGTCGGAATCGAGCTTCCAGCCGAAGTTCGCGGACAGTTTCGCTCGCCCGCGACGTGGAACGGCGATAGTTTGGCGTCAATGTCCATCGGCTACGAAGTCGGCGTTACGGCATTACAAATGGCGACCGCTTATAACACGATTGCCAATGACGGCGTGAAAATAAAACCGCACATTATCAAGGAAATCCGCAACGCCGACGGAACGGTTTTCTCGGACATTGAAGCGGAAAAATCGCAGGTCGTCAGCCGGCAAACCGCGCAGGGCTTGCGAAAAATGCTGCGGCAAGTCGTCTTAAAAGGCACTGCGAAAAGAGCGCAGCTAAACGGTTACACCTCGGCTGGAAAAACGGGAACCGCCTGGAAATTTAACGAAAAAACTAAAAGAGTCGATGCCGGAAAATATATGTCTTCCTTTATCGGAATGGCACCGGCAGATAATCCTTCAGTTTTGATTGCCGTCGTAATGGACGAACCGAGCGGCGGCGCGCGCGACGGCGGGCAAGTTTCCGCGCCGGTTTTTCGTGAAATCGCCGAAGGAATTTTGCCCGAATTAAACGTCGCGCCGGATTCGGGCGTTCAACTGGAAAATTTGACGGCGCAGGAAATCCCTGCCGAAGTTGAAAACGCGCCGACTTCCGCGCCGAGAGACGAGACGGACAAACCGGAAAAGACGGTTTTATCGAAAGACGACAAAAAAGCGGCGAATACCGAGAAAATAAAACCGATTATTAAAGAAGCGAAAAAAGAACCTAAGCCGCCGAGCGAAGAAAAACTATCGAATAAAAAACAGGCGGCTGTAAATCAGGAAAAGCCAAAGGGCGAGGCAAAAAATAAATCATCAACCGTGAAGGTAAAACTGAAGACTTGAAATTAGAGAAAGCCATCGAATATATGAACGCCGATGCGTCGAAACTGAATCCCGCCCTGCTCTGCACGGAAGTCGAATCGTTTGCGATTGACTCGCGCGAAGTGCGAGCGGGCGAAGTTTTTTTCGCGCTTTCGCAGCCCGATTATAAAAACAACGGCTTTAACGGCGATTTTGAAGATTCGCACAAATATATTCCGTCGGCATTTGCCAGCGGCGCGATTGCTTGTGTCGCGCGTCCTGACAAGTTCGCGGAACATCGAGCGGTTTTGGAAGAGTTTCGAGACCGCTTAATTTTTGCAGACGACGCAATTTTAGCTTTGCAAAATCTGGCGCGCGGCGTTTTTTTGGAATGGCACAAGCCGGTCGTTGCGATAACGGGAAGCGCGGGAAAAACGACGGCGAAAGAATTGACGGCGCACGTTTTGCAAGGTTCGGGACGCAAGGTTTTGCGAAACGTCAAAAATTATAACAACGGTCTCGGGCATCCCTTGACGGTTTTGAAACTCGCCGCCGACAAAAGTTACGACGTCGCCGTTTTGGAGATGGGAATGTCAACACCGCTCAATGAAATCGCGCGTCTGTGCCGAATCACACCGCCGGATTTTGCCGTCGAGCTAAATGTTTTGCCGGTTCACGTCGAACATCTCGGCTCGATTGAAAACGTCGCCAAAGCTAAAGCCGAACTTGTCGAAGGAATGAAACCCGAAGGCACGGCGATTTTGAACGCCGATGATTTTCGAGTTTTGGCAATGCGCGAACTACACAAAGGCGAAATTATTACTTTTGGAATCGAAAATGCGGCGGATGTTTCGGCAAGCGAAATCGAGATGCGGAAATTCGGCGAAACCAATTTTGTTTTGAATTTACCGAACGGTAAAGCCGATGTTCGGTTGCAGCTTTCGGGCAAACACAACGTTTTGAACGCGCTCGCGGCTTCGGCTGTCGGTTTCGGTTTTGGAATGTCGGCGCGGGAAATTGCCGAAGCTTTACAAACAATCGCGCCGCCCGCGCAGCGCGGTGAAGTTTTGCATTTCGCCGGAAATTTTACCGTTATCAACGATTCGTATAATTCAAATCCGGCTGCGCTTTTGGGAATGGTCAAAACTTTGGTTGACGGCGGAAAGAGCGCAAAACGCAAAATCGTCGTTGCGGGCGAAATGCTCGAACTCGGCGCGTCAGAAAAGGAAATTCACCGCGAAACCGGCAAACAACTCGCGGCAAGCGGCATTGATTTTTTAATCGGCGTGCGCGGTCTGGCGAAAGATTTAATCGAAAGCGCGAAAGAAAACGGTTTAAGTGAAACGAGATTTTTCGAGAGTTCCGCCGAAGCCGGAGAATTTTTGGCAACTGAAGTAAAAGCGGGCGATTTGATTTTGGTCAAAGGCTCGCGCGGTGTTCGCACCGAAAAGGTCATTGAAAATTTACTGGAAAAGTTTAATTTGGAAAATGAGATGTAAGAAAAAATTTACTAGCATAGAAAGGATGAACGGGAAAGCAGTAAAAAATCCAAAATCCAAAATCTAAAATCCAAAATCCGACTGATGCTTTATTATTTTTTATATCAATTTATTTACCAAACCTACGGCAAGTCAAGCGAGTCATACGTTTTCAAAGGCTTCAACGTCATTCAATACGTTACTTTTCGCACGGCTTGGGCGACGATTTCCGCGCTGCTAATTTCGCTTTTGTTCGGCGGGAAAGTTATCAAAAAGCTGACCGCGCTGAAAGTCGGACAGGAAATCCGCGAAGAGCTTTCCGCCGAGCATCACGCCAAAAAAGGCACGCCGACGATGGGCGGAGTTTTAATTATCGGCGCGGTTATACTCTCGACGCTGCTTTGGGCGCGGCTCGACAGCTTGTATTTGTGGCTGGCTTTAGTAGCGACGACCGCTTTCGGCTTGATTGGATTCGTCGACGATTACATCAAGGTCGTTAAAAAACGTAGTTTGGGATTGACCGGCTGGCAGAAGATTCTCGGTCAATTGCTGACCGCGATTATTGTTTGGGGTTGTCTCTATTTTTTTGCAGATTACTCCTGGAATGTCAGTATTCCGTTTTTGAAGCAGACGGCTAATTCTAATTTCAATGAGTCTGTAACCTGGATTTATGCCATTCCATATTTGTTTTTTATCATTTTCGTTCTTTTAGGTTCGTCAAACGCGGTTAATTTGACTGACGGAATGGATGGTTTGGCAACAAGTATGACGTTTATCGCAATGGCGGCGCTGACGGGCTTGACTTATGTTTCGAGCGACGCGCGATGGTCGGAAATTTTGCTGATAACGCACAAGCCGGAAGCGGCGGAATTAACGGTTTTCTGCGGCGCGATGGTCGGCGCGTCTTTGGGGTTTTTGTGGTATAACGCGCCGCCCGCGCAGGTTTTTATGGGCGATGTCGGTTCTCTGGCAATCGGGGGCGCTCTGGGAACAGTGGCGATTTTGACCAAACAGGAATTTCTTTTGCCGTTCATCGGCGGCGTTTTTATTATCGAAGCCATCTCGGTAATGCTTCAGGTTTCGTATTTCAAATTTACCAGAAAAACCGGTGGCAAAGGCAAGCGAATTTTTCTGCAAGCGCCGCTGCACCATCATTTTCAAATGGCGGGCTGGAAAGAGCCGAAAATCGTTTTCAGGTTTGTTATTATCGGGATACTTTTTGCATTGTTAAGTTTATCGACATTGAAATTGCGTTAGGAAGATTTAACACAGAGGCACAGAGAACACGGAGATTTTTGAAAAATAGTTTAACCGTAAAAACACACGAATATAAAGCTAATTTACTTTGTGTTGTTTCGTATTATTAGTGTTTATTCTCTGTGTTCTCTGTGCCTCTGTGGTGAAAATAAAAATGGAACTTGAAGGCAAAAAAACTTTAGTTCTCGGCGCGGGCAAATCCGGCGTCGCTTCCGCCCGATTTTTAGCCGAACGCGGCGCGACCGTTGCGTTTTACGACAAAAAGCCGATTGCCGAATGGACTGAAGAAGCGCGTTCTTTGAAAAGTGAAAAGATTGGACTTCTCGACGGGCAAATTCCCTCCTGGCTGCTTGACCAGATTGATTTGGTCGTGATTTCTCCGGGCGTTCCGACAAATACAGTTCCGGCGCGATATGTCGAACGCAAAGACGGCGAAGTTATCGGCGAAGTCGAACTTGCATACAGATTTTTGAAAGGTCGCATCGTCGGAATTACGGGAAGCAATGGCAAAACGACGGCGACAACTTTGATTGGCGAGATTTTGAAGAATGCCGGAATCCAAACGCAAATCGGAGGAAATATCGGAACGGCTTTGATAAGTTTGGCGGAAAACTCGGGCGAGGAAACCTGGACGGTTTGCGAGCTTTCGAGTTTTCAACTCGAAACGATTAAAGATTTTCGAGCCAATGTCGCGGTCGCTTTGAACGTTACGCCGAATCATCTCGACCGTTATGATTTCTTCAGCGATTACGCTGCCGCCAAACATCGCCTTTTTATGAATCAGACGGCGGAAGATGTAGCAATCTTAAATGCCGACGACGAGATTACGGCTGATTGGGCAAAAAATTTGCGGGCGACCGTTGTTTTGTTTTCAGTCAAAAAGGAATTGGACGAAGGTTTATTTTTGCGTGGACGCAAACTCGTTTGTCGAGCGAACGGAAAAGAAAAAGTTTTGACGACGCGCGACGAAATTTTCCTGCGCGGTCTGCACAACGTTGAAAATGTTCTGGCTTCGCTGGCAGCCGGACTCGCGTGCGGCGCACAGCCCGATTCGATGCGCGAAACGGTGCGAAATTTCAAAGGCGTCGAGCATCGCATCGAGTTTGTCCACGAAATTGAGGGCGTGAAATTTTATAACGATTCAAAAGCGACTTCAGTGGACGCGGCTTTGAAGGCAGTCGAAGCGTTGTCGGAAGACGGCGGAAAAATCAATTTAATTTTAGGCGGACGCGGCAAAAACGCGCCGTATGCGCCGCTCGCCGATTTGATAAAGGAAAACGTCCGCAAACTCGTTTTGATTGGCGAAGATGCCGACAATATCGAAAGCCAATTGAAGAATTACGCTGAAATTGTTCGCGTCGATTCAATGCATGACGCGGTGAGAAAAGGTTTTGAAAACGCCGAAAGCGGCGATGCGGTTTTGCTGGCGCCGGCGTGCGCGAGTTTCGATATGTTCAAGAGTTTTGAAGAGCGCGGAGCGGTTTTCAAAAAAGATGTCGAACATTTGAAATCAAGGGTTGAGAAAAAGTTAGGACAGAATGGTTAAAAAACTCCGAACGGATTGGTTTTTATTTGCGATTGCGGCGAGTCTCGCGCTGTTCGGCGCGGTGATGGTTTACAGCGCGTCGGCGATGATTTCTTTGCAGGAAACAGCGAAAAATCCCGAAGGCGCTAGTCAGTTTTTCTATTTTTACAAACAATTCGGATTTACGATTTTGGGTTTAATGGTGATGCTTGCGACGAGCAAAATTGACTACCGACTTTATCAAAACAAAACTGTCGTCTATACGGTTTTGGGCTTTACCGCGATGCTTTTATTAGCCGTTTATGGTTTTCCGTCAATCAACGGCGCGCGGCGTTGGATACGTTTTGCGGGCGTGTCGTTTCAGCCTTCGGAAATCGCTAAAATCGCC
Source organism: uncultured Pyrinomonadaceae bacterium (assembly GCA_964235785.1). Lineage (GTDB taxonomy): Bacteria > Acidobacteriota > Blastocatellia > Pyrinomonadales > Pyrinomonadaceae. The sequence continues at coordinate 100,207 of CAXSBF010000008.1, read as the reverse complement.
CTGCCGATTTTCTTCGCTTATTTTTTGACCGAAAAAGAAGATTCGGTCGGCGAACTCAAAGAAACGGTGTTGCCGTGCGGTTTGGTTTTAGGATTTTTCGGCGCGTTGATTATGTTTGAACCGGATTTGGGAACGACGATGGTTTTGTGCGTGATTTTCATCGCGGTTTATTTTGCGGCGGGCGCGAAATGGCTGCACATCGTCTTGACCGTCGGAAGTCTTTTGGTCGTCGGCGTTTCGGCTTTAATCCTTTCACCTTGGCGGATGAAACGTTTGTTTGCCTTTCTAAATCCCTGGGAAAATTCGAGCGACGGCAGCTATCAAGTCGTGCAGGGACTCTACGCCATCGGTTCGGGCGGAATTTTGGGTGAAGGCTTTGCCAAAGGTCAGCAGAAACTTTTTTATCTGCCGTATCCGTATTCGGATTTTATTTTCGCGGTCGTCGGCGAAGAACTCGGTTTAATCGGAACTTTAGCAGTTGTCATTGCATTCGGCTTGCTGTTGTGGCGCGGAACACGCGCCGCGCTGCTCGCGCCCGACCGTTTCGGGATGCTGCTCGGCATCGGAATTATCTCGGGAATCGTTGTGCAGGCGCTTTTCAACATCTCGGTCGTGATTTCGATTCTTCCGGCAAAAGGCATTCCGCTTCCCTTCATTTCCTACGGCGGCTCGTCAATCGTCGTCACGCTTTTCGCCGTCGGAATTTTATTGAATATATCGCAGTATGCCGGGACTGCCGCTTTGAAAGCCGATACTAAAAGAGGTGAATTTGAAACGCCGCGACGAAGAAAGCGTGGGAAGACAGGATTGAAGTAAAAGATTTTTAAAACAAAGAAAACTTTAACTACAGATGAACACAGATGAACACAGATTTTTAAGCAAAGGAAAAACAAATAAAACTATAAAAAGAAAATCTTTTTATCTTGTTCTTATCTGTGTGAATCCGTGTTCATCTGTGGTTAAAAATTTTTCATTAGTCTCAGCGGTTAAATCATAGATGAAGGTTTTGATTGCCGCCGGTGGAACGGGCGGACATATTTATCCGGGAATCGCCGTCGCAAAAGAGATTCTGCGGCGTGACGCGAAATCAAAAGTTTTATTCGTCGGAACGATTCGCGGTTTGGAAACAAAAATCGTTCCCGAAAACGGATTTGAGCTTGCTTTGATAAACAGCGCGGGACTGAAAAACGTCGGACTTTTGGGGAAATTAAAAGGCTTGATGATTTTGCCGAAAAGTTTTCTTGAAGCGCACAGATTGATAAAAGATTTTCAGCCTGATGCGGTCGTCGGAGCAGGAGGTTATGTTTCCGGTTCGGTTCTTTTAATGGCGAGTCTGATGCGTATTCCGACGCTGGTGATGGATTCAAACGCGCTTCCCGGTTTTACAAATCGCCGTCTTGCGCCATTTGTAACCAAAGCCGCTTTGACGTTTGAAGAAGCCGTCAAGTTTTTTGGAAAGAAAGGCGTAGTTACGGGCAATCCGGTGCGAAAAGAGTTTTTTGACATTCCGCCGAAACAGCGAAGAAATGACAGGTTTTCCCTGCTCGTCTTTGGCGGCTCGCAAGGCGCAAGGGCGATAAATTCGGCAATGGTCGAGAGTTTGAAACATTTGCAGCCGTTCAAAAACCGACTGCAAATTACGCATCAGACGGGCGAGACGGATTTTGACACGGTGCGAAAAGGTTACTCGGAAAACGATTGGGAAACGTCTGACGTTCGCCGTTATATCACGGATATGGTTTCCGAGTTTACCGAAACTGATTTGATAATTTCGAGAGCGGGCGCGACGACTTGCGCGGAAGTTGCGGCAGCGGGCAAAGCCGCAATTATGATTCCGCTGCCGACCGCCGCCGACGACCATCAACGCAAAAACGCTGAAGCGTTAGTCGGCAAAAACGCGGCGCGAATGATTTTGCAAAAAGATTTGACGGGCGAGAGTTTAGCGAAAGAAATTGTTGATTTGATTGAAAAGCCCGAAAGAATTACTGAAATGGAAATTTCCGCGAAAAAGCTGGCGAAATCAGACGCGGCGGAAGCGACGGTTAATTTAATAGAAGAATTGGCAAGACAGCGGTTAATTGTAAAAAGGGAAAGTTGATTTTAGATTTGAGATTGCGGATTACATAAAATCCAAAATCCAAAATCCAAAATCCAAAATCGAAATGTTTCGGCACGTTAAAAACATTCATTTTATCGGCATCGGCGGCATCGGTATGAGCGGCATCGCCGAAGTTTTGTGCAATCTCGAATTTTCAGTTTCCGGTTCTGATTTAATAAAGTCGAAAAATACCGACCGCCTGGAAAAAGTCGGCGCGAAAATTTACGAAGGACACGCGGCGGAAAACGTCGGCGACGCGCAGGTTGTTGTTTATTCGTCGGCGGTTAAGGAAGACAATCCGGAAGTCGTGATTGCTAAAGAAAAGAAAATTCCGGTTATTCCGCGCGCTGAAATGCTTGCCGAATTGATGACTCTGAAACCGTATTCGGTAGCGGTTGCCGGAACGCATGGCAAAACTTCGACGACTTCGATGATTGCGACGGTTTTGGGACACGCCGGGCTTGAGCCGACAACGGTTGTCGGCGGTGTGGTTGACACGCTCGGCTCAAACGCGAAACTCGGCACGAGCGATTGGTTTGTAACCGAAGCAGACGAAAGCGACCGTTCATTTTTGATGCTCAACCCGACGGTTTCCGTCGTGACGAATATTGATAAGGAACATATGGAATCCTACAAAGGAATGGACGACGTTGTTCAATGCTTTACCGATTTTGTCAACAAAGTTCCCTTTTACGGCGCGTGCGTTATCTGTCTGGACGACCCGAATATTCAGCTTATTATCCCGAAAATCAAACGCCGCCGCGTTACCTACGGAATGACCGCGCAAGCCGATGTTTCCGCGCATAACATTCGTTATAACGATAATTTCGGCTCGACCTTTAGTGTTTGGAAAGCTGCGGAAGATTTGGGTGAAGTGAACTTGCCGGTGCCGGGAAAACACAATATCTATAACGCTCTTGCCGCGATTGCCGTCGCGCTCGAAGTCGATATTCCGTTCAAAAAGATTGCCCAAGCATTTACGAAATTCAAGAATGCTAACCGCCGTTTCCAGTTCAAAGGCGAGGCGAAAGGCATTACGGTTATTGACGATTACGGACATCATCCGACCGAGATTCTGGCGACGCTTTCGGCGGCAAAAAAAGGTTCGGGCGGCAAGCGCACGGTGGTAATTTTTCAGCCGCACCGCTATACGAGAACGCAGGAATTAATGGACGAGTTCGCGCTTTGTTTTAATAATGCCGACGTGCTTTTCGTTTCGGATATTTACCCGGCGAACGAACAGCCGATTGAAGGAATAACCGCCGAAGTTTTGACGGCGAATATAAAAAAATACGGTCATAAAAACGCCAGATATATCGGCGCAATCGAGAACGCCGCCGCTCAAATCGTTGAAGAATTACAGGCGGATGATTTAGTCATAACCTTAGGCGCGGGAAGCATTACGCGGCTTTCCGACGAGATTTTAGAAGCATTGAGAATTTGAAACGATGAATTAGGAATGATTGACGCGATGAATTAAAACCTTTTATATTTCGCATTCATCGCTTCTAATTCATCACTCTAAAAATATGGCGATACCAACCAGAACACGACGCAAAACAGGAACGGCGGCAAAAAGACCGCGCAGAACAACAGCCAACCGCAAAAAAGTTTCGGGGAAATTGTCCAACTTTATTATCCCGCTTGTCTTTAGCGCAGGCATTTTGTTTTGCCTGGGATTTTTATTGTTTATGGGTTATCGAACCGTAACGGCGGCAGCGTTTTTCGATGTCAAAACCATCGACGTTCGCGGCATCAACAAAATTCAAAGAGAAGACATCGAAAAAACCGTTCGCGCTTCAACCCAAAAATCAGGCGTTTGGAAGGCGGACCTGGCGGAAATCAAGGCGGGCGTCGAAAAATTTACGCTGGTTAAATCCGTCGTCGTTTCGCGCGTTTTGCCCGACGGCATTCGCGTCAACATCAACGAGCGCGTGCCGCGAGCGGTCGTCGAGTTAAATTCCGGTGAAGTTTGGATGGACGACGAGGCGACAAATCTCGGCGCGGTCGAAAAAACAGACGAGCGCCCGCCGTTTGTTCTCAAAGGCTGGAATGAAGACAAAACCGATAAAGCCGTCAGAGATAATCAGGAGCGCGTAAAAATTTACCTGAAAATGCTCGACGAATGGCAAAATTTCCAGCTTGCCAAGCGCGTCAGTTCGGTTGATTTGACGGATTTACAAGAGCCGCAAGTTAATGTGCAGGATTCGGGCGAAACAGTGACGATTATTTTATCAAGAGAAAATTTCGGCAAACGTCTGCAAACCGGACTGGAAAAAATAGCTGGGAAAGGCAAGGAAGTAAAATCGATCGATTTGAGTAGTCAGAAAGAAAAGTTGGGGTTTCGGGTGAATTAAAAATTAAGAATTAAGAATTAAGAATTAAGAATTCAAATTTGAAGTTTGTTTCTTCAATTTTTAATTCTTAATTGAAAATTCTTAATTGAAAAAAAATGAGTCGTGAAATACAAGCAGTCGGTTTAGACATCGGCACAAGCCGCGTTCGGTGCGTCATCGGAGAAGCGTCCGACGGCGGCGTGATGAACATTGTCGGCTTCGGCTCGGCTGAATCGCGCGGGCTGCGGCGCGGAATTGTCACGACGACCGACGCGGTTGTCGAATCAATCAAAAAAGCCGTCGAAGAAGCCGAGCGTGTCAGCGGTTTAACGATTCATTCGGCAACAATCAATCTTTCAGGCGAGCATCTGCGCGGCGAAAACAAAACCGGCGTCGTCGCTGTCGCCGGCGCGGGACGCGAAATTACGACCGAAGACGTCGAACGCGCCGTCGAATCAGCCAGCGCGATGCAGCTTCCGGCAGGTTGGGAAATCATTGACCGTCTGCCGCAGGAATTTATTATTGACGGACAGGACGGAATCGTCGAACCGATCGGGATGCGCGGCTCGCGTCTCGAAAGCCGAATTCACGTTATTACGAGTCCGAGCGCGGGCAGACAAAATATCGTCAAAGCCATTCAGCAATCGGGTCTCGAAATCGAAAGAATGATGCTTGAGCCGCTCGCGGCGGCAAACAGCACTTTGAGCGACGACGACAAGGAATACGGATGCGCTCTTATCAACATCGGCGAAGAAATTACGAGCTTGATGATTTTCGGGCGCGGAGCGGTGCAGCACACGACGGTTTTTCCGTTCGGCGGAATGCACTTTACCAAAGACATCGCCGTCGGTCTGCGCGTTTCGATTCCCGAAGCCGAACGAATCAAACACACTTACGGCTGCGTCGCTAAATTCCTGTTAAGCGAAGAGGAAAGACAAGGAATTATCGAAGTAACGCCGGTCGGCAGGCAGGAGACGCGGCAACTGTCAAAAGAAATTTTGTGCGACATTATGCAGCCGCGCGCCGTCGAGCTTCTTCAACTCATCGCACGCGAAGTTTTCGCCGTTCGCGGGCAGATTTCGAGCGGCGTGGTTTTAACCGGCGGCGGCTCTCTGAATCGCGGAATGGTCGAGATTGCCGAACAGGTTTTCGACGCGCCGACGCGACTCGGTTTTCTGGAACAAAAACATTTCGGCGGGCTGCTCGAAGAGGTGCAAAGTCCCGAATGGGCGACCGCTTGCGGGCTGGCGCTAGCTTCGATGCGCTCGCAAATTCGCGGGCAAAACCTCGGCGGAAAGTCGCCTTCGCGCAAGGTTGCCGAGTGGTTTGAAAATTTTCGTGAAAAATTTCGGTAAATTCAGACAAATGTAACATTTGGGCTGGATTTTTCACCCCAAATCGTTGTATGCTTTTTCGCCATAGACACAATATCTTGTTGAAATTGTATTTTATACCGAAAATTCATACCGAACAGTTTTAGCAATTAAATTTTCTTCAAAAGGAATCATACATAATGACTACGAACGGGCTTCAGACGAAAAATAAAGGGATGATGTTAGAGTTTGCCGACGAAGTTGTAACCGGCGCGAAAATCATCGTCATCGGCGTTGGCGGCGGCGGCAGCAATGCCGTCAATCGAATGATCGAGGCGGGCATCAAAGGCGTCCAATTTATTGTGGTGAATACGGACGTGCAAGCCCTCAATGACTCGAAAGCTCCGGTCAAAATCCAACTCGGAAGCAATCTGACGCGCGGTCTCGGCGCAGGCGCGAACCCGACTATCGGAAGGCAGGCGGCGATTGAAGACACCGAAAAAATAATGGACGTTCTGGAAGGCGCGGATATGGTTTTCGTCACCACCGGACTCGGCGGCGGAACAGGAACGGGCGCCGCGCCGGTCATTGCCGCGCTCGCCATCGAACTCGGCGCATTAACCGTCGCCGTCGTGACAAAACCTTTCACGGTCGAGGGTAAAAAGCGGATGCGCCAAGCCGAAGAAGGTTTAGCCGAGTTGCGCGGCTGTGTTGACACGATTATTACGATTCCGAATTCAAAACTTAAAGAAGTCGAAGAAAAAATCTCGATTATGGATGCGTTTCGCCGCGCGGACGACATTTTGCTGCAAGCCGTCCAAGGCATCTCTGATTTGATAACCGTTCCGGGTATTATTAACCTCGATTTCGCCGACGTTAAATCGGTGATGCAGGGAATGGGCGTGGCGCTGATGGGCATCGGACACGGAACGGGCGACGGCGCGGCAATCAAAGCGATGAAGGCGGCGATTGATTCCAAACTTTTGGAAGAAAATTCAATCAAGGGAGCGCGCGGCGCGCTTATCAATATCACGGGTTCAAAGAATATGCCGCTCGATGAAATTGAAGAATCGATTTCGCTCATTCATCAGGAAGCCGACGAAGACGCCAACATTATTTTCGGAACGGTTTTCGACGAAAGTATGAAGGATTCGGTAAAAATCACGGTCATCGCCACCGGCTTTGACAATTACAAACAAGCAGTTAAACCGCAATCTCCTTATGCTGAGACTGCGCAAGCCGCAGTGAGCGGCGGCGGCGGCGGCGGAACGATGCCGCCGACCTATAATCCTTCGGACGTCAGAAAGGATGAAGATATAAATGTTCCGACGTTTATTCGTCGCCAAGCCGATTAAAATTTAGAGCAAAAATTATTAACCGCAAAAGGCGCAAAAAACACAAAAAGAGATTTTTGAGAATTTTGCGCCTTTTTGCGGCTAACATTAGCGGTTGCTTTAGTTTCTATGTCAAAATGATTCGGTGAATGTCGAACAAAACAATAATATCTCTCAATCTAATTTGAATTCATCTTTGCCGCGAGTCGGCATAACGATGGGCGACGCCGCCGGAATCGGGGCGGAAATCACACTTAAAGCGCTTGTTGACGAAAACATAAAGAAAATTTGTTCGCCCGTCATCGTTGGCGATGCTGCGTATCTAAGAAAAACTGCCGGAAATTTAGGATTAGAGTTCGATTTTATCAATGCGTCAGAAAATCTTCCACCAAATCCAAATCAAATTGCCGTTCACAATTTAGGCAATCTTCCCGATAAAATAATTTTGGGCAAAGATTCAGGCGTAACCGGAAAAGCCGCCGCCGAATATATCGAAACAGCCGTTCGGCTCTGGCGCGAGGAAAAAATTGATGCAATTTGCACCGCGCCGATTAGCAAAAAAGCGATTGCGCTCGGCGGCTATGAGTATCCGGGACACACAGAGTTTCTCGCGCATTTAACCGGAACAAAAGAATTTGCGATGAGTTTTTTTGCCGAAAACCTGCGCGTCGTTTTGCTTTCGACTCACATCTCGCTTCGCAACGCGATTGATTTGATAAAGCGCGAAAGGTTGGTGGAACTGATAAAGTTTTCTCACGGGTCATTGTCGGAACTTTTGAAAAAAGACGTTAAAATCGCGGTCGCCGGTCTTAACCCGCACGCCTCCGAAGGCGGAATGTTCGGCGCGGAAGAAGCCGACGAGATAATTCCGGCAATTGCGGAATGCCGGGGAAAATTCGGAATTGATGTTTCCGGCGCGTATTCGCCCGATACGATTTTTTTGCGCGGGTTTCGGGGCGAATTCGACGCTGTGATTTCCTGCTATCACGACCAGGCGACGATTGCCGTCAAATGTCTGTCGTTCGGCGCATCCGTCAATGTAACGCTCGGGTTGCCCTTGGTAAGAACCTCGGTCGACCACGGCACGGCTTTCGATATTGCGGGAAAGAATCTGGCTGACGCTTCGAGTATGCGGGCGGCAATCAAACTTGCGGCGAATTTGGTAAATAATCGGCAAACTCTCCGATTAAATTCGTCAAACTGATAAAATTTTTATAGAATAGGCGTCAAGCGAAAACAAAAAGGATTTCCATTAATGAACGAACAGCAAAGCGGCGAAGAAAGACAGATTTTGGTTGCCGACGATGACCCGGCGATTTTGCGCCTGGTTAAAATTATCATCGAAAAAGAAGGTTTTACCGTTATCTCGGCACGCGACGGCAAAGAGGCGTATAAAATTCTACAGTCGGGCGAGCAGTTTGTGGCGGCGGTTTTCGATGTCGTGATGCCGTATATTCAAGGCACGGAACTGGTTCGTTATATGCAGTCGGAAAAACGCCTGATGAAAATTCCCGTAATTATGATGACGGCTGAACAAAATCCGCGTCTGTCGTCGGAAAGTTTCTCAGCCGGCGCGGTCGCCTTTTTGCCGAAACCGTTCACGACCGTGCAGTTGCAGACAATGATTCGGATGTTTATTCAAAAAGGTCAAACGTCCAATTAATCACCTTTTTTTGCAAATTATTTTCGGAACGGGTAAATTTTCAAACGAGATTTTTTAATAGTTCGAGAAGGAGTAAAAACGCCGTGGCAAAATATAAATTATTATTAGCGGACGATTCGGTAACGATTCAAAAGGTCGTCAATCTGACTTTTGCCGAAGAAGGAATTGAAGTCATTACTGCGGGCGACGGAAATACGGCGATGGAAAAATTTGTCCAATCGATGCCCGATTTGGTGATGGTCGACGTTAATATGCCCGGATTTGACGGTTATAAGATTTGCGAAATGATCAAGCAGGACGAGGAAACCAAGAAAATTCCCGTCATTCTGCTGGTCGGCTCCTTCGAGCCTTTTGACGAAGCCGAAGCGCGGCGCGTCGGTGCGGACGATTATTTAACCAAACCTTTCCAGTCAATTCGCCAATTGGTCAGCCGCGTTTCCGATTTGCTCAACCGCGCAAACGGCAGCAATTCGCCGCTTAATCAGGATAATTCGCCTTCTGCAAATCAAGCGTCGGCAACATCAGCCGGTGATTTCAGCAGCACTGCCAATATTACGAGCGACGTAAATTTCGAGCCGTTCGACGAAACTTCGACGGACGACGAGATGATTCAGACCAATCAAATCGGCAGTCTTCCGGCGGATGAAACACAAAAGTTCGTTTCCGAGCCGCAATCTCAAACCACTGAAAATAATTTTGCAAATTGGAACGCGGACGAAGATTTAGTGGAAACCAAGGCTTTCACCCCGGAAGATTTTGAGCCGGCGCGAACAGATTCAAACAAAGCGGGACTTTCGCAGTTCGATGACAAAATTTTTCAATTTGAAGACGAAAAGCCATTCACACAGAAGACTAATTTTGACGTCTCGGAGCGAGCGACGCCGCCGGAGGCGAATAAATTTCCTGAGTATTCAGCGATAAATACCGATAAAAGTATGGCAAGCGATACGAATTTTAATCCGACAGCCCAGGCTCCCGACGCTTCATTCTTTGATTTTGATGATTTAAACCTTCTGGAAGTTCCGCAGATTGCAAAGAAACCGCTTCCCAAAGTCGAACCCGAAACGGTAGTTGAGGAAACTCCTCCAAAACCTGAAGAGAGCGTTGTCGAAGAAAAAAAAGATTTACCGGAAACAACGCATCTTTCGCCCGAGGTTATCGAAGCCATTGCAAAAAGAGTAATCGAAAAACTTTCCAATCAAGTCGTCCGGGAAATCGCGCAGGAATTAACTCCGCAAGCTGTCGAAGCAATGATTAAAGAGATGGCACAAAAGAAAGCTAATTAAATAGACCTCTTGCGAAATAGATATTTAACCGCCGATGAACGCAGATAAACGCGGATAAAGACAAAAAATCAAAGAAAAATCTGTGTTCATCCGCGTTTATCTGCGGTTAAATTTCATTGTTTTTGATTTTTGCAAGAGGTCTAATGAAAAACGGAAAATGGCTAATTGATAATTCTAATCGGTATTTTTCATTATCCATTTTCTCGATTTGCTTCGATTAAACCAGAGTCGGAAGTTCGATAATAAATTTGGCGCCGCGCGGTTTGTTTGAAACCGCCTTTATTCGTCCGTGATGCTCGCTGATGATTCTTTGGACAATCGCCAGCCCCAAACCTGTCTCGCGTCCTTTGGTGGAAAAATACGGTTGAAAAAGTTTCTGAAAACCGGCGGGAGAAATTCCGTTTCCGTTGTCGGCGACTTCCGCCACAATCAAATCACGCGCCGCGTCGTGAAAAGTTTTGATGCAAATCTGCTTTTCCGCCTGCGGCGCGTCAAACGCCTCAATCGCATTTTCGATTAAATTTACAAACACGCGGCGCAACTGTTCTTCGTCAATCATCGCGCCGGGAATTTTATCCTCCAAACTCGTTTTTATCCGAATGTCGGCGAAACGGTCTTCGTAAAGAAATACGGCTTGTTCAATCGTCTCATTAACGCTTCCTCTTTCCAATTTTACATCCGGCAGCCGCGCAAAACGCGAAAATTCGTCAACCATCGTTTTCAGCGAATTGACTTCGCGCAAAATCGTCTCGGTTCCGTCTTTGACGATTTTTGAAACTTGTTCTCTGGTCTTTGGTCTTTGGTCTTTGACCTCCAATCCGCGCTTAGCTGTGTTAATCTGCGAATAATTTTCTTCCGCAGCAATGTTTGTAAAGTTTTTTGCAATTCTTTCGGCTGAAAGCTGAATCGGCGTCAACGGATTTTTTATTTCGTGCGCCATTCGTCTGGCGACCTCAGCCCAAGCCGAAGCGCGTTGGGCGGCAATTAATTCGCTCAAATCTTCAATCACCAGCACAGTTCCGCGCTGTTCGTCGTCGATGTTTTTTGGTAAAGCCGTTACCGATAGAATAACCGGCAAATTTCCGTCCGTTTCCGAATTTGCGTTTCCGTTCTCGCGCTGCAAAATCGTTTGCTCGCTTGCCTGACCGATACGTTTCGCGCGCGCGATAATTCTCTCCAAAATAGCGCGATTTTCTTTATTGACGAGTTGTTCCAAACCAAGTTCGGCAAAATTCGTATCTTCGATTTTCAGTATTTGGATTGCCGCTTTGTTAATCGTCGTCACGCGGTTTTTGCCGTCCAGGGAAATGACGCCGGTCGAGAGCGACTGCAAAACGGTTTCGATATATTTGCGGCGTTCTTCGAGTTCGGTGGAATTCGCCTCCAATTTTGCCGACATCTGATTAAACGTCAAAACGAGCAGCGCAAGCTCGTCTTCGGCAGCAACGGAAACGCGGTGCGCGAAATCTCCGCGTGCGATTTTGTCCGCGCCTTCGGCTAATGCTTTGATTGGAACGGTCAGCCCTCGCGCGATGTAAAAAGCCGTCCACGAAGAAGCGAAAATAAGGAGAAAAGTCAAAACTCCCAACGTTAAAAACCCGATGCGCCGGATGCTAATCTGTCTTTGCTTTAATCTATCGAGTTCGGTCAGAGAACTTTCAAACATCTGAGAGACATTATCGGGCGGGCGCAATTCAGGAACGATAATCAACATTCGCCCGTCCGAAAGCTTCGCGGCGGCGGCGTCAAAAAATTTTCCGTCGCTCAAGGTCGGTTCATTAAAATTGTTTTGGCGAATAAACTCCAGAGTTCGTTCGAGTTCGGCTTGTTGTCCGGCGTCCAATTTTTTTTCATTTGCAAAAATTACATCGCCTTTCGGGGAGAGAATTTCGACCCTCGTCAAGTTTCCGGCTTCGACTAATTTCTGCAAATCGAGTCGGATAATTTCCTGTTTTTCCAGCTCGATTGCCAGCATATCGGCAGTTTGGCGCAATTTCAGCGTCCGGTCGGCGATTGATTGACTCTGCAGGCGGCGAGTTTCGCTGATAACATTGTCCGGAATTTGTTTGAACCAACGCTCGATTGCGCGATTCATAAATCCGTAAGAAAAAACCGCCATTGCGATAATCGGCAGCAGGCTGATGGCGAAAAAATACAGCAGAAGTTTGGTTTTGATTTTCGAGCCGATCTGCATCGCCCGCCGTTCGCGGCGCAGTTTCAAAAGACTTCGGATGAAGATGAATCCGAAAACGATAAAAGCAAAAAAGTTGAGCGAAGAAAGCGCATAGAGCAGCAGCGTGTCGCTGGCGGATTCGATTTCAAAATCCTTCCAGTAATTCGACGCTTGCAGCAACACCAGAACCGTCAGCAAAATCAGCACAAACGCGCCGAGAAACCACGGCGGCGTGCGTTTTTTGCGCGGTTTTAACTGACCTTGTAGATTTTCGTCCACGCTGCCAGTTTAGCATAAAATAATTTTCTTGAATTCTTGAAGACTGTTTGAAACGTTGAAGAAAACCGCGAAGAAATATGACTTGGATAAATATAGATTATCTTTGGATAATTAGCAGATGTAGTAGAAAAAGAAGGCGCTGACATCGCCGGATATTAGCCGAAGGTTCTGGAAATACCTCTGCCGAGCAAACGGTTATATTCGTTATTGACGACTTCGTAACACTCGCAGACCGCTTCTTCGAGTCCTTGCCGGTCGATTACCGTAATAGTTCCGCGAAGATTTTTTATCAATTTTCGCTTTGCCAGTTTTTGAGCCGCCAGCGTAACACCTTCGCGGCGCACTCCGAGCATATTTGAGATAAGGTCGTGCGTCATTACCAATTTGTCCGAGTCCAGACGATCGTGGCTCAGGAGCAGCAGCGGCAAAGCTGCTGTTCAACCGAATGCAGTCGGTTGCAAACGGCGGTTTGTGAAATCTGCGTCATTAACGCCTGTGTATAGCGCAGCAGCATCTGTTGAAAAATACCGCCCAGCGCAAATTCGACTTTCACATCCTTTGCCTTCATTCTGAAAGCATTGCCCTCGCTCTGAATTATCGCCCGGCTCGTCGTCGTGTCGCCGCCCATAAACAGCGCGTTTCCGATTAATCCGTCATTACCGACCACACCGATTTCGGCAGTCGCGCCGTTTTCCATAACATACAGCATCGAAACAATCGCCGTCGTCGGGAAATAGACGTAATCCATTTTATCGCCGGATTCATAAAGAACTGCGCCGAGCTTAAAAGAAACCATCTCTAATTTGGATTTGACGCGCGCCGATTCATCGGCAGGCAGAGCGGCGAGCAGATAATTTTTCAGTGCATTATTTGTGTAATCGGCAGCAGACATTCTTCCTCTTATGTTTTTAGAAATTATTCAGGACAATAGCGAGTAAATATTAAAAATGTAGAAGTTTACAACAGAAAAGAAATCTCGGATGTGCGGTAACACACATAAGTATAAATATCTAAAACTTCAAAATGAAACGGGGAATTGATTTGAATATTATCACGCACCAAACACAGAATCAACAATAAAACGTAAGCTGAAAATCTTTTTTGCATTATTTTTATATTTGTAAAACACCGATTTATCAGCCACAAAACCAGTTAAAAAGAATTATACAGAAGTGTATTAACGTACCGACAACCGATTTTGAATCAGGTAAATTAGATATGAGCCTAAACCAATTGAATACTTTTCCAAACTCGTATTCAGGTAACGCGCCTGCGTTAGCCAAATTTTAATGGTAAAGGCTTTGCTGGAAATTGTTTGATAAATGACTCCTGTATTTTTGATAACCGACGTTATTTTGAAGGACGACTTTCCTGTCTAAGTCAGTCGTCCTTCCTTTTTAACTACCGTTTGATTTTTAGAGTTTGGTAACAAGGAGGGTTTGTATGAAAGTGATTTTATTTTCCCTGTATTACTGCAAATTGCAATTGAGCGTGAGTCTCGGCTTATACCATACTTCTCATCCGTTAGACATCAGTTGGCGGTGGCGTTTTTGGCAGCACAGGAATCAAGCCCAGCGCATTCGTTGGTTTTAAAAGGCTTTCAGTCGAGGCTGGTTTTATTTTTACGAAGCTACTGCAAATTATCGGTCGGCGTTTCATCAAGCGTTCATATAAACAGCCAACTCGTTACAGATGAAACTCTATTTTTCGGCAAGACCGGAAAACTTTTTATAAATTTTCAAGATAAGAAAAAGACAAGGGGACGAAAAGACGTGAATAAAACCTTAATAAAAGTGATTAAGCGAAAAGATACGGAAGCAACGGCAAACGCCAAATCTCAAAGCGCGTGCAAACCGAAACAAGCTATGCCGTTCAGCACCGAAAAAATCGAACGTCGCTCGCGCCGCGAGCTTGCCGACACGATTTCAAATTGGATTTACGAGCGCAGAGAGAACAATCGCATTGAAAAAATTGCCGCAATTCGCAAGATGTTTGGTAACAAACCGCTGTTGAGTGAAATTTGAATAAAAACTAACAGCAGTGAAAACGCACAAAATAAATTTCATATGGACGTGATTTTATTTTTACAAAGCTATTGCAGATTATTAGTGGGCGTGTCGCTCGGCAGATGCGGAACTCCTTATCCGTTAGGTTTCAGATGTGGTTGGCGGCACAGGGATTACAGAGATTTATAAAGCGCATTCGACTTTGACGAGAAGATTTTGAGGATAAAAATTATGACCGGTTTAGCCGCCCGAACAATTCAAAAAACGAATCAAACGACTAATCCTCCGACTATCTTTCAAAGGGTTGCCGACAGAGACCAGACCGTCATTAAAGATTGCATTGACAATTACGGTAATTTCATTTGGGCGTTGGCGCGAAAGTTCACCCACTCAAGCGAAGAAGCGGAAGCGGCGACGCAGGAAATTTTTATGGATATTTGGCGATATTCCGAACGCCTCGACCAAAACCAGTCCGCCGAAAATCTTCTGATTGCGCTGATTGCGCGTCGGCGATTGATTAGATACTTAGGTAATTATATACTTGACAGACCCAAAATAACAACGTAAAATTTAAGTTAAGTAGTTGTTGTTTCAATAATTTAGAGGCTGTCAATGTTTCAACAAAAATTCAAAAATCTTGCCGAATTAACCGCTTATTTTCCCGACGACCAATCTTGCCGCGAATACCTAGAAAGTCAGCGTTGGAACGGCAAACCGATTTGCCCGCATTGTCAAAATGACTCCGTTTATAAATTTGCGGACGGAAAACATTATAAGTGTAAATCTTGCCGTCGTAAATTCACGGTTTTAATCGGAACGGTTTTTGAAGATACTCACGTCGCGCTTCGTAAATGGTTTATCGCCATTTATATTTTCACGTCGCACAAAAAAGGTATTTCGTCGCATCAATTAGCCAAAGATTTAGGCATCACGCAAAAAAGCGCGTGGCATCTTTTGCATCGCATCCGTTTTGCTTTCGGTTCGGGTGAGCCGGAACAACTCCAAAACACGGTTGAAGTTGACGAAACTTACGTTGGCGGCAAGGCGAAAAATATGCACCAATCCGAAAGAGAAAGAAAAATCAGCGGACGCGGCGCATCCGGCAAAACCGCCGTGATTGGATTGGTTGAAAGAAACGGCAGAGTTTATGCAAAACCCGTCAACAAAACAGACGCCGAAACTTTGCAGAAAATCGTCAGAGAAAAAGTCAAAACGGGCGCGGCTGTTATGACAGACGAATGGCTTTCGTATAACGGCTTAGGTGTCGATTATTCGCACGAAACGGTTTCACACGGCAAAGGCGAATATGTGCGCGGCAACGTCCATACAAATACCATTGAGGGTTATTGGAGTTTGCTGAAACGCGGCATTTACGGCATCTATCACCAAGTCAGCAAAAAACATTTGCATCGCTATTGCACAGAGTTCGGTTTTCGATATAATAGCCGTCAGAGCGGCGAAACGATGCGCTTCGATAACCTCTTAAGCGAATGCGACGGACGCTTAATGTATAAAACCTTAACAGCAAAAAATGACAACTAACGCAAGCAAAAAACGACGCGAACGGGACGCGGAAAACACGGGCGAACTCGGAAAACCTTTCATTGCTTTCGGCGATGCGGTTAGCCTTATGCTCAAAACGCCGCCGATGAAAAGTGAAAATGTCGTTCCGATAAATTCATTGGATAAATGGCTGAATAAAATCCATTGCGGCGATTGCATTGAAGTAATGGACAAAATGCCCGCTGAATCCGTCGGCTTGGTCGTAACATCGCCGCCGTATAATTTGAAAAATTCAACCGGAAACGGAATGAAAGCCGGAACGAAAACCGGAAAATGGAAAAATAACCCGCTTCAAAACGGATACGGCGAACACCACAACGACGAAATGCCGCACGATGAATATGTGAAGTGGCAACGGAATTGTCTGACGGCGATGATGCGCGTTTTAAGACCCGACGGCGCGATTTTCTACAATCATAAGCCGCGAGTGCAAGGCGGCTTGCTTCAAGACCGTTACGACATCTTAGAAGGTTTTCCCGTCCGTCAATGTATTATCTGGAAACGCAACGGCGGAATAAATTTCAATCCCGGTTATTTTCTGCCGACGTATGAAGTTGTTTATTTAATCTGCAAACCTGACTTCAAACTTGCGCCGAATGCTAATGTGCAAGGCGATGTTTGGGATATTCCGCAAGAAAAAAACAATCCGCATCCCGCGCCTTTTCCTGTCGAATTAGCGCAACGATGTATAGCGTCAACCAACGCCGAAGTTATCCTAGACCCGTTTATTGGAAGCGGACAAACCGCGATTGCCAGCGAAGCATTGCATCGTAAATGGATAGGAATTGAAATCTCGCCTGAATACTGCAAGCTATCAAATGAGCGCATACAAGCCGCTAGAAACCTCTTTACTAAAAAATGACTAATCTAATTCCATTTACCACACCGAACAGCAAAAAGGAATTATTTGTCCGCTTGCGGGAAATCATTCAAAAAGGCTGGATGGAAATGCCCGCTGACTCACCGCGCTATAAAATCACCGATACGGGCGCACCCGGTAACTATTTAGAAGATTTGATAGGCTTGAAAGCCGGAAACAAAGACATTGCCGATATAACAGGTTGGGAAGTCAAATACTACACGCCGAAAACCGCGCTGATTACCTTATTTCACAAAGACCCGCAACCTTCAACCGTCGTTCGTAGCTTCGTCAAGCGTTTCGGTCTTACCGATGCGTTAGGGCGAAAAAGTTTAAGACATACGATTCGCGGTAAATCAGAAAAATTCAAAATTGCCGATGATGCGGGAAATATCATTATTCGCCCGGCTAAAGGAAACGGCGTGGTAGCGATTTGGGCGCACGATATTATACTCAACGCGGCGGCTCACAAGTTAAGACGCTTAATGCTTGTCAGAGGCGAAAGAAAAGGACAACAGGTTCGCTATCACCGCGTAGATTGTTTTGAAAATCTTCACGTATCGCTTTTCATTGCAGAAATCATCAACGGCACGGTTGCCATTGAGTTTAATGCGCGGGAAAAAACGCCCGGAAGCGAAACGCTGAGAAATCACGGCACAAAATTCAGAATTGCGCCCGACCACGTTTGCCGACTTTATTTCAACAAAGAAAGACTAGCTTGATTTGGGTCTGTCAAGTATATAATTACCGATACTTACAATAAAGCCAAACAAAAATCTATGGCAGGCATAGATACACGAACGAGCAAGGGAAGGCATAAATAAGGCGGAAGTCGGGAGGACAGCCGATTCGAGCGAATCGAATCGGCTGTCCGTTGCAAAATCATCAAGGTGCAAATCTATGAAAAACCAATTGCGCGTTCTCTGCGTAGATGACGACGAAACTTGCGAGTTGTTGAGTATGATGCTCGGCATTTCAGGTATCGAAGTCAAATCAGCCAACACCGGCGCCGATGCCTGGCGGCTGGCTCAGACAGAACCGTTCGATTTGTATTTGTTGGAAACCAGATTGCCCGACGGTAACGGCTTTGACTTGTGCCGTCGCCTCCGCCGATTCGCGCCGCGCACGCCGATTATTTTCTATTCCTGCGAGGCTTACCCGATTGACCGGCAAAAAGGTTTGGCGGCGGGAGCCAATGATTATTTGACCAAGCCCTATTTGGCAGACCTCGCTGTAACTATTAGGAAAAATATCGAACAAATAAAAAAACCGACGCGGAAAATAGAAACAATCAACATACAAACATCGCTGGGAATGACGGAACGCTCCGCTGCCTAACACCCTAACTTCCATCGAATTCTTAAAAAACACGCACAAAAAACTTAGAGTTTTCCGGTTCATAGAGTAAAATCCAAAACTTATGAACCAATTTTTTTTCAACCAATTCGGGCGCGTTCGGAGCGGTTGGCGCGTGCTGATTTTCCTTCTCGCGTTTGTTTTTGTTTCGAGCCTCTTTGGCGCGATTACCGAAACAATCCTCTCAAGCTCGCCGATTGGTTTCAACAAAAACGGCTTGTCCGGCTTCGTCGTTCCGAATTTTATTCTGCTTACGCTTTCGATTTTTATCGGTTGGCTGTGCGGAAAGTTCCTGGAAAGTTTGCCGTTTCGCGCACTCGGCTGCTGGTTCACGAAAAACTGGCTGAAAGATTTATTTTTTGGCTTGGCTCTAGGCGCGATTTCGATTTTGTTTGCGACTTCGATAGCAATGATTTTCGGCGGAATGACAATTCAACCAAACCGAACAAGCGGAAGGTCGGCAATTTTATTGACTCTGAGTGTTTCTCTTGCGGTTTTCATTCTCGGCGCGGCGGCGGAAGAAGCGCTTTTTCGCGGCTATATTCTGCAAACTTTTGCCCGCGCGAAACTCGCCTGGCTTGCCATTGCGCTGACTTCCCTGTTTTTTGCTTCCGGTCATTCGGGCAACCCGAACGCCGGTTACATTTCGACAATTAATACGGCTTTGGCTGGCGTGTGGTTTAGCATCGCTTACTTGAAAACGCGCAATTTGTGGATGGTTTTCGGTCTTCATTTGATGTGGAATTGGATGCAGGGAGCGATTTTGGGAATTCCCGTGAGCGGCATCAAAGAACTGACAACCGCGCCGCTTTTTCAGGTTACAGATTTCGGCTCTACCGTTTTGACCGGCGGCGATTACGGCATCGAAGGCGGAATCGCCTGCACAATCGCGTTGATTCTGTCGGGCGTTTTTATTTGGTTTTTGCCGCTATTGAAACCGACCAAAGAAATGCTGGCTTTATCAAATGAGGAGATTCCGACAAAGCCATTTACTCAAATTAGCGCCATTTCTGGATAGAAATGATAGCCGCAAAAAGGCGCAAAAAGAAAAGTAAAAATCTTTTTTGTGTTTTTTGCGCCTTTTTGCGGCGATACTTTTTTGCTTGACTTACAGATTTCAGACGGCTTGAATTTTGAAGCTGATGTCCACGGCTTTTGCCGAATGAGTTAATCTGCCGACGCTGATAAGGTCGACGCCGGCTTCGGCAAAGAGGCGCACGCGGTCTAAATCCATTCCGCCGGAAGCCTCGAGTAAGACGTTCGGATTTAATTGTCTGGATAATTCAACCAATTTCTCCGCCTCTTCCGGCGTTTGATTGTCTAACAAAACGATGTCCGCGCCCGATTCTATCGCTTCCCGAAGCTGCGCCCAATTGGAAATCTCGACTTCGATTTTGTGAAGATGTCCGACTTTTTTCTTTGCCGACGTGATTGCTTCGGTGATGCCGCCCGCCAGCGCGATGTGATTGTCTTTGATTAAAACGCCGTCGTCGAGTCCAAAGCGATGATTTTTACCGCCGCCGACCGTAACCGCGTATTTTTCCAAAAGCCGAAGTCCGGGCGTTGTTTTTCTGGTGTCGACGATTTGCGTCTTTGTGCCTTCGACGGCTTTCACATATTGGCGCGTCAGCGTCGCCACGCCGCACATTCTTTGCAGCAAATTAAGCGCGACTCTTTCGCCCGCCAGCAAAACATCGGCGTAGCCTTTTAAAGTAGCGAAAACCGTTCCGGCTTTTATTTCGTCGCCCTCGCCGAAAGTATTTTCAAGTTCGGGAGTTTCCGGGTCGAGATGGGCGAAAACCGCTTCGGCAACTTCCAAGCCGCAAATGACCAAATCTTCCTTTGCCAGGAATTTACCGAAACCGCGCGCGTCCGGCGGCACGGTCGATTGCGTTGTAATATCGCCGCGCCCGATGTCTTCTCTCAAAAACTCTCCGATGTCGGCAAGAATTTCTCCGCTGTCTATCCAGGACATAATATTTTTCCGTAAAAGAATTTATTAGATTTAATTGAGTTATTTAAGCATAATTGCCTGCAAATTTATACTTTCGTTAAAAAGAAATTTCAGCCGTCAAAAGCGAAAGCAGGCTGTTTCCCGGAATTTATTCTTAACGCTCATAATCAATAAGTTTCCTGCATTTTTAATTTTGCAGCGAGTGAATTAGACTTAATTTTTTATTTCGCAGAATTTACCTTTTTAATATGAGTAGAAAACGTCGCGTAGGAATTTTGGGCGCAACCGGAACGGTCGGACAGAGATTTGTGCAATTGCTGGAAAATCATCCGCAATTCGAGATAGCGGCGCTCGCCGCATCAGATCGTTCGACAGGCAAAAAATACAGCGAGGCGTGCGCCTGGAAATTGGCGGGCGCAATGCCCGATTATGTCAAAGATATTATTGTCGAACCAATTGAACCGCCGCTCGATTGCGACTTTGTTTTTTCGAGTCTTCCGACCAGCGTCGCGCGTGAAACCGAAGAAGCATTTGCGCGTGCCGGTTTTCCGGTCATCAGCAATTCGAGCGCCTATCGAATGGACGAAGACGTCCCGCTCCTTATCGCCGAAATCAATCACGAACACACCGATTTAATCGAGATTCAAAAACGCAGGCGTGGTTTTAACAAAGGCTTTATCGTCACTAATCCGAACTGCGCCGTTATTAGTTTCGCGCCGCCGCTCGCGGCTCTAGACCGAAAATTCGGTGTCGAAGCGGTTTTCGTTACGACTTTGCAGGCGATTTCCGGCGCGGGTTATCCCGGCGTTTCGGCTTTTGATATAACGGAAAATGTTTTGCCTTATATCGCCGGTGAAGAACCGAAAGTGGAAACCGAAGCGCAGAAAATTTTAGGAAATTTTAACGGCGAAACAATCGAAAAAGCCGATTTTATCGTCAGCGCGCAATGTTTTCGCGTCAACGTCATTGACGGACATACGGTTTCGGTCAGAGTAAAACTGCGCGAGACTTCGACTTTGGAAGGCGTAATGGAAGCGATGAGAACTTTCCCGTCGCTCAAACTCCAGTCATCGCCCAAACAATTTATAGATATTTGCGAAGAGCCTTCGCGCCCGCAGCCGCGTCTCGACCGCGACAACGGCGACGGAATGACCATCACGGTCGGCAGACTTTTCCCTGACAACATCTTTGATTACCGCTTCGTCGCGCTTTCGCACAACACCGTTCGCGGCGCGGCTGGTTCGGCTGTTTTGAATGCGGAATTATTGATTGATAAAGGTATTTTGTAGAGTTTCCGATTTGTGAAAAGTGTTTGCCGGTTAATTCAAAAATTGTAATTTATTTATGAATAAGTTCCGTTTGATGTTGTTCGGTAATTCTAACTAAAAAACGCAGCGCTTCATTGACCGCTTCGGAACTCGGAAATTTGTCGGCAACGTCCGAATCCAGAACAACCGTTCTCTGCATTTGCCGATACTTTTCGGCAAAACGATTCGGTTTGGATTTTGAGTAATCCAAATCGTATTCCGGCATTAAATCATCATTTTCATCCATTTTCATTTTCGTATTTCCTCCTTTCCGTCGGCGTTGCTTCTCTGGCGCTGATAATCCTTATTGTATCATTTTCTTTTTCCGTAAAACTGATAATCAAAAGCCGATTTATTGCTGAATGTCCGACAATTCCGCTGCGCCTTTCATCAAGCGAATGTTCATGGTCATCAAAGATTCTCGCCAAAGAATCACCGAAAACCGTTTCTGCATCTGTAAAACTTACGCCGTGTTTTCCGAGATTACTTGCGGCTTTTTCTTTGTCCCATTCAAACTGCATCACTTCAACCTTGCGCCGATTTTCACGTCTTCCAAAAACGTCGCAATTGCAGGCGTGTCGTCGCTATTCTCCAGAGACGCGGCGCAAATCATTCCCTGTGATTCAAGCCCGCGCATTTTTCGCGGTTTTAAGTTTGCGACAACGACGACTTTCCGCCCGATAAGTTTTTCCGGTTCATAGTATTCGGCTAAACCAGCAAGAATCTGACGCGGTTTTTCTTCGCCCAAATCTATCTCGAAACGAAGCAGTTTGTCGGCTTTCGGAATTCGTTCGGCGACTTTTATTTCACCGACGCGAAGTTCGACTTTGAGAAAATCGTCGATTGTGATGAATTGTTCTTCGGTTTCCGGGCTTTGGTTTTGGTTGGTTGTTTGTCCTTCGTCATTTGTCATTTGTCCTTTGTCTTCTTCTGCCGACTGCCGACTGCCGACTGCTGACTGCTGATTAATTTCATTCATAATTCTTGTTTTATCAATGCGCGGAAAAACGGCTTTGGTAACTCCGATTTCCGTTCCCGTCTTTAATTCTCCCCAAGCTAAATTTTCCGGATTTATTGCCGCTATATCTTCGCTCAAACCGATTTGCGCGTAAATATTTTTTGTCGCTTCCGGCATCACCGGATAAAGCAGAACGCACAGCCAGCGAAGCGTTTCGGTTGCGCGATATAAAACCGCGTTTAATGTTTCGGTTTGATTGGCGTCTTTGACGAGTTCCCAGGGCTTTGCGTCGGAAATCATTTTATCAATCCGCGCGATAATCGACCAAACAGTTTCAAGTGCCTGGCTGAACTCGAAATTGTCGAACTTTCTCAAGAATTCATCTCGCGCGTGTTCGAGAAACGAAACCAAATCCTGCTCATCGGCGTTGATTCCGGCACGTTTAGCGAAGATATAATTTTGCTCGGCGATTTTCCCGCCCGGAACTTTGCCTTCACGATATTTCGTAATCATCGAAAACGTGCGGCTCGAAAGATTTCCCAGACCGCTCGCCAAATCTGCGTTTGCGCGGTCAATCAAATTTTCATAGCCGAATTTTCCGTCCTGCCCGAAAACCATTTCCCGAAGTAGAAAATATCGAATCGCGTCAGTTTGAAAATGTTTGTGCAAAACGTCAATCTCAATCACGTTGCCGATAGTTTTGCCCATTTTGCGCCCGTCCGCGTCGAGCCACATTCCGTGCGCGAAAACCGTCTTTGGCAAATCAATGTCCGCCGCAGTTAAAAACGACCACCAGTAGATTGTATGAAACCGCAGAATGTCTTTGCCGACAATGTGCATCTGGTTTTGCCAATACTTTTCAAAACCAACGCTCGCTCTTTCCGAATTGCCCCAACCGATTGCCGTAATGTAATTCGACAGCGCGTCCATCCAGACATACATCACGTGATTGGCGTCATCGGGAACGGGAACGCCCCACGCGACCGAAGATTTTTCGCGGCTGATTGAAAGGTCTTGTAAGCCGCGTTTTATAAACGCGACGACTTCGTTTCGTCTGGCTTCCGGCTCAATTCTTTCAGGATTTTCTTCGATAATTTTTAACAAAGTTTCGCCATAATCCGAAAGCCTGAAAAAATAGCTTTCCTCAGCAACTTTGTCGAGCGGGCACTCGTGAATTTTGCAAAGCGGAACGTCCGAATCTTCCTGTTTGATATATTCGTCTTCCGTTTTGAATTCCGCGCACGGAGCGCAAAACCAGCCTTCGTAAAAACCTTTGTAAATTGTCGAATTTCCTTTCGGCGTTTTATTTTCGCTGATTTTCCGCCAGAATTTCTGCACGGCTTCGTAATGAAACGGCTCGGTCGTCCGCATAAAAACGTCGTAGCCGCCGTTTTCCGTGTTCAAGCCGAAATCGGCGAACATTCTTTTCAGTTCGCCCGAAATATAATCGACCTGTTCCTTCGGCGTGCGATTGTTTTTCGCGGCGGCGCGTTGAATGTTGATGCCGTGTTCGTCCGTTCCGGTGAGAAAATATGTGTCGTAGCCGCGCTGCCGTTTATATCGCTGAATCACGTCCGCCACAATCGTCGAATACAGATGTCCGAGATGCGGCAAACTGTTGGCGTAATAAATCGGCGTAGTAATGTAAAAAGTTTTCATAAGTTGGAAAATAAAAATTTAACCACAGATTAGCACAGAAAGACACAGATAAAATAGTTCATAAAATCTGTGTTTATCTGTGTCTATCTGTGGTTAAATTTTGCTTTATTTCCGGTTTGGTTGTGCGCCCGCGAATTCGTCGCCCGCGTTAAAATGCGGCAAAGCCTGGGCGTCTGCAATCCTTAAACCGATGGCGAGCGAAACTTCAATCATTTGAATCAACCCGTCGTATTGCCAGCTTTCGTTGAAATTATCCGACGGCTGATGGTAGTTATTTTTGTTAAATTCATCAAAAGTTTTCTCGGCATAATCCTTCGGCTTGCCGACGTAATCGACGCCGCTTCTGACGCTGATTGACGGCACGCCGATTCGGGCAAACGGAAAGTGGTCTGAGCGGAAAAACGAGCCTTGTTCCGGGTGCGCGTCCTGCGCGAAAGTCATCCGGCGTTCTTTCAAAACATCACTGACAACCGGCATCATTGTTGAGCGTTCCGCACCAAGCGCGCCATAATCATTAGTCAAACCGTAAAGATTTCCGCCGTCTATATTGATATTCGCCGCCGTTTTTTCCGGCGCAAAAAGCGGATGTTTGGAATACCAATCCGCGCCGAGCAGACCTTGCTCTTCAGCGGTCGGAAACAGAAAAACGCTCGAACGCTTCGGCTGTTGGTTTGCAGGAAGTTTGGTCAATGCCTCGGCGATTGCCAAAACCGACGCGCAGCCGGTTGCATTGTCTAAAGCACCGTTATAAATATTGTCGCCGTTTTTGTCCGGCTCGCCGACGCCTAAATGGTCCCAATGCGCCGAATAAACAACGTATTCGTCTTTCAATTTGGCATCGCTTCCGTCCCAAACCGCAACGACATTATTTGAATCAAGCCGTTTTAATTGACTGTTCAAATCAATTTTCGCCCGCAAACCCAAATTTACGGGTCGAAAATCTCTCGTTTTCGCCTTTTCGCGTAGAGCGTCTAAATCTTGTCCCGCTTGCGCGAAGATTTTTCTGGCTGTGTCTTCAGTCATCCACGAACGCATCTGCAAAAAAGGCGTTTTGTCCTCGCCGGTTCGAGCGACATCGTAACGCCAATTTCCGTTGGAAGTTCGCACAACATTCCAGCCGTAACCAGCCGAATCAGTTGTATGAATCAAAATTACGCCCGCCGCGCCCATTCTGGCTGCCTGCTCATATTTATACGTCCAACGTCCGTAATAAGTTAGTGCTTTCGCGCCGAAAAGATTAGGTTCAGCGGCAGTTGCAGGCGGGTCGTTGACCATCATTACTAAAATTTTGCCGCGATAATCCGCCGCGTTTCCTTTGTAATCGTTCCACTTTTGCTCGGGCGCGCTGATTCCGTAACCGACATAAATCAAATCACTGTCGAGTTTGACGCTTTCGGTTTGCGCTCCGGTAAAAGCGACAAAATCATCGGCGAATTTATAGGAAACCGTTCCGGTTTTCCCCGAAACATTCAGTGTCGTGTTCGGGTCAGCCTTTACTCCGACGAGCGCGACCGGCTGAAAGAAACTTCCGTTCGCGCCCGCGCCGCGCAAGCCGTAATTTTCTAGCTGATTGGCAAGAAATTTCGCCGCCAGCTCGCCGCTCCGACTTCCCGGCGCGCGACCTTCAAAACCGTCGTCAGATAAAAATTTAATGTTTGCCCGCAGAGTTTTTTCGCTGAACAGATTTTTGTAATTGCTTGTTTGCGAAAAAGCAAAGCTTGAAAGCAAGGCGATAAATAAAAATGAAACAATAAAACAATTTTTCATAACCTCTCCTTTTTTAGCCACGAACAAACACGAAAGAACACGAACGGGAAAATTAAATTCATTTTTCTATTTTCTATCTGTCTTCTTTATTCGTGCTTTTTCGTGTTTGTTCGTGGCTAAAAACTTCCTAACCTTTTATCAAACTCATTGCTTCGGCGCGAGTTCGAGCGTCAGTGCGAAAACCGCCGAGAACGCTGGACGTAACGGTTTTCGCGCCCGGCTTTTTCACGCCGCGCAGAGTCATACAAGTATGTTCGGCTTCCATCACCACCATCACGCCGAGCGGCTGTAATTCATCAAAAAGCGTCTGCGCGATTTGCTGCGTCAAGCGTTCCTGCACTTGCAGGCGTCGCGCAAAAATCTCTGCAATTCGCGCTAATTTTGAAAGCCCGACAATGCGTCCGCCTTTCGGAATATAAGCAATGTGAACGACGCCGACGAACGGCGCGAGGTGATGCTCGCAGACCGACGCGATGGAAATATCTTTGACAATTACCATTTCGTCGTGCGAATCGCCCGGCAGCGGAACGATATGCTCGCTCGCGTCTTCCCACATTCCGGCGGTGAGTTCGGCGTAAAAATCCGCCACTCTTTCCGGCGTGCGCTGCAAACCGTCGCGCGTCGGGTCTTCGCCCATTCCCTCGAGCATCAAACGCACGCCTTTTGCAATTTTTTTCAAATCAACTTTTTTCTTTGTTGTCGCCAATTTTCTTTTCCTTTTTTAACCGCGAAAAACGCTAAAAACGCGAAATAAAAACAAAGAAATTAAAATTTGATTTCCCTTTCGTGTGTTTCGTGTGTTTCGCGGTCAATTATTTTAATTTATCTAAAATTTCCCTTTCAATTTCCCGCAGGCTTTTCTTCGATTGTAGCGCAATTTCCCGAATTTGTTCATATTCGGGTTTGGCGTTGACGATTTTCCCGTTGTATCTGGCAACCTTAACCGCAATTTCACCGAATTCCGTTTCGACTTTTACAATCTCACGCGGCAAACAATTTCTCTCAATCGTTTGGACGCGAATTCCGAGCGTTGTCGTTTCGGTAAAAAGCAGCTCGCTCAAAACTTCCCTTCTTTCCCCGTCGCAAAGAATCGAAACCAGCGTCGCCGGACGATTTTTTTTCATCTGAATCGGCACGAACCAACAGTCGAGCGCGCCGAGTTCAAAAGCGCGTTCCATTACAAAACCCAAAATCTGCGGCGATAAATCGTCAATGTTTGTTTCTATCAAAATTAGGTTTTTGGTTTTTGGTCTTTGGTCTTTGTTTTCAAATCCGTGTTCATCTGTGTTTATCTGTGGGCGATTTTCTTCTTTTGTACTTTCAGTTTCGCCCAACATTAACCGCAAAACATTCGGAAAATCCTTATATTCTCTTGTTCCCGCGCCATAAGCTGTTTTTTCGGTTCGCATTTCGGGAATTTGTCCAAACGAATCGCAAACAGTCGCAATAATTGCCGCGCCGGTCGGCGTAATTAGTTCGCCTTCGATTTCAGTCGAATAAATCGGGATGTTTTTTAATAACTCGACAACGGCAGGCGGCGGAACGGGAAACTTTCCGTGCGCCATTTTGACGAAACCGCTTCCGGTGTGAATTTTAGAGCAGACAAATCGTTCGATTCCCAACATTTCAAAACCGACGCACGCGCCGACGACGTCGATTATCGCGTCCATCGCGCCGACTTCGTGAAAGTGAACTTTCTCAATTTCGATGCCGTGAACTTTGGCTTCGGCTTCGGCAAGGCGCGTAAAAATTTTAACGGCGCGGCTTTTTACATTTTCCGAAAGGCGCGAATCGTTGATGATTTTTTCGATTGTGTGCAAATGACGATGCGCGTGTTCGCGCGGAGTTTTTACGTTGGCGTGAACGGCGGAAATTCCCGATTTATCAACAGTTTTAAGTTCAATTTCAAAATCGGAAACGTCGAGCAGTTTTATTTGCTCAATCAATTCGCGCGGTTCAACGCCGAGCGCCACCAACGCGCCCAAAATCATATTGCCGCTCGCGCCCGCGAAACAATCAAAATACAATGTTTTCATACCTGCGATTAAAGTCTATCGCGCAAAGTTTAATCGTGCCAAGCGCATAATTTCAAAACGGCGGTTTTGCGCTCCAATTCGGCTAAAATGCTTTGTTTTGCTATACTTGCTTTTTTATTATTTCAAGAAGGTTTTAAGTAATCAGACAAATTAAATTGACAAGATTTTTGAAACCACAGATAGACACAGATGCACACAGATAATTTTTCGATAAAGTAAAATCTGATTTTTAATCATTTCTAATCTGTGTCCATCTGTGTCTACGCGAAGCGGGATGGTTAAATATGCTTTTATTTGTCCTAATACTTAGCTAAAATTATAAACAGTGAACTTATCCGAATTACAAAAAGCTCTGCGCGAAAAGGTTATCGAAACCGCGAAAGTCGAATTTAACGTCGAACTCGAACAAGTTGCCGGCGAAGTTCCGCCGAAAACCGAACTCGGCGATTTGGCATTTCCGGTCGCGTTTGAATTGGCAAAGAAAATTAAACAGGCAACGGGCGAAAAAACAAATCCGCGTGAGATTGCGGAAAAATTGAAAGCGGCTTTGGAAACAGAAGATTTTATTGCGAAAGTCGAAGTTGCGGGCGCGGGTTATTTGAATGTTTTTTACAACCGCGCAAAATTTCTTGCCGAAAGCGCAAACGCCGAACCTTTGCCGCGTCTGAAAATTTCTGAAGATAAAGACACGCCGAAAGTTTGCGTCGAACATACTTCGATTAATCCGAACAAAGCCGCGCACATCGGTCACGTCAGAAATTCCGTTCTCGGCGACAGCTTCGTGCGGATTTTGCGGGCAAACGGCAAGCGCGTCGAAGTCCAAAATTATATTGACAACACGGGCGTTCAAGTCGCGGATGTCGTCGTCGGATTCGTTTATCTCGAAAAAATGAATCTCGAAGACATCAAACAGCTTGATTTTGAGTTGAAAAGACAGGGAAAGTCTTTCGATTATTATTGCTGGGATTTATACGCGAAAGTCGGCGTCGCATATCAAACCGACGAAGAATTGAAGAAAAGACGCGCTGAAGTTTTGCACCTTATTGAAGAAGGCGAAAATGACACTGCGAAACTTGCCGATTTTGTCGCCACGCGGAATGTCGAATGTATTTTGCTGACGATGGAACGCTTTGGAATTCGTTACGATTTGCTGCCGCGCGAATCGGAAATTCTGCATCTGCATTTCTGGCAAAAGGCGTTTGAAAAAATGCAGGAACTCAAAGTTATTCACTTTGAAACCGAAGGCAAAAACGCAGGCTGTTGGGTGATGCCGACCGATTCGCACAGCGGAAACGAGGAACACGACGCCGATAAAATTCTCGTGCGCTCGAACGGAACGGTAACTTACACGGGCAAAGACATCGCGTATCAAATGTGGAAGCTCGGCGAACTCGGACTCGATTTTAATTACCGTCTTTTCTCGACTTATTACGACGGAAAGGAAGTTTGGACGACCGCGACGGACGGAGGCGACAATATTGCCGCGCCGAAATTCGGCGGCGGCGAGATGATTTATAACGTGATTGATTCGCGTCAAACTTACACGCAGGACGTTGTAAAAAAAGGCGTTTCCTTGATTTCACCGGAAAAAGGCGAGCAGGCGAGCGTTCATCTTTCCTATGAAATGGTCGCGCTTTCACCGGGCGCGGCGCAAGAATTAGGTTTTGAGATATCCGATGCGGATAAGCAAAAATCGTTTGTCGAAATGAGCGGGCGCAAAGGTTTGGGCGTGAAAGCCGACGATTTGATAAATCGTCTGGAAGCGAATTCTCTACGCGAAGTCGAAATGCGTCATCCCGATTTGAGCGTTGCCGAAAAACGCTCGACGGCTCACACGATTGCCGTCGGCGCGTTGCGGTATTTTTTATTAAAATTCACGCGAAATACCGTAATCGTATTCGATTTCAAGGAAGCGCTTTCGTTTGAAGGCGAGACAGGCTGTTTTTGCCAGTATTCCGCAGTTCGAGCAAATTCGATATTTCGCAAACTCGAAACAAATGATTTGGAAAACGCGGTTCGTTTGATTAAGGAAAAATCAAGTGAAGTTTCCGAAGTTTTTGATGCGGCAGACGGAAATGAAATTTGGTCTTTGCTTGCTTTGAGTTCACGTCTCGAAGAAACCGTTTCGCAAGTCGCGCTGCAAAACGAACCGGCGATTTTGGCGAAATACACTTTTAACTTAGCAAAGTCCTTCAATCTTTTTTACCACAATCACAGAATCATCGTGGAGGAAAATCAGGCGAAACGCGCTGTTTTAATTGTTGTCGCCGATGTTGCGCGACGAACTTTAACGGCTGCATTGAATACTCTGGGAATCGAAGTTCCCGAAAGAATGTGAGTTCGATTTTGGATTTTAGATTTTAGATTTTAGATTAGTGTAAATCAATTTGTCGTTTGACTCTTTTGAATGGTTTTGATTAACATTCAAATTAACTTTTGTTATGCAATCTTTAGAAACAAATCTTTTTCAAACTCAAAGCTGGCGTTACCGCTTTTCATATTGGCGCGTTGACGCTTTATTTATGGTGAGTTTGAGCAGAAAGAATCGTGTTTAGTGTTTGGCTGGAAAACCGAACAAAATGAATCGCTTGAAGCCACCAATTTATGGTGGTTTTTTGTTTTTATGAAATCTTTTACGCCGCAAAATTTCGAGCAATTTCTGACGATGACTGGTAAAGCCAATGTCGTGCCAATCGTTCACACATTGCCCGCCGATTTGCTCACGCCTTTGGCGGCTTATTTGAAAATTTCAAATTCCGCAACGCACTCGTTTCTGCTCGAATCGGTCGAAGGCGGGGAAAATCTGGCGCGTTATTCATTTCTCGGCGCGAATCCGGCGATGATTGCCGACGGCGATTTTCAAAAAACGAATGTGAGCAAAAACGGCGCAAATGAAATTTTTGAAGTTCCGTTTTTTCAATTTTTGAGAGAACATTTTGACAAAAACGATTTGTATTTCGACATCGACAATCCGGTTTTCACCGGCGGCGCAATCGGTTATTTCGGCTTTTCCGCCGTCGAATGGTTTGAGCCGATTCTAAAACAACCGCGCCAAACCGAAGACAATTCCTTGCCTGAATCGCTGTTTATGTTTTACCGGACAATCGTCGCTTTTGACCACGCCAGACAATTGATAAAAATAATTTCGCTGGTTTTTACGGAAGAATCCAAAGGCAATGCGGAAGAGTTGGAAAATCTTTATAAAGGCGCGATTTCTCAAAATGAATTTTTGATTGAAAAACTCGAAGGCGAGAATTTTTCATATAACTTCAAAACTCAAAATAAAGTTTCAAATCCTGAAGTTCATTCAAATTGGGAAAAAGAAGATTTCAAAAACGCCGTTTCTGAAATAAAAGAATTAATTGCCGCCGGGGAATGTTATCAAGTGGTTTTGTCGCAATGTTTCTCGCGGCAAACGACGGCTTCGCCCGTTTCGATTTACCGCGCTTTGCGCTCGCTGAATCCCTCGCCGTATATGTTTCTTTTGCAAATCGAAGAAAATGCCGTCATCGGCGCATCGCCCGAAATGCTCGTGCGAAGTCGTGCGCGAAAACTCGAATATCATCCGATTGCCGGAACGCGCGGGCGCGGGAAAACCGCCGAAGAAGATCAAAAGCTCGCCGAAGAAATGAAGGTTGACGAAAAGGAATTGGCGGAACATCTGATGTTGGTTGATTTGGGCAGGAATGATTTGGGAAGAGTCGCCGCTTTCGGAAGCGTGAAGGTTGAAAAGCTGATGGCGGTTGAAAAATACTCGCACGTTCAACATCTCGTCAGCCGCTTGACCGCAGAACTTCGGGAGGATTTTGACTGTTTCGACGCGCTCGCTTCGTGCTTTCCCGCCGGAACTGTAACAGGCGCGCCGAAAGTCCGCGCCGTCGAGATTATCCGGAAAATCGAACCGACTTCGCGCGGCATTTATTCGGGCGCAATCGGTTATATTGATTACGCCGGAAATCTGGACACTTGCATTGCGATTCGCACACTGATTTTGGAAAACGGGACGGCGAAAATTCAGTCAGGCGCGGGCATCGTCGCCGATTCCGTGCCGGAAAGCGAATATCAGGAAACGGTGAATAAAGCGCGGGCTTTACTGAAAACTATTGAGATTGCCGAAGGCGATTAATTTAACGAATAACTAAAAGTGAAAAGTGAAAAATTAAAAAATCCCTGGGTTGTCACTTTTCACTTTTAGTTATTCACTTTTCACCGATTTGTCTTTTGCAAAATCTTTGTTTGAAATATAAATTGGAATTTTAGCTTCGGAGCAGAAAAATATATGTTAATTGTAATGAAACCGGACGCGAGTCAGAGCGACGTTGAGCGCGTTCTCGAAACGATTGAAAAACTCGGCTACAAACCGCACGAGATGCCCGGCGCGGGTCGCACGGCGATTGGAATTACGGGTAATCAAGGCGCGGTTGACCCGGCGCATTTTGAAAATTTGTCGGGTGTGGCGGACGCGATTCGCGTTACAAAACCTTATAAACTTATTTCAAAAGATTTGCGTCCCGAAAAATCGGTCATCAAAGTCGGAAATTCGACAATCGGCGGCGGTGAGTTGGCGATTATCGCCGGACCTTGCGCGATTGAAAACCCGAAACAAGTTTTCTCGGCTGCCGAAGCAGTTGCGAGCAGCGGCGCAAAGTTTTTTCGCGGCGGCGCGTTCAAACCGCGCACTTCGCCATACGCTTTTCAGGGAATGGGCGAAGACGGCTTGAAAATTTTAGCGGAGGTGCGCGACGAGTTTGATTTAAATATCGTTACCGAAGCGATGGACGAACACGGTGTTGATTTGGTCGAAAAATACGGCGACTGTATCCAAATCGGCGCGCGCAATATGCAGAATTTTTCGCTGCTTCGTTATGTCGGCAAAACCCGCAAACCCGTTTTGCTCAAACGCGGACTTTCGGCGACGCTCGACGAATTACTGCTCGCCGCCGAATACATTATGGCGGAAGGAAATTACGACGTGATTTTATGCGAGCGCGGCATCAGAACTTTTGCAGCGCACGCCCGCAACACTCTGGATTTATCAATCGTTCCGGCGATTCACAATGTTTCTCATCTGCCCGTGATTGTTGACCCGTCGCACGGAACGGGCAGAAATTATATGGTCAACCCGATGGCGCGAGCCGGAGTGGCGGTCGGCGCGGACGGTTTGATTATCGAAGTTCATCCCTCACCCGAAGAAGCTCTCTGCGACGGAGCGCAAGCCTTAACGCCTGTGCAATATCTGGAATTGGTGCGAGAGGTAAAGGCAATTCACGAGGCTTTGTCACCTTTAAAGGCTGCAACACATCGTGTAATGGAAAATCATAATAAAACTCTGCGAGAATTAGCCAAATAATTTATTGCTCATTTCAATTTTTCGCCAATTTTCGCAAAGTGTCGCGGTCTTCGCGCATCACTTGTTCGGCAATTTTCATTTGTTCGGCAAGTTCGGGATTATAAGCCGTGAGTTCGATGCCTTTGGAAGTTTCGATGGCGAAAATCGAATCGCCTTTTTGCACGCGAAGTTTTTCTAAAATCTCTTTGGACAAAATCACTCCAACCGAATTTCCGACGGTGACGACTTTTAATTTATTGGTCATAACAATTTCTCCGTGCTGAATTATAACTCTTGTTATAATTTTCTATCAAACAAAAAAAATCCACGCTGTTTTCCCGAAACAAACGCGGATTTTTTATTGATAACTTCGTCTTGCGCCTTTTGCCTATTTTGCAAGACGAAGTTTGAAAAAACCGTAGAATTGAATGTAGCAACTGAGCATCGCCGTTACGATTAGCAAAGTCATCGGTAAAA
This sequence comes from uncultured Pyrinomonadaceae bacterium, assembly GCA_964235785.1. Classification (GTDB taxonomy): domain Bacteria; phylum Acidobacteriota; class Blastocatellia; order Pyrinomonadales; family Pyrinomonadaceae. The sequence continues at coordinate 66,454 of CAXSBF010000008.1, read as the reverse complement.
ACTTGAATGTTTCGGGCAAAACTACACCGATAGATTTTTGGAACATCATACCGAGCAGCATTGCTAAACTCGCAATCAAGGTTCTGCCGAAAAACCAACCCGAAAACTTTGGTTTTTCGCCCGCCGTCAAAAAATACGGCGCAACAAGAATCATCAAAAGCGTTGCGAACAGAAAAATGTCGTCCAAACTCAGCTTGGAAAATGTTCGCCCGAATTCAAGCGCTAAAAAGAAAAGCACAAAGGTCGTATCTAAGGTAAAACTTTTCACGCCCGCGATTTCGTTCTGGTTTCTATCAAAGCTCGACGTTGCTTTCATAAATTTATCTCGGTCAAAAATTTACTTTTTTTTCGGGCTGCTAAATTGCGTGTAAGCGACGCGGAACAGTTCCGACAAAGCTTTGGCTGTTTCCGGCGTTAAATTTCTGTCGGCGCGAAGATGCGCTTCAATAATTTCCGGCATCGCTTCGTGCGGATAATAAACCACCGCTTCGACGTTTTCGCTCGCGCCCTGTTTTTTCATCACGCGGTCAACCGGCATATCGAGCCAGCTTGTCAGCCGTGCGATGTTGTCGGCATCCGGTTTGCCCGTTCCGTTTTCGATGCGCGAGAGCGTCGAAGCCGAAACGTCCGTCGCGTCCGCTACATCTCGCAGACTCATCGACAATTCTTCGCGGCGGCGTTTGATGGCGCGTCCGAGTTCCACCGTATTTATCAGATTTTCATTTCTATAACCCATAATTTTTTCCTCCTTTCTCCAAATTCTTTTTGCAAATTTTCATTGCAAACCGTCCTATCCAAAAAGAATCTAGCACAAAAAAATTTTAGATGCAACACTGCGTTTCACGCTTGCAACAAAATAATTGTTGTGATACACTGTTTCATAGATGAAACGAATAGGTTTTATTGATTATGTAAACAGTTGGTAAAACAACGATTTGCACAAGAAAAGAGAGGAAATAAAATGACAGCATTAGCAGTAGAAAAAAATTCAGCGGATAAAAAAGAAAAACGAGCCAAATCAATTGCGGCGATGGGACTTGTCAATCGTGAAGCGGATAAGTTTCTCGTTTCCACGCCATCTTTGCGCGGCAAACAAACTTCTTATGAAGTCTGGCGCGACGATGCGGGAAAGATTCGTTGTAATTGTTTGGAATTTGAAGAATCTGCTGCGGTCGATTCGGCATTTCGCTGCGAACATATTTTGGCGGTGAAATACGCTCTGGTCGCAAAAAATACCGAATCCGCCACCAAACAGCCTGTGAAAGTCGAAACTTCAAACGAAGTCAAACCGGCGCAAGCTGCCGCAAAAGATGAAAACGAAACTGAGTCGCGTCCGTCCAAACGCGGCGAACAGAAGTCTGATGAGGTTCAGGAAAATGTTTTGGCTGAAGGACAAGCCGAAACGCAAGAAGTTGTTGAGCCGAGTCATCTTATAAGCACAGAAGGAGACAAAAAAATGACACAAGCAAATTTAAGAGAAACGCCGGTTGCCGAACAAGCGGAAGAGACGGCGAATAATGTATTGAATTTTACAACCACATTGCGCGAGCTTCGCAAAAATGTTGACCCGGAACTCGTCAAACAGCGCGAAGGCTGGCGCGACAGAAACGGCAACGCGCATTACGTCGATTATGTCGAATGGCACACGGTTGCCGACATTTTGGACGAAAACGCGCCGAATTGGTCGCACTCGATTCGTGATATTAAACAAATCGGCGATATTTTCACCGTGACGGTTGCCATTACGATTGACGGCGTAACGCGCGAAGGTATCGGAACCGGAACCGCCGATTCGGAAATGGGAATCAAAAAAGCCGAACACGACGCTTTGAAACGTGCTGCCGTAAAGTTCGGAATCGCACGCGATTTATATAAAAAAGAATCCGACACGATTGAACGCGAAGGCGCAGTTCCGCCGCCGCAAGCTGACGGTTTCCCGTCGAATCCGATTGCCAAAAGTTTGTCGGATTTAGTAACGGCGAAACAACTCGGAATGATTCGCGCTATTTCACGCGAAATCGGAGTTGACGCGGATGAAGAATGTCAAAATGCGATGAACTGCAAAACCGACGAATTGTCGAAAAAAGCCGCGTCGGGTTTGATTCAGCATCTCCAGGATTTGCAAAAGAATAATGACGTTCAGGTGCAACAGCCGATGCGCCGAGCCGGATAGGATTAATTAAGAATAAAGAATTGAGGATTAAGAATAAATTTGAACGTTCTTAACTCTTAATTTGAAATTCGTAATTAAAAAACATTGAGTTGTGAATAAACCGTCCGCTTTCTCCAAAGCCAATGTAATCTCACTCACAACTCAATACTTTACTTTTCTTCCACAAAATTTTCAAGCGGGAAAAAATTAAAATTTAAGGAGAGTGAAAACTTATGTCAGAACAAGCAACAGCGGCGGAACAGATGGAGATGCCGAAACACGGAACATTTTGTTGGAACGAACTGGCAAGCAAAAATCTCGAGACTTGCAAACAATTTTACACCGAACTTTTAGGCTGGCAGTTTAAGGAGAATGCTCCGATGGAAGGTTGCGAAGCAGCCGGAATGATTTATAACGAAATAAGCGTCGACGGCAAAAAACAATTCGGCGGGATGTTCGAGATGGGCAAAGAATTTGGAGACGCGCCATCGCATTGGATGAGCTATATCGCGGTTGACGATGTTGACGCGGCGGCGGGAAAAGTTATCGCGCTTGGCGGAAATGTTTGTGTTCCGCCGACGGATATTCCTAATACAGGTCGATTTTGCGTAGTAAATGACCCGGGCGGCGCAACATTTTCATTGATTACATTAAAACGTTAGTTTATTTCGGTCGAAGAATAAAAACGCGAATCTTAAATAGAAATTTCTATTTAAGATTCGCGTTTTTTATTTCAAAGAAGTCATTCTATAAAACGATATTGACAACTGCTAAAAATCAAGTTTCTTTGTAATAATGAATTATATCTCGGTTAATATATGCAAATAAAAAATCAATGTCGCCTGATTAACATCGTCTTTCTTTTACTTCTTTTCGTTTTATCAATACCGGCGCAAATCTCTGAAACGGAATCTAATCGCGCCAGAACATATGACGTTCAGCATTATATTATTCGGACAAGTTTTGACCGCGCAAACAAAATCGTGTTCGGCGATACGACCGTTCAACTAAAACCTTTGAAAGAAAATTTTCAAACTTTTGAACTCGATGCCGCAAATATGCGTTTTGAATCGGTTAAACTCGAAACAGCCAATTTAAATTTGAATTATAAAACCGTCGGCGAAAAAATTGTCATCGCGCTCGACAAAACATATTCGCCTGAAGATTTGATTTCCGTCCGCCTGAAGTATTCGACCAAGCCGAAAAAGGGCGTGTATTTTGTCGATGCTTTGCGGGAAGACGGCGAAATCAAGCGCGCCGCGCAGGTTTGGACGCAAGGCGAAGCCGAAGAAGCGCGCCACTGGTTTCCGTCGTATGATTTTCCCGACGATAAAGCGACGAGCGAGCAATTTATTACGGTTGAAAAAGGCGAAACGGCAATTGGTAACGGCGAACTGCTCGAAACGAAAGAAAATGCCGACGGCACGAAAACTTTTCATTATAAAATGGCGGTCGTTCACTCCAGCTACCTGACATCTTTCGTTGTCGGAACGTATTCAAAAATTAGCGACTCTTACAAAAACATTCCGCTCGATTTTTATGTCTATACAGACAAAACGGCGATTGCGCCGCTCGCATTCGGTAGAACGAAGGAGATGATTGGCGTTTTTGAAAAATTGACGGGTGTCGATTTTCCATACAATAAATATGACCAGACGATTGTCGCAAATTTCCAATTCGGCGGAATGGAAAACATCACCGCCACGACGATGGCTGATTCGGAGATATTTTTTGCGACGCTCGGGTTTGGAAAAGATATTGTGGCGGATTTGGTTTCGCACGAACTCGCGCATTCCTGGTTCGGCGATCTTGTAACGTGCAAAAATTGGTCGGAGCTTTGGCTCAACGAAGGTTTCGCAACTTTCATGGAAGCGGCGTATCGGGAAAACGTGAACGGACGCGCCGATTATCTGCGAAAGGTTAAGGAAGATGCCAGAGAATTTATCGTTTCCGATGCGGTCAGTAAAAATCGGCACGGACTTTTTTTCGCTTCGGCAAAAGGCGACGATGCTTTGTTTGACAATAATAATGCCACGATTACTTATCAAAAAGGCGGCGCGGTGATTCATACTTTGCGCGAAACCGTCGGCACGGAAAATTTCTGGAAGGCGATTAACATTTACCTGAATCGACATAAATTCGGCAATGTCGAATCGACTGATTTGCAAAAGGTAATGGAAGAAACATCTGCGATGAAACTCGATTGGTTTTTCCGGCAATGGGTTTATGGCGCGGGTTATCCGAAACTAACAGTCAGGCAAGTTTATAACCCGAAAACCAAAACATTGAATTTAACCGTTTCGCAAATACAAAATCTCGACAAGATAACCGCTTCGGCATTTGTTTTACCGATGGATATTGAGATAACGACGGCGAGCGGCGCGAAAACCGAAAAAATCGAAATCAAAAAACGAGTGGAAAATTTCACATTTAAGGTAGACGGCAAACCGATGAAAATTGTTCTGGACAGAAGCGAAAAAATACCGCTCAAGGTGGTGAAATACGAGCAATCGGCGGTAAAAAAATAATCAAATCGAAATCAATTTAAAGCAAAAAAAAGTTCCGCACCCGTAGCACGGAACTTTTTCTCTTTGAGAAGACTGGATGTCTCGTTTGATTTGTTGAAAAAAATCAAAGGCACGAAGCACACGCAAAATCGTGCTTGTTACGGCAAAAATTTCTAGAGTGACTTCTTCACCCACCTACGAGGTTAGCTGTCGGGCTAGGAACGAAGAATAGTCCCCGCATTTGTTTCAAAAATGCTTCGCCCCGTGTTTTATAAATCGCTTTATAAAACTTTGGTTCCCCCGCGTTGTTTCTTTAGCAAACAACTTCGGCGATAAGTTTTCAACAAAAGTAATATAGCACCGATTGATTTGTTTTGGCAAGATTCGTTTTAATTTTTTTATTTTGCCGGAAACAGTTGATAAAGCAGAAGATAAACGATTACGCCGGTCGCCGAAACATATAACCAAATCGGATATGCGTATTTTACGAGATTTTTATGTCGGTCAAATTGTGCGGTAACAGCGAAAAACATTGCCCGTAGAACGAGCGGCAAAACTATTAAAGAAAATCCGACGTGAGTGATTAAAAAGAAAAAATAAACGTATCTAACCGTTCCCTCGCCGCTAAATTTATTCGCGGGATTTGAAATGTGATAAGTAACGTAGCAAATTAAAAACAAAGCGCCGAGAATAAAGGCTGTTGTCATCGCAGTTCGGTGAAGTTCGATTTTGCCGCGTTTTATAAAAATAAATCCGGCGATTAAAACCAACGTCGTCAATAAATTGATTCCACCGATAAAGTGCGGCAAAACTTTCGTCCAATCGCCTAAACTAAATTTGTTCGTAAAGCCGAACATCACGGCGACAAGAACTGGAACAACGATTGAGATTACATTAATTAGAAGTTTGGATTTTGTTTCCTGTTGAGGCACAGCCGTCCGCATAAATTATTTCCAGAAGCCGAGCAGCAAAAATAAAACAATCCAAATCGCGTCCATAAAATGCCAGAACCAGCCGACGGTATTGGAAATTTGCTTGCGTTTCGTTAATTCTTCGGTGGAGGAAGTTTTTTGCCACGTACGCAGAAGGATATAACCGAGCGCGGTGATTCCGGCAATGACGTGAAGCGCGTGAACGCCGGTTAAAATATAGAAAAATCCCGCATACGGATTGCTTTGGACATACACGCCGCGCCGGACGAGTTCAAGCCAGGCTAAAATTTGCGAAGCGATAAATGTCGCTCCCAAAACGGTTGTCGCAAGCAGCCAATTTTTCGCCTTTTCCTGATTACCGGCGTTTAGAGCTTTTTGCGAAATTGTGTAACTTAAGCTGCTCGTCAAAATTAAAAGCGTGCTAATCCAAACTTGGACGGGCAAATTGAATGGCTTCCATTCCGCCACGCCGTTGGTCGAAATAACGATATACGCGCCGATTAAACCGCCGAAAGTCATCATCACGACGAGCAGCAGAAACCACATTGCGATGCGGAATTTGTTTGACTGATAGGTTTCCGCTTCTTCAAAAGAATCATTATTACGGTTGTTGTTATCGCCGCCGTTGCTCCCGCCGCCGCCGCCGCCGTTTCGGTTTCCGCCGTTCGATCCGAAACCGCCGCTCAAACCCGAACGTTTTTTGCGTTTCTTTTCTTTCTCTTCGATTGTTTCGATAGTTCCGACTTTCATAAAAACCACATTCAAACTTTATCGAAAACCATTAACAGAAAAATTAAAGGAATGTAAATTACAGAAACCAGCAGAAGTTTTTTGGCTTTTTCAACGGATTTGGCGCGTGCCGCCTGAACGCTCGTCCATAAAAACCACGCGCCGAGAACGCTCGCGCCAATCAAATAAATCAAGCCCGCAAAACCGATAAAAAACGGCGCGAGGCTGACGGGCAGTAATAAAATCGAAAAAATAACAATCTGCCGCGCGGTGATTTTTCCTGACGGTTCGACAACCGGGAGCATTAAAATCCCGGCTTTGGCGTATTGTTCTCGATACATCCAGGCAATCGCCAAAAAATGCGGAAACTGCCAGAAAAAAAGAATTGCGAATAAAACCCACGCGCCTAAAGTTATTTCGCCGGTCGCCGCCGTCCAGCCCATCAAAGGCGGCAGAGCGCCGGGCAGAGCGCCGACGGCGGTCGAAGCGGATGTCCTGGTTTTCAAAGGCGTATAAAGCAAAACGTATCCGACAATAACGACCAAACCTAAAATAGCGGTCAGCGCATTCACCAAAAACGCCAGATAAATTTCCGCCACGACGCACAACGAAACGCCGAAAACGAGAGCTTCAGTCGAAGACATTTTTTGCGTCGGCAAAGGTCTTTTTGCCGTGCGCTCCATCAGCGCGTCGAGGTCTTTTTCCCAAACTTGATTAAGCGTCGCCACGCCAAAGGCGAGAAGCAGAATGCCGACCATCGAATTGACGAAAAGCGTCGCGTCAAAACCTTTATTCGCGCCGAGATAAAACCCTGCCGCCGATGTCAAGACCAACAAAAAAGCAATGCGCGGTTTGGTTAGCTCTAAATACGCCGCGAGTTTTTCGCGCATGCCGATTGCTCTTGTTTCCTGAATATCTGCGGTAATTACTTCCATTGAATTTTGAAAGGTGAACTTTTACCTCATCAAAGACATCAAATTCTAAAATGAACTTTTGTTTCCTTTAAAGAATAGCTTGACTGCGGTAAATCTCCAAACTTCAAATGTCTAAGTAAAACTTCTTTTTTTCAAAAGTCAAACTAATTTTTTCTGGGATGACAAATAAATTTCGCTAAGTTATGATTTTCCTTTAAAGCTATTACACGAAAAATGTCCGTCGCCGAAGAAACAATACAAGCGAAGCCGCAGGAGAAATCAAAATCGAAATCCGCGCCGATTTTTAATCGAGTTTTGGATTTTTTGAGTTCCGTGCGTTTCGGCGTTAGTTTGCTTTGTATTCTCGTTCTATTTTCGCTCGTCGGAATGCTGTTTATTCAGCAAAACGTCAACGGTTTTGACGCTTATTACGCATCGTTAACGCCCGCCGAAAAAACTGTCTACGGTTTTTTAGGAATTTTCGATATTTATCATAGCTGGTATTACAATCTGCTTTTGCTGATTCTTTCGCTGAACATTGTTTTAGCTTCGATTGACCATTTCCCGTCGTCCTGGACTTACATCTCGCGCCCGAAACTCAATGCGACGCACGGCTGGCTTCTCAACCAAAAGCAAAACGCCGTGCTGGAAGTGAAAGGTATCGACGAGAAAGACGTTGCCGATAAAATCAGCCGCGCTTTCGAGGCAAACGGTTTTTCAGCAAAAACCTCGCAAAGCAACAAAATCGCTTATGCTCTCGATGAAACCGGCAATAAAAATTATTCCAATACTGTAAGCAAAACTAATTTCTACGTTTTCGGCGAAAACGGAAAATGGAATCGTCTCGGCGCGTATATTGTTCACGTTTTTTTGCTCACATTGTTTCTAGGTCATTTCACCGCTCTGCAAACCGGATTCGATGCCGACGTGCGAATGATGCCCGGGCAGACGACCAATGAAATTGAAATGATTGAATTCAATCTCGACAAGCAGGAACGCTTCGCCGTAGGTTTGCCCTTCACGATAACCTGCACCGACATAGAACAAAATTTGATTGACCCGAAAGGCTCGATTGAAATAAACAACACGATGGATTGGCACACGCGAATCCGAATCGAAGACCCGCAATACGGCGAAACGGTCGCCGATGTAAGTTTGAACAGACCTTTTGAATATCGCGGTTATCGCTTCTTTCAGGCAAGCGCCATTACGGTCGGCAGCGCGAGAAATATGACTCTGGAATTGACTCCGCAAAACGGCGGAGAAACTTTCAGCATAAATTTAGCCAGAAACGGTTCAGCAAATTTGCCAGACGGAACGAAGATTGACTACGAAGCATTTTTCCCTGATTTTACTTTGAATCAAGGAAAACCCGACACGCGCTCGGCGGAATATAACAATCCGGCAGTGGTTTTAAATATCACCGAACCCGACGGTGCAAAAAAAAGGGCTTACGCTTTCGGCGCGAAACTTCCCGACAATATTCCGGTCGGCGCGCCGGTCGCCGGTTACAAATGGCATCTCGGAAATTTTGAAAAATCGCCGCTCGCACACGTTCTTTCAATCAAATACGATCCGTATAATGCCGCATTCGTCGCCTGGTATATTGGCGGATTCGGCTTGGTCGGCGCGTTGATGTTTGTGTTTTTCGTTTCGCACAGAAGAGTTTGGGCGATGATTGAAAAACAAAACGACGGCAATTTTGAAGTCGTTCTCAGCGGGAACACAAACCGCAACGAGCAAGGTTTTGAAGATAAATTTAAGAAACTAATACAGGAATTGTCCACAGATGAACACGGATAAACACAGATATAAAATCAAATTCCAAAAGTCGAGTTTTAAATTTTGGACTTCAGGCATTTAAAAATTTGTGTTCATCTGTGAACAATTTTCCTGACAAAAAATTATGTCGCAAGTATTAACTGCCAACGAAATTAGAGAAACAAAAAAGTTCGGCTTATTAAACTTTCAATATCTGCCCGCGATTTTTGCAATCGTCGGCGGATTTGTAATGTTGTTTTTGCGCCTTGAAATCGGCGCGAACTTTATATCCGACGGAGCGTTAATGATGCTCGCGCTCGCCTGTTACATTTTCGCCGCGCTGTTTCAATTGACGAATCTTTACGCGCCTTCGGAAATGGCGCAGAAAATCGGTTTGTGGACGGCGACGCTCGGCGTTTTCTTTAATCTTTCGAGCTGGCTGGTGCGCTGGGTTGGCGCGTATGACCGCGAGATTTTGAAGTTAAAAGAAAGCGGAAACGCCGTTACGCCCTGGATGTTTCGCTATATTCCGTTTGCCAATCTATATGATTTGAGCATCGCGTTTGCATTCGGCGCGGGTATCGCAACTTTGCTCGTTGCCAATCGCAAACATTTTCAATTTCTGAGCGCGTTCACTTTGCCGCTCGCTGCGATAATCTTGACTCTGGCGAGATTTATCGGCGGAGAATTTATTGATTTGCCGCCGGTTCTCGATTCTTACTGGCGACCGATTCACGTCGGCGACGCGAGTTTAAGTTACGGCGTGGCGCTGGTTTGTTTTGCCGTCGCGGTAATTTATTTATTGAAAGACGGCGTAAAAGTAGAAGCGATGGCGATTTGGTCGAGCATTTTCGCGCTTGCTGTAATCGCAACCGTCAGTAAATTCTCCGTTTTTACCGAATTCGTTTATCGCGCCGGACTTTTCGTGCCGAATCAGATGACTTCAAAACCCTTTTCCGCGCCGTTTCGCATCGGCATTCCTTTTGTCGGCGAAACACTCGCATTGTCGGGGGTTTTACTGGTCGGCGTGATAATTGCGTTTCTGCTTTACCTGTATCAAAACAATGAAGCGGCAAAAAAAGCGGGACACATTTTATTGAAATTAGCTTTGGTTACGCAGATTTTAGCAATTGCATTTCTTGTTTCGGGCGTTAAATCCGCAACCGACGTTTATCCGAGACTGCAAGCCCAACTCGCGCAGAACACCAATCAATATCTGACGGCAGGCAAAGAAATCGCTTCCAAACAAGGACTTTCCGCGCAGGAATTTGCCGCGTTGACGCCAATGCAGTTTGAGCAAGCCGGAAAACAGTATTTTCAAACCAACGGCGAAAAAATGTTTTTGAATTTGAATGCTAATCCGGTCGAACTTGCCGGTTTGATTACGGCGCTCGCCGGAACATTTTTCGTAATTTTGTTTGGCTTTAGAACCGAAAAGCTGCGCGAAAGATTGCCGAGCTTGGAACTGCTCGACGGTTTGATGTATAAAACCGCGAGTCTGGCTTTTGCGGGTTTGGCGATGCTGCTGATAACGGGCGCGATTTGGGCAAACGAATCCTGGGGCAGACCCTGGGGTTTTGATTCAAAGGAAACCGGCGCCTTGATTGCCTGGCTGACATACGCGGCATTTCTGCACACCAGAATTTCGCGCGGCTGGTCGGGCAGAAGCTCTGCATATTTCGCAATCGTCGCCTTTCTCTTCGTAATTTTCACATATTTGGGCGTGAGTTATTTGCTTCCCGGACTCCATAGCTACGCTTAAAAAATGCAACTTCATCCGATTGCGGACGTGAATTTTTTTGTTTGCTTGTGAACATTATAAAATTATGAAGAAAAATTTCTGGACATTCGCCGCGCTAACGAGTGCGGCTTTGATTTTCGGCATTCTTGCATCTTCTATCTACTCGCCGTCTTCGGCGCAAAAGAGATTTCAAAATTCGTGGGAATACGCGGCGATAACTTTTACTACCGTTCCTTTCAGTTCTGAAAACCAATCCGTCATAACGGCAATCGCCAACGTTTGCTTTTTACAATCGAGCGGTTGTCGGAACGAAGAGGTAAAAGCCGACTTAGTTTTGTCCAAGTTTTTACAGGATTTTCGTCTCGAAAATACGAACAATTCAAGAAATTTGGCTTACAACCGAGCCAAAGAATTGGTATATACCAAGGCGATTGCCAAATTGGGTTCGGAAGGCTGGGAAATCGTCGGTCAGCCTTCGGTCAATTTCGATTCTTATATTTTGGACATTCAGGGAAACTATATTATTTCGTCGGGCAGTAAAGAAATTAAGCCGAATGTCTATTTCAAACGGATGATTCAGTAAAAAATTTCGATGAGAAAAGAAAATATATTGTTTGCGGTTATTGGAATTTTTGTTGGGTTTTTCGGCGGATTTATACTAGCCAACAAAATAAATCGCAATGCTGTTTCTCAACCAATCGCAGTTCAGCAGACAAACGCGCCTCTTCCAAATCAGCAGGTTCAAAGTTCGGACATCAAAGATAAATCCGCATCCGGCGCGATGATTCCCGCCGTTGCCGAAACATTGGACAAAGCCAAAAACGAGCCGAATAATTTTGAAGCGCAGACGAAGGCAGGCGATATGTATGCGAAAATTCAGAGATTCGACAAAGCCGTCGAATCTTACGAACAAGCAAATCGGATAGACCCGAACGATTATGAAACGATTGTCAAAATCGGCAATTCATATTTTGATTCCAGAGAATTTGAAGCGGCGCAGAAATGGTATGAGCAGGCGCTGGCGAAAAAAGCGGACGATATAAATGTCAGAACCGATTTGGGAATCACCTTTGTCGAACGCGAAGAACCGGACTTTGACCGCGCTGTTAAAGAATTTCAAACTTCGCTCAAAACAAATCCGAATCACGAACAGACGCTTTACAACCTCGGCATTGCTTACTTTAGAAAAGGGAATCTCGATGAAGCACAGAAAATTTTAAGCCGACTAGAAACGATCAAGCCGCAGGGACAATTGGGCGAAAGATTAAGACAAATTATCAGTCAATAATATAAAAGTGAAATGCGGTATGAAGTCTCGGTGAATGAGTGTTTTTGAATACCAAAGAAAAGGCGCATGAGTTTTATCTTTTACTCAATTATTCTCATCCTCAACAACAGGTATATACTCGGCTCTTCTCGCTGCAAGTTGTATTACATCTTCACGAGAAAGAATTGCTTCTACTTTATTAATCAATGCCTCAACTTTTGGATCAATCTCCTCAGAAAAATCATGTTTCGTTTTGTACCACTCCGGCGATATTGCTTGAATAAGTTCCTCGACTACAGAGACTTGCTCATCAGTAAGTCGGGAACGATTAGCTGCCAGCCACCGTTCAGCGTGAGTCTTGACTAGGAAGGCGCGATTCTCGGCGGAAACCTCACTAAAAATTTCGACGCGTTCTTTAAATGACTTGAGATAAAACCGGTCATAGTCAACTTCTAATTGTTCATGACTCATATTCTCTTTCGATGGCTGTTTTAGGCGGTTTGATGCTGAATTTTTATTCGACCATACTTAAAACCCTTAAAATTTCATCGCCGTATTTTTCCGCGCGTTTTTCGCCGAAACCTTTTATTTGCAAAAGGTCTTCTTTGCTTTTAACCGGCAAAATCGCAATCTGCATTAACGAATCGTTGTGGGCAATCATATAAGGCGCGAGTCCGGTTTGGCTGGCTTGTTCGTTGCGCCAATTTCTAAGTGCGGCATAGGTTTTTTCTTGTTCGGCGGTTAAGACAATCGGTTCGGGCGGCATAATTTCCGCTTTGGCAGGTTTTTCGACGAAAGTTTTTGCGGGCTGAAAATTCTCCGGCACTTGGTTTCTTTCGGAAAATTGTCTTTCTTTTACAAAATTTTGATTCTTTGGAAAACTTTGCGCCATCGCACCTTCTTCATAAATAACGACGATTGACCAAAATTCATTGTTGACGATTGAAGCAAAAACTTGCGATAAAGTGACGGTTTCGAGAAACTTGTTGAATTTCATTTCGTCAAAGTTTCCGGTTTCGTCCTGAAGATGAATTTTGAAGGTTTTGCATTTCATTTGTCGGAAAATCAAACTTCCTTGTATTCCGAATCGACGTCTTCGCCGGACAAAGCGACACGATAATTTTTCGATTGTTTTTGTTTGGTAATCAACAAATCATCTTTTGTTTTGAGCAAATCCGTGCGGTTATATACCGAGATTTCAAAATTGTAACCGTGCGTGATAGCGTCTTTCGGACACGCTTCAACGCAGAAGCCGCAGAAAATACAACGTCCGTAATCAATGTTATAAACACGCGCAAATCGTTCGTCGCGCCCGATACGCTCTTCATACGGGCGCGGGTCGTCTTCGGCTTCGATATAAATGCAGTCGGACGGACACGCCGCCGCGCAAAGGTAACACGCGACGCATTTTTCCTTGCCCATTTCGTCAACGTGAAGCAGATGCATTCCGCGATAGCGCGGCTGAACGGTAATCGGAACGTCCGGGTATTGCACCGTCCAGCTTTGTTTCGGAAGCTGTGAAATCGTCGTTTTCATTCCCAACAAAACCGCTTTGGTTGATTGAAGAACATCGCTGATAAGTGACATTTTTTCCCTCGTCAGATAAAAGATTTTATAAATTATAACTTAAAGTTTATGCTTCCGTGCAAACATAGCAAACTCTTTATTTTGATAAACGGCAAGTCTCAGAATCTTCCCGCGAAAGCTCCTAAAATTTGAAGAATTATGATTAAAATACCCAACACGGTTCCAATTCCGCCGGTTATCATCCCGGCAAGAGCCATTCCGCGACCGCCAAACTGTTCGGGATTTTGGTCGGCTTTATTTTTTGCTATATAACCCGTTATCAAACCCGCAGGTCCGACGAAAATCGAAAACCAGCAACACACTATGCTTAAAACTCCGCAAACCAGCGACACAATCGCTAAAGTCTGATTTTGTCCGCCTGTTACGGGCGGTTGAAAAGGCGTGTTAGCGCCGATGTTTTGATTTTGCCATTCCGAGATAGGCGCGGGCGGCGGCGTCCACTCGGCTTGCTGAAACGGCGGCGGATTATAAGGTTCGGCTTGATTGCCAAAAGGCGGCGGATTTCCGAAAGGCGATTGATTAAACGATTCCTGCGGTTTATCGAACATCGGTTCGGGTTCCTGGAATGGCGACGAAGACGGGCGATAACTCGACGACGCAGATTCATCGAACGGCGAAGGCGTCGAAGAAACATCGTCTAAACCTTTCCCTTGCGAATCCATCCAAGACGGCGCAGAACCGCCGAAAGGCGAAGGCGGCGCGGCATCTTGCGGCGCTTCACTTTTGAATTCGCCCAAGCCCAACTCTTTTTCCATTTCCTCCGCGGACATAATTTGCGTTTTCACCAAATCGGCTTCAACCGGCAAATCCGCGCCAGCCGCCGTTTCGTTATCATCAACGAGCGACGTTCCGTCCATTTGGCAAAACTTCAATGAATCGTCAAAAGTTCTCTGGCAAGTCGGGCATTTTCTCATTTCTTTTTCCTCTCGAAAGCGTTTTCGGACAAGTAATTGTATAGATTAAAATCGCAGGAATTATTTAAACCATCCCGCTTCGCGTAGACACAGATGAACACGGATAGCTTTTCGATAAAGTAAAATCTGCTTTCTCAATCATTTCCTACCTGTGTTTATCTGTATTCATCTGTGGTTAAAATATACTTCTAACCTGACTTACAACTTATCTGAAAACCTTTATACCTTGCCGCTTAAACTAATTCAAGTCGGCTAAAGAAATACGCAATCTCAATCGCCGCGTTTTCTTCCGAATCCGAACCGTAAACGGCATTTTCGCCAATCGAGGTCGCAAATTCTTTTCGCAAAGTTCCTTCCGCCGCTCCCGCCGGATTCGTCGCGCCCATCAAATCGCGCCACGCTTTGACAGCGTTTTCCTTTTCCAGCGCGAGAACGACGCCCGCGCCGCTCGACATAAATCCCGTCAACTCGCCGAAAAACGGGCGTTCTTTGTGAACGTCATAAAAACCTTCAGCTTGTTTCAGCAATTGATGAATTAGTTTCATTCCGCGAATCCGAAACCCGCTTCGACGATTTTCCGTATGATTGCTCCGGCTTTTCCGTTTTTCACAGCGTCCGGTTTGATAATTCCAAATGTTAAATTACTCATTATTTATTTTTCCTTTTTATAAATTTATTCTTAATTTTATTAGTCTGGTTTTTTGAAACTTTAGGTTTTAGTACCAGTGTAAAACTTTGGCTGGCGCAAGAAAAATTTATTTCTTGATTAAAGCTAACAAAACCATTTGCCGATATTTTTATAATAGCTTTGCTTGCCGGTTCGCCAACAGCTAAAAGTCCCCAAGTAGTATAAGCCTCTGAATGTTGGTCGTAAAAAACTCGCTCCAACTAAACTTTACATCCGCATCTTTGATCGTTTTGCCCGAGTCATCACGCACATAGACTTTTATGTCATAACCACAATCAGCTTGCGCCTTGACATAAAAGCTAAAACTTAAGCTCAAAAAAACCAAAACTAAAATATGCAAAATTCTCATATTCGTCTCATTGAAACATTTCTTTTAGCTCCGATGAAATTCGCTTCGGTTTCGATGTTTCCCGGTCAATCAAACACCAAACGCTTCTGGCTTTAACCAGAAGACTTTCACCGCGCGTGATTTCGGTGAATCTTTCCCAACTAATGCGCGTCGGCTCGCCGACCCAAGTCGTCGCCGTTACTTCTTCGTTTTCAAACGCTTGTTTTTTATAATCAATCTCGTGTCGAATAACAATCCAGGTAAATTTTTCGCGCTCGGCTGTGGTCGTTGCCGACAACCAATGCGCGACGGCAATGTCTTGAATCCATTTTACATACGCGACATTATTGACATGGCTTTGCTCGTCAATATCTTGAGCGGAAACACGAAACGAATGCGAAAACTTCATACGTTTACCAGTTAACTTTTAACGGATGATTTTTGATAAATGTTAAAGGTTAACTGTTTAATGATTCCTGAATCGCTTTACCAATGTCGGCAGGCGATTCGACAACGCGAATTCCGGCTTCGGTCAGAGCCTTCATTTTCTCGGCTGCAGTTCCCTTTCCGCCTGAAATAATCGCGCCCGCGTGTCCCATTCGGCGTCCCGGCGGCGCGGTTTGTCCGGCGATAAATGCAACGATTGGTTTCGTTACATTGTCTTTTGCAAACGCGGCGGCGTCTTCTTCGGCAGTTCCGCCGATTTCGCCAATCATCACGATCGCGTCGGTTTCGTCGTCGGCTTGAAATAATCGCAAAGCATCCGTGTGATTCGTGCCGATAATCGGGTCGCCGCCGATGCCGATTGCCGTTGATTGACCCAAACCGAGAGCAGTTAATTGTCCGACGGCTTCATACGTCAATGTTCCCGAGCGCGAGACGACGCCGATGCGTCCTTCTTTGTGAATGTGTCCGGGCATAATTCCGATTTTGCATTTTCCGGGCGAGATAATTCCCGGACAATTCGGACCGATGAGGCGCGTGTTTTTGCCTTCAAAAAAACGTTTGACTTTTATCATATCGGCAACCGGAATGCCTTCGGTAATGCAGACGACGAGCGGCAAATCGGCATCAGCCGCTTCCATAATCGCGTCGGCGGCAAACGCGGGCGGAACATAAATAATTGAAACATTCGCGCCGGTTTCTCTGACCGCATCGGCGACCGTGTTGAAAACCGGCACATTTTCGTGGGTCGTTCCGCCTTTGGCGGGCGTTACTCCGCCGACGACATTTGTGCCGTATTCGATCATTTGCCTGGTATGAAAAGTTCCCTCTTTTCCAGTGATGCCCTGCACAATCAGGCGTGTATTTTTATCGACTAAGATGCTCAAAACCGTTCTCCTATTGAAAAATATGGCTTGGTAAAATAAAGCCAAAGTATAACACGAGGCATAATTGTTTTCGCAATTTCGCGTTTGAGAACTTTTTGAGAACTTTCTTGTTAACCTTTACGTTTGCAATATCGTCTAGTATTTCAGAGCGAATTTATATCTCACAGTTTTCTGAGCGAAACGCCAATGTCTTGTTGGCAAAAACAAAAGTATCGGACTCGTGTCGTTTCAAAAATTATGAGGCAATTTTATACATTTTACGCGGACGCTTTTCGGATTGCCGTCCAGTCGATTTTAGAACATAAGCTGCGCGCGTTTCTGACTTTGCTCGGCGTGATTATCGGAGTTGCGTCGGTCGTCGTCGTCGGTGCTTCGATTAGCGGTTTGAATTCTTACGTGACGGAAAAAGTGTCGAAGGTTCTGGGCGCGAACCATTTTATGATTACCCGGATGGCTTCGACCGGGCAGATGTCTGAGGAAGAATACGAACGGATCAACCGGCGTAACAAAAGCGTTAATTGGGAAGAATACGAATACGTCAAAGAAAGATGCGCCAAATGCACGGAAATCGGGGCGCAAAATAATGCCGGCGCGGACATCAGTCAGGACGGACTCGAAATGCCTTCAACCAGAATCCTGGGCGTAACGGCAAATATGCGCGAAATCGAAGACAAGACAATCAACGAAGGTCGTTTTCTATCAAATGAAGAAGTAATGCGCTCGGCAAAAGTTTGTGTTATCGGCGCAGATGTGAAGGAAAAGTTTTATCCGAATCAAAACGCGATTGGTCAAACTCTGAAAATTCGCGGCATACCGCTGACGATTGTCGGAATGGAAGAAAAACGCGGGGCGATGTTCGGCGAATCGCAGGACAGACACGTTTATATTCCCATAACGCTTCACTGGCAAATGTTCGGGCGCGGAAACGGAATTCAGCTTCACGGCAAATCGGCTGAACGCGAGACTTTAATGACTGCGATTGAAGACGCGCAAACCGTTTTGCGAAACAAACGCCGACTTATCGGCAGCGAAGAAAGCACTTTCAGCGTTGTCAACGTGCAGGAAATCAACAATCAGGTTGACCAATTCACGGCGGGCATCGCGGCGGTCGTCGTTCCAATTACGCTTATCACGCTGATTGTCGGCGGCATTGTCGTGATGAATATAATGCTCGTCTCTGTGACGGAAAGAACTTTTGAAGTCGGGTTGCGAAAAGCGCTCGGCGCGACGCGCAAACAAATTCTGCTGCAATTTTTAATCGAATCGTCCGCGCTCTGCGTCACAGGCGGAATTTTAGGAATATTGCTGGCAGTCGGCGTCACCAAGCTCATCACGTTTTTACTGGAAATAACGATGACCGTGACAGTCGGTTATATCGCTCTGGCGGTCATCGTTTCAAGCGTCATCGGAATTGTCGCCGGACTTTATCCGGCTTGGAAGGCGGCGAGATTAGACCCGATTATCGCGCTGACGAGAAGCTAAAAGAGAATTTACAGGGATGCCAGGATATCCAGGGATTAAAACAACAAACTTTTATTTTAATATCCCTATTCATCCTGACATCCCTGTAAATTCTCTCTAAAACAAAAGTATGAAACTGAAATTACCGACTTCACTGCCGTTTGAGGTTTTGCGAATGGCTCTGGACAGCATCAGGTCGAATAAATTCCGCAGCTTTCTGACAATTCTCGGGATTGTCGTCGGCGTGATGACGGCGATTGTCGTTGCTTCGATTCTGACGGGTTTGCGCCAATCAATCGTCGCAATGATTGAGGAATACGGCACGAACAACATTTACGCTTTTCATCTTTCGACCGGCTTCGGACCCGACGACCGCTCGGAACGCTCGCGGAAACCGCTGACCGAAGAAGACGCCGAAGCAATTATGAATCAATCGAGCGCGGTCGAAGACATTGCGCTGGTCGCTCCCGGCATCGGAAATTTCGGCGCGGCAACTTTTGACGACAATGTTACTTACGAAGGCAGAAATTATCGCCGCGCGAATGTGGACGGTGTTTCGCCGAATTACGACAAAATTTCAAATCTCGTTGTGCGCGAAGGCAGATTTATCACCGATGCCGACAATCAGCAGCGGCGAAATGTTCTGGTTATCGGCGTGAACACGGCTGACGCTCTTTTCCCGAACAAAGAAGGCGAAATTGTCGGGAAAATCGTGCGGATGAACGGCACGACCTGGGAAATTATCGGCGTGATGGAGAAACGCAAAGCCGGATTTTTCGGCGAAAACGAAGAAGACAGCAAAATCTTTCTGCCGTATCGGACTGCGCGTAAAGTCGCTCCGCAGCGCCAATATTTACTCCAAATAATCAAAGCAAAATCCGACCAGGTGCAAACTGCGCTGCTCGACGCGGAAGCTATTTTGCGTCAGCGGCGCGAAGTAAAATACGGCGAGCCGAACAATTTCGACATCAAGACCGCCGACAATTTTATCGAACAATTTGACTCTGTAATCGGCGGAGTCGGTTTAGCCGCGATTGCAATTTCGTGTCTCGGCTTGCTCGTCGGCGGAATCGGCGTGATGAACATTATGCTCGTTTCCGTGACCGAACGAACCAAAGAAATCGGCATCAGAAAAGCCATCGGCGCGACCAAAGGCTCAATCGTTTTGCAGTTTCTGCTCGAAGCGATGGCGTTGACTTTTCTCGGCGGAATTATCGGCGTAACTCTAGCCGTCGGCATCAGCCAACTCGTGATGCTGCTCATTCCGAGTCTTCCGGCTTCGATTCCGATGTGGGCAGTTATTTTAGGTTTGACCGTTTCAATCAGCGTCGGCTTAATCTTCGGCGTTCTGCCCGCCCGCAAAGCCGCCAATCTCGACCCGATTGAATGTTTGCGATACGAATAAGAAATTTATAGACGCAAAAAGGCGCAAAAGTCACAAAAAGATAAAAGCAAGCTGAATTATTTTTTTGCGTTTTTTGCGCTTTTTTGCGGCTATTCTTCTGTCTCGATTTCAGTTTATTCAACAACCTGATAGAGAATAATCAGCGATGAGCATTCTCGTTCAAAAAAGCGGAATTCTTTCCACAATTCAGGATTTGGGAAGAAAAGGTTTTCGGAAGTTCGGCATCAACCCGAACGGCGCGATGGATTCTCACGCCGTTCGCCTGATAAACATTTTGCTCGGCAACGATGAAACGGAAGCGGTGTTAGAAATGCACTTTCCCGCGCCGAAACTTCTTTTCGAGAAATCGGCGGTTATCGCCATCGGCGGCGCGGATTTCGGCGCAAAAATTGATGACGAGTCAATCGAAAACTGGCGACCTTTTTTTATTGAAGAAAACAAAACTTTAAGTTTCACCGAAAAGATTTCCGGCAATCGCGCATATCTTGCGGTTCGAGGCGGCTTGAAAATCAAAAAATGGCTCGGCAGCGCAAGCACGAATTTAACAGCCGAAATCGGCGGCTTTGAAGGAAGAAATCTGCGTTCGGGCGATAGAATAGATTTAAATTCAAAATTCAAAATTCAAAATTCAAAATTCATAAATCAAAGACCAAAGACCAAAGACCAAAGACCAAAATTCCCGTATAAAATATCAAACGATTTGATACCGCGTTACAGCAGTTTTCCGACCGTCCGAGTCGTTGCGGGCGCAGAGTTTGAAAGACTGACGGCGCTCGGCGAGCAGAATTTTCTGAAGCAAAATTTTACGATTGGCAGAGACTCCGACCGGATGGGTTTTCGCTTGCAAGGCGAGCCGCTCTATCTGCTCGAAGAAACGGAGCTTGTTTCGTCAGCCGTCGATTTCGGCACGATTCAGCTTCTTCCCGACGGTCAAACGATAGTTCTGATGGCTGATTGTCAAACTTCCGGCGGCTATCCGCGTATCGCGCGCGTCGCTTCGACCGATTTGCCCGTTCTCGCTCAACTCGGCGCAAACGATAAAGTCGGGTTTGAAATGATTTCTTCGGCAGAGGTTGAGGATTTAGTCATCCGATTTGAAGAAGATTTAAATTTTTTGAGAATCGGCGTAAATTCAAAATATGTTTAGCGTCTTAAATCTAAGTTGCTGTAAACTTATTATTAATTTCGTAAACGACCCTTTCTGAGACATAGCTTAGAACAAAATGGAAAATAGCGAACTTGGGAAAAATAAGGCTAGTCTACGCATTAGCAGCAATATTTTCAGTGTCGAGAAAATTTCTGAGGCTCTAAAAATGGAACCTGATAGTTTTCGCGTTAAGGGTTCAAAAGCAGTTCCGAATCATCCTAAAAGTTATGTGTATCCAGCTAATCTATGGAGTTTAGACAGTGATTTGGATGAATTGGAATCTCTTGAACAGCATATTTCAAGATTAGTTGAATTTTTAGAAAGCAGAGAGCTTGCTTTCAAAGAAATTATCCAAACGTGTGAAGTAGATATTTATTGCGGTTATTTTCCTAATGGATGGACGGGAAATTTATCTTTATCAGCCAGCTTATTAAAAAGGCTTACAATTATACCGATAGAGGTAATAGTAAGACTTTATGAGCCAATTTCGGAAGGAGAAGTGTAGCAATTGAGTGTCATATAAACGCTCATTTTTGTGAAAAGAAATAATTACTAATTGCGACATCTCGAAAACATACTTTTTCCAGCAAAACAAATTTAAGACGTTAGCAAAATATGCTTTCAGTTGATTTAAATTGCGATATGGGCGAAAGTTTCGGCGCGTGGCAAATGGGACGCGACGCCGAATTAATGGATTATGTTTCGTCCGTCAACGTCGCTTGCGGCTTTCACGCGGGCGATGCGTCGGTTATCAGGAAAACAGTCGAAACCGCGATAAAAAAAAATATTGCAATTGGGGCGCATCCGTCTTTTCCCGATTTACAAGGTTTCGGCAGACGCGAAATGAAAATGTCGGCACAGGAAATTTTCGACATTGTTCTGTATCAAATTTCCGCGCTCAAAGGAATTTGCGAAGCGTTCGGCGCAAAACTTCACCACGTCAAACCGCACGGCGCGCTTTATAATCAAGCTGCCAAAGACGCAAAATTAGCCGAAGCGATTGCTAGAGCCGTCAAAGCGGCGGACGAGAATCTAATTCTTTACGGTTTGTCGAACAGCTTTTTGATTTCCGAAGCCGAGCGAATTAATCTAAAAACCGCGTCGGAAGTTTTTGCCGACCGAACTTATCAAATTGACGGAACTCTAACGCCGCGAACCGAACCAAACGCTTTGATTCGAGACACGGAACAAGCCGTTTCGCAAGTTTTGCAAATGATCCGCGAGCAAAGCGTAATTGCCGCGACGGGCAAAAAAGTTTCGCTCAAATCGGAAACCGTCTGTATTCACGGCGACGGCGAAAACGCTTTGGAGTTTGCGGCGGCGATTCACCGAAAATTGACCGAAAAAGGTATTTCGATTCAGACCGTTTAAGTTTTGATTTTTTCTCAGCAGAGGCATAATGTTGGAGGTTAAAGATTTTGCCTTTGCGTTCTTTGCGCTGACTCTGCGTCCTTTGCAGTTAAGAAGATTTTCAACCGCAAAGGACGCGAAGATTCCGCAAAGAGCGCAAAGAATTATTAAAGTTTTTACGCTCGATTCACATTCATTTAAAAAGGCGGCAAAAAATGCCCGATGAAACATTTGGAAGTGCAAAAAAATTAGTCCGCGAACTCAGCCTGCTCGATGCGACAATGATTGTCGTCGGCTCGATGATAGGTTCGGGAATTTTTCTGACATCGGCTGAATCGGCGCGACTTGTCGGCGCACCGGGCTGGCTGCTTCTGGCTTGGGTTTTGGCGGGCGTGATGACCATTACCGGCGCGTTGTGCGTCGCCGAACTCGCGGCGATGATGCCCCGCGCGGGCGGACCGTATGTTTTTTTCCGCGAGGCTTATTCGCCGCTCGTCGGCTTTTTGTTCGGCTGGTCGCAGTTTTTTATCATTCAAACCGGAACTATTGCCGCCGTCGCCGTTGCTTTCGCTAACTTTTCGGGCATTCTCGCTCCGCAAATTTCCAGTTCAAATTACGTTATCCCGCCGATTGTTTTCGGCAATTATGCCGTCAGTCTTTCGACTCAGCAGCTTGTCGCCGTCGTTTCTATTTTGCTTTTGACACTCGTCAACACGCGCGGTCTCGAACTCGGCAAATGGATTCAAAATACTTTTACTTTTACGAAAACCGTGGCGTTGCTGGCTCTCGTCGTGCTGGGACTTCTCGTCGGCTGGAACGCGGGCGGCGCGGCATTTACTTCCGATTGGTGGAATTCGGCGGCTAACGGCTGGAGCGTTCAAACCGCGCAGCCGAATGCCGCCGCAGCCGGTTCGCTGGCTATTTTGCTGGTTTTGGGACGCGCGATGACCGGACCGCTTTTTTCGCAATCGGCGTGGGACAACGTAACTTATACTGCCGGAGAAGTCGAAAATCCATCCAGAAACTTACCGCGCGCTCTGCTGGTCGGCTGTCTGATTGTCGTTGCCCTTTATATTCTTGCGAATGTTGCCTATGTCGTAACGCTTCCGCTCGCGGCGATTCAAAACGCGCCGCAAAACCGCGTCGCTACCGTTTTGATGGAAAAAATTCTCGGCTCAAGCGGCACGATTATTATGGCGATTGCGATTATGATTTCGACCTTCGGCTGCAACAATGGCTTGATTCTGGCGGGCGCGAGAGTTTATTACGCGATGGCGCGTGACCGTCTGTTTTTTGCGCCGCTTGCAAAAACAAATGGCAAAAATGTTCCTGCCGCCGCGCTTCTCGCGCAGGGAGTTTGGGCTTGCCTGCTCGTGTTGCCGCGCACTGTAACTTATAATGCAGATGCAACGCCCGTTTTCGGAAACGTTTATACGCAGCTTCTCGAATACGTCGTTTCGGTCCACCTAGTATTTAATTTACTTTCGGTTCTCGCCGTTATGGTCTTGCGCCGTCGCGCTCCTCAATTGGAGAGACCTTACCGAACCTGGGGTTATCCGGTTGTTCCGATAGTTTTTTTAATTCTGGCAATTTTGCTGATTATAAATTTAGCTTTTCTCGCGCCGACAACTTCCGGCATCGGCTACTTGCTCGCGCTGACGGGCATTCCGGTTTATTTCATCTGGAAACGTCAGGATAAACAAGTGATAAATGATAACTGATAACTGATAACTGATAACTGATAAGTAAAAGCAAATTCCAACACTTATCAGCTATCAGTTATCAGTTATCACCTATTCTTCATATGCAATTAATTGACATTTTTAATTTGTCGCTGGTCGGTCGCGCAAAAGAACCTGCGATTGAATTTGACGACGCCGCCGGAAAGTCCGCTTCTTTAACTTTTGGCGAACTCGACACGCGAAGCAATCGACTTGCAAATCTTTTCACTTCGCGCGGCTTGAAACGCGGAGACCGACTCGGCTTTTTCCTGTCAAACCGCGTCGAAATTATCGATATATTTCTCGCCTGCGTCAAAACAGGAATTATTCTCGTGCCGATAAACATTCTCTACCGGACGCGCGAACTCGGTCATATCATTACCGATGCCGCGCCGAAGGCGGTTGTTACGACAAGCGGGATGACTTCATTGATACCGTCGGGAACAGAAGTTTGGGATGTATCGGAGATTTCAAAATCCGCCCTCGAATTTGATAAAAACTTTGAGCGCGTTTCGATTGACGGCGACGAAGCGGCGGCAGTTGTCTATACATCCGGCACGACCGGGCGCTCGAAAGGCGCGATTTTGACGCACAATAATTTTGCCGCCAACGCCGTCAATCTGACAGCTTGCTGGCGCATTACGCACGAAGACCGCTATCTTGCGGTTTTGCCTTTGTTTCACGTTCACGGTTTGGGAAACGGTATTGCTTGCTGGCTTTTGAGCGGCTGCCGGATGAAATTAGCCGAACGCTTCGACATCAAAAACGCGGCGGAAATTTTTGCGTCATTCGAGCCGACGCTTTTCTTCGGCGTTCCGACGGTTTATGTTCGCCTTCTCGAATTATCTGACGAGCAGGCAAAACGAATCGGCAAAAAAATGCGGCTTTTTGTTTGCGGCTCTGCGCCGCTTCCGGCGAATATTTTAGAGGAATTTCGGCAAAAATTCGGGCATACGATTTTGGAAAGATACGGAATGAGCGAAACTTTGATGAACCTCAGCAATCCGTATGCAGGCGAACGACGCGCCGGTTCGGTCGGTTTTCCGCTTCCGGGCATTTCGGTCAAAATTGTCGATGCCGAAATGAAGTCTGTTAAAGACGGCGAAATCGGCGAACTTTTTGTGCGCGGCGCAAACGTCTGCGCGGGTTATTGGAATCGTCCCGACGCGAACGAAGAAGCATTTGTCGACGGTTGGTTTCGCACAGGCGATTTGGCGGAAAAATCTTCGGACGGATATTTTACATTGTGCGGACGGCGTTCCGAGCTGATTATTTCAGGCGGTTTTAACATTTATCCGCGCGAAATCGAGGAAGTTCTTCTGGAACAATCAGGCGTCAAAGAAGCGACGGTTTGCGGCGTAGCAGATAAGAAACGCGGTGAAATTCCCGTCGCTTTTATCGTCGCCGGAGAAAGTTTCGATGAAAAAACGGTCGAAGAAAATTGTCGTCGCGTTCTGGCATCTTTCAAAATTCCGCGTGCCTTCATCCGCGTTGAAAGTTTGCCGCGAAATGCTCTGGGAAAAGTTCAAAAACATCTGCTTCCGTCCTGGAAAGAATGAGAAACTTTTCTGCTTTCAAAATTTCTAATCATTGCGTCTGGAGTCGTCGTTTGACGTTTGGCTCTCATACGCTTTGACGATAAGCTGCACGAGTTTGTGTCGCACAACGTCTTTATCGGTGAAATAAACAAATTCGATTTCTTCGATTCCCTGCAAAACTCGTTCGGCTTCCCTGAGTCCGCTGCGTTGTCCGCGCGGCAAATCAACCTGCGTAACGTCGCCCGTAACAACCACTTTCGAGCCGAAACCGATGCGCGTCAGAAACATTTTCATCTGCTCGCCGGTCGTGTTTTGCGCTTCGTCCAAGATGATAAACGAGTCGTTTATCGTATTATGAGTTAAAATAAACTCATCCGTAACGTAAAGCGAATCAAGCGCGGAAACGCCGATGCACTGCGTTTCCGCTTCGCCAATAAATTCGATATTTTTGATGAATCGCACCGGGCGACCGCCGCCGAATGTTTCATAAATTGCGGCTTTTCGTTTCAGACGAAACGGTTTTAAATTTTCAGGCAAGCGAATGTCCAAAACAAAAGAATCAGCGCGATGCGGAACGGGTCTGCCGCCCGCGAATCCCGGTTTTAGTCCTTCAGCTTTTCGTTTTCGCCAATAAGCGACGCCGCCGAGCGAACGAACAAGAAAAACCACATCGTCTTTTAATCTTTCAGAAGTTGTCGAGTATTGGATACGACAACTTCTGTTTGCTTGCGTAACAGGTCCGCCGTCGGTATCCAGCAAACCTTGCAGAATCGCAATACGAACCGCTGCGCTGTTGTAAAGATAATTTTCGGGAATGAATTTAGTTGCGGATTTTGTTCCGGCTAACTTCAATTCCCTTAATGCTTGTCTGAGAGGATTGCGAATCGGAGCAAATTTATTACAGCCGCGTCCCGCGAACGGATTGGTGAGGGCATAATCAATCAGAGATTTGCGGCTGAACTTTAAGCTCATTTCAACCAGACCCGATTGCAGAGATGAAACTAATTCGGCATCGGAACTCGTGAAGCTCGGAGAAGTTTTGTCCGATATGCAGCCATCGCCCAACAATAATCCCAATGAATAAGGCTCGACCGGAACCGGTTTATAAGAAAACTCGACCGGAGCGGAGAGCAAAGGCAGTTCGTAGCGGTATTGATGATTTCTACGAAAATTGCCAATCATCTCTTGAGTTTCCAACACTCGCGCCGGTTTATCTCTCCGTTTATCTTCGAGCGTTTTAACTTGCCAGAGATGCTCTGCACAAGCAACGGCGTTTGAGCCGTCAGTCATTGTAAGACGATAAACCTTCTTTTTGCCTTGCGGAAAAACGCCGATTACTTCGGTCGGTTTTCCGTCTGAAGCGACGACGAAATCCCCGACTTTAATATCTCCCATTTTCCGCCAGCCCTTCGGAGTCATCAACAGACTATCGAACGGTTGCGCCCGACCACGCATAAATGCCAGCGGCGCGATTTCAATAATTCGCTTTTCGAGCATTTTCGTTACGCGCTCGTTATCGACTAAATCGAAAAGCGCGTCGTAAAGCGGTCTTAAGTAAGGATCAACTTTATCCTGCAGATCGCCGGGCAGAAAGCCGAGTTTTTCTCCGGCTTCAACCGCCGGACGAGTCAGAACAATGCGCGAAACTTGTTTGGCGAAAAGCGCCTGGACGGCTAAGGCAACGGCTAAAAAAGATTTTCCTGTTCCCGCCGGACCAATGCCGAATGTCAAATCTTTATCCTGAATCGCCTCGATATAGCGACGCTGGTTGGCGGTTTTTGGAGCGACGGCTTTTTTGCCCGACGGATTAAATCGCGCTTTTGTAAAATAATCCTTCAGCGAATAAGCCTTGTCTTCGGCGATTTGTTTGAAAGCGTCGCGCAGTTCCTTATCGGTAAAACTGTTGCCCTGGTCAAACAATTCGGCAAAGTCTTTGAGAATTTGCTCGGCGGTTTGGATATTCTGCGGGTCGCCGTCAACGAGCAGTTCGTTGCCGCGCGCGCCGATGCTGAGGTCGAGCAGAGTTTCGAGATATTTGATGTTTTGGTCCTGAACGCCGAACAGCGTTTTTAGTCCTTGCGGCGGAAGTTCGATTTTTTTTAAATTGCTCAAATTTTGTTGAAAATTCCTTTTGTGCGAAAATTTTATTTTATACAT
Organism: uncultured Pyrinomonadaceae bacterium; assembly: GCA_964235785.1. Lineage (GTDB taxonomy): Bacteria > Acidobacteriota > Blastocatellia > Pyrinomonadales > Pyrinomonadaceae. Next base: position 38,824 of record CAXSBF010000008.1, on the reverse strand, counting down.
TGAGGCTACTAAAAGGTTTTTCGGGTGTCAATAAAATTAGTGAAAATTTAACACGCGCGTGCGAAAAAATGCTTTAAATTAACGCTCGAATATGCAATTATTTTATATCGAAAAATTTAACTGATAGTAAGTTCCGGCAAAATTTTACTATCGCCGCAGGAACAAGGGCTTTTTGATATAGGAGATACGAAGATGACAAAAGGCGAGGCGAAAGTGTTGGAAACGGACGTAGTTATTTTTCCGATGAGATTCGGACAGGAAAAGAACGAAAAAGTTTCGGTCGAAGACGCGGAAAATAAACTTGTGTTTACGGAAAAAACAGTCGAAATTGATAATGAAAACCGATTCGCGCGGCTGAGAAAATCGCTGCGAAAAAGGTCGGCGGGCATTTTATAAATTGAAAATAACCCGAACAAGGGAGGGAAATTTTATGCCGAGAGGAGATAAAGACAAATACACGGATAAGCAAAAGCGGCAAGCCGAACACATCGAAGACAGCTACGAGAAGCAGGGCGTTTCCGAAGACGAAGCCGAAAAACGCGCCTGGGCAACCGTCAACAAACAAGACGGCGGCGGAAAACAAAGCGGTTCGGGGCGCAAAGACTCCGCGTCGAAGTCTTCTAAGTAGACGCGGCAAAGTTGCCGCCGATGAAATTTCTTTGGTATTTGTGCAAAATTCGCGCAAAAGGTAATCGAAATAAATTTAAATTTGGTAGAAGTTTAACTGGAAAGCACAAGTCGCAAGATTTGGCTTTCCATTTTTAATCGTAAGGAAAACAATGGCTAAGAAAACAAAGAAAACCGCAAAAACGGACAAATCAAAAAAGAAATCCGGCAAAAACAAATCCGAAAAAATCGCCGTCGACGAATTGAAAAATTCAAGCGAAAAGCAGCCGAAATCGCCGATGCCCGCGCAGCATCAATCGCGTCCCGGAATCGAATCGAAGATAAATCCGCGACCCGAATTTCTCGCACCCGATTATAAAGGCGCGGATAAACTAAAAGATAAAGTCGCGCTTATTACAGGCGGAGATTCGGGCATCGGACGAAGCGTCGCCGTCTTGTTCGCACGCGAAGGCGCTAATGTGGCAATCGTGTATTTGCCCGAAGAACAATCGGATGCAGAAGAAACTGCCAAACATATCGAAAACGAAAATCGTCAATGTTTGCTGATTTCCGGCGATGTCAAAAAAGCGGATTTTTGTCGTAAAGCCGTCGAGAAAACCGTTAAGGAATTCGGCAAACTGGACGTTTTAGTTAATAACGCCGCTTTCCAGCAGCATCAAAATGCGCTCGAAGACATTACAGACGCTCAATGGGAAAAGACTTTCCAGACAAATATTTTCGGTTATTTCTTTATGGCAAAAGCCGCGCTCAAACACCTGAAAAAAGGCGGAGCGATTATCAATACGGGTTCGATTACAGGACTCGAAGGCAGTAAGGATTTGCTCGACTATTCTGCGACCAAGGGCGCGATTCACGCTTTTACAAAATCTCTGGCGCAAAATCTTGTCGAGAAAGCAATCCGGGTGAATTGCGTCGCGCCCGGTCCGGTTTGGACGCCGCTCAATGTAGTTGATAAATCCGCAAAAGAAGTTACAAAATTTGGCGCGGACACGCCGATGAAACGTCCCGCGCAGCCTGAAGAAATTGCGCCCGCTTACGTTTTCTTCGCGTCTAATGCCGATTCGAGCTATATTACGGGCGAAGTTTTGACATTGCTCGGCGGCGAAACGGCGGCAGGATAATTCAATAAAAAATTAAAAATGCAAAATTAAAAACTAACTTGTGGATTTACATTTTGCATTTTTAATTTTTAATTTCTTTGAAGCCACTTCATAAAAACTACAAATACAAAATTTTGTGTTCTTTTTCTTCGGTTTCGATTGTTTCGTAAATCCAATCAATAAAATTCACGCCGAAAAGATTCAGAAAAGTTACGACGTTCAAAGCGCGTTCCTGTAGGGCATTGTTTGGAAGCAAGGCGGCAAACAAACTTTCAAGCCGCCGGCGGAGAATTTCGTTTTTTTTGATTTCAGACAGATGATATTTTTTTCTGAGCGCGTCGATATGCCAGATGATTTTTTTACGCCGATTGGCTAAATTTGCTGAAAGCGTCGGCTCGACTTCGGTTAAACTTTCGTCCAAACGATTTAATTGGGCGTTGATGATTTCTTCGACTCCGGCGAATGTTTCAGCCGTATTGCTTGAGATAAATTCCTCGATAATCCCGGCTGAAATTTTCTCACTGCCGTCAAACAGTTCTGCAAATTTCAGTTCGTATTTTTCCAAAGTTCGGGCGTGTTTTCTTTGAACAATCGTCAAACTCGCGCGGTGTCGAATCGGCGTTGCGGGGCGATTCAGGATTTTGTAGATTGCGGAGTTTTGAGCAAAATAAGCAATCTCCGCCGCGCCGCCGATGTAACAAAGGGTCGGAAGAAGATAATCCTGCACGACGGGGCGAAGCAGCGCGTTCGGACTCAAATTCTGCGGCGCGTTTCGCGCAATCTCAATTAGTTCTGTTTTATCGAATTCCCTTTTTGAATTTTGAATCTTGAATTTTGAATTCTCTAAATTTTTTCGCAGCGGTTGCCGCGTTCCCGTTTCGTCTTGAAAGAAAAACGGAAAGGAATTTTCCGCGACCAAAACCTGTGCTTGATAATTTTCTTTTCCGAGTTCCCGGTTTTTCTCTAAAAGCGCGGAATTGATTTCTTCCGATTTTTCAATCGCTTCGGCAAAAATCGGCGCGCAAAGTTTTTTTAACTGTTCATTCAAAGGCGAGACGAAAATCAAGCCGTGTCCTGAGAAAATCTTGGCTAAAAATTTGGCAAACGCCGTGCTGTAAGTTTCGCCCGATTTGTAAGTTGTGAACAATAAACTTTTCGTTTCGTCGGAAAACTCGGTTTGCGGAAGGTTTTCAAATAATTTTTCAATTGTTTCATTTATCGTCTCGTCGAGCCGCACCCGACCGACAGGCGAGTTTTCCGCATAGTTTTGCGGAGTGTTTTCAAACTTTGCCAACTTCCCTTCTTTGTCTAAAAGAGAGGTTTTTTTTACTTCGTCAAAATCGTGGTCTTCTTCGGCAATCCAAAAAACTGGAACGGCTTTAATGTTTTGTCTGCGTAAATCTTCAGCCAATTTGACGGCACTCAGCGCTTTGTAAATCGTGTAAAGCTCGCCCGAAAAAAGTCCGGCTTGCTGTCCGGTAACGATTGCGACGCATTTCTCATCGCGCAAAAGATTTATATTTTCAATAGTTTTTTCACCTGCGCCGAAGGATTGGTTGATTTCCTCTAAAATGTCGCAAAGTTCCCGGCGATTGGTTTTATAATTTGCCAAAACCTTTTCGGCAAAATCATTCGGATTTGTATATTTTTCAGGATAAAATTTATTTAAGTCAGGCGAGTCGGCTTGAAAATCCAGAAAAAGTTTTGACTGGTGCGGAATTTTATTGAAAGCAATTGTTTCGCACTTGAACAATTTTTTTTCGGAAAGACAAGCTGATTCTTGATTCATTGGGCAATTATAAATTTCTATCGCCAAACTGCCAACTAAAAAAGGCAACCTCTTTGTAAAAAAGGTCGCCTTTATTTTTAATTTTGCGTTCTGTTTTAATTGCCCGAATCAGAAACTCGCGGACGAGTCGAATTTTCAGGCGTTTGCGGTTTCTCGCCGACAGCCGATTTCGCCGCGCGGTCAATACGATAAACGCCCGAGGAATGCGTTCCGGCAAAGATGCGATTTGAATCTTCCGGGTCAAAAGCCATCGACCAAACGCGGCGACTCGCCAGTTTCATATCTTTGGTGTCGATTCGCTTCCAATTCCAGCCCGCGTCGTCGGAAAAATAAATGCCGCCGTCCGACTCTAACGCGCTCGAAGTATAAACTTCGTCGGGGTTATGCGGATTTATCAGAATACTCGTGTAATTGCCGAGCGGAAGATTTCCGCCGCGCCTGGTCCAGTTTCTTCCGCCGTCACGACTTGCGTAAAACGTCTGCGACGTGCCGATATACATATTTTCAGGCTGTTTCGGGTTTATCGCAATCGAGCTAATCGGCACGCCGTCGGGCGCGCCGACGACTTTCTGCCAGGTTGCGCCGTTATCGCGCGAAACGATTACGCCGGAGACGGCTGTTCCGACCCAAATAGTTTCCGGCTGAAGCGGCGAACAATAAACGACAAAGATATTTTCATCGATGCCCGCGCCGAAAGAAATTTTTTCCCAACCTTTGCTTACATCGTCGCTGCGGTATAAACCTTTATCAGTCCCCGCAAAAATACTGTTTTTTCCGTCATCGGATTGAACTAAGACTTTTACTTTTTCAGTCAAAGCGGGAATAAGTCCCAGCGCATTAGCAACAGATTCGACGACGGGCGGCGCGGCAATTATTTTTGGCGTAATTGTTTTTGGCGCAACCGTTTTGGCAACAGTCGTTTTTGCTGTAGTCGCCTTCGATTTAGACGATGTTCGACTGACGGTTTTGCGCGGAATCGGTTTCTTCTTGACCGGCGGCGGTTTCGGCGCGACAACTTGCGCCCAGGAATTCCCGCGGTCGAGCGAGCGGAATAAACCGACGTTTGTTCCAAGATAAATCGTGTTCGGATTTGCGCGGTCTTGCATCAAGGCAAACGGCGAGACGCGCTCGACATCCAGATTTTTTGCTTGCTGCCAGGTTGTTCCGGCATTGGTGCTGATAAAAACAAAACCGCCGCCGGTCGCCGTATTTTGCGTAGTCGCGTAAAGCCGATTCGAGTCTTCGGCGTCGGCGGTTATCGAATAGGTAAAACGGCTGGTGAAGTTTTCGTTGGTCGGCTTGAAATTTTTGCCGCCGTCGTTGGAAACCATCACGCCGTAATTATTCGTTCCGATAAAAACTCGGTCGGGCGCGTCCGGGTGAACGGCTATCGAGTTGATTTCCAAATCTCTCTGCGTCGTCATAGCCCAATTTTTACCATCGGTCGTCATCCAAAAACCTTCGGTGGTGGCGGCGTAGAGAGTTCCCGGTCTCGAAGGATGCTGCAAAATGTCGCGCGTACGGCGAGATTGGGACGGAATACCGTTCACCTTCTTCCACAAATCGCCTTTATTAAAGGATTCATAAATTCCGCTGCACGCCGAAGCGACAACGTGGTCGGGATTTTTCTGGTCAATCGTGACGGCAAAAACGTCCGAATCATCAATCATTCCGTCTTTGATAAGCCGCCAGTTTTTTCCGGCGTCGGTTGTTTTATAAGCCCGCCACCAGGTTCCGGCATAAACCGTATCGGCATTTCGCGGGTCAACTGCCAGGGAGTCGACATTGACGGGCATCGTGTCGGAAGAGATTTTTTTCCAATCGTCACCCGAGTTATTCGACACCCAAACGCCGTTAATCGTCCCGACCATCAAGATATTCGGGTCGGAAGTAGATTGCACCATCGAATGAATTGATTCCTTTTTTAACTCTTTGGATTCCTTCCAGGTCAAACCGCCGTCGATTGTCTTGAAGAATCCGCCCGGTTCTTTGTGGCGATGACCGGAAGTATAAATAATTTTTGAATCACGCGAATCAACGAATAATTGGTCGAGAACAAGCTGCGGACGATTAAGATTGACGAGCAATTGCCAATTCGTTCCGCCGTCGGCAGAAGTGTGAATCTGCCCGTCGAGCGTGCTGACGTAAATGCGGTCTTTGTCGCGCGGGTCGACGGCGACCACGCGAACATCGCCGCCGCTCGGTCCGACCACTTTCCAATCACCGAATTTTGGCGCTTCGGTCGGATTCACATCGGCGGCAGACGAACCGACAGCGAATAAGCAGAGCAGTAACAAAACAACCGTTGAATTTAATTTGGAATGGATTATTCGTTTAGCTTTTGCGTTCATATTTTTTATTTTTCAATCGTTTGGAACGAAAGTTCTGACTATTGCAAATTGATTTAGCAACCGCTCGTTCAGGCTATTCAGATGATAATATCGCCGTTGATTGTTGTATTCCCAAAGAATTTATTTTATGACAACTAAGTAAGTGGAAGGTGATTCGCCGGAGCCTATCTCAGGACAGTTTCAATTCTACACGAAACAAGAAATAACTCAAGTTTTTTAATAAAAGAAAAGCGAGTAAGATTTCATATCTCGAAATCCTACTCGCTTTGGAATGTTCACACCTTTAGAAAAGATGCAAAGCTAATTTATTACTACGGAGTTGGTTGGTCAGCACCCGGAGGAACTCTCCAGAACACAGTTCTTATTCCCGTGCCTTTATCGCCGCCTCTAACAAATGTTACACGACTTGCATCGTATTTACGGAACGCTATGGCTTTTCTGAGTTGAGCCTCACGTTGCGCGATTTGTTTGTCCGTACCATAGTTGATGATAACGCCTTGGTCTGTAGGATTGTTGTTCAATTCTATGAAGAACGCATCCAAACGTGCCTTAATCTCGTCAGGCGGTATTACACCAAACTCATCAAACTGAACAGCTACAGGTTTGCTAGCCACAATACCCGTTCCAGCGGCAGATGGCGCACAAGTTGTACAATCATTGCTTAGTCTGACAGATGCCCTTACGTTACCCGGTGCAGAAGTGGTAACAGTAATGGTAGCAGTTCCTTGACCGCTAGCGATTACACCATTATCAACCGACCAGTCATATCTAACATCGCCGGTGCTGCTGCCTGTAACATTAGCCGTAAATGTCAAGGTTTCACCCGGATTAACCGTAGCTGTCGGGTCTGAAACGCTGACATCAGGACATAAGCACGGAGGAGGCGCAATCGTAGGAGTCATACAATCGCAATTTCTGACGGTGATTGTTTTGGTTTGCGTTTGACCGCAAACGCCGCAACCGTCGTCAACGCCTGCCGTAATCGTGTAAGTTCCCGGAGCGACGCCTGTCAAATCCCAAGAAACATTCGCGCCTTGCCCAACAGTATGTCCGCCCGAAACCGTGTAGTTATAAGTCAGCACGTCTCCTTCCGGGTCAAGCGCCGTTGTCGTAACTTGAACGGTCATATTGTCGCTGCATACCACGCCTTCTCTCGGAACTTGTCCGGCAGGACACGGCAGAATAACTTCTGTCGGATTGACCGTCAGATTCGTTACGTTTGCAAAGCCGTTCGGTCTTGCGCCTTCGGTTCTCTTATTACGACGACCGGCTGTCATCTGGAGAATAAACCCGTGCGGGTCGAAGGAAGTTCTAAATCCCGGAGGCACACCGGAGAAGGTGTTATTTCTGCTACTGGCAGTATTGTTGGTAACGTTGGTTCTGGTAGTAAAAGTGCCGTCCTCAAAAGTGCTTTCGTCTTGTTGATTAACATTATAACGATAAGCTACTCCGAAACTGAGATAGCGTGTCGGGAAGAAACGCACTCCGCCAATAGCGTCGAGCGGGCTGTTTTCAAAAGCATTCGGGGTTCGTCCGCCGACATATTGGGTCGAGCGAAACTCGACAATCGGTTGAAAATATCTGTTAATCGGAAAATCTACGCCGATACCGGCAAGAACTTCGTCGGGTCTATCCAATAAAACAGCTTCACCGCTGGCGAAATCTCCCTTGACGCTACTGTTATAGATATAGCCGATGTTTCCCGAAACATTCAGGTATTTACGAAGACGCGCATCGCCGAATACAACCAAGCCGAAGTCTCCGCGACTTCCGCCCGGGCTTGCTCCGCGCTGAAGTTGGTTAAAACCGCTGAAATCAGTCGCCTTGTCGCCAAAGAAACGATAAAACGGAATTATGCCGATTCCATACGGATTGTTCGGACCGGTAAATCGCAGCTTAGCGCCGGCAGTCATCGTCCCGAAAGCCGATTGACCGTATGTTCGGTTGATAAACGGCGCATCCGGCAAATAGCTCGGAATGGTTGTGAAAACCGTCGGAACAGTCACCGGATTATTCGGATTACTCACTATGACAGTGGTTGTCTGCAAAACAATTCCGGGTAAAATGCTGCCGAACGCAGAACCGAGTCCCGGAAAAATGCTCGCCGTCGTATTGCCGAATGTTCCTGAACCGCCGCCGCTCGGCGTGCCGATAGTTCCGACAATACCAGCCGAACCGCCGATAAAGGGAAACTGTGTGAATCCGCCGGACGCCGGACGGAAAATAGACTGTCCGGCTAAAGTTCCCGTTCCCGCGACAATCGCTGCGGGATTAACTATTTGCCCGTTAACCAGCAGCCGTGAATTCGGCAAATAGAAACTGGAAAGATTAGCCGGCGAATTAATTTTAATGCCGCGGTAAGCGTCAGTATTGAAGAACAATTCCAAGTGGTCGCTCAATCCAATCTGGAAGCTGACCGGAACTTCTGTAATATCGACATCGCCCGGGTCGCGGTCATAATTGCTATAAGCCGCGCTAAACGTGAACTCGCCTCTTCGCAAGGTTTGTCCATCATAAATTGTAAAAAGACCGGTCGGACCTCCCGGAGGACCACCTGTTCCCACAGTTGGCGCCGTATTTCGGTTATCGTCCAAGGGTCTTAAAGTTTGGGCTGACATTGAAACAATCAATGCCAACATGGTAAGCGCAATAACAAACGCTTTATTAGCGAGTTTCATACATTCCTCCGCCGAAAATAATTATAAAATTTAAATTTAATTGTAACTAAAAAGACCGACATAACACATTAGTCTTTTTAAACTACTCAATTATTGCATACACTAAAAAACTTTCAAACATAAAAATGAATTTTTTTAATGTAATCAATACAATCCGTATCTAAAAGCTGTCAATTTTATACGAAAGATTCGTCTAAAAGTCAATAAAACCTTCATCGGCTGTTTTACAGCTTCGTAGAACATTACTGTATCTTAGTCCTAATAGCAAGCGTTTTATACAAATTAACCGATTTTTACGACGCTTTTTTCAGGCATAAATACCGCGCATCTTCGTATCGAACGCCACGCGGTCAATTGCCAGCATATACGCTGCGGTGCGCGTATCGACATTGTGCAGTTCGGCTAAATTGCTCAATTCGATAAAACTCGCCACCATTTTTTCTTCCAATCTTTGATTAACCTCGTCTTCGCGCCAGAAATAGCCCATTCGGTCTTGCACCCATTCAAAATAGGAAACCGTGACGCCGCCGGCATTTGCCAGAATATCAGGAATAACGAAAATTCCTTTATCGTGAAGAATCTGGTCGGCTTTCGGCGTCGTCGGACCGTTTGCGCCTTCCGCCATAATTTTGCATTTTATACGGTCGGCGTTTTCCGATGTAATTTGATTTTCAGTCGCGCACGGAGCTAAGACATCGCATTCGATTTCCAGCAATTCCGAATTACTGACATAATCGGCTTCCTTATAACCTTCAAGCGATTTCGTCTGCTGTAGATAACTTAAAACGTCAGGTATGTCCAAGCCGTTCGAGTTGTGAATGCCGCCGAAAATATCGGAGATAGCAACTACTTTATAACCGACTTCGTGCATCAGCTGCGCGCCGATTCCGCCCACGTTACCCGAACCTTGCACGACGACAGAAGTTTTTTCAGGCGTTAAATTAAATCGCTTGATAGCTTCGTTGACGCAAAATAAAACGCCGCGCCCCGTCGCTTCGCGTCTGCCGAGCGAGCCGCCGAGCGCAATCGGTTTTCCGGTTACGACCGCCGTTACCGTATGTCCGGCGTGCATCGAATAAGTGTCCATAATCCACGCCATCGTTTGCTCATTCGTGTTCATATCGGGCGCGGGAACGTCGCGGTCGGGACCGATAAAATCAAACAATTCAGCCGTGTAGCGTCTGGTCAGCCGTTCGAGTTCGCCCTGCGACATCTGAATCGGGTTGCAGATAATTCCGCCCTTCGCGCCGCCGAACGGCACGTTAACGACCGCGCATTTCCAGGTCATCCACGCCGACAGAGCTTTGACTTCATCTAAAGTTACATCCGGCGCATAACGAATTCCGCCTTTTGCAGGACCACGCGCAAAATTGTGCTGGACGCGAAAACCTTCAAACACTTCGATATGTCCCGAATCCATTCTCACAGGAATATAAACTTTCAGTTCTCTGCTCGGCACACGCATCACGGCGTATAAATCGGGGTCTAAACCGAGCAGTTGCGCGGCGCGGTCAAAGCGTTCGCTCATCGCTTCAAACGGATTTTTCTCGTCGCTTCCCTTAAAACGCCGCATTTCATCAGCCATCGGATTTGCCATCTTTTATAATTTCTCCAATTTTTTCCCTAAAATTTCTGTAATACGTGATACACAAAGCAAAATAAGTTTCTCAACAAGCTATTTTCACTTTCTACTTCCTATTGCTTATTGCTTCTAAGTTATCAGTTATCAGTTATCACTTATCCAAGCCTTCATTCATCGCGCCGCTTCGATAGCCGTGCAAATCGAGCGTTACGAATTTGAAGCCGAGTTTTCTAAACTCATTTGCCAGCTTTTCGGTCGTCGCTAAATTTAAAGCCGCTTTCATTTCATTCGGCGCGACTTCGAGCCGCACGATTTCATCGTGAACGCGGACGCGAAATTCTCTGAAACCCAGCCCGCGCAAAATCGCTTCGCCGCGTTCGACTTTAGAAAGCCGTTCGATTGTTACCGGAACGCCGTAAGCGATTCTCGAAGAGAGACACGGACTCGCGGGTTTGTCCCAACTCGGAAGATTTTGCATCCGACTTAACTCTCTGATTTCGTCTTTGCTCAAACCGACTTCAATTAAAGGACTTCGCACATCTTTTTCCCGCGCCGCGATTTTCCCCGGACGATAATCGCCTAAATCGTCGATATTTGTGCCGTCTAAAATGTATTCGATTTTTTTCTCTTTCGCTAAAACCGAAAGTTTTCCGTAAAGCTCGGTTTTACAGAAATAACATCGATTGTTCGGATTGGCTTGATAGTCGGGATTTTCGAGTTCGTCGGTTCGGATGGTTTGAAAATTGAAGTTGAATTCTTCGGCAATCTTTTCTGCTTCTTCGCGCTGCATTTGCGAAACGCTCGGTGAAATTCCCGTGACGCAGAGGGCATTAAGCCCAAGTTCCTGCGCTGCAACCAAAGCCAGATACGCGCTGTCGACGCCGCCCGAATAGGCAACCAACACGCCGCGCATTTCGCGCATCAAACGGCGCAAGTTTTGTTCTTTTTCGAGGGCGGTGAGCGACGCCTGATTTTTGTAGCTTTTTTGCGGCTGTGCCATTGTTTTAGCGGCTCAAAAAGTTTTACCCGAACGATATTGCAAGCAAATACTGTAAGTTGAAAATCTTAACTTACTGCCGCAAGCTAACGCAACTGCTTCGGATTGAAAACTTTTCATCGCGGCGCAAAAAAATTAGACGTTTCTGCCGATGAATGTTAGAGTTTTTATATCTCTTTTCTGCGAAAAACTGTAATGAATTTTATTTCGATGCGTTTTATTTTTAGCCGACGCCGACTTCTTCTGTCCGGTATTTGCGCCGTTGTTTTGATATTTTCATTTGCCTTCATCGGCTCGGCTCAAGACGAAGTCGGTGAAGCCGTAAAAATTTTCAATCAAGCTCAAGAAGCGCACGAAAAAGGCGATTTTCAAGCCGCGCTCAAATTCTATAACGAATCGATAAAGCTCCTGCCCGAATTTCCCGAAGCCGAATATCAGCGCGGGAACGCTCTGCTTTCTTTGGGTAAAACGGACGAAGCTGAAAAAGCCTTTCGTCGTGCGCTCGAACTGCGTGCGGATTGGACTTTGCCGATGACGAATCTCGGCGCGCTGCTCGTTCAAAAAAACAATTTCGCCGAAGCCGAAAAATTTTTAACCAGAGCGATTGATGAAAACGAGATAAACTTCGCCGCGTATTCGGCTTTAACCGAATTGCGGCTTAAAACCAATGCAAGTCCCGAAATTCTAAAAAACCTTTTAACGAAAGTTCAATTTCTGACCGGAAAAGCCAGCCCGACGGCTTCGATTTGGGCTTCACGCGCCGCTTTGGAAAAAGCTCTGGGCGATAAAGCGGCGGCAAAAACCAGTCTGAAACGCGCGCTGGCAATAAACCCGAATGATAAATCGGCGCTGCTCGAACAAGCCGCAATCGCTCTCGCCGAAAGCGATAATACAACCGCGCTCGAAGCGGCTAAAACTCTCGAAAAAATTGCGCCGAACTCCACCGCCGTAAAATTTTTGCAGGCGCGAATCTCCGCTTCAAACGGAAACCTCCGCGAAGCAGTCAAAATTCTAGATTCGATTGAAAATCCCACATCAGAAGTCGGCGTTTTACGCAATGAAATCTTGGCAAGCAGTTCAATCAATGTCGTCGAATTGGAAAAACAGCTCGAAAAGGACGAAAAAAACATTACGATTCTCGGTCGGCTCTGCACGATTCTGAGAATCGAAAGCCCGACCAGGGCTTTGGATTATTGTCGCCGCGCTTCGGAAGTCGAACCGAAAAACATCAATCACGCCGTCGGTTTCGGCGCGGCGCTTGTCCAAACCAGACAGTATGAAAAAGCGGCGGCGATACTGAGACAAATTCTGCAAGTCGCGCCGGACAATTTCACGGCGCGCGCTAATCTGGCAACCGCGCTTTTTCAATTAAAACGCTACAATGAAGCGAAAACCGAATACGTCTGGCTGACGGAAAAGCAGCCGGATTTGGCGATTGCCTATTATTTTCTTGCTATCGCGCACGATAATTTGGGAGAATATCTGGACGCGGGCGCAAATTATCAGCAGTTCTTAAAAATCGCCGACCCGACGCAAAGCAAACTCGAAATCGAAAAAGTAAATTTGCGTCTTCCGGCTTTGGAAAAGCTAATTAAAGAGAAAAAAGGAAAGAAACAATGAAGCAGTCAGCAATCGGCAATTGGCAGTTGGCAGTTGGCAGAGTTTGGAGAAATTTGTCTGTCGTATTATTTTTACTGCTGACTGCCGACTGCTTATTGCTGACTGTTCAGGCGCAGGAAAATGAGCAAAAAGATACCGCGCCGCCGCCGCTCAAAATTATTTCAAAAGAAGAAACCCGCCAACTCAACCAGGAAACCGACATAAAAAAACGAACGAAACTGGCTTTGGACTTGATGGAAATTCGCCTCAAGAAAGCCGAAGAATTAAATTCTCAAGAGCGATATGCGGATATGTTCATCGAACTTGGCAGCTTTCACGCCTTAGTTGATAAATCTATAGAATTTTTGGACAGCAAGGATAATGGCGGCGGAAAAGTTCTGAATAACTTCAAGCGTGTCGAAATCAGTTTGCGGGCGTTTCTTCCTCGTATCGAACTCATCCGGCGCGATTTGCCCGAAAAATATGAGTTTTATGTGAGAGATTTAGCCAAATCCGTCCGCAAGGCGCGTTCAAAAGCGATTGAACCTTTTTTCGGCGACACGGTTGTCAAAGACGGCAGCAATTAAAATTTGCAGTTATGAAACGAATCGAAATGAAATTTGCAATTCCCGCGCTAACCGCGCTTTTTTGCATCGCCATACTTTTTCCTTTTTCGGCAGCGGCTCAACGCCGCGACCAACTTACCGAAATGGAAACCGAACTCGTGCGCGACGCTCAAGAAATTAGTCTTCGCACCGAAGTTTTCATCAAAGCGATTGACCGAAGATTTCTCGTCCTAAATAACGACGCTTCCAAAGCCAAACAAGTCGAAAAGGATTTGGAAAAATGGGGCGAACTTCCGAAAGGCACACGCGCCGAGCTTCTGCTCGACATCGAAAAAATCCTGCAGGAAGCGATTGATAACATCGACGATTTAGCGGAACGCGACGCGAAAAACGAACGCTTGCCGAAAGCCGTCCACACGCTCGCCGACGCTGCTGTGAAATTACTGCCGCAGCTTAAATCTCAACTCGACAAAACCAGCAACGAAGTAGAAAAAGGCGCGATTCTCGGCGCGATTGATTTTTGCAATCAGATAATCGAGGCTTCGGGGAAAGTTCCGAAGGAAGAACCGAAGGAGAAGAAAAAGAAAAAAGATAGTTAATATGAACGATTATCGAGAGTTGATGCGTGAACTTCACAAAGCGCACCGGGAATTTAAGAAAGAATGGAATGATTGGCGAAACGAGAAAATTAAGCCAACCGAAAAGGAAAAGTTAAATAAATTAAAAGGTCGAGAATCTGAAGCCGTTAGCATTGCGAGAGATAAATTCTATGTTGCCCTCAATCGTTTGTATGATACGCAGCTACAACCTTTAGAAATTGCGTTTCGTGAAAATCCTTTGTCCGCTGCCGATGATGTAATTGAATTTTTATCGGTTGATATTACGGCGCATCGTTGCGGTTATGCAAAAGAGTGGTTTTTAACAAAGCTAAAATCTGTCGAATTAAAGACTTCTCAAAAATTAAAACTTCAACAAACCGCGCTCGACTTGTGCGAAAGCTATAACTTTCGGCGTGAAATAAATTATTGGAGCCGATTGATGATAAAACTTGCCGATCAAAATTTTATCAACAAATTAAACGCTCTCTCAAACTCCTCAAATCGTTATGCTCAAATAAAAGCAAAATGGTTATTGGATAAAATCCTGCATCACCGAAAAGATTTAACGGTAAATTCATTAGTAACGTAAAATCCGCAAAAAAGATTTTCTAATCCAGTCATTCTTGACGCTTGCAACTTGCGAGTGTTAGTTTTTTCTTTACACATTTTTGCGAAAATTCTATGGAAAATCTAAAGAAAACTCCGCTTAACAAAGTTCACAGAGATTTGGGCGGAAAGATGGTTGATTTCGGCGGTTGGGATATGCCGGTGCAGTATTCGGGCGTGATTGCCGAACATCTTCGCACACGGAATAATTCGGGACTTTTCGACGTTTCGCATATGGGCGAGTTTTGGGTCGAAGGCGAAGATGCCATTAAATTTGTCAATAGAATTACAACCAACGACGTGACGAAACTCGTTGACGGGCAAGCGCAGTATTCGGCTTTGACGCGCGAAGACGGAACGACCGTTGACGATTTGCTGGTTTATCGTTTTGACGAAGGCAAGCTTCTTCTCGTCGTTAATGCGTCGACAACTGAAAAGGATTGGGATTGGGTAACTTCACATTTGAAGGACGAAAACATAACTTTGACGAACGTCAGCGCGGATTATTGTCAGATTGCCGTTCAAGGCAAAGACGCAATTGGGATTTTGCAGCAAATGACCGACAAAAAACTCGATGAAATTAAGTATTATCATTTCACGGTCGGCAAAGTTGACGGCGTAGACGCAATAATCTCGCGCACAGGCTACACGGGCGAAGACGGTTTTGAAGTTTACGCCGATGAAAAATATGCCGAGCAGCTTTGGAACAAATTTTTGGATGTCGGCAACTTCGGCACGGAAACCGGAATTCTGCCGTGCGGACTCGCCGCGCGAAACACTTTAAGATTAGAAAGCGCGATGTCGCTTTACGGTCACGAAATTTCGGACGAAATCACGCCCTTGGAGGCAAATTTAGGCTGGATTTGCAAACTAAACAAAGATTTTCTCGGACGGGACGCTTTAGCGAAACAAAAAGAATCAGGCTTAACAAGAAAGCTCGTCGGCTTTGAGATGGTTGATAAAGGCATTGCCCGCGATGATTTCGACGTTTATATTAATGACAAAAAAGTCGGCAAAGTCACATCGGGTTCGCCCGCGCCTTATCTGAAAAAAAACATTGGTCTGGCTTTTGTGCCTTCCGAGTTTGCAAATGTCGGGCAAGAAATTAAAATTGATGTCAGAGGCAAACATTTGACGGCGCAGATTGTGCCGCTTCCATTTTATAAACGAAGCAAGTAGAAACTTTATTTTTATGGACGAATCCAACACCAACTGTCCGAAATGCAGCGCGGAAATGGAAGAAGGTTTCATACTCGACCACACTTCCGGCGCCTATCTGCCGAGTAATTGGGTTGAAGGCGAGCCAATCAAATCATTTTGGACCGGAACGAAAATCAGCGACAAAAGCCAGTATCAAATAACAACGCTGCGCTGCGTCAGATGCGGTTTTTTGGAGTCATACGCGACCGAAGAAATAACGGATAAATAAATATTTTCGTAAAAACAAAAATTATATGGCAAACAACATCCCCGAAAATTTACATTACAGCAAAGACCACGAATGGGTGGAAGTCAAAGACGGCATGGCAACCGTCGGCATTACCGATTACGCGCAGCACTCGCTCGGCGACGTTGTTTACGTTGATTTACCGCGCGTCGGCGACAATCTTGCCGCACACGAAGCGTTCGGCTCGATTGAATCGGTCAAAGCCGTCTCGGAAGTCTTTTCCCCAATCGCCGGTGAAATCGTCGAAGTCAACGACGAATTAAACGACACGCCCGAAGCGGTAAATTCCGATCCATACGGCGCGGCGTGGATGATAAAGCTGAAAATGGAAAACGCGCTCGAAGCCGACGCGATGCTCAACGCCGCTGAATACGAAGAATACCTTTCTGATAACGAATAAAGAATAGTGGTAAATGGTAAATGGTAAATGGTAAGTTTTTAGATTTACATTTACCATTTACCATTTACCATTTACCGCTAAATAAATGAGATATATTCCGAATTCGCCCGAAGAACGCGGCGAGATGTTGAAAATTGTCGGACTCGATTCCGCCGAAGAGCTTTTCCGCTCGATTCCGCAGAACGTTCAACTGAATCGCGCTTTGAACGTAACCGAACCGCTTTCAGAGATGGAATTGCTGGCGGGAATGGAAACGCTTGCCGCTAAAAACGCAGCGGCAAGGCGTCCGAGTTTTCTCGGCGCGGGCGCGTATTCGCATTATTCGCCGACCGTTGTTGACCATTTGATTCAGCGTTCTGAATTTTTCACGAGCTACACGCCGTATCAACCGGAAATTTCGCAAGGAACTTTGCAATATATTTTCGAGTTTCAGACTCTTGTTTGCCAACTGACCGGAATGGACGTGGCGAACGCTTCGATGTATGACGGCTCGACGGCGATGGCGGAAGCGTTTTTGATGGCGCAGCGAGTTACGCGCCGCGAAAAAGTCGTGATTGCCGAAACGGTTCATCCAGAATATCTGGAAGTCGCAAAAACTTATACGCAGCACGGAAATTTGAAGATTGAAACGGTTCATTTCGACCGGGAATCGGGACGAATTTTGAGCGACGATTTATCAAAGCTCGACGATAAAACCGCCGCTTTGGTAATTCAATCGCCAAACTTTTTCGGCTGTATCGAAGACGTAAAAGCATTGGCGGATAAGGCGCACGCGGTCGGCGCGTTGCTGATTTTAGTCGTTACCGAAGCAATTTCATTCGGTTTGTTAAAATCGCCCGGCGAATGCGACGCCGATATTGTCGTCGCCGAAGGTCAAAGTTTCGGCATTCCCTTATCATTCGGCGGACCTTATTTAGGTTTGTTCGCAACCAAAGAAAAATACACTCGCAACCTGCCCGGAAGACTTGTCGGAGTCGCTTACGACAAAAACGGTAATCGCGGTTTCGTTTTGACTTTAGCGACGCGCGAGCAGCACATCCGGCGCGAAAAAGCGACATCAAACATCTGCACCAATCAAGGTTTAATCGCGCTCGCCGCGACGATTTATATGGAAACGATGGGCAAAAAAGGTTTGCAGGAAGTCGCCGTGCAGAACGCGCAAAAAGCCGCTTACGCCGCGAAACGCATTTCAGAAATCGAAGGCTTTTCGCTTCCCTTTTCCGCACCGAAATTTAACGAATTCGTCGTCCGCGCCCCGAAATCAGCCGATGAAATTTTATCAGGACTTTTGAGTGAAAAAGGAGTTGTTGGCGGTTTGAGTTTGTCGCGTTACTTTTCGGACAATGCAAATGACTTTATCGTTTGTGTAACGGAAACGAATTCACGCGAGCAGATTGATAATTTGGTTGAAAGTCTAAAAGAAGTTTCAAAATGATTTCATCGAACGGCGAAGACCGATTAAATTATCAAGTCTTTAGCGGAGCTTGCAGAGAAGTTTTATCGTCGCTGAGAACGGAGGTTGATTTGACGTTTCTCGACCCGCCGTTTAATCAGCAGAAAGATTATGCCTCGTGTAGCGACAATTTGCCCGAAAAAGATTATTGGGCAATGATGCGCGACGTTTGCTTGCAGGTTTTCCGAGCGACAACCGAAGGCGGCGCGATTTATTTTATGCAGCGCGAAAAAAATACCGAACAGGTTTTTCGCGTCCTGCGCGAGGCGGGCTGGCAATTTCAAAATTTAATCGTCTGGAAAAAAATGACCTCCGCCGTTCCCGGACAGATGCGTTACGGCAAAGCCTTTCAGACGATTGCCTTTGCAACCAGAGGAAAACGTCCGCGTGTTTTCAACCGCCTGCGGATTGAACCGCCGCTTTTGAAACATCATAAATACGAGCGCGAAAACGGTTGTTTCGTAACGGACGTTTGGGACGATATTCGAGAGTTGACAAGTGGTTATTTTGCCGGTGATGAAGCTATCAAAAACGAAGAAAACACCAGATTCCACAAACAGCAATCGCCGATTGCGCTATTGCTGAGAATAATTTTGACTTCAAGCAAAGTTGACGATTATGTTCTCGACCCGTTTGCCGGAACGGGAACGGCGGCGATTGTCGCCAAACAATTAAAGAGAAATTCCATTAGCATCGAGATTGATTCGGCAAACGTCGCCTGCATCGATAATCGTTTGTCGAAAACGCGCGAAGCAGACTGCATCGAAAAATTTTATAAAGATTACGTTTGCACGGAAAATTTAGCGGAGATTTGGGGAAGTAATTTAGCCGTTACCAACTCGAACGGTAATAAAGTAGAGACGTTGTTTTCTTAATGACTTGTTCAATTTATCATTTTTATAAAAGTCTGGCGGAAAACAAGGAATTGCTCCAGAGAATTGACGTTTTGGACAACTTTCCGTTTGACAGAAATTTACTTTCCTGTAAAAGAGTCGGTCAATTTCCCGATTTAGCAATTCGGATTTGTAAAACCGACGAGCTTTTTACGGGCGGTGAACTGGTTGAATTGAAGGACAGCAAAAGCTATTCGGTTTCGTCTTTTAATTCGACGATTCCAACCGGAACAAAAGAAATCGCCAAAGTTATAAAAGGTGAAAACAGCGAAGTTAGGCGGCAAATGATTGAAGCGGGCGATGATATTTTCGCTTTGCCCCAACGCGAAGTTTTTTATTTGATTCGAGGCAGAAAAAGAGATAAATCAAAAATCGTGTTGGTTCACGGAAGTTTTTTCGAGACGATTGATGTCAAAGATTTGATTGCTAAATCCTTCAATCAAGTTTTGCAGGAAAGTATGGAGAGAAGCGAAGCCGTTTTTGATGAGCAGACAAAGCAGATTCTGGAAACGCTTTTTTCCGAACAGACGAGTTTCAGCCGAGTCAGAAACGTGGAAAATGCTTCGGTTAAATTGAGATTTCGGATTATGACCGAAGTGAAAGCTGAAGGAAACATTTTGAATTCAAATAAATACCCCGAAATTTTAGACGATACTTTGAATTTCGTGCTTCCGTCGCGCAATGATGATGAAGACCAATTAAATTTTGATAAAATGAGCGTTGTTTTTGGCGACAATTGGCTAAGTTTGTTTAAAAAACCTTTTCGCATAAAACATCATTTCAATGGTAATTTTCTAGTTTTCCAGCAATTGCTTTAAGTTAATTATGAGTATTAAAAAAGTTACACAACATCCGACGCAAAATGAAGAGTTGATTTTCGACCGTTCGCAAACGGGGCGAATCGGTTATCGTTTACCGAAGCTCGATGTCGAAGAAACGAACCTCGACGAGATTTTGCCGCCGGAATTAAGAAGAACCGACGACCTCGAAGGCGTTCCCGAAGTCAGTGAAGTTGACGTGATTCGGCATTTCACGCGCATTTCGACGTGGAATTATTCGATTGATTTGGGAATGTATCCGCTCGGTTCCTGCACGATGAAATACAATTCGCGCTTGAACGAAAAAACGGCGCGGATTGCTGGTTTTGCCAATCTTCACCCGCTCGCGCCCGAATCCGAAGCGCAGGGTGCGCTTGAATTGATTTATCGTTTGCAGGAAGATTTGGCGGAAATCACCGGACTTCCCGGCATTTCCCTGCAGCCTGCCGCCGGAGCGCAGGGCGAGATGACCGGAGTTTTAATAATTCGCGCATTTTTAGATAAACGTGACGGCGAAGAATCAAAAAACCGGCGCGTGATGTTGATTCCCGATTCGGCGCACGGAACGAATCCGGCTTCGGCACACCTCGCAGGCTTTACGGTCAAAACAATTCGCTCGACCGCTGAAGGTTTGACTGATTTGGAGCATCTCAAAACTTTGTGCGATGAAGGCGGAATCGCCGGTTTGATGTTGACGAATCCGAACACGGTCGGAATTTTTGAAAAAAATATCAAGCAAATCTGCGAGACGATTCACCAGGCGGGCGGACTTGTTTATATGGACGGCGCGAATATGAACGCGCTCGTCGGCATCGCGCGTCCGGGCGATATGGGCGTGGACGTGATTCATTTGAATTTGCACAAAACCTTTTCCACGCCGCACGGCGGCGGCGGTCCGGGCTGCGGACCTTGCTGCTGCACTGCCGAACTCGAACCGTTTTTACCGACTCCGAGAATTGTCAAAGACGGCGAAAACTTCAAATTAGACTTCAATCGGGCAGAATCGATCGGGCGCGTCAAAGCATTTTTCGGAAACTTCGGAATGATGATTCGCGCACTTTCATATATTCAAACGCACGGCGCGAGCGGTCTCAAAGAAGCAACCGAAGCGGCGGTTTTGAACGCGCGTTATCTAGCGCATCTTTTAGAGGAAGATTACGACAAACCGTTTGATTCGGACCCGATGCACGAAGTTATTTTTTCGCACAAAAAACAATCCAGGAAAGGCGTTCATACTTTGGATATTGCCAAGCGTTTGATTGATTACGGCTTTCATCCGATGACGATTTATTTTCCGCTGATTGTCGAAGGCGCGATGCTCGTCGAGCCGACCGAATCAGTCGGCAGACAAGATTTGGACGCATTCGTCGAAGCGATGAAGGACATCAACAAAGAAGCGCAGGAAAATCCGCAGCTTGTCATTGACGCGCCCCATTCAACCAGAATCGGCAGACTTGATGAAGCGACTGCCGCGCGAAAACCTGTTTTGCGCTGGAAAAAGGATATGGAAACTTTGACAAAGACCGCTTAATCTATGCAGAAATTTCAAATCAAAACCATTAGCAATGGTGCATCATCGGAAATAACGGGACAAGGCTACTCAATTGACGAAAATGAGATTGCTGATTGGCTCATTGATAAAAATGTAATGTCAGACAAATCAGATTTGCTTGCTTATTCTGACCTAGCGCCTTGGACGAGAACAGGTGGTGAAACTTAAAGCACGGTTTTTGAATTTTCAACTACGGAAACAACAAAGCAAATTATCATCAAAGCAATTGTTAATATGTTTCCCGAAAAGAGTTTATTAGATTGGACAAGGCGGAGAAAAATTTTAGCTGAAAAACGTATTCCGGTTTCAAATTGGCATTTTACTTCAGACGCAACAATCTACGAAGATTTTTATCCATTCACGGCAAAAGAAAAGGTTGAATTTGAAACTCTTTTAAGCATCGGATACAAACTTGACTCGCTCGGCTTTACAACTTTAAAGTTTGTTGATGACATACGAGCAGATGAAGACGGCAATCCATATTTCATGGATTTTGGTTTTGACCTTGGCGAGCCTTCAAGAGATAAAACATCTTCTGCTAAAGAATACCTAACTAACGTATTTCCAGATGAAATATTAGAAATTAATAATTTTTACGATAAAAAGGATTGAAAAAATTTATATGACAGAGACAATGTTCGCAAAAGAAACTTATACAGACAAAATAATTTCTTTCATCAAAAAAGCCCAAAGTGAAGATGTGTTTTTTGAAGAAATTTATAACAACTCAAATTTACCTGTCGGCAAAAATGAGTTTTTGTTTTTTATTAAACCTGAAATAACCGTTCAATCGGAAACTATCAATCTTGAAAAGATTTTAAAATTAATTGGCGAAAAACTTACGACTTCTGGTTTTAATGTTCATAATATCAAGATTCTATCAGCGAGCTATCTCGATAAATTCGATATTATTGCCCAGCATTACGGAGTAATAAACAAAATTGCGTCCGATGCCCGACAAAATTTGTCTGACGGCGCGAAGGAAAAATTCAAGGAGATTTTCGGTCAATCAATCGAAGAAAGCAACGTGCTGGGCGGAATGGAGATTTTGACAAAATACCCGGATTTTAACGCCTACTCGCTTGATTATCTTTGGCAGAACGTAGAAAACAAAAAGCTGGCGGGCGGAACATATTGCGAAGAAATCAAGATTGACAACGAAAAAATATATTTGATAAACGGTTTTCATCCGAGACAATTAAAACACTTCACCGAAAATGGTCGCAGCATTGTAGTATTCACGCTTTCAAGTGATTTATCCTGGGCTGAAGCGCGAAGTAATTTTATCGGCGCAACCAGACCTTCGGATGCAAAGGAAGGCAGTTTGCGAAGAGAGCTTTTGGACGGAAAAGATGAATTTGGTTTGGCAGAAGTTTCGCAAGGCGTGAACGGCGTTCATCTTTCGGCGGGTCCGGTTGAAGCCTTAATAGAATTGAAACGCTACAATTCAAACTTTTCCGACGACTCTCAAATCAAAGAATTCTCGTCTTTTTCCTTCGGTCAAAAGTTAGCCGAAAACTTTTCTGCCGATACGGTTGAAAAGATTTTGTCTAATCCCAATGTCGAAGTTGACGGTAAAGCTGTTTCGATATTTGATTTGACTGAAGAAAAAGACTCCGACGAAGCAATAGCCATAATCAAGGAACATTTTTAAATCAATGTTTGTATTTGAAAGCGATAACCTGACTTCCCTTTATGTCGAACTTATCAATTCTTTGATACAAAGAGGAAAAGAAATTGTAAAGGAAGAAAGAAAAATCAAGGAGTTATATCCTTGCATAATAAAAATCACTAATCCTAAAGAAGGAATTCTTGTTGTCAAAGGCAGACCATACAGCCCCGCCTTTGCAATCGCCGAAGCCGTCTGGAATTTAGCGGGCGATTCGGATGATTGGCTTTGCAGATACAACCCGATTTATAAAAAGTATTTTACAGATGGAAAGCTGAAAGAAGGCTACGGCAACCGAATTTTTAATTGGGACAATAATACAAATCAATTTGAGTTGGTTGCTCAAAGACTAGAGAATGAGCCTCAAACACTTCACGGCAGTATAACTATTTTCAACCCGACCTACGACTTGAAAAAGCCGAAATTCGTTCCTTGCATTACTCGTTTAAAATTTACGATTCGTGAAAACAAGCTGTTTATGACTTCGTTTATGAGGGCGCAAGATATTTGGCTTGGCTTTCCGTATGACATCAACTTGCTGCTTACAATTTTTCAATTGATGTCAAACCGTCTAAAAATAGAAATGGGTGAATATTATCACTACTGTGATGTTTTAAGGCTTTACGAAACCGACTATCAACAAGCAAGTAAAATCGAAAATAGTTTTTCTGATTGTGATAACCAGATAGATTTGGAAGGCAAATACGATTTTCAAAAGTTTCATTTTTACAAATCTGTTCTTAAAGAACTGCCTGAAAATATTTTAGATTTAATAGCTAATGAGCCTGAGTACTGGAAGAACGGAATAAAATGTTGTATAGCATACAATTATTTGCATCGAGGAATGATTCAAGAAACTAAAGAAATTATTAATACTGTTTCAAATTGCTTTAAGACACAATTTGAAATTTGGGCGGAGCATTATCATAAGGATTATGCAATAACTTAACTCAAATAGCCTATGAAGAAACATTACTATACGGAGGTTGGATTACTTATACTGCTTTCAATGGCTGCCGCGACTCTTGCCGCTGATCAGCATTTCTACGAGTTAGTGTGGGAATATACTGGTTTAGATAAAAATCACATTGAAAATTCAGTGGCATTTATCAGAATTATTGGATTTGGAGCAATTATATGTTTATCGATTTCAAATATCGGAAAACATCTTCATTCTGAAAGGAGAATTGTCGAATCTTTATTAGCATCGGTACACAAGGTATTTTTCACTAACATCGATCTCACTGATTCTACATCTGACACTATTTATAGAATAACTTGTCATAAATATTACTCGTTTAGTTTGTTTAGAACTATTGTGGGCTCTCTTATTTATATTTTAACTATATACTTCATAGGTCAATCTTTATCAAATAAAATAGAATCTGTTTCTGCACTGTGGCTTTGGATAATCACATTTTTTTCAGTTACGCTTATTTTTTATATTTTCTTGAAGGTAATAGACGCTTGGTGGTATCAATTCTGGCTCAGAATTTTTAAAGTTAGATGGAAAAGAAATAAATGGAATAGAATATTACGCCCTGGGAAAAATTATTGCTTATCTTATGTTCGATACGGGTATGAGTCTGGAAAACTCAATAGAGTGAACACTACAATTCCTTTTTTAGTAAACGACAGTAACCGACTAAGCAGATTGTTTACTGGAAAAGTTTACGATTCCGATAATGAAATCGTAATTAGCAAAGATCATAATGGAATTAACAATTTGATTCGTAAGTTTAATGAAGAAAGGAAAAAAGACCCTGATACATACAGTGCTGACAATGATTCGTTTGGGACATACTTAAAATCTTCTGTTCAAGTAAACATCAGTAAATTATCTGAACTGCCAAGTTTCAAAAACTCCCTTACAATAACAGAAGCAAATAGAGTTACCCATTTTATGGAATCTACTTATACTCTTGCCTATGACCTTTTTGATATTAATAATATTCGCCATTGTGAACATTTCTTAGGTTTTAAGATTAGAGGCAAGGGGAATTCGACTTGGGGGGTGGTTGTTATAGATGTTTTGAGCAATAGTGATATGAACTTTTATGAGTATTTAGGTTTTCAGAATGATGAGGAATGGTTAAAGATATTCTTGTCCTCCTATTCGGTGTTATTTAGTAAAGCTATAATTCCTAATGCAAATGAGTAAAGAAATTGAAATAAAAGTATTAGACATTGATGTTGAAAAAACAAAGAAAAATCTCGATTCTTTGGGCGCAAAATTTGAGGGTGATAATTTACAACGAATTTACACTTACAACTTATCTCCTATCTCGACAACCTTCATATCGTTAATAGAAATTCTAAAGAAAAATATCGGAAACAAAGAAAACGAACTAGCGAGACAAAAACTTGTATCGTTATTAGCAGACCTTTCAGATTTGCTTTCCGAAGATGAGAAAACCGTTCTATTACAAATTGCAAACGTCCAATCGTTAGATGTGTTAATTAAAGACATTTCAAATGGAAACGCTCCAACCGCAATTTTTGAAAGTGAATTTGAAAATGTTGTTTCAAAATATGACACAAACCCGAATAAATGGGTGAGATTGCGTGAAAGCGGCGGAAAAACGACAATTGCCTTGAAACAGATATTCAACCGCAAAACAGTTCAGGGCATTAGACATCATTCGATTGACGACGTAAAAGAAATCGAAGTTGAGATTGATAATTTGGAAAAAGGAAAACAACTGCTTGAAGAACTTGGATATTTTCACAAAAACTATCAAGAAAAAAGAAGAGTAAGTTATTCTCTTCCAAACGGTGTAAAAATTGACATTGATTTTTGGGCTTATATTCCGCCATATTTGGAAATCGAAGCAGAAACCGAAGAATTAGTTTATTCGACTCTGAATGACTTAGGTTTCGATAAAAAAGACGCTAAAATTTTGAACGCCGACGACGTTTATACATTTTACGGCTTAGATATGTATTCGTTCAAAGAACTTAGAATTGAATAATCAATACGAAAGAAACTGTCGAAAATTCGCAAATCGTTATTTATGCGCCGCACACTACGAGCATCGGCAGACTCAACGAAGCGACCGCCGCAAGAAAACCTATTTTGCGTTGGAAAAAGGATATGGAAGCGACGGCTAAAACGGTGTAAGATTCACCTAGACAAACTATTTTTACGTCGAAAAACTTTCTGCGGGTTTTATACGGGTGAGTAATGAAACCTTTGATTTGTCCACAATGTGGCGGGAAAATTACTGAGTATTCAGTCTGGCAGAATTTTGCGACCTGTGGTTATTGCGCGACCAGATTTGTTATCGAACCGGCGAAAAAACCGGCGGAGCAATCTGAACCCGTCTATCAGCCTATACCAACCTCGACGGCGAATCCGAATGTTTTTATAATCGCCGTCGTCGCGTGTCTGGCGGTTGGCGGAGCAGTATTTTTTCTGTCGCTCTTGTTGTCGACCAAATCAAAACCGCAAACATTTCATCCGCCTTACACCGCGAATTACTCAGTTGCGTCAGCATCGCCCATTTCGCCGACACCGACGCCGAATCCGAACTTGCTCGAATTCGGCGGCAAAGGAACGGCAAACGGTTTATTTCAGGAAGCTAATGAGATTGCAGTTGA
This sequence comes from uncultured Pyrinomonadaceae bacterium, assembly GCA_964235785.1. GTDB lineage: Bacteria > Acidobacteriota > Blastocatellia > Pyrinomonadales > Pyrinomonadaceae. Next base: position 12,498 of record CAXSBF010000008.1, on the reverse strand, counting down.
CTCGAAAGGCGGAATTTACGTTGCCGACGAGAGTTTGCGCGTTCAGCAATTTGACGAGAAGGGCGAATTTTTGAAGGTTTGGCAAATTCCTTCGCAAACCAATCGCTACAGACGCGCCCGCACAATTCAAAAAATTGCGGTTGACGATAAAGACAGGCTTTATGTTCTAGTCGGCGGCACGATTTTAATTTACGCGAATGATGCGAGCGAGCCGGTCGATACGATTCACGTCGCGCCGGATTTCATACAGGATTTTGCTCTTCGCAGCGACGGCGGATTGCTCGTCATTTCAAACAACGGCGCGATTGAAACGCTGCTTTTTATCAATAAATCCGGCAAAATTACGCGCCGCTTAAACGGTTTTCACACTGAAACCGCCGACGCCGCTCTGTCGCCGCACGAAACCGGTTTGGCGGCGATTCGCCTGGCGGTTGACGGCGCGGGCAATATCTTTTCGGTTTATGCGTTCGGCGATTTGGGAAGTTATTCGCTTTCTTACAACACGGAAGAATTGATGATTTTTCGTTTTACGCCCGAAGGCAAATACGTCAACAAATTTGTCCAGAGTATGAATTCCTGCGGCATCGCGGTCGATAATCAAAGCCGCGTTTATGTCTCCGACAAAGATTCGATTAACGTCTATTCCAATACGGGCGCACAACTCGCAACCGTCCCGGACGTGAGCGGCATCGAGTCTTTTGCGCTCGACAAGCAAAACAACGTCTATTTCATCAGCGGCGACCGGGTATTCAAACGCGCCGCAGTCAAATAGACGGCATTAAATTTAATAGATGAGCATCAGCGCTAATCCCGTAATTACTAAAACCAGCGCGATGCCCGTAAAAACATAAGACAGCATCCGGTTGCGCGGGCGAATAATCGCGCCCAATCCGACGAAAACCATTCCGAGCGGCGACAAAAGCCCGCGCAAATTGTCCTCGCCTTTTGACCAGCTATACAAACGAAATAAAACCAGCGCGGCGAAAACTGCGATGAGAATCATCCAGATAATCCGCATTGTTTTCATCGTTTTATTTTTATTCAAATATTCCTCGGTATTTTCCGGCGTATTATTCATTTTTTTGAAATTAACTATCCGATTTATAAATTCTCGACAACTTTTTCAGTCCGCAAATTTTATTCATTCATTTTAGCTCAATAAAACGACGCTTGCATTCTTGTTTTGTCTTCCGTGATACTTTCCACATAATTTTGACGCTTTGCTAAGGTGAGTGTTGCGAAATTTATAAATTGAATTTTTGGAAATTCAAAAATTTAAGATATAAATATTCGGATAAATTTGTTTTTGAATTTTCAATTTTCAAATCGAATCATATTTAGCAATGAAAAAATTCTTGAAAATAGTGGCTGTTTTATTAGTCGCCCTGATTATCGGAGTCATCGCTCTATTAGCTTACGTTAAAAAGTTTAAGCCGAATATTCCGATAGAAAACGTGAAAATCGAATATACGCCGGAGCGCGTCGAGCGCGGGAAATATCTCGCCAACAACGTAGCGCAGTGCGTCGACTGTCACTCGACGCGCGATTGGTCGCGCTTCTCCGGTCCAATAATTGAAGGCACCGAAGGCAAAGGCGGCGAAGCTTTCGACCGAAAAATCGGGTTCCCCGGCAACTATTACGCGCCGAATATCACGCCTTTTCACTTAAAAGACTGGTCTGACGGCGAATTGTTTCGTGCTATTACGACAGGCGTTAGCCGCGACGGGCGTCCGCTGTTTCCGATAATGCCATACCTGAGTTTCGGGAAAATGGACAGAGAAGACGTTTATTCGATTATCGCGTATATTCGCAGTCTGCCGGGCATCGAAAACGAAACGCCCGCGCCCGAATCGGATTTTCCGATGAATTTTATTATTCACACGATTCCGTCCGAAGCCGCTTTCTCGCAAAAACCAGCCGCTTCGGACAAAGTAAAATACGGCGAATACTTAACCAACGCGGCGTCCTGCATCGAATGTCACACGCCCGCCACGCGCGGACAAATCGAGAAAGGAAAGGAATTTTCCGGCGGCAGATATTTCCCTTTTCTCGACGGAAACAACATCGTCTCGGCAAATATCACGCCGGACAAAGAAACCGGAATCGGAAACTGGGACGAAGCGGCGTTTATTCAGAGATTCAAGGCGTTCGATAAAAGCCTCAACCACGCCAGCGATTCCGTTAAAGCCGACGAATTCAATTCGATTATGCCGTGGTCGAAATATTCACAGATGAAAGACGAAGATTTGGCGGCGATTTACGCATACTTGCGAACCCTGAAACCGATTTCAAACAAAGTTCCAAGCACGTTTGTAAAAAACAAATAGATTTTTCGGTATAATCTGTTGAGGTAGAATTATTTGTTTTTTCAAGGGCGAGTAAGATATTTTACCTTTTGCCGATTTGCCGAATGAAACCCGAACTACGAAATCTGACATCTCAGGAAGAACTAAAAAAACGTCTGCAAACCGATTTTGAAAAGCGGACGACCGTTTCGTTTTACAAATATTTTTCGATTGAAAATCCGCAGGAGTTCCGCGACGAATTGTATCTGAATTTTGAAAAGCTCGGCGTGCTTGGAAGAATTTATGTCGCGCGCGAAGGCATCAACGCGCAGGTGAGCGTTCCCGAAAAGAATTTCCAAAAATTTAAAGATTATTTGTATTCGATAAATTCGCTCGACAATTTAAGACTGAACATCGCGCTCGAAGACGACGGAAAATCTTTCTGGGTTTTAAGCGTTAAAGTGCGAAAAAAAATTGTCGCCGACGGAATCGAAGACGCGAGTTTCAGTGTGGAAAATCGCGGCGCGTATCTGAGCGCCGAAGAATTTAATAAATTAACCGAAAATCCCGAAACCGTCGTCGTCGATATGCGGAATTATTACGAATACGAAGTCGGGCATTTTGAAAACGCGCTCGAAGTTTCATCCGATACGTTCCGCGAGCAATTGCCGATGGCGGTCGAGATACTGGCTGATAAAAAAGACCGAAATATAATTATGTATTGCACCGGCGGGATTCGGTGCGAAAAGGCAAGCGCGTATTTGAAACACAACGGTTTTACCAAAGTTTTTCATCTGGAAGGCGGAATTATCGAATACGTTCGCCAAACAAAAGAGCGGAATCTGGAAAATAAATTCAAAGGCAGGAATTTCGTTTTCGACAATCGTTTGGGCGAGCAGATAACAGATGAAATCATCAGTCATTGTCATCAGTGCGGCGAAAAATCAGACACGCACCGCAACTGCGAAAATCAGGCGTGTCATCTGCTTTTTATCCAGTGCGACGACTGTTTTACGAAATTTGAAGGCTGCTGCGGCGAAAGTTGTCAGAAAATAAAACGTCTGTCCGAAGAAGAACAGAAAAAACTGCGACGCGGACAATCGGAAAAATCCGAATCGTTCAACAACAGCCAAAACCTGCGGCGGGCGAGGTTTTTTGACGTTCGGAAAAAGTAAAAGACAATCGCTTTAAAACGACAACTATCTTTTCAGCCAGCCTTCACGGATTTTCAATTGCTGCGCGATTGCCTGCGGCGATTCGACCCGAGAATAAGCCGTCTGGTCGCGCGAGCCGACGTTTAGAGAAACTTCCCTTTCATCGCTCCCGCGTTTGATTGTTAATTTAATCGTCTTTCCTTCCTTTTATGATAAAATGCAGTAAAGTTTCTTGTTTGGCTTTTTGAGAAAAATGGCAGTCGGTATTATCATTCACGTTTCGGTCGGCGCGGAAAAACGCACGGAATTTTTTTCCGACGAAAATATCCGCATCGGCTCAGATGAATCCAGCGATTTACAGATTCACTCGACTAAAATTTCCGCCGAAAAAAGCTGGCTCGAACTCGAACTCGAAAACGGCGTTTATCGTCTAACATACGTTCAGAGTTCGCTGAATTTTTTGCTGAACGGCAAACCGCTTCAACGTTTTGTCGCTATTTCGGACGGCGATTGCATCGAAATTCCCGGCACAGATATTTCCTTTTCATTCTTTTCGCTCGAATCCAAATCATCTTTAATCACAACCAATCGGGAACAGCCGCACATCGCGCAGTTTATCGAAGAAGCCGCGCTCGAATCGGGGTTTTCGCCGAAACGCGACGATGCAAAAACGTTTTTGAGAGAATTTGTCCGCGAGCTTTCGCGCGAGATTTCGTGGGTGACGAAATTGGTCGTTTTATTAATCGTTCTCAGCTCGATCGGCGGCATTTTTTATCTCGGCATCGCTTTTAACAATGAACTGAAAAAAAATCGCCAGCAAGCCGAGCAGCAAAACGAAATCGTCAGCAAACTGCAGGAGCGAATCGCCCAGACCAACGACCAAATCGGCGAGATTGATAAAACCAACAAAGACATTATCAAAACCGTCTCACTCGCGCCGAATCTGCGCGTCCAATACGGCAACGGCATCTGTCTGATTGTCGGCGTTTATGACCTGGTTGACCGCAAAAACGGTAAAACGCTGCGCTATCCTGACCCGCAAGCCTTTCAGTCGAGTCCGTATGAACCCGCGCCGCCGGAAGAACGAATACCGAATCAAACCGTGCAGATGGGCTTGACGACCGAGGGCAACGGCAGTCCGGTTGAATATGATTTTATCGGCACGGGTTTTCACGTCGGCGGCGGTTTTATTTTAACCAACCGGCACGTCGTCCAGCCCTGGGAAGAAGATGAACTCGTCAAACAAATGATGACGGACGCAGGCGGGCGGGCGCGTCTCAAACGACTGGTTATTTATTTTCCTAACTTCCCGCAGCCGTTTCCTCTGAAAGTAAAACAACTCGGTTCGGGCGCGGATTTAGCAGTCGGCACGATTGACATCAATTCGGTTTCGCCCGATATTCCGACGCTTCCGCTCGACATTGATTCCGACGCGGTTTCAATCGGTAAAACGGTCGTTACGATGGGTTTTCCGAACGGTCCCGACCGTCTGCTGGCGATGGTTGACGACGACGAAGCCAAATCAATCAACACGCGTTTCGGCGGCTCGCGTCAATCGTTGATAAATTTTCTGGCGCAGTCCAGAAAAATCGTGCCTTTGACGACGCAGGGCGCGATTACGGATTTGGATTCGCGGCGAATCGTCCACGACGCGAAAACGGCTGAAGGCGGTTCGGGCGCGCCGCTTTTCGGTCAAACCGGCAAAGTCATCGGCGTCAATTTTGGCGTTTTCACCGAAAGCAACGCGGCGAATATGGCGATTCCGATTCGCTTCGCCGTCGAACTGCTTCGTAAAGCAGGCTGGAAATCGCCGGAAGAACAGAAAAATGAAGCGGCAAACCAAAACCAAACTGCCAGCGCCAATACCAATTCGATGGCGCAGCCAAAACCACAATAGATTCAGGATTCAAGATTCAGGATTTATGATTTTAATTCTGAATCTTGAATCCTGAATCCTGAATTTTTATGAACAATCTCGTCTTCTCAAATATGCTTCATCGTCCGGCGCGAACCGTCGTCAGCGTTTTGGGTATTGCCGTCGGCGTTTTGCTGATTGTCTTTACCATTGGTCTGGCAAACGGTTCGATGCGCGAACGCGCTTCCCGCGAAGCCAATGTCGGCGCGGAAATTATGTTTCGCGCTTCGGGGTCGAAAGGCTTGAGCGGTTCGGATTCCTTTCGTCTGCCTGTTTCGATGGCGGATGATTTAGCCAAAACCGAAGGCGTCAAATCCGTCGTTTCGATTGCTCAAAATGCGGTCTCAACCAACGACAGCAACACGGGAAGCCGTCTAATTGACGGCGTAAATTTCGATGAATACGCGCAGGTTGCCGGACTCGCAATCATAGAGGGGCAAAAACTCTCGGCAAGCGGCGACGAAGCGATTATCGATACAGGCTGGCAGAGGCAGAAAAGTTTAAAGGTCGGCGATAGTCTGAAACTTTACGAGCGTGAGTTTAAAATCGTCGGAACTTACGAGCCGGCTGCCGGGGCGCGAATCAAAATTCCGCTTTTGACAATGCAGACGCAGCTCGGCGGTGAAGGTAAAGCGTCTTCATTTTTGGTCAAAGCCAAAGACGGTTTTAAGCCGGAACAAGTCGCCGAAAATTTACACAATGCTTTTCCCGATAATCAGATTTTGCTGACCAAAGATTTGCCGGAACTTTATATGCAAAGCATTCCCGCGCTCGATGTTTTTCTGAACGTGATTATCGGTGTGGCGGCAGCAATCTCGGCACTTGTTATTTTGTTGACGATGTATACGACCGTGACCGAACGCACCAGACAAATCGGCATTATGAAATCGCTCGGAATGTCGAATGCCGGAATTGGCTGGATTGTCGCGCAGGAAGCGTTACTAATCAGCTTTTTCGGTATCGTCAGCGGAGTTTTGATGACCGTTATTTTAAGATTTTTGCTCGCCCGCGTTACGACTTTAACAGTCGAAATCAGTCCTTTCGTGCTAATCGTGACATTGATTGCCGGACTCATCGGCGGCGCGCTCGGCGCGCTTTATCCCGCGCTTCGCGCCGCGCGGCTGGACGCGGTTGAGGCTTTGAGTTACGAATAAAATTTGATGAAGTGAGGAAAAGGGGAGTTCCGAAGCAGATATTTTTACCTGCGTTTCAAATGTGTGTTGATATTGACGCTTTGAATTTTGAAAACGACGCGCACGGTGTCGGAGCGTTGGTCGAGATGCGCGGGGATGAATGGCGGCGCGTAATTCGGGTCGGTTTTTAAAGCGTTTTCAAGCTCGCGCACGGCTTGGCGGTTGCGCGAAGGCTCGACGACTTCATCAATTCTGGCTAAACCGTTGCCGAAAACTTCAGCGACGACCACGACTTCATCATCCCTCATTTTTCCGCGCACAAAAGATTTGGTTAAAGCAATTAACGCGCCCTGCGGATTGATTGAAGGCGATTCGCCGGAGATTGCGAGATGTGGAACTTCAAAATCAGTCGTTGCGAATTCCGATGCGCCCAAACTCGCGGTCGGTTCAGAATTGGCAAGCATAACGGTTGATTTGACTATCGGTTGAAGTTTAGCAATTTCATTATTTTGCCCGATTTTATTAGCGTCAGACAGTAAAGCCCACAAAAGTCCGAACGTCAATAAAACCGATGCAACCGTGCCGACGCTATACGGCATAAACCGCATCAACAGCCATCGTCGAAAGTTTTCCGTAAAAACGATTGCCGGTTTCCGTTCAGTCGTTAGCGTTTCCAGCGCGACTCGATTTCTCAACAAAACAAACGAATCATTCGGCAATTCGGGACGCGGCAGAACGCGCAAGCTGTTACGCAGTGTTTGAAATTCCGCCGCTTTTTGCCGACACAGAGGACATTGCGCCAGATGTTCGTCTAAACCGGCGCGTTCCTCAGCCGTCAAAATATCATCCAGATAAACCGACAGATTAAATTGTAAATTTTCGCATTTCATTGTTTTGATTGGTCTTTGGTCTTGGGTCTTTGGTCTTTGTAAGTTTTTCAAAGACCAAAGACCCAAGACCAAAAGCCGAATGGATTGAATGACTGACTGACCCCGGCTGTTTTCTCGACTGTTTGCAAGAAAACAACGGTTTGTCCGAAAGCGAATTTTGTTTGGCAATTCCGGGTTTCCGGCTTATTGGTTGTTGTTGGTCTATTTTCAAATAAAACCGAAAACATTTCCTTGCCTTTCAAACTTCGCCGTCGAATTGTTCGTCTCACCTTTGACCGCTCGCTTGGCACCGATTTGGTTAAATTTAAGTGATACCGGGGCGAGTCAATCATTCAATTTCGTTGGTTTTTAGTCTTTGGTCTTTGAAAAAATTTAGCAAGGACCAAAGACCAAAAACCGTTTTTCAAATATCTTTCAACTTTCGTCTCAATTCTTCCCGTCCGCGGGCGATACGCGATTTCACAGTGCCGATGTTTATTTCGAGCGCGACGGCAATTTCTTCATAACCCAAGCCTTCGATGTCGCATAAAACGACGGCTTCCCGAAAGATGTCCGGCAAATTACGCAAGGCATTTGTCAAAACCTTTTCGCGCTCGCGCCGGAGAATCGCGTCTTCGGGATTATCGGAGCTGCTCGAAATCAATTCGCCTAAAAACGTTTCGCCTTTGCAGACGGGCGCGTCCAAAGAATCCGTCTTTTCGCGTCGCCGGCGTTTCCACCAGCGAAAACGGTTGCGCGATTCGTTGATTGCAATCCGGTAAAGCCACGTTTTCAAATCCGCTTCGCCGCGAAAATTCTTGATTGACTTGAAAGTCTGCAAAAAAGTTTCCTGCGTCAAATCGCTCGCTTCTTCGGAGTCTTCGGTCAGGCGATACAACAGCGCGTAAATGTCGCCGCCGTAGCGCATGACGAGCGTGTCGAAAGCCACTGCGTCGCCTGCCTTTAATTTTTCAATGAACTCAGCTTCGACGTGTGAGCCGACAGAAGTTGCGCGTGTCGCCAGAGCAACCGTCGCCATTTCTTCATCGCCAATTGTGATTGACTTGCCGAAGAACATCTCCCGCCCTTTTCCTTTCCCGAAACCGAAAAATTTCAAATTGCTCACCCGCGTTTTCCGCGAACTATTTACTTAGACACCGATTTACAAAAATTGTTCCCGAAAAAATAAAAATTTTCGTCTTCTTCGTTTTGCCTTTTACCTTTTTACTTTTGCCTTGCCTATGCTTGCTATCATCGGCGTTTTACGATAAATTGACTCTTTTGCAAAAATCCTATTAACTATTATATAACGATTCGATTCAAAAAAATTGCAGTAATTTGGCAAGTAATTTAATTATGGCGAGAAAGAAAAGACAGATACCGGAACAGTTTAGAACGCCGGTTCGAGAAGATAAAAATAAGGTATTTTACCAGGACGAATTTCAAACCGAAGTCGGCAAAAAGGTAGAAGATTTCAGCAGCCAGTTTGCGGGCAAAGGCAAAAATTTTCTTTACGCGCTTGGAGCGATTGCTGTTTTAGCCGCGCTGATTGGAATGTTTTATGCTTATAACCGGCGTTCAAATAACGCCGCGCAAGCCGCGCTCGGCAAAGCGATTGAAACCTCGCAGGCGCAGGTCAGCGACGCGCCCGTTCCGGCAGGTTCGACCGAAAAAATCTTTAAAACCGAAAAGGAACGCGCCGAAGCGGCGGTTAATGAATTTCAAGCCGTCGCGGACAAATACGGAAATCCGGTCCGTGACAAAGCAAAGTATTTTGTAGCGGTTAATCAATTAACGCTTGACCGCGCCGCCGCTGTTGCGTCACTCGAAGATTTATCTAAGACAAGCGGTGAAGTCGGCACGCTCTCAAAGTTTGCGCTCGCGCAGGCAAAAACCGGCGACGGAAAGTTAGACGAAGCCGCCGCGCTTTATCAGGAACTCGCAAAATCTTCCGACCCGATTCTTTCTAAAAACACCATCAATTTTGAACTCGCAAAAATTTTCGAGAAACAAGGCAAAACCGCCGAAGCCGCCGACCTCTATTTCAACATCGCCAAACCTGCCAGCGAAGCCAAAGATTTGGAAGACAAACCGATTCCGATGTCGCAGACCGCGCTCGACGCCCAACAAAAACTCGTCGCGCTGAATCCCGAAAAGGCGAAGGAAATCAAGACGCCCGAATCGATTTCGCCATCCGGCGCGATGCCCGTCGGCGTAACTTCCGACTCAAAGGTCAAAACAATAAATTTTTAACTTGAAGCGGCAAAGCGAAGCCTTGCCGCTTCCGTCATCAGATTATGCTCGTCGGCATATTTATATTTTGGCTTCCAGGAGATAATTCCAAAAATTCCCGTTCTATTGGTCGTTTCTAAATTATAATAAATTCAAGAGGAAATTTTTAAAAGTGAACGACTTTGCAGCGGCAAAAACGGCGGATTTGACGACACAAAAAAGTTCTGCCGTTGCCGAAAATTCGCATAAAATCACGAGTATTCGGGTTTCGCCGAACGGTTATTTCGCCGCGCTGCTTTTATCCGCCTTTTTCTCGGCTTTTTTGATTTATTTGGAAATCGATTGGGCTGGAATACTCCTTTTTGCCGCCGGTTGGACTTTATTTCCCGCTCTGCTCTGGACTGACCGCATAGTTTTTGACGGAAAAAAATTAACGCGCACGGGATTTTTGCCGCGCCTTTGGGCTTGGTCGAACAATTTTCGTTATCGTCTAAAACTCTCCGACATCGAACAGGTCGAAACCCAATCGCTGCGTGCCTTAAAACGCGGCGGAAATGTTTTTTACCGTTACCGAACTTCTATTCAAGGCAGAAATTTAAGGTTCTCATTTGCTTCGGGCGGCGAACATTACCGGCAAATGATTCACCAGATTTTTCCGCTCTTGCCGGAAAATGCGCTCGACAATCGTTCAATCGAGCTGCGTGATTATCTGCTCGACCCGAAGGAAATTTTGATGAAAGCCGAGTTTGCGAAAATTCCTTCCGTTGATGTTTTAGAAAGTTCCTTAAACAATTCCAAAATCGCCAATAAAAATCGTCGCGCAAAATTTAAAAACAAAGAAATCGGCGGCGAAGAATTGGAAAAAGCGGATTATCTGCATCGCCTCGCCAATGAACTTCGACTTTCAGGTTATCTCTTGCAATCGCTCGAAGCATTCAGACGCGCTCTTGTTTTAACGCCGAAAGATGCGTGGCTTATCTTCGATTTCGCCCGTTGTCTTCATTCGTTTGCCGGTTCGGAGCATAACCGGGAACTCGAACGAAAAGCATTTGCCGCGCTTCGTATCGCCGAGAAACGCGGGGCGGCGGACGGAAATTTTCTGGCGCGTCTGGGCGAGTGTTATTTTCAGTTCGGCGAGCAAAAACGCGCCCGTCAAGCCTTTCAAAAAGCCGCAGATGTCGAAGCGGAAAGTTTTCGTTCGGTCAGAGGTTTGGCTGAAATCGCTCTCAGAGAAGGCAAAATCGCGCACGTAATTCATAACTTTGTAACCGCTCATCGCCTTGCCGAAACTGCCGCGTTGCGGCGTTGGACGCAAGGCGAAAGCGATTACTTTTCGCGCCTCAACGCCGATGAAGATTATATGGAAATGGAAATCAGCCGCGTTAATCTGCTGGAGAATTTGGAAAATTTTAAAAAGTCTGCTCTGCGCGTCGCGCTTTTCGGTTTTCCGGCGATTATCTTCGGTCTGATAGCCGAAGACAATTTAATCGCCGATCTCGGCTGGGCGATTTCAACGGCGGCGATTTTAGTTTGGGCTGGTTTGTTTGCCGGTCAAAATCTGCTTTCCTCGCGCGTGCCGTTGGGTTTAGAGGAAGAAGATTGAAAACGAATTAAGAATTAAAAATTAAGAATTAAGAATTGTAAGAGAAGAAATAAAGGTTACAATTCAAATCCGCCAATTTCGCTTTGCTTTTAATTCTTAATTTTTAATTCTTAATTTTTAATTTAAAGATTATGGAATCGCTGACGGATTTTTTACACACAGTCAAAGATTTTCTCAATCCGAAATTTTTAATAGATTATTTATTAAATCTGCTCGGAGCGTATGTCTATCTCGGGTTATTTTTCGTCGTTTTTGCGGAAACAGGTTTGGCGGTCGGATTCTTTTTGCCGGGCGACTCCCTTCTGGTCGTTTCGGGACTTTTTGCGGCGGCTGGAAAATTAAATGTCGCGCTTGTTCTGTTGGCGTTTTTTCTCGGTTCGGTCATCGGCGACTCGACCGGATATTGGACGGGCAGAGCGATGGGCAAAACGCTTTTTAATCGTGAAAACTCGCTTGTTTTCAAACCGAGTCGTGTCGAAAAAGCCAAACTGTTTTTTGAAAAATACGGTGTAAAAACAATTATTATGGCGCGGTTTGTGCCGATTGTGCGGACATTTGCGCCGCTCGTCATCGGCGCGACCGAAATGCCTTACGGAAAGTTTTTGCCCTTTAGCGTTTTGGGCGGTTTGCTGTGGATTTCGAGTATGGTTTTAGCCGGATATTTTCTCGGCGGCGTGGTCGAACGCGCACTCGGAATCAAACTTGAAGACCACATCGAAAAGGTCGTTATTATCGTCGTTTTGCTTTCAATTTTGCCACCGATTTATGAGGTTTTGAAATCGCGCTCGAAAAAGAAAAAGATGGAGAGTTTGACTTCAAATCCATCGTAACCTAAACTTTGAGAGTCGAGTTTGACGGGGCGTAGCGCAGCACGGTAGCGCGCTCGGTTCGGGACCGAGAGGTCGGATGTTCAAATCATCTCGCCCCGACCATAAATAAAAAGAGCAGTCATTTTAATTTGAATGACTGCTCTTTTTATTTCTAAAAATAACTAAACCATTAATTGAAGATAATTCCATAACAGAGATTTAGAAGACTCGCGTTATTTTTCTCTAACCGACACTTAATTGCTTTACTCTTTAAAATTTATAACGATATTGCAGTCCGCGTCCGGTCGAAAATTTGATTTGAACCGATGATATTTATTGCTTGCGGAACATTTTCACGCTCGGCTGATTAAACTATCCGGGTTTTACGAAAATTTAATACTATTAATTTTTGGCTTTGATAAGCTAATACCAATACTCGTTCTTACTTTAGAAAAGTGAAGAAGCAAATGCTCGAGTAGTTTTTGAATAACAAAAACA
>CAXSBF010000007.1:0-235992 GCA_964235785.1 uncultured Pyrinomonadaceae bacterium | reverse complement strand
CCAGACATATCAGAAGTTTAGCACGGCTTATTTGTATCTAAACTTCCCTAGAGCCAATTTATATTTAGCCACAGATTTACACAGATGGACTCGGATAAAATCAAAACCGATAAAACCGGTTATAAAAAAAATCTTTCTGACATCTGAGTTAACCTGTGTAAATCTGTGGCTAAAAAAATCTTATAAAATATTTCTGTCCGACTACTTATTTACACGCAATTATATCCAGACAAAAAATTAAAGCAGAATGCTGATAAAGCCACTCATTTTTTGAATTAACATTCAATTCGCACTATAGATAGTTCGGCATTTCATTTCAAAAAGTCGGCGGACAATTTAAATTTGCCGAAGATTTGCCAACAACTAAAAGAGGAGAAAGAATGCTAAAAATTCAACGCTTTATCAATTGCTGTTTCTTTTTCGGGTTACTGTCGATAATCGCAAGTTTGACGGTTTCGGCGCAAAGCACTATTTTCAATATTCCTTCGACCGATGTCGTGGCGGAGAAAACCGCTTATCTCGAAGCCGATTTTCTCGCGCATTTCGGTTCTTACCGCCAAGGCGGTTTTCAATCTTACGGTTACCGGATGGTCTATGGCGCGAGGAGAAATCTGGAAGTCGGCGCGAATTTTTTCTACACGCGCAGCGGCGTTCGTCCTTCGCCAAAAGAATTTCAGCCGAATTTTAAGTGGAAAATTTATACCAATGAAAGACACGGAATCGCGGTCTCAACCGGCGCGATGTTCTTTGTACCGCTCGACAAATCAGCCGGAACGCGCACCTTCGGACTTGTATATAGCAACCTAAGCAAAGTCATCGAAAAGACGGGAGGAATGCGTCTGACCGGCGGCGTTTATACGCTCGTCGGCGCGAAACGCGAGGTCGGAACGAAAACCGGCGCGATTGTCGGTTTTGAACAGCCTGTTAGCCGAAGATTGAGTTTCATCGCCGATTGGTATAGCGGCAAAAATCGTTTCGGTTATTCCGCCGCCGGTTTCGGTCTTGCCGTCACCAAGCGGCAGTTTGTCTACACCGGATACAACTTTGGCAACACGGGACGCGCCAACAATTACTTCTCGACTTTTTACAGCGTCGCATTCTAAAAAATGTGAGGAATAGAAAAACGAGAAAGATTAGTCCGCGAATTTCACCCATATAGATTTTCCTTAATTCGGGATAAGAAAGAATCGCCGCAAAAAGGCGCAAAATGCACAAAAGGAACGGCAGAAAAATCTTTTTTGTGCTTTTTTGCGCCTTTTTGCGGCGATTCTTTCCCTGTTTTTGTTCATTCCGGACTGAGGTTAAATAAATTTTAATATCTCATCTTTCCGGCGATTCGTCTCATTTTTTCTTTAATCTCAGCCTCATCAATCATTTTCGCTTGCCGGTCGCGGTAAATTTCCTTGCCCGCGACCATCGTCATTTTTACGTCACGCGCATTTGAGGCGAAAAGCAGCGTCGAATAAACGTCGTGAACCGGCATCTGTGCGGTGTTTTCGAGCGAGACGACGATTAAATCCGCCTGTTTGCCTGTTTCCAACGTTCCGATTTCCGAGTCTAATCCGAGCGCTCGCGCCGCGCCGAACGTTGCCGTCTCGATAATTTCTTTGGCGTTCAAAAATCGTTTTCGCTCTTTCAAATTTCTGGCAAAAAGCGTCGCAAAACGCGCTTCTTCTAAAATGTCGCAAGTGTTGTTGCTGGCGACCGAATCGCTGCCGAAACCGATTGGAATTTTTGCCGCCAAAAACTTTTCGAGCGGCGCTGTGCCGTGTCCGAATTTGGCGTTCGACTTCGGGCAATGCGCGACGCTCGAACCGCTTTCGGCAATCAATCGAATGTCACTGCCTGAAACTTTGACGCAATGAGCGAGCAGAGGCTTCGCCCGTAAAACGCCAATGTCCGCAAGATATTCGACAGGCGAAACTCGCGGCGCGTTCCACTGAAGATTTAGTTTTTCATAAACGCCTGCAAAAAAACCTTTGCCTGTTTGAAAGAAGTCTTGCTCTTGAGTAGATTCGGCGACGTGAACGGAAATTTTTATACTTTCCGAAAGCGTATAATCGGTGATTCGCTCGAAAAGTTTCCGGCTGACCGTGTAAGGCGCGTGCGGCGAAAGTCCGACTTTGACGAGTTCGGTTTCAGTCGCTTTCAATTCTAAAAATTTATCTTCGAGTTTTGCAAAATCGGTTTCGGCTTCTTCGTTTTTCGGCGAGAATTCGGTTTCCTGAAAAAGAATTCCGCGCAAGCCGTTGGCTTTTAAAGCCTCGAAACCGGCTCTGCCGAAACGTCCGATGTCGCCGAAACAGGTTACGCCCGCCCGAGCGCCTTCGAGCGCTCCGAAAATCGCCGCCGTTTCGATGTCTCGCTCGGTTAATTTTTCGGCGCGGGTCACGGTCAGCTTCATCAGCCACGAATAAAAATCTTCTTCGACATCATCGAGAAAGCCGCGCATCGCCGTAATTTCCAGATGCGAATGACAATTAACAAAACCGGGCAGAATCACGGCTTCGCCGAAATCTTCGATGTTTGCATCGGGAAACTTTTCGGCAATTTCCTTCTTCGCGCCGACGGCGACAATTTTTGTTTTGTCTACGACAATCGCGCCGCCTGAAAGCGCGTCCGAAGAAATCGGCAAAACGAAATCGGCGGAAAGAATTTTCATAATTCAACGGAGCATTTTCAGAAGTAAGTTTCGTAAAAATATCGAGACGGCAATTACGCCTTCGTTTCATCTTTGCGTCTTTGCGGGAACAAAAAGAATTTCCCGCAAAGACGCAAAGATGAAGGCAAAGTATTTTTCAAATGACTTCTACTTAATTTTCTCTGTATCGTTCTAAAATCGAAGACACATAAGATTTAGTCGAAGCGATATTGATTTTTTCGATAAATTCTTCCGGCGTGAGTTTTGAAGCGTCGGCGTCGCGCATCCATTCTTCGACGCGGCTCGAACCGGCGTTATAGGCGGCGAGCATCATTGCTTTTTCCGCCGGATAGCCGCGATATTTTTCGCGCATTTTTTCCAGATACCAGCAGCCGATTTGGATGTTTCTTTCGGGCGAACGCAAAAATTCCACAGTGTTTTCAGACGTTTCGACTTCAAATTCACGAAAGCCGGTTTCACGCGCCCATTCACGCGCAACGGTCGGCGTAACCTGCATCAAACCGATTTCGCCGTCCGCGCCGATTATCTGACTGCGAAAATAAGTCTCTTCGTAAATCACGCTCCAAACCAAATTCTCCTCCAAATGATAGACGCTTGCCTGCCGCGCGATTAAATCATCATAGCGATGCGTCCAAAAACGGACGGAAAAATAAAGTCCGCCGAGCGAAAAAAGGAGCAGAATTATCAGGCTGGAAAGTAAATAACGACGCATTCCGATTTTAGACTTCGGGTTTTGGATTTTGGATTGGATTCGGGTTGTAATAATTCGAGCTTCGTTTTTAGTTTTTGCGCTTAAATTGTTTCCAAAAATCCACTGTCCGATGCGAGCGGTCAATACCTTCGTAACCCGAAGAGGCGTCGCTTTGCTGCGAAATATGACCTTGCAGCCAGATGTCCGCTTTGACGAACGCGCCGATTTGTAATTTTTGACCTTTCAAAGCGCGTCGATTGACAAGAATTTCAAGCTTCAGTTCGCCGATGTCCAGGTAAAGCCAGTATAAATCGCTTCCCGAAAAATCGTTGCGAAGCGTATCGAAAGCGACGACTCTGCCGCACAAACTCCAGATATTTTCGCCCGTGTCGATACTCGGCTTGATTTCATCGAAGGATTTCCAGTAGATTTTTTCTTCGCTTTTCGATACCCGCGCTTTGTAAGCCAAACCGCATAAACCGACCAGCAAATAATTCTGCTCGAAAATTTGCGTTCCGACTTCCGTCAGATTTTGCAGCTCAAACAAAACTTCGGCGTCGGTGTCTTCGACAAATCCGTGAATCAAAACTTCGCCGTCTTCGTCGAATTCGGTCGGGATAAACGGAGAAATTTTTTGGGCGTAACGCGCCCGAAAAGCCGGGCGACAATCGGCGTAAGTTACGTCGCCCGCCGCTGATTCGTAAAGCATCGTCCACACTTCCAAACCCGCGCCGAATTTAAAACAGCGCCCGTGCAGCACGCCGCCTTTACGCGGCAGGCGTGAAACTTCGCCGCGCCTGCCGACATCTTCCGCCAAATCGTTAAATGCCGCTTCGTTTGTAATTTCGATGCCGATGGCGTCAAAAGCAATTTCCATAACTTAAATGTCAAATTTTTGATTCGCGGTCAGGTCGATTTTAATTTTACCGTTCCTGCCGTTGTTCGGCTCGTTCAAATCGTATTCGTTTTCGCCTTTTGCAAACTTGTCGGAGCGAATCATTTCCGCAAACAAGTCCACGTCGTAATCGGATTGGCGCGACATTTCCTGTCGAATCTCAAGCAGCACTTCAAGGAATTTCGGGCGACGATACATTTTTCGATAGTAAATGGTTGCAGGCGAATAATCAATTAGAGGGTGTGGACAAGAAATTCGGGCGTGACAATCATCGGCACGAAAAAACCGGCGGCGGTGTTGAACAGCCGAATCCTGGCTTGTCGCCGGACGTTTGCCAGATGCCCGAAGTTCCACGTTACCAGATAATCGATTTTATGAAACGATGCAAAAGCGACGTGCAGCGCGTCGGCGATAAATTTACGGTGAAAAATTCCGCGCGAAATATAACCGTCGGCTAAAATGGAAACCTCTTCGGCAAGTTCCAGCATCTGAAGCGGCGCGATTAGTTTCAAGTAACCCGTGCGGTGCGGCTCCGGCAGTTGTTCGAGTTCGCGCCGGACAAGAATCGAGGAGTATGCCAGATATTCGACGAGTTCGTGTTCCCACCAGCGAATCGTCAAATCGCGCCGAAAAGGTTCGCCGTTGTCGAGATATGCTCCGATGACGGAGGTTTCCAGATAGAGACTTTGCTTCATTAGCTGAAAAGTTCAAGGTTCAAAGTTTAAGGTTCAAAGTTCAAAGTCCAATTTTAAGTTGATTGTTTAAAGTTTATTGCAAAGCTTAATTTCCAAACTCTAAAAACTTTGAACATTGAACCTTGAACTTTGAACCTATTTCACCGGCACGAAGATTACTTTTGAATTTTCAAAATCAAATGTCAAACAGTAGTTTTTCAAAAAATTTCCGCCCAAAATTCCCGCTTGCTCAAAACCGGACGCTTCGTTTATCAAATCTAAATCGAGCGCGATGGCTTTCAAACTTTCGCGGCTGTGCGTGCCGAAGGTAACTCGCGGCAGCAGAAAAGACGGCACGTTTTCCATAACTCCCGCCGCGCCGATCACCCGCATTTTCTCGACTTTGAGAAAAGGGCTGATTTCCTTTGTTCCGGCAAGCGCGTCTGAAATTACCGAAACGCTCGCGCCCGTATCGACAATAAAATTGAGCGGCGTGTCAATTCCTTCGAGCTGAACTTCCCCGCTCAAAAAACCGCTCGAAGTAAGCCGCAAGGGCAGCGATAAGTCATTGGTTACAGGTTTTTTATTGTTTTCCGAGTCATTTCGCTTCAAAGAAAACGTTAAGTTTCCGTAATCGAGCGTCGTCAAAAATTTGGAGATCAGCGAAAGCCCGATATAACCGTCGATTTGTTCATTGTTTGAATGAAACTTGCGAATATAGACGGGAACGTTTTTGATTTTTACATCGCCGATATTGATTGATTTCAGGAAACCGTAGACGATTTCAAATTTGCCGTTGCCGCCGATGGCTCTTGCCGAGCCGCCGCGCGAAATTGTTTTGATATTCAATCGCCGCGCGGTTTCCTGTGAAATAACCGAAGCTCCCGAACCCGTATCGAGGACGAAATTCAGCGGTTCTTCGACTTTGTTGATTTTGACTTTTAATATCGGACGGTCGCTGGCTAATCTGATGGGGACGACTGCTTGACTCTGATTTTCCGTGCTGTAAAGCGATTCCCGGTCGCCGAGAAAACGCAGGAATTTAATTAGTCCTTTGATTCGGTCGCGGCGGTCGAAATCGGCAGGCGGTGAAATCTCCAGAAATTTTTCGTAAGCGTCGGCAGCTTCTTTATACTTCTCCAAACGCGAAGCGACTTGCGCGAGCGTGAATATAAAATCGGCTGACTCCGGCTCGATATAAACAGCCGCGCGTAAATTTTCAAGCCCGGCATCCATCCGATTTTCGTAAAAATCGAGCGTTCCCATTCCAGCCCAGGCGAGCGATTCCTGCCTGTTGATTTTCAAAGCGGCGATGAACGAGATTTTTGCTTCCCTAAAATTTCCGGCGGTTAAATAGGTCGTGCCTAAAAGAGCGAAGGCGTAAGAATTTTTCGGTTCGGCTTTGGCAACCTCGACCGAAACATTATAAGCCTCGAGCAATTGTCTTTGTTTGACCAAAACATAGGCGAGACTGAGTTTGGCTTTCGAGTCCTGCGGATTAATCTCGACGACGCGCCGCAGAACCTTTTCGGCTTCGGCGAATTCGCCTTTATCCTTGAGCTTTTTCGCTTGCTTGATAAGCTGTCGCGCGTCGCCTCCATCAGTTTGCTGAACATCGTCAGCGGCAAAAGCCGTCGAAGCGAAGCAGACAAGCGGCAAGCAAATTAAACATAAAACAATCGGGCGCTTTAGGCGGAAAGGAACCTGAAAAATGCTAAATAGACCGCGTTCACACTTCATAAAATACTCCTTTCCTATCCGCAAAACTCATTTCAAAATTTCGCCGGTTTTAAGAGACCATAAAACTAAATCCAATTCATCAAAATCAATCTGCATAGTCTGAGCTAAATTTTTTAACTTTTCTTCAATCGTTAGATACTTCAACCTCGTATTCGGTGGCTTGGGGTCGTCAATTATTTTGAGTTCGGCTAAACTCCGCAAAATATGTTTGTCGAGAATCGCGTAACCTTTGAACCCGATGTTACGCAAATAATGGCTCGCTTCCTTGTAACCCAAGCCTTTAATACGTTTTTCCCTGACCAGCCAATCGCGCCGCTCAAAGTCGTCGGTGAAACTTTGCAGTTTTTTACGAAGGCGCAAATCGCAGTGTTCCTGCAAAAATTCGCGTGAAGCGACGATGTAACCGGCGCGCGCATTCGGGTAACGATGTTTTCCGCGCAAAGCGGAGGCAAGTTCGGCGTGGTTTCCGCTTAATAAAATCGGCTTGACCGCTTCGACCGAACGAATTCCCATTCGCGCCGAACAACCGCCGGTAAAGAAACAAAAAACCATCTCTTCCCACAAACGCTCGTCGGTTCCCGTCCGCCAAACGGCTTCAAATTCCGCGAGCCTTTCGAGAATCTCTCCGCGTCTTTCGGAATGCGCCGTTTTTATTTTTTCAATCGTTAAGGGTTGAAGTTCTTTTTTCACAAAGCTGTTGATTTGCGCTTAATTTTATTGCCTTTTGCGGGAGAATGTCAATGTTTTTGCGGCAAAAAGAAAAGAACGCCGCAAACGTCAGCGTTCTTTTCCACAGTTTTTAAGCCTAGCTTAATTTTAGGGCTAATTACTATCTGACAAGAAAAACATCCCACGCCCAGCGACCGACTTGCTTTCCGTGAACGTCCTTGACTTTTGCCCGATACTTGAACTGATTGCCGTTCGCGTCCGTCCGTTTCGATTGCTTATAATCAAGTTCGATTTTTGCCAAACCTAATTCACCGAGTGTTTTTAGCTCGCTCGACTCGGATATTCCATTGTGATTTATATCCTGCCACAATCGCAAACCGGAGAAGATTTGGTCTTGCTGACTAATCTCTCCGTCCGAGTTGCCGCCTTGTTGCGGTTTGTCGTATTGGGCGAGTGCGAGAAAACCGTTGTGTTCTTCGCCGGCGGGCGGTTCGGGCTGCGGCGTAAAGTTACCGAACAGTTCCTGACCGTTATCAATCGTGCCATTTTCGTTTCGGTCTAACGTAAGCCAGGCATCATCAGAATTTGCCGCCGTCCAAGACAATCGTTCTTTCACACGGTCGCTGTCAAGGTCAAACAGAACGCCATTAGAGTTGTTGGTTAGGTTAAAACCATTTCCCGTAACGTCGATTACGATAGGAGAACCGATACAGTCCAATATGTCATCTTTTAGGTTACAGTTTGCGTCAACTCGCCCGCCGGTAGCGCAACTTACTGGCGCGCCGGGATATATGTCAGGGTCTTCATCGTTACAATCGCCGTTGCAAGTTGTCCATCCATCTCCGTCGAGGTCAAAACCTTCGTCAATTTGACCATTATTATTATTGTCAACTCCATCACAAAATTCATATTGATAAGGAGTAGGTGTCGGGGTTGGAGTTGGTGTTGGTGTTGGTGTTGGGCATACCTCTGCATACTGTATCAATTTATCCTCACCGCAATAAGTTCTGTTCCCTTGTGCATCCATTGAGTAACAACGGGCATAGCCTGGGTGAAATCTATGAGTTCCGTGAACGTAACTTATTGGTCCCACATCTCTTACATTGCATCCAGCTACGGAACAAGACTCATCAGTATAGGAAGGAATTGCACATTCATCTTCCTCCGAAGGAGAATCGGTTTTAATAAAATTGACGTTTTTTTTTCATTACTTACATTACTTAAAGGAATAAGTTTTTGCTTAGAGTCATTGGGGTCTGTGCGGTAATAAGAACCGATTGACCAAATTGTTCCGTCGGTAAAAGCAACTTCATCAAGTTGAACAATCAGTTTTTCTATTTTGGGCGGATACCCAAGTCTGTCTAATGAAGCACGAATGCTGAGATACTCTTCATCAGGTAAGAACAGATCTGTCTGATTGTTGTTCGATTCCGGCGAAATTTCTAAACCGCTTTGCTCCTTTTTTAACGCTTTCATTCTATTTCCCGAAAAAACTGTATAAGTAAATGGCGGGAGATTTTCTTGTCCTATTGGTCTGACAACGATTACTCCTAAGGCTACATAGTTAATACTCTGTTTGCGCTTATTTTTGACGGTTGCAGTGAAATTTTTAATCAAATCACCAGCCACGAAAGTTTTGTTGCCCCTTGTTATGGAAATATTCCCGATTTTCAAAGAAACTATTTCCACCGGATCATCAGCACCTGATAAGTATTCCACCTCAACCTTGTCTTTTTGACTGGTCAAAGTAGCAACTATCGGAGCTAATAATATAAATGTTGTGAAAATTATTAGACTTAAAACGACAATTCTTTTATTGGTCAATATGTTTTGTACACTGAGCAGTAATGTATTTTTCATGACAATCTCCTTTTGGTTGTGGGTTTGAAGGAAATCATTTGGAACTGCTTGAAGGTAGCACACGCTACAATTTAGGAAGGGCAATTGAGATTTACAAACAATCCGTGATTTCCTAATTTATTGTCCTTGAATACAACGTATTATCACAGATAAAAATTAATAGCAAGGTTTTTTCGGAAAAGTTTCAGATTGGAATAAATTTTATAAATTGTCTAAAAAAACTTTTCTTTTAGCAATTTATAATGTATAAGCAAATAGTATTGCTTCCATAAGTGATTCTAAATCACTTGCATCCAACTCGAAATAAAATTCATCTTAGAAATCGTCTGACGAGACGCGGGAATTGAAAAGATATTTTGTGCTTGAAATCGAACGTAGCCGCTGTGCTATAATTCCGACAGCCTTCCTTATGTTTGATTGAACGGGAAGCCTGCCGCAGTAGTAAAAACAAGAAAATATGAATAATTTTGCCAGGAGAAAAACCTTACGGCTCGGCGTCGCGCTTGCGATTTGGATTTGCTCGACGGCTGCCGTTTTCGCGCAAGCCGCGCCTTCACAGCCGAGCGGACAAAAGCCACAGCCTTTGCTGCAGCCGATTACGGTTCAAACCGGAAGCGTCGCCAAACCGCAGACTTCCTCGACGCCGCTCGTCACAAAAACGGGAAGCTCCGCGCCGATTGCCGCCGCTGCCAGAAAAACATCTTTTGCGGTTCTCGCCGATATGGAAATTCCCGGCTTTTCGGGAATTTTGGTTGAAGATTTAAGCGGCAACGTCGTCTTCGACAGTTACTCAAATTATGCTTTCAATCCGGCGTCGAACGTCAAAGTCGCCACTGCTTATGCCGTTCTGAAAACTTTCGGTCCCGATTATCGCTTTCCGACGAACGTCTGGACGGACGGGCAAATCGATACTGTTTCCGGCACGCTTTACGGTAATCTTTACGTTTCGGGACGCGACCCGGTTTTTAATTACGAGCATGCCGTTGATATTGCTAATGAATTAAATCGTTTGGGCGTCAAAAGCATTACCGGAGATTTGATCGTAACCGATAATTTCGTGATGAATTTCAACACATCGGCGCAACGCGCGGGTTCGACTTTTGCAATGGCGATGGATTCGTCGAAGCGACCCGTCGCGGCGACTCGCGCGTGGCAGAGTTATCTGGTCAATTCCGGCAAATACGCTCAAGTTACAGGCGTTCCGGGCGTGGCAATTACGGGCGGCGTTTATGTCCAGGCAATTCCGACCAACGCCAAACTTCTCTTCTCGCACGAATCGACGCCGATCCGCGAAATCGTCAAAACGACGCTTTGTTATTCAAACAACTTTCTGGCGGAACGACTCGGCGATATGCTCGGCGGTCCATACGCCGTAGCGAGACTCGTTCAGCAAAACACACAGATTGCGCCGGAAGAATTTACGCTGCAATCTTCGAGCGGACTCGGCATCAATCGCGTAACTCCGCATGCGATGATGAGTCTCCTTCGCACTTTAAGAAAGGAATTGGCGAAAAATAAAATGACTTTTGCCGATATTATGCCGGTTGCGGGAATCGATAAAGGAACGCTCGAAAATCGCTTCGACACCGATTTTTCGCGCGGCAGCGTCGTCGGCAAAACCGGAACGCTTCCAACCGGCGACGGCGGCGTCAGCAGTTTGACCGGCGAAATCCAAACCCGGCAGGGCAAACTTCTTTTCGTGATTTTTAATATGCACGGCAACGTCAATCGTTTTCGAGCATTTCAGAATTCGCTCGTTTCCATAATTCAAGGGCAGCTCGGCGGCGCGGCGTCATTGGAATATATGCCGATTCCGCTCGACGCGCGTCTGGCGAAAACTCGTATCACTTACCCGGATTCGCGCGCCAAAATCACCCAATAATCAAACGATAAAAACATTTTTAAGGAAAGGAAGCAGAAATTTTCTGTTTCCTTTTTTTTGCGTTGCGATTTACAAAAAAGAATAAGATAATTCACGCTTGCCTGAGACGGCGAAAAATCAAAATGAACGAAATCGAACAGGAAAAAGACCTTGCGGAAGAAACGCCTGAACTTTTATCCGAACCCGCAACGCACTCGGAAAACTCGCCGGAAAAACCCGTTACCAAACAAACCAGCGTCGCCAAATCTGCCGGAATCGTATCGATTGCCGTGATGTTTTCGCGCGTCTTGGGTTTGGCGCGCGAACAGGTTTTTGCATATTATTTCGGTGCCGGTTTTTTAAACGACGCTTATCAAGTTGCGTTTCGGATTCCGAACGTGCTGCGCGATTTGTTTGCCGAAGGCGCTTTGTCCGCCGCCTTTGTCAAAGTTTTTACCGATTATCAAATCAATAAAAGCGAGCAGGAAGCGTGGAAGCTCGCCAGTCTTGTATTAAATGCTCTCGCCATTGTCCTCAGCATAATTACAATCGTCGGCGTTTTATTCGCGCGTCAATTTGTCGACTTGATTGCTAAAGGATTTTCACCTGAGAAGGCTGCGCTTGCCACAACTTTAACGCAGATAATGTTTCCGTTTATTTTGCTGGTCGCGCTGGCGGCGGTGGCGATGGGCGTCTTGAACACGAAAGGAATTTTCGGTATCCCGGCATCGGCTTCGACGGTTTTCAACATCGTTTCAATTTTCGTCGGACTCGCGTTTGCTTATTGGCTGAGCGGCGGCGGTTGGATTAGAAGCAATGACCGAAACGCGATTCCCGATATATCGGCGCACTGGGCAATCGTCGGAATGGCGATTGGAACGCTGATTGGCGGCGCGGCGCAGTTTGTGATGCAGTTGCCTTCGCTCTTTAAGGTCGGCTTTCGATTTTCCTCAAGCATCAATTTTGCGGATGAAGGCGTAAAAAGAGTAATGACGCTGATGGCTCCGGCAATTCTGGGAACTTCCGCCGTGCAAATCAACGTGCTGGTCAACACGCTGTTTGTTTCGGATATTGACGGCGGCATTTCCTGGCTCGGTTACGCTTTTCGCCTGATGCAGTTTCCAATCGGACTTTTCGGCGTGGCAATCGGCACGGCTTCGGTTCCGGTTCTTTCAAGGATGGCGAGCGAAGGAAAATTCGATGATTTTCGCAAAACGCTTTCTTCATCTCTGAATTTAGTATTTTTGATGACTTTGCCGTCGGCTTGCGGACTCGTTATTTTAGGCGAGCCGATTATTCGCCTGCTCTATTCGCACGGCGGAGCGTTTAAGGAATCCGATGTTCCAATGACGGCTTGGGCTTTGGCAGGATATTCGATCGGTTTGACGGGTTACGCCGCGATAAAAATTTTATCGCCCGCCTTCTACGCGCTCAATGATGCTAAAACCCCGATGATTATTGCCGTTTGCTCAATTGTCGTGAATGCGCTTGCCAGTTATTTCTTTCGCAATTGGCTCTCGCAATACGGCGTGTCGCCGGAATATCCGAGCGGTTTCGGTCACGTCGGCGTTGCGCTGGCGACTTCGAGCGTCGCCCTTGTTAATTTTTTCGCGCTCGCGCTGATGATGAGAAAACGCATTTCGCGGATTGACGGACGCGAGATTTCAGCCGCTTTTGTGAAAATTGCCGTCGCTTCGGCGGTGATGTCGGCGGTTTGCTATCTCAGCTATCATTTTCTGGCGCGGCAATTCGGCACAATAACTTTGTCGTTCAAACTTATCGAAGCCTTTGTGCCGATTGCGCTCGGCGGCATCGTGTTTTTTCTGATGGCGAAAATCCTGCGGGTCGATGAAATCAATAAAGTTTATAATGCTTTTGCCAGAAAACTTGGACGGAAAAATGGATAACAAACAAGTAAATGAACAAAATTATCGTGAGCGAGTTTATGAAATCGTTCGTGCAATCCCTGTCGGACGAGTGATGACTTACGGACAAATCGCGGAAATCCTCGGCGCGGGCTACACGCCGCGCACCGTCGGTTACGTGATGCACGCGGCTGAGACGGAAAAAATTCCCTGGCAGCGCGTTATTAATTCGCAAGGCGCGTGTTCGACCGGAAAAATGACGCTGCCGGTAAATTTGCAGCAGAAAATTCTCGAAGACGAAGGCGTCGAATTTAACGAAAAGGGACGCTGCGATTTGAAAATTTATCTCTGGTCGCCCGATGGTTTTGAACCGGAAGAAGAAAATCAACCGAGTCTTTTCGGCGAATAATAAAAAGTTTTGAATTTTTTATTTTTTCATTGGAAATGGAAAGTAATTTCGGTGTATGCTTAATGGTTAAAGTTTGGGCGGAAGGCTTTGTTTGAACGGAACTTGCCCGGTCGGTTGAAAGCGATGTTTTCCATCTCGAACGCAATTATATTTAGAATTTATTTTAAGACGGATATTTAATAAAAATGGCATTCAAGTCTTTATTCAGTTTATTTTCAAGCGATTTGGCGATTGACCTCGGCACGGCAAATACGCTTGTTTATGCGAAAGGTCGGGGCATCGTCGTCTCAGAACCTTCAATTGTCGCAATCAATAAAGTTACCAACCAGGTCGAAGCCGTCGGGCGCGACGCAAAAGAAATGCTCGGCAGAACGCCCGGCAATATCGTGGCGATTCGTCCGATGAAGGACGGCGTGATTGCAAACTTTGAAGTTACCGAAAAAATGCTCCAGCATTTCATCCGCAAAGCGCACAACGGAAAAAGTTGGGTGCGTCCGCGCGTCGTTATCGGGATTCCTTCGGAAATCACGCAGGTCGAACGCCGCGCCGTCGAAGATTCGGCGTATCGCGCCAAAGCATCTGAGGTTTATTTGGTTGAAGAAGCGATGGCGGCGGCAATCGGCGCGGGACTTCCGATTACCGAACCGCACGGAAATATGGTCGTCGACATCGGCGGCGGAACGACCGATATTGCAGTCATTTCGCTTTCTGGAATCGTCTATTCGCGTGCCGTGCGCGTTGCCGGAAACGAAATGGACGAAGCGATTACGCAATTTATCAAACGAAAATATAATCTTTTAATCGGCGAGCGAACCGCGGAAGCCATCAAAATCGCTCTCGGTTCGGGTTTTCCGCTCGAAGAGCCGCTGACGATGGATGTGCGCGGCAGAAATTTGATTGAAGGCATTCCTAAAACCATAACCATCACCGACGAAGAAATCCGCGAAGCCTTGTCCGATTCTGTGGCAACGATTATCAACGCCGTGCGCGTCGCGCTCGAACGCACGCCGCCGGAACTTTCCGCCGACATAGTTGAGCGCGGAATCGTGATGACCGGCGGCGGCGCACTGCTGAAAAATCTCGACAAGCGTCTGATGATTGAAACCGGGTTGCCGGTCGTGATTGCCGACGACCCGCTGTCGAGCGTCGTGCTTGGAACGGGCAAAATGCTTTCAGACTTTGAACTCCTAAAGCGCGTCAAATGGGACAATTCGTTGATGACGGGAAGTTAAATCAATTAAGAATTAAAAATTAAAAATTAAGAAAATGTTTTTCCTGAAATTTTTAATTTTTAATTCTTAATTCTTAATTGAAAAAGATGGCTGAGAGAAGTCAAAAAGAAGTTTGGAGATTAGCTCCGTGGCTAATGATTTTCCTACTTTTATTTAATTTTGTTTTGATGGCTTTCGACGCGAAGACCGCTTCACAGGAAAGAGTCGTTCGCATTTGGGCGCAGGTTGCCGCCGATTTCGTCCAATCTCCCGTAACTACCGCAAGCTCTTCGGTGAACAATTATTTCCAGTCAATATCTTCGCTACGAACCGCGCAGAGCGAAAACGACGTTCTCAAACAGCAGGTTCAAAAGCTCCAAGTCGAAGTCAATCAAAAGGAAGATTTAACATTCGAGAACAAGCGGCTGAAGTCGCTGCTCGAATTAAAAGAGCAATCCGCGTATAAAATTCTAGGGGCGCAAATTATCGGGCGCGACCCGTCAGCCTGGTTCGACACTTCGATTATCAACCGCGGCAGTCTCGACGGCGTAAAATTAAATATGCCGATAGCGACCAACGGCGCGTTAGTCGGCAGAGTGATTGCCGTCAGTCCGCTGACGGCGCAGATTGCTTTGATAACCAAAGACAAATCCGGTTTGGGCGCGGTTATCGGCGAACTCGGCAATTCCAATGCGCTCGGCGTTGTTACGGGAAACGGCAAAAAGGAAATTCTCGAAATGGGCTACGTGCCGGGAAGCGTCGAGGTTCAAACGGGCGAGACTGTTTATACGACCGGACAGGACGGAATTTATCCGGCAGGCTTGAAGCTGGGCGAAATCGTCGAAGTGCGTTCGGGTTCGGCAACCGTTCCGCATCAGATTTTCATCAAACCGAGCGCAAATCTTTACGCGATGCAGGAAGTTGCCGTTTTGCTGTATGAACCGCCGCCGCGTCCCGAATACGATAAATCTTTGCCGAACGCAATCAAAGTCGAAAAAGGCGGGAAGAAGAAGTAGGCAGAAGCAGTTGGCAGCGGCAGTCAGCAGTCAGCAGTTTTGCATATATTCTTACACTGCTGACTGCCGCTGCCAACTGCCGATTGATTAAAGATGGAACAGGTAAAAATTACAGTCGCTTTGATTATCGCCATATTGCTTCAGTGGACACTCCGTAATGTCGCTGAACCCTTCGTCTATATTGATTTTCCTTTAATAATAGTCGTTTATGCCGCGCTCCAGCGAAATTCATTCAAAGCGTTATTTTACGGAACTGTGGCGGGCATCGCGGTCGATGCTTTGAGCGGCGGGCTTTTGGGCGCAAACGGTTTTTCTAAAACCTTGATTGCGTATATCGTTTCCGAGATTGTGCGCCGCGTCTATTTGGACAACTTGCTTCTCAGAATTCCCGTCATAGCCGGCGCTTGCGTGGTGAATGGATTGGTCTTTTACGGTCTGCACCGTCTTTTAGGACAAGAACCGTCCGCTCCGATAGTTAATACAATCGCCTATTCGCTTATTGGAACGACTATCGCCGGAACAATTATTTACTTGCTTTTAGACAATTTTTTTGTGGAAAATGTAAAGGTGCGAAAACGCGAAGTTTTCGCTCCGCGCAGACAAACCAGACGGCGTAATCCGATTCGGCTCGGAAGCAGGAGATAAATGGTAAATGGTAAATCAAAGAATCTTTCCGACATTTAGCATTTACCACTTACCATTTACCATTTACCATTATGAAGTTACACGACCAAGCCCAAAATTTAGTCGCCAGAGTCGGAACGATTCAAGTGCTTGCCTTTGTTCTGCTGGCGATTCTCGGAGCGCGGCTTTATTACCTGCAAATCGTCAAAGGCGAGTATTACAGCGAAAGAGCCGAAAGCCAGCGTATTCGTCTGATTCCGATTCCCGCGCCGCGCGGAGCGATTTTCGACCGCAACGGCAAAATTCTCGTCGATTCACGCCCGACTTATAACGTAACTTTATCGAACGAGCCGATTAAAAAAGTCGATACCAGCGACCGCGTGGACGATTACGCGCAAGGACTTGGGGTTGACCGACAGTTTGTCGTCGAAAGACTTGCATTTGTAAAAAAACAGGCGGAGTTTGAAACATTGGTTTTAAAGGAAAACGCCACGATTCAGGATATAACCTGGGTAAAGTCTCACGAACTCGAATATCCCGAACTGCGTATCGAAATCCAGCCGCAGCGGTTTTATCCGCTCGGCAAAGTTCTGGCGCACGTTCTCGGATACGTCGGCGAAATCCCGCCGAAACAACTCGAAAAACCGGAAGTCAAAGAAAAGGGTTTTCGTCCCGGAGATATTATCGGTAAAGGCGGACTCGAACAGTATTATGACCAATATCTGCGCGGAAAACCCGGCTATCGAAAAGTTTTGGTTGACAGTCGCGGGCGCGTGCAGGATGAACTCGAAGTCGTCGAGCCGCAAGCCGGTCAGGATTTAATATCGACAATCGACCTTGATTTGCAGATGGAAGCGGAAAACCAGCTCAACAATTCGGCAACCAAACGCGGCACGATTATCTCGATGGACCCGAACAACGGCGAAATTTTGGTGCTGGCGTCCGCGCCTTCGTTTGACCCGAACGCTTTTGTAACCAGAAGTTCGACGCCCGAAGGACGCAAGGAAGTTCAAAGTTATTACCGAAACGAAGAACGCCCGCTTTTGAATCGCGCGATTCAGGGACGCTTTCATCCCGGTTCGACCTGGAAAATTCCCGAATCGGTCGCGGCTTTGCAGCAAGGCGCAATCACGACTACGCATTCGAGCATCGTCTGCGGCGGCGGCATTCAAGTTGGCAACCGCTTCACACGCGATACGAGCGGCAATCACGGAACGCCGGATTTGGCTTCGGCGATTACGCATTCGTGCGACGGTTATTATTATCGTCTGGCGTTAAAAATGGGACTTGCCGGTTTAATTAAAATGGTCGAAACCTTCGGATACGACAAACAGAGCGGAATCGATTTACCGAACGAAAAAGTCAGCCGCACGCCGAAGTATTTCGAGCCGTATGTCAGAAAGCGCGATAACGGAAAATGGAACGACATCGAAACGGTTTTCGCCTCAATCGGGCAGGTTACGGTTGACGTAACGCCGATTTCGATGATTCGCGCCGTATCGAGCGTCGGCGTCGGCGGCAAAATGTATGTGCCGCATCTTTTAAAGGAATTCAAGGCAATCAGCGCCGTCGGCAATGAAGGCGAACCGGATTATGTTCCCGCGCGTGCCGGATTCGGATACGACTATCACGACCCGAAAATTATCGAGATGACGCCCGAACAAAACAAACTCGTTTTGAAAGGAATGTGGGGCGTCGTCAACGCGGGCGGAACGGCAGGACGAATCAAAAACCCGAATTTTGAAATTGCGGGAAAAACCGGCACGGCGCAAAACTCGGAAATCGGTTCGGGCGGCGCAAAAGACCACGCCTGGTTTGTTTCGTTCGCTCCGGCTTACAAACCGGAAATCGCCGTCATCGCTTTGATTGAAAACTCCGGCTTCGGCGCGGCAAACGCCGCGCCCGCCGTCAAAGGCGTCTATGACGCATATCTTTCAAAAAATCATCAGGATTTATTGAACGGACAACAAGTGGCGTTGAAATAACGGATAACTGATAGTGGATAACTGATAGTATAAAATCAATCACTATCAGTTATCCACTATCAGTTATCCACTATTAAGATGGTTGCAATTTTAGAAAAACGCAGTTTCAGAGATTTCGATTGGCTGGTGGCAATTTTGGCTGTGGCAATCGTCAGTTTCGGCGTGTGGCAAATCTACAACGCGCAGCCGACGGAGACTTTTTGGTCGAAACAGATTATCGGGTTGGGTATTGCGATTGTAGCGATGTTGGTTGTCGCCTTCTCCGATTACCGCCGCATCGTCGATGCCGCGCCGTTCTTTTACGGACTCGGTTTGTTTTTGCTGATTATAGTTTTAATTCCGGGCATCGGAATGCGAATCAACGGTCAGCAATGCTGGATAAAAGTTCCGCTCGTCGGACAGTTTCAGCCGTCGGAGTTTGTCAAAGTTCCGGTTATTCTGATGCTTGCCAAGTATTTCGGCTCGCGGAAAGACGGAAGCCTGAAATTAAAGGAAACGCTCATTGGCGGATTGATTCTGGCAGTTCCGCTCGGTTTGATTCTGCTCGAACCGGATATGGGACAAGCGATAACTTATTTCCCGATTCTCGCCGTCATGTTGTTTCTCTCGGCAATTAAAATACGATATGTGATTTTGACCTTGCTGCTCGTTGCGATAATGATGCCGGTCGGCTATTGGGTCGGCGTCAAAACCGGAAAATTGAAAGGTTATAAAAAAGAGCGAATCGACGTAATTATCGACCCGGAAAGCGCCGACCCGCGCGGCTTTGCTTATCACACGATTCAATCAATGATAACGGTCGGCAAGGGCGGTTTGTCGGGAAACCGTGGCGAAACCGAAACTTCGCAGAGCGTTTTGAAATTTCTGCCCGAACCACACTCGGATTTCATCTTTGCGGTGACGGCGGAAAATACCGGTTTTATCGGCTGCGTCTCGTTGCTGCTGGCTTATGCACTGCTTTTATCGCGGCTCGTGGCGGGCGCAAGGCAAGCTCCCGACCGTGCTGGGATGCTGGTTATTATGGCGATTGTGGGAGAATTGGCTTTTCAGACTTTTATGAACGTCGGAATGGTGCTCGGATTTCTTCCCGTTATCGGCGTTCCGCTGCCTTTGATGAGCGCGGGACTTTCAGCGGTTTTGGCGACATTTATCGCCATCGGTTTTGTTATCAGCGTGAAAATGCGGCGTTTTGTCAATTAGAGAGGTTTTTTAAATATGGCAAGAAGAATAGAAAAAATCGCAACAACGGAAATCGAATCGGTTTCAGCCAAAAAGAACGGCATTTGGAAATTTCTCTGGCTGCCGACCGCTCTTTTGCTGGCTTTGTCGGCTGGCGGCTTGACCGGCATTTTGGCTTCTTATTACTTGAACAATTCTCACTACACGACGGAAGTGTCTGCATTGGCGACGTATCGCCCGCCGCAGGTAACGACGATTTACGCTGACGACGGCGAAACGGTTTTGGCGGAGTTTGCGCTGGAAAAACGCATTCCGATTAAAGAAGCAGATATTCCGAAAAACGTGGAAGACGCGCTGATTGCAGTCGAAGATTACAAATTTTACGACCACATCGGTATTGACCCGTATCGCATCGCGGGCGCGGTTATCAAAAACGTGACGACCGGAAAAACAGAAGGCGCGTCAACGATTACGCAGCAGCTTGCCAAAAATCTCTTTCTCTACCGCGACCAGACTTATGCCAGAAAAATTAACGAATGGATGGTCGCGCTGCAAATCGAGCGTTTATATACAAAACGACAAATTCTCGAAATGTATATGAACTACGTTTTTCTCGGCGCGGGTTCTTACGGTTTTGAAGCCGGCGCGCGGACGTATTTCGGAAAATCGCTGAAGGATTTGAATTTGGAAGAAGCCGCGCTGCTCGCCGCAATTCCTAAATCGCCCGAATACTCGCCAACGCGCAATATGGAAAAGGCGCGAATGCGGCGCGACATCGTACTTGACCAGATGGCGAAGTATTATCCCGAAAAATATCCGCAGTCCACAGTTGACGCGGCGAAAGCCAAACCGATAAAACTGGCGGACACGGCTTATTATCAATCGCTGCCGAAATCGACCGCCTGGGATTATCCGGTCGAAGAAGTTCGCCGGTATCTGGAGGATAAATATACGACCCGCGTCGCCCAGGGCGGGCTGAAAGTTTATACGACCATCAACGTCGACGCGCAGAAATTGGCGACCAAAGCCGTCCGTGAAGGTTTGCGAAGCTATGACAAATCCCGTCGCTGGACATCGGATTACGAAAACATTTTAGTTGACGAGAATAACCAGCCGATTACCGACCAAAAGGAAATTCTGCACAAACTCGACACCTTCAAACACGCCGATTGGTATGGCGACGATTACGAAAAGGGCGAATTCATCAAAGGTCTCGTCACTAAAATCGACACTGTAAAAGATGAAGCGACAGTTCGGTTCGGCAGATACAAAGCCTTGATAACCGCTAAGGAAATGGGCAGAAGCGGCAAAAAACCGAAGGATGAGTTGAAAGTCGGGTATTTGGCGGAATTTGAAATTAAAGAAGTCAACGAAGACAATCAGACTCTGCTGGCGACGCTTTCGCACATTCCCGAAGTTCAGGCGGCGATGACGACGCTAAACGCTCATACGGGCGAGATAATTTCGATGGTCGGCGGTTACGATTATCATACCAGCCGATTTAATAACGCGACGCAAGGTTTGCGGCAGACAGGTTCGGCTTATAAACCGTTTATTTATACGGCGGCGGTCGAATGGGGAATGACGCCGGATTCGGTGGTCAGCGGCGCGCCGATAAAGCGCGGCAACTGGTCGCCGCATAATTACGACGGCACTCTCAGCCACGCAAACGTGCCGATGAGTGTCGCGCTTGCTAAATCTTATAACATTGCGGCGGTTCATCTGCTCGACCAGGTCGGCGTCCAGACCGGCGCGCAAATGGTTCGCCGTTTCGGAATTACAAATCCGATGGCGCCGAGTCTGCCCTCCGCGCTCGGCGCGAGCGAAGCTTCGCTTATCGAAATGGTTTCGGCTTATTCGACTTTTCCCAACAAAGGCGTTCGCGCTCTGCCGCATTTCATTCGCAAAGTTTTCAGCCGCGACGGAAGTCTTTTGGAAGAATGGGACAATAAAACTTCCAAAGTAACCAGCGAATATGTCGCGGGAACGATGGTCGAATTAATGCGGGGCGTGGTCGAACTTCCCTTCGGAACGGCGAAAGGCGCAAACGCGAGCGGTCAGCCGCTGGCTGGCAAAACCGGCACGGTCAACGACCACACTGACGTTTGGTTTATCGGTTACACGCCGACTTATGTTACCGGCGTTTGGATGGGAAATCCCGAGAAAAAGGAAAATCTCGGCAATAATATGACCGGCGGACACGGCGCGCTTCCCTATTTTAACGCCTTTATGATTCCGTTTATGAAAGGCAAGGAAAAGGAAAAGTTTTATGAAACGCCGCCGATGACATCCGACATAAAAGCGCTCGCCGAACAGCGCAAGCGCGAGGAACTCGAAAAACTCGAAAAGGCTGACGAAGCCGGAAAGAGCCTCGGCATCAGCTTTAATACCGGAACGAAATCTCGTCAAAGCGTGAGTAAATCAACCGCTACCGATGGCGAGACGACGATTGATTCGACTCTGCCGCCGACCTCTACGGATTTGAGCAAACCGGATACCAATCCGAAACCGAATCCTGTTCCGAAGGAGGAAACCGTTAAACCGAATCCGAATCCGCCGCCGCCGCCCGCGCCAATCAAAAAGCCGGAGCCGGAGCCGGAGAAACCGAAAACCGGCGGGACGAAACCAAAAGGCAAAAAAGGCGACGGCGATAATTAGAAAAGTGAAAAACGAAAAGTGAAAAACGAAAAGCTAAGGAATCATTTGTTTTTGAATTTTATTCCTTAGCCTTTCACTTTTCGTTTTTCACTTTTCGTTTTTCAGCGTAATCTGATAAAATCGCCCTTTGTCCAAACCGACAACGAAATTTAAATTAAAATAATCTTCAACATAAGCAGGAAATAAAAGATGTTAAAGTTTTTCAGCCGTATGGAAAGAACGCGCAATTTCGTTCTTCTTCTTTTTGCTATCTTAATGGTTTTGAGCCTTGTGCTGTTTTACGCGCCGACGCGCAACGCCGTCCAGGAAAATCTGTCGCGCGACGAAACGACGGTTGCTAAAGTCGGCAGCGAGCAGGTCACGATTGCCGATTTGGTAATTCAGAGGGAAAATCTGAAGCGTACGGGACGACCGATGCCCGCCAATCTTATGCTCGACAATATGGTTCGGGAACGCCTTATTCGCGGCGAAGCAAAAACTCTCGGATTAGTAGCGACCGACGCGGAAGTCGCCGCGTATATTCGCAAACAAAACAAAACCGACGACGGCAAGCCGTTTGACCAAAAACGCTATGAAGAAAACGTTGCGGCGCAATTCGGAAGTATTCAAAGTTTCGAGGAATCGGTGCGCGACCAATTGAGCGGACAAAGGTTGGGAGCGTTTCTAACTTCCGGCGCGACGGTTTCCGAAGAAGAAGTTTTGAATGATTATCAGCGCAAAAACACGAAATTCGATTTGAGCTACGTTCCCGTAGCAAGCGCGGATTTGGCGCAGACTATCAAACCGACCGACGATGAACTAAAAAATTATTTCGAGCAGCACAAAAAAGATTATTATATTGACGTTCCGCAAAAAAAGATTCGTTACGTTTTCCTGAACACCGGAAAACTCGGCGAAAAATTAAATATCTCGGAAGAAGATTTGAAGGCTGAATACGAAAAAGTTCCCGCCGACAAAAAGCAGGCGGGCGTCAACGGTCAGCAAATCGTTCTGCGGATTCCGAAGCCCGACCAGGAAAATCAGGTACTGCAAAAAGCCAATGAATTAGTCGCGCAAGCCAGAAAAGACGAAGGCAAAATCTCCGAAGAAGCGTTTGCCGAACTAGCGAAAGGTCAATCCGAAGACCCGAAAAGCGCAAATATCGGCGGAAAATTGCCGGGTTTGATTCGGGAAAACAAGGAGAATCCAACCGACCCGTATCAACGGCTTTTGAAAATGCTGCCGGGCGCGATAACCGAGCCGATAAAATATCAAAACAGATATTTTATTTTGCGGCGAGGCGAGGCAGTGGCGAAAACTTTTGAAGACGCGCGGAAAGAACTCGAAATAAGTCTCAGAAATCGCCGCGCATACGCGGTCGCCGCCGAACTCGCGCAAAAAGTTACAGACCGTTTGAAGGAAACCAAAGACGTGCAGAAAACGGCGGAAGAATTCGCGGCGCAAGCGAATATGAACCCGAAGGATATGGTGCGCGAAACCAATTTCGTCAAGCCGGGCGACACGATTGAAAATGTTGGAGTTTCGCCGCAATTTGAAGAAGGCATTGCGGGACTCGAAAATCAGTCGGATGTCGGTGAAAAAATTCCAGTCCAAAACGGCTTTGCCGTTCCGCTGCTGGTTGACAAACGCGAACCGCGCGACGCAGAACTTGCAGATGTTCGAGACCAGGTTGCCGAAACCGTCAAGATTGAACAAGCCGCGGCGAGAGTCGAAGAAATCGCCAAACAAATAGCGGCAGGCGCGGCTTCGGCTGGCAATCTGGCAGCCGCCGCGCAAAGCAAAGGCTTGAAGGCGCAGGACACGAAAAGTTTTATCCTCGGCTCGCCGCTCGGTCAAGGTCCTTCGGCGGCAACGAGCGACGCGCTCGAAGATGCGATTTATAATTTGAAGGCTGGCGAAGTTACGAAAACGCCGGTAAAAATCGGTGATAATTGGTATGTCGTCGGCGTAACCAGCCGCGTAGAAGCAGACACGGCGGATTTCGCCAAAAAGCGCGACGGACTTATCGAATCGGCGCTGACGAAAAAACGCGGACAGGTATTTTCCGATTACCTCGCCTCAAAGCAACACGAAATGGAAGCCAACGGCGGTATAAAAATCTATAAGGACGCGCTGGCAAAACTTGATGATTCGCCTGCCGAAATTGAAGAAGAATAAAGAATAAAGCAAAGAGAAAAAGGCTGTCCAGTTATATAACCGGACAGCCTTTTCTTTCACCAATAAACTATTTACTGGAGTTTGGTTTAATGAAAGAAGAACCAAACAGTAATTCCCGCCCAAACCACCAAATTCAAAAGCGAAGCAATCAAGCCGATATTCTTTGTCTTGTCATCGCTTCCGCCGCGATTATCCTGTTTGCCATACATCAGCATCGCTACCAAAACTCCGGTTACAATCCACGCGAAAAGACGAATACCGAGATTGATCGGAATTTCTTCGGATTTCAAATTCATCAGATACGGAACTTGATACAAGGTTAGAACAATCGCCAGCACAATCGCTATAATAGCGGCAATCGGCGGCGCGTTTCTCGAATCCGATTGATTCGCCGCTTCATCGGTAACCTGCCGCAGATTACTGTGTGAATAACTGTAAGCAAAATAAATAACCAAGCCGACGGACATCCAGTCAATCAGACGAAGCCATGTATCGAACGGCAGGCTGTTCATCAAATAAGCTGCTGAAACAACGGTTGCAATCGGCACAAAAGGCGAAAGCGGCACTTTGAACGGACGATTCAAACCCGGGTTTGACGAACGCAAAATGATGATGCCCGTGCCGACAATAACGAACGCGAACAATGTTCCGATACTGACCAATTCGCCGAGCAGACTGATTGGAACAACTCCCGCCAAAATCGCTACAATCGTCCCGGTCAGAGCCGTCGTAATATGCGGCGTTTGATATACCGGATGGATTCTTGACGCCCAAGCCGGAAGAAGACCGTCTTTCGCCATCGAATAAAAAACGCGCGGCTGTCCCATCACCATCACGACCATCGTCGAACTCAAACCCAGCACGGCGCCGACTTTGATAATTGTCGGGAAGACTTTCAGAATCGTTCCCATCGATGTTCCCTGCGCTTGCTGCAAAGCGGCGTCAATCGCAACCGCAATCGGCGCGGCGGCGTTGGTCAGAAGATGATAATCGACCAAGCCGACCATAATTCCCGCGACCAAAATATAAAGCACCGTACAGACTGCAAGTGAGCCGAGGATACCAATCGGCATATCGCGCTGCGGATTTTTCGCTTCCTGCGCCGCCGTCGAAACCGCGTCGAAACCGATGTAAGCAAAAAAGATAACTGCCGCGCCCGTTACGACTCCGCTAAAACCATACGGCATAAATTCGGCGCATCCCGCGCTTCCCGCCGCGCATCCGATGCCAATATTACTGGGATTGACGTAGCCGATGCCCGCGATTATAAAAAGCACCACAACCAGAATCTTAACGAGAACGATGATTGAGTTAAAACTCGCCGATTCCTTGATTCCTTTGATTAAAAGCAATGTGACGGCGATTGAAATCAATACTCCGGGAAGGTTGATAATTCCGTAAACTTCGCTTCCGTCCGCCAATTTTATCGTCTCCCACGGTCCTTTACTGAGAGCGAGCGGAAAATTTATGCCGAGCGTGTCTCTAAAAAGACTGACGACGTAACCCGACCATCCGACGGCGACCGTCGCCGCGCCGAAAGCGTATTCGAGAATCAAATCCCAGCCGATAATCCACGCGACAAATTCGCCGAGTGTGCCGTAACCGTAAGCGTAAGCCGAACCGGAAATCGGGACGCTTGCCGCAAATTCCGAATAACAGAGCGCGGCGAACGCGCTGACGATACCGGCAATTATCATTGAAATAATAACGGCAGGTCCGGCGTGTTTTCCGGCGGCTTGTCCGGTGAGAACGAAAATTCCCGTTCCGATAATCGCGCCGATGCCGAGCATCGTTAAATCCAGCGCGCTCAGCGTCTTTTTAAGCGTATGAGCGCCGGTTTCCTGAGATTCGGCGATGATTTTTTCAATTGATTTTGTCGCAAAAAGTGACATAGAATCCTCCTAAATTTATTCCAGAATAATTGCAAGATTTTTTTGCCGCGAATAATTTGTCTTTCGCATTCGCATTATTCACGGCTGATTTCTCCCCTTGATAACGAACGCCAAATAAAATAAACCGGAACGCCCGACAGCACGATTGCCAGACCGGGCAGCGACGTTTGCGGCTTGTAAAATAATAGAACCAAAGAAATAAGGGTCGCCGCGACGATGTAAATCGCCGGAACAATCGGATAGCCGAAAGCGCGATATGGACGCTCGGCGTCGGGTCTTGTTCGGCGCAGAATAAACAAACCGATGATAGTTAAGATATAAAAAATCAACACGGCAAAGACGACGTAATCGAGCAGCATTCCGTAAAGATTGCCGTATTCTTCCGCCGTTCCGCCGTCAAGAAATTTCCCCGACCTGGTGCGCGGCAAAACCAGCAGACACGCCCAGACGCATTGCAGAACGAGCGCGAATGCCGGAACGTGATTTTTATTTAATCTGCCGGTTGATTGAAAAAACAATTTATCTTTTGCCATCGCATAATAAACACGCGCGCCGGCGAGAATCAAACCGTTGTTGCAGCCGAACGTTGAAACGATAATCGCAATCGCCATCACCACCGCGCCAATTGAGCCGAAAATCGTCTGCAAAGCGAGCGTTCCGACTCTATCTTCCGGCGCGTTTTGAATTTGCGTCAAAGAAAGAGTCGCCAGATAAGCGAAATTCGCCAGAATATAAAGCGTGATAACCAAACCCGTTCCCAAAGCGAGTGAGAGCGGAACGTTTCGCTGTGGATTTTTCACTTCGCCCGCCGTAAAAGTGATGTTGTTCCAGGCGTCAGACGAAAAAAGCGAGCCGACCTGCGCGACGCCAAACACAACAATCAAACTAAGCAAACCGCCGTTAACTGAAACTTCCGGCAAAAACGCGAAATCCGGTTTGATAATCGCGGCGTTTTGCGCCGAAAAAAGAGCGGCGAAATTATTTGAAAAAGTTCCCGCCGCGCCGCCGATTAAAATTCCTAGAAGAATCAAAATAAACAGCGAAAGAGTTTTCGCCGAAGTAAAAACATTTTGAATCAGCTTGCCGAGTTTTAAGCCTTGCGTGTTGAGAATCGTCAGGAAAATAATTAATAAAACGGCGACGAGCTGCTGGACGGAAAGCGAAAGGGCGTAACCGCTCGTTAAATTGATTGGCTGAATAATCCAGGAAGTCGGTGAAATCGAAGGAACGAGAACGCCCAAAAATCTGGCGAAAG
The DNA here is from genome assembly GCA_964235785.1 of uncultured Pyrinomonadaceae bacterium. Classification (GTDB taxonomy): domain Bacteria; phylum Acidobacteriota; class Blastocatellia; order Pyrinomonadales; family Pyrinomonadaceae. The sequence goes on along the minus strand of CAXSBF010000007.1, from coordinate 208,689 downwards.
CGACGGCGACAGCGGCAATCGTTCCGGTTTGAATCACTAAAAAAAGCGTCCACCCGTAGAGAAAACCCCAGAGCGGCGAATAACTTTCTCGCAAATAAACGTATTGCCCGCCCGCCTTCGGCATCATCGCGGCGAGTTCACCGTAGGAAAGCGCGGCGAAAATCGTCAAAACGCCGGTGATAATCCAGGTCAAAAGCAATCCGCCCGCCGAACCCGTTTGACGGGCAATGTCCGCCGAAACGATGAAAATACCCGAACCGATCATCGAACCGGCGACAATCATCGTCGAATCGAGCAAGCCGAGACCGCGTATAAATCCTTCTTTTGTTTCGTTCTGTTCCGCAACGTCCGCCGTCATAAGTTTCTTTGCTTGCAACAGAAATGCTTTTTACCGAATGTTTTCAGGTTAAACCTTCAGCAAATAAAAATTAGTTTTACTTTCGTGTTAGGGAGGCAATCGTTTGAGATATTATACTTTTATTAAACGAACTGTCGAGTAAATTTTTAACATTTCGATAATTTATAATAAAAACAATCCATTTATGAACGAAAAACAAATGAATTCAGGCGATATGAGCGCGGAAGATTTTCGCCGCTACGGACACGAGATTATTGATTGGATTTCAGATTATTTTGAAAATATCGAACAGCTTCCGGTGTTAGCGCAAATCGAGCCTAACTGGTTAAAAGATAATCTACCAAAATCCGCGCCCGAAAACGGCGAAGATTTTGCGGAAGTTTTACGCGACGTTGACCGCCTTATTTTGCCCGCCGTAACGAATTGGAATCATCCGAATTTTCACGGTCTTTTTTCGACTTCGACGAGCGCGGCGGGAATTTTCGGCGAGCTGTTGAGCGCGGCTTTCGATATGAAGGCGATGCTCTGGCGAACCGCGCCCGCTTCGACCGAACTCGAAGAAGTCGTTCTCGATTGGCTGCGGCAAATGATGAATTTGGACGCCGGTTTTAAAGGAATAATTTACGACACGGCTTCGGTTTCCACCTTGCACGCAATCGCAGCGGCGCGTGAAGGCTTGAGCTTGCGGGTTCGAGAAGACGGAATGAGCGGACGCGCCGATTTGCCGCTTCTGCGAGTTTATACTTCAGAACAGGCGCATTCGTCGGTTGAAAAAGCCGTGCTGCTTCTGGGTTTAGGTCAAAAAGGCTTGCGAAAAATCGAAACCGACGAGATGTTTAGAATGCGTCCCGACAAATTGCGCGAAGCGATTGAAGAAGATAAACGCGCCGGATTTGTTCCGTTTTGCGTCGTCGCAACGGTCGGCACGACTTCGACGACGAGCATTGACCCGATTCCCGAACTCATTCCGGTTTGCGAAGAAAACGCGCTGTGGCTGCACGTCGATGCGGCGTATGCCGGAAGCGCGGCGATTGTTCCCGAACTGCAAAGTTGTCTGAAAGGCTGTGAACGCGCCGATTCGGTCGTCACGAATCCGCACAAATGGCTGTTCACGCCGTTTGATTTGTCGGTTTTGTATTGTCGTCATTTGGATTTATTAAAACGCGCGTTCTCGCTCGTTCCCGAATATCTGAAAACCAATGAAACCGTCACTAATCAAATGGATTACGGCATTCAACTCGGTCGCCGTTTTCGTTCCTTGAAACTCTGGTTTGTCATTCGCTATTTCGGGCAAAATGGTTTGATTGACAGAATCCGCGAACATTGCCGGCTGGCAAAACTGCTCGCCTCCTGGATTGAAGAATCGGAAGATTGGGAGCTGCTCGCGCCTGTTCCGTTTGCACTGGTTTGTTTTCGCGCTTGCCCGAAGGAAATAGAGGATTTAGACGCCCTCAACGAAAAATTGATGAACGACTTGAACGCATCGGGTAAAGCCTATATTTCGCACACAAAATTAAATGACAAATTCACACTGCGGCTCTCAATCGGAAACGTCAGAGTCGAAGAAAGACACATCGCCAATGTGTGGAATTTATTGAATGAAAATTTAGGAGATGTTTCCCGCAAAGACGCAAAGACGCAAAGAAAGAATAAGGAAAAGACAAGTCAAACCCAAACTTAAAATACTTTGGTTTTCCTTTGCTTCTTTGCGCCTTTGCGGGAAACAAAAAATAAATCTATGACCGAAAATGAAATCTCAAAAATCATCGTTGACTGCGCTTTCAAAATTCACATAACTTTGGGTCCCGGCTTGCTCGAATCGGTTTATGAAGCAGTTCTGGCATACGAACTCGAAAAACACGGCTGCAAAGTTTCTCGCCAGCAAGCATTTCCCGTCGTCTATGAAGCCGTTCAACTCGATGCCGGTTTTCGCGCCGATTTGATTGTTAATGACAAAGTAATTATTGAAATTAAGTCGGTCGAAGCAATTTCTCCGGTTCATCTAAAACAGTTGCGGACATATTTACTGCTGGCAAACAAAAAACTCGGGTTGCTGATAAACTTTAATGTCGAACTGATTAAGGACGGCATTAGGCGAGTAGTAAACAATTTGTGATTTTTCGGAGAGTTTCCCGCAAAGGCGCAAAGCGGCAAAGAAAATCCAAAGAATAATTCAGGTTTAATTTTGAAGTCATCTAACAACTGTTTAATTTGAATTAATTTAAACTTATCTTCCTTTGCCCCTTCGCGCCTTTGCGGGAAACTTTCTCTGCGGCGATAAAATAATGCACTTCGTCAAAGAATCAATTATTAACGCTTTGCCCGCAAAGGTCTTCGCGTTTCACGAGCTTTCAGACGCGATTGAGCGACTGATTCCGCCCTGGGAAAACGCGCGAATAATTCAAAAAGCCGATATTTCCAAAATTGGTTCGCAAGCGATTATCGAACAAAAGATTTTTGGAATTTTCCCGTCGCGCTGGGTTGCCGAACACACGAAATACGAGCCGCCGAAAATGTTTGAAGATGTGCAAATCTCGGGTCCTTTTAAGAGTTGGCGGCACAGGCACATTATAAAATCACACGAAAAGGGCGCGATTCTTAGAGACGAAATCGAATTCGAGGCGCCGTTTTGGATTTTCGGCAAATTAGCCGCGCCGTTTGCCGTCGTGCCGAAACTCGAAAAAATGTTTGCTTATCGCCACCGAGTTACGCGAGAATGGTGCGAGAAAGGAGAATAAACTTATGCAAGTCGAAGCCGCTTTGATTGACAGTTCTTTTCTGCCGATTGTTCTTGATTTTCGAGACGTTCTCGAAAAAATCAGCGAAGAAGATTTTGAAAAATTTTGCCGTCATAATCCTGAAATGGAACTCGAACTGACCCGAAAAGGCGAACTCATCATTATGCCGCAGACCGGAGGGAAAAAATAGGTATTCGTAACTTTTCTTTAATCGCCGGTCGTAAATTTATGCTGACACATATCGTCGTTTGGAAATATAAAGATGAAGTTTCCGAGGAAATGCGCCAATCGCACCGGGCAAAACTGGCAAACTTAAAAAACGTTATTGCCGAAATCGTCGATTTGAGAGTGGGCGCGGACACGCTTCATCTGGCGCGTTCCTATGACACGGGACTTGTCGCAACCTTTAAAAATCTCGAAGATTTGGACGCTTACACCGTTCACCCGACGCATCAGGAAGCTGCAAATTTGGGCAAACAAATTGCAGCGCGCGTCGTGTCGGTTGATTTTATTTCGTGAGTTTTCAGAAAGTTGCAGAGTTATGCAATTTAACCGTCCGCAACTCTGTAATCATCTGTAACTACCTGCAGCTATTTTCACAAGCAAACGTAACGAAGTTTTCCTTCATCATAAACAAGCATAACTTAACGATAAAAAATTTAATCGGGATTTTCGGGTAGAAATGAAAACTTTTAGAGAAAATGTTTTTCAAGCGTTCGGCTTGATTTCAGCTTTGACTTTGCTTTCTTTTGCGACGTTTGCCCAACAGGTAAAACGTCCTTCGTTCGACGTGACGAATTATTTGATGGACGTTGCGCTCGCGCCGGGCGAAAATAAATTGAACGCGACGGTTGACGTTAATTTCGTTCCGCTCGAAGACACGCGCAGCGTTACGTTTGAGCTGAACGGTTCTTTGAAAATCGAAACCATAACACGCGCGGGCGGAAGTTCAGCGCCGATTTCGGCAACCAAAACTAAAACGCCAATCGTCTCATCGGCATCGCCGCAGGTAACTTTTGTTCAAGATCAGGTTGGTGTTTCCGATTTAGGTCCGAGCGTCAGAATTGATTTGGGCGAAACAGTTACAAAAGGAACGCCTGTAACATTGCGTTTCAAATACGGCGGCGTGTTAAATTCCGCGCAGGGCGGACCGCTTTTAACCAAACGTCTGGCGTCGGTCGGCGCGAACGACGGTTATCTGCTTTATGCGTCGCGTTGGTTTCCCTTTCACGAATATGCGGCTGACCAGGCGACTTCGGACATTTCGATTTCAGTTCCGGGCGGTTTTCAAATCGTCGGTTTCAGCGACGTTCCGGTTTCGCAAGCAAACGGAAAATCACGCTTCGTTCAATCAAAACCCGTGCTCGTCGGAAATTTCGCTTACGGGAAATACACGAGTAGAACTCTGCGGTTCGGCGATTATGAATTGCAATTTAATACGAGAATCGGCAACGACGCCCAAGCTACGACTTTCGGCGAGACTTTGGGACGCGCGCTCGATTATTACACAAAACAGTTTGGCACGCCCGACAGCGGTAAAAGATTGATAATCGCGCAAATTGACGATGAAAGCCTTGATTTTTATTCCACTCAGGGAATGATTTTTATGGCGACTCATTTGTTTGAGCAATCGCGCGAAGTAACTCAGGAAAGACTCCAGCGCGAAGCCGCTCTGCAATGGTGGGGTTTGACCGTCGGACTGAAATCCTTTGACGATGCGTGGCTTTCACAAGGACTTGCCGAATACAGCGCGTATTCTTTGCGTGAAAGTCAATTGACGGGCGCGAGACTTGAAAATTTAAGACGCGAATTATTGGAAAAATCTTTGACGTTCGAGCAAACCGCGTCGCTGACGCGCACGCCCGCCAATCTCGACGACCAATCGATTGCGTATCAATACATAATGTATGGCAAAGGCGCGTTCGTTTTTCAGCTTTTGCGCCAAACGCTCGGCGAGCAGAAATTCAATCAATTACTGAAAACATATTTGCAGCAATATCGCGGCAAAAACGCATCGATTGAAGATTTCGAGAAATTGACTACGCAAGTCGCAGGTCAACCGATGCGCTACTTTTTCGCGCGCTGGGTCGAAGGTACGGGCGTGCCGGAATTTTCGGCGGATTATCAAATCATCCGCACGCGCGGCGGCAAATTCGTCACGCGCGGCACGGTCAAACAAAATTACGATAATTTGCGTCTGCCGCTCGAACTTCAGCTTCGCGCCGAAGGGGAAAACGAAACGAAAATCGTCAAAGTCGACATCGAAGACGCGAGCGCGGATTTCAATATCGAATCAAACGGCAAACCGCTCGAACTCATCATTGACCCGAATTATAAACTGCTCAGAATCTCCGACGATTTGCGCGTTTCTTCGATTGCCAGACGCGGCATCGAACAATTCAAAGAAGGAAATTACGTCGAAGCGCAGCAGCAGTTTGAAGCTGCATTAAAGCTCGACCGCTCGAATTCGTGGATTTATTATAATCTTGGTTTGTTGTTTTTGGAACAACGAAACTACGATTTGGCGGTTGATAATTTCAAAGCTGTTTTAGGCGGAAACCTGCGCCCGCAATGGCTCGAAGTTTGGGCAAACGTGAAAATGGGCAATGCTTACGACGCCAAAGGCGACCGCGCACGCGCCGTCTCCGCTTACAAACGCGCCGAAACTTCCGGCGAAAATTATGACAACGTGCAGGATGCCGTGAAAAAATATCTCGCCACGCCGTATGACCCGCATGAGAAACAAACAACAGCGGTGAAGTAAAAAGGCAAAAGGTAAAGGGTAAAAATAGAAAGGCGAAAGTCTGAAATGCAATTTCAGACTTTCGCCTTTTTTGATTTGAGGATGGAGAGTCGATTAGAAATTAAACCGAAACGCAAATTGAATTTGCCGATTCGTTCCCAAACCGACCGTGCGTCCGACCGTCGAGCGGAGCAGACCGAAAGTTGCGCCTGCCGCGTCTTGTGTAAACGGTTGATTCGGTTGCAGAACATTCGACGCGCTGCTCGAAAAAACGCCGGTTATCTGGTTAAGGCTCAAATTCGGCAAGGCGCTATTGAGCGTCGTTGACGGATTAGCAAAATTCGCCGTGTTGAAGATGTTGAAAATCTCGGTGCGAAATTCAAAGTTCATTTTTTCGGTAAAGCGAAAGCGTTTTGAAAAGGTTAAATCGACTTGCTTGAAATTCGGACCCGACAATTCATTGCGCGTGAAATCGCCGAAAGTTCCGGGCGCGGGCGTGGCAAACGCCGCCGGATTGATAAAGTTGCGGTCGTTGTTCAAAAACGGATTAACTCCCGAAATCAAATTCGGACGGCGAATGTTGCGCGAGGCGCCGCCGCCGGGCGTATTGACGACCGCGACGAAGCCGGTCGGCAACGCCGGAAAAGTCGCGCCGAGTGTCGGCAGATTAGCGACAAATCCGTTCGGCACGCCGGTCGTTGCGGAAAGCGGACAGCCAGCCGTAAGCTGACACTGCACGACCACATCGGGACGGACAATCAGAACTTCGACCGGAACGCCGCTTCTGGCGTTGACGATGCCGCCGACTTGCCAGCCGCCGAGAAGTAAGTTCCCGACTTTGCCGAAATCGTAACGTTTGTCGTCGCCAATTGGCAGTTCGTATAACGCGCTCAAATTGAATGTGTGCCGCACGTCGAAATTATTGCGCCCGCGGTCGGCTTCAAAATTATCGAGCTGCGCCGAAGTTCTGGCTTCGTTCGAGCCGGCGGTCAAGCCTTCGCTTTTCGCAAAAGTATATTGCACGTTCATCGTCAAACCGCTGCTCAAACTTCTGGCTAAAGATAATTGCAGAGCGTTATAAGAATCGTCGCCGCCGCTGGTTTTGTAATCGACTTCGGCAAACGGGCGATTTTGCGTCGCGCCGGAGAGAATATCGAATTGCCGAACCGTGTTAACGCCGACGACTTGTCCGGCGGCGTTCGTGCGATTGATGACGCCGACACCAATCGGCAGATTCGCGCCGTTCAGAATGGTTGTTTGACCGGGCAGAATTTGATTTGCAACGCTTCGCAAAAACAAATTGCGTCCCTGACTGCCGACATAAGCGACGGTTGAAACGAGACTGTAAGGCAATCGCTGCTGATATGAAAAGCTGTATTGATAAACTCGTTCTGGAATTTGATAGTTGCTCGAATAAGCGCGCGGCTGGTATTGACGATTTGTCGGATTGGCGGCGAAATTAGCGACAATCGCCGGAATGTTTGCCGGAAACGCCAATAACGCGCCGCTCGAAACGGTTGACGAAACGCGGTCGCTTTCAATCGGCTGAATTTGGTCTTCGGTTTGTCCCGGACCGTAATAAATTCCGACGCCGCCGCGAAAAACCGATTTGCCGCCGCCAAAAAATCCGTCGCCGCTCGCGTTCGGCGAATAAGTCAAAGCGACGCGCGGTCCGAAATTGTTTTTCGACGATTTGAATGCTGCCTCGTTCGACGGGCGAAGCTGTCCTGTATTGATGTCGAACAGAACCTGTCCGTTGTTTCGCTCGCGCAGCGGCGCGTAGTATTCGTAACGCAAACCGTAGCTTAAAGTTAAACCGGGACGCGCTTTCCACTCATCTTGCACGTAGCCAATATAATACTCTTGTTTAGCTTCCCGCTCGCCGGTCAAACCGTTATTAAACGGACTCGGCGCGGAAACATCGCCCAGATATTGAACGGAAGCGGGCGTGTTTGCCAAAAAAGCGGCAAGATTGGGAAACGTATAAGTCGCGCCGCCGAGACGGTCTGTGTAGAGACGAATCAGGCGAATCTCGCCGCCGAACTTCATATTGTGGTTGCCGCGAACGACGCTCAGGCTGTCGATAAAACCGAGCGAATACGGCGTGTAAGGCTGTCCGCGTCCGTTGGTCGCGCTGTTGGCGCGAACCAAACCGCCCGGAATCGAGATGCCCGAAGATTGCCCTTGTCCGGCAATTCCGGTATTCGCCACGCTGCCCGAAATATTCAAAATAATGTTTGAAAAATCCAGACCGCCCGTCGTCGGCGCGGAACCGTTAATTCGCGTTCTCGCTCCGTTGTAGCCGAGTTTGAACTCGTTGATAAGCGAACCGCTGTTATTGAGAACCGACTGAACTCCGAAAACTCCGTTTTGCGGAACGGCTTCGATAGTTGTAAAGCGACCGGAAACGCCTTCGGGCGCAACGTCTTTGCCCTGGTCGCGGAAAAACCTGAAATAAACTTTGTTAAGCGGATTGACTTGGTAATCGAGTCGTAAAGCAAACGCCTTTTCGTCAGTTTTTTCGTTGTCCTGAAGCTGCACGATGTCAAAGCCGTTCGCGGCTGATGCGCCTGACAAAACGACCGCGTTCGGAGAACGAAAGGCGGCGATAAACGGTTGTATCGACGGATTGACCGGCGTTCCGTTCGGATTCGTCGCCGTTATCGAACCGGGAATAATCGCGCCCGGCACGCCGAGATTCAAGCTCGGCGCGGCTTCGACGAAGTTCAAGCCGAAACGTCCGCGATATTGCTCGTAAGAGCCGAAAAAGAACAATTTATTTTTGATAATCGGTCCGCCGATTGAGCCGCCGAATTGGTCGAGCGACAATTTGCTTTTTGTCGCGCCGTCGAAAAAGTTTCTGGCATCGAGCGCGGAGCGACGCAGATATTCAAAAACCGAGCCGTGAAACTGATTGCCGCCGCTTTTTGTCACGACGTTGATTTGCCCGCCGGTTCCCGTGCCGTATTCCGCCGGAAAATTGCTCGAATCGACGCGGAATTCCTGAATGTTTTCCAGCGAAGATTGCAGGCGAAAAGGTGACGGAACTTCGCCGTTCAAATTGCCCGGCGAAGCGTCGATAATCGCCGAGCCTTCCACGCCGTCGTAGCGGATAATGTTTTGCTGAACGGCGCGACCGGAAAAGCGTATGTCGCTAAAAGTTCCAGTGCCGCTATTGACCGCGCCCGGCGCTTGCAGGTAAAGCTGCGATAATTGACGCCCGTTTATCGGCAAACCTTCGACTTCGCGCTGATTAACATTTGCGCTGAGGCTCGCCGAAGAAGTGTTTAGCGAGACATCTTCGCCCGAAACAATATCGACCTGCGCCGATACGCCCGTCGTTTGGAGAGTTACGGTCAAATTCGTCTCCTGACCGACGAGCAAATTGATGCCTTTTTGCGAAAAGTTTTCAAAATTGCTCGCCGCTGCCGTGACCGTATAATTCGTCGGTTGGAGCGCGACGACTAAAAATGTGCCGTCGGCATTTGCCGTAACCGTTCTTTGCTCGCCCGTTTTTTCATTTTTAACGGTTACGGAAGCGCCGGCGATAACCGCGCCGTTGGCATCGACTATCGTTCCGGCAATCCGCGCCTGGTCGGATTGAGCAACGCAAACGGTTGCCGATATTGCCAAAACGACGGTGATGATTACACAAGAAAAAATGTGGTTAAATCGTTTGTAAAATTGTAAGTTCATAAATTCTCCTTTTGAAAGCGCGAATTTTTAAGCTTTGTTTGTTAAATACAATTACTTCCAAAAATCATTTGCCGAACGTTTCAACGTCTATGACTTTTGCGAAAATAAAATGTTGGGATTAGTCTTCAAATTAGGAGATTAAAGAGCGCAGGTTAAAACATTGTGAAGTCGGTATTAAAAGAATGTTAATTTATCGGGCGAGGCAAAAACAAAATACGCGATTAGCACGGATTTTTATAATATTTTAGTCCACGTAATTTGCGTAAATTGTTTATAACGTTAGCTCGGAGTAAGAAATTCGTTTGAGAGTCGGCGATAGCCGACGTTATATTTGTAGCCCACATCGCCGGATGTGGGAACAATGTAGAAAATTCTTCGTCAGCCGTTGAAAACGGCGACATAAATTTATGCCGCTATTTTCAATAGCTTGATTTTATCGGCGCACTCGTCCCACATCCGGCGATGTGGGCTACAAATATGTCGCCGCCTTTGACGGCTTATTCAGAATTGTCGTTTTTAGAATTTATTGAATAGAGCTTTGCGCCGAAACTTCGCCGCGTCTAAGTTTTTCGTTGCGGCGCACTTTGTCGAGATAATTATGCGCGGCTTCCGACTGAAACAATTCGCGCGTTTCGGTTTCGGCGTCCGTGACGGGTTCTAACGCCAAATCCATATAATCAAAGCGCTGCGGGTCGCGTTTGACTTTTAGGTAAATCAGCCGCAAACGAAGGTAAAGCGAAATCCAGCGAATTTGTTTCCAGAGCGTTTCGAGAAAATTTTTCGGGTAAAAAATCAAAGAATTTTCGAGCGGCAGATTCGAGCGGCGACTCGTGCGAAACTTGCGGCGCAGAAAGCCGCCTTCGAGCGGGTGAATCTTTTCTATATCAATACATCCGTTAAACCAGGTGATAAAAAACATCGTCTTGCCCGCGCTCGTTCCCGTAGCAATCGCGCGGCGCAAAACGGTTTCGATGTGTTCATCCGTGTAATAAGTTTTCCAAGCCTTTTGGTAAGTTTCTTCCCAATTTTCGCGTGACATTTTCGGGTGCGCGGTCACGGCGTGGTTAAGGTCGTATTTATTCAAATCCGCGTCCATCGCAATGCCGCTCTCGTGCAGTTTTTTGTGGTCTTGCGAACCCGGAAGCGGCGTGAGATAAAAAAATTCGAGCAGATCAACCGGCAATTCGCGTTTGATAATTTCGATGTCGCGTAAAATTGATTCCTGCGTATCGCCGGGAAAACCCAGAATATAACCGCAATAAGTTACGATTCCCGCTTTTTTCCATTCGAGCAGCATCTGGCGATAATCGGTGATTTTATTTTGGCGTTTACTCGCGCCCAAAAGACTGTCGGGATTGATATTTTCCAAACCGATAAAAACCCGTTTGACTCCGGCGCGTTTCGATTTCTCGATAAAATTCTTTAGTTTGTGACAAAGCGTATCGACTTGAATGATAAAACTGATTTTCAACTTTTCGACTTCGCGCAGATAAATCAGCTTATCTAAAATCGCTTCCCAATCGGTATTGCGGGCAAAATTATCGTCGGTGATAAAAAACGAGTGCAAACCTTGCGCGACGTTGACGCGAACAATTTTTTCGATGTCTTCGGGCGAGCGGCGGCGCGATTTTCTTCCCTGAACATTGATAATCGTGCAGAACGAACAGGTGAACGGACAGCCGCGACCCGCGTCAAAGCTCGTCGTCGCGCCAGCCGTCAGATGAACTCTTTCCGCCGGAAGAAGCGGTGTCGCCACGCCTTCAATATTCGGCAAATCGTCCATAAAATTGTAAATCGGCTGCAAGTTTTTATCGAAGGCATCGCGCAAAACTTGTCCGAGCCGACCTTCGGCTTCGCCCGCAAACAAGGACACGCCCATATCCAGAGCCTTTTGAACGTGCGCGTCACGCTCTTTGAGCATCGAAAACGTGCCGGAAACGTGAAAACCGCCGATTGCCGCTTTGATATTTTTATCGCGGAAAGGTTTTGCAATGTCGAGCGCGCGCGGAAATTGATTCGACTGGACGCCGACGAGCATTACCATTCCATCGTCAGCGTTTTCGATTAAGGAAATAATTTTTTTCGGTTGAATATGCGAGTTTGTTTCGTCAAAAGCGTGGATTTCCAATTCGACATCTACGCCCAAAACATTTTCCGCCGCGCACTCTTTCGCCAAACCGTAAAGACACGCCAGCGAATTCGACGGAATCGCCGAGCGAAACCATTGGATAACGTAACCGTCGTCGTCGTAATGCGAAGGCTTAATCAGCACCAGAGAAAAACGTCGCTTTTGTTTCATCGAATTAGTTACAAAATTTCACGGGTTTTACAATTAAAATAGGATACACTTTTACCGGCAATTGCGCTAACATTTTGAAAAAACGTTACAAAAGGATTTCGTATCGAGAAGTGATTTGATTAAAAACGAATTAAAAATTTACCAGGCGAAATATGCGGCGAGCGCGGGAATTATCAGCCACAGCAAACCTTTGATAAGAAAGAATAAAAATCCCGCAATGCCGAAACGCTTTATCATTTTTGCGATGAATTTTTCTTTCTGCTGCGGCATTCTATTCATAAAATAAACCGTTTGCTTAAAGTTTTCAAATAATTTAGGCACTGTTTCGCGCGATGAAAAAACATTTCTTGACAATTTTCCCTTTGCTTGTTTGGATATTGTTTTCGTCTTCATTTGCTTCGGCGCAAGCCGCGGCGCCGCCGCAGGAAAAAGACAAACGTGAGGCTGATTTGATTGAACTCGTCAAACTCGACAAAACCATAAAGCTCGACATTCGCTACGCCCGAAGTGATAATTTCGTCGGTCGCGCGGTCTATACGGAAGCGCGTGCTTTTATGCAAAAGCCTGCTGCCGAAGCGCTCGTCCGCGTTCATAAAAAACTCAAAAAACTTGGACTCGGTTTGATGATTTTCGATGGTTATCGACCCTGGTCAGTAACAAAATTATTCTGGGAAGTTACGCCGGAAGACAAGCGAAAATTCGTCGCCAATCCTCAAACAGGTTCCCGCCACAATCGCGGCTGCGCGGTTGATTTGAGTATTTATGATTTGAAAACCAAAAAACTGATTGATATGCCGTCGGATTTTGACGAATTTACCGAACGCGCTTCACCTGATTATAAAGGAGCGAGCGAGATTCAAACAAAAAACCGTGATTTGCTGCGAAAAATGATGGAAGCCGAAGATTTTACCGTCAATCGAAATGAATGGTGGCATTTCGATTATGAAGATTGGCAGGATTACGCGATTTATGACATCGCTTTTTCGGAAATAAAAGTAGAGAAAAGCCTAAAGATGAAAAGGATAAATACAAAAGATTAGCCGCAAAAAGCGCAAAAGGCGCAAAATTTATTTCAAAATTGGAAAACAGTCGCTTTGTCCTATTTACTTGTAGATTTATTTCTCTTTTTTGATTTTTTTGCGCTTTTTTGCGGCTGATTTTCTTGATTTATTTAAAGTCGCTGCACTTAAATTTATGAAAATACAGCCTGTAAATTCTCTAAACGGTACGATTCGCTTGCCCGGCGATAAATCCATCTCGCATCGCGCGGCGATTCTTTCCGCAATGGCGACGGGCGAAACGCGCATCGAAAATTTTGCGACGAGCGCGGATTGCGCCTCGACGCTCGACTGTCTGCAAAATTTGGGCGTCGAAATAAGAAGAGAAAATGCAACGGTTTTCCTCAAAGGCGTCGGCAAAAACGGATTTTCAAAACCGAAAAATGCGCTCGACTGCGGCAACAGCGGAACGACGATGAGATTATTGGCGGGCGTTTTGGCGGGACAAAATTTCGACTCGGTTTTAATCGGCGACGAAAGTTTGTCGAAACGCCCGATGCGAAGAATCATCGAGCCTTTAGCGCAAATGGGCGCGAAAGTTGAATCGGAAAACGATTGCGCGCCGCTCAAAATCTACGGTAAAAATCCGCTTCATTCAATTTCGTATAATTTGCCCGTCGCCAGCGCGCAAGTTAAATCGTGCATTTTGCTCGCCGGTTTGAATGCCGACGGCGAGACCAAAGTCCGAAGTCCGAAGTCCAAAACCAAAAGTCCGACTTCGAGAAATCATACCGAGTTGATGATGCGCTATTTGGGCGCGGAAATTGAAACGAGTTTTATTGAAACGGAAAACGCTTTTGTCGAAGAAATTTCGGTTGACGGCAACTCTCGGCTTACCGCGAAAAATTTAAACGTTCCTTCCGACATTTCTTCCGCCGCATTTTTTCTTGTCGCGGCGAGTTGTTTGAAAGATTCGGAAATCGTTGTCGAAAACGTCGGCTTGAACCGGACGCGCACGGCGATTATCGATGGTTTACGCGGATTCGGCGCGGAAATTGAAATCATAAATTTGCGGGATGTTTGTAATGAAAAAGTCGGCGATTTGTTAGTTCGCGGACGTGAAAATTTTGCGGTGAAGATTTCTTCAAATATAATCGACGGTGAAATTATCGGCAATTTAATTGATGAAATCCCGATTTTGGCAATTTTCGGGACGCAAATCGAGAACGGTTTGGAAATTCGCAACGCCGCCGAATTGCGCGTCAAGGAATCTGACAGAATAAAATCCGTGGTCGAAAACCTGCGGCGGATGAATGCCGACGTTGAAGAATTTGCCGACGGTTTCAGGGTCGGAAAGTCTAACCTGAAAGGCGCAGCCATCGACTCATTCGGCGACCACCGGATTGCGATGGCATTTGCGGTTGCCGCGCTTTTTGCAGAAGGTGAAACTGAAATCCTCGGCGCGGAATGCGCGGGCGTTTCGTTTCCCGAATTTTTCCAAACGCTCTTTAAAGTGATGAATTAGGAACGATGAATGATGAATGAAAGATATATATTTAAATTCATCATTCATCGTTCCTAATTCATCATTCTAAAAAATGGACAATGAAACGCGAATAGTTCTGACAGGATTTATGGGCGTCGGCAAATCAACCGTCGCCCGGCATCTCGCCGTTATCTTGCAGACGCAGAAAATCGACCTCGATTCGGTCATCGAAGCGAGCGAAAAACAGACGATTGCCGAAATAATTAAAAGTTGCGGCTTAATGCGTTTTCGCCAAATCGAAACGGAGACTTTGCGAAAAGTTTTGGCGGAGAATGCCGCAAGAATTCTCGCGCTCGGCGGCGGCGCGTGGACGATTGCGGAAAACCGCCGCTTGATAAAAACGCAAAACTGCACGAGCGTCTGGCTCGAATCGAGCTTTGAACACTGCTGGCGAAACATCAAATCTTCAAAACGCGAGCGCCCGCTCGCCGAAAACAAAGTTCAAACAAAAAATCTCTTCGATGAAAGACAAAATTTTTATTGTCTGGCGGACTGGCATTTCATCGTCAAGCCCGATTTAACTTCTTACGAAATCGCAAAAAAAATTGCCGAAGAAGTCTTTTTAATTAAATTTGAATGATTTTTTTTGCAAAATGATTTAGACTAGCTTACCAAATTGAATCGGCTGGCGAATTTCTCAAAAAACGTTTGGGAAATTTTTTAGCGAAAGACGCGCAAGGCAGATAAAATCGGCTTTATGTTTTCAGTTTGCGAATAAAGATACTATTATTTTGAAAGTTTTCAGGAGGAAACAGATGAAAATTAAGGTTTTAACGATTCTCAGTTTAGCGGCGTTTTTGTTGATGGTCGGCTGCAAAGGCGCAGCCAACACCAACACGGCTAACGGCAATATGATGAATTCCAATGGGATGGCTAACTCGATGACGGCACCGATGGCGGACAACGCAGCCAAAAATGCGGTCGAGGCAGCTTTGAAAGGTAAGGGTTTTAACGATGTGACGGTTGAAGCTACCACGACGGAAGTTACAATTCGCGGAACTATTCCGAAAGGTAAAATGGCTGAAGTGAATCAAGTAGCCCAAGAAACCGGAAAACGTAAGGTGAATAATCAAGTAATTGAAAAATAGTAGAAAAAAGGAGAAAAGGAATTATGTTACAGAATAAATACCAATCTTTGATTGATATGGCGAACCAACTCGGCATTTCGGGACTCAATGTCAACGAAGAAAACGGCGTCTTGAATATCGACGGCGTTGCCGGAAGCGCGGAAGCCAAACAGCAGCTTTGGGATGAATACGGACGACTCGACCCGGATTATCGTTCGGGCGACCTGGTAATGAACATTTCCGCGCCGGAAGCGAGTTCTGCCGCTTCTTCGGGCGGAGGTTCTTCGAGCGGCAAGACTTACACGGTTCAATCGGGCGACACTTTGAGCAAAATCGGCTCGCATTACGGCGTGAGCTGGCAGAAAATTTTTGAAGCCAACCGCGACAAACTCGATGATGCCGACAAAATCCGTCCCGGTCAAGAACTAACTATTCCGCAGGATTAAGATGTTTTTGAATTATTTTTCCAGGCGCTTTGATTTGTTTGCGGTATGCTGGCAAATCAAAGCGCTTTTTCTTTTAAGGAGGTTTTATGCGTTTCTCTTTCAAAGTTATCGTTTCAATTTTTCTTTTCGTTTCCATTGCAGCCGCTCAAGAATTAACCCGCGAGCAGAAGTTACAGAAAATTGACGAGCTAAACAATCAAATTAAGTTGTTGGAAAATGATGTCATTGCGCCAACTATAAAGGATTTAAGGCAGGCGCAAAAAGAAGGCTTCGATGTCGTAAGGATACTTCCACGCGAACGCTACGAGAACAAATTTATCACTCAAGGCGGCGGTTCTTATTTCTCTTTTACAACCGGAAGTCATGATTATCAAAAAATCGCGCAAATTGGATTAGAGCAAAACAAATTAAAAGTTGGCTTTGCCGGCGCGGACTATGGTTTCATTACAGATTTAGGTGAAACATCTCTTGCAGATATAACCGAGGAAACTGCCGAAGTAAATTTCTTAATCAATTACAAACCGCCGACAAACGAACCTGAAGTTAGATTTGAGCAGAGTAAAGCGAACAACTATCAAACAAACGGTTTAACTTACAAAACCTATGTTCCAGCCGTTGTCGCGCATTCTTATATTTTACGGGCAATTAGTTTTGATCGAGCAGATATTTTGGTCGCGTTCAAAGTTTACCGTAAGGACACAGACGGAAGTTTGATTATTTTTTGGAAATCAATCAAAAATTTTGAAAAGCCAACCTTTGAAAGAGCCAAATGAAGAAAAGCCTGTGCAAGAAATTGCACAGGCTTTTTCTATGATTACGAAATACTTTATTTGTCGCTTTTCTTCTCGTTCCAAGTTTTATAAACCAATTTGCTGACTCGCGGCTCGTCGCGCAGTTTTTTGCCTTGCGCCATTTGCCAACGTTCAAACCACGAAATCCCCGAATTGCTGTCAACGTGCTTTTCTTCGGTTTGATATGCTTCGTCGGCTTGAGCCTCGCTCATCGAGATAAATTTGTAGCCGCGTTTTTCAAACGCTCCGAAAAGCTCGTCGGCAGAATCGACGACCAGACGGCTCGGCGTTAAAACCATCGTTTGCGCGATGTCGCGTTTGAACATTTCCTGCGAATATCCTTCAAAATGGACAAGCATTTTCGTCATATAATCGAGAAATTCCGTTTTCACCTGCTGCTCCATTTCCGCGTCATTATTTTCACGCGCCGTGTCGTAGGCGAATGAATACATCCATTCCTGATTGTCAAAGGTATATTTGACCGGACGCAGCCCGCGCGTCGCCAGCCAGTTCTCAAAACGAGTCTGGTCTTCCGCAGTTTTCCCGGTGTTCAAATATGGATAACTGAAAAACTTGAGCGACGAACTTTTCTCCATTAAAATCAGCTTGGCGATGCCTTCGTTCATCATTACCCGATTGATATATTCGTCATACGGCGTGTTATAAAACGATATGTGCTTGAAAGTTCCGATACCGACTTCCAAACCTGCGTCGCGCCACATTCGGACGACATCGACGCGGTTTTTGGACAATTTTCCGCCTTCCATAACATTTTCACCGTTGAGAAATCCAATTGCCGGAATGCGATGCGCCGTTAATTTTTCAATCAATAAACGCGCCGTTTCGTCAAAACTTTTGTCCGCTTTTTCTCTGTAGCCCGGCGGAATCGCAACAAATCCGATTGCCATTTTTTTGTCCCGCGTCTTGCCTTGAGCATTGACATCGAAGCCCGAACCGGTCCAAAATACTCCGAACATAACTGCCGAGATAAGCAGAAAAGCCAAACTTGCCGACCAAAGCGATTGTTTGGGTTTTTGCCTCTCGGTATTTTTTTCTAAAATTCTATTTATTCTCTGCATTAAATTACCTCCGGACGCCGCCACTGCTACGGGCGGCATTTTTTCCTTCGTCAAGCGACGAATTTCTTCCAAATTTGCCAGCGCGCCGGCATAACCAATGTGCGGGTTTTCGAGCGTTTCCGTTACCGCATCGTCGCACGCAAACTCCCGTTCGTGCCGGATGACGGCGGAAATCCACCACACGCACGGGTGATAGAAAAATAAAATTTCGACAAAACTCTGCGCTAAATTGAAGAGATTGTCGTAACGTCTGACGTGAATAAGTTCGTGCGCGAGAATCAATTCGAGTTCGCGCGGATTCATCTGCAAAAAAACGCCGCTCGGAACTAAAATCAGCGGCTTGAACCAGCCGACGACAATCGGCGTTTCGATTCGGCTCGATTGCAGCAGTTCGACGGCTTGCGTAATTCGCAGACTTTCGCGCAAAGACGTAAATGTTTTTTGCCAATCATTATTTGGCAGTGAAATCCCTTGTGTCTTATATCTATGAACCTGCCAGACGCCGCCGCAGAGCCGAAAGGCAAAGAATCCGACTCCGAAAATCCACAGCAAAACAAACATCGGCAGCGCGGATTGTAAATTTTCTTTGAAGTAATTCTGAAGGTTTGCAAACGAAAGAAAAGCATTTTCGCTTCGTAAATTTTCAGTCTGCAATTTGTTATTTACTGAAATCGGAGAATTTTCTGACGGCTGCGCTTGATTTTTTAACGAATCTAAGTTTTCCGCAGCAAAAATTTTGTCTGAAATACGATTTTGCGCCGAATTATTTGTTAAGCGAACGAATGACGCAAGCGGTAAAACGAAGGCAAAACCGAGCGCTGAAACCGCGAGAAGATACCGCGCATTTGCCGAAATGTTATTAAAGATTCGCAAAATCAAAAATAAAACGAGCCAGGTCAAACCGATTTGCCAGACGGAAGAAACAAGCGTCCAACCGAGATTTTCGACTAGCTTTGAATCTGCCAAAAGTTCCCAATTCATTTTGTTTCTCCTTTCTTTTCAGCTCTTTTTATCATCTTGCGAATTTCTTTAAGCTCTTCCTCGCTTGCCGGTTTCGCTTCCAAAACGTGCTGAACAAGTTTAAGCGCCGAGCCGCGAAACACTTTTTCGATTAAATCCGCAACCAGATTTTTCTGCGTTTCCGTTTGCGCCTCGACCGCCCTGAAAACGTGCGCTCTGTTAGAATCATCGCGCTCGACGAAACCTTTATCGCGCATAATTTGCATTGTTTTCAAAACGGTTGTGTAGCCGGTCGGCTTTCGCGTGTTGATAAATTCGTGAACTTCTTTAACCGTGGCGGTTTCTCTGTCCCAAAGAATACTGAGAATTTCAAGCTCGGCTGCTGTCGGTTTGCCTGTTTTTTTCATAATAAATTTTTGAACTCTAACTGCCCCATTTGTCCCACGCGGCTTTAGCAATTTTGGCAATCACTTTTTCGCGTGTCGCTTCGTCTGCAGGAGAATCCGAAACAAATACCGCTATAGCAACATGTTGTTTGTTCGGCAGAGTTATAATTCCTATATCGTTGGTTGCTGCCGTAACTCCCTTTTGCGTTCCCGATGTTCCGGTTTTATGCGCGACAATCGTTCCGGCGGGAAGAAGTCCTTTCAGCCTTTTCGGTCCCGGCGTCGATTCGGTCAAAAATTTTAGCAATAATGCTTGACTTGATTCGGAAAGCCCGCCGTGCCGTTCGTGAAGTGCGCGACACAAGTCAATCGCTCCGTCCGGCGAAGCCCAATTACGATACTGCGTTTCCCAATCCCGTCCGATTTCTTTCTCGCTGTTAGCGACAATCATTTCGTTGACTTGAAGTTCTTCGAGATACTTACCGACCGCTTCCGCTCCGCCCGCAAGTTTAAGCAACACATCTGAAGCCGTGCCGTCGCTTTGCGAGATTGAAAAACGTAAAAGCTCACTCACCGTTAACTCGACTCCGTTCGGGTTTCCGTCCCGAATCGGGCTGTGCTGTCCTTGTCGCACAAAATCGCTTTTTTCAACGCGCGCCTTTTGTTCGAGCGTTATTTTTCCTGCGTCAGTTTGCTGTAAGACCGCCATTGCAATCGGAAGTTTATAAACGCTCTGCATCGGAAAATGCTCGGTAGGATTTAAGGAAACGGATTCTCCGGTTTCCAGCACGACGGCTTTGACTCCAACGTGACCTTTGGCTTCGGAAGCTATCTGCTCAACTTGTTTTTGCAGTTTGTCTACCTGCTTTTCATCTGTTTCGGCTTGTCTTGAATTTATGATATTGCTTGTTGAATTATCATTCCGCGTGCTTGCCTTGTTTGAACAAGCCACCGGCAAAAAGATAAAAAGCAAAATGTAAATCGGCATTGGTTTTTTCATATCTCTTTCTACGAGAAATTTCGTAGATGAATGTTATACGAACTTTTTCGTAGTTGTCAAGCAAAACAATCAAAAACTTTTTCTAGTTTTATGGTTTGGACTAAATTGCGGGTTAAAGATAATCTTTTTTTATGTCGCTCGAAACAGATTTTGTCGTCGTCGGAAGCGGAATTGCCGGACTCCGCGCCTCAATCGCCCTTGCCGAAAGTGGCGCGCGTGTAACCGTTTTAACAAAAGATAAAACCAGCGAGTCAAACACCGAATATGCGCAAGGCGGCGTGGCAGTGGTTTTGTCCGATGACGACAACGCCGAGCTTCACGAAGAAGATACTTTGGTTGCGGGCGCGGGTTTATGCGACGCGGAAGCCGTCGAAACTCTCGTCGTCGAAGGCACAAAATATATTCAGGAACTTATCGATTGGGGAACTGAATTCGACCGCGAAGGCGGACGCCTTGTTTTCACCAGAGAAGCGGCGCATTCGCGGCGACGGATTCTGCACGCGCACGGCGATTCGACCGGCAAGGAAATCGTCCGCGCACTGATTGCCCGTGCCAGACAGGAAAAATCAATCGTTTTAATGCCGTTTGCCAATACGGAAAGTCTGATTATCCAAGACGAAAGATGCGCGGGCGTTCGTTTCCTTGACCCGATTCTAAAAGCTCCGCGCGAGATTTTTGCCAAAGCGACGATTCTCTGCACGGGCGGCGCGGGACAATTATTTCTGCACACGACAAATCCCTCGGTTGCAACCGGTGATGGAATGGCGATGGCGTATTTTGCGGGCGCGGAAATGGCGGATATGGAATTCGTGCAGTTTCACCCGACGGCGTTAAGTCTGGAAAACGCGCCGCGCTTTCTTTTGTCCGAAGCGATGCGCGGCGAAGGCGGAATTTTGCGAAACGCGCAGGGCGAAAGATTTATGACGCGCTACGACGAACGACTGGAACTCGCGCCGCGCGATATTGTTTCGCGTTCGATTGTCGCCGAAATGCGGCGCACGGGAACACACAATGTCTTCCTTGATATGAAGGCAATGAGCGAAGATTTTTTAAAAGAACGCTTTCCGAAAATTTATGAAACGTGCAAATTTTATAATTTGAATATCGCCAAAGACTTGCTGCCCGTTTCGCCCGCTTCGCATTATTGTATGGGCGGCGTTCGCACGGATTTGCACGGGCGCACAACCGTTACAGGACTTTACGCGGCGGGCGAAGTTACCTGCACGGGCGTTCACGGCGCAAATCGGCTGGCGTCTAATTCCCTGCTCGAAGGCTTGGTTTTCGGCGCGCGGGCGGGCAAAGCGATGACGGAAGACATTTCAAAATTTAAAATTCAAAATTTAAAATTAGAATCTAAAGACCAAAGACCAAAAACCAAAAACCAATCTTCAGAAATAGCGACGGCTGTCAAAAAGCGCGTCAAACGTCTGATGTGGGAGCGTGTCGGAATTTTGCGCGATAGAGATTCGCTAAAACGCGCGCTTCGAGAGTTTGAGCAAATTTCCAAAGCGAATTTGGGAACTTCGTCAAGAAATTTTGTAACCGTCGCTACATTGATTGCCAAAGCCGCGTTATGGCGAGAAGAATCGCGTGGCGGACATTTTCGCAATGATTTTCCTGAAAGAGATGATGAGCATTGGCGCGTTCATTCGATACAAAAAATTAGTGCGGAAATGTCTTCGAGCGAACAAATAAATTTTGAGAAAAACTAAAAGTGAAAAATGAAAAACTAAAAGTTAATACCCAAGTGATTTTTTCTTAAGTAATTTCTTGGTTTTTCACTTTTCACTTTTCACTAAACTAAGCCGGTTCGGTCGGCACAACTTCATCAGGTTTTGAATAAAGTTTTTTCACGAGCGGCGAGATGGCAAACAAAATCACCGCGCCGATGAGCGTAACGACCGCGACTTTGGTGAACAAATCAACCAGAACGTCCGATTTTGCTTCAAATTCTCCGGCAACCAAACCGCCGATATAACTGCCCATCGAAATTGACAAAAACCAAACGCCGAGCATCAAACTGACCATCTTACCGGGCGCGAGTTTCGTCATCGCGCTCAAACCGACCGGACTCAAACAAAGCTCGCCGAACGTATGAAGCAGATAAACAAGAACGAGCCACCACGGGGAAACTTTGCCCGCGCTCGACAGCGAAGAAGCGAAAGCCAGCACGACGAAACCGAGTCCGGCGAAAAGCAAACCGAGAGAAAATTTAATCGAATCGGATGGTTGGCGTTTGCCGAGATAGAGCCAAAGCGCACCGAATATAGGGGCGAAGATAATAATAAAAGTTGGATTTACAGCTTGCAGCCAGGCAGTTGGAATTTCCCAGTTGGCGGTTATCTGACGGTTTGTAACCTGCTCGGCAAAAAGCGTCAAGCTCGAACCGGCTTGCTCGAAACCCATCCAAAAAATCATCGAAAAGATGAACAAAACGCCGATAGTGGCAAGCCGCTTCCAATCATCAACGGTGAGTTTATCCTGCATTCCGGTCAGCAGAACAGCGACGAGTCCGATTATGACAACGGTTGGCAGCAGCGGCATTCCGACGAAATATACGATACCGAACGCCGCCGCAATCAAGGCAATCATTTGAATCAAATATGCCGGACTTGCGCCCGCAGCCGTCTGCTCGCCTTCAAATTTTATCGGCGCTTCACCGACGCCGCGCAAATTTTTATAACCGATAACGTATTGAATTACGCCCAAAAGCATTCCGACACCGGCAGCGGCAAATCCCCAATGCCAATTATAAACCGCCAGAGTTCCGCAAACGAACGGAGCGGCAAACGCGCCGATATTGATTCCCATATAAAAAATCGAAAATCCCGCGTCGCGCCTGGCGTCTTCAGCCGAATAAAGATCGCCGACCATTTTGCTGATGTTCGCCTTCAAAAAACCCGTGCCGACGGCGACGCAAACCAGTCCGGCATAAAAAGAATTTTCAGACGGAAACGCCAGAATAAAATGTCCGAGCGCGATAATCACGCCGCCAATCAGCGTCGCCAGCTTCGCGCCGATAAAGCGGTCGGCAAGCCAGCCGCCGATGAGCGGCAGAAAATAAACTGACGACGTATAAAGTCCGTAAATCGCGGCGGCTCTTTTCGTATCAAACTGCAAACCGCCCTTTGCCAATTCCGCCGTCATATACAAAACGAGAATCGCCCGCATCCCGTAATAGCTGAGACGTTCCCACATTTCGGTAAAAAATAGCGTCGATAAACCTTTCGGGTGTCCGAAAAATCTGCGGTCGCCGTTCGAGCCGCCAATTGAATCTGCTGTTGAACTCATAATTTGTTTTATTTTCCTTGCGTTTTGAAATGAATTGGGCAAAATATAGCAGATTGCGCGGTTAAAACAAAGGTTTGACCGAAATTTTGAAAAGGGTTTTTACTCACCGAAGGCTTTCAAAACTTCGTCGGCGTGTTCGTCAACCTTCACTTTATCGAAAATTTTCTTGATTTTGCCCGCTTCGTCAATCAAAAAAGTTTTCCGCAAAACGCCCCGGTAATTTTTGCCCATAAATTGTTTGTCGCCGTAACTGTCGTAAGCGTCGGCAATCGCGTGGTCGGTGTCGGCTAATAATGTAAAAGGTAGATCGTATTTTGAAATAAATTTTTGGTGTGATTTTTCATCGTCAGTCGAAACGCCTAAAATTTTTATTCCCTTTTCTTCAAAAGCCCGAAAACCGTCGCGCAAGCCGCACGCCTGCTTTGTGCAGCCGGGCGTGTCGTCTTTCGGATAAAAATACAAAACCGTTTTTGTTCCGCGTAAATCGGAAAGTTTTACGCGGTCGCCGTTTTGGTCTTTCGCGGTAAAATCAGGTGCGTCGTCGCCTTCTTTCAGCATAAATTTCTCCAGAGTTTTTTCGATTTGTTTTGGTATAATTTTAACACGAGACGCGAAAAGATATGAAAACGCTTTCAGAAACAAAAGCCTTAAAAGAGTTACACAAACTTAAGACGACATATCAAAGTTTTATCAAAACCGACTACGAACACAAAGCGCGGGATTGCCAAACTTGCTCGACAAAAGGAGCGTGTTGTCTCGACGCGCATTTCGTTAATGTTCACATTACAAAACTCGAAGCCTTCGCCATTCGCAAAACTTTAGAAAATTTAAGCCGGGAAAAACAGCGCGAGGTTTATGAACGCGCCGCCGAAACAATTGAAAAGTATGATTTGAAAACTTTCGGTGATACCTTCGCGCAAACTTTCGCGTGTCCGCTTTTTGAAAAAGGCGTCGGTTGTCTCGTCCATTTTGAAGGAAAACCCGCGCCGTGTATTTCTCACGCCTGCTACGAAAATAAAGAAGATTTGCCGCCCGATGAATTACAACATGAAGTCGAAGATAAAATCGAAAGATTGAATAAAAGAACTTACGGTAACGCTTTTTCGTGGCTCGCGCTTCCCGTCTGGCTCGGTTTGGTAAATCCATTTGCGGAAAATCTTAAATCAAAAGAATAATTAACCACAGATAAACACAGATGAACCCGGATATTTACGAAGAATAAAAAACTCAAAACTATTTCTGCCTTATTTTTGCTCTTGTATTATCTATGTCTATCTGTGTTTATCTGTGGTTAATTATTCTTTCTTAAAAATAAAATCGCGCAAAATAATAAAGCAGCGGCGCGTTGAAAAGCAGACTGTCGAGACGGTCTAAAAAACCGCCGTGTCCGGGCAAAATGCTTGCCGCGTCTTTTGCGCCCGCGCCGCGTTTTATCGCGCTTTCCGCCAAATCCCCCGCCACGCCGACTGCCGACATCACAATTGCCAGCGGAATTGAAATTTTATATGGCAATTCTTGAAAAAACAGCAAAGTCGAAAGCGCGGCGAATATAATTGCCAGCAAAATTCCGCCGACGAAACCTTCCCAGGTTTTATTCGGCGAGATTTTCGGCATTAATTTATGTTTCCCGAAACTTTTTCCGACGTAATACGCGCCGACATCCGAACCCATTACGACGAGAAAAAAGAAGCCGAGGAGTTTGGTCGAAAGTCCCGGAAAATTTTCAAAACCGACGCGCATCGAGACCAGAAAACCGCCCAGGAATACAACGTATAAAACGCCGAAAACAGTTACTCCGACGCCGGTTAGCATCTTGGAAAAATCCTTTTGGAAACGAAAGGTCTGCGTCGCAAGCGTCAGAATTAAAAAAAGGGCGAGCGTCAAAAGCAGCAAATCGGGAGCTTTCGTCGGCGCGTCAAACAGAAAAGCGACAAAGAACGCCGCCGCGCCCAAGTAAGCGATTGAAGCGTCGGCTTTGAGTTCGAGCTTTTTCGTCAAAGTAAAAAACTCAAACATCCCCGCAGCGAGAGCGGCGGCGGCAATGACTAAAAACAGCCAATTAGCCTGCGGATATTGCGGCAGGAAATACGGCAGAACAATGGAAAAAATCAAAACGGGAAGCGCGACGAGCGCGGTTAAAAGTCTGGTTTTCATAAAAAGGGATTTAACCGCAGAGGACGCGAGGGACGCAGAGAGATAGTTAAAACTCGTCCGTGTCTATCCGGTTTCTGTGGTTACTATTTGGCTTTAACATCTCCGAAACGGCGTTCGCGTTTTTGGAAATCTAAAATCGCGGCGAAAATTTCGCGGCGGCGAAAATCCGGGAAAAGCGTTTCGGTAACATAAATTTCGCTGTAGGCAAGCTGCCACAACAGAAAATTGGAAATCCGCATTTCGCCGCTCGTGCGAATCAGCAAATCGACTTCCGGCAAGTCGCGCGTATAAAGATTTTGTTCGATGTCGTTTTCGCTTAATTCTTCGACCGACTTACCGTTTGCAAACAAACTTTTCACGGCTTCGCGGCAAGCGTCGACAATCTCGGCGCGCCCGCCGTAATTGAGCGCGACCGTCAAAACCGTGCCTTTATTTTCAGCAGTCTTTTCGGTTGCGGCGGCAATTTCCTTTTGCACCGATTTGTCGAGAGCTTCGGTTCTGCCGATTGTCTGAAATTTGATGTTTTGGCGATGAATTTCCTTTAGCTCGCTTCGCAGATAATGTTTGAGCATCTGCATCAAAGCTGACACTTCGGTTTTAGGACGCTTCCAGTTTTCGGTCGAAAAAGCGTAAAGCGTAACGGCTTTCAAATTCAATCTCGCGCTCGTATCGACAATCGCTCGAACCGATTCGACGCCGGCGCGATGCCCGAAAATTCTCTGCCTTCCGCGCGCCCGCGCCCAGCGTCCGTTGCCGTCCATAATAATCGCAACGTGAGCGGGAAGGCGCGCCGAATCTATCGCCGCCAGCATTTCGGCTTCTTCGGAGTTTGATTTGACAACTTCGGCAAAATTTTCAAGCATTTAACTTTTAATTTAACCACAGATAAACACAGATAGACACAGATGAAAAGCAGGAAACAGAGATAGTTTTTTGCTTAATTTTTTGTGATTTTGCAGATTCTTTCGTCTTATCTGTGTTTATCTGTGTCTATCTGTGGTTTCAAACTCTTTTCTTCAATTCCGACAATCGCGTCAGTGTTGATTTCGCCGTAAATGTGCGGATAAATTTCGCCGCCGGTCGAAGGCTCATTGACAAGTTTCGACGTTATCTTTTTCGGTTCGATTTCTAAAATCAATACTTCCACCGCGTCCTTGTAATAGCGACGCAAAACCGTTTCGAGTTGTCCGGCAAAGCTGCAATGGATAAAGCCTTCCACTTTTAAGCTGTCGGCTTCGTAAAACTTTTCGTCTTTAAATTTTTCCCAAATTTCGGGCAAAACAATGTGATAAATCGACATTTTTATTTTTCGGATTCGGCAACGGCTGTTTGCAATTCGAGAAATTTTTCGCGCACGAAATAATTAAGTTTTTCAGCAAAATCCGCAGTTAAATTTTTTATTTTTACAAGCTCCTGAACGTCCGCCAAATCCTTAAGACGATGCGGCGCGGTCATTCCCGATGCGAGTTTTAGCTCAATAAGTTTTTCTAAACCGACGGTTTTGATTCCGTCGATTTCCGTCTGGCTTTCGCCCGGATTCGGAAATTCGACGGGTTTCGGTTTGCCGTCGCCGGGAAATTCGCCAGCCGTAATTATTTCAATCGTAACGTTTTCCCGTGTCGTTCTAAACTTTCTCGTCGCGCCTTCAAACGCCGGACGATAGCCGCGCCCGACTAATTCGTTTCTAAATGTTTCCAAGCCTTCGCCGGTTAAAAGCAAATCAATATCTTCGGTAAAACGACGATAACCGTAATTATTGAGCGCAACCGCGCCGATAACGTTATAGCTGATTTCGTGATTTTCCAAATCTTTCACAACGCGCCGAAGAGTTTTATTGAGCGTTCCTTGTCCCATAAAAAATCTCAAGCCTTCTTCGTAAGCCGAAACGGGCGTGGAAATTATCTCTTGAAAATTTTGCGGCGGCATTTTTGTTTTATCAATAACCAACTTTGAGCAGCGTCAAACCGTTGGCGGGCGCGGTAATTCCAGCTAAACTTCTGTCGCCGCCGACGATTGCCGTCTGAATTGTATCAAAATCCTTTTCGCCGCGCCCGACTTCGAGCATCGTGCCGACAATCGAGCGCACCATATAACGCAAAAAACCGTTTGCCGAGATGCGAAATTCGATGACGGAAGAATTGGCGCGCGCGTCCCAAAACGATTCAACCGTAAAACCTTTGATTGTCCGCACGCGATTTTCGACATCCGAACGCGCCGCCGAAAACGCCGTCCAATCGTGTTCGCCCAAAAAAAGTCGCGCCGCGTCGTTCATTTTGCCGACATCGAGCGGTCGCGCTTCGTGGTGCGCCCAACGCAGCCAGAACGGAGACATTACCGGCGCATTGACGACGCGATAGACATAAGTTTTAAGTTTGGCGGAAAATCTCGCGTGAAACTCGTCCGGCGCATTTTCGATTGTTAAAATACGCACGTCGCGCCACAAATTACCGTTTATCGCCACGCGCAGCTTGTCGGGCGTAAAAGCGCGATTAAGCCGAATGCTGGCGACTTGCCCTTCGGCGTGAACGCCCGCGTCCGTGCGTCCCGAACCGTTAACGTGAACTTCGGCGTCTTCCAAAAGACTCAAAGTCCTTTCGAGTTCGCCCTGCACGGTGCGCTGATTTTCCTGCACCTGCCAGCCGTGAAAATCCGTCCCGTCGTATTGGATTAGAAGTTTGAAATTCACAGTTCAAAGGATAAAGGATAAAGGATAAAGGATAAAGTTGATGTTTAGCGTTTATTGATTTTTACCTTTTTTACAATTGTCGTAAAAATTGCGTTTAGCTCTTTTGTTTCTTGAATCAAAGGCAAAATCTTTTGCTCGTCAAAGATTTTCGCTTCAATAATTAGCTCTAACCAATAAGCGGTTTCATCGAGTTCCTGCAAAGCGGTTTCCATTTTGCTAATAAAGTCGGCATCGGATTTTGCGCGATTGCCTTCACGGTAATGTGCGCCGATTGACGTTCCCGAACGCAAAACTTGTTTGCCCAAAACTTGGGCTTCAGTAGTTTTCGGAAGCGCGACGTAAAGACGAATTATTCGCAGAGCATAAGATTTTGTTCGCTGCAATAAATCACCTTCCGCCATTTATCCTTTATCCTTCATCCTTTATCCTTTTAAGGTTCTGCTTCCCGGCTTCATTGCTGCTTCGCCTTTCGCGCACATCGGGCAATCTTCTGTTTTGTAACTCGGAACATCCAAACTCGCCAAAGCAATTCGCGGGACGCCGACATCTGCTTTGCCGTTTGAGCGGTCAATAATTGAAGCCGCGTTAGTAACTTTCGCGCCGCGCGTTTCGAGCGCTTCGATACATTCGCGCGTCGAGCCGCCGGTTGTAATAACGTCTTCGACAACCAAAATTCGCTCGTTTTCTTTGACCGAAAAACCGCGCCGCAAAGTCATCCCGCCGTTTTCGCGTTCCGTCCAGATGAAGCGAACATTTAATGCTTGCGCGACGGCAAAACCGATTATCAAACCGCCGATTGCGGGCGAAGCGACGGTTTCAATTTTTTCATTTGTAAAATGTTCGGCAATCGCTCGTCCAAACTCGCTCGCGTCCTGCGGATTTTGCAGCGCCAAAGCGCATTGCAGATAATTCGGGCTGTGCAAACCGCTCGACAAAATAAAATGTCCTTCGAGCAGCGCGTTCGTCTTTTTGAAATGTTCTAAAATTTCTTCCTGCGTCATTCGAGTTTTTCAGCGGTAGAATCTTCAACAAAATTAAGCCACATTTTCCGCATTTCTCAAAATCGCGTCAAAAGGTTAAAATCCTTGTTTCGTTTTAATTCTTAATTCTTAATTTTTAATTCTTAATTGATTTTATGTTACAAGCCGGAATTGTCGGACTGCCGAATGTCGGAAAATCTACTTTATTTAATGCGTTGACTGCCGCCGAAGACGCGCTCGCCGCTAATTATCCGTTTGCCACAATCGAACCAAATGTCGGCGTCGTCGCTGTTCCCGATGAACGTCTTCCGATTTTGGAAAAGATGAACAAGGCGCAAAAGGTCGTTCCCGCGACGGTCGAATTTGTCGATATTGCGGGACTCGTGCGCGGCGCGTCGAAAGGCGAAGGTTTGGGCAATCAATTCCTTGCCAATATCCGCGAAACCGACGCCGTTATTCAAGTCGTGCGTTGTTTTGAAGACGAAAATATCATTCACGTCGAAGGCTCGGTCAATCCGATTCGTGATATTGAAACGATTCAAATCGAACTTGCATTAGCAGATTTAGCTTCGGTTGAAAAAAGGCGCGACAAAGCGCAACGCGGCGCAAGAAGCGGCGATAAAGTCGCCAAAGCCGAGCTTGAAGTTTTAGACAAAATCCATCCTGTTTTGGAAGAAGGTCGTCCGGCGCGTGCCGTCGAATTAACAAAGGAAGAAAAGGCGATTGCCAAACAATTCTTTTTGCTTTCAACCAAGCCGACGATTTACGCGGCGAATGTTGACGAAGAAACTCTGTTAAATCCCGATGAAAACGCGCACGTTCAAACCGTAAAGCAACACGCCGCGCAGGAAAATGCCGAAGTCGTCATCATTTGCGCCAAACTCGAAGCCGAACTCGTCGCGCTCGAACCTGAAGAACGCACGGAGTTTCTGGCAGATTTGGGCGTAACGTCGAGCGGCGTCGATAAGCTAATTAAATCGGCTTACAAAATGCTCGGTTTGATGAGTTTTTTAACCGCCGGAGAAAAGGAAGTTCGCGCGTGGACAATTCCAATCGGAACAAAAGCGCCGCAGGCGGCAGGCGAAATTCATTCGGACATCGAGCGCGGTTTTATTCGCGCCGAAATTGTCGGTTACGAAGATTTAGTTCGTCTCGGCTCGCGCAAAGCCGCCAGCGAACAAGGCTTGGCGCGGCTCGAAGGCAAAGAATACATTATGCAGGACGGCGATGTCGTGGATTTTCGCTTTAATGTCTAAAAATTAGACAAACTGCGCGTTTCCGGTGTATTCTTCTAAAGCAATGAACGCGAAATTTTCACAACGAAATATAAAACAAATAATTTCAGGCTCGCTGATAATTTGGTTGAGCGGCGTTGTGTTTTTATTTTGCTGCGGAATGCCGAAAGCGCAGGCTTCGACGGCTGAAGGCTGCCCGCTTGCGAAAACGCATCATTGTTCAAAGCAGTCAAACGCGAAAACTATTTCTGATTTTGCTTCGATTGAGCGGGAACGACAAACGCTCGAATGTTGCAGAATTTTGCCGCTCGTTTTTGACAAAGCGAGAAAAATTGAAAAGATACGGAAAACCGAAACGGCTCAAACAATTGTCAAAGTTTTTCAGCCTGTATTTTCAGTTGTAAATCGCCAATTTCCTGTAACGAAGGATTTTCACTCGGTTTTGGTCAATCGAGAAAATACGCATTTAATAAATTGTGTTTTCAGAATTTAAAAAGAAAGCTCGAACTTTTTCACGTCAAACTCATCGAAGTTTGATAAAACTTGAGGCTTAATTTTTAAATCTAGAGGAAACAAAAATGAAGAAAAAAATTCTGTTAGCAATCTCCGCAATGTTTATTTTAGCATTAACGGTCGCGGTTTTTGCTTTCAATCAATCAAACGGTTCGAGTAAAACGTCGGCTGATTCGTGCGCTATGAAAGGTATGAACGCGCAAGCCGCCGACGGTCAAACGAAAACTTCGTGCTGCGACAAAGACGATTGCTGCTGTAAAGGCGATTCTTGTCCGATGAAAAAGTCGGGTGAAAATGTTTCGGCAGATTGCTGTTCTTGCTGCGATGATTCTTGTCCGATGAAGGATAAAGAATCGAAAACGGCAAGCGTCGATATGAAAAACGCAACTGTCGCAACCGGCGAAAGCTGCTGCAACGGAGGCGCGTGCTGTAAAAGCAAACACGGCTAAAAACTAAGATTTAGTTTTTATAGGATAAAGGCGGCGTTGTAATTTGCGCCGCCTTTATTTTTGTCAATTTTCAATCAATCCGGCTTCGGCGATTTTTGGGGAAGTAAAAAAGGCAATAAATAATCTTTTTTTGAAATTATTAAATCCGCTTATCAAACATCTTCGTTATATTTATCAAGTCCGTTCTTCATCGCCCGAACTTTTTCTATATAATTAAATAGTGCATAATTAGAGATTCTTTTTATCATTTGCGCGTAAAACTATTTTACAAGAGGTTTTGGAAATTAAGTTGAGAGAAATCGCCGACCAACAGATGCTGTTTGCCTTTGGAGTCAATCACAAAACAGCGCCGATTGAGGTCAGAGAAAAATTATACGTCCGCGAAGAGGAAATTCCCTCGCTTCTTGCAAAGTTTAAGGAAACTTTGTCCGAGTGCGTGATTTTGTCGACCTGCAACCGGACGGAAATTTACGGCGTCCGCGCGTCCGCTGAAATTGATTTGGATTTCTATAAAAATATCATCACCGATTTCAAAAATGCGGCGGACGTTGTAAAAAAGGAACATTTTTTTTCGCTTATTTCCTGCGCCGCGTGTCAGCAGCTTTTCAAGGTCGCAACCAGCATCGACTCCAAAATTATCGGCGATATGCAGATTTTGCAGCAATTGAGAAACGCTTATTTCCTCGCCAAAGAAAATGCCGCGACCGGTAAAATCCTGAATCAACTTTCACAACGCGCATTCAAAGTCGGCAAAAAAGCTTATACAGAAACTTCGATTCACAAGGGCGCGGTTTCGATAAGTCTGGCGGCGGTCGAACTCGCGCAGGAAATTTTCGGCTCGCTCAAAGATAAATCGGTTTTAATCGTCGGCGCGGGCGAAACCGCGAAATTGACCGCCGAATGTTTGATAAAAAAACAGGTCGGAAAAATTTTTATTACCAATCGCACCCGCGCAAACGCCGAAGAGCTTTTAACGAATCTTTACAAAAACTATCGCTTTGACAGTGAAATCGTTGACTTTGCACAATTTAAAAACCGTCTGAATGAGACGGATATTATTATCAGCTCCACAAGTTCCGCCGATCATATTCTTGACCGCGAGGATTTCGCCGCGCAGCAAAACAAAATTCTTTTACTCGATATTGCGATGCCGCGCGATATAAATCCTTCGGTTTCGGAATGTGAGAATGTAATTTTGCGAAATATCGATGATCTGCATCAGATTGTCGACCGCAATTTCCGGCGCAGAACGAAGGATTTGCCGCGCGTCAAAAAAATTATTATGAAGGAAATGGGCGATTTTCTGACCTGGTATTATTCGCTGCCGCTGATGCCCGTTTTCCAGAAAACATATTCCAAGCCCGACCGCGCGACGGTCAATGAAATCTTGAAAATCAAGACATTTCTCGTCGAAAATGTTTCCGAGCTGCACAAAATGGCGATTCAATCGGGCGGCAACGTCGAAGACGATTTGCAAAATCACATTCAATTAGTGCAAAAACTCCAAACGATGAAGACGGCGGCATTCGAGGTTTTAGATGCGTGAAGGCAAATTGATTATCGGCTCGCGCGGCAGTGAACTCGCCTTGTGGCAAACCCATTTCGTCAAGGAAAAACTCGAAGAATTTTTTCCCGAAATAAGACTCGAAGTAAAAATCATCAAAACGACGGGCGATAAACTGCTCGATGTCGCGCTGGCGAAAATCGGCGATAAAGGTTTATTTACCAGACAAATAGAAACCGCGCTGCTCGACCGGGAAATTGATTTGGCGGTTCACAGCCTGAAAGATTTGCAAACCGTTCAGCCTGCGGGTTTGACGATTGGCGCGGTTACGGCGCGAGAATTGCCGAACGATTGTTTGATTTCCAAAAGATTCGCTTCGATTGACGATTTGCCCGAAAACGCAAAAGTTGCGACGGGAAGTTTGCGGCGCAAAAGCCAACTGCTTCATTATCGACCGGATTTAGAGATTTTTGAAATTAGAGGAAATGTCCCGACCCGCATCAAAAAATTTGAAGAATCGGATTTGGACGCGATGATTCTTGCGTTTGCGGGCGTTCATCGCCTTAATCTCGATTCGTATATCAAACAAATTATTCCATCGGAAATTATGATTCCGGCAGTCGGTCAGGGCGCGATGGCAATTGAAACTCGAGACGAGGACGCAGAATTAAAAAAAATGCTGCAAAAATTGACCGACGAAAATACGAGTTTTTGCGTCGCGGCGGAAAGAAGTTTTTTGCGAACACTCGAAGGCGGCTGTCAAGTTCCGATTGGCGCAAATGCTCGACTTGAAAACAATAAAATTCATCTCGAAGGAATGGCGGGAAATTTGGACGGAAGCATAAACTTGCGCGGTTCGATTTCAGGCGACAAAGAGAACGCGGCTGATTTGGGAAAACGTCTGGCGCAAAATTTAATCGAAAAGGGCGCGAACCGATTGCTGGAAATGACCAGAGAAACAGTCGAAAACACAAAGGAAGCAGTGATTTGAAAAAGCCGCTTGTTTTAGTCGTTCGAGAATTCGATAAGTTTAGTTCATCGCTGACGAAAAACGGTTTTGAAGTCATTAATTTTCCGGCGATTCTGATTTTGCCGGTTAAAGATTTCAGCGAATTGTCAGGGAAAATTGACCTTTTGGAAAATTACAACGGTTTGTTTTTTACAAGTCCGAAGGCGGCGGAAGTTTTTCTGCAAAGTTTTGGAAATAAAGAGACAGGTTTTCGCGGGAAAGTTTATGTCTTGGGAAACCGAACGAAACTATTATTTGAAAATACGAATTTTGAAATCGTTTTTCGCAGAGAGGCGAATACCGCTGAAGAATTTATAAATTCTTTTAATGAAGGCGAGTTTGCCGGTAAAAAAATTCTTTTTTTCAAAGGCGACAAAAGTTTGCGAACCGTTCCCGAGCTTTTGAAAGACCAAGCAATTGTTGATGAAATCGTTGTTTATCGAACAATCGAAAACACAATTGACCAGACTTTGAAAAATGAAATTGGTGACAGACTTTCAAAAAATGAAATTGATTGGATTTGCTTTTTCAGCCCGTCGGGAGTTGAAAATTTTGTAAAAACATTCGGCAAATTTTCACTCGGCGGTATTAAAATCGCGGCAATCGGCACGACGACCGCCAAAAAAGCCGCCGAAAATAATTTGAAGATTGAGTTTGTTTCTTCAAAAGCTAACGCCGAAGATTTTGCTTTTGAATTGATTGATTATATAAAAAATATTGAGTAAAGATTCTATTTTTATCAGAGCCTGCAAACGTCAGGAAACAGAGCGCACGCCCGTTTGGATTATGCGGCAAGCGGGACGTTATTTGCCGGAATACCGCGCGATTCGTGAGAAAACCGATTTTCTCGGCTTGTGCAAAACGCCGGAACTCGCCAGCGAAGTTACCGTCCAGCCAATCGATATTATTGGCGTTGACGCGGCGATTTTGTTTTCCGATATTCTGGTGATTCCCGAAGCGATGGGAATGCGGCTTGAAGTCATCGAGTCGAAAGGTCCGATTTTTGACAACCCGATTAGAAGCGCGGAACAGATAAATTCGCTCGAAATCGAAGGCGTAACGGAAAGACTTTCATATGTGATGGAAGCGATAAAATTGACAAAGGAAAAACTCGCGGGTCGCGTTCCTCTAATCGGTTTTTCCGGCGCGCCATGGACGCTTGCCTGTTATATGGTCGAGGGCAAAGGCTCGAAAAGTTTCGATGTAGTTAAAAGTTTTATTTACAATGAACCCGAAGCCGCGCATAAACTTTTGCGGATTTTAGCCGATTCGGTCGTTGATTATTTGAACGCGAAAATTCGCGCGGGCTGCGACGCGGTGCAGATTTTCGACACCTGGGCGGGGATTTTATCGCCCTGGGATTTTGAAGAATTTTCGCTTCGATACATCAGGTATATTTGCGAGCGTCTCGAAACAAATGGCGCGCCGGTGATTGTTTTTGCTAAAGGCGTGGACGCGCTGGAAAAGTTAGCTGATTTGAAATGCGATGTTTTGGGCGTCGATTGGACGCGAGATATTGGCGAGGTTCGCGCTTCAGTCGGCGAAACAAAGGCGATTCAGGGAAATCTCGACCCGTGCGTTTTGTTTGCGCCGCAGGAAAAAATCAAAGCGGAAACCGAAAAGGTTTTGTCTAAATTCGGACGCGGCGCGGGACATATTTTTAATCTCGGGCATGGAATTTTACCGAAAACGCCGGTCGAAAACGCCAAGTATTTTGTCAACTGCGTCAAAGAATCGAGCATCAAATATCACAATTAAAAGCAGTAAAACCATGAGTAATTTCAAAGAAATTGATATTGATGTTTTGAAAAAATTCAATCAGCCGGGACCGCGCTATACCTCGTATCCGACGGCGCCGCTTTTTTCGCCTGAATTTACGGCGGAAGATTTTAGAAACGAAATAATCGACACCAACTCCGATTCAAACAATAGCGACCTTTCGCTTTATTTTCACTTCCCTTTTTGCGAATCGCTTTGTTACTTCTGCGGCTGCAATATGATGGTTTCGCGCGACCGTCGCCTTATTCGTGAATACAACGAATATCTCAAAAAAGACATTGATTTAATCACTCCGTTTATTTCAAAAAATCGCAAAGTGTCGCAAATGCACTTCGGCGGCGGAACGCCTTCATATCTTTTTCCCGAAGAAATACGCGACATCGGAAATTTCATCAAAAGCCGGTTTAATTTTAGTGAAGACACGGAAGCAAGCGTCGAGATTGACCCGCGCGGTCTGACTTTTGAACATATGCAGGCATTTTCCGAAATTGGTTTTAACCGAACCAGCCTCGGCGTGCAGGATTTTAATTTGCGGGTTCAGGAAGCGATTAACCGCGTCCAGAGCGAGGAAATCACCAGACAAACCGTCACGTGGGCGCGTGAACTCGGATTTAAAAGCGTCAATCTCGATTTGATTTACGGTCTGCCGTTTCAAACCTTAAATTCATTCGCTGAAACAGTTGAAAAAATCATCGACATTTCGCCAAATCGCATTGCCGTTTTTAATTACGCGCACGTTCCATGGCTCAAAAAACATCAAAACGTCATTCCGTCCGAAGCATTGCCGTCACCTGATGAGCGACTTAATATCTTCAAAATGACGATTGAAAAACTGATGAGCGCCGGTTACGAATACATCGGTCTCGACCATTTCGCAAAACCCGACGACGAATTGGCAATCGCGCAAAAAAACAATACCTTGTATCGTAATTTTCAAGGTTATTCGACAAAAGCCGGTTGCGACGTTTATGCTTTCGGACTTTCGGCAATCAGTCAATTTCAAAATATCTACGCGCAGAACTTGAAAAACCTGAAAGATTATTACAAACGAATTGAAAGCCGCGAAGCCGCGACCAACGTCGGTTATCGAATGACTTTTGACGACCACATTCGCAAAGAAACGATTATGCAGTTGATGTGCCATCTGGAAATTGACAAGCGCGACATCGAAGCGAAATTCGGCATCGATTTTGAAGATTATTTTGCCGAAGACACGAAAAAATTAGACGTATTTTTGCGCGATGGATTGCTTGAAAACAACGCGCATAAAATCAAAATCGTCGGTTCGGGAATTTTGATTATCAGAAATGTGGCGATGTGTTTCGACGCTTATCTCGATAAAATGATGAAGGAAAAACCTGTTTTCTCGAAAACAGTTTAGGAAGAAATTTACAGGGATAATAGGATAGACAAGGATAAATCAGCTTTCTGAAAAAAGATTTTATATCCCTGTTTATCCTGTTATCCCTGTAAATAATTTAAGATTATTACAATGCAAGAAAAAATCGGCGTAGTTTTGTTAAACCTGGGCGGACCCGATTCGCTCGAAGCGGTCGAGCCGTTTCTTTATAATCTGTTCGTTGACCCGGACATTATCAATTTTCCCGGAAGCTTTTTGTTTCGCAAAGGTTTGGCAAAACTCATTTCATCCAAACGTCACCCGAAAATTCAGGAGCAGTATAAACAAATCGGCGGCAAATCGCCGCTCAAAGATTTTACGCTCGGACAAGCGAAACTTTTAGAAGAAAGATTAAACGAAAAGATTCCTGCTAAAGTTTATGCGGCGATGCGCTATTGGCATCCGTTCACCGAAGAAGTTTTAAACGCGCTCGAAAAAGACGGCATTACAAAAGTAATTCTGCTTCCGCTTTACCCGCAATTTTCCAAAGCGACGACCGAATCGAGCGTTAAGGAATGGAAAAAACAAATCGCTCTGCGTCCCAATGCACCAAAAATCGAATGGAGTTTGATTGAATCTTATCACGATTTTCCGCCGTATATCGACGCTTTTATCGAGCGAATAAATCAAGGCTTGGAAAAATTTTCTGCCGACGAGCGAGCCGACGTTCACATACTTTTTTCGGCGCACGGAACGCCGATGAAACTCGTCCGCGAAGGCGACCCGTATTCCGGTCATATCTGCGAAACGGTAACGGCGGTGATGAAGCAGGGCGGTTTTACGCAAAAACATCACCTGTGTTTTCAATCGAAAGTCGGACCGCAAAAATGGCTGACGCCTTCGACGCCGACGACGATTGAAGATTTGGCGAAACAAGGCGTCAAAAAAATGCTCGTCGTGCCGATTGCCTTTGCCTCAGACCATCTCGAAACGCTGTTTGAAGTCGGCATCGAATTCAAACATCTCGCAACCAAAGCGGGCGTCGAGCAGTTTGAAGTTACCGAAGGCTTGAATTATTCCGAGAAATTTATTGACGCGCTGGCGCAATTGGTTTTTAACAAAGTAGAAAGTTTGACGGTGAAAGCCGTTTCGGCAACCAATTAAAATTTGTGAAAAAAGTTTGCGTCATCGGCGGCGGAATTTCGGGGCTTTGCGTCGCTTATCGCCTCAAGAAAAAAGGTGTTGACGTTTTGCTGGTCGAACGAAACGCGGTTTGCGGCGGGAATATTCAAACCGAACGGGACGGCGATTTCTTGATTGAATGGGGACCGAATTCGACGCTTGCCTCCGCGCATTTGTTTGAACTCGTCGCCGAACTCGATTTGCTTAATGAAGTCGCTCCGGCGAACCAAACGGCAAAAAAAAGATATATTTTGAAAGACGGAAAGCTGCGACCTTTGCCTTTGAAAATCGTCCAAATCTTTGGAACGAGTATTTTTTCAACCGGCGCAAAACTGAAACTCTTGCGCGAGCCTTTCGTCAAAGGAAATTCGACCGAAGGTGAATCGGTCGCTGAATTTTTCCGGCGGCGGTTCGGACAGGAAGTTTTGGATTACGCGGTTGACCCGTTCGTGTCGGGAATTTTCGCGGGAAATCCTGAAAAGTTGAGCGTCAAATCCGCTTTTCCGAGCCTTTTTCAAATGGAAGCAGATTACGGCAGCATTCTAAAAGCGTCGGTTTTCGGCAAAAAAGAAAAGCCGGGAAAATTTGTGCCGAAAGGAATTTCACGCACCGTTTCGTTCAAAAACGGAATGCAGAGTTTGACTGATAAATTAGCTGAAAAGCTGCGCGATGAAATCGAAACGGGAACGAAAGTTTTGCAGATTGATAAAAATGGAATCGGCAATTTAAAAATACAAACAACTGACGCGAAAATAAACCGCGAAAGTTTCGATGCGGTTGTGATTTCAACCGCTTCGTTTGCTGCCGCCGAATTGATTGAGAACTTAGACGGCGAACTTTCTCGGGCGTTGTGCGAGATTTATCATCCGCCGCTCGCCGTGATTGTTTCGGCTTTTAGAAAGGAAGATATAGATTTTGATTTGGACGGTTTCGGTTTTTTAGTTCCGAAAGTCGAGCGCGGACGAATTCTCGGCAGTCTTTGGAGTTCGACGATATTTGAAAATCGCGCCCCGAAAAATGTTCATCTTTTGACGACGTTCATCGGCGGCGCGAGAAACGCGGAGCTTTGCGACCAATCGGATGAAGACTTGTTTGAAATGGCGCGGGCAGAACTCGACGCGATTTTGGGTTTGAAAGGCGCTTCCGTTTTTCAAAAAATCAGACGCTGGACGCGAGCGATTCCGCAATATAATCTCGGTTATGAGAAGATTGTAGATTCGATTGAAAATTTCAAAAAAAACAATCCGGGTTTTTTCTTTTGCAGCAATTTTTATCGTGGAATCTCGGTCAGCGATTGTATTAAAAGCAGTGTTACCGCGAGCGAAGAAGTTTTAGATTATTTGAAGGAAATTTAACCACAGATACACACAGATTCACACTGATAAATCAAAAACAGATATAAAAAATCTGAAATAAAAATCATTTTCCCATCTGTGTCTATCTGTGCAAATCTGTGGTTAAATTGTATTTAAGTTTTACCAATGAGCAATTTTAATTATCCGAATTTTCCCGTTTCGCGTCTGCGTCGTTTGCGAAAAACTTCCGCGTTGCGCGATATGTTCCGCGAAACTGTTTTAACGAAAAACGATTTTATTTATCCTTTGTTTGTTGTCGAAGGCGAGAATTTTAAGAAGGAAATCGGCTCGATGCCCGATATTTTTCAGCTTTCGGTTGATAACATTTTGCGCGAATGCGAAGAGTTATTAAATCTCGGCATCAAATCTGTTTTGCTTTTCGGCATTCCAGATTTCAAGGATGAAGCCGGTTCGAGCGGTTATGCGGCGGACGGAATCGTTCAAAAAGCGACGCGCGAGATTAAAAAGAATTTTCCCGAAATGCTCGTCGTGACGGACGTTTGTTTATGTGAATACACCTCGCACGGGCATTGCGGCGTGGTTGAAAACGAATATGTCGCCAACGACAAATCGCTCGAACTGTTGGCAAAACAGGCTCTGACGCACGCCGAAAACGGCGCTGATATTATCGCGCCGAGCGATATGATGGACGGACGAGTCGCGGCGATTCGACGAAAATTGGACGAAAACGGATTTCAGGAAACGCCGGTTATGGCTTACTCAGCGAAATTTTCGTCGGCGTTTTACGGTCCGTTTCGTGAAGCGGCGGAATCCGCGCCGAAGTTCGGCGACCGCAAATCTTATCAGATGGATTTTGGAAATTCAGACGAAGCGATGCGCGAAATCGCGCTCGATATTCAGGAAGGGGCGGACATTGTGATGGTCAAACCCGCGCTTTCGTATTTGGATTTGATTCGCCGCGCAAAGGATAATTTTAATTTGCCAATCGCTGCTTACAACGTCAGCGGCGAGTATTCGATGATAAAAGCGGCGGCGGAAAAGGGCTGGATTGACGGCGAAAAAGTGATGCTCGAAGTTTTGACTTCGATAAAACGCGCCGGCGCGGATGTGATAATTACATATTTCGCCAAAGAAGCGAGTAAATTAATTTAACAAAGAAATAAAAAAGGATAATAAGAAATTTACAGGGATAACAGGATTAACAGGATAAAAAAAATTGTATTTATCCTGTTAATCCTGTTGTCCCTGTAAATAAATTAAAATGGACACTACAAAAAGC
This sequence comes from uncultured Pyrinomonadaceae bacterium, assembly GCA_964235785.1. Taxonomy (GTDB): domain Bacteria; phylum Acidobacteriota; class Blastocatellia; order Pyrinomonadales; family Pyrinomonadaceae. Next base: position 167,866 of record CAXSBF010000007.1, on the reverse strand, counting down.
AGTAAATTATTTGCCGAAGCGCAAAAACATCTTCCGGGCGGCGTAAATTCGCCTGTCCGCGCATTTAAATCGGTCGGGCGCGACCCGCTTTATATCGCAAAAGCCAAAGGCTCACGCATTACGGACGTCGACGGCAACGAGTTTGTCGATTATGTCGGTTCCTGGGGTCCGATGATTCTCGGACACGCGCAAGCCGATGTCATTAAAGCCGTTCAGAGAACCGCGCAAAACGGCACGAGTTTCGGCGCGAGCAACATCAGGGAAATTCAGCTTGCCAAACTTATTAAAAAATTTGTGCCGTCAATCGAAATTGTGCGAATGGTCAATTCCGGCACGGAAGCGACGATGAGCGCGATGCGCTTGGCGCGTGCGTTCACGGAGCGCGAAAAAATCATTAAATTTGAAGGCTGTTATCACGGGCACGGAGATTCGTTTTTAAGCAAAGCCGGTTCGGGCGTGGCGACGCTCGGTCTGCCCGACAGTCCGGGCGTAACAAAATCAACTGCGAAAGATACGCTAAACGCTAAATTTAACGATATAAAATCCGTTCAGGATTTGGTCGAGCAAAACGCAGGCGAAATTGCGGCGGTTTTTATCGAGCCTGTGGCGGGAAATATGGGCTGCGTTATGGCTGATAAGAAATTTCTGAATTCTTTGCGTGAAATCTGCACGACGGAAAAAATTCTTTTGATTTTTGATGAAGTGATGACCGGATTTCGTCTGTCGAAAGGCGGCGCCCAAGAGATTTACAATATCAAACCCGATTTAACGACGTTCGGGAAAATCATCGGCGGCGGTCTTCCCGTCGGAGCTTACGGCGGAAGACGAGATATTATGGAGATGATTGCGCCGAGCGGCGCGGTTTATCAAGCCGGAACTCTTTCGGGAAACCCGCTGGCAATGACCGCCGGACTCGAAACATTAAAAGCGATTGACGAAGACGAAGATTTTTATACGGATTTGGCTGAAAGCGGTGATTATTTATACGAGGGAATCAAAAACGTTCTTAAAGAATTGAATCTGAATTACACTTTTAATAGTTGCGGCTCGATGTTTACGCTGTTTTTCACAGATGAAAAAGTCATTGATTTTGATTCGGCAAAAACTTCCGACACAAAACTTTTTGCGGCGTATTTTAATCGAATGCTCGAAAACGGAATTTATCTTCCGCCGTCGCAGTTTGAAGCGTGTTTCGTGTCAGCCGCGCACACTAAACGAGATTTCGATAAAACTATCGAAGCCGTCCGCAGTGCTTTGAAAGATACTTCAGCGCAATAATGGACTAAAGAATAATAGCCGCAAAAAGGCGCAAAAATTACAAAAAGGATTTTTCTATTGTTCCTTTTTGCGAATCTTGCGCCTTTTTGCGGCTATTGTTTCATATTTTTGCTCGTCCTGACCTAACCTTAAGTAACAATCTCTTAAATCGAATGAAAGCACGAGCAGGTTAAATTTTCTAATCCCTTGTAATCCAGAATAGTGATTCGCCCGCGCCGGTAATCGATTATTTTTCTTTCGCGCAATTTTCGTGCGAGATTGGAAATTAGCGGACGCTGAACGCCGAGATAGCGGGCTATCTGCTCGTGCGTTAAAAAGAATTTATTTTTGCTGTGACGATTTTGAAGCATCGACAGCCAACTGCAAAAACGTTTTTCTATCAAATGGTAATTGTTGCAAATTACTCTCTGCGAGATTTGTTCGATATACGAACTGAGATAATTGAACAGAGAAGTTTGAAGCGTTCCGTAACAATAAAATTCTTGTTTTAGAATTTGAGCGTTTAACCTGAGCGCGTCGCCCGCAACGCTGACTTCCGTCCAATCGCTCGCCGGCTGCGAATTAAAAATGGACGAAAGACCCGTAACGCCTTCTCTGCCCGTCATCGCTATTTCGACCGTTCTCCCGTCTTCCAACATCTGCAAGTTAGAGATAATCGCCGATTCGGGAAAATAAATATAACGAATGCGGTCGTGCGGCTGATAGATACTTTCGCCGAGCGCGAGCGAAACGGGTTCCAAATGCGGTTGAAGCCGCGAAAAATCGTTGGCATTCAAGGACGCGAGAAGCCGGTTGGACGACGATTTTTTGACACTGAAAGTTTCGAGAAGCGTCTGCTGCCGGGAACTTTTTGCGAACGGCTTTCTTACAACTTCATTAATGTCGAGAGCGCCATTGATTTTGGGAAACTTCAACTGCGTATTCTGTCGCGGATAGGCGTTTATGGTTTCGGTTTTATTAATCATTATATTTTATCGCTCGACAATTAAATTCAGAGACGTTTGAACGCGCAAAAAATTAAACTTTTCTAATATCGACAATCGTTAATTTCGCGTGTCCGTCGTAATCTCTTTCGCTGACGCGGACGAGCCTGACTTTGACCTCTTCAAAGCCGTCGTCGAAGCGACAGACAAAATCGAACTTTTCGACCGGATCGCCGCCGCCCACGAATCGGTCGAGATGCCGCCGAAACTCGGTCACGTTTTTGAAAGGCGCAACTTCGTCGTAAAAATTAAGTCCGGCTAAAGCGGTTTTCCGGTCGTCAAAAATGCCGTCGGATTCGACTTTGGAATAGAGAACTTTTCCCGTCGAATCCAGTTCAAACAAACCGAACAGAGATTGAGACGCGAGGTTGTCGGAGACATTCATATTGTTGCCAGCAGCGTTCATACCGTAATTCCTCCAGAATTTATATTGACTGTATTTTTATTGATAAATCTATCCAAAACGATTTCAAGCTGATTAAAATCGACCGGCTTGACCAGAAAATCGTCGCCGCCGCCGACGGTCATCGCAAAAGTGCGAAATTCCGGCTGCGCGTGACCGGAGATAAAGACAATCGGCACTCCCCGCAAAGTATCTATTTCACGCATTCGGCGCACGGTCGTCAGACCGTCCATTTTTGAAAGCGATACGTCCATCAAAATAAGATTCGGACATTCGCCGACCGCAATTTCGATGGATTCTTCGCCGTCTTCCGATTCAGCCACGCGGTAACCCCAAATTTCCAGCAGAGTTTTTAGCATCTGTCGACTGTCGTCGTTGTTTTCGACAACCAGCACCAGCGGTTTCAGATTGTTCGGGTAATCGGTCATCTGATAAGTCTTTGCCTGTTCCTGTAATCTGCTTGCCAGCATTAAAAACTCCGCGCTTAAAAATTAAAAAATGTGAATCGAGACTAGAAAACTCTTAAATTGCTTTTCTAAAATAATTTAAGAAAGCCAAAGCGGTTATAAAACACATAACGATTGGTCAAGTTAAACAAATGTTTTCAATCCCTGGAAGAAAAAATTAATTACTACTCTCGATTCACTTTAAATCAGGGTGAGTTCTCGCAAGAACTCACCCTTTACCTGCCCCTTGCTCGTTCGCCGTCGAAAATATCCGCCCCCTTGCAATTCCAATTTTCTCGACGGGCTTTGATTTGAGTCGAAAAATCCTTGCAGAAATTCCTGACCTATTTTTCGGATGTATTATTTATCTCACGAAGGAAAGATTGAGAATATAGGGAAGAGGCGAACGATTACTAGGGAGAATCCCTAAGATAACTGATAACTGATAGTGGATAACTGATAGTTGAAGAATTGGTTTTACACTATCAGCTATCAGCTATCAGTTACTTAGTTTTCCCGCATCCAGCCTTGCAGAATCGCGTAGCGCACGATGTCGATGCGGCTGGTCATATCGAGTTTTTTGAGGGCGTTGGCTTTGTGGGCTTCGACGGTTTTGACCGAGATGTCGAGGCGTTCGGCGATTTCCTTGTTGCTGTAGCCGAGCGCGATTTGGCGTAGAGTTTCAGCTTCGCGTTCGGTTAACTGCGTGCCGCGTGTTTCGCCGCGCTGTCTGCTGCTTTTGCCGACGTAGTTGCCGAAAACTTTTCCGGTAATTGCCGGGTCGAGATAATTCCCGCCGCAGGCGACAGCGCGAATTGCGCGGAGCAGCTCGCTCGCCGCGCTCTGTTTCAAGACGTAGCCGGAAACTCCGGCTTGCAGAAGTTCCTGCAAATACGCCTCGTCGGTGTGGCGCGTCAGAGTCAGAATTTTTATTTCGGGCGCGATTCTTTTGAGTTTTGCCGCCGCTTTCAGACCGTTTAATTCGGGCATCGAAATGTCCATCAGCAACACATCAGGGTTAAGTTTCTGCGCCAGACTAATAGCTTCGCGCCCGTTGCCCGCTTCGCCGCAGACTTGCATATCGTCCTGCCCGTCAACTATCAATCGCAAACCTTCGCGCACGGTTTCGTGGTCTTCGGCAATGAGAACGCGGATTTCACTCATATTTTTTCACCTCTGTCAGCAACGCTTTCGTCGAGCGGTTTAACTTTCAATTTTAAGATTGTATTTTAGGGCAAAACCGATAATCTTCAACCGCCCGCAGGCGGCGCTGACTATTTTTCCTTTTTGACGAATGTTGCCGGCACGCGGGCGAAAATCGTCGTGCCTTGTCCGGGCGCGCTTTCGATTTCGAGCGTTCCGCCGACGAGCGCGGCGCGTTCCTGCATTCCGACTAAACCGAGTCCTTTGCTGCGGTTTTTCTTATCCTTCACGTTGAAACCTTTGCCGTCGTCTTCGATTATCAAGATGACCGAGCCGTCGCGTTTTTCGAGCAGAACGTCAACGTGCTTGGCTTTCGCGTGTTTGTGCGTGTTGTTGAGAGCTTCCTGCGTGATGCGATAAAAATTGGTTTCGACTTCCGACACGAGCCGCGCTTTCTTTAAACCGGAAGCGTGAAACTCCAATGTCACGCCCGAATGATGCGACCATTCGCGCACGTAATTTTCGATTGCGGCGACCAAGCCCAAATCGTCGAGCGCGGCGGGACGCAGTTCCCACGCGAGAAAATCAACATCTGCGTCGATATTTTTGGCAATCACTTGAATTTCGTCAATCTTGCCGCAAATTTCCTCAGCTTCGCAGATTTTTCTGACGTTTTCGAGCTGCAATCTTAAAGCCGTCAATTTCTGACCGAGTTCGTCATGCAAATCGCGGGCGATGCGCTTGCGCTCGTCTTCCTGCGCGCCGACGAGTTTTTGCAGTAGTTCCCTGTCTCGCAGAGCTTTTTCGGCTTCGATTTTAGCGGTTTGGTCGCGGGCGATTTTAACAAAACCTTCCGCGCCTTCGTTGAGCCGCATCATCACGCCTGAAGCGAAAAAGCGCGTGCCGTCTTTGCGAATATGCCAACGTTCGTCTTCGGCGCGTCCTTTTTTGGCGGCGGTTTGCTTCTCCTTTTCGGGAATGCCTGCCGCGCGGTCTTCCGGCGTGAATAAAACCGCGCCCGATTGCCCGATAATTTCGCTTTCCTTCCAGCCGAAAACTCTTTCCGCGCCCGAATTCCACGATTCAACCAGATTGTCGGGCGAGATTCTGAAAATAGCGAAATCAGTCGCGCCTTCAATCAACAGGCGTGAGCGTTCTTCGGTTTCGCGGATTTGCTGTTCGGCTCGTTTCTGTTCCGTGATGTCCTGAATGACGGTCAGGGCAAAAGGCTCGCCGCCGATAATGATGCGTTCGGCGGCGAGCAAGCCGATGATTTCTTCGCCCGAACGGGTGCGGAAACTGTATGTAATATTACTCAGTCTTCCCTTTTGGCGAACCGTTTCCATCTGGTCTTCGCGCTCCGGCGCATTTGTCCACAGACCGAGTTCAACCGTCGTTTTTCCGATGGCTTCTTCACGCGTGTAACCGGCAATCTTGACAAAAGTTTCGTTGACTTCAATCAATTTGCCGTTATTCAAAGAAGAAATAGCCAAAATCAGCGGGCTGGCGTTGAAGGCTTTCGAGAAGCGTTCTTCGGATTCGCGCAGTCGCTCTTCCGCCTGTCGGCGCTCGGTAATATCGCGCACCGTTTCCAAAACGACGCGCTTGCTGTCTTTCCGCTCGCTGACGACAAATCTGCTTTCGACGTCGATTTGCCGATTGTCTTTCGTTGTGTGAACAAGCTCGCCTTCCCAGACATTTTCTTGCAGCAATTCGGCGAGAAGCTGTTCGTAAGATACCGGATACACTGTTTTGAGCAAATCGCGCGTGTTCCGCCCTAACGCTTCTCGCGGCGCGTATCCGTATATCCGTTCCGCGCTGCGATTCCAGTAAACGATGCCGCCATCCAATTCCCAGACGAAAATCGCGTCATATGTTTGTTCGAGCATTTCGGTTTGCTCGCGCTTTTGTTCTTCGATTTGTTTGCGCTCGCTGATGTTAACGAGGATGCCGGTATTGCGAACGGCTTTGCGGTTTTTGCCCTTTCCCGAAAACGTCGTGCGACTGCGACTATGCAGCCAGATAATTTCGCCGGTGTCCTGCCGAACGGCGCGAAATTCCTGCTCAAATTCGCCGTCGCCTTTCGGGTTAAGCGCGGCTTGCATCGCCCGATTCACCCGCTCGCGGTCTTCCGGGTGAAATAATTCAGGCAGCGTTTCAAAACTGATTTCCGCGTCCGGCGCGAGTCCGTGCATCGCTTTGAGTTCGGGCGACCAGTAAAGTTTATTTTGTTCGGCGTCGAAGTCGTGAATACCGAAACCGGAAACGCTCGCTGCAAGTTGAAGTCGTTCTTCGGATTCACGCAAGGCTTCTTCCGCCCGTTTGCGTTCGGTGATGTCAATGGAAACGCCGACGATGCCGATTAAATTTCCTTCCGCGTCGGTTATCGGCGAATCAATCACCTGTGCCGGAAACTCCGTGCCGTCGCGCCGCTTGACGGTAAATTCCCCAGCCCAGCTTTTGCCCTGACGAAGCTGCGACATAATCTCCTCGCCTTGCTCGACCGACGTATCCGCAGATGTCACTTCGAGGATATTGCGACCGATTGCTTGTTCCGCCTTCCATCCGTAAAGCTGTTCGGCGAAGTGATTCCAATAAATAATGTTGCCGTCCAAATCCGTCGCAATCGCCGACTGTTCGACCGTATCGAGCAATTTTGCCTGAAAGCGCAAAGATTCTTCCGCCTGTTTCCGTTCGGTAACGTCGCGCGTCAAACCGGCGACCGATTCGACCGTCGTGCCGTCGGCGGCAAAAACCGGAGTGAAAATATATTCGTAAAAGCCGCCCGCGCCTGTCGGACTCGTGAACGGCGTTTCGTCTCTGACGACTTTTCCGGTATCGAAAACCTGCTGAATTTGTTTTTGCAGACGCGCTGCCAAATCTTCCGGGTAATTCAAATCGAAAAAGTTTTTTCCGATAATTTCTTCCAAAGAAATGCCCAATAAATCGAGCAGCGGTTTGTTTGAATAAACGAAACGACCGGCGCGGTCGAAGATGTAGGCGAAATCGCTGATGCCGCTCAGCGTTGTATTGAAAATGCTGACTTGTTGTTCGATTTGCCGGTTGAGGTCTTTTAATTCCGCTTCACGGCGGAAGCGTTCGGTGATGTCGAGAAATGTCAAAACCACGCCGCTGATTTGGTCTTCCGCCGTGGGATACGGCAGGATTCGCAGCAGAAACCAGCGATTGTCCGAGGTCAGAATTTCGCGTTCAATCGGCTGCAATTTTTCGAGAACAAGTTCGCAGTCGTCGTGCAGCTTTTCATAAACGAACTGCGTCGTGATGTCGGTCAAAGGTCGTCCAATATCGGCGGGCAAAAGATTGATAATGCGGCGCGTCGCGGGCGTGAACATTTTTACGCGCAAAGTTCGGTCGAGAAAAATCGTGCCGATGTCGCTCGAAGCCATCAAATTTTGAAAATCGCTGTTCGATTGCGAAAGCTCTTCGATTTTGATTTTCAATTCCTGGTTGACCGTTATGAGTTCTTCGTTGATTGACTGCAATTCCTCTTTGCCGGTTTCGAGTTCTTCGCCGGACGAACGCAATTCTTCGTTAATCGCTTGAAGCTCTTCGTTCGAGGCTTTGAGTTCTTCGGTTTGAATTTCGTATTGCTCGTTCCCCGAACGAAGCTGCGCTTTGACGCGAATCAATTCTTCTTCGAGCTGCCGAGCAACAGGTTCGGAAGCGGTTCTAACCGTTTCCAAACCGTCGGGCGCGTTGTCGGTTTTCTCGAACAGGACGAGAATAAAACCGCGAGCCGTCGAATCGGCGGAAACCCGCGCGTCAGCAAGGGTGCTTTTCTCATCACCCGAAACACCCTTGCTGACGCGCGGGTTTCCGCCTGTTTCCAGAAACGGACGAACTATAATGTTAATCGTCTCGCCGCGTCCGTCAATCAAGACCGTCAGATTTTCCACCTCGACGTTCGTCCGTTTCTGCACCGCTTGATAAAGCGCGGTTCGCAATTCAAGCCGCAGTTCGGGGCGAATCGTTTTCAGCAGATTATTCGACGGCTCGCCGCCATGAATCCGCATAAAACGTCCGGCGCGTTCCGACAGATGCAGAATGTCGTAATCTTCGTTGACGACGACTGACGGCGGCGCGTATTGTTCGACAAGCTGCTGGTGCAAATCGGCGTAAGAAAGTCGCTCTTTGGCTTGAAGTTGCGGCGTCGAATCCTGCTGCTCGCGCCCGCTCGTTTTGCCATCCTCGGGTTCGGGACTTTTGGAAAAAGGTTTTGTTTGTGTAAAAGTCGTGTTATAAGTCGCGCCGCTGTGCGTCAAATCCCGCTCCGGACGCGGAATGCGCGATTCGACGTTGCGGCTTTGAAAAATGTTGTTTTCCTTGCTGTATGGAGCGAACAAATCAATCGAGCCGTCAATGGATTCGGACGCGCCGAGAAAAAGAAAGCCGTTCGGTTTTAACACGAAATGAAAAGTTTCCATCACGCGCTTTTGCGCCGCCTGATTTAGATAAATCAGCATATTGCGGCACGTCGCCATATCGAGCCGCGAAAACGGCGGGTCTTTCAAAACATTATGATTGGCGAACAAAACCATCTCGCGCAATTCGCGCCGAATGCGGTAGCCGTCCTGCACTTTCGTGAAAAATCGGCGCAGACGCTCCGGCGAAACGTCAGCCGCGTCGTTGATTGTGTAAAATCCTTCGCGTGCCGTCGCAATTGCCGCTTCGTCAATGTCTGAAGCGAAAATCTGTATGCCCGGCGCGTCAATTCCGCCGGGCATTTTCTCGGCAGTCAGCATCGCAATCGAATACGCTTCCTCGCCCGTCGCGCAGCCCGCGACCCAAACGCGAATCTGGTCGCCTGCTCTTTTATTTTCAAGAATGCGCGGAACGACATCGTTTTCAAGAACCGCAAACGCCTGCTTGTCGCGGAAAAAATTCGTGACCGAAATCAGCAAATCTTTTAATAAAGACTGTACTTCTTCCGGTTGTTCCTTGAGATACCGGGCGTATTCGACAATGCCCGAAAGACTGCGGACACCGATGCGACGTTCGATGCGCCGCAAAACCGTCGGGCGTTTGTAATTGGTAAAATCGTGTCCCGTGCGAACGCGAAGCTGCGTGAAAATATCTCGCAACGCCTTCTGCTGCTCTTCGGGCTGCGCTTCCGGTTGAACCGGAAGCGCGACCGCTTTACGATTTTCCCGATACTCGATAATTTTAGCGGGAATTTCGGCGACGTTCAGAACCTCGTCAACCAGATTCGTCGCAATGGCGTTGCGCGACATATCGCTGTATTCGGCTTCGCGCGGGTTTTGGACGAAAACAACGCCGCCGTTTTCCTTGACGCGCTTCAAACCCATCGAACCGTCCGCGCCCGTTCCTGACAATACGACGCAAACCGCGTTTTCGTGATGCGTTTCCGCGAGCGTCCGAAAGAAAATATCAACCGGAGCGCGACGCTCTTCAATTGTGTGAATCGGCGAAACGACGATATGCCCGTCAGACATCGCCAGACTCTGATTCGGCGGCACAACGAAAACGTGGTTCGGCTCGACCTTCACACGCTCGGTAACCTGCGTAACCGCGACCTGCGCGTTCGTCTGCAAAACTTCCGCGAGCTTGCTTTCGTGTTCGGGCGAAAGATGCAAAATGACGACGTAAGCCGCGCCCGAATCGGCGGGAACATTCCCGAAGAATGTTTTCAAAGCCTGAATGCCGCCCGCCGACGCGCCGATACCGACAATGAGAAAATCTTCCGGTTTGGGTTCCTTCGCCGAGCCGTTTTCAGAGTTCGATTTTGAGGATTTGGATTTCTTCATTGCAATATACTCATCTTGTCAAAATAAACCGAAAAAGAAAACAGCAAACGCGCCGCGAAAGGGGAAAAGCTCGTTTTACTTTGCCTTCTTCACCGGCTTTATGCCGTTTGATACTTCAACGATATTTTAAGATTTCTGCGGTTTAATTTTCAATTTGTATGACGCATTACAAACTTCCGTTTTGCCCGGATTTATACGGAAAGGTTTATCGGGAATTTGCTTAATCATTCAGGGGAATTTTTCGAGATGATTAATTGCAGGTTTTAAAGAATCGAGTTTTGTAGCCTAGAAGACAGAACGATTAGATTTTGAATGATATTATGTCCTTTTTATTGAACGGCAGCGGCAAGCTCGGTAGAATCCGGCTTGAAAAAAAGTCAGGTGAAATGTTCCAACTTGTTTTGCTTATTAAATAATAAAGCCTAGCCGTTAAAAGCTAGGCTTTTTATTGTTATTTTCGCGCAAAGGCGGTGCGAATTTCGGAAAATTGAAATTTTCTTGCAGCAATCGTTACTTTGATATAACGATAAAACTATTATTCAGTAATGTTGATTATTAAGCGGCGAAATTCAACCTGAATCCGTTCGGCGAAGTTGCCAATGCTCAATGTGTTCGGTCGATTCGTCGGGCGCGAGTTTGACGAGCGGCGCGAGCGATTCGATTTCGACAAACGAACCGGCTGTGTAAAGCTCGGTGTTCGAGTTCATATCGGGGTAAATCGCGTTTTCGGCATAATCGAAACGCTTTGTAAACTCCAAATCGCCCGACACATATTTCGCCCAGCCTTGTTTATTCAAAATGCCTATTTTCTGCGGCTCTGTTTTATTTTCGTCAACGCGCAGACGAACGAATTCGCGGTCAAAAGACCAGCGCGAATCGCTCAAATCGGTGTAAGACCAAACAGTTAAATTTCTGACAGGCAGCAAAGTCTCGCCGCTATACGGCACAAACGGTTCGTTCGGCACGAAAACTTCCCCGTCGCCGCGCATAATCGTTAAAGCCCACGCCGCAAGCTCGATTTCTTTATCACTTAGATTTGTGATTTTGTGATGAATGGCAACACCGCTTCCTGTCTCATCCAAAGTGATGGTAATTTCCTTTTGCATTTTGGTAATGGTTTCAAGCGGCTGAACGAGACGAATTGAGTTTCTCTGCCCATCAAACTCGTATTCAACCGGCGAGTTGTCGGGCGCGTAACTGTTCGGCATATTCTCCGGCGCAATCCACAGGCGATGCCCGCCGTAAGGCTTAAATTCGCCGAGCGCGGTTTCGCTTTTCAAGTCGAAATGTTCGCCCAAAATATTTTCGCCGCCGACAAAACCGTAAAAAATTATTCGCGGTCCGACATCAATCGTAACGACGATTTCAATTTCGCCGTTGGTCAGCCGAATGCAATTCTGTAAATTTTTGTATTGAATCTTTTCCACAAAGCTACAATCAATTTTACAACATTTTATTTATCAGTCGGAGTGTCAGAGCCGAGCAAGCCAGCCGGAACAAGCAATTCGCCGCTCGCCGGGTCGATAATTCCGTTGATTTCATCTTCGATGCTGGTCGCCTGCGTGTAAATATCACCGGCAATATGACGCTCTCGCATTTCCTGTTTGAATAATTTTATCAAACTACTTCTGGCTTCGACTTCATCGGGTCCGCCGTAGTTGGTAAATCCGAAACCGCCCCATTCGCTGATGACGAGCGGCGTCTGCCCGCGATAGAAAAATTCGTCGCCGACAATCAAAGGCTGGTATGTTACGCCGTGCGTTTCTCCTGCAACCAGACGGTCGAGATTGGAAACCCATTCCGAAGGCGACGGCGTATAAATGTGCGCCGTCAAAAGATGCGAGCTAAGCCGCCCGTTTCTCGAGACGTGGTTCCAGCCGTCGTTGTCAACAACCAGCAGTTGCGGATAGTTCAGCCGCAGATAATCAAAGGTGTTGGAAATATATTTTCGCGTTTCCTCGTTGGTTGAAATGTCTTCCGCGCCCCAATCTTCGTTATACAAACTCAAAATCACGATTGACGGATGAGAAGCGATAAAGACGAGCATTCGCTGCAACTCAGCCCAATGATTATCGCGGCTGATTTGTGTCGAACTGTGCGGCGAAGGAATTTCAACCCACAGCATCATTCCCATCTCATCGGCTAAATCGTAAATTCGCGGGTCGATTCCGGCGATGTGGACGCGCGTCAGATTGCAGCCGAGTTTTTTGATTGCATAGAGATGTCGGCGCATTTCCTCGTAAGTCGAAATGCCCGGCTGATAAAGAATGCCGTCCAGATAAATCGGCTCGTTGTTCAAATAAATATACTGCCCGTGCGCTCCGATTTTCCGCAAACCGAAATGCGCTTCGATGCCGGTAACAACTTCATCGGGCGCGACGAGTTCAGCCCACAAATGATATAAATTCGGCGCGTCCGGCGACCAGAATTTTGCGCCCGGCATTGCCAGCGGAACGCGCTGAACGCGCTCGCCCGCTTCCAGAGATAAATCGAACTGCGCCGTAATTGGCGTCATCTGCCCGCCTATTTCAAAATCATTATATTGCGTAACGGTCAGGCGCAGAACATATTTGCCGGCTTCGTGGATGCGCGTCGTAAAATCGAATTCGACCAGATGGTCGCGCAAACTGCTGATAACGCCGAGCCGCGAGCGCAGACGATTGCGCCCCACGGGTTCAATCCAGACGCTCCGCACCGCGCCCGAAACGGTTTGATACCAGATGCCGCCCTGTTTATAAACCCGCGAAGCCTGCTTTCCGCGCGGAATATCGGCGTCAATCGTATCAACCACGCGAACTGTCAGACGGTTAATCGGTTCGAGAAGTTCCGGCGGCAATTCATATGAAAACGAATTGTATTCGCCGATGTGGATTTCTTCGCCCTCGATGGTTTTCAGCGCGATGCCGTTGAGCCAGACGCGCGTTTCGTAACCGCACGCGCCGAATGTCAACTGCGTTATTTTATTCGGCTTGTTCCATTCTTCCGGCACGCTGAAATCGCGTTCATACCACGCGACGACTTCGTCGCTGTTTATGTAGAGCGACAATTCTTCTTTGGCGTCTTTGATGGCGGCGAAATGCGATTCAATCGAACCCGGAAACGAAGCCGTCACCGTGTAACTGTGGCGGGCAAACCAGTATTCGTTCAGCCCGCGATTTTCCGTGTCGAGCGCAAACCGCCATTCGCCGTCAAGCAGTTCAAAAGCCTCGCGGCGCAAAATCGAACGCGGCAGCGGATTATTTTTGTCGGCGACCTCGTGAAGGAGATCGTGCTGGTCAAATTCGTAATTTCGGTCGGCAACCGTTGTATCTTTCATTGCTGGAATTTTTCTATTTTTTTGTGTTAGAACTGAAACTTGGAACTCTCGATTTACTGATGAACAAAAGTCAAAGAAATTTGTCCGGTAAAGTTAGGTTTTAGGAAGAACGCGAATGATTATACTGCTAAAAATCTTTTTCAATGTCTGTTATAAGACAGTTGAAAGCAATTGTCATCTCAAATTTCGATTGAATCAAATTTTTTGCTTTTTTGTGAAAATCTTCTCTGCACAAAAACTGTAAATATTTTTCTGTTGCCTTCTAAAACAGTTAATCTAGCCAGGCGCGACAAACTCAAAAATTTAAAACTGTTTTTATGAAAATGACGAATATAATTTACAGTGTTACGAATTTTGATTTTGTGTCAACGAGTGATAGATTGTTTCCTGGAGCTGAACTTAGAAGACGAATAAAAAGTTTATCTTCGACTTTTTGCATTCATTACGAGATAACAGGAAACCACTACTTTAATAAAAAACTTTCCAATGAGCGATTTATCGAGATTCGGCGTAAGCGTCGAAGAAGAATTGTTACAGAGTTTTGACCAACTGATTAATGGTCAAGGTTACGCAAATCGTTCGGAAGCCCTGCGCGATTTGATGCGCGACGCGCTTGTCAAATCGCGGCTTGAAACCTCGCCGGAAAACGGCGAAGTTTTAGGCAGTTTGACGCTTGTTTATGACCATCACGCCAGCGAATTGAATGACAAAATGAACGAGTTGCAGCACGACCACCATAATTTGGTCGTCTCCGTGCTGCACGTTCACGTCAGCCAGGACGATTGTATGGAAGTGATTGTTCTGCGCGGCGTTCTGCGGGAAATCCGCGCTCTGGCGGACGGACTGCTCAGTTTGAAAGGAGTAAAGCACGGAAAACTTTTTGTTACTTTGCCCGCGCAGGAAATGGTCGGACGCAAAGCGACTTCAAACGGTCACGCGCGCAGTCACGAACATCCGCACTAATGTTTCGCTCGACGATTTGAAAAGCGCAGATTTAGATAAACTTTTATAATGGTGAGAAAATTTAATTATAGAAAAATTAAGCGGGAAAATTTGATTATGAGAAAAACATTGTTCTCGTTTGCTTCTCTTCTTTTATTGGCGGTTTCAGCCTTTGCCCACGAGTATTGGCTTGAGCCGGAAAAATTCGCGCTCGCGCCGAATGAAAAAACTGCGGTGCGTCTTTTTGTCGGCGACGCTTTGAAGGATAAGGAAGAGAAACCGTTTCAGACGGCAAAGACGACGAGGTTTGACATTTTTTCGGCGAATAAAACGCTCGATTTGAAACCGTCGGCTGCTGACGCGGCGATGCCGATTTACAGTTTTTCCGCAGACAAAGCGGGAAATTATTTGGTGGCGATGGAGCGCAATTGGTCTTACATCAAGCTCAACGCGCAAGAATTTGAAGACTATTTGCGCGAGGACGGAATGGAATACATTATCGGCGAGCGCGAAAAACTCGGCGAGCGAAAAAAGGAAGGCAGCGAGCGTTACAGCCGTTTTCTTAAATCGCTGCTGCAAGTCGGCGAGCGGCGCGACGATGTTTATAAAAAGCGGCTTGGGATGAAGCTCGAAATCGTGCCGCTCGAAAATCCGTATGCAAAAAAGGTCGGCGACACGTTGAAAGTTCAGGTTTTATTCGAAGGCAAGCCGCTCGTCAGCAGAGACGTTTTTGCCAACAATCGCAACGGCGAAAACGTTACGACGCAAAAAATGAAGACCGACAAAAGCGGCAAAATCACGGTAAATTTAGCCAAAAGCGGTTTGTGGCTGGTGCGTCTGGTCAATATGCAGAGATGCCGACAGGATTGCGGCGACGCCGATTGGGAAAGTTTCTGGGCAGCCTTAACATTCGGCGTTTGAAAATGAATCCGAAATTGTTTGTTTAAGCGAATTGCAAAAATAGATTTTATAAAAAGGTTTGAAATAAATTATGAGTCGTTGGCGCGGACGCTGGGAAGAATTCTGAGAACTCGCCGTAACGGGCGGTCCTCCGGTGCGGGGGACGAAATTGACGGCGTGGCGGATTCCGCCGATTTGGAATGGTTTGCAGGAAAATGTTTTGAACGTTCCTGAAAACTCAAGCGTGCCGCAAAATCAGCGAAAAATGTTTCGCGCAACCGGCGAAGTTCTGACGGCAATCGCAAGGGACGTGCGCGGCGGATTGCTCGAAACCGTCGGCATTGAAAGCTCGATTTCGTTTGACGACGGACGCTGTTCGGTAGTTTTGGAACTGCCGGAAGGAACTGACACGGAACTCGTCGCGCGGGCGATTGATTTGGAAAATGTCGAGGCGTGGAGCGACGCGGCGGGTAAAGTTCGCGTCGGGATAAATCCCTGGTATTCGACCAAAGACGTTGACCAGACCGTGCTTTGCACCATCAAAGTCATTCACGTTTTGCTCGGCATTCACGCGACCGACGCGCCGCAGCCGAAAACATTCAAACAGAAATTGCTCGGTTCAATTGCTGAAGTTATGCAAATTCAGAAAAATGCTGAGAAAGATTAGCCACGAATAACACGAATAAATTTATGACTATTAGTTTTGTTACCGGAGCATTTCCGCAATTGATTTAATTATATGCATATTCCCGACGGCTATTTAAGTCCGATTACCTGCGCGATTCTTTACGCCGCCGCCGCGCCGTTTTGGGCAATCGCGCTGAGGCGCGTCAAAAAGCTGTTGAATACGCGCCTCGTGCCGCTGCTTTCGGTGTTCGCGGCGTTTTCGTTCGTGATAATGATGTTTAATATTCCGCTTCCCGGCGGAACGACCGGACACGCCGTCGGCGTCGGAATTGCGACGATTGTTCTCGGAGTTTGGGGTTCGATGCTGGCGATTTCGGTCGCGCTTCTTATCCAGGCGTTGTTTTTCGGCGACGGCGGAATCACGGCGTTCGGCGCGAACTCGTTTAATATGGCAATCGTCGGTTCGCTGGTTGCAAGTGTCGTTTATCGAATCGTCGCCAACCGTGCGGAAATTACTTCGACCAGAAGAGTCGTCGCCGCCGCGCTTGCCGGTTACGCGGCAATCAACGCCGCCGCCTTTTGCGCGAGCGTCGAATTCGGCATTCAACCAAT
This sequence comes from uncultured Pyrinomonadaceae bacterium, assembly GCA_964235785.1. Lineage (GTDB taxonomy): Bacteria > Acidobacteriota > Blastocatellia > Pyrinomonadales > Pyrinomonadaceae. Next base: position 151,430 of record CAXSBF010000007.1, on the reverse strand, counting down.
TTTCTTTCAAGACGCGAGCGGCGCGCCGCTCTACGCGCCTTATCCGCTCTCGATTGCGATTCCGGCAATGATGATTGGACATTTAACCGTTGCCGGACTTGCCGAATTGATTACGGCGGGCGGTGTCGTCGCGTATTTGCAGCGAACCGATGCGTCGCTTCTAAAATTAACCGCGCCGGACGCGCCGACTGAAAACGTCGGAAAAGTTTCCGGCTGGCGTTCGACTCGTCCGTTGTGGATTGGACTCGCCGCGCTGATGATTTTGACGCCGCTCGGACTGCTCGCCGCCGGAACTGCCTGGGGCGAATGGAGCGCGGAAAATTTTCAAGACCCGTTTGTCCGCCAGCAAATTGCCAATGCTTCAGCCAATCGAGCGCCGCCGACAGCGCCGCCCGAAGGACTTGCGCGACTTGCCGCCGTTTGGACTGCGCCGATACCGGATTACGCGCCGTCTTTTTTGAGCAGCCGCGAATTCGGTTATATTTTGTCCGCAATGTTCGGTTCGGGGCTTGTTATTTTAGTCTTTTTGACAATCGGTTGGATTGCAAAAATTTTTAGCCGCAACCGTCAAATCGAAACGGTTTCAACGACCGACGCGGGAAACAATTAAGTTGAATTCTGTTTCAAATCAAAAATTAAAAGCCGCGCCGCGCAAAAAGCGTCGCGGGAATTTTGTCGAACGAACGCTTGCAACATTAGTTCGCAAAACGGAAGCCGCGCTTTTTGCCGAAGAACTTGCCGAAGCCGACGGAATTCTGCAAAAACTCGACCCGCGAGTAAAAATTGTCGGACTGCTGTTGTTGATTTTAGACGCGACGCTGGCTCGCAATTTTTTTACAATCTTTTTTGTTTTTGGCGTCGGCGTTTTGCTCGCCGTTTTATCGCGCGTTCCGATTCGCGCTTTAGCGGCAAGAGCGTGGCTCAGCGCTTTGGCTTTTACGGGTTTAATTGCTTTGCCGGTGCTTTTTATTACGCCCGGCGACGCGCTTTTTCGGTTGCCGTTTTTGGGCTGGACAATTACCGAACAAGGAACAACCAGCGCGATTTATTTGATTTCCCGCGTCGAGACGACCGTTACGCTTTCGCTTTTATTGGTGCTTTCGACGTTCTGGACGCAGGTTTTGAAAGCATTGCGCGTGCTGCGCGTGCCGGTGGTTTTCGTCGTGATTTTGGGAATGACGTATCGTTATATTTTCGTGATGCTGGAAACGGCGCAGAATATGTTTGAAGCTCGACAATCGCGGCTCATCGGCGCGCTCGACGGCAAAGAAAGCCGACGAATTGCCGCGGCGAGCGTCGGTGTTTTGCTCTCGAAAAGTTTTTATTTAAACAGCGAAATTTATCTGGCGATGCAGTCGCGCGGTTTTCGCGGCGAAGTCTATACGCTCGACGATTTTCGGATGCGGCGGCGGGATTGGCTCGCGCTCGCAGGTTTTTTGCTCGTCGCCGCTTTTGCGTTCTGTCTCGGACGGCAAGATTCGCTCGCGTCTCTGTTGAATTTTAATTAATGGAAACTGTTGCAGAAAATATCTTTGAAGTCCGCGACGTTACTTATCTTTATAACGACGTAACGGCGTTGAATAATTTATCGCTTTCGATAAAAAAGCATCAGCGCGTAGCGATTTTAGGCGCGAACGGTTCGGGCAAATCGACATTTTTGCGTCTGCTCGACGCGCTTTATTTTCCAGATAAAGGCACGATTTCGGCGTTCGGCGAAAGTTTAACCGAAGAAGCATTTCTCGATGACGAATTCGCGTTTCGTTTTCGCCGCCGCGTCGCGTTCGTTTTTCAAAATCCCGATGTTCAGCTTTTCAATCCGACGGTTTTTGATGAAGTCGCCTTCGGACCTTTGCAGCTTCGTTGGGAAAAAGACGAAATCAAGCGGCGCGTGGCTGAGACTTTGGAAATGCTGGAAATCTCGCATCTCAAAGACCGCTCGCCGCATCGTCTGTCGGGCGGCGAAAAAAAGCGCGTCGCGCTCGCTTCGGTTTTGATTCTCGACCCCGAAGTTCTTCTATTGGATGAACCGACCGCCGCGCTCGACCCGAAAAGTCAGGGAAAAATTGTCGATTTTCTGTTTGATTTGAGCAACGCGAAAACAATCGTTACGGCGACGCACGATTTGGATATTGTCGAAGACATCGCCGATTACTGTTTTGTTTTCCAAAACGGGCGTGTTGCGGGCGAAGGAACTCCGGCGCGGATTTTAGCCGATACCGAATTGCTCGAAAGCACGAACTTAATTCATGCTCACCGCCACGCGCATCCTTCGGGCGTAGTTCATTCGCACGCGCACCTGCATCGCTTTCACGAACACGAACACAAAAAATAAAATTGAATAAACTCTGCCCGAAAAGAACTTAACATTGTCGGCGCGTGAGTTTGTTTTGTGGAAAGGCGAGACGATTTTTTACTCAGAAAGGATTTTGATTCGCCTCGCAAGCGTGATGTTCAATTTGATACGTTCTTGGGTTTAGACAGATTCAAAGCCGAATCGAGATTAGTATTCACCGTGATGATAAGATGTCGTAGATTGTTTTTGTAAAATCGATATTCAGCCGTATATGAGCCGAAGTTCACCGGGTTTGAATTTGCTTCCGGCGTTTCCGAATTTTTCACTTCACCGAATTTATAACGCAGAATTCTTAATTTGTCGGGTTTTTCGTCGACTTCGGGTTTGCCCTTCTTTTTGATAACTTCCTTTGGTCCGGTCGCGTTCGGAACAGCGAACAGGATGGAAGTAGCGGACGGACGCTGACCGATAAAAAATCCCGATTCGGTCGTAAAGGCGGCGGTATTCTTCATTTGAAAATGCTTTTTTTGATAAGATTCGTCAACCGCAAAAACTTCGATGCCGACTATCAAGTGCGGGCGCTCCTTCGAGTAAGCCGTAATTGACATCACTTGATTACCGTATTCGTTATAAAAAAAGTATTTCGGCTGCCGCATCTCATTATCGTAACGCGGCGAGAAACCTTCGAGCTTTGTTTTAACCGTCGCCTCATTTTCTCCGATACAAAAACCGGCAGCGCACAGTTCCGGCTCTGCTCGCGCCGCCTGTGAAAAGGTTGAGATATTGGCAGAGATTATTATGGTGAAATATGCGACGGTAAAAATCACGGATTTTAACAGGTAATTTTTCATTTGTAAGCCTCCAAAAATGTAGAATTTGAACTGAGGAAAACCTTGCGTTCTTTGATATTATAACAAAACAAAAGAGTTTAAAACAATGTTTTTTGAAATATGTATTTGTTAAATCGCAATGGTAAATACTGTTCAAAACACTCGTTTTTCTGCTTCTCAATCTTTGATAATTTTAATTGAAATTGATTTTTTACTTGTCTCATCGGCGGCATTCTAACTTTATGCTACTGTATATTTGTGTTCGATAATTTTTATAAACGAGGGAGTTATAATGCCTGATTGCAAACAATACGGCGGTATCACCAGAGCCGAACTCGGTAACCTGCGGGAAGATTTAGCGAAAGAAGGGATTTCCATTCCCGCAGGCGACGACGTGACGGTCGAAGGACCATACGGAATTCGGCTGCGAGCGACTTACGATGAAAACAGGGAAACCTTGAAAATATGTATTACAAAAAAACCATTCTATATCCCGGAATCCGAAGTTTGGAAAATTGTCGATACGGGAACCGCTCCATATGTCGGGGATTAAAAAAACTCGTATTATTGTTTCTCTCGAAAGTTTAAGAATCAGCGTTGAATAATCATCAAGCGTCTTCGTCACGCGATTTCAAAGCCAAAGCGACAAAAGAATCTTCGTTGCTTGAACAGGCGCGGCAACTCGTTTTAGCGCACGGCTGGAATTCGACCGCGTATCAAATTATCAATCCCGGCATTAGTCGCTGGTTTTCCGAAGAGAATGATGCGGTTGTCGGTTTCGTCTCGTGTTGCGGCGTGCGCGTCGTCGTCGGCGCGCCGATTTGCGCCGGAGGGAAATTAAGCGAGATTGCCGCCGCATTCGAGCGCGACGCTACACGGAGAGGCGAAAAAGTTTGTTATTTTTGCGCCGAAAGACGACTTGAATCGCTTTACGCAAATTCGGCAAAACACGCGAAAGTTTTGCTCGGCGCGCAACCTGTCTGGCAGCCCGAAGATTGGGCGAATATCGTCGCAAAACATAAATCCTTACGCGCTCAACTAAATCGGGCGCGTAATAAAGGCGTTACGGTTACGGAATGGTCAACCGAAAAAGCGCGCAATAATCCCGATTTGCTCGATTGCCTGCGCCAATGGCTCGCTGCCAAAGGTTTGCCGCCGCTGCATTTTATGGTTGAAACCGATACGCTCGGTCGTTTGTCTGACCGTCGCGTTTTCGTCGCCGAGAGCAGCGGAAAGGCGATTGGATTTGTTTTGCTCTCACCCGTTCCACAGCGCAGCGGCTGGCTTTTTGAACAATACGTTTATAAACCCGGCTCGCCGAACGGAACGGTTGAATTGATGATTGACGCGGCGATGCGCACGCTGGCTGCGGACGGCTGCGAGTATGCCACGCTCGGGCTTGCGCCGCTTTCGACCAGAGCGCAAATCGAGCCTTTTCGCAATCCGTTTTGGCTGCGAATCCTGCTCGCGTGGATGCGCGTTCACGCCAGACGATTCTACAATTTCGACGGACTCGACGCTTTTAAGGATAAACTAAAACCTGCCAGATGGGAGCCGATTTTTGCCATTTCCAACGAACCGCATTTGTCGCCTAAAACTCTTTACGCGATAGCCGCCGCCTTCAGTGAAAACGCTCCCGTTCGATTGGTTTTCGGCGGATTGTGGCGGGCTTTGAGAGCGGAATTAGCATGGCTCAGACAAGGCGTTGATAAAAAGGTCATAAAATAAAGTCAAAAATATCTTATTAAAATATACTCTTTACTTTTCTCTAGAAGATTTATACAGAATTGCGAAAACGGTCGGCGTAACGATAAGCGATAGCAACAATGCGAAAGTCAAACCGCCGATAACGGCAATAGCGAGCGGTTGCAGCAATTCCGCGCCCGCGCCGATAGCAAGCGCAAGCGGCAGCATTCCCAAAATCGCCGCGAGCGAAGTCATCAAGACCGGGCGAAAGCGCCGCCGCCCGGAAATTATCAATGCTTCGGTCAAATCTTTTGTTTTCGCCAGATTTTCCGCCACCGCGTCGAGCATTAAAATTCCGTTTTTCGCCACGATTCCGACGACCATAATCATTCCCATAAACGAGACGACGTTGAGAGTCGTTTTGGTAATCAGAAGCGCGAGAAGAACGCCGCCGAGCGCGAGAACCGCGCCGGTCACGATGGCGAACGGATGCGCGAACGAGCGGAATTCGACGAGCAGGACGAGAAAAACCAGCACGATTGCCAACACGAGCGCGACGGTGAGTTCCCGAAAAGAAGATTGCTGTTCGGCGTAAAGTCCGCCGTATTCGATTGTCATTCCGGCGGGCAATTTTACGTCTTTTGCCAGTTGCGTTTTGATTTTCTCAATCGTCGTGCCTAAATCGCTGCCCGTGATTCGCGCCGTGACCGAAAGCATACGGCGCAAACCGTCGCGGTTGATTTCGGTTTGTCCTTTGTCGAATTCGAGGGTCGCCGCCTGGTCAAGCCGAAACTGCGCGCCACTCGTCGAACGAATCTGCAAACCGCGCAGAGTGTCGAGCGATTGTTTCGCCGACTGCGGAAAAATGACGCGCACGGTAACGAGTTTTCCTTTTTCCAGAATGCTCGAAACCGCGCTGCCTGACATTGCCGTTTCGACCGCGCCCGCAATGTCCGAGGCATTAACGCCGAATTGTCCGGCAAACTGCGGATTGATTTTAAAGGTTATCGCCGCGCCGCTGACAATTACGCCGGGATTAGTGTCAACCACGCCGTCGATTTTTTGAATCGCTTCTTCGATTTCCGACGCTTTCGCTTCTAGCGCAGCTTTATCTTCGCTAAAAACTTTTATCTCCACAGGTTCGGGCGAACTCGTCAAATCGCCGATTAAATCCGACAAAATTCCGACAAATTCGACTTCCAGCGCCGGTTCGCTCGCTTCGATTTGCCCGCGTAAATCGTCCATCACGGCTTCGGTCGAACGCGCACGATTTTTTTGTTTTAATTTCACCAAAAAATCGCCCGTGTTCGGTTCGGTAATCGAAAGACCGAGCTGCAAGCCGGTGCGCCGCGAATAGCTTTCGACTTCGGGCGTTTCTTTCAAAATGTCTTCGACGTGCCGCAAAATGCGGTCGGTTTCCGGCAGCGAAGTTCCCGGCGGCGCGACGTAATCGAGAACAAACGCGCCTTCATCAAACGCCGGAAGAAATTCCGAACCGAGTTCCTTGTAAATCAAAAACGACCCGAGCAAAACCAAACCGCCGACAACCAAAACCAGCCAGCGATTCCTCAGAGAGCGGCGCAAAAGCCATTCATACGGGCGAACGAAAAAGCTCAGAACTCTGCCGAGTTCTTCCTTTGTTTCCGCGCCTTTTTTAACTTTGACAAATCTTTCCGCCAAAACCGGCGTGAACGTCAGAGCCAAAACGAGCGAAGTCAGCAGCGCGACCGCCATTGTCAAAGCCAGGGAACGAAAGAAAACGCCGGTCACGCCGGTCAATAAAGTCAAAGGCAAAAAGACGACGACCGGCGTCACGGTCGAGCCGATAATCGGCACGGTGATTTCCGAAATCGCTTTTTGCACGGCTTCGCGGCGCGATTCGCCCGTTAAAAGATGCGTGTAAATGTTTTCGACGACGACAATCGCGTCGTCGATGACCAAACCAATTGCCGCCGCGACGCCGCCGAGCGTCATCAAATCGAACGACAAACCGACCAGATACATCGCCAGAAATGTCGCTAAAATCGTGACAGGAATTACCAGAATTGCCACGAACGTCGTCCCGACGTTTCGCAAAAAAGCGTAAAGAATGATGATTGACAAAATCAACCCGACGATAATCGCGTCGCGCACCGAGTTCATCGAATCGCCGACGAGCAGTGATTGGTCGTAAAACGGCGCGATTTTGATGTCTTTCGGCAGAGCTTTTTCGATTGCCGCGAGTTCCGTTTTAACGTCGTCGGTAACGGTGACGGTGTTCGCGTCCGGCTGGCGCAGAACATTTATCAAAACCGCTTTCTGCCCGTCGGCGGTAACGATTGTGTAATTCGGCTCGACGCCTTCTTTGACGGTTGCAATGTCTGAAATTCTGATATTTGCGCCGTTTGCGCCGCTGACGACAATTTCGCCGAGTTCGGCGGGCGTGGTCGCCTGTCCGCTGACGAGCGCGAGTTCCAATTGATGATTTTCTTCAATCAAACCCGGCGAAGCGACAATGTTTGAATTTTTTACGGCGTCTGAAATCTGCTGCACGGTCAAATTTCTGGCGGCGAGCTTTTCCGCGTCAATCTCGATGTGATATTCCCGCACATTTCCTCCGTCAACTTTGACTTCCGAAATTCCGGCAAGCCGCGCCAGACGCGGGCGAATCGTGTAGGACGCGATGTCGCGCAAAACAGTCGTGTCGCGTTTGTCGGACGTTAAGCTATAACCGATAACGGGAAAAACGGCGAAAGTTAAGCGGCTGACGTTTGTGATTTGCGCTGTCGCGGGCAGATTGATTTCGGGCAGCCGTGTTTGGACGAGTCCTAAAGATTCTTTCGGGTCGGATTGCCAGTCGAAAAAAAGATTGATTTCCGCCGAGCCGCGCGCCGTCGTCGATTTGATACGCGCGATATTGGGAATGCCGTTCATTGCCTCTTCAATCGGGCGCGTTACCGCGACGAGCATCTGGTCGGCGGGAACTTCGCCGTTTTCAACCGTGATGACGATTCTGGGGAAATCCGTATTCGGAAAAATCGCGGTCGGCAGTTTCCACGCCGCATACAATCCGGCGGCGCACACGAGCAGCGCCAAAACGATAACGGCGCGTGACTGCTCTGAAATTGTGCGGGCAAGATTCATAGGACTTTAAAGCCGGAAACGCAAAGAAAAATTTACAGGGATAACAGGATGAACATGGATAAGAATAAATTTGCACGTTTTATCCCTGTATATCCTGTCATCCCTGTAAATTCATTTTTCCTCATCTTTACTCTCCTCATCTTTCGCAATTTCGACTTTTGTGCCGTCCGGCAACGCGTAATTGCCTTCGATGACAACCGTTTCGCCTTCGTCCAAGCCTTCGATGATTTGGATTTTGTCGCCCGATTTGATGCCGACTTTGACTTTTGTTTCGTGCGCGACGTTATCTTTGTCAACCTTCATCACCGTGCCTTCTTCGCTGTTGCCGGTTTCAAATTGGACGGCGGAAGCGGGAACGATAACCGCTTCGTTTGCCGGATTTGTCGAAACAACGAACTGTACGGCTTCGCCCGCACGCAGCAATCCGCGCCCGTTGGCGAAGCTCGCCCAAACTTCGACGGTTCGATTTTGCGCGTCAGCCGAGCGGCTGATTAAAGTGATTTTTCCGCCCATTCGCTCATCCGGCGCGCCGGTCGGGAAAACTGTAACAGCGTCGCCATTTTGCAAATCCGCCGCGACTGTATCGGCAAAATTGGCTTTGACAATAACCGCGCCGATATCAGCAATCGTTAAAAGTTTTGCTCCTTGCGCGGCAAACTCGCCTTCATATTGAAATTGGTCGGTCACGACGCCGGAAATCGGAGCGTGAATCTCGGCGAGATTTGACTGCGTGTTAATCGTGTTGATGCGTTCCTGCGCCTGTCTGATTTTGTTTTCGGCAATCGCGCGGGCGTTCGGATTGACTGCCGAAGCGTTGAGTTTTGAATTTTGTTCGGCGAGCCGTTGAGCGTTTTCAGCATTAGTCAAAGCAAGCTGCGACGCTTCGACTTCTTTTAGCGAAATGCCGCCTTTCGCATATAAATCTTTGCGCCGTTCGTAAGTCGCGCGGGCGTTGTCGGCGGCGGCTTTGGCGTCGCTCAAATCTTTTTGATTTTGCGCGGCGGCTTGCGGAATCGTTACTTTTTGCAGCGTTTGAAGATTCAATTTCGCTTCTTCGAGCGCGGCGTTCGCTTCGGCGCGTTGCGACGAAAAATCCTGCGAAGCAAGCACGGCGAGAACTTCGCCTTTTTGGACAAAAGCGTTTTTCAGTTGCCGCATCTGTTTGATTTGCGCTGAAATGCTTGCCGCAACGGTTGATTGTTCGACGGGCGCGACCGTTCCGAGAGCGGAAATTTCTTTTGAAATCGTTTCCTTTTCGGCTTGCGCCACTTTGACACTGACAACGACTTCTTCCTTTTCGTCGGGTTTTCCCGCTTCGACAGTTACGCCGCCGCTTTTTGATTGCTGCCAGTAAAAAAACGCGCCGATTAAAAGCAGACCAAGCACGACGGAAATGATAATCGCCGCTTTCTTTTGCGCAGGCGAAAGCGTTCCGTTTTCTTCTCCATTATTTTCGACTGGCACAATTTCGACCGTTTCGCCGTCTTCCGTCAAAATTGGTTCGACAGTTTCACCGTCGATGTGATTTAAGTTTTGCTTCGTTTCATCGCTCATTTTCAAACTGAATCAATCCAAATTCCTTAAATCCAAAATTTAAAATCTAAAATCCAAAATTGAATTCATTGTCCGCTCGCCCGCAGCAGACGCGCCCGCGCTGTTTGATAATCGAAAATCGCTTGATATAAAGATTGGCGCAACGCGATTAAAAGATTCTGCGCGTCGGTAATTTCGATTATCGAGGCTTCGCCCGCTTGATAACGCGCCAGCGACGCCGAGACGTTTTTTTCCGCGTCGGTAATCGAAGCGGCGATTTGTCTGATGCGCGAAGCGGCTGAAATTGCCTGCGTCCTGGCTGCGTAAAACGCCTGCACGAATTGTCTTTCGGCTAACGCTCGCGTATTTTCCGCTTGCTGAAGGCGAAGTCGCGCCTGAGTTTCGCGCGAACGGCTCGCGCCTTTGTCGAACAGCGGAAGATTGACGCCGACGCTGACCTGCGCGCCGAGACCGTTTTTGACGCTGTTCGGGAAAAGCGAATCGGAAATGAATCCGGTGCTGACCGAATAATTAAACTGCGGGCGGCGCTCGGTTTGAGCGATTTTTACATCAAGATCAGCCGCTTTTCGGTCGGCTTCAAACTGCGCGAATTCGGGTCGAGTTTTGATTGCCGTTTCAGCGAAAGTTTCAATTTCGCCCGCGTTCGGCATTTGCGTCAGTAAATCTTCGACAATGATATTTTGCGTAAAACCGTAGCCGACGAGAAACCGCAGAGCGTCCGCGGCAATTGTTTCATCGCTTTCGTTTTGCGCGAGTTCGTCGCGTCTCTGCGCGGTTTGCAGACGCGCCCGCACGAGGTCAACCGGCGCGACTTCGCCCGCATCGAGCTGCAATTTGATATTGTTTTCAAATTCGTTCGCCGCTTGCAGATTACTCGCCGCGCCGCGTTTTTTTGTAGTCGCCAGCGCGAGATTAAAATAAGTGTCTGCAACAGATTGAACGAGTTCGCGCCGGGCAATCTCGCTGCCCAGACGCGCCGATTCGAGCAGCAGACGGCTGCGCCGGAGCGTCGCGTTTAATCTTCCCGAAGTATCGATTTCGCCCGTCGTCGTAATTAAACCCTGAAATTCGCTGACGGCGTTCGCCCCTAAAAACGACGGCGGACGCGAAGTGATTGCCGTCAAATTTCCATCCGTGACGCCTGCCGTCACGGTCTTTCCGAGTGACGGCGTTGTCAAAATCACGTTCGGCGCAAGCGCGACTCGCGGATAAAACGCCGCTCTCGCCTGCCGAATATCTTCCGCCGCGATTTGTTCGTTGATTTGCGCGGCTTTGTAATTCGACGCTTGCCGAACGGCTAATTTTACGGCTTCGTCGAGCGTTAAAATCGTTCCGGTCGTCTGATTTTGCCCGAAACAAAATTGCGCCGCGCTAAAAATTAAAATCTGCCCGACGCAGACAAAAAGAACCGTGAATTTTAAGTTTTTTGCCACACGAGAAATAAAGCGAATAATGTAAAACGGATAATGGATAATGAAAAACAAAAATTCAAGTCTTTCATTATCCATTATCCGTTTTACATTTTACATTTCTAAGCTGAATTTTTTAATTACCGTCTTTATCGTCATCTTCGGTATCTTCGACGGCTTTCAAAACTTTTCCAGTTTTCGCATCAATCTCGACATCAAAGACTTTTCCGCTGGCGTCACGAATATCAAACGAATACATCAGTTTGCCTCTTTCCTTTTCGAGGTCCCGGTCGGTGATTGTCCCCGGAATTCTTTTCAGCGCAATTTCTATCGCCTGTTCCATAGTTATTTTCGCTTCCCTTGCATACTTTGCCAGGTTAGCTTTTTTGCTCGCTTCGCTTTCTTCGTCGTCATCGTCATCCTTTTTACTGCCCTTCATTTTGTCCTGACGCTTTTCGCTCGCTTCCTGCGCCGCGTTTTCTTCTTCGACTTTAATCACCTCGCCGGTTTGCGAGTCGACCCAAACTTCTGAAATCGTTCCCTTTTCGTTGCGAATGTCGAACGAATAAATCAATTTGCCTGCTTCCTTTTCGAGTTCTTCGCCTTCGATTTTGCCTGCGACGCTCTTGCTTGCTGCTTCGCGTGCCTGCTCCATCGTGATTTTCGCTTGTGTAAAACGTTTCGTCTTAGATTTTTCAGCCTGCGCGTGAATCAAAGTGAAACTTCCGAACAGCAAAAATGTGATTAGTGCTGCAAATATATTTTTTAATTTCATAACCGCTCCTTGTTTGTCTATTTGAGAATACCTTGTTTTCCGACTTTGAACACAAAGAATATCAAATCAATGATTTGTAAGCAAAGAAAAAAGCCTGTATTCACAGGCTTTTTAATGTGAGATGGTTGAGTTCCTAAATGGAATGATTCAAATTTCCGCGAGATTTATTTCGCGCCGCCCGCGAGTTTTCCGATGAGCGTGAAAAGCGGCAGATACATCGAAATAACAATCGAGCCGATAGTGAGACCTAAAAAGGCAATCAACACGGGTTCGATTAGCGCCAGAAGGTCGGCAATCGCCGAATCGACTTCTTCTTCATAGAAATCGGCGATTTTTCCGAGCATCGCGTCGAGCGCGCCGGTTTGTTCGCCAACGCCGATCATTTGCCCGACCATATGCGGAAAGACCTGGGTCGCTTTCAGCGGGTCGACAAAGTTTTCGCCGCGCTCGACTCCGGCGCGAACCTTCATAATCGCTTCTTCGATAATGACGTTGCCGGCGGTTTTTGCCGTAATTTCCAGAGATTGCAAAATCGGAACGCCCGAAGAAAGCAAGGTTGAAAGAATGCGCGAAAAACGCGCAACCGCAATCTTACGCAGAATACTGCCGAAAATCGGAAGCTTCAGCAAAATGCCGTCGATATGATAGCGACCTTTCGGCGTTTTATAGTAAAAGCTGAGACCGACGGCGGCGCCAATCAACGTTACCAGCAAAGCCAAGCCGCCCCAACCGGCGAGAAAGTTACTGATTCCCATGACGATTCTGGTCGGCAGCGGAAGCGCTTCGCCCGGTCCGAGCAGTCCTAAAAAGATTTGCTCGAACTGCGGAATAACCACGACCATAATGACCGTAACGGCGGCAATCGCCACGAAAACAACCGCCGACGGATAAATCGAAGCCGAAACGATATTGCGTTTTAATTTGACGACTTTTTCAATCAACGTCGCAAGGCGCTGCAAAATCAAATCCAGCACGCCGCCCGTCTCACCGGCTTCGACCATATGCGTATAAAGTCCGTCGAAAACCTTCGGAAATTTTTCCATCGAAGCGGCGAGCGTCGCGCCTTCTTCGACGTTTTGGCGAACTTGATGCAGAACTTCTTTGAAAAAGACGTTTTGCTGCTGTTCAGCCAAAATATCCAGACAAGACACGAGCGGAAGTCCCGCGTCAATCATTACGGAAAATTGCCTGGTAAAAACGGCTAACTCTTTGGCTTTGACTTTTTTGCGCTTGCCGAGTTTCGGGATGCTGATTTCGCGCCCCTTTTCCGAGGCTTGCGTCATCACGATTTGCTCGCGGCGCAGCAGAGCGCGAAGTTCGTCTTGACTCGCGGCTTCCTTTTCGCCGGAAATCATTTCATTTAAGCGGTTGCGACCTTTGAAAACGTAGGTTGGCATTGTTCTGTCTAGCTCCTCTGGTTTCAATTAAAAATTAAAAATTAAAAATGCAAAAAGATAAATTTTAGTTCTTAATTCCTCTTTGAGTTTTTAATTTTTAATTTTTAATTTTGCATTTTTAATTTATCTAACTGGCGGGCGTTGTCCGACGGGACGACCTTGCGCGTATGGACTGCCGCCCCCGGGGACGACGGGTTTTCCGACTCCGCCGTAAGATTGATTTAAACCCGAACCGCGTTCGATTAAATCTTTCAGTTCGTCGGGGTTTGACGAACGCTGCATCGCGGCGTCGAGTTTGATTTGTTTTTTCATATAAAGCGTGGCGAGCGCCTGGTTGAAAGTCTGCATCCCGAATTTGTCTTGTCCGGTTTGCATCATCGAATAAATCTGATGAATTTTGTCATCGCGGATGAGGTTGCGAATAGCCGAATTCGGAATCAGAATTTCCAGCGCCATCACGCGACCGTCGCCCGTCGCTTTCGGCAGCAGCGCCTGACACATAATTCCTTCGAGAACCAATGAAAGCTGCGTGCGAATCTGCGATTGCTGACCTGCCGGAAAGACGTCGATGACGCGGTTAATTGTCGAAGCGGCTGAATTGGTATGCAAAGTCGCAAAAGTTAAATGTCCGGTTTCAGCAACGCGCAGTGCCATCTCAATCGTTTCCAAATCGCGCAGCTCGCCGACCAGAACAACGTCAGGGTCTTGACGCAGCGCAGTGCGGAGCGCGTCGGAGAAACCGTGCGTGTCGGAGTTGACTTCGCGCTGATTGACGACGCAGTTTTTATGATTGTGCAGAAACTCAATCGGGTCTTCGATAGTTAAAATATGCTCGTGACGCTCGATGTTGATTTTGTCTATCATCGAAGCGAGCGTTGTCGATTTTCCCGAGCCGGTCGGACCTGTTACAAGAATCAAACCGCGCGGTTTTTTACACATATCCGCAACCACCGGCGGAAGTCCGAGAGCGTCAAACGATTTTATTTCATACGGAATCGCGCGAAAAACCGCGCCGACCGCGCCTTTTTGATTAAAAAGATTGGCGCGAAAACGCGACATACCTTTTAAGCCGAATGAAAAGTCTAGTTCCAAATTTTCTTCAAATCGATGCTTTTGCGCGTCGGTCAAAACCGAATAGGCAAGCCGTTTTGTTTCGGCGGGCGTGAACGGCGGAAATTCGGTGAGTTGATGCAGATGCCCGTGAACACGCACCTGCGGAGGCGAATTGGTTGATAAATGCAAATCCGAGCCGCCCATATCGGTCATTTTCCGCAACAAATCGGGAAGCGTTAACTGCGATTCGACATTTGCTTGCTGGTCAAAGTTCATAGTTTTAGGGGATAACTGATGGTGGATAACTGATAACTGATAGTGAAAAATAAAACTATCCACTATCAGTTATCAGTTATCAATTATTTTTTGAGTTCGGCTTGTTGAACAGGAGTTGCTTTGCGCTGCAGCGAATTGATAACCTTTTCGGTTTCTTCTTCCAGACGTCTTGAATTATCGACGGGCGCGTTGGTCGCCACGCTGTAAATACTGCCGCCGACTTCGGTGAAATAAAACAGTCTCGATTGAATCGCGCCGCCTGCGCCCGGCGATTGAGCGACGACGACGTAAACTTTTTTGCCGCCGATTTCCTTTTGATAATCGTTGACGACCCAGCCCGATTCTTTAATCATTTTGTCGATGACCGTGCCGCGCAGAGAACTTGTCGCAACGCCGCCGACCGTTTTGCTTCTGGCGTTGTCAACGTCCGCGCCCTGCGTCGGACCGACGACCGAAACCGATGCCGAACCGTAATTTGCGCCCTTCTCGTCGTCAACGCGGTATTGCAGCTCGCTCGGTGAAGTCGTGCCGCGTTTCCAGCCTTTCGGCGCGGCTTCGCCCGATGGCAGCATTGCCGGTGAAGAATCTTCCGCCGTCACTTTCCGATTTGTTTTGGCGACGCTATTTTGATTCGGATTGGTGTTTCGAGCGGCGTTGCTTGCGTTGGCAACCCGAATTCGGTGAAGTCTCAAAGAACGAAGGCGAGCATTGCGCGCTTTTTTGAGTCTTTCCTGACGGCGATATAATTGCCACCACCGTTTGGAATACTTTTTGACGCCCTTCCAATTTCTTTTCCTGTGTTTTTTCGCCTTAGCGCTGGCTTCCGTATAGTTGGTTGCCAGAGGAATGACCGCGCCGATTCCGACTAACAAAACCAGGGATAATGCGATTGCTCTAAAAATCATATTGCCTCCAAATTTCTATAAAACAGTTTCTTTGACGACTTCTTCAATCGTCGTGACGCCTTCGCGTATTTTGTAAAGTCCCGATTCGCGCAAGGTTATCATTCCGCATTCCATCGCTTTTCTTCTCAATTCGATTGCGCTTGCGCCGATGATAATCAACTCGCGGAGTTCGTCCGTAACTTCCATTACTTCGTAAAGTCCGATTCTGCCTTTGTAGCCCGTGCCGTTGCACGTCGGACAGCCTCTGCCTTTAAAAGCCTTAATACTCGGCGCTTCTTCGGGCGTAAATCCGATTTCGGTAAAGGCTTCGACGGGAAGTTTTTGTTCTTCCTTGCAGCCCGCGCAAATGCGCCGGATGAGACGCTGCGCTTGAATAATGTTGACGCTCGTCGCTACTAAAAAAGGCTCGATGCCCATATTGACGAGACGCGAAATCGTCGAAGGCGCGTCGTTTGTGTGCAGTGTCGATAAAACGAGATGTCCGGTGAGCGCGGCTTTGATGGCGATTTCCGCCGTTTCAAAATCGCGGATTTCGCCGACGAGAACGATGTTCGGGTCCTGACGCAGAAATGAGCGAAGCGCGGTGGCGAAATTGAGTCCGATTTGCTCCTTCATCTGCACCTGATTAATTCCCGGCAAATTAAACTCGACCGGGTCTTCCGCCGTCATAATGTTGGTTTCAGATGTATTCAACGCCTGCAAAGCCGAATAGAGCGTGTTGGTTTTACCCGAGCCGGTCGGACCTGTAACTAAAACCATTCCGTAAGGTTTTGAAATGTTGCGCTGGAAAATATCGAGACTGCGCTGTTCGAAACCGAGTTTGGTCATATCGAGCATCAACTTGTCTTTATCGAGGAGACGCAGCACGACTTTTTCCCCGAACAGCGTCGGCAAGGTCGAAACGCGGAAATCGAGTTCGCGCGAGCGGTTGTCGATTTTTACTTTGATTTTGATGCGACCGTCCTGCGGCAGGCGTTTCTCGGAAATGTCGAGCTTCGCCATAATTTTAAGGCGCGAAATGAGCGCGTCGCGCATCTTCATCGGCGGGTGCATCACGTCATATAAAACGCCGTCAATACGGAAACGAATGCGAAAATCCTTTTCATACGGTTCGACGTGAATGTCGCTCGAACCGCGCCGGAGCGCGTCAACCAGCAAAACATTGACGAGCCGCACTACGGGCGCGTCTTCGCTCGCCAGAGCAAGTTGGGCAAGGTCGATTTCTTCGTTATCTTCAAGAAGCTCGAATTCGCCGGCTTCGGTCGGGTCAAATTCAAAACGGTCGAGCGAAACGTTTAAGTCCGATTCGATAAGTCTTTCGTTGACCAGCGCGCCGTTTCCGTTGCCGTTGCCGTTTTTCGCTTTACGCGCCGCAACGCGGTCAAAATCTCTGTGCAAATCAATGCCGACAACGTCTATCGCTTTGGTCGAACTGTAATACTTGCCGATTGATTCCTGTAAAGACGCTTCCGAAGCAATTACCGGCTCGATGTTGAGTCCGGTCATAAACTTGATGTCGTCCATTGCAAAAACATTGGTCGGGTCAGCCATCGCCATTGTCAGAGTCGCGCCGACTTTTGAAATCGGCAAGACCGAATACTTCAGGGCGACTTCGTGAGAAATCAATTTGATAGTTTCGGTTTCAATCTGAAAAAGTTCGAGGTTGATGGACGGAACGCCGTATTGACGCGACAGGACAGCCGTTATCACATCATCGGAAATGATTCCGAGTTTTACTAAATTCGACCCCAAACGTCCGCCGCTGCCGCGTTGGTATTCGAGGGCTTCACGCAGTTGCTGCGATGTGATTAGATTTTCACGAACAAGAATTTCCCCAAGTTTTGCTGACATTTATTTACGGAAGTCTTCTCTTTAACTACATTTAACCAGAGAAGCGTTTTTTGAAGTGTCTGACAGAATTTACTGCTGGAGCGTATTGAATAAACGATGATTAACATCGTTCAATTTGAATAATAAATGTTTAATTTGAATGTGTCAAGAAATCTTTTTGAATAAATTTCAATCAATAATTGAGCAAGCAAATAAAAAAGAGGTTACGCTTTTTCAAACGTAACCTCTTTTTTATTTATAGCAAAAAGCTTATGGTTTTTTCTTACCCGTTGCGGATTTAGGAGTTTTTTGCGGAGTCAGCGCTTTGGATTTTAGGTAATCCACACTTTCTTTTACGCTTGCTTTGAGCGGATGCGTTTCAGGAGCGACTTCCGTAAAGCGTGACAGATAGTTCAATCCTTCCTGTTCCTGCGCGGTATTTTCAGGCGACGCGGCTGCTCCCAGCGCAAATAAAGATAAGCCTAATCCGGCTAAGGCGTCGGGATTATCAGGCGACGCTTCCAACGCTTTTCGATACTCGGCAACCGCGCTGTCAAAATCCCCGTCGTCACGCATTATATCGGCTAATGTTACCTGAGCTTTCGATTTCTGCGCCGCGTCAGTCTCGGCTGCCAAATATTCTGCGTAAGCGGCTTTGGCTTCGGCGGCTTTTGTTCTATCGGCTCCCGAACGGCTCATTAAACGATGAACCTCAATCAAATTTTTGAGGATAAACATTTTATTGGTATCATATTTTTTCTTTTCGGCTTCGTCGGCGGCAGTCGCCGTTTTCAGAATAGTCAAGCCTCTGCCGAGTGAATCGAGCGAGGCATTCCAATCTTTTTTTGCAGATTCGATCATACTCGCCTTTATCGCGGCGTCGGCAGATTTATTGGCTTCCTGATAACTCGCATAACCTCTGTCCTTGAGAACAGCGCCTTTATAATTTAATAAAACGGGCGTGCTGCCGGCAAAATCAGGCTCGGCATTGATACCCTCGTCGAATTTACTAAGCGCCAAATCATAATTTTTTTCCTTAAAAGCCGCGCCGCCCTCGGCTAAGGATTTTTGAACGACTGCGGTTACATTTTTTATCTTTTCATTTTTCGCACTAACATCGGCGACTTGCTTTTCATATTCCGCCTGCGCCTTTTTCTGGTCGGCGCTCGGCTGCGCCTTTTGCGGCGTCCCGCTATTTTGTGCAGCGGCGGAAGCTGCCGTCATAGCTGCGATTGCTTGTTTTACTTCATCTTCAGTCAGTTTTTTTCCGTCGCCCTCATAAACGGTAATGACGATGTCCTGCCTTCCGCCTTGAACATTCGGGTAGATTTCCGATTTGATGCCCGGCGCGCTAACCACAAACGCAAAGGTTTGTCCCAGCATCAGACCGGCAAAGGTAAAGTTGCCGTTTTTATCCGTTTTATTTGACGGGGCTTTGCCGTTAATATCGGTTCGATAGACATCGATGACCGCGCCGGGAACTTTTACGGTTGTGCCGTCCGCCTTTTTGAGTTCGACTCGCCCGCTGACCGGAGCGGTTTGAGCAAAAGCCGAAATTCCGGCTGACAAAAATAAAGCAATAACCGCGAGAAAAGTAAAATAATTTTTACGAAACATAAGAATCCTCCAAAAATTGTCGCTGTTTAATCGAAAAAAGCTCATTTAAGATGCCTTCGTTAAAAAATGAGTTGTTAGACTTAACACATTTTAGCTTATTTCCCGTCAAAATTTGAAGCGCGGAAATTTATTTTCGCAAATTTATAAAAGCCGCGCCCTGTGTTACCTTAACTCTTTACGATTCAGCCACCAATTTACAAGGAGATTTGATGACCGGACGAATTTACAATTTCAGCGCGGGACCCGCAGTTTTGCCCGTCGAAGTTTTGGAAAAAGCGCAGAGCGAAATGCTTTCCTTAAACGGAATCGGGATGAGCGTAATGGAAATCAGCCATCGCTCGAAACATTTTGCGCCAATTCTCGAAGGCGCGAAAAGCGGTATCCGCGAGCTTCTCGGAGTTCCCGAAAATTACAAAATTTTATTTCTTCAAGGCGGCGCGAGTCTGCAATTTTCGATGATTCCGATGAATTTTTTGGGCGCGGATGAAACGGCTGATTACATCGTAACCGGCGCTTGGGGCAAAAAGGCTTTGAAGGAAGCAAAGCGCTGCGGCAATGCTGAAACAATTTTTTCGTCTGCCGATTCGGGTTTCAAATCAATTCCGGCGCAGGACGAATTGAATTTCAGCCCGAATGCCCGATACGTTCATTACACTTCCAACGAAACTATCGAAGGCGTCGAGTTCAAATATGATTTGGACGGCAAAGGCACGCCCGTCGTCTGCGACGCTTCGTCAAACATTCTATCTAAACCGATTGACGTTGAAAAATACGCTTTGATTTACGCCGGAGCGCAAAAAAATATCGGACCATCGGGCGTAACTTTGGTGATAATCCGCGACGATTTAACCGAACAAGTTCCCGAAAATCAACATTCGATGCTCGATTATCGCGCTCTCGCCGAAAACGATTCGATGCTCAACACACCGAACACCTGGGGAATCTACATAATAAATCTGGTTTGCGAGCATATCAAAGAACACGGCGGACTTGCCGCAATGGAAAGGAAAAACGGGGAAAAAGCGAAAATTTTATACGACGCGATTGACTCAAGCGACGGATTTTATCGCGGACACGCCGAAAAGTCGGCGCGTTCTCTGATGAACGTAACTTTTCGTCTGCCGTCCGAGGAACTCGAAAAACAATTTGCAACCGAGGCAACCGCGCAAAATCTCGACGGACTCAAAGGACACCGCTCGGTCGGCGGCATTCGAGCTTCGATTTACAACGCTTTTCCAAAAGAAGGCGTTGAAGCGTTGGTTGAATTTATGAAGGATTTCTCAAACAAGAACGGCTAAGTAAAATTAAAAATAGCCGCAAAAAGGCGCAAAATACGCAAAAAATCTTTTGTGCTTTTTGCGCCTTTTTGCGGCTATCAAATTCCTGCCAAAACTTTCAAAAGCTCGACTTCTTCCCTTTCGGAAACGGTTCGCAAATCAATCAAAACTTTATCTTCTAAAACTCGCGCGATAACCGGCGGTTTTGATAATCGCAAATTTTGTTCGAGTTTTGCGGCGGACATTTTTTTGTTCTTCAATGCCAAAAGTGATGTCGGCGGCTCAACGGTCGGCGCCGAACCGCCGCCGATGACGGACTTTCCGCGAATAATTTCAAAACACAAATTACTGTTTTCCCCGAGTTTCCTGCTCAACAATTCCGCAAAATTTCCAATTCTTTTTTCGATGTCGGCTCCGGACATCGAAAGCATTTGCAGAACCGGAATTTCCTGTAAAGCGGTTTCGCGCCGGAAGGATTCGAGCGTCGCTTCGAGCGCGGCGTAAATCAATTTATCGACTCTCAAAGCTCGATAAAGCGGATGTTTCCGTAATTTTTCAACAACTTCGCCGCGCCCGACAATCAAGCCCGATTGCACACCGCCGAGAAGTTTGTCGCCGCTAAAGGTTACGACATCCGCGCCCGCTTTTATCGAATCAGCGATAATTGGCTCGTCGGTTAAACCGTATGCGCCTAAGTCAAACATCGCGCCCGAACCGGCGTCTTCGTAAAGCAGAAGTTCGTTTCGGTGCGCGATTTCCGCGATTTCCGCTAAACTCGGCGCGGCTGTAAAACCGACTATTCGATAGTTTGACGGATGAACTCGCAGAATCATCCGAGTTCGCGCGGAAATTTCGCGTTCGTAATCAGCAAGTTTTGTGCGGTTGGTCGTGCCGACTTCCTTTAAAGTCGCGCCGGATTGTTCCAAAACGTCCGGCACTCGGAAATCACCGCCGATTTCTACCAATTCGCCACGCGAGATTATAACTTCGCCGCCGCGCGCCAAAACCGTCAAAACCAGAAATGCCGCCGCCGCGCAGTTGTTGACGACGAGAGCATCTTCCGCGCCGGTTAATTCCGCAAGAAGATTTTCCGCTCTTGCGCCGCGTTTTCCGCGTTTTCCGGCTGCGAGATTGTATTCCAGATTGCAATAGCGCGAAGCCGTTTCAATCAACGCTTTTTGCGCGTTTTCAGAAAGCGGCGCGCGTCCCAAATTCGTATGAATGACAACGCCCGTCGCATTGACGACCGTTTGCAAGCGTGAATTTTGCTCGCTTTGCCACGCGATTTCAAGATTTCTCTCTGCTTCCTGCAATAAATCTTCGCGTAAATAAGTTTTCGTTTTCAATAAATCTTCTACCGATTTTTCCTGAATTTCACCACGCAGCGAATCAATTGCGGCGCGAGCCAGCGTCGTTAAATGTTTCGCGCCGATTTCGGGCAAAATTTTACTGCCGCTCGCCGAAGATAAAAGCGCGTCAACCGAAGGCAACAGCCGCAAAACTTCGGAATTGTCGAACGCTCTTTGCTTTTTCATAAAATTATTTTAACCGAAAAGAATTAAAAACTAGGAATAATTTCCGCTTTGCAAGTTTCTTTTTAAAGGGAAAGGATTTTTACGGAGACAATAAAATGGCACTTGTAGGAAATACATTATACCGTCAGGCACAAACGAAACAGGAAGAAGAAGCAGGCGTTGACCAGCAAATTGCGCGAATCGAAGAAGACATTCGCAAGCTGAAAATCGATTTCGACATTTACTTTAACAACGGCGCGAAACGTCCGCCGCTCGAAGCCAGAGCGCGGCTCGAAGCCAACCTCAAACGCATCGCCGACGACCGGAATTTAACTTACGCCCAACGCTATCAATTCAACGCGCTCGTTTCGCGCTTTACTTCCTACCGCGAACTCTGGCGCCGAAATCTCAAGAAACGCGGCGAAGAAATTGCTTGATTTGGATTCAAGATTCAGGATTTAGAATTTTGAATCTTGAACTCTAAATCCTGAATCTTGAATCCAAATAAAAGGGCGACTTTGAAAAAAGTCGCCCTTTTATTTACAAACGCCGTCCGGTTTTTTCGCAAAAACCGTCGGCAGTCAAATTGTTTAATTTATCCATCGACGCGCAATACGTTTTCAGCCTGCGGACCTTTCGGACCGTTGGTGACTTCAAACTCGACATCCTGCCCTTGCGTTAAGGTTTTGTAACCGTCGCCGGAAATCGCGCTGTAATGCACGAAAATATCCTGCTCGCCGGGCTGTTCGATAAACCCGTAACCTTTCGCGTTGTTAAACCATTTGACCTTACCGAGTGCTTTTGACATTTCTCTAATTCCTCCTACAAACTTCAGTGAATTTAATTTTTTGTTGAACATTGCTGTTCGATTTTTGTTCTAAGCCGGATAGCGTTTTCATAAAACTTAGGCAAAAAATTCACGTTTCGCAAAGCAAAAATTCCAGCTTCGTTAGACGCAAATTGATAGAAAATCAAAACTCGTTTTCTAACAAGTAGAAAATCTTAAAATACAAGATTTTTGGATTTATTTTTTGTGTTGTTTTTTGATAGAACGTTGCAAAATTTAACGGAAAGTTCACCTTCTGTCAAGACCTATTTTTGTTTTTTTGAAATAAACGGTCAAAATTGACATTAAATGTGCGATTGGCGATGATAAAAGCGAATTTCCAGCTTATCGGAGGAGATGAAAATGCAAGGCTGTTTTATTTGTTTATTTTTGTTATTTGTGTCTTGCCCGGTAGTTTTCGCTCAAACGATAGATAAGGCAAATAAAAAGCAAAGTAAAATCGAAGCCGAATTAATGCAGATTGAACGCGACATCGGCGATGCCAACGTCCGCCGCGACAAAGCGTATTTCGAGCGGATTGAAGGCGAAGAATTTATTTTTACAGATTCCGGCGGCGGTCTGACGACCAAAGCCGAAGATATCGCAAGCTTGGACAAACCGGCGGGCGAATTCAAACTCGTTTCTTACGTGGCGGAAGATATGCAGGTTCGCCTTTATGGAGATACGGCGGTCGTCATCGGACGCGCAATCACTACAACGCGCGGAAAAGACCGGGAAATCGTCGGCAAAAGCCGCTTTACCGACGTATTTGTCAGACGCGGCGGACGCTGGCAAATCGTCGCCGGTCATTCTTCGCGCATCCGAGAGCCGCAAAATTAAAATTTATGCCCGACAACTACGGCGAAAAACCTTCGCTTTCCTACAACAAATATCTCAAAGTTCAAAACCTCATCGAACTGCAATCGCGGCTTGCTTTGCCCGAAAAACACGACGAGATGCTTTTTATTATTATTCACCAGACTTTCGAGTTGTGGTTCAAGCAGATTTTACACGAACTCGACGCCACGCTCGTCTACATCAAGGAAAATCGCGTGATGCGGGCAATCAGAAATCTGCGGCGCGTCTGCGAAATTGAAAAAATCCTCGTCGCGCAGTTCAAAGTTCTCGAAACGATGACGCCGCACGATTTTTTGCTTTTCCGCGACGAACTGAAACCGGCGAGCGGTTTTCAATCGACGCAGTTTCGTGAAATCGAATTTCTGTCGGGTTTGAAGGACGAAAAATTGATGCGCTTTTTTGACGAAGAATTTGCAATTGAAAGATTGCAAAAACGATTCGGCGGGGAAACTTTGCACGATGCGTATTTTAATTTTTTGCAGACGCGCGGTTTTGCCGTCGATACGTTTGAAACCAGAGTCGAATCGACGGTCAAAATTATCAGAGACATCGAACAATACGCGGAAGAATTTGAGTTGCAGGAAGCCCTAATCGAACACGACGAACTCGTTTCCCAATGGCGTTTTCATCATATCAAAATGGTCGAGCGAACAGTCGGCGGCAAAATGGGAACCGGCGGTTCGGCGGGCGTCGGTTATTTGGCGACGACTTTGGAAAAACGTTTTTACCCCGAATTTTGGGAAGCCAGAACTCGCCTTGAGATTGAATAACAAGACTTTGTAAGGCAAAAGGTAAAAGGTAAAAGGCAAATTAGGAATGGCTTGTTTTGCCTTTTACCTTTTACCTTTTGCCTTCATAGATATGTTGATTTCCGAATACGATTACGAACTTCCCGCCGAACTCATCGCGCAAACGCCGCTCGAAAACCGCGAAGATTCTCGAATGTTAATCGTCAATCGTTACGATAAGAATTTTCAGGACAACCAATTTTTTAATTTTCCGAAGTTTCTAAAAAAAGGCGACATAATCGTTCTCAACAACACGAAAGTTTTTCCGGCAAGACTTTTCGGAAGGAGCGAAACCGGCGCAAAGATCGAGCTTTTTTTAGTTCGTGAAGTTGGAAATCAAACCTGGGAAACTCTCGCTCGTCCGGCGAAGCGTTTGAAAACAGGCAGGAAAATCTTGTTCGGCGAAAATCTATCGGCGGAAGTTTTGGAGAAAAACGATGAAGGTCGCGTGTTCGCGCGTTTTGAAGCGGACGGAAATTTCAATGACATTTTAGATAAAATCGGGCAAACGCCGCTTCCGCCATATATAAGGCGCGAAAAGGGAAAGCTCGAAAATGACAAAGACCGTTATCAAACCGTTTTTGCAAAGACGCGCGGAGCAATCGCCGCGCCGACGGCGGGCTTACATTTTACGCCTGAGATTTTGGAGGAAATAAAAAGTTTCGGTGTTTCCATCGCAGAGATTACTTTGCACGTCGGTTACGGAACATTCGAGCCTGTTCGCGTCGCCGATTTGTCAGAACACAAAGTTATGCCCGAAAGATACGAAATCTCGGAAGAGACGGCGGAGATTTTGAACAAAGCGAAAACCGGAAACAAAAGAATTATCGCAATCGGAACGACGACGACACGAGCTTTGGAATCTTCAATCGGCGAAAGCGGAAAAGTTGCGGCGGGCGAGCGTTTCGCGGATTTAACCATCACGCCTGATTATAAATTTAAATTGATAAACGGACTGCTGACGAATTTTCATCTTCCGCAATCTTCCCTGCTGGTTTTGGTTTCGACTTTTGCGGGTTACGAACTAACGATGAAAGCATATCGACACGCCGTTGCGTCCGGCTATCGTTTTTATAGTTACGGCGATTGTATGTTGATTGTCTAAAATTTACTTTGCCAAACCGCCGTAAAATTTCCAGCTCGGTTTGAAATCTCGGGTCAATTTTTGCTTCGTCAAAATCGCTCTGACCATTTCTACAGGAATCGCGCCTTCCTTTAAAATCGCGTCGTGAAATTGGCGGTTCGTCATCTTTTTGGAATCGACAAGCTCGCGGTGCAGATTGTAAAACTGCAAGCCGCCCATCATATACGCAATTTGATAAAGCGGACCGTAATCGCCGCTGAATGAGCGGCGAACTTCGCCTGCCGCGTTATCGCGCTCGTGTCCGACGCGCTCGACGAGAAAATCGACCGCTTCTTGCGGCGTCATTTTTTCGAGATGAAAATTAAGGCTGAAAATGATTCTCGCGCAGCGGTGCATTCGCCAGAAAAGCGCGCCGATTTTATTTTCGGGAGTTTTCTGAAAACCCATATCCCACATCAAAAATTCCCAATACAAAGCCCAGCCTTCCATCCAAAACGGCGTATAAAATTGCTGCCGATACGGGCGATAGCGACTCGTCATATAACCTTGCAAATGATGTCCGGGAATCAGTTCGTGAAAGACTGTAGCGTGCGAGAAATACGGATTATTGCCGCGCATACTCATCATCTTTTGCTCGTGCGTCATCCCGCTCGTCGGGTAGGAAACCAGAATCGTTTCGCCGCCGAGAAAAAACGGCGCGACGAGCTGGCGTTCGGGCGACATCATTTCCATTCGCCACGAATCGCGGGCGATTTTCGGCACGGTTACAAGATCGTTTTTCTCGACGAAATCAATCGCTTCATAGGCGAGGTTTTTTATTAACTCCGGCTGTTTTCCCGGCTCGACATATTTTTGTTTGACCGCTTCGAGCGCTTTTTTCCAATCGTCGCCGTAACCCATTTCACGCGAAGCCTTTTTCATTTCCGCTTCGCACCAGGCGAATTCCTTGTTAGCGATTTCGATTAACTCTTCGGGCGTGTAAGGAATCATCTCGTATTCTAATTCCTGCAGAAGCGCTTCGCGCCCAATCGGGTCGCCGATGATAGTCGTTTTATCATCGGGTTTGATGCCGACTAATTTGTCGAGCAGAAATGTTTGATAGCTTTGCAAAGAAGCATCAACCGCTTTATATGGCTCGGCGTTCCACCACGTGAACAGCGGGTCGTAATTGTTATAAAACGCATACCATCGCTGCAAAGTGGTTCGGAGCGACGCGACGGTTTGTGCGGCGCGATTGGCAACCGTTCTCTTTACTTTCGGAGATTTTTCGTCTTTCAGCGCGGCTTCGATGCTTTTTTGATTGGCATTGATTGTTTTGGACAGATTATTGAAAAGCGCGGCGATTTTAGCCGAATCAATCGGCTCGAGTTTGCGCCGCGAATCTTCTAAATCGCTTATTGTCCGGGCAAACGGAAGCAGAACGGACATTTCATCCATTTGTTTGGCTCGCCGGTCGAGTTCGCGCTGCTCGTGCGCGAGATAGTTTTTGAAAAGCAGGTAATCAATCTGCTCGTCGTGATTTAGCGTATTAAAATTCTGTCCATTGATTACCGCCAACCAATCGGCGTTTAATTGCCTGAGACGCTCGGTACGGTTTGGTGAAGTCTGCGCCGAATAAAAACGATTTAAAATGCCGTAATCTTCGGAATACTTTTCAATCGCGCCGCGCAGACGACTCGGCGAATCGTTGTAATTATTTAAGTCATTATTAGTCTGCGCCGTCGCAATCGAAAAACCGTTAACGATAATTGTTAGCAAACAGAACAAAGCCAAAATTGTTCTCAGTTGTTTCATTATTTTTCTTCCTCAAATAATTTCCTTCAAAAAACTCTCGCCGTCTTTCAACTGCAAACCGAAATTCTCGGCAATGGTCTGTCCGATGTCGGCGAGGCTTCCGCGCGTTCCGAGATTGACCGATTGTTTGGCTGATTTTCCGTAGACGAGCAGCGGTGTGTATTCGCGCGTGTGGTCTGAGCCTTTGGCAGCCGGGTCGTTGCCGTGGTCGGCGGTGATTACCAGCAAATCTTTCTCGTCGAGCATCGAGGCGATTTCCGGCAGGCGTTCGTCAAAGTATTCGAGAGCTGTGGCGTAGCCTTCAATGTCGCGGCGGTGTCCGTAAAGCATATCGAAATCAACCAAATTCGAGAAAACCAATCCGCGCGTGTCGTCCTGCAAAGCGTTTATTGTCTGATTGATTGACTGCTCGTTATTTTTCGCGGGTAAATCTTCGGTTACACCCAAAGAATCATAGACGGACGCGACTTTACCGACGCACACAACGTCCAAACCTTTTTCCTGTAAAAGCGGCAGCAAATTGTCGTTGGGCGGCGGGACGGCGTAATCGTGGCGGTTTTCAGTGCGTTTGAAATTTTCGGGCGATGTGCCGAGAAACGGACGCGCAATGACGCGCCCGACTTTATCTTCGCCGTCGAGAATTTTTCGGGCGATTTCGCAGATTTCATACTGACGCTGAATCGGAATAATTTCTTCGTGCGCGGCGATTTGAAAAACGGAATCGGCGGAAGTATAAACAATCGGCTTGCCGGTTTTCATATGTTCTTCGCCGAACTGTTTGATAATTTCCGTTCCAGATGCCGCGACATTTGCCAACACGCCCGCAACATTCGTTTCGGCGACGAATTTATCAATTATTCGCTGCGGGAAACCTTGCGGAAAAGTCGGAAACGCCTTTTCCATCACGATTCCGGCAATTTCCCAATGCCCGGTCGTCGTGTCCTTCCCGTTTGATTTCAGAGTGCATTTGCCGTAACTGCCAATCGGGTTTTCGACGGGGGGAAGATTTTCGAGCGGACGGATATTGCCGAGTCCTAATTTTTGCAAATTCGGCAAATTAACCGGGCGCGACTCGAGAATGTGTCCGAGTGTATCGGCGCCCGCGTCGCCCCAACTTGCCGCATCCGGCATCGCGCCGACGCCGACGCTATCCAAAACAATCAAAACTATTCTTCTAAACGGTTGTTTATGTTCCATTATTATTTTTAAATCCTTCTTATGCTGTTTGTTTTGATAATATGCCAAAATCGCGTGGTTGACAAAAATCGGGCAAGAAAAAGCCGCGCCGACAATAATCGGCGCGGCTTCTCGAATTTTCCGAATTTATTTTACTTCTGCTTAACAGGGGAACCGACAAAGTTAATATCGTTCCGGTCTTCCAAAACTGTTTGCAACTGTGTAGTTTCGATAAAAGTATAACGCTTGCTGACAACCGCGATGATGTATGATTCGCCTACCTGCATATCTGAAAAACTATAATATCCAGACCTGTCGGTCAAAGCGGATTTAGATTCTCCGCTGCTTGCGCCAGTAATTTTTACTTCCACTAAGCCGATGCCTTTGCCGTTAGAATTCATAACTCTTCCGCTGACGCTGGCAGTTGCCGCCGTTATGCTTACCGTAATCGGAAGCGGCACCGACCCGATTACCTGGTCGGTTGTACCGTTTGTAGTGGTAGGATTTCCACCGCTATAAGTATTGTTCGTCGATTGACTGGTAAAATTGCCGACCGGGTTAGTCCCGTTAGCCGTGGTAAAAACGCTAAAAGTTGTAAAAGTAGCAGGACCGAAAATTACCGGACCGTTATAAATAAAAACTACGTTGTTGACCGCATTGCTG
This sequence comes from uncultured Pyrinomonadaceae bacterium, assembly GCA_964235785.1. Lineage (GTDB taxonomy): Bacteria > Acidobacteriota > Blastocatellia > Pyrinomonadales > Pyrinomonadaceae. The sequence goes on along the minus strand of CAXSBF010000007.1, from coordinate 122,702 downwards.
TCAAACCCGCCGTTGAAGCTGTTGGGCGTTAATCCGGTAGCTTGGATGTTGGACGACCACAGTGCCGGAGCGGTAGCGCTAATCAAACCGGGAATGTCATAAAGGGTAACGAATGTTCCGTTCGGAACGCACGCAATATTTGCATTATTGGGACCCGGGCAAGTGTTTCCGTTGGTTGCATTCGTATCGACTCTTTCGTCCGCGCTAAGAGTGATTCTGTAATCATACCGGTATACACCGCCTCCGACAGGATTCGGGTCGCCAATCAAGGACGGGATAAGCGATGCGTGCGCCATACCCGAAAGCAGAAGAATGCCGCCGAGCGCGGCAAAAAACATACGAGCGCGAATTAACTGCGAAGAAACCATTTTAAGTGTTGAAAGAAACTGTGACATAAAAATTAACCTCCTAAATCTCAAAAAAAAAATTGAAAATAAATTGCAGCCAAATAGCAAACCTTTACAGGTAACTGCTGAAACCGCAAGTTTTCCACAAGCAAAAATGTGTAAAACATTATATACAGGAAAAACTTACTTTAGGCAAGCTTTTTAAATTCGCAATCTCCTGATTATTCCAATTTTTAGTAAATTGCCAGGCAAATTGTTGTAATTTTTACTTCAAATTCTGCGGCGCTGTGTAACCTTCGCGGGCGCGAATCTGAGCGCCGACAGGAACTCCCTTGAGTTCGATTTTTATTTTGCGGTAGCTGCCGTCGCGTTTTTCGTTCGACGAATAATAGCCGAGACTGTATTTCGTGCCGATTTCCTGCGCGACTTTAGCAAAAGCGCTTCTGGCTTCGCTCAAATCGACGACGGGGAAAACTCTCCCGCCGGACGTTTTTGCCAAATCGTTCATTTCAAAATCGGCGATTTCATAAAGTTTTTTGCTGATGGCGAGCCGTTCAAAATCTCCGAGCTGACAGAAGGCGGAAACTTTTTCGACGTTCGATTTGGCGTTGAACATCCGGTAGTAACGCTTTATCTGCGCCTGGGAAAAACGCATCGCGCCTTCGCAGTTGCCGAGCAGGTTTTCCTCGAAAAAATCGCGCGTGTCGACCTGGATAAAATAAGAGACGATTCCGGCTTGCGCGAATCGCTCGCGGGCTTCCGCGAAGTCGGCGACGCTGGTCGAATCAACTCCGTCGGTCAAAGCGACCAGAGCGCGGCGACCCCGAAACTCGTCCTTCGGTTTTTCACCGAAAACCTTCTCGACGACTTGCAGCAGACCGTCATAATAAGGAGTTCCGTAGCTGGTTTTGACTTCCGCGAGAACATTTTTCAGCTTGGTTCGGTCGCCCGTCAGCGTGGTTAGAATTTCGCTGGCAGCGACGGATTTGTTATCAATGCGGTCGCTTTTGAAAGCGACGACGGCAACGCGGTCGCCCGGGCGCAGGGAATTTATAAAATTTTCGGCAGCCCGCTTGATAAGTTCCAAATCCGAGCGCGCCGAGCCGGAAGTGTCAAGCAGCAGAGCGACTTCAAACGGCGCGTTCGTCGCCGCGAAATCCGATATTTCCTGCTGCCGTCCGTCTTCGTAGAGAACAAAATTACTTTGTTTCAAATTAAGAAGCGGTTTCCCGCTCGTATCGGTTACGACGAGCGGGACATCGACCAGTTGAGTATCAATCCGCAAAATTTCATCGTCGTCTTTTTTTTTGTCCTGGGCGAAGAGAGCGGCGGAAACGGTCAGGCTGAAAATCAGCAATAAAAGAAATTTGTTGAATCGCATCCGTAAAACCTCACTTTAAGCATTATTCGGTTTTAAATTGTAGCAGAAAAATTATTCAGGTCTAAGGCTAATGTTTTCTTTGAATTTAATTTTAAAAACATTTCGCGGGCGGTTCTCGCGTCGCATTTTGAAAGTATTTTGTGTTATATTGGCTGAAATCTATTTTGATAAACAAATCAAATGAAATTTCACCCGAAAAAGCGTAAGGCATTACACTTTAACCTCTAAATATGCAGCCAATTACAGATTTTAACCTTGATGAGGAGAAGCGATGAAAAAAAGTATAAGCAAATGGGAAAAATTTGCCATTCTGAGCCTGACGGCATTTATGGCACTCGGTTTAATAAGTTTCGTAAAGACGGTCGTTCAAGCTAATAACACGCCGCAAACTTTACCTTTCACCCAGAATTGGACAAACACCGGTTTAATCACCGCCAACGACGATTGGAGCGCGGTTCCGGGAATTGTCGGTTTTCTGGGCAATTACGACGCTGCCAGCCCCGTAGACGTTGACCCGCGCACTTTGTTAGCGCCATTCGCAACCAATGATATAGATGTGATTGCCAATCAAACAAGTCCCGACACTAATATCTCCGGCGGAGTCGGCGAATTTGAAATTACCAATCCGGTCGTCGCCCTGCAAGGTTCGGGAACTGCTGACGCGCCGCATATCATTATCTACCTGAACACGACGGGACGAACCAACATTACTTTTGCGGCAAATATCCGTGACATTGACGGTTCTGCCGACAATGCGGTTCAGCAAGTTGACGTGCAATACCGCGTCGGCGGAACAGGTAATTACGCATCGATAACGGGCGGCTATATTGCCGACGCGACGACCGGACCGAGTTTAGCAACGCTGGTAACGCCTTTGAATTTAGTTTTACCTGCCGCCGCAAACAATCAAGCGCAAGTAGAAATCCGAGTGATTACGACCAATGCGACCGGCAGCGACGAATGGGTCGGCATCGATGATATTAATGTTACCGGAACAGCCAGCGGCGGCGGAACACCGACGCCAACAGCGACCGCTACGGCTACGCCAACAGCAACACCCACGGCGACACCGACCGCAACGCCGGCTGCGACGCCGACAGCAACGGCGACAGCAACGGCGACTGCAACGGCAACGCCAACAGCGACGCCGACCGCGACACCAGCCAACACTCCGACCGCGACGCCGACGGCAACGGCTACACCGGCGGTAAGTCCGACACCAACTGCAAGCACGACTCCAACTGCGACGCCAACGCCGACAGCCAGTCCTACTGCAAGCCCGACGCCAACCGCAAGTCCAACACCGACTTCAACCCCGTTGGCGACGCCGGATCCAACTCCAACGGCAACACCGACGCCGACGGCAACGCCGTCGCCGCGCCGTGTGCTGGATTTCGACGGCGACAACAAATCGGATTATGCCGTCTTCCGTCCGGGAAGTAACACCTGGTATATTCGCAACAGCTCGAACAATAGCTTTTTCGCAGTCCAGTTCGGCTTGTCGGACGACTTCAAGACGCCGGGCGATTACGACGGCGACCGAAAAGCCGACATTTCCGTCTGGCGTCCTTCAAACGGAACATTCTATGTTCTCCGCAGCTCTGACAACACTGTTCAAATCGTCCAATTCGGACAAAACGGCGACGAACCCGTCGCGCGTGATTACAACGGCGACGGTCGAACCGATTTTGCAGTCGTCAGACGAGTTAATGGACAGATGATTTGGTATGTTCTGACGAGCAACAACTCGACGTTCAGCGCGACGCAGTTCGGCTTAGACAGCGACCGGGTTGCGCCGGGCGATTACGACGGCGACGGACGAAGCGACTTAGCCGTCTATCGCGGACAAGGAAGTCAGTTAGGAAACTTCTTCGTCCAACGCTCAACTGCGGGATTCCAGGCAATCCAATTCGGCGTGGGAAGCGATTTGGTCGTGCCGGGCGATTATGACGGCGACGGTCGAACGGATTTCGCGGTAATTCGCCGCGAACCCGGTTTTACCTGGTATATCCTGACGAGCAACACCTTTACGTTCCGCGCGGTGCAGTTCGGAACGATTCCGTATTTCCCGACGCAAGCCGATTACGACGGCGACGGCAAGACCGACATCTCCGTCTGGAGTCCGAAGAACGGAACGTTCTTTACGATTCTGAGTTTAACCAACGCAGTCTCGACGGTGCAGTTCGGGCAAAACGGAGACTTCCCGATTGCCAACTACGATACGCACTAAAAGGACAAAATAATTGTCGCGCCGAACTGCAAAAAGCGGCGCGGCGCGACAATTATTTTCTCTGTAATAAAGAAAAAGTCCGGGAATTTTAAAATTCCCGGACTTTTTCTTTGAAAGTTATCGAGCAGACAAAATCAAACTTGATTTATAAAATTATAAAATTCATCTTTGGAAACGGCATAGAAAACGCATTCCGCGCCGTAATGCGTATCGGTTTTTTCATATCGCATTCCGCATTTTTCCATAATCCGCCAGGAACCTTTGTTTTCGGGAGAAGCAATGGCGACAATGCGCTCTAATCCGGCATTTTCAAATCCGAATTTAAGCCAAGCCAGAGCGCATTCAAAACCGATTCCCTTGCCCCAAAATTCTTTCGTCATTCCGTAACCGACCTCGATTTCGCCCGTATCTTCGAGCGGCTGCAAACAGCTCCAACCGAACATTTCGCCCGTTTCCTTCCAAATCATCGCGCACATTCCGAAACCGAATTGCTCGTAACAGTCAATGTAAAATCTCAAACGCCTTGTTATCGCTTCCGCGTTTTGAAGCTTTTTGCCGCCGATGTATTTGATAACTTCCTCATCCGAACGCAGCTCGATGAGTTTATCTAAATCATCAGGCGTAAATTTGCGAATTAAAAGTCTTTCTGTTTCAAGCATAATTTAAAAATTGAGATTTAAGGGTTAGAAGTCGGGATTTAAAAGTCCGCTGGCGGCGGATTCGCTTTTGTTCAACTCTTGATTTTCAATCCAAGACTCTCGGCTAATCGCATACTGCGCCAATTCACGATTGTAGAATTCGCCGAGCCGCACGAATTGCATACCGAGTTTTTCCATCACGCGACGCGAAGACACATTTTCAGGCTCGGCGACGCCGACGATTTTGTCCGGCTTTAACCGGTCAAAAGCATATTTTAAAAAAGCGCGCGCGGCTTCGGTGGCAAAACCTTTTCCCCAAAATTCTTTAGCAATCGCGTAGCCGATTTCCAGTTCGTCGGTTTCCTTCAATTGCCACAACCCGCACCAGCCGACGAATTTATCGGTTTGTTTTTCGATGAGAGCGCAAAAACCGATACGGTCGCTCGCCCAACGGCTTGAAACCAGATTCAACCAGTTGACGCTTTCTGCGCGGTTTTGCGGCGCGCGGATAAAGCGCATCACTTCCGGGTCGCTCCGCATCGCAAAAATCCGGTCAACGTCGCGCTCGTCAAGCCGCCGCAAAATTAATCTGTCGGTTTCTAACATAAAAACAATTAAGAATTAAGAATTAAGAATTGAAGAAAGGATTCCAAAATTCTTAATTCTTAATTCTTAATTCTTAATTCACTCACTTATCAAATTAACAAGCAGTCCGTCCTTCAATTTCGGCTCGAACCAGGTTGATTTCGGCGGCATAATTTCGTCCATATCGGAGACGGCGAAAAGGTCTTCCATTGTCGTCGGGAACATCGAAAACGCGATTTTTGCCGTGCCGTCGCCGACGAATTTTTCGAGTTCTTGCGTGCCGCGCGCGCCGCCGACAAAACCGATGCGCTTGTCGGTTCTGGCGTCTTCGATTCCCAAAATCGGCGCGAGCAAATAATTTTGCAGAATACTCACGTCCAAGTTTTCAATCGCGTTCGACTCCTGAGCGAATTCGACGGCGAATTTTAATTTATACCACTTGCCGCCCATAAACATACAAAATTCCCCGCGGCTCGCCGGAACTTTTTCGCTCGTTTCGGCGACGACAAAATTTTTGCCGATTTTTGCGAGAAATTCATTTTCGCTTAAATTGTTTAAATCCTTCACTATTCGGTTGTAAGCGAGAATCTGCAAATCTTCCGCCGGAAACATTCCCGCCACAACAAAATTATAATCTTCCGCGCCCGTGTGATTCGGATTTTTTTCGCGCAAAATGTCCCGCGCCAGCTTCGCGCTCTCAATTCGGTGATGCCCGTCGGCAATATAGAGCGTCGGAACTTCAGCGAAAGCCGCCGTTAAATCTTCGGTCAGCGCAACCCGCCAGACCGTCTGCCGCACGCCGTCCAAACACCTGAAATTATAAATCGGCTTTGTTTGCGCCGCTTCATAAATAAGAAGTTTGATTTGTTCCGTTCCGCGAAACGCGAGAAAAATCAAACCCGTCTGCGCTTCGACGGCGAGCATATGTTTCGTTCGATCTTCGACTTTATCGGGACGAATTTTTTCGTGTTTTTTGATTGCTCCGAGTTCGTATTCGTCCAAGGAGCAGCACGCGACAACGCCGGTTTGCTCTTGCGCGTCGGTCGAAAGACGATAAACATAGAAACTCGGCTCGGCTTCGCGGGCAAAGATTTCCTCGTCAATAAATTTTTGTAAATTATCTTTGGCACGCCGAAAAACTTCGTCCGAATCAGGATTTGAATTTTCCGGAAACTCGGCTTCCGAGCGCGTAACGCGCAAAAAACTGAGCGGATTGGTTTCGATAAACGCGCGAACTTCTTGCTCATACACGACATCGTAAGGCACGCAGGAAACTTGCTTTGCCAGTTCAAATGCCGGTCGCAAAGCACGAAAAGGTTTGATAATTGCCACTTAGATTCTCTCCAGAGACTGATTGCTTAATGACTGGTTTTTATTTTTGCAATGATTGGTTTTTATTTTTCGCTCTTAACTTTTCACTTTTAGTTTTTCACTTTTCACTTTTCTAAGGTTGTCTGCCTTGATTGATAATATCGTCGAGCTTTTTATTATTTTCGTCTTCGATCTGCTGCATCATCTGATTGGCAAAGCCTTGTTTGTCAATTTTCCAGACGCCTTCTTCACGAACAAACGGCACGGTTACCCAAGTATTGAAAGAATCCTTCATCTCAATTGTCGCACGGTCGCCGTCAACTTTTTCGTGGCGAAAATCGACTCCTCTTTGATTCTCGCCAAACAATGTTTCGTTTTTAATAATTTCGTCAAGCGGAACGTTCTGCGCTTTTGCTTCCTGTTCAGCCATTTTTACCGAAGCGTCCGAAAGCAGCCGTTTCATCTGCGCCGCGTCTTTTTTCTTGATTGCCGCCGTGTAAGCCTTGAGCGTTTCGAGCGGCGTCGAGGGAACAAATTTTCCCGCGCAGGCGAAAATAAAACCAGCCGCCAAGAGAGCAAAAAACTTTTTATAAAAACGCATTTTTGAATAACCCCGAGCCGAATCGTTATACTAACAAAACAAAAAGTATAACCTAAAACGGAGGCGGCGAAAAAACGAGTGGCGCGAAAAAAATTATCCGACGAAGAAATCAAAAACGCTTTGTCCGGTTTGAACGGCTGGAAAGTCGAAAATGTAAATCTAAAAAAACGCTTTGAATTCAGCAATTTTGCCGAAAGTTTAGCTTTTGTCGACCGGGTCGGCGCGATTGCCGAAACCGCAGACCATCACCCGGACATTTGTTTCGGTTGGGGTTATGCGAAATTTTCTGTTACGACGCACGACACGGGCGGTTTGACGCAGAACGATTTCGATTTGGCAGAGGCGATTGAAAATCTTTAAAGTTAATACACAATTCGTTGAGGAGATAAATATGTCTGAGGAAAATGCAGGTTCGGCGCAGGCGGGCGTGCCTGAAATGAAGGCGGAAACCTATGAAATGATTCAGCAATTGTTTCAGCTCGTCCGGTCAGATGACGCGGCGCGGTTGCAGGGACTTTTCGACCGAGGATTTGACGCGCCGAATATTCGTGACGGCAAGGGCAACAGCCTTTTAATGCTGGCAAGTTATAACGGTCAGCTTGATATGACGCGCGTGCTGCTCGAACACGGCGGCGACCCGCAGATTGCCAACGATATGGGACAAATTCCGCTTGCCGGCGCGGCTTTCAAAGGTAATGTGGAAATGGCGCGCCTTTTAATCGACCACGGCGCGGATATCAACGCTCGAATGCCGGACGGCAAAACGCCTTTGATGTTCGCCGCAATGTTCAATCGCCTTGAAATTATTGATTTGCTGTTGGCGCACGGAGCGGACGCTTTGTTGCAGGCGAACGACGGTTCGACGGCGCAAAGTCTGGCGCGGGCGATGGGCGCAGAAGCCGCGCGGAATCATCTTGAGAAGTTATCTGAAAACTAAACTTGAAGATGTCGATAATTTTTTGCCCTTATGAATGTTGAATTTAAAATCTTAAATTCCGTCCACAATAGCATTCAGCGCAGCAGAAGGTCTCATCGCCGCGTAAGCCTTTTCAGAATTCGGATGATAGTAACCGCCGACATCTTGTGATTTTCCCTGCGCTCCAATCAATTCTTCATTAATTTTTGCTTCGTTTTCCTTCAATGCTTCTGCAATCAGCGCAAATTTTGCAGCAATTTCAGAATCCGATGTTTGATTTGCCAGTGCTTCCGCCCAATACATTGCCAGATAGAAATGAGAACCGCGATTATCGATTTGCCCGACTTTTCTTGCCGGAGATTTGTCAGTCGCTAAAAATTTCGCATTCGCTTCATCCAAAGCATCTGCCAGAACCTGCGCTTTTTTATTGCCTTGAGTTTGAGCCAGATGCTCGAAACTTGCCTGCAGAGCTAAAAATTCACCAAGCGAATCCCAGCGCAAATAGCCTTCCTGCAAAAATTGTTCGACGTGTTTCGGCGCGCTTCCTCCGGCTCCGGTTTCAAACAAACCGCCGCCGTTCATTAATGGAACAATCGAAAGCATTTTTGCCGAAGTGCCGAGTTCCAGAATCGGGAACATATCCGTCAGATAATCCCGCAAAACATTGCCTGAAACCGAAATCGTGTCTTTGCCTTCTCTGGCACGTTTCAAAGTTTCGAGCATGGCGTCTTTGACATCCATAATTCTGATGTCGAGATTGGTTAAATCATAATTTTCTAAATATTTTTCTACCTTTTCGATTATCTGCGCGTCGTGCGGTCTATCTTTATCGAGCCAGAAAATAGCAGGCGTGTCGGAAAGTTTTGCGCGGTTGACAGCCAATTTCACCCAATCCTGAATCGGCGCATCTTTGGTCTGGCACATTCTGAAAATATCGCCGTTTTGAACTTTTTGTTCCAACAAAACATTTCCGTTTTCGTCTTCCACCTTCACCGTTCCTTCGCCGGAAATCTGGAAAGTCTTGTCGTGAGAGCCGTATTCTTCGGCTTTTTGCGCCATCAAACCGACATTCGGAACGGAACCGAAAGTTTTCGGGTCAATCGCTCCGTTTACCTTCATATCCTGAATAATCGCATCGTAGAAACCGGCGTAAGTTCGGTCGGGAATAATGCAAACGGTGTCTTCTTCTTTGCCGTCTGTATTCCACATTTTTCCGCCGCCGCGAACCAGCGCCGCCATCGAAGCATCGACAATCACGTCGGAAGATACGTGGAAATTCGTAATTCCTTTGTCCGAATTGACCATCGCAATTTTCGCTCCGTTTTCGATTGTCTTTGCGATGTCCGCCTTTATTTCTGCTTCCTGCGGATGTCCTGTGATTTTTTCGTCAAGCGTCGCCAATCCGTAATTCGGATTAATATCTAATTCAGCGAAAGCATCTTTGTATTTTTCAAAAACGTCTTTGAAATATGTTTCGACAATCGCCCCGAAAATAATCGGATCGGAAACCTTCATCATCGTTGCTTTCAAATGTGCGGAAAGAAGAACATTTTTTTCTTTGGCTTCATCAATCGCTTGCCCGACAAAAGATTTCAATGCGGAAAGATTCATTACCGAAGAATCGATTACTTCCCCTGCTTTTAACGGCGCATAATCTTTCAAAACTTGTTCGGAATCATCATTTCCATAGAAAACAATTCTGAATTTTCCTTCCGTTTCCACTGTCATCGAGTTTTCGGTTCCGTAAAAATCTCCCGAATTCATATGCGCGACGGACGTTGCCGAATCTGCATTCCAAACTCCCATTCGATGAGGATTCGCCTTCGCATAATTTTTTACGGCTTTCGCGGCGCGTCTGTCGGAATTCCCTTCTCTCAGCACAGGATTTACCGCGCTTCCCAAAACGCGCGCATATTTTTTGTTGACGGCTTTTTCTTCTTCGGTTTTAGGTTCCGCCGGATAATTCGGCACCGCGAAACCTTGTTTCTGAAGCTCGGCAATCGCTTCTTCCAACTGCGGAACAGAAGCCGAAATGTTCGGCAATTTAATAATGTTGGCTTCAGGTTTCGTCGCCAATTCGCCCAATTCCGCAAGCGCGTCAGGAACTTTTTGGTCGTCTTTTAAGTATTCGGGGAAGTTGGCTAAAATTCTTCCCGCCAACGAAATATCCGGAACTTCAATTTCAATATCTGCGGATTTCGTAAAAGCCTTTAAGATCGGTAAAAAAGAATGCGTCGCCAACAACGGCGCTTCATCGGTTAAAGTGTAGTAAATTTTTGACATTTTATTGTTTGTTTTTAGTTAAAGTTATTATATTCATTGTCGTCCAACTTCTCCAAAAGTTCAACGATGCCGGATTAGACGTTATCAAAACCGAAAATCTCTACAACTTCGACGGCGCGAAAGGTTATTCGGCATAAGGCGCGAAGGACGAATTAGAAATAATGAAGGATGAAGTTTCGGCTTCGTCCTTTTTTATTGTATATTCAACTCGAATTCCTTACGTTTTCAGCAGTCATCATAAATGAATATCGCAAGCAAAATAACAGGCATAAAATACAAAATTCTCCTTACCGACGACTTGAAAGAGATTGACATCGAAGATTTTGACATCAATGATGCGCCGTCTGCGTGTCGGCAAAAGAAAATATGTTTGTGATTTGGTCTAAAAGCCCGATGCCCGTAAAACTTTGAACAGACACTGAAATCTGTTACATTTGGGCTATGAAAACATTGACGATTAATCTGCCGGACGCTTTAGAAATGGATGACCGGGAACTTTTGATGATTGTCGCGGCGCGGCTTTATGAACAGGGAAAACTTTCGCTCGGACAAGCGGCGGAGGTTGCGGGTTTGAGTAAGCGGACGTTTGCGGAACTATTGGGCAGTTATAATGTTTCCATTTTTAATTTTCCCGCTTCGGATTTATCAAAAGATATAGCCAATGCCTAAAGCGATTATCTCCGATACGAGTTGTTTCATCGTTTTGACCAATATCGGCAAACTCGACCTATTGCAAAAAGTTTACGGGCAAATCATAACCACGCCTGAGATTGCCGCCGAATTCGGCGAACCGCTTCTCGGAATGGGTGGAAATCGCCGAAGTCAAAGATAAATACAGACAAAGGATTTTGGAATTGCAGATTGATAAAGGCGAATCTAGCGCGATTGCCTTAGCTCTCGAAACGCCCGACAGCGTTGTGATTTTAGACGACTATAAAGCCAGGAAAATCGCGGAACGACTCGGCGTAACACTGACAGGAACAATCGGTGTAATCGTCAAAGCGAAACTAAACGGAACGATTCCTTCCATCAAACCGATTCCCGAAAAAATAAAACAAACTGATTTCCGTCTATCTGCTGAATTTGAAACCCAAGCATTAAAAGAAGCTGACGAATAGCAAAATCAAAAAAACAGCTTTATCAGAAACTGACAAGGAAATAAACGATGACTGACTTAAAACGTTTTTTAGACGCGCAGGAAAATGATTTTGAGCGTGCTTTGGCGGAGATTAAACGCGGCAGAAAACAAAGTCATTGGATGTGGTATATTTTCCCGCAAATCGCGGGTTTAGGATTTAGTTCAACGTCTAAATTCTATGCAATCAAAGACCGCACAGAAGCCGAACTTTATCTGGCGCACCCGGTTTTGGGCGCGAGGCTCGTCGAAATTTCCGAAGCGCTGCTGGAAATCGAGGGGAAAACGGCGAATCAGATATTCGGCAGTCCTGATGATGTGAAATTGAAATCTTCGATGACGTTGTTCGGGTCGCTGGACGACGCGCATCCGGTTTTCCAGAGAGTATTGGACAAATATTTTAATGGTGAGAAAGATCAGAGAACATTAGATTTGATTGACAATTAATCGGTTTTTTCTACGTTTGTCGGTGCTTGAATTTACAAGGCGAAAACTTTTAAGCTGAGAGTCTAAAAATGGATATATTTGAGAGCGGAATCCCGGAGCTCAAAATCGTAAAGTTCGGAACATGGCGTAACCCGTTGGAATTTATCCAGGCACGGATAGTTTTAGAGGCTTGGGACGGATACCTTTATAAGCATATGGAAAACGGGAGAGAAATAGCGGACGGAAAAGTGACGTTAGATTTTGGTGGTTATAACAAGGGTATTCCCCGAGATTGGCAGGCGGAATTAAACGCTTATCATCATTTAATACAAAATCAATACGAAATTAGAGACAACATTCTCAAGGCTTTGACCGAGGTAGTTGACAGGTTTACTCAATGTTTGGATCCGAACGATTCATTTGTTCCGAATATTACGCCCGACGCGAAAGCTGATTTTGATTTCAAACCGTTTATAGGACCTCTGAGCATCAGCTTCACTGAGGAGAGCAAAGACGATGTTTCATATCTCGAATGGCGTTTCCAATGCGCCTGGGATCCCGAACACGGTTTTGCGGTGACGACTCACAAGGAAAGAGTAATCCATATCGATCAGGACACCGATATTTGGAAGATTTACGAAGACAAAGGAACGCTCGCGGAAGAAAAAAGAAAATACGACGAATGGGCGAAAAACGCTGAGCCGCCGAAACGTCAAAAGCCGTGGTGGGAATTCCGGTGATTTTTATTTCGAGTGAGGACGAAGTTTCGGCTTCGTCCTTTTTTAGTAAAACGTTAAACTAACAGGAAAATTTATGAAAATCATAATTACAGTTTTAACATTACTTTTTTTCGCTGCTCCGGCTTTTGCTCAAACGAACGATCAGAAATCGGCGGATAACAGCAAACCGTTTGTGCTGGGCGTGATTGACGAAATTCAGTCTTTGAAATTAGGGGAAAAGCGAATATTAAACATCTATCTGCCCGATGGTTACAACAAAAATGACCAGGTGAAATATCCGGTTATTTATCTGCTCGACGGTTCGGCTGACGAAGACTTTATACACGTCGTCGGACTTGTTCAATTTAATAATTTTTCGTGGATCAATCGCGTGCCGAAATCAATCGTCGTCGGCATCGCAACTGTTGACAGACGAAGAGATTTTACTTATCCGACGACGATTGAAGCGGATAAAAAGCGGTATTTGACAGCCGGAAAATCCGAAAACTTCATAGCGTTTATCGAGCAGGAATTACAGCCTTTTATCGAAAAAAAATACAAAACAACCGCATCGAAAACAATTATCGGACAGTCGCTGGGAGGACTTCTGGCAACGGAAATTCTACTGAAAAAACCGACGCTTTTTAACAAATACATAATCATCAGTCCTAGTCTGTGGTGGGACAACGCTTCGCTTCTAAAACAATCTTCCGAGATATTACAGGATACTTTTAATCAGGAAACCGACATTTACATCGGAGTTGGAAAAGAAGGACTCACATCGGGCGACATACCTCGCGTGATGGAAGTCGATGCCAACTTATTAGCCGAAAAAATCAACCGGACAAAAAGCAAGAATGTAAAAGTTTATTTTGATTATTTGCCGCAGGAAGACCACGCAACTATTATGCACCAAGCAATTTTCAACGCACTTAGACTTTTATATCCCAAGCCAGACAATAAATAAGATAAAACTGTCCCTGATTGGGAATTTTGTAAAGTCTGCTTATTTGTAGGAGGGGAGAAATCTATTTAAAAGGAAAAATTAAATCAATCGAAGACGGCGCGAAAGGTTATTCGGCGTAGAATTGAAGAATGAAGTTTCGGCTTCGTCCTTTTTTAACCTTTAAATAAATGTTGCAAAATATAGGAAACCTAATGCACGACTCTTTTCTCCGTCGCGGAGCGGCGACGATTGCTCAATAATATTTTTCAAAAAAAAGCCGCGCATTAAGTAGGAAAACAATGTGGCACTGAGTTGGAATGAAATAAAGAAGAAAGCTGACAGCCTTCCCGGAACTTTGACATTTAATAATGACAAAAAAGACATTTAATCCTAAATTTTTGCGGATAATGGCTCTAATAGCTGCTTTAAGCGGGGCTGTGGGTTCACTCGGTTTGATACTCAATGCCGGTCGCAACCAGAAATCCTTTATCCTGATGGCACTTTTTGTGATTTGGGATGTTTCTCCCTTCGCCGGACTTTTCGTTGCCGATATGTTTTCCAAAAATTGGTCGCCTCTTTCGCGCGTATTGCTTTATTGCCTGATGCTTGTTCTGACGGCTGTTTCTTTGATTGCTTACAGCGGCGTTTTAAATCCGCCCGAAACGAAAAATGCGTTTATGTTTCTTGTCGTTCCCGGAGCTTCGTGGCTGCTGATGGTGACGGTTGTTCCAATAGCCGCGTTAATTTCACGAAAACGATCTCAGTAACAATATCGGTCGAAAGATGCGCGCCCGATTTGCTTTCTTCGCGCATCTTTTCTATTTTGTAAGCAAATGGCAAAACAAACAAAAGTTCAAAGTTCAAAGTTCAAAGTTCAAAGTCCGATTGTTTCCGTAATAATGGGCAGCAAATCAGATTGGGACACGATGCGAAACGCGACGGAAATTTTGGAAAAATTCGGCGTTCCGTTTGAAACAAAAATCGTTTCCGCGCACCGGACTCCGGATTTATTGTTTGAATTTGCGAAAACGGCGGAATCGCGCGGCGTCGAAGTGATTATCGCGGGCGCGGGCGGCGCGGCTCACTTGCCGGGAATGTGCGCAGCGCAAACGGTCTTGCCGGTTCTCGGCGTTCCCGTTCAAAGCAAAGCATTATCGGGAATGGACTCCTTGCTTTCGATAGTTCAAATGCCTGCCGGAATTCCCGTCGGGACTTTGGCGATTGGAAACGCTGGCGCGACAAATGCCTCGCTTCTTGCCGTTGCGATTCTCGCCAATTCTCGTCCCGAATTAAGAGATAAACTTCACGAATTTCGTCGCAATCAGACGGAAACTGTCTTAAGTTCAAAGCTTGATTAAATCACGCCGCTTCAAATCACGAAAAAGTTATTAGAAGAGTCAGATTTGTATTTACCGGTTAAAAAGTATAATTTTGGTGACAGGTGCCAACCCTGGAATGGCAAAAACAATTGTGTTTGCCTATCGGACTGACGGCATAAAGTAATTCATTATTTTATGCCGTCGTTTTATTTTATTCGCAGTTGTAAAAATCTATTTGGCAAAGCATTTTATGAATCCGGTTCTTCCAAATTCAACAATCGGCGTTCTGGGCAGCGGTCAACTTGGACGAATGTTTGCTATTTCCGCCAGACGAATGGGTTATCGCGTTCACACTTTTTCGCCCGAATCCGACACGCCGACCGGACAAGTCGCGGACTTTGAGATTTGCGCCGAGTATGAAGATTTGGATGCGGTTCGTGATTTTGCAAAAAATGTCGATGTCGTAACTTTTGAATTTGAAAACGTGCCGTTTGCGACCGTCGAAGCGGCTGAAAAATACGCGCCCGTCAGACCGAACGGCGAAGTTCTGCACATCGCCCAAAATCGCCTGCGGGAAAAGAATTTTCTCGCCCGAAACGGCTTTCCGGTCGCCGCTTATCGCCACGTCAAAACTTTGAAAGAATTACAAAAAGAGATTGTCAAAATCGGTTTCCCCGCAGTTTTGAAAACTGCCGGTTTCGGTTATGACGGCAAAGGGCAGGCGACAATAAAATCTTCGGACGAATGCCAAGGCGCGTTTGAAAAAATCGGCGCGGGCGACGCGGTTTTAGAAGCGTTTGTAGATTTTCAAAAAGAAGTCTCCGTCGTCGCCGCCAGAGATTTGCGCGGACATTTCGCCAATTACGGCGTGATTGAAAACGCTCACGCGAATCATATTTTGGATGTTTCCTTCGCACCCGCTTTTGTGTCGGAAAAGATACGAAAAGACGCGGTTGAAATTTCCCACGCGATTTTAGAGAAACTCGAAGTCGTCGGCGTGTTGTGCGTCGAATTTTTTGTAACAAGAAGCGGAAATCTGCTTGTCAACGAACTCGCACCGCGCCCGCATAACTCCGGTCATCTGACTGTTGACGCTTGCGTAACATCGCAATTTGAACAACAGCTTCGCGCCGTCTGCGGTTTCGATTTAGGCTCGACCGAATTCTTCGCACCGTGCGCGATGGCAAATCTGCTCGGCAATTTGTGGAAAAACAGCGAACCCGATTGGGCAGCCGTTCTGCAAGTTCCAAACATCAAACTGCATCTTTACGGCAAGCAAGCTGCCAGAGCCGAGCGCAAAATGGGACATATGACGGCTTTAGCGGAAACGGCGGAAGAAGCTGTCGAAATCGTGAAAAAAGCTCGTCTCTCTCTCGAATAAAAATCTTTATTTATTTTCTTCAAACAAACTGACCCGATGCAAAACCGGAAGACCAAGCCCATTGAAAATTGTAACCACCAAGCCAACCCGTGACGTCAACGACTTCGCCGATAAAATAAAGTCCGGTAACTCGTTTGGTTTCCATCGTTTTCGATGAAAGCTCGTCGGTTGAAACTCCGCCGGAAGTTACTTCCGCTTTTTTGTAACCTTCCGTCTCGGCAAAATTTATCTGCCAGGCGTGAAGTTTATCCGCGATAATCGTTAATTCCTTTTCACCGTAATTATTCAAAGGCTTCGACTTTACGACTGTTTCGCAAAAAACATCGGCAAAACGATTTGGTAGAAATTCGCTCAAAAAGTTTGCTAATTCCTTTTTGCTTTCACGCGAATTCTGCAAAATATCGAAAGCAATTTTTGTCGGCAGCAAATCAATTTCTATTGGTTGACCGCGTTTCCAGTAAGAAGAAATTTGCAAAACGGCGGGACCGGAAAGTCCGCGATGCGTAAAGAGAATGTTTTCGCGGAAAGACTGTTTGCCGCAGGAAACAGTCGCGTCGAGCGAAACGCCCGCCAAATTTTTAAAGTTTTCGTGTGCGTCGTTTTTAAAAACCAGCGGAACGAGCGCAGGTTTTGTTTCGACAATTTTCAAGCCGAATTGTCTAGCAATTTTGTAACCGAAATCGGTCGCGCCGATGTGCGGAATCGAAAGTCCGCCTGTCGCAATCACCAGATTTTCACAATTTAGTTTTTCCTGATTCGTTTCGATTTCAAAAAATTCGCTTTTGGAAACATTTTTTACAAAACAATTTAGCCGAATTTCGACTTTCGCCTTTCGGCATTCTTCCAAAAGCATTTCGACGATTTGGCGCGAACTTTCGCGGCAAAAAAGCTGTCCGAGTTTTTTCTCGTAAAATTCAATTCGGTGTTTTTTGACGAGTTCGACAAAGTCTTGCGGCGTGTAACGCGCGAGCGCGGATTTGCAAAAGTGCGGATTTTGCGAGATAAAATTTTCCGCTTTCGCGCCCGTGTTTGTGAAGTTGCAGCGTCCGCCGCCGGAAATTATAATTTTGCGTCCGACTTGCGCGTTGTGTTCTAAGACTAAAACCTTCCGTCCGCGTTTTCCCGCTTCAATCGCGCAAAAAAGTCCCGCCGCGCCCGCGCCGACAATGATTACGTCGAATTTCATCAAATCAAATATCGTTCCTTCAAAATGCCCGCGTGATAAATTTCGTGTCCGGCTGAGATATAAGCTAATGCTCTGACGCTGATTTCCTTCTCGTTCGCCGTGCCGCGCCGATGCCAAGCCGTTTCGGATAAATTTTGAAACATCAAAACGTTTGCCCGTCTAACAAGCGCGAATTCTTCCGCCAAATCCTCAAGATTGCATTTGCTGAATTCCGCATTTTTGATGTAGTCGTCTTGTTCGTAACCTTCAATCGGCGTCCGGTCGCCGCGAGCGATTCGCAAAGCGCGATAAGCAAAAATGCGCTCGGTGTCAATCATATGACCGACGAGTTCCTTAACGCTCCATTTGCCCTCGGCATATCGAAAATCGGCTTTCTCGGCGCTGATTTCCGCCAGCAAACCGAGCGTTTCCGCAATCTGATTTTTTAATGCGGAAATAATATCGCCATCGGCGACAAGCGAAATATATCTTTCGTAATACGAATCGAATTCATCAGTTTCAGGACGCGAAATTTTCAGACTTTCCATTGTTTTTACCTCGAATTTTTTGTTTATTCTAGCACAAGTTTTCGATTCGAGATTTTGAATTTTTTATCCGATGTTACAAACAAGCGTGTGCGCCGACTTCAAATCTTCTTCAATCTTGAGCCGCTTTTTCAAGTCCGATTCCGGCAAAATGCTAATGACATTGGCGTCGTGTCTTTTGATACATTTGTTTTTATGTCTTTTTATTTCGCCCAAAATTGAATCGGTCTGCCCGATACAGACGAGCGCGTGGTGACCTTTTTTTTGTCTGTCAATTTTGCGCCGCGAGATAACATAAATCGCCGAAACGTCTTCAAAATCATTATCGAGCGGAAAAACCTTAAAATCGTATCTGTCTTTCCGTCCGCGAAAAACCGCCGCGCCAATCGGTTTGTTTTTTTTCCTTTTCAGTTTTTTTTCAACCGGCAAAATTGCTGTTTCAGTTTCAACTGCTTTCGTTTCTTTAACCGCAACAATCGGTTCGGTTTTTTTGGGCTTAGCTTTGATTACTTTGGTTTTTTCCAGTTTTATCGTTTTGGCAAAAGCAGTCGATTTAACCTGTCTTCTTTCAGATTTAGTTTTCTTAACGGGAACGGTCTTACTGCTGTTTGCAGATTCGACTTTAGTTTTCTTAACTTCAATTTTAACGGCTGGAATTAACGGTTTAATCCTTCGCGCTTTGGGTTTGGCAACCTGAGCGGTGTTATTCAATTTACTATTTATGGTCGGCTTTTTTGTCTTTTGAACAATTACATTCTGTTTGTTTTTTCCTCCGACAGTTTTGACTTTTTTTATCGAAATCGTTGACTTCGGCTTTTGAGTTTTAGATTTTGTCGACTTTTCCGAAACATTCAATTTAACTTTTGCAGCATTCGGCTTCTTGACTTTTTTAGCTATGGAAACAGACGAAATTTTCTTTTTTCCGGCAGGCTTAATTTGTTTAGCCGAAGCAATCAATTTGGTTTTTCGGGCTTTGGATTTCGGCGCGGCGACGCTCGAAACCGATTTGAATTTTGTTTTCGGCTTGATTGTTTGAACGGCTTTATTCAGCTTAAGTTTTTTTGCGGCGGCTTTGGTTTTGTTGACCGAAGCGACAGTTTTTGGCTTTTGTATTTTTACCTTTGTCGCGCCGTCGGTTTTAGATTTGGTTTTTTTGACAGGCGCGACGACTTCAGCCTTTTTCGATTTTGGCTTTAATGTCGGCTTTAATGATTGAGCGGTTTTATTCGACTTATTCTTTTTTAGCCGCACTTCGGCTCGCTCGGCAAAAACGACGGGCTTTTTCTCTCTCTTTGAAGAATTAACTTTTTTTTCTGAAAATTTTGCCGCCGCGACAGCAGTTTTCGGACTGCCTTTTTTTATTATCGGCTGAATCTTCGCGGTCGCTTTTCTGTTAATCGTTTCGTGTTTCATATAAAACAGTGTATTATAAATGAAACGATTTTTCAAAACCAAAAGGCTCAATTTCGGGCGACAAAAAGAAAGCGTTTTTCCGAATTCGGGATGAGTTTCCGCTCAAACTTTTTGCCGCAGCTTTTTAATTTTTCGCTCAGGTTATCTCCGCCGAAAAGCAGCAAAGCGCAGCCTTTCGACCATTTGAGAATTGAGGGAATTTTTTCTGTAAATTTGTCCAAAGCGCGGCAGGTTACAAAACCAACCGCGGGTTTTAGCAATTCTTCAAACTGCCGGTCAAAAACTTTCGCGCGGTTTTCCAGATTACACTCCTTCAAAACTTCTTCGAGAAATGTCGCCTTTTTCAATTTCGATTCAATCAAAACGCCGCGCAAGTCTTCCCGAAAAATCAGACACGGAACCGAAGGCAAGCCCGCGCCCGCGCCGATGTCCGCAAACTTCGCATTTTCGGGCAAATACTTTTGCAGAAAAAGCGATTCCAAAATATGCCGGACGGCAAATTCTTCCGGCGAACACGGCGCGACCAGATGAAGAAGCGAATTGTGTTTTTGAACGAGTTCATAATAAACAAAAAGCTCGCTTATTTTTTCCGTGGTGAGGGAAACGTCAAAATCCGGCAGATGCGAGTTTAAAGCATCGGTAAATCGTTTGCGTAATTCATTCATTTTAAAGATTAAATCACGGTTCTATAGTCGAAACGAAATCGCTTTTTCCTAAAAGCCGTAAATTAATTTACGGCTTTCTCCGCTTTTCAATCGTCTAAAAACGAACAGTAATTTCAAAAATTGTGAAAAATCGTATGACAAAAAAACTTGCCACGGCAATATACTTCGCCGCAGCTATTTTTGCCGGTGTTTTCGGCGTTGCCGCGCAGGACAAAGCAACGGATGAAGTTATCAAAATAGACACGACGCTGGTCAGCGTTCCGGTCATCGTCAGCGACCGGCAAGGTCATTACGTGCCGAATCTCCAGGCAAAGGATTTTACGATTTATCAAAACGGAGCGAAGCAGAATATCGATTTTTTCGCGGCGACAGAAGAACCGCTCAACATCGCTCTGCTGATTGACACCAGCCACAGCGCCCGCGATGTTTTGGACGACATCAAGGATTCGGCTCGCGGTTTCTTAAAGTTATTGCAACCGCGTGACCGCGCGATGATTGTCAGTTTCGATTTTGCGCCGCACGTTTTAAGCCCGCTGACATCCGACGGCGAACAGTTGAAACGCGCCGTCAAACAGGCTGAAATCGGTGAATACGTCGGCACGACTTTGCGCGACGCGGTTTTCGATGTCGTCAACAAGACATTCGCCGGAATAAAAGGGCGCAAGGCGGTTATCCTGCTAACCGACGGCAAAGACGCGGGAAGCGATGTTTCCTCCAAAGATTTGCTTTATTCGCTGGAAGAATCCGACGTGATGATTTACACGGTTTTTTATCAAACCGGTCGAAATTTCAATCAAGACAGATTTTCATTTCCGCGCAGACAAGGCGGAGGACGCCGCGGCGGAATTTTCGGCGGCGGTTTTCCGCGCGGCGACAGACCGCAGCGCCGCGAGCGCGTCGAGCAGAAAAATGAAGAAGCGAAAGAATTTCTGCAAGATTTATCAGACCGAACCGCCGGACGCTTTTATCCGAGCGAGGTAACGAATTTGAAAAAAACTTTCGGAATGATTGTCGAAGAACTGCGCTACCAATACCGGCTCGGTTTTTATCCGCCGGACGAAAAATCCGACCGAACTCTGCACGAATTGAAAGTAAAAGTCGCGCGTCCCGAAACGGCTGTCAGGTCGCGGAGCAGTTATCGCGTGCAAAAATAAATCAGCATCGAATTAGAAATAAGAAATAGAAAATTGTCGCCGCGAGTAAAGACAAACAGACACTAAATCATTTGTGTCCTTTTGCATCCATTCGCGGCTGTAATTTTATGCTCGCGTCAAACTGCGATATTTAATCCGGTGCGGCTGGTCGGCATCGTGTCCGAAACGACGTTTTTTGTCGGCTTCGTATTCGCTGTAATTGCCGTCGAAAAACTCGACTTTTGAATCGCCTTCAAACGCTAAAATGTGCGTCGCAATTCTGTCCAGAAACCAGCGGTCGTGGCTGATGACGACGGCGCAGCCCGCGAAATTTTCGAGCGCTTCTTCGAGCGCTCGCATTGTGTTCACGTCCAAGTCGTTGGTCGGCTCGTCGAGCAGTAAAACATTCGCGCCCGACTTTAACATTTTCGCCAGATGAACGCGATTGCGCTCGCCGCCGGAAAGCTGTCCGACGCGCTTTTGCTGGTCTGTGCCGGAAAAATTGAAACGCGAAACGTAAGCGCGGGAATTGACTTCGCGCTTGCCGAGCATTACCAAATCAAGTCCGTCGGAAATTTCTTCCCAAATCGTTTTGTCTGCGTTCAGTGAATCGCGCGATTGGTCGACGTAACCGAGTTTGACCGTATTGCCGACTTTGAAATCGCCCGCGTCAGGTGTTTCCTGTTCGGTAATTAATCTGAACAACGTCGTTTTGCCCGCGCCGTTTGCGCCGATGACGCCGACGATTCCGCCGCGCGGCAAAGAAAATTCAAGGTTTTCAAAAAGCAGTTTTCCGTCGTAACCTTTGGCGACTTGCTGCGCTTCGATAACCAAATCGCCGAGACGCTCGCCGACAGGAATAAAAATCTCCAAATCCTCGCTGCGTTTTTCCGCTTCCTGCGACGCGAGCGTTTCATAATCGTTAATTCTGGCTTTAGATTTCGCGTGGCGACCTTTCGGCGACATCCGAATCCATTCGAGTTCGCGTTCCAGAGTTTTTTGCCGTTTGTCTTCCGTCTTTTCTTCGCCTTTTAAACGATTTTGCTTTTGTTCGAGCCACGACGAATAATTTCCCTTCCAGGGAATTCCTTCGCCTCTGTCCAATTCCAAAATCCAACCCGCAACGTTATCGAGAAAATATCGGTCGTGCGTAACGGCAATGACTGTTCCTTCGTATTTCTGCAAATGCTGTTCGAGCCAGCCGACAGTTTCCGCATCCAAATGATTTGTCGGTTCGTCCAGCAACAAAACGTCGGGTTTTTGGAGCAATAAACGGCAGAGAGCGACGCGGCGTTTTTCGCCGCCGCTCAAATTTTTAACGGGAGCGTCCGGCGGCGGACAGCGTAGCGCGTCCATCGCCATCTCCAGACGAGAATCCAAATCCCAGACGTCCGAAGCGTCGAGTTTTTCCTGCACTTCGCCTTGTCTGGCAAGCAATTCGTCCATCGCTTCGTCCGACATTTCTTCGCCAAATTTCAGATTGATTTCGTCAAATTCTTGAAGCAAATTAACCGTTTCTTTGACAGCTTCTTCGACCGTTTCGCGCACGGTTTTCGATTCGTCGAGTTTCGGCTCCTGTTCGAGATAACCGACCGTGTAACCTTTGGAAAAAACGACTTCGCCGTTAAATTCCTTGTCCGTTCCGGCGATAATTCGCAAAAGCGAAGATTTTCCCGAACCGTTCAGACCGAGAACGCCGATTTTCGCCCCATAAAAAAACGATAAATAAATGTCTTTCAGCACAGGCTTTTTGTCATAAAACTTGCTGACTTTGACCATTGAAAAAATGATTTTGTTTGGTTCGTTATTATTGCTCATAAATTTATTTATAATTGAATAATTATTTTGTAATTTTGTAGAAAATAAGTTTATTTGTTTTTCAAATCAAATCGCAAACCGACGCGCACGAAACGCGGCGCGGCGACGGTACGATTCGGCGTCAGACCGATGTCGTAGCGATTATCAAAAACATTTTCAATTGCTGTGAAAATTTCCAGATTTTTTCTCAAGCGATACGAAGCAAAAGCGTCGAGCGTGAAAAACGGACGAAGCCGAAGCGTGTTTAAATCGTCTTCAAACTGCGCGTCGGAAAGTCTCGCCTGCACGGAAAAAGAGAGCTTTGTTTGCGGGCGATAAAATGTTTGAAAAGTTAATTGTTGTTTGGGAATTTGCGGTAGAAATTTGCCGACTAAATTTGCATTAGCCGGAAACTCCGCAACACGCGAATCAACCAGCAAATAACTTGTCGAAAATCTCAAATCCTTTCGCAAAAGATACTCCGCGTCGATTTCCAGACCACGGATGCGAGTTTTGCCGACATTTTGGCGTTGGCGGATGATTAAATTCGGCAATGTCGTTAAAGTTATCGAAACAACGGGATTTGAAACTTCCGTGACGAAAACATTCGAGCGAAAAGTTAATTTTTTGGCGAGTCCGCTGAAATTTACGCCGGCTTCAAAAGTGTCGGCGCGTTCGGCGCGAAGATTTTCGTTTGCCTGCGTCAAAACATTGCCGACGCGAAAGGCTCGGTAAAGTTCGTTTAAAGTCGGCGCGCGAAACGATTTTGAGTATGCCCCGTAAAGCGATAAAAATTTGTTTACCTGATAAAGCGCGGCAATTCTCGGGCTGAAAGAACTTTCGTTTCGATTTGTAAAGTTCACAATGAGTGTTTCATTGATCGCTAAAGTTTTGGTGAATTGCAAAGCGTCGTAATTTTTCCAGGTGTCGAACCTCGCGCCGAAATTTAAGTTTAATTTTTTGGTGACGCGCCAGAAATCCTGTGCGAAAACCGAAAAAGTTCGCTCGCGTCCGCCCGAACTGCCGACGGTAAAGGCACGATTACTTGCAAAACTCGTTTCATCGCTCGTGCCGCGCACTTTTCTGAATTCAAATGAGGACGCGAGCGTATGTTTGCCAAAAACATTTGTCCAAAAAAGATTTGCGCCGAAGGCTTCGGACGGAACGCGCTGAATCCGTGACAAAGTTTCCGTGTTTCGGTCAAGTGAAAGGGCGGAAAATGTTTGGTCATAAACCTGTGATTCAACGAAAGAGCGAAACTGAAACGCGCCGATTTTTTTATTCGCAAAATCCGCGCCGAATATACCTTGCCGAAAATACGTGCGGTTGTTGGTTAAACTCGTTCCATTGTCACGCCGTTCGCCGAATATATTTCCGCGCGCGAAAAGCCGCGCCGTGTCGCCGAATCTTTTTTCAATCGTCAGCAAACCGTTATTGTGTCGGCTGTTCGCTTTTGTATCAGCCGCGCCGCGTTCTTCTTCAGCAATCGGAACATAACCGCCGGTTTGAAAAGATTCTAAAGCCAAATCGAAAAACCAGCCGCGTTTTCCATAAGCCGTAAAAATGCCGCCGTCAAAAGTTTTTTGCAATCCGGCGGAAGTTTCGACGCGGAAAATCGGCAGGTTTTCTTCGGCTTTTGCAGACAGAAGATTGACCGCGCCGCTCAACGCCGTGTCGCCGTAGAATTGGCTCGCGCCGCCGCGCAAAACTTCCGCCTGTTCGACGGCGATTTTCGGCACGCGCGTCCAATAAGTCCAGCCGCCGAAAGCGTCGTTCAAAGATAAACCATCAAACAAAACCGCCGTCCGCGCCGCGCCACTTCCCGAAATTCCGCGCAAATTTGCGCCTTGCGTTGTCGGATTCGATGTTTTGCTCGATGAACGGCGAAACAATGTAAATCCGGCGACTTGCCTTAAAGTATCGTCAACGGTTTGCGCCGCCGTTTGTTCGATTGTTTCACGATTTAAGGCAACGATGCTTGCCGGAGTTTCGCTTAATCCGGATTCGGCGCGCATTACTGAAACGGTAACTTCCTCGCGCAAATTCTGCGGCTGCAATACGATTGTCAAAGAGGCGTTTAAATCAATTTCACGCAACAGTTTTTCGTAAATCGAAAAGCCTTTTGCCGAAATTTTTAAGCGCGAATTCGGCTCGTCGTTTGCCGTAATTGAAAATTTGCCTTCCGCGTCGGTAGCGGTTTGAAAGACAATTTTATTTTGTGTAACGAGCGCAACTTCAGCATTTGCAATCGGCGCGTTTTGCGTGTCCGTTAGAGTTCCCAAAACTGTCTGGGCAAAAATCGGGAAAGCAAAAATTATTAAGAGCAAAATTAAACGTAAAGGCTCAAAGGCGCGACGAGGCAGAGATTTTTTAAGAAAAATAAAGCGCATTGTAAGGATAAAAAGACAAAATTGGGTTTTTGTTTTATCCCATTCATCTTTTTTATTTGTGTTAATTTCCTTTTGCTGAAAAAAAATTATAGCAAATGAGAAGGCATTTTTCGATTCGATTTATTTGCAGGCAAAGATTTGCTATTTGTTTCGTTAAATTCCAAAATGAATTCACTTCGCGGAAATGTCTAAAAACAGATGGGTAATGCGGTTTTTACAATTTTTCTCTTTCTTCAGGAAGGCGCAAGCGGCATCGTTCATGCGCCAAATCAGACGGCGGTCGAGTCGACAATTATCAACTTTGTTTCGTGGCTCAAATTAGCTATCGAAACAACCGGCGCGATTATTATCGCCATCGGCGTCGTTTTGGCTTTTATCGAGTTCGTCAAAGTTTTGTCGTCGTCAAAACCCGAAGGTTATACGAAAATTCGCCTGCTTTTGGCGAGATATTTGGCGCTCGCGCTCGAATTTCAACTCGGCGCGGATATTCTTTCGACCGCGATTTCGCCGAGCTGGGATCAAATCGGCAAACTCGGCGCGATTGCCGTTATCCGCACGGCTTTAAATTATTTTCTCTCACGCGAGATGGAACAGGAACGGAAAATCACCGATAACGAAACACGCCTTGACGGCAACGCGGAAAATTTATCGCAGTAACGCCGGTTAAATTCTCGAAATTTGCGGACTTTCGTCGAGGTTAATTCTTTGATTAAGGCTGTGAGCAATCGTCCGGGCGCGAAGTTTGGCGTTTTCCGCCGTTTTGCCCGCAAACAATTTATCAATGGTTTGACTGAAAATTTCAAGCCAACGCTCGAAATGTTCCGATTCGAGCGGAAATATCTCGTTTAATTTTTGATGAACGAAAAGCGGATTGCCGAAATAGACGGGCTTTCCGAACATAATCTTTTCCCAAAAATCGACAATAATAGGCAGATGCGCCGTTAAATCGAGTCCGGCGAAATGATGCCCGATTTCCCTGTCAACCGTTGCGATTTTGTAAAACTCGGCGAGAAGAAATTCTAAATCCGCGCGTGTTTCAATATCTTTCATTTTCGTGAATCCGCTGTTTGACCGTTCAGCAAAATGCTCAAAGCCACCAGCAAAATTATCTTAGAGACTTCAAAAGCGATATAGACGAAATGAAGCGAAGAATCGGGCGGCGTTTGTCCGCTCGTTATCAAATCAATTCTTCCGATTAAATTCGGAATTAACCAAACGGTTTGCGTCAGCAAAATCAATAAAATCGCGGCGAAAACTATGAGTGTTTTTCTCGCATTTTTGAAAACGAAAAATGTAACCAGCAATAAAATCGCCATCGCGCATTCGACGCGATTCAAAGCCGTAAAAACGATTTTCCCGATGCCCAGACCGAGTTCGCGCGTTATTCCCGGCGCTTGAAATTTCAATTGCGCTTCCATCGCAATCGCGCAAATCATTCCCAACCAAACGGGCGGAAGAAGTTTTTGCAAAAGAACGGCGATTTTCATTATTCGGTCGAAATTTCTTCCTCGCCGTGCAGCGCGGCGTTCAGCGTGTGCCAGGACAAAGACGCGCATTTAACACGCGCCGGAAATTCTCTGACACCTGCGAAAATCTTCAATTTTCCGAGATTATTTTCCTCGGTTTCTTCATCGAGTTCACCCAACACCATTCGATGAAATTCATTGAACAAAACTTCGGCTTCGGCTTTCGATTTGCCTTTGACGATTTGCGTCATCATCGAAGCCGACGCTTTTGAAATCGCGCAGCCCGAACCTTTAAAGGCGACATCTTTCACGCGCTCGTCTTCCATTTCCACATAAACCCGAAGCGCGTCGCCGCACAGCGGATTGTTGCCGTCAGCTTTATAATTCGCCGCCGGAATCTCGCGGAAATTTCTGGGATTTTTGTTGTGGTCAAGAATAACTTCCTGATATAAATCGCTTAATTCTGACATTTTTATATTTTTATTAAATCTTATCGCCGACTGGCGCGGTAAACGTTTCGTCTTCGACGTTTCCCGTATTTTTCACGCCGCACGGCTCAAACAGCAAAATCTCGGCTTCTTCTTCGGCGACGGGACGATGCTCGACGCCGCGCGGAACAATCAAAAAATCGCCCGGCTTGAGTTCAACCGTTTTATCTCGAAACTCGATTCTAAATTTGCCGCGCACCGCCAAAAACATTTCGTCTTCGAGTTCGTGATGATGCCACGGAAACGCGCCGCAAATTTTCGCCAGTTTAATTTCCTGCCCGTTCAACTCGCCCACAACTTTCGGTCGCCAATGCTCGGAAATCAAAGCGAATTTTTCAGCTAGATTAACTTTTTCCATAAATCAAAACTGTAAAATTGTATTCGTCAACTTGAATCGGAGTTTGCTGCATATTTTTCAACATCAATCGTTAATTTATTAAGGTCGCATTCCTTTTTTTATAAGAAAAATAAAGTAATACCGCCAAAACAATCAACGAAAAACTTGTGAATAAAGGAACGATATACATATTTTCCGGCGTTACGTTTAATGCAATCAGCAACGCTCCGACAGATATTATTCCCGCCATTATTGCGTATGAATTAGTTTTATAAAACCAAGCGTATGGAAGAAAATGCGCTCCGGTTATGATTGCCAATCCCATTACAAAATAGTCCGGCATTTTGAGCAACAGAAAAATCAAAACCGGAAAATAAAACAGTTGCGCAAAATTCAGCCAAAGTCCCAAAGGCTGCAACGGGTTAGATTCTATTATCCACGTAGTTTTTAATACCTTAGAAAGCAAAAACGCGAGAGGCAAGAGTAAGCCGCTGCTAATAAAAGTCAAAACGGATTTGTTATAAGAAGAATACGGCAGAGTCCAAATAAAACTGATAACAAGCCACGTAACACTTGCCGCAAGAATGAAATCCAAGCCGTTCTTTGCCTCTACAGACACTTCGAGTCTTAATTTGTCAAAACTTTCCTTATCTATCACATTCTTTACCATTTTCAATATAGCAATATCCAACTATTGGAAAATACAACAACTTACTCAACGTTTTGCTTACTAATAACTTCATGCAAAAACATCAATCACTTTCTGAATCGAATCCGCCAAAACGTCAACTTCTTCGCGCGTATTATAAAAAGCAAAAGAAGCACGCGCCGTCGCCGGAACGCCGTAAAACTGCATCACGGGTTGAGCGCAGTGATGTCCGGCGCGGACGGCGATGCCCGATTGGTCGAGGATTGTGCCGATGTCGTGCGGGTGGACATTTTCGATGGTAAAAGAAATCACCGACGCTTTTTCTGCGGCTGTTCCGATAATTTTCACGCCTTCGATTGCCGATAATTTTTCGGTTGCGTATTTTAATAATTCTTCTTCATATTGAAACGCGGCTTCGCGGTCAATCGAATTCAGATAATCAATCGCCGCGCCTAGTCCGATGTTCGACGCAATCGCGGGCGTTCCGGCTTCAAATTTATTCGGCAGTCCGGCGTAAGTCGTTTTCTCGAAAGTTACGGTGCGAATCATATCGCCGCCGCCTTGAAACGGATTCATTTTTTCCAAGATTTCTTTCTTGCCATATAAAATGCCGCTGCCCGTCGGCGCGAACATTTTATGACCGGAAAACGTCATAAAATCGCAATCCAAATCCTGCACGTCAACCGCCATATGCGGAACGGCTTGCGCCGAATCAAGCAGCACCGGAACGCCGAATTTGTGCGCCGTCTGAATCATTTTCTTAACCGGATTGATTGTGCCGAGAGCGTTCGAG
Organism: uncultured Pyrinomonadaceae bacterium; assembly: GCA_964235785.1. Lineage (GTDB taxonomy): Bacteria > Acidobacteriota > Blastocatellia > Pyrinomonadales > Pyrinomonadaceae. The sequence goes on along the minus strand of CAXSBF010000007.1, from coordinate 93,643 downwards.
ACGTGAATAATCGAAACGAATTTCGTCCGCTCGTTGAGCATCGCTTCGTATTCGTCAATGATTAGCTCGCCGCGCTCGTTCATCGGAATCACTTTTAATATCGCGCCTTTTTCTTCGCACAACATTTGCCAAGGCACGATGTTGGCGTGATGTTCCATCGCGCTGATAATAATTTCGTCGCCCGCGCCGATAAACTTTCGCCCGTAACCGTGAGCGACAAGATTTATTCCTTCGGTGCAGCCGCGCACGAAAATACATTCTTTCACATCCTTCGCATTGATAAATCTTTTCACCTTTTCGCGCGCGCCTTCATACGCGCTCGTCGCTTTTTGCGAAAGATAATGCACGCCGCGATGAATGTTCGAGTGTTCTTCCTGCAAATACTTCGAGCCGCGCTCAATCACCAAATTCGGCACTTGCGACGACGCGCCGTTGTCCAGATACACAAGCGGTTTGCCATTCACCGTTTGCGATAAAACGGGAAAATCCGCGCGAATTTTTTCAACGTTCCAACTGCTCATTTCTTTTACTGCTGTATTCATTTCGTTTAATGATTTTCCCAAATATCCGCTTGATATTCGAGAGTTTCCAAAACTTGTTTATTCAACATCTCTGCATTCGCATTGATAACTTCAATTTCGCGTTTGCTTCCCAATTCTCTTTCCGCTTCGAGCCGAAAATCGAGTAACGCACGGGTTAGCGGATGCAAATTTTGTTTAGCGATTTCCGAAAGTTTGCCTTTGCCAACTTTTGCGTTTAAAACTGTCAAAGATTTAATTAAAGGATTTTCGCTTTCGAGCGAATCTTTAATGCTTTGATGTAAATAATCGAAGCAAGCAAAATGCAAATCAAATCTCGAAAATTCACCATCTTCAACTAATTTATCCAGCGTTCTGTTTTCATCTGGAACAGCCGGATGTTTCGGGAAAATCGTATTCGTACTTTCGTGATAAGCGCATCTGTAAATTATTGATGAAAGCATCGTTGATAAATCAACTAATTCTTTCCCGTCAATCGTAATCCAGCCGCGTCCGCACGAGCATTGATAATGAGTCGAATAAATTTGCACGCGACCTTTAACACTTTCCGCGAAACTATTTTCAACTAATTTTTTAACTTTGCTCCATCTCATTTATTTACACTTCTAAATTCGCGCTGAAGCAATTCAAAACTAAATTACAAAACTTCTATTTAGTTTTCGCGCCATTTTTTTTACCCACAACTTCAGCTTCAGGATTGATTGGCGCTTTGCTTTCCTCACGCGCGATATACTCGCGCAGAGCGGTTTCGATAACCAACGAACGCTTTTGTTTTTCGCCTGCCAAAGCGTCAATTTTTACCAGTAAACTTTCTTCGATAATTAGATTTGTTCTGATTCTCATAGTTTTTTATGCCTCCAAATTTGCGTGAAGGCGATTTAAAACCGCCTCGTCTAATTGTTTTTTGATCGATTCGATTTCTATTTTGTTGATGATTTCTTCGGCGAAACCGTAAGTAAGCAGATTTCGCGCCAGAGATTCGTTCAAACCCCGACTGAGTAGATAAAACAATTCCTCTTCTTCCAATTGCCCGACGGTCGCTCCGTGAGCGCATTTTACGTCGTCGTTGAAAATTTCGAGCTGCGGTTTCGTGTCAACCCGCGCGTCGTTCGACAAAAGCAGATTTTTGTTCGATTGCACGGCATTTGTGCCGTGAGCATTTTCGCGCACGAAAACTTTCCCGTTAAAAACCGCACGCGCTTTTTCGTCGACGATTCCTTTGTAATTCTGATGCGAAACGCAATTCGGAACCTGGTGGTCAATAACCGAATGCGTGTCGGCGTGCTGCGATTCGCTAACCAAATACAAACCGTCAACAAAACATTCCGCGCCTTCGGCATTGAATTTTACATTGACGTCGTGCCGCGAAAGTTTTGCGCCGAGCGTAATGTTCGTCGCGTCATAAAAACTTGCGCGACCTAAACTAACCGCCGTTGTGCCGACGTGAAAAGCATTATGACTTTCGCGCTGAACCCGCAAATGCTTTAGCTTCGCATCGTCCGCTAAAGCAATTTCGACGACCGAATCTGTAAAATATCTTGTCTCGCCGGTTCGCAGATAACTTTCTATCAAAGTCGCTTCGCTTCCGCGTTCGGCAATCACTAAAACGTGGGGAAAACTCGCCGTTTCCCCATCAGCAATAAAAGCCAGATGAATCGGCGTTTCGATTTTCGTGTTTTTCGGCACGAAAATAAATACGCCTTCGTTCAAAAAAGCCGTATTCAAAGCCGTAAAACCGTTTGTTTCCGCGCCGACAAATTTCCCCATATTTTCTTTGACAATCGCAACGAATTTTTCGTCGCCGATTGCTTTGTTTAATGGGAGAACCTGCGCGTTTTCCGGCAAGCCGGAAAGATTCGTCAACTCCGCATTAAAAATTCCGTTGACGAAAACAACACGATTTATGATTTCGGTTTCCAAAAAAAGCTCGCTGATTTTTCCTGCGTCAACCTCTGTATTTTCCGAAGTTTTAAATTCTTCACGCACGAGTTCGGCAAGATTCGTATATTTCCATTCTTCGTCTCGAAGCGTCGGAAAACCTTTTTCGGTAAAAACCTTGAAAGCATTTTCGCGCAGGTTTTTCAGCCAATCGTTTTTCTCTCTGTCTAAAACTTCACGAAAAGCCTGACTGTAATTTGTTTCTTTCACTGTTGATGTCATTTTCTATTTTCCATTTGCCGCCGATTTCACCCAATCGTAGCCTTTCTCTTCGAGTTCGAGCGCAAGCTCCTTGCCGCCTTCCTTGACGATTTTTCCGTCTGCCAAAACGTGAACAAAATCAGGTTCGATGTAATTCAAAAGACGCTGATAATGCGTTACGAGAATTATCGCTTTGTCAGCGTTTCGCAGTTTGTTCACGCCTTCGGCAACGATTCGCAAAGCGTCAATATCGAGACCGGAATCGGTTTCGTCCAAAACCGCGAGCTTCGGCTGCAAAACCGCCATCTGCAAAATTTCGTTGCGCTTTTTCTCGCCGCCCGAAAAGCCTTCGTTGACCGAGCGCTTGAAAAACGACGAATCCATTTCGACGATTTTTGCCCGTTCTTTCAGCAAATCGTTAAACTCCAACGGGTCGAGTTCTTCTTCGCCGAGATGCTTCATCTTCTCGTTGTAGGCAAGCCGCAAAAACTGCGAATTCGATACGCCCGGAACTTCGACCGGATATTGAAATGCAAGAAAAACGCCCGCCCGCGCTCGCTCGTCCGGCTCTAATTCGAGAAGATTTTTGCCTTCGTAAATGACTTCGCCCGACAAAACTTCATACGACGGATGACCGGCGAGAACTTTCGCCAGAGTAGATTTGCCCGAACCATTCGGACCCATAATCGCGTGAATTTCGCCTTTATCAATCTGCAAATTCAAACCCTTCAAAATTTCTCTGCCTTCTATTCCGGCATGTAAATCTTTAATTTCTAATAACATTTTTAAATAATTCCCTTAATTCAATTAATCTTCTTTGACGGCGGCAATCGCCTGAATCTCAATCTTCGTCCCGAAATGCAAATCCTTGACGGGAACAATTGCCCGCGCCGGTTTGTGTTCGCCTAAAATCGAAGCGTAAGTTTCGTTCACCTTGTCCCAAAGTCCCATATCGGAGACGTAAATCGTGAACTGCAAAACGTGATTCAAATCACTGTTCGCTTCTTTCAAAATTTCTTCGACATTCCGCAAAGCAAGTTCCGTCTGCGCCTCAATCGCGCCCGTTTCGACTTCGCCCGTCACCGCATTTCGCGGCAATTGTCCCGACACGAAAATCAAGCCGTTATGAACGACGGCTGATGAATAATGACCTTTCGGTTCGGGCGCGTTTTGTAATTTGATTTTCTTCAACTTAAATTCTCCAAAATCTCTACAATTTGCTTTTTAAACACAGGCAAATCGTTTTGTGTCGTGTCCCAAACAATCTCTGCGTCAACTTCAAAATAACCGTGAATCAACCGATTACGCATTGCCGCTGCAAACCGCCATTCAACTTGCGGATTATTTGAACGCAACTCCCGCGTCAAATTTGTTGCCGCTTCACCGATGATTTCAAGCTGACGAACAACGGCATCCTGCGTTTTTTCGTCTGTTTTAAAACTCGGCTTGTCGTAACCGCGCAAATGTTTTTCGAGTCTTTCAATCGCATCAAGAATATGCCGAAGACGAACTTCGTTGTTCGGTTTTTTCATAAATCACCTGCAAATCACGCATCACACTTTCACAGATACCTTTGCCGAGCATATTTTCGGTTGCTAAATCAACCTTTCTGCGTAAAACTTTCTCTAATTCATCAGCGATGCCGTAAAACGCCCAACCAATCGGTTTGGAAAATCGCACAAGCAAATCAATATCGCTTTTTTCATTAGCTTCGCCACGCGCAAAAGAACCGAACAACGCGCAAAATTCAATGTCATTTCGCTGGCAAATCTCGACGATTTTTTCTTTTTCGGCTAAAGCTAAATTCATATCAATCTTATTAGATTTTAACTTTTCAAAATTGCACGACGGCTGACGAATAATGACCTTTCGGTTCGGGCGCGTTTTGTAATTTAATTTTTTCCATTTTCGATTCGCATTCTTTGAAACGCGGTCGGCGCCTCGCCTCTATAAAAATCAATAACTTTTGCCACGCATTCGTCCGGCTTCATTTCAAAAGTGTTCAATAAAACATCGTAAATTTTTCCCTTGTGAATATTTTCATACTGCTGCCGGGCAAAACCTTGCCGCCGCGCGTCGCGCTCGCTTTCGCGGCGTTCCAATTCTTCCAAAGGACAATCCACGCCGACAAATAAAACATAATTTTTGCCGAAAAGCCGAACACATTGACCGAGCCAATCGTTATCAATCAATACGTGGTCAACGATTAAATTGTTGCCCTCCTCGCTCATCGCCGCGATTGCGCGATTCATTCCGCGAACCATTTTTTGGAACATTTCCCAATCATCTGTGCGCGGCAGCATCTCGATAAAAGCGTCAAGCTGCAAATGCAGAAAAGGTTCGTCCAAAATCTTTTGCAAGCCTTTCGCCAGTGTGGATTTGCCCGAACTCGACGTTCCGCTCAACAAAATGATTTTTCCGCGTTTCATTGCCTAAAATACCCTTGCGAAATTAACCGACGCTTCCCTCCAATTTCAATCCAAGGAGTTTCTGCGCTTCGACGGCGTATTCCATCGGAAGTTCTTTGAAAACTTCCTTGCAAAAACCGTTGATAATTAAGGAAACCGAATCTTCCTGCGAGATGCCACGCTGCTGCAAATAAAACAATTGGTCTTCACTGATTTTTGAAGTCGTCGCTTCGTGTTCGACGCGAGCCGTCGCGTTCATTACTTCGATATACGGAAAAGTGTTCGCTTCTGATTTTCCGCCAATCAGCATTGAATCGCACTGTGTATAATTTCTCGCGCCTTCGGCTTTCGGCATAATTTTTACCAATCCGCGATACGAATTATTAGATTTTCCGGCGGAAATTCCTTTCGAGATAATCGTTGATTTCGTATTTTTGCCGAGATGAATCATCTTCGTTCCGGTGTCGGCAACCTGCGCGTTGTTCGTCAGCGCAACCGAATAAAATTCGCCGATAGAATTGTCGCCCTGCAAAATCACGCTCGGATATTTCCACGTAATCGCGCTTCCCGTTTCGACCTGCGTCCAAGAAATTTTTGAGTTTTTTCCGCGACACGCGCCGCGCTTTGTTACGAAATTATAAATTCCGCCTTTGCCATTTTCGTCGCCCGCATACCAATTCTGGACGGTCGAGTATTTAATTTCCGCATTGTCCAAAGCGACCAGTTCGACAACCGCCGCGTGAAGTTGGTTTGTATCGAATTGCGGCGCGGTGCAGCCTTCGTTATAGGCAACGTAGCCGCCTTCTTCGGCAACGATTAAAGTGCGCTCAAACTGTCCCGAATCCTGCGTGTTGATGCGGAAATATGTCGAAAGCTCCATCGGGCAGCGCACGCCTTTCGGGATAAAAACGAACGAACCGTCAGAGAAAACAGCCGCATTTAAAGCCGCGTAAAAATTGTCGTTTGACGGCACAACCGAGCCGAGATATTTTTTGATAAGTTCGGGATAATCCGCGACCGCTTCGGTGAACGAACAGAAAATCACGCCAGCTTCAAGCAGTTTTTTCTTATAAGTCGTGGCGACGGAAACCGAGTCAAACACCGCGTCAACCGCGACATTTGCCAGCATTTTTTGTTCGGTAATCGGAATGCCGAGTTTCTCAAAAGTCCTGATAAGTTCCGGGTCAACTTCGTCCAAACTCTGTTTTTTTACTTTCTGTTTCGGCGCGGAATAATAGCTGATGTTTTGAAAATCGATATTCGGATAATGAAAATTCGCCCAGTTGTCCGGCTGCCGCATTTTCAACCAGTTGCGAAACGCTTTCAAGCGGAATTCGAGCAGCCATTCGGGTTCGTTTTTCTTCCGCGAAATAAGGCGAACAGTGTCTTCCGACAAGCCTTTCGCAATCGTTTCCGTTTCGATGTCGGTCGTAAAACCGTATTTATATTCTCTGTTTGTAAGTAGTTCTACTGCTGTTGACATAATGTTTTTATAAAAATTAATTTCTTAAAGTTTCCTGTCCGAGTTTGCGCTCAAAGCGTTTTATCTGGTGAAAAGTCGCGTCAACTTTGGCTTCGTCGCCGACTAATTGCGCTAAAGTAATTTGGGACAATGCTTCCTGCACAATTTCGTGCAAGCCGACAATTACGGGGCGAATTCCACAGTCGCCTTTATGAACGCACGAATCGAGGACGCCCGTATAACTTTCGCAATGATTTCCGATTTCGTCGGCATCCAGAATTTTGATAACTTCGCTCAAATAAATCGTGTCAGCCGGACGCGCCAGGGTGTAGCCGCCTTTTGTGCCGCGCGTCGATTGGACAAAACCGGCTTTGCTTAGAAGCCACATCAGCTTTCCGGCGTTTGCCTGCGAGATGCCTTCGCGGTCGGCAATCTGCGGCAGCGTCAAAGTCTCGTTTTCGGCGAGCGTCGCCAGCTGCACAAGGCATCTGAGACCGTATTCTTCCTGTGCCGATATTTTCATTGCTTTTTACCTTAAATCGAAAAATTTTAATTTAATGTAACTATTAGAATCGCAAATCTTTACTTTTATGTCAAGATTCATTAAAACATCTTTTCAAAAGAGATAACCGTTTATTTTGAAGTTTTTCGGCGGGCAATCGAAGACTGACGTTTTGTCGGACATTTAGTTAATCTTTTGTTGATATGATAAACTTCACGGATATTTCCAACAAAAACGCAGTCGGCTTCGAGCGTTTATAAAAAATCTATTGGAGAAATTTTTAATTATGGAATCGAATCAACAAAAAGAATTTAATCAGACAGACATTCCGGCAGAAATTACCAATCCCGAATTACGCCGTTGGGTAAGCGAAATGGCGGCGCTGTGTAAACCGGACAAAGTTATGTTGTGCGACGGTTCGCAGGAAGAATATGACCGTTTGTGCGAAGAAATGGTCGAAACCGGAACGTTTATTCGTCTTAACCCGGAAAAACGCCCGAACTCATTTTTAGCTCGTTCGCACCCGAGCGATGTGGCGCGTGTCGAAGACCGGACTTATATTTGTTCGCGCAGCAAAACCGACGCCGGACCGACCAATAATTGGATGAATCCGCAGGAAATGAAAGCGACGCTCGCGCCGCGTTTCGACGGTTCGATGCTCGGGCGGACGATGTATGTCATTCCGTTTTGTATGGGACCGATTGGCTCGCCGATTTCACAGTTCGGCGTGCAGTTGAGCGATTCGCCGTATGTCGTCACGAATATGAAATTGATGACAAGAATGGGCAACCAAGCGCTCGAAGCGCTCGGCGACGGCGAATTCGTCCACTGTCTGCATTCGGTCGGAATGCCTTTAGCCGAAGGCGAAAAAGATGTCGCGTGGGCTTGCTCGCCCGACCCGAAAGATAAATACATCGTTCATTTTCCCGAAGAACGCCTTATATGGAGTTACGGTTCGGGTTACGGCGGCAACGCGCTTTTAGGGAAAAAATGTCTGGCTCTGCGAATCGCCTCGACGCTCGGACGTGAACAAGGCTGGCTCGCCGAACATATGCTTATCGTCGGCGTCAAATCGCCCGACGGTCAAAAAGATTACGTCTGCGCGGCGTTCCCGTCGGCTTGCGGCAAAACGAATTTTGCAATGCTGATTCCGCCGAAACCGTTTCAGGAAGAAGGCTGGGAAGTTACGACAGTCGGCGACGACATCGCCTGGATTAAGCCCGACGAAACCGGACGACTGCACGCAATCAACCCGGAAGCGGGATTTTTCGGCGTCGCGCCCGGAACGAATTACGCCACGAATCCGAACGCGATGGAGACGATTAAAGAAAATACGATTTTCACGAATGTCGCGTTGACCGACGACGGCGACATTTGGTGGGAAGGGATGGACGGCGAGCCGCCCGCGCACGCGATTGACTGGCAGGGCAACGATTGGACGCCCGACTCGGACAAAAAAGCCGCGCATCCGAACGCGCGTTTCACCGCGCCTTCGATTCAGTGTCCGGTAATTGACGAAAACTTCGACAATCCGAAAGGCGTTCCCATTTCGGCATTCATTTTCGGCGGACGCAGAAATTCCGTCGTGCCTTTGATTCAGCAATCCTTCAACTGGGCATTCGGTGTCTATCAAGCCGCGACGATGGGTTCGGAAATGACCGCCGCCGCATTCGGCAACATCGGCGAAGTCCGCCGCGACCCGTTCGCAATGCTTCCCTTCTGCGGCTATCATATGGGCGATTATTTCGCGCACTGGCTCGATTTCGGTCGCCAAATCCCCGAACCGCCGCGCATTTTCTCGGTCAATTGGTTCAGAAAAGACGAAAACGGCAAATTCCTCTGGGCTGGATTCGGCGAAAATATGCGCGTCCTCAAATGGATTGTCGAACGCTCGCGCGGAAAATCAATCGGCGTCGAAACGCCCCTCGGCTGGATGCCGCGCTACGAAGACATGGACTGGCGCGGAATGGAAAATTTCAAGCGCGAAGATTTCGAGCGGGTAATGAGTCTCGACCGCGATTTGTGGATCAAGGAAATCGCTTCGCACGACGATTTGTTTTTCAAACTCTATGACCGCCTGCCCAAAGAAATGGGTTTCATCCGCGAGCTTCTGGTTTCAAATCTCTGGCGCGCGCCCGAATTAGGCTTGGCAACGCCGCGACCGGAAGAATCGGCTGAAAAACCGTTCAACGACACGAAACAAAAAGAAGCCGAACGAGTTGTCCCTGACAAAACGGAAAGCGGAACGGGCAAAGCCGCGTCAAGAGCGGAATAATTTCAGTGAAATTTAATGTAAAATAATGCGGAACACTTGTCTTACAGGAAAATGTTTCGCATTATTTTTTGAGAAATATGCCGAGATTAAATTTCAAAGAAATTCCCCAAGCTAATTTAGCAAGTGGCGAACAAGATACTTTTGAATTGTTTGCCAGAGATTTTTTAGAAACCTTAGGTTACGAAATTGTCAGTGAACCGAACAGAGGACGTGATGGTGGCAAAGATTTAATCGTTCTTGAAACTAGAAACGGAATTGGCGGAAAATCTTTTGTTAAGTGGTTGGTTAGTTGTAAGCATAACGCCCATTCTGGACAATCAATTACTGCTACTGATGAACAACGTATCACCGATAGAATATCTCAACATGGCTGTAAAGGATTTATTGGCTTTTATTCAACTTTGCCAAATCCTTCTTTGTCTGAAACATTAGAAGGTATCAAAAGAAACAATCCATCATTTGAATTCCAAATTTTTGACAAAGAAAAAATTGAAACTAGAATGCTTGCAACTCCTGAATTTCAAACGATGATTGCAAGATACTTCCCTATATCTTATGAGTCACAGAGGTTAAGCGATATAGGTTTGAATATGGCGATGGCTCGATTTGGAATGCCTCAACCAATTCTCTATAAACTTCCTAACGAAGATAAGACACTAATACTTGATGAAGTTATGAAATTATATCCTCAAGCCAATCAGTATGCGTGAAGGATGTTTATTCCTGATTTTATTTTTTACAATAACATTTTGGGAATAACTAAAATTGTAAGAGGCGACGATTTGATTGACCCAACTGCAACTGATTTAGAAGAACATCAAAAAATTATGGCGCAGTATTTGGAATCCGTAAGACAAGAGTTGATTGAAGAGCAGGAAAGGCAAATGAATGAATACTTAAATTCAGAGAAAACAGAGTAAATAGTCAATAAAATTTTGTTACAATAAACTCGATATGATTGTTGAAATACCAGACCAAATTATCACCCAATCAGGACTTTCCGCCGAAGAAATTTTGCTCAAGGTTGCAATCGTTTTGTTTCAAGAAGAAAAAATCACGCTCGGACAGGCAAGCAAATTTGCCGGACTTCATCAATTTAAATTTCAAAAAGAATTAGCGGCGAGAAACATTCCCGTTCATTACGGCGAAGAAGATTACGAACGCGATTTGCAAACCATCGGATTAATTAAATGATTATTGTTTCCGACACTTCGCCTGTTTCCAATCTGATTTTGATTCGGCGTCTCATCATTCTGCAAAAACTCTTTTCCGAAATTATCGTTCCGCCTGCTGTTGATGATGAGATTCGCACGCTTAAACAATTCGGCAAAGATTTAAGCGAATACGAAAATGCCGAATGGATTAAAGTTTATCAACCGACAAATCTGCAAAAAGTCCGAATGCTTCAAGCAAAACTCGATGAAGGCGAAGCGCAGGCAATCGTTTTAGCTTTGGAAACAAATTGCGATTTGCTTTTGATGGACGAAAGAATTGGAACAAATATCGCTCGTCAAGAAGGTTTGCAAACCGTCGGTTTGGTCGGTGTTTTGATCAAAGCAAAGAAAGAAAAAATTATCAAAGAAGTAAGCGAAATTTTGCACGAGTTGAAATATGAAGCGGGCTTTTGGTTAGGAATTGAATTAGAAAACAAGATTCTCGAAGAACTTGGTGAGATTTGAAAAAAATTTACAACAAGTTTGTTGGGCAACAGTTTTGTTGTAAATTCATCTGCTATAATCGAGCTATGACGCAAAATTTATCCGACCGAATCACAGTCAATCCAAAACAATGCGGTGGTCGTCCGTGCGTTCGCGGGATGCGGATTCGCGTGACGGACGTTTTGGATTTGTTTGCCGCAGGCTTGACCGCCGAGCAGATTCTTGAAGAAATGCCAGACCTCGAACGCGAAGATTTGCAAGCCGTTTTACAATATGCGGCGCGAAAGATTGACCATCCGGTTTTGGTTGCCGTATGACGATTTGGGTTGACGCGCAGCTTTCGCCCGCAATTGCCGTTTGGATTGGCGAGAATTTCGACGCGAAAGCAGTTGCCGTGCGCGATTTGAATTTGCGCGATTCGGAAGATGAAGAAATTTTTCTCGCCGCCAAGCAACCCGATGTCGTCGTGATGACTAAAGACAAAGATTTTGTTTCGCTTCTTGAAAGACTCGGTTCGCCGCCGAAGATTATTTGGCTGACTTGCGGCAATACTTCAAACGCGAGAGTAAAAGAAATTTTGACGGCGACATTAAACGACGCAATCGAACTATTACAAAACGGCGAAGAAATTGTTGAGATTGGTTGATATTAAAACAAAGACTTTTGCCAAATTATTTGATTCAATACTCTTTCTAAGGCGATTCTATTTGAGTCGTCTTTTTTATTTAGCGGATTGAAGTTTTCACTCGTATTTGATAATCAGATAAGAAGTATGAACAAACATAAACTCAAGGCAAAGCGAAAACTTCTTCGGGAAAGAGTTGATAAAAAATACGTCGGCTTTCACGTTTATCGTTCGATCAATGAAAATCTGCCTTTTATATTCTGGGAAAGATTAACGGATGAGCCGATTCAGGACGGCAATTTTAATGACCAAGCAACCGAAATCGGGCAGCGTTATTACTACAAGCTCACGCAGGTTGACGCGGACGGCAACGAAAGCGCGCCGGTTACGCCGCAAACTACTTTTACAGACCACGCCGGAAATGTCTCAGAGCAAAATCCGCTGGTTGATTTTGTCGGTTACAATATGTATCGCTCCGCCGATAAAAACGTGCCGCTCGAACAATGGGAACGCCGAAACCTCGAGCCAATTCCGACGACCGAATATAAGGACGAAGGCGTCGAGTCGGGCGAGGTTTATTTTTATTACGTTCGCGCCGTTGATTCGGAAGGCAACCAAAGCGCGCCGTCTGAAGTGTTGCGCGTTATCAGAAAATGACTGTTCAGTTTGTGATTATGCAGGAAATATCAAAATAAAGACGATTCAAAACGAACAGTCTTTTATTGATAGTTTTAGTAAGGCTAGCGTTCACGATTCTGGAATCGAACTTTATTGATGCTTTATTCAAGAATTATTGTATTATATTACCCGAATTTAGGCTCAAGTGAAAAATGGAAGGCGAAAAATGAAAAATAGAATTTTCTTGATTGTTTCGATGTTTCTGGCAATCGGTTTTCTAACAACGAATATTCCGGCGCAAGAGCCGACCCCGACGCCGTATGTGCGGACGGCTGATGAAAATGCTTCGATTGAAAAGGCGATTGAGGCGGCGCGACGCGACGGTAGAGCGCGTGTTATTGTCGTGTTTGACGAGCCGTTTGTTGCGAATTCACCTGAATATACAGTTCGTGTCGAGGCGCTGCAAAACGAGCTGCTCGAACGTCTTATTCCTTACCAAATTACACTGCATTATCGATACACCGTAATTCCCGGGCTGGCGCTTGAGGGAAGCGAAGCGGCACTGCTTGTTATCCGCGATTCACCGCGAGTGCGGTATTTTGAGTTAGACGGCGTTGTAATCATCACGCCGCCGCCGCCGCCGCCGAATCCCAAAAACAAACGTCGTCGCATATTTTAACCTCAATCACGCCGCCGAATAGTTCAAAAAATCCTTTGTCGGCGTTGTCTATAAAGCGTCTTTCGGCGTCTTGCCAAAATCATTCAACAAAAAATCAACCAAAATTTTTCGTTTGTGTCTTTTTCCGTCTCCGAGCCGCACTGTTAAATGAAGGCTGTTTCAAAGCCGATAAATTTAAAGATATTTTTAGGAGACGATAATGAAAAAGATTTCAATGTTTATTTTGATGATAGCGGCTCTCTGCGTGATGCCGAATCTTGTTTTGGCTGGCGTCGAGAGCCGTCTGTTTGATTTTATTGACCCGTATTATTTTCAAAACGGCGTTGATGCGACACGTATTGTCGGACGGCGGCAAGTAACCGGCGACGGGCGTTCGGTTTTCGATACGCCGAATTTTTGGTTTCAGCGAAATGTTCGAGCGGCGCGGATAAATCCGGCTTATTCGGACAACGGAACGCCGACTTTTTGGGCGGTGATGGGCGATATAGACAACAGCGGTTTTACCAACGATGCTGCCGGACAAACCGCCAGACAAATCGCCAACCGCTTTACACTTTACGTTTTTCCGACGCGCGCCGGAAACCCGATTGGACTCGGCAATAACCGACAAGCCGACATTGTAGATTTGAGCGGCGGTTATTTTAGCAACGACCCGCTCGGACTCTGGATTCACGTTTGGATTAGTTACACCGATAAGGCTTTCAGCACGAGAGACGGTCAAAAAGCGCTTGCCGATTTACAGCAGCGAAACGGACTCGCGCTCGACGGCACGCCGATTATCAAAACCTTGAGCGATTTGAACAATCTTTTGAGCAAAGGCTTTGCCGCCAAGCGTTTTCGCAATCCCGACGGTTCTGAAGGCACGATGTTTGGAATTTGTCCGGTTATCAAAGACCCGACAAAAGGCGGCATCGCGCCCGGCGACGTGCTTGCGTTTGTCAAAAAACCGGACGGCGCGCCGCTCGAACCGCAAATCGTCCAGCAGTTCAACGCGCTGCAAACGACGGGCAGATTCGCCAAATAACGACGATTTCTTTTAATCGAAAAACCAAAGACGGGCGCGTGAATTTTTACGCGCCTTGTTTATTTTCACGTCGAAAAGGTATGATGTTTTTACTGTTTCCAGATTTAAACAGGAGAAAATTTATGGGAAGATTCTTAGGCAGATTCGAGCCGTATTTCTACGCGCTTTTACGAATCGTTAGCGGATTTCTGTTTGCTTTGCACGGCGCCCAAAAGTTGTTCGGGTTTCCGCCGACGGGCAAGCCGCCGATGCAGTTGAACGCTTTAATGACATCCGCCGGAGTTCTCGAATTAGTTTTAGGTTTGATGATAATGTTTGGATTATTTGCCGGTTTTGCCGCTTTCGTTGCCTGCGGCGAAATGGCGGTCGCCTATTTTATGTCTCATCAGCCCGGCGGCGCGCTGCCGATTCAAAATGGCGGCGAGCCGGCTGTTCTTTTTTGCTTTATTTTTCTCTATATCGCTTCGCGCGGCGCAGGCTTATGGAGCATTGATTCATTACTGAATCGCGGTAAATCAAGAGCAGTCGATGGAACTTAATTTGTTTTTTCAGCGTTATTATTGTATCTATGAATACCGTAAACATCCGCAGTTTTAAGCAGGATTATTTGCGGTATTTCTTTGAGATTGAAACGGACAAACAAAAATTTAAAAAGCTCATCTAAATTTCAGAGGTAAAAAATGAACACAACTTATCAACATTTTGCAAATTACACGGCGGCTGACGCTCTTCCGGCGGAACGCGCCGCTTTTATTCGCAAAACTTATTTGCACGTCGCCGGAGCGCTTGCCGTCTTTGCTTTGATGGAAGCGTATCTGGTCGCGTCCGGCGCAGGTTTTGCCATTGCCAAAACGATGCTCGGCGGACGCTGGTCGTGGTTTATTGTTTTGGGTTTATTTATGGGCGTTTCGATGCTGGCGAATTGGTGGGCAAACTCGCAAACGTCGAAGGGAATGCAGTATCTCGGACTCGCGCTTTACGTCGTTGCCGAAGCGATTATCTTTTTGCCTTTGCTGTTTATCGCCCAAAGTATGTCGGGCGGCGGAGCGATGATTGCACAAGCCGGAATTGTTACGCTCGGTTTGTTTTTAGGATTAACGGCGACTGTTTTTCTGACCAAAAAAGACTTTTCTTTTTTAGGTCCGATTCTGGCAATTAGCAGTTTCGTTTTGATTGGATTTATTTTCTCCGGCATCATTTTCGGCTTTGGTTTCGGAAGCATTTTTTCGTTTGTGATGGTTGCGTTTGCGGGCGGCTCGATTTTATATAATACTTCCAACCTTTTACATCGCTATCGAACCGACCAGCACGTCGCTGCTTCTCTAACGCTTTTTGCCAGTATCGCGCTTTTGTTTTGGTATATTTTGCGAATCTTTATGGGTTCGAGAAACTAAGACAAAGGCAAATTGTTTTTGACTGTAAAAATGCTTCCGTAAATAACGCGGAAGCATTTTTCGTTTGTCCGTGAAAATTGTTATCCTGAGTTTATACAAGGGGTTTCAAAATGAGCAATCAATCAGCAGAAGTTATCAAACTCGCCGCAGGCAACAAAGAATCCGCTTCAAAATTTTCAAACACGTTTCGCGCGCTCAAACATAAAAACTACCGCCTGTTTTTCATCGGGCAAATCATTTCTCTGTCGGGAACGTGGATGCAAAACGTCGCGCAGTCGTGGCTGGTTTATCGCATTACGGGTTCGGTAACGCTTTTGGGTTTAATCGGTTTCGCCGGACAAATTCCGGTTTTTCTGCTCGCGCCAATAGGCGGCGCGATTGCCGACAAATATAACCGGCAGCGCATTTTGCTTGCGACACAAAGCGTCTCAATGATTGCCGCGTTCATTTTTGCGACGCTGACTTTGACTAAAAATATCGAGGTTTGGCATTTGTTTGTGCTGGCTTCGATTACCGGAATCTCAAACGCCTTCGATATTCCGACCAGACAATCATTTGTCGTCGATATGGTTGGCAAAGAAGATTTGGTCAATGCCATCGCGCTGAATTCTTCGATGTTCAACGGCGCGCGCATTGTCGGACCCGCGATTGCCGGAATCCTTGTTTCAGCCGTCGGCGAAGGCTGGTGTTTTCTGATAAATGCAGTCAGTTATATTGCCGTTATCATCGGGCTTTTGATGATGAAATTGCAGCCGAAGGAATTTGCAGCCAACGCGGATTCGGCAGTTAAAAAAATTATCGAAGGCTTTCGCTTTGTCGGAGAAACCTCGCCGATTCGCGCTCTGCTTTTGCTGCTCGGTCTGGTGAGTTTGATGGGAATGCCTTACGCGGTTTTGATGCCGATTTTCGCTGACCAAATTTTGCACGGCGGTGCAAGCGGACTTGGGATGTTGATGGGCGCGGCAGGTTTAGGCGCGCTCATCGGCGCGCTGATGCTGGCAACGCGCGACGGTATTCGCGGTCTCGGGCGCTGGGTGGCTTCGGCTTCGGCGGCGTTCGGCGTCAGCTTGATTTTATTTTCGCTCTCGCACACATTTTGGCTTTCGATGATTTTGATTGTTCCGGTCGGCTTTTCGCTGATGGTGCAGATGGCTTCGTCAAACACTCTGATTCAAGCGATGGTGCCGGACGAATTGCGCGGGCGCGTGATGGCTGTCTATTCGATGATGTTTATGGGAATGGCGCCGATTGGCGCGCTGCTGGCGGGCGTTTTAGCCGGAAAATTAGGCGCGGCGGAAACGGTCGCGCTCGGCGGCGCGGTCTGTATTGTCGGCGCAATCGTTTTCGGATGGAAACTTCCCGCTTTGCGTTACGAAGCCGGAGAAATCATTATTGCGATGCAGATGACGGGCGGCGAACCGGCTTCAAAAGCGAGTTTTCAGCAGCCCGCATTTTCAACGGACGCAATCAAAAATCGAGAAAGTTAATTGCCGGATTTGCCTGCTTAACTCCAATTGGCGTGTTTATTTACAAAAAAGCCGTATAAAATAAATTTTTTCTTGACACACGCAAATAATTAGCGTAAAAATTCTTGCGTAAGTTGTAAAAAAAACCCTTTAAGGAGAAAGCAATGGCAGCAACAAACAAGAACAAAACTTCCGGAAAATCAGCCGCGTCAAGTAGCAAGTCGGGAAGCGGCAAATCGTCTTCGTCATCGAGCAAATCCGCTTCGGCGACAAGTAAATCTGCTTCCGCAAAACCGGCGGCGAAGACGGCAGCAAAATCCGCGGCATCCGCAAGTAAATCTTCCGGTTCAAAGACGGCGGCGAAGTCAGCTCCGGCGAGCAAATCAACGGCGAGCAAATCGTCTTCGTCGGGAAAATCAACCGCTAGTAAATCAAGCGGCGGCGGCGGCGGCGCATCCAAAGGCTCGGCTGGCAAATCGTCGGGTTCCGGCTCAAAGGCGGCATCAAGTAAATCGTCCGGCGGAGGAGGAGGTTCAAAAACGGCGGGTAAATCTTCCGGTTCGAGTTCAAAAGCGTCGTCGAGTAAATCGTCTGCGAAGTCGAGCGGCGGCGGCGGCGGCGGCGGAGCTTCTAAAGGCTCTTCTTCAAAAAAAAATAATTCGTCAAAAGGCATTGTCGCAAAGGCGACTGACGCTTTAACCGAAGTTATTAAAGGCGCGGCGGTCGGCGCGGCGACAGGCGCATTAAGCGGCGCGGTCGATGCAGGAGCAAAAGTCGCCGGAGTCGGCAAGGAAATCAAAGCTAAAGCCGACCAAGCAAAATCTAAAGGCTCTGCTTCAAAATCGAAGAGTTCCGCGTCAAACGACAAAACTTCAGCCAATAAAAAAACCAAGAGCGGTAAATAATTTACTTGCTGTTGGTTTATTTTTTGTCGAACAAACGTCCGCGAAAATGTCGAATAATTTAATTCTAATTTTAAATTCGAGATTTCAAATTTTCGGTTTTCAACACTTTTCGCGGGCAATTTTTCTATTCAATTCGCCGCTCAAATTTATCCGGCGAATTTCTTTTCGTGTCTTTGTATTTCTTTTAAAACGGCGATTCTTCTTCGTCTTCGTCAGTTTCAAAAACAATTCTTTTTTTAACTTTCGGCTCGCGCTGCTGGCGCAAATCTTCGGCTTTAATAACTTCGAGCGTCGGATTTCCGTTTTCATCCTTCATTAAAACTTCGATGCGCCGCTCGGCTTGATTTAATCTTTCCTGACATTCGCGCGATAGTTTTACGCCGTCCTCAAAAAGTTTAAGACTTTCTTCCAGCGACAAATCTCCGTCTTCGAGCCGTCGCACGATTCGTTCGAGGTCTTGCAGAGAGGTTTCAAAGGTTTGTTTTTTTTCAGCCATAATTTATTTAAAAATATCCTGCGCCTGTTTCAAAATGTCCTGCAAATTTTCCACGCCGAGATTCGCGCCCGTTCGTCCGACATTGCCGTTTTTTGCCAGGGCGATGATTTCCTGTCCGATTTTTTCGGCGATTCTTTTTGCCAACTCTTCATCTTTTAAGGCGACGACTTGCCATTTATCGCTGTTGCGTTTCAAGGTCAATTCGAGCGGTTTGTCGTTTAATTTGCTTTTGACAAAAGCCCTGTCGCCTTCCTGCGTGATGTCCAAAAATCTGTCCGCGGCGAGAACGATTGCCCAGAATGGAACGCTTTCAAACTTCTTTGTTTTTTCACGAATCAAATTTGGAATTTCCGCCCGCGCTCTCTGTTTGACGACCGGCAAAACAGGAGCGGCAATTTGCGCTATTCGAGCAATCGTCTGCGGCGGCAGATTGCGTCCATAAAGTTCGACGGCTTTCGCGGTAATCTGCGGCATAAAATCGTCGACCGCCGCGTCCGTATCAACCAGCGTGTCAATCGCCTTCTGGTCATCGCGCCGTGCCGCGTCAACGATTAAAGCCAGTGAATACTGCGGCGTTTTTTTCAAACTCTGCCAGTAAAAATATCCGCCGGTCGAGCCGATTACCAAAATCAATCCGAGCGCGACACCAAACAATTTCAAGACTTTTAGCAAGACACTCGTTTTTTTCGGCGTTTGATGTTCTCCGAACTGAGCCGCCGCCTCGCTTTGTGCGGCAGCTTCAGTTTGCGGTTTGTCTAAATCAACTACAAATTTTGACATCTTAATAACAATTGTAGCGACAGGTCTTGTGCCTGCCCAAAGCGACGCTCTGTCGCTAAAAACCATTATTGGTATTCCGGCTGAAAATCTCTAAGAATTTTCGCGTGCGCTCATTGAGCGGGCGCAAGACCTGCCGCTACATTTTATTCCGTCTCTAAAACTCTCACTTCAATCTTCCCATTTGCCAGACGGATTTTCAATTTATCATCCGCATTCACATTTTTCGCGTCGCGCAAAATTTCGCCCGCTTCATTCTCGGTAATCGAAAAACCTCGATTCAAAACCGCGAGCGGCGAAAGCGCGTCGAGCGAAGCCATTCTGATTTTCAATTTTTCGTCTTTCGAACCAATCTTATTTTTTACGGCGGAAATTTGTTTTTCCTGAAGCAGTGCAAGTCGAATTTTCTTTTCGTTTAATTTTCCCGACAGTTTTAGGGGCGAAAGCCGACTTGTAAAACTTTCCAAAATTCTTTCTTCGATTTTCAATTTTTCCGTCAAAGCGTTTTGCAGCAATCCGGTAAAATCTTCAATTTCATACCGCCAATCTTTTATCTGCTGCGGAAATTCCGAAAAAACCGGCGAGAGCGCAAACTCCTGCAAATCAGAACGAGATTTTAAGATTTTATAACCGACCGATTGAAATAAATCCTGCGTTTTCTGCGCTAAAAATACAGCAATTGCGTCTTCGCTTTCGGCGACGATTTCCGCCGCCGCGCTCGGCGTCGGCGCGCGTTTATCTGAAACGAAATCAGCAATCGTAAAATCAACTTCGTGTCCGACGGCGGAAATCACCGGAATTTTCGATGCGCGAATCGCCCGCGCGACTCTCTCTTCATTAAACGCCCATAAATCCTCGCTTGAGCCGCCGCCGCGCCCGACAATCAAAACGTCGATTTTTTCGTCCGCATCCGCTTTTTGGTTGAATTTATTAGCTAATTCAATCGCGCCGGTAATTTCTTCTCCGGCAGTTTCGCCCTGCACGCGAGTCGGAATCAAAGTTATGTGAACCGTCCGCGTGCGGCGCGACAACACGTTCAAAACGTCGTGAAACGCCGCGCCGTTCGGAGAAGTTACAACGCCGATTCGACGCGGGAAAAACGGCAGTTCGCGTTTCAATTCTTCGTCGAACAAACCTTCTCGCGCAAGTTTCGCTTTGACCTGTTCAAACGCGACTTTTAACGCGCCTTCGCCGAAAGGTTCGAGCGATTCGACGAGCATTTGATATTCGCCTTTCGGCTGATAAACGCTCAATTTCCCGCGCACGCGAACCTGCAAACCGTCGAACGGCTGAAACCGAATTCGATTATTATTGCGAATGTAACAAGCCGCGCGAAGCTGCGAATCGCCGTCGTGCAAAGTGAAATACCAATGACCGGAATTCGCAGCTTTGAAATTAACGATTTCTGCTTCGACCCAAACGGACGCAAAACTTTTCTCAAGCGCGTTTTTGACTTGCTCGTTGAGTTCGGAAACGCTAAGCGGACGGCGTTCGGTCTCATCGAAAAGTGATTGTAAGAGTAGAGATTTCAAATTTATTTTCCAAAAATCTTACCGTAACCTTTGAAAACCGTATCGATGTTAAAATACATTTTGACGGTTTCATTTGTTTTCGGATTCTTAACAGTTAGAACGTCGAATTTGTGTCCGTCTTCGGTTGCTAACGCTTGGTCGCCGCGCTGCCAGCCGAGAGTGTTGACGACGACAAATTCCTCCGGGACGCTGATAACTTCATAAGCCGTTTTAGCTGATTTGCCATCTTTCCCACCAATAATCGAATTAATCAGACCTAGAAAAACCGCTTTGTGAAATGCGGCTTTTTCTTTGTCGCCGAGCGCATCGTTGGCAAGCGAGGAAATATAATGAGCGTTCATCTCAACGTAATTTTCCTTCAAAATTTTATCGGCTAATTTCAGCGCGTCCTTGTATTTTTTATCGCCGAATGCCTTGAACATCGGTCTTGTCTCATCCGATCCGGTTCCATACGGACTATATTCTTTGGTTTCCGTATAAGCCATTCGCAAAGCAAGAAAATCAATTTTCGTATCGCCGTTTTTCAATTTTGCCGAGAGGTCGGCATAAGTCGGCGTTTGACTTTTTTCCGGCTTGCTTTCGGTTTGACTGCTTTGGGCGTGAACGCTAACTGCCGCTGCAAAGCATATTAATAAGGCTATCAATTTTGTTTTCATATTTTTTCTTTTTTAATTTTTGTCTTTTAATGTGATAAAAATTTACTTAGCAGTTTCCGCATGTTCTAAAACTATCGTAAATTTATTTGTGCGCGCTTCCTCGAAAAGTTTTTTAATCAATTTTACTTGCGAAACACTTAACGAATTCGCTTGGAAAAATTTTGTCGCGTTTTCATCGCTCATATCTGAATTGATTAAGCCGATGAGTTTGCTTGAAGTCAGACGAAGGACGGCTTTTTCCGCAACCGGATTTTTGCCGACGCGGACATTTTTCAGGTTTGTATAAACCATCATTTTTAGAAGTCCGTCTTTGATGTCATTCTCGCTCGGCAAAACGGTGCGCTGGCTGTGTTTATCTTCGATGAGAAAAAGCGTTTTGCCTTCGACGCGCGTTTCGTCGCAGGTGAAAAAGTATTTTCCGCCGCCGAGATTCGTAATCGTTACGCCGCCTTTGGTGTCGGTCGAAAGCGCTTCCTTCGGCTGGATTGATTGGAGTTCGCGGCTTTGACCTTTTTGCGATTTGCTTCGGGAAAACTGCGCGAAGCTGTTCGGATTTTCCGCGAGTTTTATCAGTTGATTTAAAGCGGTTTCGTCGTGCAGATAAGTTTTTGTGTCGGTAGAAATACCGCGATAAGCGAGTTTCGCTTTTTCAAAAACGCTTTTTAGTTCCTTTGTTTCGCGCTCGTTCCATTCACGCGCCGAGCCTTTGAAATTAAAAACTTCGCCGAGCCTCGCCGCGATATAATTGTTATCGAATTTCTGCCCGGTGATTTGGTCGTTTCTTTTGACGTTTTTCGTCGCGTCGCTGTAATACGCGAGAACGACGTGAACGTCCAAAAGACTTAAAAGCGAAATTGTGTCCCACTGCAAAAAATCGCGTTCGCCGCCCAAGCCTTCGTCTTTGACGACCGGAATTATCGTAACTCGTTTCGGAAAACCGAGCGTGTTATAAACTCGCTCATACGGATACGACCTCGTGCGCTTCGGCGAAATCCAACAGCTGACTGCGATTTTCTCTTTTCCGTTATTTAAAACAAACGAGCCGAGCGATTTGTTTATGTCGAAATTTTCCAGCTTCGATTCGCGCAAAGTGTCGCCCAGAAATTGTTTGTAATTAATTTTTTCGACTTCGCCGGTGATTTCGTTTGCTTGATAACCGGAGGAAAAAGATGCGTAGGAAATTGTTTGAAAGAAATTTTCCCGCAAAGGCGCAAAGTTTGCAAAGAGATATTGATTTTTATCTGCGTCCTTCACGTTCTCTGTGGTCAAAAGTTCTTTTGCGCCTTTGCGCCTTTGCGGGAAATCGTTATCTCTGAGTTCTGATGTTTTCTTCGGCGCGACTTCGACGACAGAACCTAATTTTACAAACGAATTTTCGCGCTTGACCTTGACTTTTAAATGCGGCGAAGCGCGGTCACCCCTCGCATCAGCCGCGTCCGAACGAAAGGTTACCGAATAAGCCGTGCGAAGCTGCACAACAATGTCGTCATACGCCTTTTGCAAGTCGCCGAGTTGTCTTATCGGGTAATAAACGCCGCCCGAAACCCGCGCCAATTTTTCGCCTTCGGATTCGGCTTTCGTCGTCAAACCGATGTAGCGCGTTCGCAATGGGTCCACCGAAGCGTTCGCATCACTGCCCGCCGAAGCCGCAATCAAACCCGACGGAACATACAGCGGATAAACTAACGCGCCGCTTTCTCGCAAGGAGTCGAGCAACGAATCGAACGGCAAAAACGAGCGATTGTCGTCGCCGTCCGACAAAACGACGACTCCGGTTCGCTCGCCTTTTAAAGGTCGCAAAGTTTCCGCCAGCGTGTAACCGAGCGCGTCGTAATAAGCCGTCCCGCCGCCCGCGTCGAAAGTGTCCAAACTCGCGGAAAGTTTTCCTTTATCGGTCGTAAAAGTCGAAAGAGTTTTGACATCTTCGTTGAAAATTATGATGGCGATTTTATCGTTCGGATTGACTGTATTGACAAAATTTCTCGCAACCTTGCGAATAAAATCAACGTAATTGTCCACGCTTCCCGAAACATCCAGCAGCAAAACTAAATTAAACGGCGCGGTCGTTGGCGCAACCGATAAAATCTCGCGGCTCGCGTCCGATTCGGTAACTTCAAAATCTTTCGGCTGCAAATCCAACACGGCGCGATTGTTGATGTCGGTTACGCTGACGAGAACTTGTTTGACTTGCGATGAAAGCGCGCCTTGTATTTTTTTGCCTTCGCTCAAAACGGGCGCGGCTTTGCGCGGCGGCAAAGTTTTCGCGTAATCGCCGAAAAACTTCGGACTCGCCCGCCGAATCGCTTCGATTAAAACCGAATCCCCGCTTCTGATAATCGCTTTTGCCGCTTCGGTCAGAGGTCTTTCGCGCAAATCGCTGGGAACTTCATTCGGATTGACGTTTAGAAGAATGATGCCGCGCGCGGTCGTAAAATCGAGTTTGACGGTTTTTGATTTTTGGTTTTCGGTCTTTGATTTTTTGTCTTTTGATTTCTTTTTATCTTTCTTATTTGCCGCTGCTTCTTCGCCGTCAGTCGTTTCTTTTGAATCTTCCGGCAAAGTTTCTTCTACATTTTTGTCCGGGTTTTCTGTTTCGCCTTCGCTTTTGCCTTTCGCCTTTTTACTTTTTACTTTCTCGTTTTCGCCGATTCTTCCGTTTAAGACGAATTTTCCGGCTGCCTTTTCCTTAACTTTTTCCAGTTCGACATCGCTCAAAAAACGCGGGCGTGATTCCGTCCAGACAAAATCGTAATGCACGTCGTCGAGCGAAACGTTCGCCGCAATCGTTCCGGTGTCGGTCTTGACAATGGCTGTGGCGACATCGCCCGAAATAAAAACTTCGCCGCCTGCGGTTTGAACCCGAACTCGCATTCGCGCGGGAATTTTTAAGGTTAAATCGATGCGGGATTTTTCGCTGGCTGGCTGGACAAGAATTTCGAGATTGTTTTTTGCCGTAACGATTTTCAAGTCTGCTTCTCCGGCATTTTCAGCCGTTAAAACAGCATTTTTAACTTCTTCGGTCTTCTCGGTATCGTCGGCGGCAATTGTTTTTTCGTCGCTCTTTTTAGCTTCATCCGCAACCACGCGCACGCGACCGTAAAGATTCGTGATTTCGATTGAGGCGTTTTCGGCAAGCGGAAATTCGCGCTGCAAGGATTGCGCCCGAACGGTGAAGACGAAGAAAATTATAAAAAAAAGGGTGAAAAATTTCATAATGGTAAATGGTAAGTGGTAAATGGTAAATGGTAAATGAAGAAAGCGCCTTACATTTACCATTTACCATTTACCACTTACCATTTTCTTACGATTCAAGAACGGCTCGTTTGTTTGCCTGATTGTTCGATGCGCTGGCGAATCTGCCGCTGCCAATTGCTGTGCGGCTGTTCGGTTTCTTCAAACTGCTTGAGTAAATCCTGCATCGATTCGCCGCCGACGATGCGCGTTTTCATATAAAGCAAAGCCGAAACGATTGAGGAAAACGAACCGATGATAATCGAAAAAGGCAGAAGAAGAATTTGTGTCAGACCTTCTTTAACAGTCGCTCTGATTCGCTTGCCCATATTGCCTGCCTCGTCTTTTTCGGTGATATTGATTGATTTATCAAAACCGACATTGACATTTATTTGTTTGTCGCTTTCCGTATCAATGACAAGATTAGGCTTTTGCGCTTTGTCTTCCGCTTCTCTAGCCGATTCCTTTGTCTCCTGACTGTTGACCGAAGTTTTTCCAGCCTCCGGCGGCGGAGTAAATGCTTTGACCGCCTGGTTGACCGTAAAAGCAATCAGACCGGAAATCGCAATCGGGATGATGAACATTATCATAATTGCGGCGGTCGTTGTGCGAAGCGAACGCA
This sequence comes from uncultured Pyrinomonadaceae bacterium, assembly GCA_964235785.1. Taxonomy (GTDB): domain Bacteria; phylum Acidobacteriota; class Blastocatellia; order Pyrinomonadales; family Pyrinomonadaceae. The sequence goes on along the minus strand of CAXSBF010000007.1, from coordinate 68,635 downwards.
TTACCAAATTTTTCGAGCGTTTAAGCGCGGCGAATCCGCGCAGATTTTCCATCATCACGACCGGCGCGACCAGCGCAAACAAAATTGACAGAATCGGAAAACCTATCAAACAAGCACAAAGACCGAGAAATGTCAGGAGGGTGCTTAAAAATCCGGTTTTGACAAGCGACTTCCATTTTCGCCTCGTCGCCTGCAAAGCCGGACGCAAACTGACGGGTCGAAGCGGGAAAGCGAGAATTTGCGTAACCATCCACGTTACCGTTCCAAAAAGCAGATAGGCGCAAAAAAAGCTAAGGAATGCCGAGACCAGCGACAGAAGAGCAATCGGTATGATGCTGGTTAAATCACCGGAATTCTGGTTGATTGTTATAACTCTGAATATCACCTGCAAAATTGTAACGATTGCCGTCGGCGAAAAAAGCAGGAAGGCGAGCAGCAAAAATTTCGGCAAATGTTCGCTGTAAATAATCAGAGCGCGCTGCAGCAAAACGCCGATGCCTTCGGAACGCGCCCGCAGTTCGGAGGCGAACGATTCAGCCGTTCGCGGACGCTCTTCCGAGTTTTTCGACAGTGCCGCATAGATAATTTTTTTGACTTTTTTCGGAACCTTCTTAACAACGAGCGCGGGCGGCGCGGCTTCCTCGTGCGACTTCATTACTTCCTTGTAATTTCCGCCGAACGGAGTTTTGCCCGCAAGCATTTGATACGCGATGACGCCGAGGCTGTAAATGTCGGAGCGAGATGACAATTTTTCACCGCGACATTGTTCGGGCGACATATAGAGCGGCGTTCCGAGAACCGCGCCGACGCGTGTCAACTCGGCGGTCGAAGGCGAATTCATTAGAGATTTTCGGGTATCTATCTGGTCGGAAATCAATTTCGTGGCTTTATCGTCATCCTGCGGAATGATTTTCGTCCCCGTCTTGTCCGCGTCTTCGAGCGAAACCGTTCCGGTCTGAACCAAAGGCAAAATCATCGTTCCCGACTCCAAATCAATTTCTTCCAGAGGCTGAAGAATCGTTACCGATTCGGAATCTGATTTTTTAAATTGTTTTTTCAGCGCGACGGTCGCCGACTCTGAAATCATCGTCGCGTTTCGGTTTTCGGCAATCGTGTCCGATTGAACGTAATCGGCGACAGTTGTTTTCGAGGCAAAGGTTCGATTCGGCGCGATTGAAATATCTATCAATTCCGATTCAGCCGAGTCGTTCATTTGTTCTTCGAGCTTGGCAATTCCGAAATCGAGAACCTTGACCGTGTAGCCGCCGCGCTGATTCGGCTCTAACCAAATGTTGTCGGGTTTCAAATCGCGGTGAATGATGCCTTGATTGTGAGCTTCCTCGACGGCTGAACAGACTTGTTCCAGAATATCAATCGTCCACGAAAGCGGCAGATGTTTTTCTTCTTCCAAAATCTCGCCAAGCGTGCAGCCGTCCAGATATTCCATTACCAAATAAGCAGCCGCGCCGTCATTGGTCTGGGAAAATCCGAAATCCGTTACATTGACGACATTCGGGTGGCGCAGGCGACCGGCAGCGCGGGCTTCGCGGCGAAAACGCTCGATAAATTCCGTGCGCTGCATAAATTCGGACGCGATAACCTTGACCGCGACGGGGCGTTCCGTGCCGACGTGCGTGGCGAGATAAACCGTTCCCATTCCGCCTTTACCGAGTTCCTTCTCGATTTTGTATTTGCTGTCGAGCGTTTGCCCGACGACACTTCCAGAAGCCATAACTTTTTACTTTTTATAAATCTCGACCTTTTCCAGATGATTGTTTTAACTTTTACGTTCGGGACGAGATTTAGTTTGAAAAAAGAATTTCATTATAGACTTTTTCATCGGATTAAAAAAAGTGGTAAATGGTAAATGGTAAATGGTAAATTTAAGAAATTGCTTTCTATTTACCATTTACCGTTTACCACTTACCACTAAAATAATTACTGTTTTTTTATCCGAATCGAGCCGCTGGAAGTTCTCAGAATGAGGACTGCTTCGGCTTTTCCGAGCGAAGCGGAAAGGCTCTGCGCTCTGGAATCATTGGTTTTGACAAGGTTTTCGAGCGGGATTTCCGAATTGAACGCGCCGAAGCCGAACGAAGCGTTTAGCTTAAATGAGGACTTTTCGGGAATCGAAAGTAAAATCGAGCCGTTTTGAGTTCCCAGGATGTATTGTCCGCCATTTTGAAACGCGCCGATGAATTTTATCGAACCGGAATTTGAGCCGACTTCCGTTTGGCGGTATCCGATTTTCTGCAGGACAATCGCGCCGCTGCTCGTTTTCGCTTTAAAAACATCGCCGATTTCGTCCGGGCTGACACCGAACGCCACGATGTTTCCGGTCGTGCTGAGCAGCGTCATTGCGCCGCTCGAATTTTCCGCCGTAACGTTACCGTCGTTGGTTTTCGCATAAACTCCCTGCGCGATATGGTTGAGATAAATATCGCCGCCGACATTATCGACCGTTACTTTTCTCACCGAATCAATCGTCGTTTCGGTCGGATTGCTTTTAACATCGACGGTTGCGCCGCGCGGAACGTCGAGTTCGATTTCATCGCCGGACAAACACTCGTCCGTTTCTACATCTTTATTCTTCGTCGGGTCAAAACCCAACACTTTTACCCAGACAGGCGTTCCGTTTTGCCCGCCTTTTTGCTGAACTCTAAATCCGACGCCGCTTCCGCCGCTGACAAAAGCGCGAATTTCGTTGCGTTCCCAACCGTTGATTTTAATCTTGCCTTCGCAAACGCGCAAGGAAACAATTACTTTCGAGTCGACCGCAATTGATTTTTCGGCTGTCGCGTTACCATCATCGGGAACGCTTTTGACTACCCGGTGGATTTTTTTGACAGGCGCAATAACGGCTTTCGGCGCGACATTAACGGTTTGCGCTGAAAAAAAGGAAAAGGGCGCGAAAAGAAAAAGCGCAATTGTCGAAAGAACCAACTTTCGCGCAACTGTGTTTTTACAAATCATTTTTACTTTTTCCCTTTTCAACTTTTTCACCTTTTCCCTTTTTACTTGATGGTCGCCATCAATTCCGATTTTTCCGCAACTGAATTTAGAAGGTCGATTTTGTTCTGGTACGAAGCGCGAAGCACATCTTTAGCGGCTTCGTTTTTCGGATTCTTTTTAACTTCCGCTCTCATCTTCTTGATTGCGTCGTCGGTTACGGCTAAATCCCGCTCGAAGGCAAATCGCGCCGAAGGTTTCAAAACCTCGTCTTTGCTGCCGTTGACGGTTTTCGTCAAAGTCGCAATCGTTTTGACATAACTTTCTTCGCCCAAAAGATTTTGTCCGTTTGCAGTTGATTCATAATTAACCGGCGTTTTCGGATTTCGCTCGTCCACATCCGATTTTTTCGGCTGCCGATTACTTTCCTTTTCGTTAAAAGTCGCTTTTACAACAATATATTTAGCTTTATCATCGCCTTTTGTTGAAGTTTCTACCTTTGGCGCGTCTGTAATTCGCGGCAACCTTTGTTCGGGAGAATGAGCGCCGTTATTAGGCGTTTCGGGCTTGGTAATCGGCAACGCAGTGTTTTGTCTTTCAGGAATAATTTCTGCGACATAACCTTTGTCACCAGTTTTTACACTCAACATTGCTACAAAAAGTCCGCCGACAATTACCAAGCTTGCAAACGCCGCGACTGTCGGATTGGAGAAGCGCGCTAAAACAGATTGCCAAAATGTTTTCGTGCTACCTTCAATCGAATCGTTGATTTTTGTCCACAAACGATTGGTCGGAACGAATGTATTAAATTCCTGTTCCAATGCCGAAAACGCAAACGCCGTTTCTTCTTCCGCTTCGGCAAGCATTATGGCGCAGTCGTCGCACATAGCAATGTGTCGCGAAACCGTCTCCAATCTGTCGGCGGCGAGTTCGCCGTCCAAAAAGGCTTGAATTATACCGATGTCAAAACATTTTTCCGTCATAATATCTGTTGCCTCCCGATTTTGCCGTAATGCCTGACAAATTCCGCTCGCGCTCTGGCGACGAATGTGCCGATGCTGGTTTCATTCAGCGACAGGCTTTCGGCAATTTCCCTGTAAGACAAACCCTGTTGTTTCAAAACCAGACAACTCCGCAGAGGTTCTTTTATCCGGCTTAAAGCGCGATGGACTTCTTTTGCCTGCTCGCGCTGTTCTAAATCTTTTTCCGCCGTAAAATGCGTCGTTTCGTCCGTATCTTTGACGTAATTTTCATCGCGCGTGTTCGCCCGAATGTTGCCGCGCAGAGTGTTTCGCGCCGTATTCAGCGCCACGCGAATCAGCCAGGGACGCAGCATTTCCTCGCCTTTTATCTGGTCGAGATTATTATAAAGCCGAAGAAAAACTTCCTGCGTAACGTCTTCGGCAATCCCCGCGTCCTGCACGACCGACCGCGCCGCGCGAAAGACAACCCGATGGTGAAGCGTAAAAGCCTCCTCAAATACAATCGTTTCCTTCGCCGCTGCTGTTCCTGCTTCGGACATCGCGTCCATTATCATTTTTACGCTGTCGGTCATTTATTAAGCATCAAAAAACCTGCTTTCAAAAGATAAAACACCGCCGATGTTGATTTTGTGACAATTTTGAGGAATTATTTTTCAGTTCCTATTTTCTGTATCTCTTCAGAAACATTGATAAACTTTACTGGTGAAGTTTGTTTGATTTCTTTGACCTTTACATAATATGGAAGCGAAAAACAATGCATTTCGCGTTTTACTAATTTTCCAACAATTTCAACTTCGGCGACTGCCATTATATTTTCCGAACTTTGACCTTTCAATTGTTCAATAAGATTTCTAAACTCGACTGTTAATTTTTCTTCTAGCAAATTTTCTTCAAAGTTTTCGGAGAACCATAGATCTGCACCCGCATCTTCACAATCTTTTTTAATTTCAAATACGTTCAGGAATTTTCCATCTTTTCCCACATCTAAAAACGCTTTAATATGAACTTCATTAAACTGATACAATCCAGCGTTTTGCTCGATTTCACAGAGTGAAACTGGCTTAACAAGCGGACGAAAATAATAAGCGAAAACACCGATGAAAAGTGTTGAAAGTGCAACTGAAATATAAATGAGTTTTTTCATAATATTAAAATCCAACAATCCTCGCTCGCTGAATCAATTCGCTCGATAAATTTTCTTCTTTTTGCGTCGTTACGAAAAATGTATAACTATTTTCTCTTTCCGTAAAGATTTCTTCGAGAGTTGCACCGGAAAACTCAATCTGCTCAAATTTCGGCTCGACCAGCGCGAGACGTTTCAGACATTCGTTGAGATGCTGTCTGCCGATGCCGAATTCGCCGATGTTTTCGTCAATTACCAAACGGATTTCGGCTTGCTCTTCGGCGAAATGCGCGAGCAAGGAAGCCGTCCGGCTTACGCCGTTTTCAAATTTTTCGTTGGCGGGCGAAAGTTTTCTGCCTTTCTGCTCGGCTTCAATCTTTTCGCGCAGACTTAATTTCTTTCCGTTATTTTCGGCTTCGAGGCGCGTGTCGAAAATAACGGTGACGCGCTTGTCGTCTTCGGCGGCGAATTCGCGCACAATCAAACGCTGCGCCCGTGCCGTCGCTCGCCAATCGACGCGGCGCAAATCGTCCATCGGCTGATAATCGCGCAATGAAAGCAAATCTTGTCCGAGACCTTTTTTATTCGCCACCAAATTTCCCCGTTCGAGCGGTAAATCAATCGTTTCTTCGTTGACGGACGCGAGTTTCGGGAAAATAACAATCTCCGCTTCCTGCGCGGAAAGTCTGCGGCGATGGCGAAAAAAGCCGAACGGAAATTTAGTGGAAAGCTCGAAATCCTTGATGATAAAACGCCCACGATTTTCAAAGATATGCTCGGTTTTGTTTTCGACCGAATCGCGGCGCGGCACGAAGACGAAATAATCCAGAGTTCGCCTGATAATCGGCGGACGAGTGATTTTTTCCGCCCATTTTGCAGGCAGAATTTCCTTTACTTCGTCAAACAAAACCGATTTTTCGCGCTCGTTTCCGCGAACCTGCGCGACGACGGAAAAGGTCGGGAAAATTCGCTTTCGATTGTGCAGACTGACGAGAATCGGCGTCGCTTCTCCGGCATAAATCGTTTCGGGAAAACGCATTTTGACATCGAGCTTTTTCAAACAAATATTTCCGGCGAGAAAACCAACGACGAGCGAAGCGACCAGCAGAGAAAGCACGAGAAAAAGCAGATTGTTGCCGGTGTTCCAAGCTGAAAAACCGACAATAGCGATTAAACCTAAAATTGCCGCGCCGCCGATTGTAAATTCAAACGGCAAATTCATCTGCGAGGCTTCCGCGCTGGCTGAACGCGCGAGCGGCGGAATGACGAACACAAAAATCAGCAAAACAAAAATGAGCGACGCGCCCGCCGCAAATCCTGCCGTTCGCCGTTCGCCCGTCTGTTGCGCCCAAAGCGTGAGAGCCGCAAGACTCAAACCCCCGATAACCGTCGCAAGTCCGAGAATTGAGTTGCGAACATCGCGGAAACTGAAAAGTTGGGCGAGCGATTTTAAGTTCACCATATTGTTTTCACCACAGAGACACGGAGAACACAGAGAAAAATTTGAACAGAATAGAGCAGGCTTCGCAGCTTGATTTACAGGATAAAATTTATGGCTAAAAATCTCTTTGTTCTCTGTGTCTCTGTGGTGAAAGTCGTTCTTAAATCGGCACTTTCACCTTCAATAAAATTTCCTGCAAAATCTGTTCGGCTTCAAACGAGCGGCGTTTCGTTCCGGCTTGGCGCGAATTGATGATTATGCGGTGAGCGAAGACAGGCAGAACCAGGCGTTTGATGTCGTCGGCGATGCAGAAATCGCGTCCTTCAATTAGAGCAATCGCTTGCGCCGACCGGAAAAGCGCGAGCGTTCCGCGCGGGCTGATGCCGAGTTCGAGCCGGTCGGTTTCGCGCGTCAGAGCGACGACGTTCAAAAGATAGTTGAGTAAACTCTCCTCAACGCGCACTTCGGAAACCTTTCGCTGCAACTCCAAAATATCTTCTTCAGACATCACGGCTTCGACCGATTCGAGCGGATTTGCACGTTCACGGTCGCGCAAAATCTCGCGTTCGTCGTTCAAGCTCGGATAACCGACGTGCAAGCGCAGCATAAATCTGTCTAATTGCGATTCGGGCAACGGGTAAGTTCCGTGATGTTCGGTCGGGTTTTGCGTGGCGACGACCATAAACGGCTGCGGCAAAGGGCGCGAAACGCCTTCGATGGTGATTTGTTCTTCCGACATTGCTTCGAGCAGCGCGGATTGCGTTTTCGGCGTGGCGCGGTTTATCTCGTCCGCCAGAACGATGTTCGAGAAAATCGGTCCGGCGTTCCATTCAAAATTTCCGCTTCGCTGATTGAAAATCGAAAGCCCGATAACGTCCGAGGGCAAAAGGTCTGAAGTAAATTGAATTCTTTGAAAAGAAAGGTCGAGCGCCCGCGCCAGAGCGTTGGCAAGCGTCGTTTTGCCGATGCCGGGAACGTCTTCGATAAGCAGATGACCTTTGGCGAGAAGAGCGACGAGCGCGAGTTTAACGGTCTCGGATTTACCTTTGATTACACGCTCAATCTCGGCTTGCAAACCGTTGATTTTTTTGACCGCATCAAAAGCGACCGGCGCGGATTTTACTGTTGTTTCGGTTTCGCCGACTATCCAATCTCTCATTATTTTCCTTGTCCAGAAATAATACCGCCAAATCTATTCTACAAAATTATCCGTCCGAACCGCATCAAAAAAGTAAAAATTTTTGTCTGTTCTAAGATGCTTCAACGAGTAAAAAGTTCCGAAAGATTTCCGGCGGTTGCAAATTTGTGATAAAACTAACTAAAATTTTGAAACTAACCTGTAAAGTTTCCGTGAAAGAAAATTGGAAGAATTAATTAAAAGGATTTACAAAGATATGAAAAATTTACGTCGAAATTTCAAAAACCAGCAAGGTTTTAACTTAATCGAGTTGATGATTGTGATTGCCATCATTGCGCTGCTGATTGGCGTCGGCATTCCGGCATACAAGGCAATGGTTAATAATGGCAACGAAACTTCCGCCGCTCAATCGATTCAAACTATCAAAACATTGCAAATCGGTTATGCCGGAAAACATCAAGGCAAATTCGCGCCGAATTTTGACGAGCTAATCAAATCTGCCGGACTCGACGAGCGATTCGCGGGAGAAAATCCGATTGTCAACAGCTATGTCTTCAAATTGACCGTTCAAGAACCTTCCGGCACGAAACCGGCTTTTTATTCAATCAACGCCGACCCGCAGGAAGGCTCCGGCACGGGACATTATTATTTTGATTCGACGCTCGGAACAACTAAAGTAACCCAGGAAAATCGTCCGGCAAAACCCGAAGACCCGTCGCTCTAAGACAGAAAGCGGAATGCGATTTTGTCTTTGATTTACTTGACGCTTTTTAGTATTTGCAAGTGTTGAGCCTCAAGTTTTTAATTGTTTTCGCCGACTTAGCTCAGTGGTAGAGCGCACGCTTCACACGCGTGATGTCACAAGTTCAAATCTTGTAGTCGGCATGCTTTATTTTCAACAACTTAGTGTATTACAAAATAGTTGAAATTACCGTTCACACCTCTATTCACATCAAAAAGTAACTGATCAAACTAAAAAGGCTGCTCGATTGCAGCCTTTTCTTTTGCTTATTAGCGGCGAATAAAAATGTTCCCGTGCTGTTGAAAACCAGCGCGTTGGTATTTGAGCCGTTGGACGCGACGAGCGAACCGGCGACTGCCGTCAGAGTTGTTGCCGCGCCCGTGCCGGAAATTTGATATGAGCCGAATTGATTGTCGACGCGCTCAGCGACAACATAGAAATTGTTGTTCGGCGATAATACCCCATCAGATACCGAAGTCAAATTGGTAGTAAATGGACTGCCTGTCGCCGGCGACGGCACGCCCGCCGCCGCCGTAAACGCCCGCACTTGCATAGCAATATTATTCTAGTTGTTGAGGCGGCGTCTGGTATTGGAAGATACGATGAAGATTTTAACGGTCAGGGATCTTTCTCAATTTATCCGAATATTGAGCAACTGTATGCAAGAAAATACACGTTTCAAGCGGATAATAAAATGATCGTTGCCGGCACAGAAAACGAGAAACTAACGCTCGTCCGTCTGCTGGCAAATTAGATAGTCGGTAACCCGATTAAGTGATTGGCTATGCGATAAAACATCCGTAAACAGCAAACAAAAAAACCAAAAAGCCCTGAGCGTAAAAACTCACGGCTTTTTGTCAATCTTCTTCGTCTTTAATCAGCGTTTTTATCTGTTCGGCAAGTTCGGGCGTTACCTCTACGTTATGCTCCGTTCGAGCGTGTTCACCGGCTTGCCTTAAAATTTCTTCTTCGGTCTCGGCGCGAAGTTTACCTTCACAATCAAAACCGGCATCTCGACAATCTAATGTTTTCATAATTTTCTCCTTTGGATATAATTTAACCGATTATAAAAAAATGTCAAAAAGAGCCTGAAAATGCAGAAAACAAAACCGAATAAAGCAAAATTCTACGATTGTAGAAAAAAAGCCGCAAGTTTTAAGGCTTGCGGCGCGTGATGTCAGAAGTCCAAATCTTCTAGTCGGCATATCAAAAAGAAAAGGGCAACCTAAAACTTTAGGCTGCCTTTTTCTATAAAGCTAATGATGTCAATTGTTAGCTTAGAGCTTATTCATCTGCGAAGCGGAATAAAAATGCTTCCGGTTTTTTCCGTCTTTCGTCCGGTTTCGGCTTTTCTTCCTTCGGTTTATCTTTCGGCACGACGACAATGACCGGCGGATTTCCCGACTTCGGCGGCGTCTTTTTATCGTCGCCCTTTTGCGCCGATGCCGTCATCGAAATGCCGAGGACAATGGCGATTGCAAATAATAATTGTTTTAAGGTTTTCATCTCGATTTTTTCCTCTCTAATTTCTAAGGCACTAGGGGGAAAATTGAATGCGCGCCCGCTTTTGTCAGGCAATATCGATGCCAAAAACATTTTCCGTCAATTTTTCAATAAAGCAAGTCGAACTTTGACCGCTTAGCTTTGATTGCAATTTGCCGCTTTACGTTTTCCGTAAAGTTTATACGAAAACGTCAATTATATATTAATTGTGCATTTTGGAAATAAAATTTAATTAGCAAATGATTTTTTCGCGCTTTATGCGGCAGATTCGTTCAAAAAGATTATAATTTGTGATAATGCAATTGGGTATTAGCGGTTGGTAATTACGAAAAACAAATGCCGAACAATAATCAACGTATCAGACAAATTCTAGTCATTGTCGCCACTTTCGTGGTGATTTTCGTCAACTATCTTGCTGCGAAAGGTTACATCAATCACAAGACGCCGGAAGCTGTTTCCGATAAATATCCGACTTTGATAACGCCTTCGGGTTACGCCTTTGCAATCTGGAGTTTGATATATTTCGGTTTAGCCGTTTTCAGCATTTACCAGGCGTTGCCTAAAAATACCGCGCGTTATGCAAACATCAGAACCGTCTATATACTAAACTGCGCGGCAAACTGCGCGTGGATTTATCTGTGGCATTACGAACAAATTTTAGCGAGTTCGGTTGTGATGCTCGTGCTGCTCGGCACGCTCGTTTTTATCAACGTAAAATTATTGAAAACCGAATCGACAATTGAATACTGGCTGGCGCGCGTGCCTTTTAATACTTATTTCGGTTGGATAACGGTGGCGACGATTCTTAATTTCACCGTTGCGCTGGTTTATCTTGATGTGAAAACTTCTAATTCTACAGCAAGTATTTTAGCTTCTATTCTAATTATTGCCGCGACTTTGCTGGGAATTATTATTCGTTTTAAACTCGTTAATATCGCTTATCCTTTAACAATCGCGTGGGCTTTGACCGCCATCGCCATCAAACAAAGCGGACAAACTATGATTGTCGTTTGCGCCGCCTTCAGCGTTATCGCTTTGCTGGTTTTCGCATTGTCGATTCTAATACAGACAAAAACTCAAACTCAATGAACAACGGAAAAATTTGCGTTTCGGTCTGTGCGGAAACAGCCGAGGAACTGATTAAACAAATCAAACACGGCGAAGATTTAGCGGACGTAATTGAGATTCGTTTTGACTGTTTAAGAAAGGCAGAAACAGAGAATATTTACGATATAATCAGAGAAGTTAAACGAAATTATCGCGGAAAAATTCTTGCGACATTTCGCCCTGCTGAACAAGGCGGAAAATCAAAATTAACTTTGAATAAACGAATTGATTTTTGGCGCTATTCCGGTTTATTTGAACCTTCGTGTGATTGGGCGGATATAGAATTGGATTTACAAATTGATTCCTTAGGAGAGTTGCCTTTTGAGAAAATTGTTCGCTCGTTTCACGATTTTTCGGGCGTGCCTGAAAATATCGACGAAATTTTTGAAAATCTTTCCGCTGAATCCGAAATCGCCAAAATTGCTGTTCAAACCGACGACGCAGCCGACACAATCGCCGTTTGGAAACTGCTCGAAAAAGCCAAGTCGGAAAACAAACAAATCATTCCAATCGCAATGGGCGAAGCCGGAAAATGGACGCGGATTCTGGGTTTGGCGCACGGCGCGTTTATGACCTACGCATCGCTCGACGCGGGCAAAGAAACGGCAAGCGGACAAATCTCCACGCGAGATTTAATCGAAACTTATCGTGTCAAAGAATTAGACGAACAGACAGAAGTTTACGGCATTATTGGAAATCCGGTGGCACAATCTTTTTCACCGTTTATGCAAAATGCCGCGTTCAAATTTAATAATATCAACGCCGTTTATATTCCGTTTGAAGTGAAAAATTTGGACGAATTCATCAAAAGATTTATAAGACCGGAAACGCGCGAAATTGAATTAAATTTCAAAGGTTTTTCCGTCACGATTCCGCACAAACAAGCGATTATCAAACATCTCGATTCGGTTGACGAAACGGCGCAGGCAATCGGCGCGGTTAATACGGTGAAAATCGAAAACGGAAAACTTTACGGCTACAACACCGACGCGCAAGGCTTTATCGAACCGTTAAAAAATCCTTACGGCGATTTGCGCGACGCAAAAGTTGCGATTCTGGGAAACGGCGGCGCGGCGCGGGCTTGCATTTACGCCTTAAAAAAAGAAGGCGCGGAAGTTGCCATTTTCGCCCGCAACCCGAAAAAAGCGGAATCTTTAGCAAACGAATTTCAAGTTGAATTAAAAGAGTTTCCAAAGACCGAAAACCAAAAATCAAAAACCGATTTTAATAAATTCGATATTATCGTCAACGCGACGCCGCTTGGAATGAAAGGCGAATTTGAAAACGAAACGCCGCTTTTTGCCGGGCAAATCGAAAACGTCAAACTTGTTTATGATTTAATTTATAATCCGTTTGAAACTTGCTCGATAAAAGAAGCACGGAGAGCAAATGTGCCGACAATCGGCGGGCTTGCGATGCTCGTCGCGCAGGGCGCGGCGCAGTTCAAAATTTGGACGGGCAAAGATGCGCCGGTTAAAGAAATGAGCGCGGCGGTTTTGCGAAAAATAAATTAGCCGCAAAAAACACAAAATTTTATTAGTAGAACTTTTATTTCTGCTTTTTCCGTGTCGCTGTGATAAAAATTAACTCGATGAACGAAAGATACAGCCGCCAAATTTTATTCGGCGAAATTGGCAAGTCGGGGCAGGAAAAACTATTAAATTCCCGCGTTTTGATTATCGGCTGCGGCGCGCTCGGCTGCTCGCACGCCGAAACTTTAGCTCGTGCCGGTGTCGGATTTTTGAGAATTGTCGACCGCGATTTTGTCGAGTTTTCAAATTTGCAAAGGCAAACTTTGTTCAGCGAAACGGATGCGAAGGAAAAACTTCCGAAAGCGATTGCGGCGAAAAATCGGTTGACTGAAATCAATTCGGAAATCAAAGTCGAAGCAATCGTCGCCGATGTAAATTATTCAAACATCGAAAATTTAATCAAAGATTGCGACTTGATTTTGGACGGCACGGACAATTTTCAAACTCGCTATTTGATAAACGACGCTTGCGTGAAATTGCATAAAACCTGGATTTATGGAGCGGCGGTTTCATCCTACGGCGCGACGATGACGATAATTCCGAACGAAACGCCTTGCCTGCGCTGTATTTTTGAAGATATGCCGGACGCGGGAAGTTCGCCGACCTGCGATACGGCGGGCGTGATTCAGCCGATTATTTCGACGATTTCAGCCGTTCAAACAACCGAAGCGTTAAAAATTTTAGCCGGAAAGACTGAAAATCTGCACAAAGCTCTAATGCAGTTTGATGTCTGGCAAAACGATTGGCGCAAAATAAAACTCGGAAAGCCGAATGCCGATTGTAAAGCGTGCGGACAAAGGAATTTTGAATTTCTCGAAACCGAAACGCAAGAATTTTCCGCCGTTTTATGCGGGCGTAATGCCGTGCAGATTTCTCCGCCGAATCCGGCAAATTTAGATTTGCAAAACCTGTCTAAAAAGTTAGAAAAATTAGGCGAAGTGAAACAAAACGAGTATCTTTTGCGTCTAACCGTCGGTGAATATGAGCTAACAATTTTTCGGGATTCCCGCGCTATCGTTCGCGGAACTGACGATGTTTCGACTGCGCGTTCTCTTTATGCAAAGTTCGTCGGCGTTTGATTCGGCAAATATGACGAAAATTCTCGAAACGAAGCGCTTGATTTTGCGGACTTGGACGCTTGCCGACGCGCCGAAGTTATTTGAGATTTGCGGCGACGCCGATGTTATGAAACATCTCGGCACGGGCAAGCCTTATGAAACTATCGAGCAAGCACGCGAGTTTTTGCGCTGGGCGGTAGATTATCAGAAGGAAAACGGATTTTGCCGCTGGGCAATTGTATTGAAGGAAAATCAGGAAATCATCGGCAGTTGCGGTTTCGCGCGTCTGCACGGAACCGAAGAAATCGAACTCGGTTATCTTTTAGCCAGAAAATTTTGGGGCAAGGGTTTTGCGACCGAAGCGACTGAGGCTTGCTTGCGCTACGGTTTTGAACAGTTAAAATTTAATGAAGTAATTGCCATCACCGATTTGGAAAATGTTACTTCGCAAAAGGTTTTAGAGAAAATCGGCTTTACCAAACGCGGCATCGAAGAAATCGGCGAAGAAGAAAATTTAGTTTATTTGGCAAAAAATCCAGCAATTATCTAATGAAAAATTTTATTTATTTTGTTTTTATAAGTCTTTTGTGCGTTTTTCCGGCAAATGCAAGCGAACCGGCAATTTGGTCGGTCAACACGCGCGCCGAAGTTTTAAAGGGCGATGCCAAAGGCGTTTCGATAAGCGACACCGGAACGATTACGCTTGCGCCGAAGTTAGCGGAAGTTTTCAATACCGAACAATCTTATGTTTGGTCGAGCGCGATTGACGAGGCGGGCAACGTCTTTTTGGGAACAGGCGGCGACGGCAGAATTTTCCGCGTTGAGGCGAACGGCAGCGGTAAAATTTTTGCGGATTTAAACGAGTTGAATGTTTCGGCGCTGGCGATTGGCAAAGACGGCGCGTTATACGCCGGAACTTCGCCGGATGGAAAGGTTTACCGAATTTCTGCAAACGGCGCGCCGGAAGTTTTCTTCGAGCCGAAGGAAAAATATATCTGGTCTCTGGCGGTTATGAGCGACGGAAGCCTTGCGGTCGGAACAGGCGAAAACGGTAAAATCTATCGAGTAAAATCGGCAAACGCGACTCCTGAAAATTCTCTGCTTTTCGATACGAGCGATTCGCACATTATTTCTCTGGCGACTGACAAACAAGGCAATCTTTATGCGGGAACTGACGCGAAAGGTTTGGTTTTAAGATTTTCGCCCGACGACAAACCGTTTGCGCTGCTTGATTCGAGTTTAAGAGAAATTCATCAGATTGCGATTGGAAACGATGGTTCGGTTTACGCGCTTGCGGTCAGCGAATCGGCGGCGGCAAAACCTGCCGCCTCAACTGCGACGACGGAAGGTTCGACCGCTTCGGCTGAAACGACTGCGGCGCTGCCCGAACCGCCGCCAAAAAGCCGTTACGATTTATCAACCGCAAAAAGCGTCGTTTACAGAATTTTGCCTGACGGCGGAAGCAATATTATTTGGAATTCGGCAAGTGTTACAGCATTTTCCGTTACTGCAAATCAAAACGGAAACGGCGTGCTGGTCGGAACAAGCGATAAAGGACGAATTTATTCGGTAACGAATACCGGACAGGAAATCTTATTGCTGCAATCGAACGAAGGACAAATTTCTACGATTCAAATGCGCGGAAGTCAAATTTTCGCAACTTCGAGCAATCAAGGCAAACTCTATCGCGCCGGCGCTGAAACCATCGCCGAAGGAAGTTACGAATCGTCTGTTCTGGACGCGAAAAATGCGGCGACCTGGGGCAGAATCCGGTGGCGTTCGAGCGGCAATGTCTGGCTGCAAACCCGCAGCGGAAACACCGAAAAACCCGACGAAACATGGAGCGATTGGAGCGAAAACTATGCCGACCAAAAAGGAGCGCAGATTTCCAGCCCGAAAGCGAAATTTTTACAGTGGCGGGCGACTTTAAAAAGTTCGTCGGGTTCGGTGAGTTTGAATGAAGTGAATATTGCGTATTTAGCCGGAAACATCGCGCCCGAAATTCTTTCGATTCAGATTTTGCCGACCAATGTCGGACTGCTGGCGAATCCGCCGATTCAAATCGACCCGAACATTGAGAATTCCGGGCTTGACCCGACGGCATTCGGACTTCCTCCGGCGACGAACATTCCGCCCCGAAAAGTTTATCAACGCGGCGCGCGAGCCTTGCAGTGGACGGCGGAAGACCGCAACGGCGACCGGCTCGAATACACGGTTTATTACCGCGAGGCGAGCGAAAACAATTTTAAATTGCTGCGCGAAAACTTGCGCGAAAACTTCTTCACGCTCGACGGCGCGGCGCTTGCTGACGGACGTTACATTTTCAAAATTGCGGCAAAAGATTCGCCTTCAAATCCGGTTTCGCAAAGTCTCTCCGGCGAAAAAACAAGCGAACCCGTTGATATTGACAATACCGCGCCGACGGTTACCGCAACCGGAACGCCGCAAATCGTCGGCGAACGGGCGCGTGTAACTTTTGAAGCGAACGATTCGTCTAGTTTTCTGAACAAAGCCGAATACAGCATTAACGGAGGCGATTGGCGGGAAGTCTATGCCGACGACGGAATCTCCGACGGCGCGCGCGAGCGTTACTCTCTGGAAATACCTTTGAAAAACGCGGGCGAGATTTCAGTTTCCTTAAGGGTTTTCGACGCCAACGGCAACGCGGGAAGCGCGAGAGTTTTAGTGAGGAAATAGTATTAATTCTTTAGTTGAAAAACCGGAAGAATTAAAGTTTTATAAAACCATTCTAATTTGGTCTAAACTTATCGTGTCAATTTTTTTATTGATTAGATAGCCAAAAAGCGGATTATCGTCTGTAATCACTAAACAGGAATCTTTTGCTGTTTCGGTTATTGCCGCATCCGCTAAACGGAATCGGAGAAAGGTTTCTGTTTCAACAATTTGTTTGCTTTCTAAAAACCTTTCCTCCGTCAGTTGAGTGTATTTTCCCAAAGCAATTTGTAGGTCTATTCTGTTTCCCGGCAAATCGCTGACCTCGGTTAAAATATGTGGTGTCGTAATTTTTATGTCGAAGTAATCAATAAATTTTAAAATAATATAAAAATCATTTTCAGTAAAATTTGCAGTTCTTCTAAAATTTCTAATCAACTCAACGTTCACAATGCCGACAATATAAAGCAAAAGAATGTTTGTATCAACCAGGAGACCTTTTTGTCTATATTTTTGAATTAATCTCAATAGATAATCGTTCATACGGTTTCGGTTGCATTTTCTGCAATACCAACCTTCATTCCAATCACATCGCCTTTTTCAGCATCAATTTCAATCGTTTTATAAACCTTATTGCCGGTTATTTCCAAAGCTCTTTGAAGTTGGTTAATTGGTTCGGCTTTTCGCCAAAAGCTATAGGTTACGTTCCAAGATTTTTTATCGTCGGAACGACTAAACGCTTCGAGCTGAATTTTTTCGGGTTTGTCAAAAAAATTGACAATAAAATCATTCGCCTTTTCAACTGCTTCCTTAAACTCAATCATAATTTTCCTCACAAAAATTGTCTGCTATTTTTTGGGCAAAGTCATCGTTTCGCCTTCGTTGTTAATTTCAAGATGTCTGGTTGTGCCTTCGACGACGCTCGGCGGCGCGACGAGTTCGCCCGTGTCATAAGCCGAACCTTGCGGTTTGACGTAATTGGTTTGCGAAGGCGGCAGACTTGCGTTTGTCCTCGGCTGTGCGAAAAGCGTCGGTTGCGCTGGTGCTTGCGTTGACAAATTTTTCTTTTCAAGACGTTTTGATTTTGCGATGTTGCCGATTCCGCCTGCCAGAAATGAAAACGCGGGAAAAAGCATTGCCCACCACCAAGCGTGTCCGCCTGCGACATTTGTCGCCAGCAAAGCAAACGCGACTATTAAAAAACCGATTCCCATAATCGTGTTTTTAATGCCCGAACTCCACAAATCATCGGGGTTGTTTGAACGCACTCTGCCTTTTCGGTCAACATAGAATTCTGACGGTTTTAGATTTATGCCTTGCGGCTCGGACGTTACACCCAAATCAATTCCGCAACTGCGGCAAAACTTTCCGTTATCGGGATTTTGTGTTCCACATTTTTGACAAAACATAATATTCAATTAAGAATTAAAAATTAAGAATTAAGAGTAGAGCGATAAATTTTCAACAATTCTTAATTCTTAATTTTTAATTCTTAATTCTCCTCTGTCTGACTGCTTCAAAAAGTATTACGCCCGCGGCGACCGAGACGTTCAAAGATTCGATTCGTCCGAGCATCGGTATTTTTATGAGAGCGTCGCATTTTTCCGCCGTCAACCGATGCAAGCCGTTGCCTTCGCCGCCCAAAACCAACGCCGAACTTCGCGTCCAGTCCCAATCCGTATAATCGGTTTCGGCTTCGCCGCTTGCGCCGATAACCCAGATGTTATGCTCTTTCAGTTCGTCAATCAAGCGATTTAGATTGGCGACTTTGGCGACTTTGACATATTCGGTCGCGCCCGCCGAAGATTTCGCCACCGTTTCGGTCAAACCGACGGCGCGGCGTTCGGGAATAAAAACGCCGTCTGCGCCCGCGCATTCGACCGAACGCAGAATCGCCCCCAAATTTCGCGGGTCTTCCACGCCGTCCAAAATTACAACCAAAGCGTTTTCCCTGGCGTAAATTTCTTCTAAAAGCTCGTCGGCTTCAAAATAACTTGCCGTGGCGATCAATGCGACAATGCCTTGATGATTTGCGCCGTTTTCGACGTAACGCGAGAAATTTTCACGCGGAATTTTTTGAAAATGCACGCCTTTTTTCTGCGCCAAATCCAAAACGTCGAAAAGACGCCTTTCCTTTGCGCCGTCGGCGACAAAGATTTTTTCGATGCGGCGATTTTCCGCGCGCAAGGCTTCCAGGACGGGCAAAACGCCGAACAAAATTGCGGTCTGCGGATTGCGAATTGCGGAATTTGTTTGTCGGTCTTCGGTTTTCGGTCTTCGGTCTTCGGCTTTAAACTTCAAGTTTTGGACTTTGGACTTTGGACTTTGGACTTTGGACTTTTTCTTCATAAAAGCTGTCGCTGCAAGCGCGAATATTTTGTGAATTGCGACAAATTATTTATCGTCGTGATATTTCCCAGATTAAATTTTCCGAAGCCTTCTCTTTTCAAACCTTGCGAATCCGTTCTTTCTTCGACTTGCCAGATGTTTCCTAAAATTTCGCGCATTTTCAGATAATCATCAACAAACTCGGCTTCGGGCGCAGCTTCGCGCAACTTTTGAGCGAGCCTTTTTAAGTTTTCATTTGCTAAAATTCCCTTTTCCGCCGCCAGGCACGAAAAATCAAAACCTTTTGCCGGAATTCGATAGCCAATCGTATCTTCGCGGCTGTAAACGTCAATCAAAAACTCGTCCGAAGCCGTTTCGTCAGTTTGCAGAATTTTGTTTTCGCCTTTTTTAACGCGCCTTTCCGTCGCTTCGACTTTTCGCTCGAAAATTGCGCCCGAAACTATTACAGCCAAATCTTTTTTTGCAATTTCCACAATTTCATCTTGGTTAAAAAGTATCAAAATAATTTTGTCGTCAAGAAATTCGATACCGCGAAGTCTTCGCGCGGGTTTTTCAATCGCTAAATCCTCATCGCTGATAATCAATGTTTGAAAGCCGAATTTGGTTAATAAGTTCTGAACGATTTCCGCTTCCTTTTTCGATTCCGAGCGGGCGAGCGGCAAGGATTTTTTCGCCGCAATCAATTTTTCCAAAAATTCCTTTTCGCACTTTAATATTTTTGCGATTTCAGGCAATTTCGACACATCGAAATTTTCAGAATCAGTCGAATAAATCAGGTTAAAACCCTTTTCCCAATTCTCGAGTTTCCGCAGCTTCGGTTTCAAAAATTCGCTTTGCGCCTCGCCGAGTTCGAGTTCCGCGCCGCAGTAAAGGCAGGCGAGGCGCGTCGGCGGATTCATTCGCTCGCATTTTTTGCAAACAATCATTTCCTCCGATTTGAATGCGGGATTTTCCGCTTGAACCGGCAAATCCTTGAGCCGCCCTTCGTCGTGAATTTTTTCGGCTTTCTTCTCCATATTTTTTGATTATACGACGGAAAACTTGTATCCTGTTAAAGAATCACTTGACCGTCCCAAAGGCGGAAAGGCACACTATTAAACAATTATTTTATAAAACTGCGGTTAATTTTTAAGAAAGACGAAAACAATTTGATAAAAAAAGTATTTTTGAAAAACCATTTTCTAATTTTCAATTGTAAATTATACATTGATTTGTAGTAAAAACTTTCAAGACACAAAAAGCGTTCAACCAAAATAAAGCTTCCCGTTTCGTCTTTTCTCAACATTCGACTGCACCTGGCGTTTATCTGTAAAAAAATTTTAATAAAAGAAGGTTTAATCAAATGCAGTTTGATATGACGACTAATCCGTCCTGGAAATTTGGGCATCGCGGGCGTGTCGCGGTGTTTATTGACGGAAACAATCTTTTTCACGCAGCGCGTTTTCACAATTTAGACATCGATTACAACAAACTTCTGCGCGTTTTATTAGGCGACGGACGACTGCTTCGCGCATTTTTCTACACCGGAGTCGACGCGGGCGCGGAACGTCAGCAGGGTTTTCTGCTCTGGATGCGGCGCAACGGTTTCCGCGTCGTGCAGAAGGAATTGAAAACTTTTTATGACGGCACGCGCAAAGCGAATCTCGATGTTGAAATCGCGGTCGATATGCTTAGTCTTGCCGGGCGTTATGATACGGCGGTTTTAGTTTCAGGCGATGAAGATTTTGTTTATGCCTTAAATGCCGTCGCGTATAAAGGCTGTCGTGTCGAAGTCGCCGGTTTCCGCTCAAACACCGCGCCGCGCTTGATTGATGTCGCGGATTTTTTTATTGATTTGGGCGACATCGCCGAACTCGTCTGCAAAGATTCGCACAGCGGTCAATACGACGTGCCGTCTTTTGTGCCGCCGGAAGAAGTTTTGCCGCCGGAACTGCTGCGTCAAAACGGGGGAAAAGAATTTCCGCAAGTTTCCGATAATATCCGTTTCGAGCCGAATTATGCCGAAGACGAAGTGGAAAGTTTTTCAGATTTGGTGCGTGTAACCGACGAGAGATGAAACTTTTTACCGTCGCAGAAGCAAACGATTTATTGCCCGTAATTCGCCCGAAACTCGAAAAAATCAAAGCGCGTTACGGTCGTATTGCCGTGTTCCGTGATTCGGCGAAAGCGGCGGCTGGGGAAGCAGGCGGCGGCGGTATGGAAAGCGGCTCGCTTTATGTCAGGTGTCTTTACGAAATCGGCAAGCTGACGACTGAACTTCACGAACTCGGAATCGAACTAAAAGATTATTCGCGCGGCTTGATTGATTTTCCCGCTATGCGCGACGACCGGATTGTTCTTCTCTGCTGGCAACTCGGCGAAGACGAGCAAATCGAATGGTGGCACGAAGTCGAGGCTGGTTTTGCCGGAAGACAACCGATTTGATTTTGGATTTTAGATTTTGGATTTTGGATTAGCAACTATAATTTGTCGTCTTAACTTTGAGTCAATACGATTTCCGTTTTTATAATTTCCAAATAATTGCAGACTTTTCTTTCAATCCAAAATCCAAAATCCAAAATCCAAAATCGAAATATCTCTTATTTTACATAAATTTACTATTGACGAGTTAAAGTAGTTTCTGATACTATCCACACAGTTTTTCTTTTCATTTAATTTCCCTGAGCCTGTAAAAAACTTTTCCGATATTTTTATCTTTTCAAAATTATGAATTGTCCCGTTTGTAATCGAAATAATGCCGTTACGTTGTCGGTTTGCCCGAGTTGCGGCGCAATGATAAGCGATGCGCCGCCGACAAACCTTGTTAATAAAGTATATCCGACTGCGAAACCCGCGAGTGTCGAAGCAAAAATAAATTCCAAACTTTCGGGTAATTCAAGCAAGCCCGTCAAAATTACCGATTCGACGGGAAACGATGCTCCCAAATCGGTAACTTCTTCTATTTCTACAAAACTGACAAGTCCTACTTTGGTTGAATTTCACACTGCGAGCGCGACGCTTCCCGAATGGCGTCTGCAGCTTCAAAACACTGTGCGCCAGCGTCACGAGCGCATTCAAGACATTTCGGCAAAACCAACCAGTTCGCCGGCGCGTCAACCGAATTTAGTGACGAACGGCGCAACTGCGTTGAAAATCGAGGCGTTTGAGGAAATTGCAGACTCCGAAACCGCTCAAACCGCCAATCCGAAACTGGCAAGCGCGCTGGAACGCATCAAAAATTCGCGCCAAAAATTTCTGGTCGAAGAAGAAACATTTGAAGCCGCGCCCGCCGAACCTGCGCCGACGAAAATTAATAAAAATTATCCTTTCTACATTGCGTCAAAAACAAATGAGGCAGACGTCATAGCGACGGTTAATGCGACAGTAAAACCGAAACTTGCCACTTCGCTGCGGACGGAAACTAAAGATTTAGACACCAACAAGCTGCCGCCTCTGCCGATAGAGGCGAAAATTGCGACGAGTTTTGAAAATAATCCGACAGTAGAAGTTACCAAAGAAAACAAACCCGAAGAGAATAAAAAAATTGAAAATGAGATTGTCGCAACCGGAAAAAGCGTTCAAACGGAAGAGCCTGAAATTGAAGAAAATGACGATTGCGCGCCGTTTGCGATGCGCTTTAACGCCGGACTTTTCGATTTGATTATCGGTTCGTTTTTGAGTTTGATTATGCTCGCGCCTTTTATACTGATGAGCGAAGGTTGGAGTTCATTTGCCGGAATTTCAGCTTTTTTAGCAACTTGCGCCGTCGTAATGTTCGTCTATTTGACGACGACCGTCAGTATGTATGGCAAAACCTTCGGAATGCGGCTTTTTTCGCTGGAATTGATTGATGTCGAAGGCGAAAATTACCCGACGCTGCATCAAGCAGCGGTCAGTTCCGCAGTTTATCTTTTATCGCTGGCTTTCGGCGGCGTCGGGTTTTTGACCGCGCTGTTTAATGAAGAAAAACGCGCCGTTCACGACATTGTTTCGGGAACGATTATCGTCAAGGAATTTTAAAGAGTGCTAAGTCCTAAGTGCTGAGTGCTGAGTCTTTCACGATTTGCTCAGCACTCAGCACTCAGCGCTTAGGACTTGCAACGTGAACGAAAAAACTCTTGAAAAAATCCGCGCCGAACTCGCGTCCGCTTTAATCGGACAAAAGTTCGGCAAAATTTTCCTCCTCTCGCGTTTTCAAATGGCGATTGATTTTCGCCTGCACGATTCTCACTATCTCTACATCAATTTTGAGCCTTCGGAGTCGCGCATTTATCTTGTAAAACGTCGTCTGCGCGACCTCGAAAAACAATCGAAAAATCAAACTCCTTTTGTTCTTTTCTTGAGAAAAAGATTGGCGAACGCGGTTTTGGAAACGATTGAAAAATTAGCGGGCGAACGCATTTTACGTTTTTCTTTTTCGGCACGCGACGAACTCGGTCGGGCGGAAAATTATTCGCTCATCGCGCAGCTTACGGGTCGCTCGGCAAATCTTTTTTTACTCGATAAAAATGATTTCATACTCGACGCAGCGCGCGAAAATTCCGGCGCGGGTCAGGAAATTGCCGATAAATACGCGCCGCCTTTTAGAGACGAGAAAATTTCGGACGGCGAAACGCCGAGACACCGAGACGCCGAAATTTTTTCGCAGGGCAATTTCACAAATTTATCCGAGGCTTTAGACGAGCATTTTTTAAATAAGGAAACTGAAAAGATTTTTCAAGCCAGAGCAACTTCGGCGCGAAGCAAGTTAAATCAAGAACTGACCAAACGCCAGAGGCTTGTAAAAAAACTCGGGCAGGATTTGGAAAATCACGGTGACGCGGCAAAGTGGAAACGTTTCGGAGATTTACTGCTGGCAAATCTGGCAACCGCCGCGCGAGAAGGTAATAAAGTTTTTCTAACGGATTTTTTTGATGAAAACGCGCCGACGATTGAAGTCGAAGTCGAAGAAAATATTTCGCTCACCGAAGCCGCCGAAAAGTTTTTCAAACGCTATACGAAAGCCAGAAACGCGAAGACGGAAATTTTTAAACGATTGGAAATAGCGAGTCGGGAAATCGATAATCTGCGTTTGCAAAAAGAAAGATTGGAAGCGGCGATTGCCGAAGGCGACGAAAGTGTCTTGACTGAAATATCGGGCGAAAAGCCTGAAAAACTCGCTGTCAAATCAAAGGAAAAGCAAACAGAAAATTTTAAAGGCGCGAGAGGATATAAATCCTCCGACGGCTTTGAGATTCTTGTCGGAAAAGCTGCGAAGGACAACGATTTTCTGACGTTTCGCATTGCCAAGTCTGCGGATTTGTGGATGCACGCGGCTGATTATCCGGGTTCGCACGTCGTCGTCAAAAACCCGAATCGTCAGGAAATACCACAGAAAACCTTGCTCGAAGCCGCGCAGATTGCCGCTTTTTTCAGCCACGCCAGAGAGCAGCCGAAGGTCGCCGTGCATTACACGCAAAAGAAATTTGTCAATAAACCGAAAGGCGCGAGCGCCGGATTGGTAAGTTTGGCGAGCTTTAAAACAATTTTAGTTGAACCAAAGGTAATCGAAAAATAACTGTGTAGAGATTGCGACCGATGCTTGCTATATTTTTGCGAACATCAAATCATCGATGTAACAATAACCCCATTCTTCGTTCGGCTCGAAAGATTTGATAATCGGGTGATTTGTCGAGTGAAAATGTTTTGTCGCGTGTCTGTTCGGCGAGCTATCGCAGCAACCGACGTGACCGCAGATTTTGCAAAGGCGCAGATGCACCCAACCGTCGCCCGTTTTCAAGCAGTCTTCACAACCTTCGGCGCTTGGAGTTATCTCGCGGATTTGAGTTGTGTGTTCGCATTTTTCGCTCATCGAAATTTACTTCAGGCTGTTTTAATTTTTGTTACTCATTAACGGTTTTTTCGACCGTATCTTTTATTTGAGCCATCACGCGCGAGCCGCCGCCGGGGAAAATTCCGACCATTTTGCCTTCGCGGTTGATAAGAATACTTTGCGGAATGGCTTGAAGTCGGGTAATTTTGAAAAATTCGCCCATCAGATTTCCGTCGGCGTAGCCGAGTTGATAATTCAGCTTTTTCGTTTGGGCGAAGGCTTTTATTGTTTCGGGACTTTCATCGTCGGTGTTTAAGCCGATAATTTCAAAGTTTTTATCTCGATATTTATCCTGTAAAACGATAAGGTCGGGCATTGCTTCCCGGCACGGTCCGCACCAGGTCGCCCACAAATCGACCAGCACGACTTTTCCTTTTTTGTCTTCGAGCTTGAAGGCATTGCCGTCCAAATCCTTGATGTCCGCCTGTATAATCCCGGATGGAACGGGCGGATAATTACTGTTTTTCGTGTCTTTGGAAGTTTCAGAGTTTCCCTCTTGAACGGTTGTTTTCGTGCAAGACGTAAAGGCGGAAAACACAACGCTCATCGCCATAAATAAAACTAAAATTGTAAAAAACCTTTTCATCAAAACCTCTTTTAAACAATAGTTTGCAAAAGCAAAATTATAAATGTAATAAAAACCGACTCATCAAACATTATCATCAAAACCGATTGATTTAAAATCCCTCGCTTATACGAGTATCAAAATCCGGCGTTTTATTCCTCGCTCGAAATATTTTCGCTTGCCGCCGGCTTTATTCGATTATGCAAAAACGAAAGCGCGTGGAAAGTTTCCCACACGCTTTCGTTTCAAAAATAAAATCCGCATCAAAAGTTTTGGTTCGGCTCGAACGTTCCGAAAATAGTTCCCAAATCGCCCTTTAAGCCGACATCGTTAACGCTCTTGATTTCCGGCGAGAGCGAGGTGGCGAGCATCGTTACGACATAGCCGTTTTTTGTTCCCGGTCGGGCGGATGGAATCCAGATTCGTCTGCCCCAGATTTTCAATGTTTTTTCTCCGTTTTCCGTTTTGCCGCCGCCTTGGAATTTGACTTCGTAAGCTCGCCAATCGCCGTTGATTTTCGTTTCGCCTTCGGACATCATTCGATAGTCCGGTATAATTTTCGCCAAATCTTTGTTTGATTTCTCGACAAGTTTCGAGAATTTTTCTTCGTCCGTCTTGAAGGTTCCCTTGCTGTCGTAATAGCTGACGAGCAATTGTTCGACCGGCTTGCCGTCGGCAGATTTTTTCGATACGTCTAAAAAGTTGTTCTGCGCGTTATTCTTTATCCAATCCTTCGGATAATAGAGGGAAAAACCGACAAAATTTCGCAGCAAATCGCCTTTCAAATTTTCCTTATTGGTTTCAAAAAAGACGGTGTTCGGCGGCGGCGCTATTGTTCGCGCAGCCGGCGGAACTTCTATGTCTTCCGGTATCGGCGAAGATTTTACCTCCGGGTTGATATTTTCCGGCGCGGCATTCAAATTTCCCGTCACTGCGGTTTCGGTATTTTGAACGGAAACGTTTACATTTCCCGTCGGCGCGTCGGCAATCGGGATATTATTCGGACGATTCAAAACGTAATACCAGACGGCAAACATTCCAGCCAGCAAAATTGCAATACCGAGTAATGAAAGCAAAGTTTTACTCGAATTCCCGACTTTCGGCGGCTCGGGCGAGCGTTTTTCCCACGCCAAATCCTTTGGTGTCTTTGTTTCGCCTTCGACAAAATTCTCTGCAACCGGCGGCGCATCGACGGTTTCCAGGGAAATAACGGGACTAACATTCAAATCGCCTTCAACCGACGGAATGTCAAGCTCGAAACGTTCATTCTGAACGCTGCCAATCATAGCGGCAGGCATCGCGGGCAACAGCACATCTTCTGTTTGGTTAAATAGCGTTTCTTCCGTTTGATTGATTGCTTTTCTAACATTTTCCTCGATTCTTTCGTTCGGTAAAATGTTTATTTCTTCTGTCTTTTCCGACTTTTCAACTTTTTCCGAAACCGCTGCGGCATTGACCGCGTTGTAAAAAGCGTCGCCGAAATCACGCGCCTTCGAGTAGCGTTCGGACGGGCTGAAAGCCAATGCCCGTTCAAAAATATTGTCAATCGCGGGCGGCAAGTCCAATCTTAAATTCGTCGGGCGAAGCGTCATTCCTTCGCGCTGCGATTTGAGCAGATTGGCGACGGACGATGTGTTAAAAGGAAGTCGTCCGGTCAGCATCTGGTAGGCGACGACTGCCAGAGAATAAATGTCGCTGGCAAAGGTGGCTATGTTTCCTTCGAGTTGTTCGGGCGATTTATAGGCAAGATTTTCCTTGTTCGTTTTGGCGTTCGGCACGCCGAAATTGATTAGCTTGACCTGCTCCGCGCCTTCTTCGTTGAGCATTAAAATTAAGTTTTCCGGTTTCAGATTGCGGTGCAAAACGCCGTTCTGGTGGACTTCGCTCAAAGCGTAGGAAACCTGGCGAATAATCCGCGCCGTCCGCAGCGCGTTAAATTCGCCTTTGCGATTGAGCATATCTTTGACCGATGTGCCTTCGACGTATTCGGTAATAATAAACGGATTGCCTTCGAGCAGTTCTCCCGAATCGATGACGCTGGCGACGTTCGGATGATTGACGTGCGAGAGCGAAACTCTCTCTTCGGCGAAAATTTTGTTGGTAAATTTGTCGCTCGCGTCCGGTTCCATCAAAATTCTGACCAAAACCTTTTTGTTCGGAACAAGCTTGTCTTCCGCCAGATAGCCGATGCTGTTTTCGTCCTGTTCGAGTTTTTTGGTAATCAAGTAGCGATTTTTGACGGTTTGCTGAAGCATCGCGTTCGGGTTTTCCCAACTCAAAGCCGGTCTGCCCGTCGGATTGATTTTCCGGTCGCCGAGCGTCGCCTGACTCATCGGAACTTCATTCGCTTTGATAATGCGCGGCAGAGGTTTCTGCGGCGGCGATTTGATTTCCGGCAGCGACAGTAAATCCTCTTCCGCTTTAAACATTTTACCGGCGGGCGGCGAAAAACCCGGAACGGAATTCGTCGGATTTCCCTGTTCGTCGGTTGACGAATTTCTGTTCAGGATTTTTGAAAAAACGCCGCCTGCTTGATTGGCGGATTTACCGGAAGACGGAGCAGGAAGCAATCTTGCGCCGTCTTTAAGGCAAAATCTCTGCGCCGCTTCTTCGTAAGTTTGCTGACATTTAGGACAATAAAGCATTGTTTATTTTGTTGCTGAGAATTTAACTCGGCTGAAAATTTAAATTTTGCAATTCAAGTTTAGCGATAACGCTTTAGCAAGAAATAGACCGAATCCGGTTCGGTTTTCAATAAACGTTATTAAGTGAGAACTGATAATTGATAACTGAAAAGTAAATACTCAAAAACTTTCATTGTTCGATAACATTTTCATCTTTAGGTTATCAGTTATCAGTTATCAGTTCTCAACTAATTAGCTTGTGTCTTTGTCAATTTTTCCGACAAAGACATTCTCTCCCGGTCGAGCGAGACGGCTTGCCGATAAACGCGGGCGGCGTCCTTATTTTTGCCGTTGCGAGCAAACCCGTCGCCGACCGCTTCAAAGTCCTGTGCCAGACGTTTCCTTTCGTTGAGCGAAACCAGTTTCATCGCCTTCATCAGATATTTTTCCGCGTCGTCAAATTTTTCGCGCCGCGTGTAGTGCGAACCCAAAAGCGCGTAAGAGACAAAACTGTTCGGGCTGATTTCGGCGCTTTTCTTCAAGACTTTTTCGGCTTCATCAAAACTTCCGCGAGTCGTCAAAGCGCGTCCGAGCAGATAAAGCGCGGTCGGATTCTTCGGGTCTTGGCGCAAGGCGTTTCGCAGCAATTCTTCCGATTCCAGAAAACGCTGCTGCGACTGCATTACATCCGCCACCATAATCATTGTCGGCACGTCCGTTGCCATTTGAATAGCGGTGCGATACGCGGCGGAAGATTCGTTAATCAAACCGACGCGGCGCAGCAATCTGCCCAAATGCGCGTAAGCGACCGCAAAATTCGGGTCGAGCTGAATCGCCTTGCGATAAGCCTTTTGGGTTTCGTCGCCGACTTCGCCGCCGAGTTCGAGCGCGACGCCGAGCTGGTCATATGCGACGGCATTCGTCGGGTCGATACTGATTGCCCGACGCGCCAATTTCTCGGCTTCGGCAAATCTTCCGCCTAAATCCATACCGACAATCGGCTGCGTCAAAACAAAGCTCAAGGCGATATACGCTTCAGGACTGTTGGGCGCAAATCCGGCTGCCAGCCGATATGCCGACTCTGCTTCTTCCCAACGCTGCTGGTCGCTGTAGATATTTCCCAAACCGTAAATGGCGCGTGAATCTTTTGTTTTCAAACTTTGCGCCCGCAAATAAGCGGCTTCGGCTTTACTGTATTCGCGCTCGTCACGCGCTTGATTGCCTTCTTCGATGGACTTTTCGAATAGTTCGTCGTAATCGCCTTTCGGATTTTCGACTTTCAAATTATCGACTTTGGGCTGAGCCGGTTGTCCGACTGTAATTACTACATCGTTCGGCGATGTTTTTGACGGTTGTTTAGAAGCGGCTTGCGTTTTCGGCGCAGATTTTTTTGCCGGTTCATTTTTCTTTGCGGCAAGTTTCGTTGCGGCATTTTTAGCCGCCTCGGATTTTGCGGCGTTTTGTTTGGCGGCAGTCTGATTTTTTGACTTCGGCTCGACCTTCGACGGAGTTTTCTTAGCCGCTGCCGCCGCCGTATTTTTAGGTTTGGGAGCAGACTTTTTCGCGGCGGTTTTAGAGTTTGTTTTGGTTTTAGATTTCGCCGAATTAAAAAGTGTGCTGCTGCTTCCCAAATCCTGCCCGAATACATAAACCGGCGCGAAGGCGAGAATAACCAGCAACAATCCGCTGCGACAAAATTTTAACTCTCTATTCATAAAATCTTCCAAAATAATCGGTTGAAACGCGCAACAGGAGATTCTGCCCGGGCTTCTTTTTTATCCGCAGCAACCGTCAATAGATGGAAGTTAGCAGCGATAGTTTCCGTTGATTTGTTAAAAGTCGGACAAGGGCTAATCGCCGACTCCGATAGTAACAAGTGATAATAAACAAAAAATTCCAATAATTACCGTGAATACTTGGATTTGGTTTTCGCATATCGATTGCGGCATTTTTTATTTTGTTTATTATTATCAGGATGAAACACGCGAATAACACGTTTATTTTAACATATAAAATTTTAATTTCTTAGTTGAATACAACCGGCACCGAGAGGGAAAAGCGTGGATTACCACAAACAAATTTATTCGTCTTTTCGCTCTTATGAGTTACGCAGTTAAAAGAGAAAAGGCATTATTTACAGGGATATCAGGATGAAGCGGGATAAATCCAAATCAACAAAAACTTGTCTTTAATCCCTGTCTATCCTGTCATCCCTGTTAATTTCTTTTTCCAACCGCGTAACTTCCAGCTCTATTAATCAAAACAAATTATTTCACCACGACATTTACAAGACGATTAGGAACGACAATTATTTTCACAATTTGCTTGCCGTCAATGAGTTCCCGAATTTTCGCGTCTGCCAAAGCCGCCGCTTCCAAATCCTTCTGCGAAGTTTCCGGCAAAACCGTTACGCGCGAACGCAGTTTACCGTTAATTTGAATTGGAATTTCGATTTCATCGGCTTTTGCCAGAGTTTCGTCGGCGACGGGAAATTTCGCGCCGTGTTGCAAAATGCCAGCCGCGCTTTCGGTTAAAACTTCCCACAATTCTTCCGCAACGTGCGGCGCATACGGCGCGAGCATCAAAATCAGACTTTTTATCGCCTCGTCAATCGCAAACAAATCGCTCGCGCTTGCCGACTTCGGTTCGACTTTGAAATCGCCGAGCGCGTTTGACAATTCCATCAAGGCGGCGACGGGCGTATTAAATTGCCCGCTTTCAAAATTCCCCGTTATACGTTTTATCGTCCGATGCGTTTTTTGGCGCAGTTTCCGCGCCTCTTTACTCAATTCGTCATTTGATTCAGACATCCCGACACTGACGGCTGACGGCTGACGGCTATTTTTTAACGTTTCGTGCCAGCGAAAAACAAAACGATAAACTCGCTGCAAAAACCTGACCGCGCCGTCGATTCCGGTCTCCTGCCAGACAAGTTCGTTTTCGACCGGCGCGGCAAACAACGCAAAGATTCGCACCGCATCCGCGCCGTAAATCGCCACCATATCGTTCGGGTCAACGCCGTTGTATTTCGACTTCGACATTTTCTCGACGGCGACTTTTACCGTTGAATCATCGCTTTTCAATTTCGCTTCGATGACTTTTCCCTTTTCATCACGGACAATTTTTACTTCATCCGGCGGAACATAGCTTTCCCTCGATTTGCTGTAAAAAGATTCGCCGACGACCATTCCTTGCGTCAGCAGCCGCTTGACCGGCTCGTCGAAATTTACAAGTCCCATATCGCGCATCGCTTTTGTCCAAAATCTGGTGTAAAGCAAGTGCATCACGGCGTGGTCAACGCCGCCGATGTATTGGTCAACCGGCATCCAATACGCCGCAACTTCAGGATTAAACGGCATTTCAGAATTGTGCGGGTCGGTGTATCGAAAGTAATACCAGGTCGAATCGACAAAAGTATCCATCGTATCGGTTTCGCGTTTAGCAGGTTCTCCGCATTTCGGACAAACGGTATTGACGAATTCGGAAACTTTCGCCAGCGGCGATTCGCCAACGCCCGTAAAAGGCGCGCTTTCCGGCAATTCGACGGGCAATTGATTGTAAGGAACAGGCACAGTTCCACACTTTTCACAATAAACTATCGGAATCGGAGCGCCCCAAAATCTCTGCCGCGAAATTCCCCAATCGCGCAGGCGATACGTTACGGCAGATTCGCCGAAACCATTTTCTTCGGCAAATCTCGCCATTTCCTTTTTTGCGTCTTCGCTCGTTTTGCCATTCCAGAAACCGGAATTAACGACGATTCCGTATTCGGTAAATGCGTCTCTAATTTGATTTTCAGTTTCCGGTTTTCTGTCTTCAACTACTTCTTGACTTTGAACTTTGAACTTTGAACTTTGAACTACTTCTCTAATCGGCAAACCTAACTTTTTAGCAAACTCAAAATCGCGCTCATCGTGCGCCGGAACGCTCATTACCGCGCCCGTCCCGTATTCCATCATCACGTAATTGCCGATCCAGACCGGCAATTCTTCGCCGCTAAACGGATTAACCACTTTCAAATTCGTGTCAATGCCGTCCTTTTCGACTTCCTCGCCGTAGTCGGTCGGTTTTGCTTTTTCAACTTTGATTTCCTCAATTCTCGATTTTACTTCATCGGAAAAGTTTGCGAAATTCGCATCAATAATCGGATGTTCAGCCGCGACTACCAGCGCGTTCGCGCCGTAAATCGTATCAATTCGCGTCGTGAAAACTCTTATGGATTCCAGATTCAAGACTTCGGCTTCAAGATTTTCCTCATTTGGACTTTGGACTTTGGACTTTGGACTTTGGACTTTGAACTCGACAAACGCGCCTTTTGAACGTCCAATCCAATTCTTCTGCATCGTCAAAACGCGCTCCGCCCAGCCCGCTTCGATTTCCTCGATGCCGTCGAGCAATTGTTCGGCATAAGCGGTAATTCGCAAAAACCACTGCGCCAAATCTTTTTTCTCGACCGCCGTTCCGCAGCGCCAGCAAACTCCGCCGCTCGCCTGTTCGTTCGACAAAGTTGTCTGGTCTTTTGGACACCAATTAACCTTTGTCATTTTTTTATAGGCGAGACCGTGTTCGAGCATTTTCAAGAAAAACCACTGGTCGAATTTGTAGTATTCGGGACGATGCGCGGCGATTTCACGACTCCAATCGTAGCTGATGCCGAGACGCTGCAATTGCTCGCGCATCTGGTTGATATTGTCTTCGGTCCAATCGCGCGGATTGACGCCTTTTTTTATCGCCGCCTGCTCGGCGGGCTGACCGAAACTGTCCCAGCCAATCGGATGCAGAACATTAAAACCTTGCAGGCGTTTATACCAGGCAAGCGCGTCGCCGATTGAATAATTGCGAACATGCCCCATATGAAGGCGTCCCGACGGATACGGCAGCATTTCCAACGCGTAAAACTTCTCGCGTCCCGAGTCAATTTCGGCTTCAAACGTTTTATTTTCCGCCCAACGCCGCTGCCATTTCTGCTCTATTTTTTGTGCAAAATATTTCTCGTCCATAAAATTTGAGTCCGAAGTTCAATGTCCAAAGTCATTTGAACATTGATAAAAAGGGTAAGTCTAATGAATAAACTTCAATCTATCCACTTTTGAATTTTTGATTTTGAATTTTTAGCTGCGAAGGTTACGCCACGTCGCCGGAAAGTTTGGCGAGTGGCTATCTAAGGATGAGTTTGGTTGTATTGCGCCACGAAATCATATTTATATTGATAATCTGTAAGCGATTGTTTGTCAAGTTTTTGAGTAAAAAAGGTTGTGTCCCAATTTTTGGGTTTTAGGCTTTTTAGACAAATCAGGCGCGAACGTATTCCGTCACAAGTCGGACAAAAAGAGGCTTTAATGCCTCTTTCGATTTACGGTCACGTTTTGTCGTATTAGAGGCTAATATAATAAAGTAACCTGGAAATAATCGTTTACGTCTGTAATCGTACTGCCGTAAGCGTTGGTGATTTCAATTGTGTGCTGACCGAAAGTCAGAGAGCCGTAGGGAATTAAAGTTGTCCTCATCGCAATATGATTATTGTTCTGGTTAGCCCAGCACATCGCCTTACCGATACTAGTGCCGTCGAGACTCAGATTAATGCCTGTCAGCAATGCCGCGCTCGCCGTTCGCGCGGTGCCGGACAAAACAAACACGACCGGACCATCCGTCGGAGCGTTGAAGGTAGCTGTTTGCGGAAGCGGTCCCGCGCCATCAAAAATTACTAAAGCATTTGCCATTGTTTTTCTCCTTTTGTTTTATTAGAAAGTTGACTTGGGTTTCAAAAATAAAATATTCCTAACTGTTCTGAAAGTCAATATTCAATTCCGGGAAATTAACATAGTTTTCATTTAGCGTGAATTTGTTTGTTAATTGTCAGGACAAATTCGTTGCTTTGAAATGCGCTTCGTGCTAATCTTCTAATTACACCTTAAAGGTAAGTTGCAGTAAGAATTACCCAAACAAAAGTTTTAATGATGAGAAAAAAATATCGCTGACAGCCGAAACTTAAAACTTTAGTTTGAGATTTGACTGTCCGCCCGAAAAGGAGATACGGAGATGGTCAATCAAACAAACCAAACAATCGCCAGCCAAGTCGATAAATTAAACGAAAACGAAACCTTAGCGGTCATAAATTACATTTCCCAGCTTCTTTCCAAACGAATTTCAAAATCAAAAGAAAATTTTTCAAACGATGATTTAATCATGTCGTTGTCGGACGCTTACGAAAACAAACGCGCCCGCCAAGTTATCGAGTGGGAAAGGATTCGGCGGCAAAATGCGCAACGCAACGTATGAAAAATTCATTTGCGAATCACGAATTGCAAGCTGCAATTTGGCGGCGCGTTATTAAAACCTTTTCTTTGCTTAGCGCGCTTTGCGCCTTTGCGGGAAATTCATTTGCTCAAGGTAACATTTCCGCGCAATCACGGATTGATTGGGTTTCTGAAAAGGTTTCTTTAGAACAAAGAATTCAATCGGGCAGCGACGAACAAAAACGCGACGCGCTCTTCCGAATCAGAAATTTGGAGTTAGAAGAAGCCTCGCTTTTAGCAGTTCCCGCTCTGCGCGATAATTCAGAAATTGTTCGCGCAACCGCCGTATTTGCCGTGATATTTCTGCCAAAAGACCAGGCGTTAAATGTTTTGCTACCGCTTCTTAATGACAAAAAAGAACTCGTCCGGCGCGAGGCGGCTTACGCTCTCGGCAAAGTCGGAAATTCAAACGCCGTCAATCCGTTGCTGCAAGTTTTACAAAAGGACAAAATCGCGGATGTAAAAAACGCCTGCGGCGTCGCGCTCGGCGCAATCGGCGACGCTTCGGCGATTGATGCTTTGACGCGCATTTTGCAAAATAAGCCGAAAAAGGAAAATCCGACTGACGAATTTTTGCGTCGAAGCGCGGCACGTTCCATCGGACAAATCGCGCAAATAATTCAAACGAATAATACGAAAATTTTAGCGCCTGAAAGTTCTCCGTCCGAAAAATACAACACAATTGAAAAATCGAAGTATCCGAAATTGGCTGAGACTTTTCCCGTCTTTCGCGCGGCAATCAATATGTTGATTCAATCCTTGCAAAACCCGCGAGAGTTTGCCGACGTGAAACGCGAAGCGGCTTTCGCGCTCGGAGCAATCGGCGATGAATCCGCTAAACCCGTTTTACAGGCAAATCTAAACAACGAAGATTATTATTTAGCCGAAATTTCTAAAGAAGCCTTGCGAAAAATCTCGCTTCGTTCAAATTAAAACTGTTTGGAATAAAATCATTGTCGAGTTTGATTTATAGACAGAAATTATTGAACGATTCTTTTGCTTTGCCGCGATTTTTGTTTTAATAAAACTATGCAAGCCACTTATCAACAAAGAACCGCGCCGATTGATTTGGTAAAATTTTACGGCGAAGTTCGCGCGAAAACCGAAGAGCTTTGCGCGCCGCTCGAAATTGAAGATTATATTCCGCAGCCGCAGGTTGACGCCAGCCCGCCGAAGTGGAACGTAGCGCATACGACCTGGTTTTTCGAGGAAATGATTCTCAAAAAATTTGCCGCCGAATACACTGTTTTTAATGAAAATTTCGGCTTTCTTTTTAACAGTTACTACAACACAATCGGAACCAGAACCGCCCGCGACAATCGCGGCGATTTATCGCGCCCGACGGTTAAGGAAGTTTTTGAATACAGAAAATATGTCGATGAAAAGATGCGCGAGTTTTTGCGCGGAGATTTGACGGACGAACAAAAGGATTTAGTTGTTCTCGGACTGAACCACGAACAGCAGCATCAGGAATTGTTTTTGACTGATTTGAAATATACGTTTAGCGTCAATCCGCTTTTTCCCGTTTATAAAAAAGGTTTTGCACTTGTGGAAAAAGGCGAAACCGCGTCAAATGAACCGGTTGAAATCGAAGGCGGAATTTACGAAATCGGCTTCCAAGGCGAAGGCTTTCATTTTGACAATGAACTCGGCAGACACCGGGTTTATCTGCATGATTTTACGATTCAAAAAAATTTGATTACAAACGGCGAATTTCTTGAGTTTATCGAAGACGGCGGTTACGAAAATTTTCGCCTCTGGCACGCGGAAGGTTGGGATTGGGTCAATCAAAACGAAATTAAAAAACCGCTTTACTGGCAAAAGCAGGATGGAGAATGGATGAATTTCACGCTTTCGGGTTTGCGAAATTTGAACCCGAACGCGCCTGTCTGTCACGTTTCGTTTTATGAAGCGGCGGCTTTTGCCGAGTGGAAAGGAATGCGTCTTCCAACCGAATTTGAATGGGAAACAGCGAGCGAAAAGTTTGATTGGGGTTTGCGTTGGGAATGGACAAACAGCGCGTATCTGCCGTATCCGAATTTCACGAAACCCGCAGGCGCGGTCGGCGAATACAACGGCAAGTTTATGATAAATCAAATGGTTTTGCGCGGCGCAAGCGTGGCGACCGCGCCCGGACACAGCCGTAAAACTTATCGAAATTTCTTTCACCCGCATTTACGCTGGCAATTTGCGGGAATACGTCTGGCAAAGTAATAAGAACAAAATTAACCATCCCGCTTCGCGTGGACACAGATAAACACAGATAAAAACAAGATAAAAACAAAAAGATAAAACTTATTCCAGCTTGTTTTAAAATCTGCGTTCATCTGTGTCCATCTGTGGTAAAAAATTCATAGAAAATGCAAATTTCAAGCGCAGCAAAACCAAACACTTTCGCCGACGACGTTTTGCGCGGTTTGTCGGCGACGCCGAAATTTCTCTCGTCAAAATACTTTTATGACGACGAAGGCTCGCGGTTGTTTCAGGAAATAATGAAGCTGCCCGAATACTATCTGACACGCGCCGAATTTGAAATTTTTCAAACGCGCACGCCGGAGATTTTCAGCGCGTTCACGACGCTAAATTCGGCATTCGATTTAATCGAACTCGGCGCGGGCGACGGAACGAAGACTGCTGTTTTGATTGATTATTTCCTAAAACAAACGGCTGATTTCAGTTATATGCCGATTGATATTTCGCAGGAAGCGCTCGATTCTCTAATCGAAAGATTTAAAGACGAATTTCCGACCCTTTCGAT
Source organism: uncultured Pyrinomonadaceae bacterium (assembly GCA_964235785.1). GTDB lineage: Bacteria > Acidobacteriota > Blastocatellia > Pyrinomonadales > Pyrinomonadaceae. Next base: position 31,943 of record CAXSBF010000007.1, on the reverse strand, counting down.
GAATGCGAAAACGGGCGATTATTTCAGCATTTTGGAAACGTTCAAAACCGAGTCCGACAGACCGAAAATCATTTTGTTTTTAGGCTCGAACATCGGCAATTTCAGTAAAACGCAGGCGCAGGATTTTTTCAGTCAGCTTCGTAGTGTAATGAACCGGAACGATATGTTGTTTGTCGGTTTCGATTTGCAGAAAGACCCGCGCGTTATCCTGAAGGCTTACGACGACGCGCAGGGCGTAACCGCCGCGTTTAATCTCAATCTTTTAACGCGCATCAACCGCGAATTGGGCGCAAATTTCAACACCGAAAATTTTTCACATTACGCAATATATCGCCCCGTCGAGTGCGCCGCGCGTTCTTTTCTCATCAGCCGACGAGCGCAGACGGTTTTTATCGAAGCACTGAATAAAAGTTTTGAATTTGCCGCCTGGGAGCCGATCTTTATGGAAATCTCCCAAAAATACAATGTCGAAATGCTGGAAGAATTAGCACAGACAAGCGGTTTTCAAATGGCGCAAAACTTTTTCGACTCAAATAACCATTTCGTAGATTCACTCTGGAAAGTGATAACTGATAGGTGATAACTGATAATTTAAAGAGCAAATTTATACTTATCAGTTATCACCTATCAGTTATCACTTATTTAAGTTATGAATTTTACGATTCTGCGTTTTGATTCAATCGAATCGACAAACACCGAAGCATTAAACCAGGCAAGGCGCGGCGCGGAAGAAGGTTTGTGCGTTGTCGCCCGCGAGCAGACGGCGGGACGCGGAAGACACGGCAGAGTTTGGATTTCGGCAAAAGACGCGGGACTGTATTTCAGCATCGTTTTGCGACCGAAAACGGAAATTAAGTTTTTGCCGCTTTTGACATTGATGTCGGCGGTTGTCGTTACGGAAGTTTTGCGAACGCTTTACGGTTTGAAATGCGATATAAAATGGGCGAATGATGTTCTCATAGAAGGCAGGAAAATTTGCGGAATTTTGGCGGAAACGGCGGAAACGCAAAAAGGTTTGGCGGTTGTCGTCGGCATCGGCATCAACCTGACATCATTGAATTTTCCGCCCGAACTCGAACAAATCGCTGCTTCAATCGAAGCCGAAACCGGCGGAAAACCAAACGCCGAACACATTCTCCAAAATTTAACCAAACAATTTGCAAAATTTTACCGTATCTTTTCAGGCGCGGGCGGCGCGGAAAAGATACGGGAAGAATGGGCAAAGAATTCGTCTTATTTCTTCGGAAAATCAGTCAGCGTTCGGCTCGCAAATGAAACGATTTTCGGTAAGACCTGCGGCATCGAAGAAACGGGCGCGCTGCGCGTCAAAACCGATGACGGAAAAATAAAAATCGTTCAAGCGGGCGATGTCGAGATGCTGAGAAAAGCATGAACAATTAAGAATTAAGAATTAAGAATTAAAAATTTGAAAGCTGAATTTTCACTTTGCACTTTTAACTTATCATTCAATTTCTCCGCGTTTCTTGCGAAAATCTCGCCGGTCAAAAACACCGATTGAACTTTGAGTCGCAAGAGTGTAATTTGTAGAAGGAAGTTTTTATAAAATTTTATGAACAAAGAATTTGATTTTGAACCTGAAGATTTAGAATTTGAAGATTTCAGCGACGAGCTGGATGAATTTGACGAGTTTGACGAGTTTGACGAAACCGAATTGAGCGAAGTAAATGTTCGCACCGCCGTTTTGTCGAAAAACAATATGGTCGCGCTGTTGTGCATCAAAACCGCCGAAAAAGGCGGCGCGATTTGCCGCGTCGACCCGCGCGAAGCGAATCCGGCAGTGCAGATTTACGACGACCCCGAAAAGGCTCTCGAATGGTTTAACAAAAGTCTTCGCACCAGCAAACAAAACGGCTGGCAAGTCGTCTATGACGGTTTGCCGCTGCAAGGCTAAATATTAGTGGATAACTGATAACGGATAGTTGATAGTGTAGGAATTGTTTTACACTATCAACTATCCGTTATCAGTTATCAGTTAACAAATGCTTTTAGCAATTGACATCGGCAATACCAACACATCGCTCGGGGTTTTCGACGGTGAAAATTTGATTGAACGGTGGCGAATAGCGACCGTCAGAAATCGGACTTCCGACGAAATCGGCGTTTTGGTTCGGCAGATGTTTTCCGTTTCCGAGATAAATTATAAAAAAGTTTTCGCCGTAATTGTTTCCTCAGTCGTTCCGCAGCTAAATTTTGCTTTTGGAAAAATGTCCGAAACATATTTTGAACCGGATGCGATTTTCGTAGATTCGACTTTCGATTTCGGCTTGAAAATCAAATACAATCCGCCGTCTAGTGTCGGCATTGACCGAGTTGTCGCGGCTTCGGCAGCTTTTCACAAATACGGAAATCCTTGCATCGTTTGCGACTTCGGGACGGCGACGACGATTGACGCAGTAAATTCTAAAGGCGAATATCTCGGCGGCACTATTGCGCCCGGAATGAATGTTTTAGCCGACGCGCTTTTTGAAAAAACTTCTAAACTTCCAAAAGTTGAAATCAAAAAACCGGATAGTGTTATTGGAAACTCAACAATCAGTTCGATTCAAGCGGGAATTTATTTCGGCTATGCGGGCTTAGTCGAAGGTATCATTAGCCGAATGATTGAAGAACTCGGCGAAAAGCCGAAAGTTATTGCAACAGGCGGACTTGCCGGGTTGATTGCAGAAAGCTGCGGCTTGATTGAAACGGTTGACGAGACGCTGATGCTCGAAGGTTTGCGCCTTATTTACGAAAAGAATTGTCGCAATGTCTGATTCAAACGAGAAATTTTCTTTTAAGTTTTGGGCTGGATTGATTTTAGCATTTTTTGGAATCGTTCTTTTCTTAATCGGCGTATTGACGCCGGTTGACCCAAGCCTCGCGCCAAAGTCTCAGCCTCGTTTATCTTATTTTTTCTTTGGATTGCTGCCTGTTTTGTTTGGTGTTTTTCTGATTTTTTCCGACACTTTTCAATCGAAAAATTAAAAAGACTCAATTTTCCTCGCTGAAGAAAAATCCATAAATCCGCGCGGGCATTTAAAAATCAAACAAAATTTGTTCTAATAAAACAAATCTTCTTAGAAAACTCCAAAAAAAAATATGAAAAAAGTATTTTTCGCTTTTGTCGCTTTCGCATTTTGTCTATTTAATTTTTCGAGCGTTTTGGCGCAAGGCTCATATAAACAGCCGCCGCAAAACGTGATGGACGTTTTGAACGCGCCCGCCACGCCGACGACTTCGGTTTCTCCGGCAAAAGATAAAATTCTGCTGTCCGAACCGCTTCGGTATCCGCCGATTTCCGAACTCGCCCAACCGATGCTTCGTCTCGCCGGTCTGCGTATCAATCCGAACACCAACGGACAGCATCGCCAGTCGTATTCGGTCAAGCTGACGCTGAAAAATATCGCCGACGGAAAGGAGACTCCAATCATTTTGCCGCAAGGCGCGCAGGTGATTTCTCCGAATTGGAGCGCGGACGGAAAATACGTTGCTTTCGGTAATCAGACGCCGACGGGAATCGAGCTTTGGATTTTGGAAACCGCGAGCGGAAAAGCGAGAATGCTGAAAAACGTCAAAGTCAACACGGCGTTTGGCGGATTTGATTGGATGCCCGACCAACAGAGTTTGCTCGTCAATCTCGTCCCGACAAAGCGCGGTCTTGCACCGACGACTTCCGGCGTTCCGACCGAGCCGAGCATTCAGGAAACTGCCGGAAAAACAGGCGCGGTTCAGACTTTTGAAGATTTATTGAAATCGCCGAATGACGAAAAACTGTTCGATTATTACGCGACTTCGCAGCTTGCAGTCGTTTCGGTTGACGGCAGGACAAAGGAAATCGGACAGCCCGCGATTTTCAGCAATCCGACTGTTTCGCCCGACGGAAAATACATTTTGACGGCGCGTATCGAACATCCGTATTCGTATGTTTTTCCGGCTTCTTATTTTCCGAAGCAAGTCGAGGTTTGGGATTTGCAGGGCAAAATGGTCTATAAACTCGCCAGCCTTCCGCTCGAAGACAATCTTCCGGTGCAGGGCGTTTCCACGGGAGCGAGAAGCTACGACTGGATTCCGACCGAAAACGCGACGCTGATGTGGGCGGAAGCATTAGACAAAGGCGATCCGCGAAATAAAATCACGCCGCGCGACAGATTGATGATGCTCGCCGCGCCGTTTTCTTCCGCGCCGATTGAAGTAGTCAAAGTCGAGCAGCGTTATTCGGGCAGAGCGTTCGGCGAACGAGACGGCTTGATGCTTTTTTACGACAACAACCGTGACACGCGCCACCGCCGAATTTTTATGATGGATTATCGTTCGCCGAATATTGCGCCAAAGCTCGTCTCGGATTTAAACGTCAACGACCGTTACAACGACATCGGCACGCCGGTTTTGAAAACTTTACCGAACGGCGAAAGAGTGATTCAGCAAAACAGCGATTTTATTTATTTGAGCGGAAATGGCGCGTCAAAGGAAGGCGACCGACCTTTTTTGCGCCAGATGAATTTGAAAACTTTGAAAACACAAGAAATTTGGCGTTCTAATGAAGATAAATACGAAAGTCTTGTAACATTTATAGGCGAAGATTCTATTCCAATATTAAACAATCAAAAAAACTTACATCTGAAAATTATTACTAGAAGTGAGTCAACTAATGAACCACCGAATCTTTATCTGCGGCGAGAATGTTACCCCGACGATAAATGCAGTGTTCCAGCTCCGCAAAAATTAACCAATTTTACAGACCCGACGCCGCAGCTTCGCGGCATCACGAAACGACTCGTCAAATACAAACGCGCCGACGGCGTAGATTTGTCGTTCACGCTTTATTTACCGCCGAATTATCAGGAAGGCACGCGCTTGCCGACGGTTGTTTGGGCTTATCCGCTCGAATTTACCGACGCTTCGACCGCCGGACAAGTTTCCGGCTCGACCAATCGTTACACTTCAATCGGCGGTTACTCGCACCTGTTCTTTCTGCTCCAGGGTTATGCCGTTTTGGATAATACGACGATGCCGATTGTCGGCGACCCTTTGACGGTCAACGATACTTTTATCAAGCAAGTCGTCGACAGCGCGAAAGCGGCGATTGACAAAGCCGTCGAGTTGGGCGTCACCGACCCGGAAAGAGTCGGCGTCGGCGGTCATTCCTACGGCGCGTTTATGACGGCGAATCTGCTGGCGCATTCGGATTTGTTCCGCGCCGGAATCGCCCGTTCGGGCGCGTATAATCGAACTTTGACGCCGTTCGGTTTCCAATCGGAACGCCGCAATTTCTGGGAAGCGAAAGAGCTTTACGAAAACGTCTCGCCGTTCTTTTACGCCGATAAAATCAAAGCGCCGCTCCTGATGATTCACGGCGAAGCAGACAACAATCAAGGAACTTTCCCGATTCAATCCGAACGTCTTTTCGCAGCGATTCAAGGCAACGGCGGAACGGCGCGGCTCGTCTTTCTGCCACTCGAAGCGCACGGTTATGCGGCGAAAGAATCAACCGAACACACGCTTTACGAAATGATAAATTGGTTTGATAAATACGTGAAAAACGCCAAACCGCGCGAGCGAAATCAAACGGCGGCGAAAGAATAAAACAGAGTAGGACGCGGATGAACACAGATTAAGCGGATTTACGCAGATAAATGATTTATAAAATCCGCGACAATCCGCGAAAGTCTTTTTAGTCGGAGCGCAGGCATCTTGCCTGTCGGCGGCTCGAAGCGTTGCAGCATTGATTATTTTACCGAAAAGTGTAGATTGCTTTCGCAATCTTTGCAGGCAAGATGCCTGCGTTCCCGACCGGAACGCTTTTTTAACTTTTTAGAATCGATTCACATAGCTCTTATCCAATCCGAATATGAAATATAAAACACTTTTCTACATTCTGTTTTTCGCCTTTGCATCGTCTTTTGTCGGCGAGACAATCGCGCAAACGATGCCGCCGGGCGCAGACGCGAAAATTTGGGCGCAAGCCTTAAAAATTCACCGGAAAGCTATTATCGTTGACGGACACAACGATATTCCGTCGCCGATGGTTGACGATGATTTTGATTTGGCAACCGATTCGGTCGGCAAATTCCATCAAGACGGCGACCCGTTTCACACGGATTTGCGCCGTTTCAAACAATCGGGAATAACGGGCGAGTTTTTTTCGATTTATGTTTCCGGCACGACTTTGAAAACCGGCGGCGCGATGCGGCGGGCGATGGATTTAATTGACGCGACGAATCGTGAAGTCGAAAAACATCCGAACGAACTGCTGTCCTGCACGACCGCCGAAGACATTCGCCGCGCCAAAAAACAGGGGAAAGTCTGCGCTTTGATGGGCATCGAAGGCGGATACGCGATTGAAAACTCGCTGTTTGCCTTGCGAAATTTTTACCGGCTCGGCATTCGTTATATGACTTTGACGCATAACGTCTCGCACGACTGGGCGGACGCGCACAACGACACGCCGAAGAACAACGGACTTTCGGATTTCGGCAAGGAAGTCGTCCGCGAAATGAATCGCCTGGGAATGCTCGTCGACATCTCGCACGTCTCGGCGAAAACGATGTCGGATGTTCTGGACGTTTCCACTGCGCCGATTATCGCGTCGCATTCATCGGCTCGCGGTGTTTCAAATCACACGCGAAACGTGGCAGACGACATTTTGAAAAGAGTCGCCGCAAACGGCGGCGTAATAATGGTAAATTTCTATCCTTCATTTCTGGACGAAAGAACGAACCGTGAAGAAAATGAGCGCTCAAAACGGTTGAAACCGCAAATGGACGCGCTTCGAGAAAAATACAAAGACGACGCGCAAGCCTTCAATGAAGCCGAACGTCAATTGTTTGCCGCCAGTCCAATTTATACGCCGAGCTACACGCGAATTGTCGATCACATTGACCACATCAAAAATGTCGCCGGAATCGATTCGGTCGGCATCGGTTCTGATTTCGACGGCGTTCCGTTTCTGCCTGCGGGAATGAACGGAATGGAAGATTTGCCGCTCGTTACATATGAAATGCTGCGGCGCGGTTATTCGGAACAAGACATTCGCAAAGTTTTAGGCGAAAATTTCCTGCGAGCCTTTGCCAAAGCCGAACAAGTCGCTCGAACCGGAAGCCGCAAAATCAGCGGCGAAGGAAGTTTGAAAAGAATCAATAAAAAGTAAAATTCTGTTCAGCACAAACAACGATTTGGCTTTGGAAGCAATTTTGAAATACCGTTAGGCAAATGAGTCATTGCCGAATTTGAAACAGACGATTTTGCGTTATAATCTAAATCTGAGAATAAAATTTAATTTTCCAGAAGATTTCCCGAAATTATGAAAAGCGAAAAACAAAATCGTCGTGAATTTTTGCAACTCGGCGCGGCTGGTATTGCCGCTTTGAGCGTAATGAAAAATACTGACGCTAAAGATATTTTCAAGAGCGCCGCCAACGAAGATTTGGTAGAAATTACCGTTCAAGAATTGCAGGCGAAAATGAAGTCGGGCGAGATTACAGCCAAAAAGCTGGTCGAAAAATATCTCGAAAGAATCAGAGACATTGACCCGAAAATAAAATCAGTTCTCGAAATTAATCCCGACGCGCTGAAGATTGCCGAAGATTTAGACAAGGAGCGCAAAAAAGGCAAGATTCGCGGCGCGCTGCACGGCATTCCGGTTTTGATAAAAGACAACATCGATACGGCGGACAAAATGCACACGACCGCCGGGAGTCTCGCGCTTTTGAATGCGCCGACGCCGAAGCAGGACGCATTTCTCGCCGCGCAGCTTCGTAAATCCGGCGCAATTATCTTAGGCAAAACAAATCTGAGCGAATGGGCGAATTTTCGTTCGACAAAATCGACGAGCGGCTGGTCGGGGCGCGGCGGGCAGACGAATAATCCGTATGTTTTAGACAAAAATCCGTGCGGTTCGTCGTCCGGCACGGGCGCGGCGATTTCCGCCAATCTTGCGGTCGTCGGCATCGGCACGGAAACAAACGGTTCAATTATTTGTCCGGCGGTAACGTGCGGACTTGTCGGCATCAAACCGACGCTCGGTTTAATTTCTCGTAGCGGCGTAATTCCGATTGCTCACAGCCAGGACACTGCCGGACCAATGGCGCGAACCGTTGCGGACGCGGCAATTTTGCTTGGAGTTTTAGTCGGCACTGACAAAAACGATGCGATAACCTCGCAAAGCGCAAAAGGTCAAAAAGATTACACGAAATCTTTGGACAAAAACGGTTTGCGCGGAGCAAGAATCGGCGTCGCCAGACAATTTTTCGGGCGCAATGAGGCGCGGAATAAAATCTACGAATCGCATTTGCAAGTTTTAAAGGACGGCGGCGCGACGCTGGTTAACGTTACCTTTACGGTCGCTAAAGATTTCGGCAGCGACGAGACGGCGCTTTTGCAGTATGAATTCAAAGCCAATCTGAACAAATATCTGGCGCAAAGAAATTCTCAATACAAAACGCTGGCGGATTTAATCAAATTCAACGAAGAGAACAAAGACCGCGAAATGCCGCTTTTCGGGCAGGAATTATTTTTACAGTCACAGGAAAAAGGCGATTTGGAAGCGAGCGAATACCGGACTGCTTTGCAAAAATTAAAACTTGCGACGCAAGCCAACGGCATCGACGCGATAATCACAAAAGACAATCTCGACGCGATTTTCTCGCCGACGAGCGGAGCGGCTTGGGGACAAGCGGCAGTCGCCGGCTATCCGAACATCACCGTTCCCGCTGGTTTCATAGACGAAATGCCGCTCGGAGTATCCTTTTTAGGACGCGCATTTAGCGAGCCGACTCTAATAAAATTCGCTTACGCTTTCGAGCAGGCAACAAAAATGCGGCAGCCGCCAAAATTTTTGCCGACTTATTCTTAAGGCATTTTATAAAGCTCATTATAACTTGACAGTTTTTCAGAATGGTGATAATGATTAGACGCGAAAAAGTTATACAATTAAAACATCTCTCAATAAGCCATCTTGCAATAATACGCTTACAAAGATTTGTACTCATCGAAAAAAACCCGTAAGTTGTTAATTTTTTGGTCAATGTATAACTTCTAAAACTCGTCTCAAAAAAACTTACATTAACTCTAATAAGGAAAACAAACAAAATGAAATCGAAAAACGTATCTGTCAGTTATTTACTGACATTTCTTCTGGGTATTGTTCTTTTAACCTTGATTGCGCCATCAAGCGTATTACCTCAAGAGAGTAGTAACATTCTAGATAGCGTTGCATTATCAAATAAATCAAAAATCCGAAAATCAAACATAATTACGGATTTGAATCAGGATGATGTGAAGGTATCTATAGTTGATTACCAAAAAAATCAATTAATGCTAAGAGTTTAGAAAGGGTCAGAAGTTTTGGGCATTGCGGAAGTATTTAATGCGGAAAACAGCCAGAGAACTACTTTTACAACAAGTTTCGGGGTATTTTTCTCAGTGGTAGTAAATAAAGCGCCAAAAAGAAGGTATAAGTCAGTTGATGCAAGCAACACGCGATTTTACTTCTAAAGATAGTTTTGCAACCGATTTAATGTATGAGATGTATGACGGCGACAGTGCTTTTAGTTGTGCAAAGGACACTGGCAGTTGTTTAGCATCGGCTATAGCTTGGATAGGAAGTGTGGCGGCGTTGGATGCAGCTTGTCCAGCAACTTTCGGACTCACTTGTGCTGGCGCATTAATCGCTCACGGTGTTCTAGGTGGTAATGCAGCATTACAATGTTCTGCGGCAATCGGCACATGCAGTAGCGGACCTAGACCGGAGTTACAATAATAAAGGAGAAGAAATGTATATTAGTTTAGATATGATGTCGGTAGTTTCAACTACGCTCTTTTTTCTTTTAACTTTCTTTGTAAGTTTGAAGTCAAGGTCAAATAAGGATGCATCTACTTTTATGATTGTGATGTTTTTACTGCATTGTCTTTTTATTGCAGTGACTTTTATCTTCGAGCAGACAACGTTTAGGTTAGCATACACAATTTATGCTTTTCTATACTTGATTACTTTGACAGTAATGAAGTTGTCATTTGTTAAGAGAAACAGCATTAATGCTAATTAAAAAGATAGCCGCAAATTTTAACTTTTCAAAAGATAAGAAAAAATTTGCGGCTAAAATTTTATCTATAGTGCGAGTTTTTATAAACGAACACTGACAATTACTTAAAAACGCCATCGCCCAGAAAGTTTTCTTTCAAAAAAGAAATCGTATCCTGCAAAGTTTCCTGCGCGTCGCGCGTGGTAAAATTCAATTCTTCTTCGGCTTTCGTCGAATCGAAATACCAGAAATACTCGGCTTGCTCGACTTCCTTCGGCTGAATCGGCGAAGTTTTATTCCAATTTTTATAAATCGAATCAATAAAATTCGACCCAGCCATCGCTAACTTTTTCGGCACCCGGAGCATTGGCGCGGAAACGCCTGAAAGTCTTTCGAGCCGTCCGAAAAATTCCTTGAAATTCATATTTGCCGCGCCCAGGAGATATTTTTCCCGGTGTCTTCCATTTTCCAGAGCGTTGACAAAAGCCGTCGCCGCATCCCGCGCGTCAACAAAATTTAAGCCGCCCGACGGCGTGTATGGAATTTTCCGCGCCATAAAATCTAAAACAACTTTCGTCGAACTAAGACGTTCATCGCCGGTTCCCAAAAGCAAAGACGGATTCAAAATAACGAGTTTCAAACCTTTGTCGTCAAAATTTTCGAGCGCGGTTCTCTCCTGATAAAATTTTGAAGCGTAATAAGCCCAGCGCAAAATAATTTCAAGCGGTGTCGGATAAGTTTCGTCTAAAACTTCATCAGTTTCGCTGACGGCGATTGTGCCGCTCGAAGATGCTAAAATTAAAGTTTTCACGCCTGCTTCCTTTGCCGCTTCGCATAACAGTCGAGTGCCTTCGACGTGAATTTTATTCATCTGCGACGCGTCTTCATTATCGCGCGAGACCTTTCCCGCCAGATGAAAAATCGCCGACACATTTTTGACCGCGTTTGCCACGTCTTCCCTTTTCGCAACCGAACCTTCAAACGCTTCAACACCCACATCTTGCATCCAAGCTGGAACGGACGAAGCCATCACGCGCAAATTCTTTTCGCCTTTTTCAAGCAATTGACGAACAATGTGCGTTCCGAGAAAACCAGTTCCGCCGGTAATCAAAATTTTCTTTTCGGTTTTTGCTAAAGCGTTTGTTTTTTTTACTGCCATTATTTCAAATATGCGATGTTATAATTTTGAATTTGCGGGTCAACCGTAACGATTATCAAATTGTTTGCCAAAGCCTGACAAATTAAAATTCGGTCAAACGGGTCGTGGTGCAAGGATGGCAGACTGACAAGTTCTTTGACGGCATTTTCATTTAGAGAAAGACTTTTGATTTGATGCAATCGGCGCTGCGCCGGAATATAAATGTCGGGCGACTGAGAAAGCGGAAGTTTGCCGAGTTTGTATTTGATAATAGTTTCCCAAAGCGAAGCGACACTTAAAAAAACTTCATTGTTCGGCTGACGAATCGCATCGCGGAAAAGTAGGGGCAACCGCGAATCGGCGGCGATATACCAGAGAAAAATATGCGTGTCTAAAAGCAGCTTCATTCACTTTCAAAACTCGCTAAAATCTCTTCCGGCAATGGCGCGTCAAAATCTTCCGGCACGACGAATTCACCTTTGCCCAAACCGAACGGGCGTAAGTTTTTTGCGATTGCTTCCTCTTCTAAAATCGTTACGATGACGATGACGTTCTCGCAACTCTTCGCTTCGTCCGGCTCTTCGCCGTTCCATTCCAAACGGTTGCCGTTAAGCGTCGCCTTGTAAGTTTGCAGCATTTGAAATCACCTCTCAAATCTTTTCCATCAGTATAGCATCGAAACTATTCATCAATCACAGGTTCTTGCTTGCGCGTCTTCCTTCTCTCCGTACGCCACTTTTTGCGAACCGCTGAAACGTCAAATTTATCCTGCTTATTATCACGCATATTTTCGATTTCGTGCTGAACACGCGCGGCAATTAAGCGATAGGCTTCGGTGTTCGGGACGCCTTTGGTCATTTCAAAAAGCTCGTCGTATTCCAGAAATCGCCCGACTTTTGCGCCGACTTTTGCGCCGATGCTGTCTTTTTTCGGAATCGTCGCGCCTTTCGGGAAGGCTTCAAAAGTTCCCCAGATATAGACGGGCAGAATTCCGGTTTTATTGTTCAATGCGAGATAGCCGATAATCGGTTTGAATTCCGCGATTACGCCCGACGTTTGCCGTCCGCCTTCGGGGAAAATCAAAGTGTTGTAGCCTTCGTTCAAAATCTGCGTAACGTGGCGCAGGGATTGGCGCAAACTTCCGGTGCGCTCAATTGGAATCAGCGTCGTGAAGTTGTTCATATAAGCGCGTTTATATTTTGTGTCGAACCAGTAATCAGCCGCCGCGACCGCTACGGTTTGTTCCGCCACGTCTTTGCCGAGCGCTTTTTTGACCAAGCCCATATCGAGATGCGAAGCGTGATTTGAAGCGACGATAAAATTTGTGTGCTGCGGCACGTTGGCTTCGCCTTCGATATTCGTGTCTAAAACATTGTCGTAAAGTTTCTCCTGCGCGAAATCGACGACGCGGTTGCCGACGGTTCGCAAAATCGAAGGCACGAAGATTTCGTCTTCTTCCTTTTTTTCTTCCGTGCGCGGCTCTTCGATTTTTCTGCGCTTGTCAATTCTTTGAACGGCGGTCAAAAGCTCACGGACAGTTTGCACTTCGTTTAAAGTGTCGGGCGAAGCAACGCGCCCGCCGGCGTCTTCGACAGCGGCTTGCAGTTCGACGAACATCAAAGAATCAAAGCCTAAATCGGCGAGTTTGCGGTCAATCGCAATTTCAGATAAAGTGCGATTTGAAACGGTTGCGACAATTTTGCGAATCCACAAAGCCGTGTCGTCGCTTTTTGTTTCGACAACTTGCCTGGTTTTATTTTTCGATTTCTCTTCCAGGTTTTGCAGAAGCTCGACGACTTCGGGACGCTTGACTTTGCGCGTCGCCGTGCGCGGAAGCTCAAACGGCGTGACATGCAAAACTTTGACCCGTTTGAAAAACGGCAAAGATGCGGAGACTTCCCGGAAATGCTCTTCAATCTTTTTGTTCACATCACTGCGCGAAAGCGCGATGTCGTGTTCGTAATCGGGAACAACGAGCGACGCGATTTTTTCGCCGCCGTCTTCGTCCGGCAAACCGACGACGCTCAATTCTTTGACGAGCGGCGATGCGCCGTATAAATCTTCGATTTCGTCGGGGTAAATATTTTTGCCGTTTGAATCAATTATCACGTCTTTCGAGCGTCCGACGATAAACAAATTTCCGTCCGCGTCGAGTTTGCCCAAATCTCCGGTTTTCAGCCAGCGGTCGTGTAAAACCGCTTCGGTCGCTTCTTCGTTGTTAAAGTAACCGAGCATCACGTTTTGCCCGCGGGCAAAGACTTCGCCGACACCTTTTTCGTCGGGCGATTCGATTTTTACTTCGACGCCGGGAAGCGGTTTGCCGACGCTGCCGCGCAGCAGTTTATTTCCCGGACGCGCAACGGTTAGAACAGGCGAAGATTCGGTCAGACCGTAGCCTTCGAGAACGGTAAAACCTAATCCGTGCAAATCCTTTTGCACTTTCTCGCTCAACGCCGAGCCGCCCGAAATCAAATAACGCATTTGTCCGCCCATTCCTTTATGAATCGGGAAAAATACAATCGGACCTAAATTAAATGGCGTATTGTCGCGCACCCAGGCGTTAAATTCGATGATGTTATCGGCTAAATCGGCAAACCAATCGCCGCGCTCGCGCAATCTCGTTTTGATTCTCCGGTGAAGCATTTCCCACAGCGCGGGAACGCCGACCATTCCCGTAACGTGATTGTTTTCGATTGCGCGCGTGAGTTCTTCGCTCGATAGTTCGTCTAAATATGTGATTTGCGTACCGTTTGAAAAAGGCGTTAAGAATCCGGCGGAGAATTCAAACGTATGGTGCATCGGCAGCACGGACAAAACGCCGTCGGTGATGTCCATTTCCAACACGCTCGACAACATCGAAATCATATTGACGAAATTTTTGTGCGACAACATCACGGCTTTCGGCGTTCCGGTTGTGCCGCTTGTGAAAATCAAAGACGCAACCGTATGCGACAAAATTTTATTCGGAAGCAATGCGATGCGTTTCGCTTCTTCGAGTTCATCATGCATCTCGAAAACTTCGTCAAACGTCCATACATTTAATTTCAGTTTTGCGGCTTTTAACTTTTCGGCTAATTCGGGATTTTCCTGAAAAAGTTTTGGAGATAAAACGATTGCTGACGCTTCGCCCGCGCGTGCGAAATTGACAATCTCGTCAACCGAACTCGCCGGGTCAATCGGAATCGCCGTCGCGCCCGTTTTCAAAATGCCGAAATAAGTCATTCCCCATTCGGGCATATTGTTGGAAAACAAAATCACGCGGTCGTTTTGTTTAATGCCTTTTTCCGCCAGAAACCCAGCGGCGCGGAGAGTTAATTCTTTGACTTCGGCAAAAGTGTATTGCTCTTTTTTGCCGTCGCGCTCGATTCGCATCGCCACGCGCGTCGGAAAACGCTTGACGGAAGTGTCGAACAAATCGAGCAAATCTTTATACGTATAAGCGCGGCGTTCCTGAATCTTTAAATCTTCTTCGAGCTGCGGCAAAACCCATTTGCGAAGACCCGGAAAATGCACGTTGAGCCAGTAATCATACCAATCGAGATTTTCGGGATACCAGGGCAATAAATCCTGCTCGCTTTTCTTAATTATCGAATGCAAAGCTCTGGTATTATCGGCGCGATAGAGATATTCGTTATCAACGATAAACGGCTTGAACATCGCAAAAGCGTCAACCGTTTCCTGCGTCGCGCGCTCGAATTTTTCAACTGACTTCCGCACGTCCGAAACGATATTTCCGATTCGCCCGCCGCCCCAGCGCGGACTTGCTTTATCGAGCCAGCCGCTCGCCGTTTTCGCCAATTTATTTAACATCGGCACGCCCGTCATTTCATAGGTTTTCTGCGTGACGGGCGTGGCTTCGATTATTGAATTGACGCGGTTCATCAGCTTATTTCCGGTTTCCTTTTCGTCAAAATACTTGCGTTTATAAAGACTGACCAGCCCGACCATTCGCTTCATATCGTTTGGGTTGGAGTCGCTCGAACAGGCTTGAAAAACCAGCGGCGGTTTGTCGTCAACGAGCGCATTCATCGCGGCGGCGAGCATCGCGCCCGCCACAAGGTCAACCGGAATAATATCGAGAATCAAATTTTCATTGACGGGAAAAATCGGCTGACCGCGCAGCGCAATCAAAATCAAAGGCGCGGTCGTCGTAAAGCCTTCGTTCCAGCCGGGAAACGGATATTGATGCGCCGATTCGACAACTGACGGACGAAGCAAAACTTTAACAATATCGTCCTGCTGCGCGATAATTTGCTCGGCGAGCGATTTCGAGTAAGTATAGATATTCGTCCAGCCCCAATACTGCGCGCGTTCCGAACCGAGTTCGGTCGTGCGCTCACGAATCCACATTTTGCGCTCGCGGAAAATCGCCGAATTCAGCGCGTCTTCATCGTCTGGGTCACGTCCTTCTTCGACAAATCTTTCACGCGCCTGCTCGCGGAATTTCGCAATCTGCACCGCGTCGTTCGCTTCCTGTCTGGCTTGCTCGCTCAATCTGGCGCAGTCTTCGATTTCCTTATTGACATCGAAAGTTGTGCCGACAAGCTCTTCCTTTCTGGGAAAATAACCGACCACCGGCTCATTTTCCCAAATCGTGCCGCTCTTTTTCCCCGCGACAAAACAAGTCGAAACGTGAACGACGGCGGGACGTTTCATCATTCGCGCGAGTTTCAAAACATTGTTCGTGCCAACGACATTCGTCCGCAATGCGCTTTCAAGCGGCGGATTAAACGTCACATTGCCCGCCGAATTGATAATGATGTCGCAGTCTTTCATTATCTTTTTGGCTTCCTTTTCCTCTAAACCTAAAAATTCATTACCGACATCGCCATTGACGGGAACAAGTTTTTCGCGGATAAAATCTTCAAACTTCTCGCCGTATTTCTCGCGCAACGGGTCAAACGTCGGGCTTGTAACGACGCTCGCCCAAAAACGATTATGTGACTCTTCAGCATTTCGGGCGCGAACCGTCGCGTAAACTTTCCCGACATCGGGAAAATTATGCAGCAGCATCGAAAGCGTAACCTTGCCGACAAAGCCCGTGCCGCCGATAAAGAAAATCTTTTTATTTTTGAAAATTTCGGTTGGTGATAATTTCATTTTTTCTCTTTATCAATGAATCCTATATGTCGTTTTCCTCTTTTCTTATCGCCCAATATCTGACCGAGAAGATGCGAAACGACTTTGAATTTTTCGTCGTGTCTGTCAACTGATTGTTCCAGTTCTTCGATTCTTTCTGCTAAATCTGCGTGCAGCATTAGAATTGTTCGCATCTGCACAAATGCGCGAATGACTTGAATACTCGCGTCAATGGCAATCTGACTTTTCAAAATGCTTGCTAACATAACCGCGCCGTGTTCGGTAAAAACATAAGGAAAATAACGCCTGCCGCCGCGACCTTTATTTGAGGTCACAATTTGTGATGTCAAAGATTTTGTTTCTTCTTCAGTAATTTGAAACATAAAATCTTCTGGGAAACGATTTAGATTTCTTTTTACAGCTTGATTTAAAACTCTGGTTTCAACTTGATAAACTTCTGCCAAATCACTATCGAGCATTACACGATGTCCGCGAATGAAATGGATTCTACTTGCAATAGATTCAATTATTATTAAATCTTTGTCTTGAGATTTTTTGTCGCTCATAATTTATGCGGTTCCAATTTGGCACCTCAAAAACTAATCCGTAACGTTACACAATCCAATTATCGGCTGATGCAGCATCGTAATCTCTGCGTTTTTGCCCATATACGAACGCGCTTGGGCAATCGCTTCGGTCATATTGTCGGCGCGTTCCCAGCCGAGCATTTCAGGGACGTGGGCGTTTTCGGCGCCGGCGACGATTACTTTGCCGACGTGCTGGCGACCGTTTTCGCCCCAATACCACATAAAAAACGGGTGTGCGCCGTGATAGGCGTTGCCGCGCCGATACATCTCGATATAGTTCGGGTTTGTCGCAAATTCGCGTTCGTATTTTTCGCGCAGGTAGAAAGCGTCGCGCGATTCGGACAAAAGACGATGGAAAAATTCGATATACGGCGCGTGATGATTGTGGTCAAACTCGTCGAAACACGGATGCGAAACAATCATCACGCCGCCTTTCCGAATGAGCGGTTTGTTGCGATACATATTGAAGTGATAGCCGAGCGCCATCACCTGAACGAGCAAAGGGTTGAGCGACGAATAGACGTTATACGGCGAAATGTCGGGAATGCCCGTAATCAAAATGTCGCACTGACCTTTGACGGGAATTTCAAATTGCTGGTAATTCTTTTCCAGAATTTTTTCGTGGACAGGATCGGTTGCGCCCGCGAAACAGGCAATCAATTCGTATTGCGCGGGAATTTGATGCAGAAGTTTTCGGCGGGCGGCACGCGGCAGATTGCCGAACGTGCGTTTCATCGCTTCCCATTTCATCCTGTCCATAAACGAAAATTCGTCTTCATTGCGCGTCAAAATGTCATAGCCGTCGCTGAACATTCGGCTGTTAAGCGCGGTTTCGATATGAAAGACGTTGCAATGTTCGTCAACCAATTTGCCGAGTTTAATAATTTTGTGATTGAGTTCGGATGAAGACGGATCCATATAAGAATCCGAATCGCGTATCGTCTGCGGTTCGTGATGCGCTCTTAAGCTCTCGTAATCGCACAGCCCGACGGCGACCGATTTGTGTCCGCCGTTCATCGGCACGAAATTGATATTGGCGTAAATCAGCAAATCGCTTTCGATGGCGCGTTTGTTGACGCGAAGCGGTTCGTCGTGGCGCGTGTGTCCGATGGTGACGAGATTTTCGTCGTCTTCGGCGTCGTGGTTGTAATAACGGTCAGGATAAAATTCGTCAAAAATTTTCTTGCCGACCATTCTCTCCATTTCCCACGGCGTCATCCGGCGATGCAGAGAAATAGCGATTATCAAATGAATGTCGTCCACGCCGTTTGCCGCGCATTGTTCGAGAATGACTTCGAGCATCGTCTGACGCACGTCCGGCGTTGCCATCGGCGGCAGCGGCATCGAAATATCGTCAATCGCAATCGTCACCTTCATTCCCGGCTCAAGCTGTGCATAAAGCGGTTTGGCGTCAATCGGATGATTTATCGCGTAACGAATTGCCGCTTCCCTGTTCGGCAAGCCCTTTATCGGCGGATTCGGATAAATCACGCGCGTCCCGACCGGCAAATCTTCAAGAATAAAATCCTCGCCAAACGGAATAATGCGCGGCGCGCTGTCTTTATCAATGTAAACGATTGATTCGTGTGTTTTTCTGCGTAATTGCAAAGCCATATTTTATTTTGTCTTGATAGCAAGCCTACAAGGTTTATCGCAAAGTTTTTCGATTTCGTAAGAAGATAGTTTCGCTTGATTGTCTCTTAAATTCCATTCAAACTTTTCTCTAAAAATCGCCTTCTCAGATCCAACCATTTCAACATTTGGAAATTTTGTTCTTTTGAATAAAATTCTTTTAGCTCCGTCTTTTAACTCGTCATTAATCCAAACATGAGGTGTTTCTTTTATTTCTCCAAAGTCATTTTTGACAAATTTCAAATAAGAGACAAATTGTTGTTCAGCGAATTTAGTTTTCAGTTCATCGTCAGACTCATTATAAATTTCTTGAAATTTTTCTTGATTGAACAAAGCATGAAAATTATTAACGCTGTCTGTTAGTTCCTTTTCAACTTCCCGATTTTCTTCAAAAGCGCATCCAAAAAGGCAACCGGAAAGAGTCAAAATTAAAATCAATTTAAGAGGTTTCATTTTACTCACCGTAAGCACTCAAAAGAAGTTTGCCTTCGTAATCAATCAAACCGAGTTTCACGCGGTCAAATTATTTAATCTTCCCAAGGATTCAAAATCGTAACTTGCGAATTCTGAAAATTTTTGACGTTGCGTGTAACGAAAATTAAATCGTGTTCGAGCGCGGATGCTTCAAGGAGCGAATCGAGCGCGGAGCGAACAATTCCTTTATTTTCAAATTCGCCGCACATTTTGCCCCAAACTAAAAACGTCTTTTCCGACAGCGGCAGCAACCTTCGCGCGAAACGATTTCGCAGTTTTTCCAGCCATTCTTCGAGTTCAGCCTTCTTTTTGCCGGATTCAAGCCGGGCGATTCCTTTACGAATTTTGCCGACGCTCAAAACGCTTAAATAAAGTTTCGACTCGTCCTGTGCGTCAAGCCATTCGAGAACTCGTTTGTTCGGCTTTTTTTGTTTCGCTTCGGAAATGACGTTCGTATCGAGAAGAAACTTCATTCAAACGATACCTCGCGCACAGGGTCGTCGCTTCTTTCAAGATACGGAATAATTTCGTCGAGCGGACTTTTTTGCAGAAATTCAACCAGACTTTCCTTTTTGCCGTTCATTTTTTGCCAGTCCGAAATCGAAACGACAACCGCGACTTCCGTGTCGTTTCGCCGGATTATCTGCGGCTCGCCTTTTTCCGCAAGTCGAATCAAACCGCTCAAATTATTCTTTGCGTCTTTTACCGTGTGCGACATTTTATAACTCCACAAAATCGGATTTTATAGTGTTTAGCTACGTAGCCATTATATAGGACGTCAGTTTGATTTCTCAATCGAGGGTAAATTCTTATCGAAAGTTTTTACCGTCTCTAAAATCGTCTCAACGGCGCGGACGTAAAATTCTTTGTTGATATTCTCAAAGTCGTCGGTCGGTTTGTGATAATCCTTGTGGTCTTCGACGCCGAAATAGATAAACGGAATTTTTGCCTGGTGAAAAGCAAAATGGTCGGATTGATTTGTCCAATCGTCGCTTTTCTGTTCGGGTCGGTCGTGACCGATGAGCAATTTTACCTTCGCGCTTTTCGCAATCGTTTCGAGCTGCGGTTTTAATGCCGGATGATGAAATGTTCCCGAGGCGTAAAGTTCGTTTTTGTCGTTATGCGCGACCATATCCATATTGACGTTCAGCACGATTGATTCTTTTTTGACGGGCGGCGCTGCGACAAAAGCGTTGCTTCCGCGCAAACCGGATTCTTCGCCGTCGAAGGCGACGAAAATTATCGAATGTGACGGGCGTTTTTCTTTGAAATAATTTGCCAGCGCGAATAACGCCGCGACACCTGAAGCGTCGTCGTCCGCGCCGTTGTAAATCTCGCCGTTGCGCGTTCCGAGATGGTCGTAATGCGCCGTGACGACGATGTATTTTTCGGGATTTTTTTTGCCTTCGATGTAGCCGATGACATTAACGCCGTTCACTTTTGCGCCGCTTCGAGCGGTAAAATCGAACGACTGTAAATATGACGCGCCAAAAGATTTGAGTCCGGCTTCTTTGAATCGCGCGACAACGTATTCACGCGCTTTTGCTCCGCCCGGCGTTCCGATTCCACGACCTTGCATATCATCTGCCGATAATGTTTCGTCATCGCGCAGCAACTGTTTGGCGTCAATAATTTTAGAACTCGGACTGGCTGCAATTGTTTTAATCGATGTTTTGACGGCATTCGTTTGCGCGAAAACAAACGATGTCGAAACGATAAGAATGATTAGAAAAAAGATTTGTTTCATAATTTTGCGCTTACTTTAAATTCAGAATTGCCCAATCGTGCTGCAACGCCGTCTGTTTCAGGCGAAAATCCGGGTTGACCGCCGCCGGATGCCCGACAATCGAGAGCATCGGCAAATCGGAAATGCTGTCCGAATAGGCGTAGGAATCAGACAGTGAAAGATTTTCGCGCTCGGCAAATTCGCGTATCCATTTTGCTTTGGTCGCCGAAGCCATTACGGGCGGCAGCAATCTTCCCGTCGCGTAGCCGTTGACAAATTCCAGACGGTTTGCCGCGTATTCGTCAATGCCGAGATATTTCATCAAAGAATCAATCGTAAAATCCAGCGCGCCCGTGATGACGACTTGTTTCAAGCCTAATTTTTTAGAAGCGGCGATTAAATCCGGCGTTCCCGGAAAAATCGCGGGTTTGAGAACTTCCTCAAAAAGTTCCTCCGAAAAATAGCGCAGACGGTCGGCGGATTCGCCTTCATAACTTTTGAAAAAAACTTCGTTGAAAACATTGCGTGAATATAAATCCGCCGCGCCGAAAAGCGGAAGTTTCGCTAAAGTCGAAACGCTTTTTTTGACGGTCGAAAACAAACCTTGCTGGCGACGCGCGTAAAACGCGAGCGTATGCACCAGATTCGTGCTGACGAGCGTTCCTTCCAAATCGTAAAACGATGCCGCTTGTGCGCTTTTTTCCATTTCGGCTTTTATAAGTGCGATGTTTTTATTAGACTTTGTTTGGTTATAAAGACAATAAATATAACAAATTTTCGCCCGCTTGGTAATTTGCCGCTATGAAAAGAAACAGCTTTTACAGTTTTATTACAATCGTTTTGTTTTCGGGTTGTTTGATTTCCGGCGCCTGTTCCGGCGGTCAAAACGATGTCGAAACTTCCGCGCCGAAAAATGCGGTTGATGTTTCAGCCCAACTCAAACAAGCCGATGAACTTTTTCGCGGGCGCAATGATGTCTCAAAACTGCGCGAAGCCGTTACTTTGCTGGCTCGAGTTAGAAACCCGGACAAACGCGACTATGAAGTCGAATGGAAATACGCTAAATACAATTACTTTCTCGGAAAACAAAGCGGCGATGAAAAGGAAAGTGAAAAGGCGCTTGAAAGCGGAGCTTCAGCCGGGAAAATCGCATCGCGCATCGAGCCGAATAAACCCGACGGTTATTTTTGGTATGGCGCGAATTTGGGCGAACAGGCGAAACGAGCGCCTTTGACAAAAGGTTTAATGTCGGTCGGCGAGATTCGGGAGGCAATGAATAAGACAATCGAAATCGAGCCGGGTTATCAAGGCGCAAGCGCGTTTGACGTGCTGGCGCAAGTCGAACTCGCTACGCGCCTGACCGACGGCGACGCTAAAAAAGCGATTGATTTTTTGGAAAAAGCCGTTCAGATTGAAAAAGAGAATTCTAATTTACATCTGCATTTAGCTGAAGCGTATCTGGCGGACAATCGTTCGACCGACGCGAAAAAGCAGTTGGAATTCGTGTTGAAGATGAAACCGAATCCGGACTTTTTGCCCGAATATGAAGAGTCGCAAACGGAAGCGCGGAAGATGCTCGAAACGAAATTTTAACCCGGATTAATTGTGCAGTAAAATTTCAATCTTTACCGCGCCGCGTGTAATCGTCAATTTTTTCCCTTCGATTGTTTTAGCGCGAATCGGTTCGTTCGTCAGTTTTTCGCCGTCAATCGCTTCAATTACGTCGCCGACTTTGACGCCCGAATGTTCGCCGACGCTGTTCGCGCTGACTTTTTTAACTTTCCGCTGTCCGTTTTCCGAAACGCTTTCAATACCGAGCTGCGATAAAATTTGCTCGGCGGTTATCGAACTTTTATTCTCGAAACTTGGCGGATTTTGAGTTGTTTGATTTGAATTCGGAATTCCTTTCGGCGTAAAAATTCGCGGCGCCTTTGAGGCTAGATCACTTGTTTGCGAACCGACGGAATTTTTTTCATTGTCTCTCGCAATTTTAGGTTGCGGTTTTTTCACACTATTAGCTGCGACGAATTGAGTTCCGCCTTTAAGTGTTTTCAATTCCTTTTTATTTTCGATTGGCTGCGGTTTCACATTTAAATCGCCCGAAACTGATTTTTCATTATCTAAAGTCGGCGACTTGTCTACGCTTGCAATTTGTTCATTTTCCAAAACTTTGGTCGGCTGATTTTCCTTTTGAATCGGTGCTTGGAAATTAGTTTCCGCGATTTGCGGAACGGTTTTGTCGTTAAAAGAATAAAACCCGTTGAAAATGACAAAAGCCAAAATCAAACCGACGACGCTCAAAGGCAAAACGTAGCGCAAAACGGGTAAAAACGACGGCTGAAAATCTCTCGGTTTTGAATTGGCGATTCTGGCTTTGACACGAAAATTGAAATCTTTCGGCGCTTCAACCGGCGCAAATTTATCAATAATTTGCCAGACGCGCGTTTGCACGCCGTTTATTTTCCGGCAGTCGGCGCAGTCGTTTAGGTGCAATGTCGCGGTTTCGCTCAAAGCGTTTCGGTCTTCAAATTCGTTTATAAAATCTCTGCAATTCATAAGGCTTTTGTAATAAAAAATTCTTAAAAATGATTTTGTAATTTATCTCGGAGCAGTTTGCGTGCGCGGCTGATACGCGATTTTGTCGTGCCGAGTCCGAGTTTCATAATCCGGGCAACATCTTCATAGCTTTTGCCTTCGACATCGCGCAGAATAATCGGAGCGCGATATTTTTCCGGCAAAGTCGCAATAGCTCTGGCAATCGTCTCGCGCTGCTCGTCTTCAATCAAATTTTCGAGCGGCAGAGTTTTTTCGTCCGGCGGCTCGAAATCCTGCGCTTCCGCGTTGTCAAACTGGAAAAGTCCGGTCAAAGAAACAAGCCGCCGCCGCTTTCGCTTTCTGATTTCGCTGATTGCCAAATTGGTCGCAATCCGATAAATATAAGTCGAAAATGCGTAATCCGTGTGATAACGCTCGATGGCAAAATAGACGCGAACAAATGTTTCCTGCGCCAAATCGACGGCTTCTTCGTAATCGTTCAAAAATCGATACAGATAATTCGTTATCTGGTTTCGATAACGCGCCATAATTTCGGCAAACGCATCTTCGTCGCCTTTTTTGGTCGCTTCTATCAGCGCGTGGTCGGACAATTTTTCAGTTTGCACGGCGTTTCGCAATACCTCCGCAACTGAATTCTCGATTTTGTCCAAAGCCATACATTCATAAGTTTTTACAACAATTTAGCGAACAAAACAAAAGCCGCCCGACGTTTTTCAAACACGCCGGGCGGCTTGAAAGGTTGCAAAAAAGTGGAAAACTAAAAGTGAAAAACTAAAAACTAAAAGTGAATAGTCAAAGATTTAATTTTTCACTATGCACTTTTAATTTTTCACTTCTTATTCGATAGGTTTTATCGTTAAAACTAAAAACATCGACTCGTCCGATTTAGATGTGGATAAATTGCCGATTATCGTCGGCGTATTTAACGACAAATTAAGTTTCTGCATTGCCAGCCCGACCGATTCATAATTGACGACGGAGTTTGATTTTCCGGTATCGTCTTTATAATCGGCGGTTTTTATCGGAACTCTGCGTCCAAACCGGAAATTTTGAATCGAAATTGAATTTTGTCCGTTAGCGTCCGGGAAATTTTGTAATTGTCCGAGCGTAAATTCAGAGAAAATCGGCGCGTAAATATCCTGATTAGGTTCGTTTGAAACGCCTTTGAATTCTAAATTTCCACGGTTGGCAATTCTCTGCAAATACGTCGAAGTCAAACGGTAATTTGAAAACGAATAATTCGTTCTCAGTTTTGTGACCACATTTGAAAGCGTTTGCGGAACGGCGACGGATTTGTCGGCGGTAGTGTTTGAAGCAATCAAAACCTGCAAAAGGACTTCGTAATTAGATTCGGATTGTTGTTTGATTGGCGTCTGTTGCGCGAAAGAATTTGTCAGATTGAGCAGACAAACGAAAAGGAACGCGGCGATTGAAAAAATAAATTTCGGCTTGTTCATCAGATTTCTCCTGTCAAAAGATTTGGTATGTCAAACCCTTTCACAAACAAGCCGAACGAAAGTTGCAAAATTAAATTTAACCCGCCTGAAAAACGTCTTCTCCGACTTTCTGACCAAAGGAAATCGTTTGAATTTCTGTTTCTTCGATTTGCTTGTCGTTTGCCCAGAGAACGGTGCGATAAGGAACGAGCGTACCTTGCGCGACATTGTAGTCGTAAAAACGGCGGCGATATTTTGTGTCGCCTTCGGCGTATTCGAGCATCATCACGCGCAGACTTTTCGTGCTGATGTAAAAGCGCGTTTTGCGATTTTGTTTGTCCGTTACGTCCAGCACGTATAAATCGATGCCCGATATTTTTTCGTTGGCGGCAAGTTCGAGTTTCGATTCGTTTTCCTTATAGCGAAGCAGTGTTTCGAGTCCGTGCCAAATCTGATTTTCAAAGGCTTTCGAGACATCTTCGCGCGGCGCGAAAACAGCGTCGTTATAAAGACCGAAAATTTTATTGTCGCTGTAAATCAGAGCGTATCTCGAACCCGAAAATTCCTGATTAAGACGGATGCGTTCCTTTTCCAGATTGTCGGCGCGCAAAACAAAGCGTTCGTAATTTGCCTGTTCGGTTTTGCCTTCGGCGTTGAGAAGGCTGATTTTTCCGCGCTCGACGGTTGTTTTGCGAATTTGATTAAGATTTTTTCTGCCGCCGAAATTGCCGTAGACCAAAATGGTCGATTCGGCAACCTGCTCGGCGTTCGCATTTTTCAACACGCCTTTGTTCGCATTTTTGCTCTGGTCAGCCGACTGCTGTTTGTCGTTTTGTTTTTCCTTTTTTGGGGTTTTGCCGGTGGAAGCGTCCTGCGCGGAAACCGCCGTCAAGCCTGTAAGAATCAGAACGGCAAGCAGTAAAAAAGATTTCAAGCGTAACAACACTATAAGGTTTCTCCTCAAAATTTTAGGTAATTTAACTCTCGCGGATTGTAGCACAAACTTTTCAGACTCGGCGCATTTTACCGCTTTATGACTAAGACAATTGATGATTTTTTGATAAATTTAGATGCTTGCGATAACAAAAAACAGACGTTATGAAATCTCGAAAAGATAATCAATGTCCGAATTTCGTGCTAACTTTGGTAAAAAATTATGAATAATAAAATCCAAAATCTTTTGGAACAAGCGGCGCATCAGGCGCGTTCCGCCGCGACCGAAGAAAGTTCGGTAACTTTTTCAACCCGCGCTTTGTCTGATATCTCGGAGGCGGAAAACTTGTTTAGTCGTCTCAGACAAAAACTTTTTCAAATCGAGAAATGGAACGCCGAATCTGTCTTAACGAGTTTCGCGTTGTTCGATAAAAACGGCAACGCCCGCGCCGGAGCAGAATCAGCCGCCGCCGCCGCCGCCGTCGGCGATTTTGTTCGCCTGTCGCTAACCGGTTCCGGCAAAGATGATTGGGTAGAAATCACCGAAATCCACGACGCGCCCGACGAAGCGGTGGTAACAGTCAAACCTTCATACAATCCGACCGAAAATCAGCCGGATAAAAACACGACCTCGCATTTTTTCACAGGCGATTCGACCAATAACTTTTGTCTGGTAAAAAACCGCGAAACCGTAAGTTTTTACGTTATCGGCTTGAGCGAAAAAACCAATACGGACAAAACCGAAAACTTTATCGAAACCGCCAGAAATGTTGCCGTTGCAAACCTCGGCAGCTATCTCGGCATTCAAACGAGCGAATGGAAAATCTTTTGCGAAAACTTCCTCGATAGTTAATAACTGATAGTTGATAACTGATAGTTGATAACCGATAGTGTAAAACCTTTTCTTAACTATCAGTTATCAGTTAAAAAGATGCACGTTGCTTTAATCGAACCTGAGATTCCGCCGAATACGGGCAATATCGCGCGGCTGTGCGCGGCGACTTTTACCGAATTGCACATTGTCGGCGCGACGGGTTTTCGGCTCGATGAAAAAGCTGTAAAACGCGCCGGACTCGATTACTGGGACGAAGTGAAAATCCATCGCCACATTGAAATCGAAAATCTTTACAAGCAGCTTCCCGCCTCGCGCTTTCTTTATTTCACTACCAAAGCCGAGCGAATTTATACCGATTGGCAATATCAAATGGACGATTGTCTCGTCTTCGGACGCGAGACGCGCGGGCTGCCCGAAGACTTACTGAAAGCGAATTGGGAACGCTGCCTAACGCTTCCGATGCCGAACCGAAACGTTCGCAGTCTGAATCTCGCAACCTCAGTCGGCATAGCGGTTTACGAAGCGCTCAGACAAGTCGGTTTCGATTGATTTCATTGACAAAACTTTACGTTTGATGGGTAAAAATTGACATCTTTTTGGTCTGTGATTTCATCTATATTACCGTATGAATGATGAGGATTTTTCCTCTTAAAAAATCAATTTATACGGGAGAAATAAACAAATGAAATACATCAAAAATTTATTGGTTTTCACCATCGCAATTTTAGTTTTTTCGACGATTAACGTCTCGGCACAAAGCTACAGAACTAATAATGTTTCGACTCAATCAATTGACCGAAATGTTATGAAGGAGTTGTTAAAACTCAATTATTACGGCGTGTTTGACAGTTTGAAATATAAAGTTGACGGCAACACCGTTACTTTATACGGAAAAGTCCTGCAGCCGACGACCAGCAAAAGCGCCGAGCGCGTAACAAGACGTATCGCGGGTGTCGGAAATGTTATTAATCGCATAGAAGTTTTACCGCTTTCGAGTTTTGACGATTCGATTCGCATACAAACTTTGCAGACTCTTCAATCGAGAGGCGGAAGTCTCTATCGCTACTTTTTGGGTGCAAATCCGTCGGTCAGAATCGTCGTTGACAGAGGTCACGTCGAACTCGAAGGTTATGTGGCAAATCGCAATGATTATAATCTGATGAATATTCTGGCAAACAGTGTTCCGGGAGTTTTCAGCGTTCGGAATAACTTGATTGTAGAAAAAGAAATGATTCGTTAATTGACGCGAATAAAATTTACGGAAAAACCCGAACGAAAGAATGTTTTCGTTCGGGTTTTTCTTTTCCTCGAATTTTGCTTCACACCCGTTTAATAAAACCTTCAATCAATCCTATAATAACTTTTTCAGTAAATTAGCTTCAGAAGATTTTCAAAGTTTCCGAAAATGCAGAGAGATTCGTTAAGCCGTTTTATCTGGCTGTCAATCGTGGCGGCGGTTTTGACTATTTCTTTGAAAACCACGGCGTATTTTTATACCGGCTCAATTGGTCTGTTGTCCGACGCTCTGGAATCGGTGATAAATCTCGTCGCGGCAATCGTCGCTCTGTTGATAATAAAAATAGCCGCCCAGCCACCGGACGAAGACCACGCCTTCGGACACGACAAAGCCGAATACTTTTCCAGCGGCATCGAAGGAATGCTGATTTTTTTTGCCGCCTTCGGTATTTTTTATACGGCTGTGCCGCGACTGTTTGCGCCGCAGCCGCTGGAAAGTATCGGAGTCGGGCTTGTTATTTCCCTCGTCGCTACCTTGATAAATCTAATTGTCGGGCTGGTTTTGATTCGCGCCGGAAAGCAAAATCATTCGATTGTTTTGGAAGCCGACGGACGACATCTTTTGACCGATGTCTGGACTTCAATCGGCGTAGTTTCGGGAATTTTCGTTGTCAGTTTGACGGGCTGGCTGCTTCTCGACCCGATTATCGCGCTGCTGGTTGCGCTGAATATCGTCTGGACGGGTTTTCAATTGATTCGACGCTCGGCGCTCGGATTGATGGACACGGCGGTTTCGAGTGAAACACAGGAAAAAATAGTGCAGATTCTCGAAGGTTACGTTGCCGAGAAAAAAATCGATTATCACGCCCTCCGTACCAGACAATCGGGCGCGAGAAAATTTGTCTCCGTTCACATTCTCGTCCCGGACGATTGGACTGTTCAAAAGGGACACGATTTGACCGAAGAAATCGAAAACGATATTTGCGCCGCCATTTCCGATTCAACTGTTTTCACGCATCTCGAACCGCTCGAAGACCCTTTATCGTTTGAAGATTTAGAACTTTTTCGGCGGAAATAAAATTTATTTTGCACAATTTACCTAATTATTCACATTTGCGTCTTTTTTCAATTGCATAGCCAATAAGACTCCACTGTAAATAAATACAAATTGAAGAAATCAAGAGGTAAAAGGTGAAGTATGATTCAATCATTTTTCCATTTGGCGAAAAGAATGCAAGAAAAATTTCAGACAAAAAGCTGGTTATTAAGTAGGAAGGAAAATTGATTATCAATGATATTGATGTAATCACACTTAGTCCTAACCAACTGATTACTCCTGTATATTGCAGCGCAACAACAAAAAGATGCAAGACGGCTAAGGAATTCCCAAAAGGATTATTGATTAAAGCAGCGATTTTGCTTTTTTGTTTAGATTGTAAATCAGTTTTCATTGTTAATTCTTTCATTTTTACACCTCAAGAAGTTTTCCTGGTTTCATCACACGATAGATTCTGGAATTTGTTCCGAAGAATGCGATTTTTGACTGTTGTCACACTAAAATGTCCTGAAGATATTTACCAACGATAATCTTACCGTTTGACCTTTTCTGCCGTAAATCATATTCTTACCGTTTGCCTTATACGCAAATTTTACATCTATGATTGACACAAAAAATATAAGAAACATCGCTATTATCGCGCACGTCGACCACGGCAAGACGACTCTGGTTGACGCGATGCTCAAACAATCCGGCACTTTCCGAGACAACGAAGCCGTCCAGGACCGCGTGATGGATTCGATGGATTTGGAACGCGAGCGCGGCATTACGATTATGGCGAAGAATGCCTCGGTGCATTACGGCGATTACAAAATCAATATCCTCGACACGCCCGGTCACGCCGATTTCGGCGGTGAAGTCGAGCGCGTTTTGAAAATGGTTGACGGCATTGTTCTGCTCGTTGACGCGGCGGAAGGCTGTCTGCCGCAAACTCGTTTCGTGCTTCGCAAAGCTCTCGAATTAGGACTTCCGGCAATTGCGCTCGTCAACAAAATTGACCGGCAGGATTCGCGTCCCGAAGAAGTTCTGGACGAAATTTACGACCTCTTTATTGATTTGGGCGCGGACGAAAAACAAATTGATTTTCCGGTTCTCTACTCGATTTCGCGCGATGGCGTGGCTAAAAAAACTCTGGAAGAAGAATCGAAAAATCTAAAACCGCTGTTTGACCAGATTATCGAAACGATTCCCGCGCCGCACGCTCTGCGCGACGACAGCTTGCAGCTTCTCGTTGCCAACATTGACTACAATGCTTTTGTCGGACGCCTTGCAATCGGCAGAATTTTTTCGGGCGAGATTGTGAAAAACCAAGACGTTATCGTCGCCAAACGCGACGGCTCGACGCAGAAAACCAAAGTCAAAGAGCTTTACGTTTTTGAAGGAATGAAGCGCGAGCCGACGGAAAAAGCCGGTGTCGGCGAAATCGTCGCGCTTGCCGGATTTGACGACATCAACATCGGCGAAACGATTACTTTGGTCGATAATCCGAAACCGCTTCCGGTGATAAACGTTGACGAGCCGACGATTGCGATGATTTTCGGCGTCAACAATTCGCCGTTTTCCGGCATTGACGGCAAATTCGTTACCTCGCGCCAAATTAAGGAACGGCTCGAAAGAGAGCTTCTGGGAAACGTGGCTTTGCGCGTCGAAGATACGGCTTCGCCCGACCAATTCAAAGTTTCCGGTCGCGGCGAATTGCAGCTTGCCATTCTTATTGAAATGATGCGGCGCGAAGGCTACGAGCTTCAAGTTTCCAAACCCGAAGTCATCACCAAACGCAGCGAAAGCGGCGAACTGCTCGAACCGATTGAGCAAGTCGTCGTGGATTGTCCCGAAGAATTTATCGGCGTGGTAACCGAAGCGCTCGGGCGGCGCAAAGGTCAGATGTCGAAAATGATAAATAACGGAACCGGTCGCGTGCGGCTCGAATACGAAGTTCCGTCGCGCGGTTTGATTGGTTTTCGCGGCGAATTTTTGACCGAAACAAAAGGAACGGGTTTGCTCAATACAATCTTTTTGCGCTTCGACAAATGGCTGGGTGATATGAAGGGACGCGGCACCGGCTCGCTGATTTCCGACCGGATGGGCGAAACGACCACTTACGCGCTGTATGCTTTGCAGGAACGCGGAAAGATGTTCGTCAACCCGCAGACAAAGGTTTATGAAGGAATGATTGTCGGCGAAAACGCCCGCGCCGTTGACCTCGACGTTAATCCGATAAAAGAGAAAAAGCTGACGAATATGCGAACCTCTTCTGCCGACGAAGCGATGCGACTCGTTCCCGTCAAAGATTTATCGCTCGAAGAAGCGCTAGAGTTTATTGCCGATGACGAACTCGTCGAAGCCACGCCGAAATCAATCAGATTAAGAAAGCGAGTTTTGAAAGCTAATGAGCGACCGAAGAAATAGATTTTCGTGAATTGTAAATTGTAAATCGTGAATAGATTGATTTCTATTCACGATTTTTTTGTTATAAAAATTTGTGACAATCTATCTTTTACGATATGAAGCCATTTTGTCTGCCAATCTCGTCGTTTCCGGCAGACGATATTTCGGCGCGCACTGCAAAACCAAATCGGTTGCCGTTTCCAAACTGATGCGATGACCGACCGAGACGAAAAGCGGCTGAACTTTGTTTTTCGTTCGCAAAGCGACGCCGATTTGTTCGTTTTTGTGAATCAAAGGCGCGATGCTTCCGCGATCTTCGCCTAAATTTTCAAATTTTCCGACCAGGAGAGATTTTGCCACGCCGATTGTCGGAACATCAGCCAGAATTCCGATATGACAGGCGATGCCGAATCTGCGCGGATGAGCCAGCCCTTGACCGTCGCATAAAATTACATCCGGCGTGATTTCGAGTTTTTCGAGCGCTTTTATCGCTACCGGCGTTTCACGAAACGAAAGAAGTCCGGGAACGTATGGAAATTGAATCGGTAATTTTGCTTCGCTCGATACCAGAAGTTCCAATTCGGGAAAACTCAAAACAACCACAACGGCGCGACTCGTATCGTTTTTTACGTCGTAACCCAAATCAATTCCGGCGACAGTTTTTATCGGTTTGTCGAATCGGTCTTGAGTTTCGACTTCATAACGCAGTTGTTTTTGAATCTCAACTGCCTGTTGCGGCGACAAATTCCAATCGTGTAGAAACTTTATTTTCATACGAAATTTTTACTTATCGTTAACCCAAGTTGCTGGTTATTAAACGATAGCCTTATCAACTTGATAAGCGAAT
>CAXSBF010000006.1:0-242949 GCA_964235785.1 uncultured Pyrinomonadaceae bacterium | reverse complement strand
TTTTAGGAGAAGACTCTATTTTTTCAAATATCTATAACTAGCAACTTAGGTTATCGTTAATCTGAAATCAAATAGAAGTTTGAAGTCTGAAAAGAACTCACCAAAAGCATTCGTAATAACTATTAATCAAAGACGTCCTTATGTTATGAGCTTCAGTTATTGCGAATGCTTTTTAATTTTAGTTGCAGATGCTTTTATCAATCCATTCTCCTGCGGTTGCCAATCGTATAACTTTTTCATCACGTAAAACGAAGCAAAATCTTAAAATTGATAAAAAGTTAAAACTTGACTAAACAAAACTTGACAAAGATACACTCACATATTATTATAATTTGAATTCAACTAGATTTTTATTTTGGAGAATTATAAATATGGGCAAAATTATAGGAATTGATTTAGGAACGACAAACTCGGTGGTCGCCGTGATGGAAGGCGGCGAACCGGTAGTTATTACAAATTCGGAAGGCGGACGAACCACGCCTTCGGTCGTCGCTTTTACAAAAGACGGAAAC
Organism: uncultured Pyrinomonadaceae bacterium; assembly: GCA_964235785.1. Taxonomy (GTDB): domain Bacteria; phylum Acidobacteriota; class Blastocatellia; order Pyrinomonadales; family Pyrinomonadaceae. The sequence goes on along the minus strand of CAXSBF010000006.1, from coordinate 242,437 downwards.
CGTCTGGTCGGGCAAGTTGCCAAGCGTCAATCGGTAACGAATCCCGAAAACACGCTGTATTCGATTAAAAGGTTTATGGGTCGCCGCTTTGAAGAAGTCGGCGGCGAAATAAAGCAAGTGCCGTATAAAGTGGAAAGAGCCGGCAACGGCGACGTGCGGATTAACGCCGACAACAAACATTACAGCCCGCCGGAAATCGCGGCGATGGTTTTGCAGAAATTGAAGCAAGCCGCCGAAGATTATCTCGGACAGACGGTTACTCAGGCGGTCATAACCGTTCCCGCGTATTTTAACGACGCACAGCGGCAGGCGACCAAAGACGCCGGCAAAATCGCGGGTTTAGAAGTAATGCGAATTGTCAACGAGCCGACAGCCGCTGCGCTTGCTTATGGTTTGGATAAAAAGAAAGAAGAAACGATTGCCGTTTTTGACTTCGGCGGCGGAACGTTTGATATATCCGTTCTGGAAGTCGGCGAAGGCGTAGTCGAAGTAAAATCAACCAACGGCGATACTCACCTGGGTGGCGACGACGTTGACGAGGCGTTAATAAAATGGATTATCGACGAATTCAAAAAAGACCAGGGCATTGATTTGACGGCGGATAAAATGGCTTTGCAACGCCTGAAAGAATCGGCGGAAAAAGCGAAGGTCGAATTATCGAGCGCGATGGAAACCGAGATTAACTTACCGTTTATCACGGCTGACGCTTCGGGTCCGAAACACTTGGTGATGAAATTGACGCGCTCGAAATTTGAGCAGCTCGTCGAGCCGATTTTGCAGAAACTGATGCCGCCGGTTGAGCAGGCTATTAAAGATGCCGGACTCGAGCCGAAAAACATTGACGAAATCGTTCTCGTCGGCGGTTCGACGCGCATTCCGAAGGTTCAGGAAATGGTCAAAAACTTTTTCGGGAAAGAGCCGAATAAATCGGTCAACCCGGATGAAGTTGTGGCGGTCGGCGCGGCTGTCCAAGCCAGCGTTTTGTCGGGCGAAAAAACCGATATTCTGCTGCTCGACGTTACGCCTCTGACTTTGGGAATCGAAACTTTAGGCGGTGTTCTAACGCAAATGATTACGCGCAATACGACGATTCCGACGCGCAAATCGGAAATCTTTTCGACCGCCTCGGACAATCAAACATCGGTCGAAGTCCACGTTTTGCAAGGCGAGCGTCCGATGGCGGGCGATAATAAAACGCTCGGCAAGTTTCATCTGGTCGGCATTCCGCCCGCACCGCGCGGCGTTCCGCAAGTCGAAGTAACATTCGACATTGACGCGAACGGCATCGTTAATGTTTCGGCAAAAGATGTCGGCACGGGACGCGAGCAGAAGATTACTATTACGGCTTCATCCGGTTTGTCGAAAGAAGAAATCGACAAAATGATGAAGGACGCCGACGCGCACGCGGGCGAGGATGAGAAGAAGAAAGGTGAAATCGAAGCTCGCAACCGTCTCGACGGGCTTGTCTATTCGGTTGAAAAAACCTTCAGCGAAAACAAAGACAAACTCGATGCGAGCGCGTCGGGCGAACTCGAAACCGCTATCTCGGAATCAAAAACCGCTTTAGCCGGAAGCGACGCGGACGCGATGAACAATGCGTTTGAACGTCTGCAAACCGCTTCGCACAAACTCGCCGAAGTCATCTACAATCAAGCGAGCGCGGACACAGGCGCACCAACCGAAGAACAAGCATCTTCAGCAAGCGCGGGCGGCGACGCGACATCTTCAACTTCGGGCGGTGACGATAACGTGATTGACGCCGAATATGTCGATGTTGACGAAGACAAAAAGTAAGCGATTTGAAAAAGTTCTTATTGCTTTAGTTGAGAATCAGCCGTTGATTTGTAATTATTTGCATCCAACGGCTGATTTTACGACGCTTGAAAGATATAAATAAAATTTGTCCGTTGTCTGTCGTTAGTTGTCGGTTGCAAAAATCAACTGACTACTGACTACTGACTACTGACTACCGACAAATGGCAAAAAAAGATTATTACCAGATTCTCGGCGTAAAAAAAGACGCGAAAGCGGACGAAATTAAAAAATCGTATCGCAAGCTGGCGCGTAAATTTCACCCGGACGTGAATCCGAACGATAAAGCCGCAGAGGAAAAATTCAAGGAAATTCAGGAAGCCTACGACATTCTTTCCGACGAGAAGAAGCGTAAGGTCTTCGACCGCTTCGGTTATTACGCCGACAATCTCGACTTGAATTCGTCTTACGGCGCAGGCGCGGCAGGCGCGGCGGGCGGCACGGGCGGTTTTGATTTTTCCGGTTTTAATTTCGAGCCGGGCGGAAGCGGCGGCTCGTCGTCGAGTTTTCGAGATATTTTTTCAGACCTTTTCGGCGGCGGCGGCGGCGGCGGCAAAACCGCACCCGCGCCGGAGCCGCCGCGCGCGACGCCGAAACGGGGCGCGGATATTGAAATGCCGCTCGCGTTGTCGTTTGAAGAAGCAGTAACGGGCTTGACGACGAATATCACCGTCAATCGAAGCGAACAATGTTCACGCTGTCAGGGCGCGGGCGACACCGGCGGCGCAATCGTAACTTGCCCGACTTGTAAAGGAACGGGACAGGTTCAGCGAAGCGGCGGACGACTGCAATTCGCGCAGCCTTGCCCGGATTGCGCCGGAACAGGTCGCCGCCGCGAGCCGTGTTCGCAGTGCCACGGCAAAGGCGTTACGCCGAAATCCGAGCAAGTAAAGGTTCGCATACCGGCGGGCGTCGATACCGGTTCGCGCGTGCGGATTCCCAAAAAAGGACAGGGCGGAAGATTGGGCGCGGAACCCGGCGATTTGTTTATTATTACCAACGTCGGCAAGCACAAGTTTTTCACCCGAAAGGGCGACAATATTTATGTGACCGTACCGATAACCGTGCCGGAAGCCGCTTTGGGCGCGAAAATCGAAGTGCCGACCGTCGAAGGCAAAGCGCAACTGAAAATTCCTGCCGGAACAGAATCGGGACAAAAGTTTCGTCTCCGCGAGCGCGGTTTTCCCTCTTTGAGAAATCCGAGTTTGCGCGGCGACCAGTTTATCGAAGTTCAAATAATGTTGCCGCGCGTCATCTCGGAAGAAACGAAGGAGATTTTACGCGAGTTTGAAAAAGCGAACGCGGAAAATCCGCGGAAGGCAATGGGACTTGAGTAACAGGAAGCAATGGGCAGCAGCAGGAGGCAGTCAAGTGTTTTCTGTCAAACTGCCGCCGCTGCCGATTACCAACTTGGTTTTATGAAGCGGAAAATAAAAACATACACAATCAGCGCAGTAGCAGAGCTTTTCGAGATTCATCCGCAAACTCTGCGGCTTTATGAACGCGAAGGCTTGCTGAAACCTTCGCGTTCGGACGGCAACACTCGCCTTTATGAAGACGCCGATATCGAACGGCTGGAGATAATTTTGTCTTTGACCAGAGATTTGGGCGTCAATTTGGCGGGCGTTGAAATTATTCTCAATATGCGCGAGAAGATGAATCAAATGCAAAGCGAATTCGAGCGATTTTTTGAGTATCTGCAAACTCACGCGGACGAATTTGCGAGCCAAAGCAAAATCCTTTCCGATTCCGAAGCGTTGATTCCGATTTCCCGCCTCAGCGTTTTGAAATTTAGTCGTCAAATCAAGGAAGACGAATAAATTCATCTGTTTTTACCTCTCGAATTCAACGTTTCTTCTTTACATCCGCACCGTTTTTAAGGCAAAATAGCTCATTCACGTCCCTTATTTAACCTTTTATCAGGAGAAGTATTATGAAAAGTTTTTTTGGAAGGCTTACGCCTGTTCTTTCTGTTTTGTGTTTAATGATTTTCGTTTGTGCGACGGCTGTTTTTGCCCAAAGTTTGGATACCGTAACGATTGCCGGTAAAGTTGTCGATTCAAACAATGCTCCGATTGTCGGCGCGTCCGTCACGGCGACGCTTGTTACTACGGGCGTCGAGCGCACGGTTGTCGCAGACGACGACGGACGCTTCCGCATTATCGAACTTCAGCCCGGTCTTTACAAAGTTCGCGCCTCATTTAACGGTTTCGGCGCCAAAGAGAAAACTAACCTCGAAACGATTGCCGGACAAAACGTTCAACTCGACTTTTCGCTCGCGCCCTCTGATGTCCGCGCCGAGCAGACTGTAACTATTGAAGACGATTCGACGACGGTTGACACGACGCGCACGACGGTCGGCGGAACTATAACCGAACGTGAAATCGATGATCTGCCGGTCAATTCACGCAACGCGCTCGATTTGGTTTTAACGCTCGGCGGAACGAGCGAAGAAGCGCTGTCGGTCAGAGATTTAGCCGACGACAGAAACCAGAATCCGAACACGCCGCCGCTCGAGCAGGGCAACTTCTCGCTTTCAGGCGGCGCGTCTTACTCGAATAATATTACGATTGACGGCTTGGATAATAACGACGACCGTTCGTCGCTCGACCGATTTCAGCCGCCGCTCGATTCGATTGCCGAAGTGCAGGTCGTTACGAACCAGTTTTCATCCGAATACGGTCGCGCTTCGGGCAGTCGCATCAATATCCGAACCAAAGCCGGCTCGAATAAATTTCGCGGTCGCGCTTTTATGTATTTTCGAGACGACAACCTTAATGCCAACAGTTATTACAACAACACTCGCGGATTTGCCCGGCTGCCTTTTACCGAATATAATCCCGGATTTACCATCAGCGGTCCGGTCATTATTCCGTTCGGCGAAGGCAAGTCCATTTATAACGGCAAAAACAGAACATTCTTTTCGGCGGCTTACGAATACGACGACGTGCAGGATACGACCTTGATTGACGTTTATGTGCCGGTCGGCTCAAATCCGCGATTTACCTTGCCCGCTTCGACGGGCGGAACGCCGATTTGCGATAATGCGAATGCCAGCGCCTGCACGAGTAATCCGCCGACGGCGTCGTTCATCGCTCCTTATTCATCGTCCATCGCTACGCCGAACTTAAGACACTCGCTGGTAGCGAGAGTTGACCACAAACTCACGAACAGCAATGACTTTACGGTCGGGTTTCAATACGGAAATAAAAATAATAAACGCAGTCGGTTTGGGACGACAACCAAGCTTGATGAAGCGATTCAGGGTATCATCAGCGATTCCAAAGCCGTTAATTTTACGGACAATCACATTTTCAGCTCAAAGTCGGTCAATCAATTTCGGGCGCAATACTCTATTTTTCAGCCGAGTTATCAAACGGACAATCCTGAAAACACGGTGGTTCTGGTTTCAGTCAGAAATCCTCTCAGCACTACGAGACCGACTTTAACTGCGGGCAATTCATCAGTCAGCGGCACCGGCGATTCCTCTGCTTTTGCCGGCGCGCGGAAGGAAACCAGGTATCAATTTCAAGACACGCTGACTTACCTGCTCGGCGCGCACTCTATTAAAGGCGGCTTTGACTTTCAGAGTATAGATTCGACGGCGGTCGTTTTGTCGGATTCGACGGGAACTTTTAACTTCGCCGGTGTTCTGCAATATGAGCAAAACACGCTGTCTCGCTTTCGCCAGAATTTCGGCAATGCAAATACCGTTAAAAACCGTTATTACGGAGTGTTTGTAAATGACGAATACAAAATTTTATCAAACGTAACGTTGAATTACGGTTTGCGTTACGAACGGGAAACGGCGATTTCGGACAATAACAATTTCGGACCGAGATTCGGCGTCGCCTGGGATCCTTTCAAAAAAGGCAAAGGCGCGATTCGTTTCGGCGCGGGAATTTTTTACAATCGAGTTCTTTTGCGAACCGTTGCTGATTCCATCCAAAACAGCACGCCGGATTTATTTCAATTCGACACCAACACGATAACGACGACCAACGGAGCGCAGGCTAATGTGTTAGCGGCAATCGCGCAGCAATTTCCGGCGGGTTATGCTTCAGCGGACTCTTTAAGAAGATTAGTGGCGACGATTAACTGCGGAACGACCGCCGTTCCGGTCGCTTGCGCGTCGAACACAGGATTTTTGGCTAATACGGGCAGCGCGGGCAATCCGTTGCGGACGGTCGAGGCGAATTTGAAAATTCCCGAAAGCTATCAGTTCAACATCGGTTTTGAGCGCGAAATAGGCAAAGGCTTGGTTTTTGAAGCCAATTATACCGTCAATAAAACCGTTCATTTATGGCGTGACGTTAATATAAACGCTCCCGTTGTTCCCGCCGGGTATGCCGACTTTACAGCCTATCTACTGGCAAATCCGTTTGTTTTGAGAAACGGCGGCGCCGCCACGACCGGTTCGAGAACTTATACGTTCGTGCTTGGCGCGACGGATGATGAAGTCGGAAATGGTGGAGGTTGCTCAACGGGAGTTACTTCCAGCTGCGTTATCAACTTAAACACTTTTAACAGTACCAACACCTTAGCAACTGCAACGACGAGCGCGACCGGCACGGCGGGCGGTTCGGTCGGCAGTCCGATCGGCATCGCGCTGGCGGCAGTCAATCGGTTCAGACCCGACCCGACTATCAACGATGAAAAATCGAGAATTTCTTCACTCGGCAATTCGTTTTACCAGGGTTTGATTTTAGAACTCCGCAGCCGCTTCCGTAAAATCGGATTCGGGTTCGGTTCGTCTTTCCGTGCGGCTTATACGCTTTCGAGCTTTAAAGACGACGGGTTGAACAACACTTCCAACGCGGAAATCAACGGCGATTTCAGTCGTGAATTTACCAGAAATAATCAGGATAGACGTCATCGTTTCGCTTTGTCCGGCACGTTCGAGACGCCTTTCTGGTTGGGCAAAATCCGGTTGTCGCCGATTTTCCGTTACGGAAGCGCCGCGCCGTTTAATTTCGGTCTCGGCGTCGACCGAAATCTCGACGACCTTTCGACCGACCGTCTGAATTACAACGGAGACATTAGAGACATCGTTTATAGAGAACCCAACACGCCGATTCCAACTGCGCTTTTATCAAAGTTTTCACTTCAGCCAATCGGCTCGCGCGGCGGCAATCTGCCGAGAAATTCGGGAACCGGACCGAGTTTTTACACTTTTGACTTAAATGTTACCAGAGATTTTAAGATTGGCGAGCGATTCAAAATCCGTCCGAGCATCGAGATTGACAACGTTCTGAACGCGAAAGTCTTTAGTTACGGCGCGCAGTTTATCGATTTTGTGCCGCTTGACCTGACACCGACTGCCGCCCAAGCGCTGACCTACGAAAATCTGCTCATTCCGATCAGAACCTATCGTCAGAGACAATTTCGACTCGGTTTGAAGTTTGATTTTTAGGGAGAATTACAAATCTCGGTTAAAAGCGAAACTGTCTTCAAAGACAGTTTCGCTTTTTTATTTACCCGTCTGAAATTTTTGATGACTAACGTTAATCAAATATGCTAATTTTAAAATGTTGAACAATTTTGTTCAAGAAATTTATGGTTAGTAACAGTGCATTAGACAAACGCGAAGTCGCCACCGAAGTTTCGATTCAATCGGTATTGCTCGACGCCGACCTTTTCGTCAAATATCGCTCGCCGGAAAAAGCGTTTTCCCTGCTCCGCGAATCGATGGAGCGCAGCCCGCGTTCGACCGCCTTACGCGAAAAAATGCGTGAAATCTGCATCTCGCAGAAGAATTTGGACGAAGCCGCCAAACAATGTCTCGCGCTCGTTAGTTTATATATCGGACGTGAAGAATTCGACCTTGCCTATGACCGTCTACAGGAAGCGAAATTGCTCGACCCGAGAATTTCGGTCGCGCCCGGACTCGAAGCGATTCGCCGCGCCCGTCGCCCGGATTTTGCCGTGACGCGCGATAAATCGCCGGTCAAGATTCGCACGGATTTGACGCTGGCGGGAAATCTGTCGTATGTCAGTATTTTTGACGCCGTTCAGGTGATTGAAAATTCAAGAATGACCGGATTGCTCGTCGTCAAATCCGATTTGCATCTGGCGAGCGTTTCGTTTAACGAAGGAAAAATCGTCGATGCCGAAGCCAACGGACACAACGGACACAAGGCTTTCCGCGAAATTATTGAAATTAACAGCGGAACATTTGAATTTACAACTTCCGAAACCGAATTTACCGTCGTTATCAACATCGTCAGCAATACCAATTTTCTGCTGGACGTTTTAACCGAACTCGACAATGAAAGAGCCGAAAAACAAGGAATGCGAAATCTGAATGCTGAAGATTTTTAAAGTGATGAAATTGAAAAGCTAATTAATGAAATAAAAAATCTTCTCTTCCGTTCGTTATTTTAATTTATCCATTCTTTCATACGGTTTGCTCCGCTGTTCCGATAGCAAAAATTTTTACCAGAATAAGTCCTGCGACGAATCCGCCGATGTGCGCGGCATAAGCGACTCCGCCCGTTCCGACCGGCGTTAGATAACCGGCAACAATCTGATAAACAATCCAGATGCCGAGCGCGACGTATGCCGGAACGGTCGTGAAGAAATTAAAAATTATCGCTTTGACGCTTCGCTTCGGAAATAAAAGCAAATAGCCGCCGAGAACGCCGCTGATTGCGCCCGACGCGCCGAGCATCGGAATCAGCGAATCGGTCTGCATCAGTATTTGACCGAGCGCGGCGGCAAAACCGCACAACAAATAAAAAATCGCATAGCGAACGTGTCCGAGCCGATTTTCGATATTGTCGCCGAAAACCCACAAAAACAACATATTTCCGAAGATGTGCGAAAACCCGCCGTGCATAAACATCGAACTTAAAAAATTAAAATACACGGGCAAAGGCGTGGCGTAATTTTGAATTTGTCCGGTTTTTCCCGTCATTGCGTCGGTGATAGTTTGCAGCCCGACCAAATCCGTTCCGGTCATAATCTCTTTCGGCACGAGCGAGAAAGCGTAAGTAAAAGCGTCGTTGCCGCCAATACCTTGCAGAAATACGAAAACCAGAATGTTAATTGCGATAATCGCGTAATTAACAATCGGTTGAATTCTTCTGTCGCTGTTGTCGTCGCCAATCGGAAACATACTTTTATTCTCGTTTTAACTTTATTCTCAATTTAGATTCGCATCCAAATCAAACCGTAGCAATTGCGCCTTGACCTGTAACTTCTTCGAGTTCGGCTTCTTCGCGTTCCCATTCGTCATTGCGGAACGCGCCTTCCCATTTGGCAATCACGACGGTCGCCAGACAATTGCCGATGACGTTGATTGCCGTCCGCGCCATATCCATCAGTTCGTCGACGCCTAAAATTAAAAGCACGCCTTCGACCGGCAAGCCGAAGGATGCCAGCGTCGCCAGCAAAATTACCAGAGACGCGCGCGGAACGCCGGCGACGCCTTTTGAGGTGAGCATCAAAGTTAAAAGCATCAGAATCTGCTGCTCCCAATGCGTCGCAAAATCGGCGAGCGGCGAACCGGCGGCTTGAGCGACGAAAATTGCCGCCAATGAAAGATACAGCGTCGTGCCGTCCAGATTGAAACTGTATCCGGTCGGAAGAACGAAACTGACAATCCGGCGCGGAACGCCCATTCGCACCATATTTTCCATTGCTTTCGGCAGAGCCGATTCCGACGAAGTTGTCGCAAAAGCAATCGACGCGGGCGTTTTGACGGCATTGAAAAAGTCTCTAATCGGGACTTTAAAGAGCAAGGCAATGGGCAAAAGAACGAGAAGCGCGAACGCAATTAAAGCGCCGTAAAGCGTCAAAACCAACCAACCTAAATTTGTTAAAACACCGAGACCTTTTTCGTTGTGCGCGATTGTGTAAGCCATCGCCGCTCCGACGCCGACGGGCGCGAACTTCATTATGAATTCCGTAAAGCGAAACATAATGTCCGCCAGAGATTCGCACCATTTGACGACCGCTTCACTCTTTTTCTTGCCGATTGAGGTAACGGCAAGCGCGAAAATGACCGAGAAAACGACGATTTGCAGAACATCGCCTTCCGCCATCGCTTTGATAATCGAGGTCGGCGAAAGATGCGCGATAATGTCACCGAAAGTCTGTGGTTTGGCGGGAGGTTCGGGCGCGGTCAAACCTTTCGCGGCGGCATCCGCTGCTTCGGCTGCTTTTTGTGAAGCTATTGCCGACTGCGCCGCGGCTTCGGTGGCTGCATTTGGATTGGTCGCCGTCTGCGCTCTTAACTCCTCGGCGCGTTTAGAGGCTTCCGATGCTTCTTTCGATAAACCTTGTGCGCGTTGCGCTAAAACGGCTTTGTCTTCGGCTTTTGCAATTCCAGCGAGCGATACGCCGTCGCCCGGTCTGGTGATATTAACCGCCGCCAAGCCGATAACGAGCGCCAGCGTCGTTACAATTTCAAAATAGAGAAGCGATTTCGCGCCGATGCGTCCGACTTGTTTAATGTCGCCTGTGCCTGAAATTCCGATGACCAAGGTGGCAAAAATCAGCGGCGCGATGATTGATTTGATGAGATTCAAAAACAAGGTCGAGAGCGAGCGCACAAGCGATAAAATCGTCGCGGTTTCCAAACCGAAAACCGTGTGATTGCCCGACGATAAATCAAGTTCACGAATCAGCCAGCCGAGAAAGATTCCCAGCACCAAGCCAATCATAATTTTCCAGGTCAGTGAAATTTTCGGCAGTTTCATAAATTTTCTTTTCGTTTCAGCAGTTAAATTTTTCGAGATACTACTACATTTGTTTGAGTAAATCTATTAAACTCTATTTTCGGCGTGTTCGCAAAATTGTTTTTTTGCTAACTTAGAGCAGTTTGAGATAAGCATAAGGTTCTTGAAAATTGAATGCGGAAACCCGCGCGTAAGCAAGAAGTTCCAAGTAAAAGCACCTTTGCTTACGCGCGGGTTTCCGCCTCTTTTGTTTATAATCATTTCTTGAGCAATTTTTATAATTTTTGGAGGATTTACTATTTATGAAGACTGAAACGATAAAATTTAATACGGCAAGCGGCGAAACTTCCGCCTATGTCGCAATGCCTGAGGAAACTGATTCCGGCAGCAAAGCCGTTGTTATAATCCACGAGTATTGGGGTTTGAACGACCACATCAAGGATATTGCCGGACGCTATGCCGACGCGGGTTTTGTGGCAATCGCGCCGGACCTTTATCGCGGTAAAGTTGCGGCAAATCCCGATGAGGCGTCAAAATTGATGAACGCGCTTCAACTTGAAGATGGTTTGGATACGATAAAAAATGTGGTGGTCGAAGCGCAAAGGAAGTATGAGATTTTGCATTTCGGCATTACGGGTTTCTGTATGGGCGGAACTTTTGCTCTGCAAGCGGTTTGTCATCTCGAAGGTTTGCATGCGTCTGCGCCGTTTTACGGCGACATTCCGGATGAAATGACTCTGAAAGGCTTGAAAACGCCGGTTCTGTTCATTTCGGCAACCGAAGACAAATGGATAAATCCCGCCAAAATCGCTGAACTCGAAAGAATTGCGAAGGAAAATATTTTACCGATTGAGTCTGTAAAATATGAAGCCGACCACGCATTTTTCAACGACACGCGACCGGAAGTCTATGACGAGGAAGCCGCGAAAGACGCCTGGACAAAGGTAATAAATTTCTTTGATGAAAAGCTCCAACCTGTGAAAACGCCGTAATTTTAGGAGATTTATTTCCCAATCAATTCAAAATAAAAACAGCTTGGATATAAAAATATCCAAGCTGTTTTTATTTGATTAAAATACCGTTTCAAAATCCGTTTTCGTTACGGAAGTTTGACTTCGCGTCCGGCGGACAAAGACGAAGTAACAAATAAGCCGTTGTATTTAGCAACCTCAACCGCTGAAGCGCCGTATCTCTGCGCGAGTTTAGCCACTGTATCGCCATTTTGCGCTTTGACCGTTCGTATTCCTGCGGTCTGCGGCATGCTAAGTTGCGTCGTCGGGCGAACATAGCTTGTTTGTCTCACGCCGTTGCCGTTTGGAATAACGACTTTTCCTTTTGGAACAACCGCGCCGGCGTTTGCCGCCTGCAATTGTTCAACGCTGACGCCTGTGCGATTAGCGATATTCTGCCAGGTTTCACCTGCCGCCGTTTTCGTAACAGCCACCGCATTGCGATTTGACGCGGGTAGTTTTTTGAACACAGCGACGACTTCGTTGGCTTTTCCGGCTGGAACGTTAATGATATAGGGTTCAGCCGGCGACACATTCGAGCGAAGTTCCGGGTTAAGATAACGCAAATACTCGACGCTCGTATCGGAAGCCTGCGCCAAAAGACTCAAATTCGTCGAAGGCGGAACGCGAATCCGGTCATACTGAAGCGGCGCGGCGGGACGGACGTGACCGAACCCATATTGATTCGGATTGTTGGCAATCAAAATCGTCGCCAGAATGTTCGGCACGTAATTGCGCGTTTCCTGCGGCAGATACGGATAAGCGATCCAGAAATTTGCGACACCGGCGCGACGAATCGCGCGGTCGACATTGCCTTCGCCCGAATTATAAGCCGCCATTGCTAATTCCCAATTTCCGCCGTAGCGATTTGCAAGGAATTTCAGATATTGAGCCGAAGCGTGGGTTGCTTTTTCAAAACTGTTGCGCTCGTCCAGTTGCGCCGTGCGGCGAAGTCCGAAGCGAACACCCGTTCCCGGAATAAATTGCCAGAGACCAGATGCCGAAGCCCACGACAAAGCTGCCGGTTTCCAAGCGCTTTCGACTTGTCCGAGCCAGGCGACGTTGACCGGCACGCCTTCTTCTCTAAAAATTCGGCGAGCCATCGCCATAAACATTCCCGAACGATACAGTCCGGTTTCCATCGTCGCGCGTCCGCGTCCCTGATAATAATTGACGAACTGCTGAATCATCGGATGAACCTGAAAGCTGAATCCGAGTGATTTGTTGGCGACGGCGACTTGAATGTATTGATACTGCTGCTCGGCAATCGGATTACTTTCGACTTGCTTTTCTTCCGGCGTTAATTCGAGCTTCGCCAACTCGTCAAGCGGCGAAACTTCAAATTTCTGTTCGGTAAATCCTTGAATTGTAGTGGTTTGATTACCGTTGTTAGCAGAAGCAACTGTGGTGGTGTCTGTCGGAATGCTCGGAGCGGTTTGGACGATTTTAGCAATTTTGTCCGCTAAATCATTGGCGATATTCCAACCGCACGTTGCCGAAAGACTTCTGATGTTCGGCGGCTGATTGCCCGTCGGAAATTCCATTCGGTAAATCGTTTCGGTCAGTTGACTGTAGCATTCGCGCAGTTTTTGATTGTTCTGAACATTGACGTTCGACAATAGAAAAACTTCAATCGTTTTATCGAATTCCTCGCGGGCGTTCGGGCGGCGGTTATCCTGCAGATGAAACAAACCCTTTTTGAAGTGGTCGCCGACCTCGCTGGTAATTTGGTTAAAACGCGCTTCGCTCTGCACGACTTCCGGCGTTTTGCCGGCGTCGCGTCCGCTCGCGCTCGAACTGGTAACTTGTCCAAAAACAAAGGCGTTGGATATGAAAAATAAAATTGCGGTTATATTAAAAACCTTAAAAAGGCGTGATTTAATCAATTTCGTCTATACTCCTTATTGAAATTCTTTTCGGGGTTAGGGCGAACCGGCAAAACGACTTGAAATTCGCTGGCATCTATTATTAAACGCCCCAGCAGTCGAAAAAGTTGCTTTTTTTGCCGCTTGTTTTGAGTTTTTGAATAAAAAACCTCTTAAAAGTAACACGCGAAAAGCTGAATGTCAACAAATACGAAGCCCATAAAAGCTGGCTTGGATGTTAATTTCCGATAAAACTTATGATTTACATCAATTTTGCTTATGACAACTGTTTTGCCGCGCGTGTTTTCGACTTCTCAATCGGTGTTTTATCTCGCAGCGCCAGGCGGAAAACTTCGCGGACGTTTTCCACGAATATAAATGTCAAATCGTCCCGAACTTCCTGAGATAAATCTTCCAAATCGCGCTCGTTCGGCGCGGGCAGAATGACTGTCTTTATCTTTGCACGCCGCGCTGCCAATAGTTTTTCTTTGACTCCGCCGACGGGCAAGACGTTGCCTCTCAAGGTAATTTCGCCCGTCATTGCAAAATCTTTTCGCACTGCGCGCTGCGACAAAACCGAAACAATCGCCGTCGCCATCGTAATTCCGGCACTCGGACCGTCCTTCGGAATCGCCCCTTCGGGAAGGTGAACGTGAATGTCGTATTTTTCAAAAGCGTCTTCGTCAATGCCGAGTTCGCTCGCTCTGGCTTTGGCAAACGAAAATGCGGCTTGCGCCGATTCCTGCATCACTTCGCCGAGTTGTCCGGTTAAAGTTAATTTGCCTTTGCCTTTGGTTTTAAGAGCTTCGATAAATAAAATATCGCCGCCGACGGCTGTCCACGCCAAGCCGGTAACAATTCCGATTTCGTCTTTTTTCAATGCTTCTTCGGGGAAAATCTTCGGCGAACGTAAATAACCTTTGATACTTTGCGCGGATACTCTAACCGCTTCAAATTCGTCTTCGAGTTCGGCTTTTTTTCTGGCAATCTTGCGGCAAACCTTCCCGATTTCCCTTTCCAATTGTCGAAGCCCCGCTTCCTGCGTGTATTCGCCGATAATTTTTGCCAGTGCGCCGCGCTCGAATTTTACGTCCGTTTTTTCCAGTCCGTTTTCATCGATTTGTTTCGGAAGCAGATGGCGTTTGGCGATTTCTAATTTTTCTTCTTCGGTGTAACCCGAAAGAAAAATTATTTCCATCCGGTCGCGCAGAGGCGGCTGAATCGTGTCTAAAACATTCGCCGTCGTCATAAACATTACATTCGACAAATCGAAAACCACGCCCAAGTAATTATCCCGAAACGTCGAATTTTGTTCGGGGTCGAGAACTTCCAGAAGCGCAGAACTAGGATCGCCGCGAAAATCCGCGCCCACTTTATCGATTTCGTCGAGCATAATCAGCGGATTGTTCGTCTCAGCCTGTTGAATCGCCTGAATAATTCTGCCCGGCATCGCGCCGACATAGGTTCTGCGATGACCGCGAATTTCCGCTTCGTCGTGGAGTCCGCCCAAGGAAAGGCGCACGAATTTACGATTCAAAGCGCGGGCAATCGAGCGTCCCAGGCTGGTTTTACCGACGCCCGGCGGTCCGACAAGACATAAAATAGAACCTTTCGGTTTGTGCTTCAATTTGCGAATTGCCAGCGCTTCAACGATTCGTTCCTTAACGCGCTCAAGTCCGTAATGGTCTTCGTCGAGAATTTTTTCGGCTTTTTTCAGATTGAGATTGTCTTTGGAAGTTTTCGACCAGGGCAGCTCGGTCATAATGTCCAGCCAATTCCTTAAGGTAGCGGTTTCGGCGGTGTCCGGGTGCATTCTTTCGAGTTTTTTCAGTTGTCTGAGCGCTTCCTCTTCAGCCGTTTGCGGCATTTTCACTTTTAGGATTTTGTCGCGGTATTGTTCGATTTCCTCGAAAAGTTCGTTGCCTTCGCCGAGTTCCGATTGAATCGCTTTTAACTGCTGCCGCAAAAAGTATTCGCGCTGCGAGCGGTCAATATCGGCACGGGCTTGCGTGTTGATTTCCTGTTGAACGGTCAGCACGTCAATTTCTTTAGAAAGCAGTTCGTTGACGCGCCGCAGACGCATCACCGGGTCAAACATATCTAAAACGCTCTGCGCGTCTTCGACCTTCAATTCGAGATTCGACGCGGATAAATCAGCCAATCTTCCGGCATCTTCGAGATTGGAAATAATCGCCATTACTTCCGGCGAGATGTTTTTGCCGAGATTAGCGGCGCGTTCCATCGAAGAGCGAACATTACGCAACAATGCTTCGACTTCCAGAGAATTAGTCGGCGCAGTCGGTTCGGGAATCGGCGTAATATTTGCTCTGACATAATCGTTGCCTGCGGCAATCGAATCAATGCGGGCGCGGGAAAGTCCCTGAATCAAAATACGAATTCTTCCGTCGGGCATTTTCAGCATTCGCATAATCACGGCGACCGTGCCGACTTTAAAGAGGTCTTCCTGCGCCGGCTCTTCCCTGTCCACGTCTTTTTGCGAGACAAGCATAATCATTCGATTCCGGCTCAACGCTTCGTCAACCGCGCGGATTGATTTATCGCGCGAAACAAAGAGCGGAACAATCATAAACGGATAAATTACAATGTCGCGCAAAGGCAGAACCGGAAGTTCCGAAGGGATTTGCATTTGCGTGTCGCCGAGTTCGGCTTCACCGATTTTTTCAGAGAAATCTTCAATTTCGTCCATATAAATTTATGTTAGAAAAAAAAGGCGGAAAGGGCAAAGATGAAAAAAACTGTTTTTTTTGAAAACGGAACATATATTGCTTAAAAAATTCGGCGGAAACTTTTCATCGCGCGTCAAAAGAAAAATAAAGCGGATTGCGCGTTTGAAAAATAAGTCTAATCGCTGTGCGGAAAAATTGATTATAATTAGTTTTCTTTTATGAAATCGCTAAAGCTCCATCTAAAAACAGCGCTTTTAGCTTCGGCAGTCGCACTCGTTATATTAGTGGTTGCGCTGCTTTTAATCAGCGCCCGGGTTGCCAAACAAGTTCGTGACGAACAAAAACAGCTTGCCCAACTCGAAGCCGACAATCTGGCGGAACATCTTTCGCTGTTTCCCGAACAAATCGACCAAAACGATTTGCAGCGACTGACCAATCTGGTCAGCGGTTCGCGCCCGAATTTGCTGTCCGTTCGAGTTTGGAAATTGAACGCGGGAAATTTTGTCGAAGCGGCGGCTTCCGACGAAAGTTTGCCGCCCGAAGAAATTTCCGCGGAAACAATCAAGGCTTTACAAAAAGGTTTGGCTTCGGAGATTGTCAACCCGCAGCAGGCTGAAACGGACGATTCGCTTTTTCGTGTTTTTGCGCCGATTGTCATCAAAAATCGGGTTGACGGCGCAGTCGAAGTTCTGCAAAGGCTCGATACGATTTCGTCAATCGCTTTTCAGTATTTATTAAATTTGTCGTGGATTGCGCTGGCGACAATCGTTTTGATGACCGCCGCTTTTTATCTGCTGTTTCAGAGGCTTGTTTATCTTCCGCTTGAAAAATTGCTTTTGGCGATCGATAAGGCAAAGACGGGAAATTTGTCAGTCGAAGTTGTTGACAGGGAAAGAGATGATGAATTTGGAAGACTCTCCAATGATTTTAATTCGATGATTGGGCAAATCCGCGAAATGACCTCTGAGCGCGAAAAACAAAACGAAATTTTGCAGGAAAAAGTGCGCGAAGCGACTTTTGAGCTGCAGCATAAAAACGAACAACTCGAAATTGCCAATCTCGAACTTTTTCGCGCCGCCAGACAAATGAGCGAGATGGAGAGACTTGCCGCGACCGGACAAACCGCCGCCGAATTTGCTCACGAAGTCGGCACGCCGCTGAATTTAATCAGCGGACACGCTCAACTGCTGCGGGCGAGTTTGCCGGAAAACTCAAAGGAAGCGAATCGCCTCGAAACGATTACAGCGCAAATCCAGCGTATCGAAAACATTGTTCGGGAAATGCTCGACCGGACGCGCTTCGGCGCGACCGAACACCGGGAAATAAATCTGAATGAAGTTTTGAGTAAAATTTTCGATGCGGTCGAGCCGACTTTGCAGGAATCCCGCGTCCGGCTGGAAACGAATTTGGACGAAAATTTACCGGATATTTCGGGCGACGCCGAACGACTCCAGCAGGTTTTTTTGAATCTCGTCAAAAATGCGCTCGACGCAATGCCTGCGGGCGGAAAGCTGAAGGTTTCGACTTCGTTCGAGCGCGAAGAGGTTTTAGTGGAATTTACAGATAACGGAGTCGGAATGAGCGAAAAGGTTTCCGGTCAGATATTTCAACCGCTTTTTACAACGAAGGAACGCGGGCGCGGAACGGGTTTGGGCTTAGTCGTCGTCAAACAAATTATGCAGAATCACGCGGCTGAAATTAAAGTGGAAAGCCAGGTCGGACGAGGCACTCGCGTTAAATTGCTTTTTAAGAAAATTTAATTTCAGACGAACGGTTTTTTCAAAAATCGCCGCGATTTCTCCGCCGCATCGTGTGGCATTTTTGCCGGCAAATGCAATTCCGCCTCGATCAACTCTTCTCGGACTTTGCTTAAACTCTTGATTTCACAGCATTTTACATTGGCACGAACATTGCCCCGACAATAAACGAAACATTCGGATAAATAACCGTTATATAAAATAAGGAGAAGGAATTTATGAAGAAAAAATTGTTTTTGATAGCTATGTTAGCCGCGCTTTCGGTCGGTGGAAACGTTTTAGCTTTCGGCAGAGAGTTAAATCCATATCAGACGAATTCAGCTGCGTCTAAAAAACAAACCGCCGCAAAGCAAACCGCCGCCGAAAAAAAGGAAGCCAAAGAAAAACGCGACCAAGCCAAAATGGAAGCCGCGAAAAAACGCAAAGAAGCGAAAACGACCGCCAAAAACACAACCGCCGGCGGAAAGAAAAAACGTAAGAAATTTCTCGGAATCTTTTAGCAATCGAGTTCACAGGCGTATCTGAAGCGGTGTTTTTTGCGAAACACCGCTTTTTTTATTTTTTACGGAAACGATTTGAATTATGATTAGCTAAGTTTATGAAAAAAATTCTCGTGGTTGACGATGATAAGGCTTCGTGCGAATTGTTGGAGGAAATTCTGTCGAGCGACGATTGGCGAATTGAAACGGCAAACACGCCTGAAAAGGCTTTGATTTTATCCAACCGGGAAAAATTCGATTTGGTTATCAGCGACATCAATCTCGAAGCAAGCCTTTCCGGGCTGGATTTGCTGCAGCGTCTTCGGGGAAAATCGCCCGTGATTCTGGTGACGGGTTTCGGTTCGCTCGAAACCGCAGTCGAAGCGACACGCGAAGGCGCTTGGGATTTTATCTCGAAGCCGTTCAAAGTTGACGAGATTTTAGCGACGACGCGACGCGCTCTTGAGCAGACGCCGAATAGAAAAGAAACCTCGCCGCCCAATTTTACTTCCGGCGCGATGGTCGGAAGCGCACCCGCGATGATTGAACTTTACAAAGAAATCGCTCGCGTCGCGCCGACTCGTTCAACCGTTTTAATTTTGGGCGAATCCGGCACGGGAAAAGAATTAGTGGCTCGTTCCATTCATCAAAATTCTCCGAGAAAAGACAAGTCTTTTGTCGCCGTTAATTGCGGAGCGCTGACTGAATCGCTGCTGGAAGCCGAACTTTTCGGACATACGAAAGGTTCGTTTACCGGCGCAAATGCCGACCGGCGCGGACTCTGGGAAGAAGCCGAAGGCGGAAGTTTGTTCCTTGACGAAATCGGCGAAACCAGTTTAGCAATGCAGGTCAAACTTCTGCGTGCTTTGCAGGAAGGCGAAATCAGGCGCGTCGGCTCGACTCAAACCCGAACGGTTGACGCGCGGATTATTGCGGCGACCAATCGAAATTTGGAAGAAGAAGTAAAGAACGGAATTTTCCGCGAGGACTTATTTTATCGTCTTAGCGTGGTTACCTTGCACGTTCCGCCGCTTCGTGAGAGAGCGACGGATATTCCCGCTCTGGTAGAAAAATTTCTCCAAAAGGCGCGGAAAAATTCGGGCAAAGAGAACTTGCGTTTTTCCGAAAACGCCTTGAAAACATTGACGATTTATGAGTGGAAGGGCAACGTGCGCGAACTGGAAGCGACGGTTGAATACGCCGCGCTCCGCGCGCGCGGCAACGAAATTTTAGCCGAAGATTTGCCCGTTAAGTTACTTTCTGAAAAATTCAAGAACGCGGCTTCAGCTTTTCATTTGTCGGAACTTTACGCCGATTTGCCTTATCTCGATGAACTCGAAAAGCGTTATTTACTTCACGTTTTGGAAAAAACAAACGGTAATCGCACCAGAGCGGCGGAAATTATCGGTATTGACCGCCGGACGCTCTACCGAATGGCGGAAAGATTTGGAATTAATTTAGGTTAAGACTGTTTTTTACGGAAAAACAAACGATTATTTCGAGTTGTTATTTCCGAATTTGATTTCCGTCGTATTAGCGTTGGAATTTATGTTTGCCGAGTGAGTCGTAATCGTTTCGACTGTCGGTTTGGCAAAAAAGCCGGACAATCCATAGAGCAAAAGCGACAAAAAGCCGCCGGCTAAAACCAGCCACAGAAAAATTTGGTCAATTTTTTCCGATTTCACTTTCACCTTTTTCAAAAGAACAAGGCGCAACTTTTGCCTAAAAGTTACGCCCTGTTTTCATGGAGGAGAAAATCAACTCTCGTTTTGCTCGTCAAAAGTTTATATTTCGCCCGTTTTCAAACAAAATCTCGCTGTTTCTTATTTACTCGGCGGTGTCGTCGCGGCAGCTTTTTTCGTCACGGCTTTTTTCGTCGTTTTGTGTGACTTTTTATGCTTTTTCGGCTTGACGGCTTTTTTTGTTTTGGTTGACTTTGTTGCAGCCATATTATTCTGCGTGGTTGCTTGAAAATTTGCCGCGAAAGTCGAACCGGCAATTACCAGAGTCAAAATCAAAGCGGTAAAAATTCCTAATTTTTGTTTCATTATCTTTCTCCTGTTTTATATTCAAAATTTTTATTGGACGAAAGAAAAATTTACTCTTTTCTTATCCCTTGAAAACCCTTTCCAAACTTTCCTTTCGTCCACGCTGAAACTATTGGCAATAGATATGCCAAATACCGTCAAACCAATAAACACATTACTAACAAATACTTAATGCGTTTCAGTGAAAGATTCCGTGCCGTCCGCTCTGTGGCGAATTTGTTTCTAAAAGCAAATTCGCCTCATCAAACTTAAAAGTGGAAGTAAAAGGGTTTCTAAAAACAAGAGGCTGAGTAAATTTACTCAGCCTCTTGTTTCCCGAGTTTATTCAAAAAATTATTTATACGCTCCTGAACCAATTTTCGGCAAATTGTAGGCGACGGCTAAATTATTGAGTTCGTTTCGCACTCTTGCCCATTTTTCTTCGGTTGCCGCGCCGAATTTACGGTTTTTCATCGTCGTATTGATGTCGGCGGCGATATTTAAGCATTTGCGAACTTCATCTTTGTTTTCCGCCCAGGAATCGCGTCGGTCGAACTCGCGCCGCAGTTCGTCGGTCGCCGATTCCAGATCGTGAGCGCGTTTGTTCATATAATCTTCACGATTTGTTCCGTTCAACCGACTGTTATCCAATGATTTATTAAACAATCCGACAAAATCGTCCATGTTTTCCTCGACGCGCTTGATAATCGTGTCGACATTCGCCTTTTCCGCATTTACATAAACCGTTTTCCTTTTCACCGCCGGCTCGCGGACGACGACGACCGGTCGCGGTCTGACGATAATGCGGCGCTGGGCGGCGGCTTCACCGGCGACAAACAAAATTGCAAACAATGCAAACAAGCCGACGAACAATCCGTTTAATGATTTTTTCATTTTCTCACTCCTAATTGAATTTTCTAAGCAGACTCTACTACGCTAAATTATTCAGATGCAAGCGATGGCAAAAAAGTCGAAAAACTTTAGACTTTTCGGGGCTTGTCGTTTCTGATTTAACAAGCTAAGGAACGCAAAACTGACGTAAAGTTCCGCAAAGATTTTCTAGTTTCAATTCCCGATTGTCATAGATAAAGGTTTTATACAAAGCTAAAATTTTTCAGACTTTCAGGCAAACCACCTTTCCGTCATATCGCACCAAATCGCCAGCCCGCGCCACGAGCCGAATTTTTCGTAGAAATTTTCGATTTCCTTGTCAGCGCAAACTGTTTCGTTGTTATGTTTTCGGTAAAACTGCGCCCGCAGCCACGAATCGAGCGCGAGACCGTCGTAATGTCCGACGAGTTTTAACAGATTCTCCGCCGCGTAATCGCCGACGCCTTTTATTTGTTTTATTTCCCTTTTCAATTCTTTGGTCGGTAAATCCGTTTTGAGCCAGCTTTCCGGATTTATTTTGCCGCTTGCGACTTTTTCGGCTAACTCGGCAAAATATGCGGAGCGATACCCGGCGCGAATTTCGTTTTTGTAAAATTCGACCGAAACATTTGCCATCGCTTCGGGGGTCGGAAAGGCGGATTTGCCGTCTTTGGTTTTTTCGCCGAGTTTTTCCGTTAAATTCACCGCCATTTTCCTGGTCAAAACCCAGGAACAATTCGTCGTGCAGATGGTTTTGACCAAATCTTCAAAAACCGTCGGCGACCGCAGAAGTCTGCCGGCATTTTGTTTGGAAATCCAGGCAAGCTGTTTTTCGGTTTTTGTGATTTTATAAAACTCGCTCAAATCCTCGTCGAGCCGCAAGATATGCCGCGCGTCGCGCAGAATTTTCTCTTCAAATTTTTTGTTTATTTTCCCGTCCGCGATTTCTATTTTCAATTTTCCGTCGGCTTCTTCGATATTTGCCGAAACCGGATTTTTTGATTTTCCGTCCGTAAAAACATAGCTCAAACGCCGGTTTTCCTCGTCCGATTCAAACGGCGAAAGCTCTCGCCAGCCGTGACTGTTGATTGTATATTTAAAGCTGAAATTTGCAGGCGTGTCGAGAAAAATCGTTTTCGGCATAAATTATTTTTACATTTCTTCGGCTAAAAAGCGTCGCGTCTCATCTAATTAAAATTAGGAACTGTTTTTATTTTTCGTTCGAGCAATTGAAAATATTGAAAACAACTTGTTTTTTTTAGAAAAATCTTTTATAAATGAATATGCAAAACAATGATTAACGGCTATATCCTACCTGTCGCTAATTTTGCTTTCAAATAATAAAGACACACGATTTTAACAAAGGAACTCTGAGGAGGAAAGGATATGAGAGGCAGAAAATCCGGCTTTTGGCTGCAGATTCTCGGCGCGGGTTTGGTAATTTTCCTGTTGATGTTTCCGGCTTTGGCGCAAGAAGAAGACCCGAATCCGGATTCGCCGATTCCGGTTTTGCTGAGTGAAACGGGTTCGGACCGCGCGCTCGCCGCAACAGCCGACGCTTCGGGGCGGATAAGTTTACCGAAAACAAAAAGCGGAGCATTTGCCGCAAATTCAAAAATTTTGCTTTTCGTAACCAATCTGGATTTGATGCCGGACGAAGGCGCGAATGCTTTTCGCGTCAATGTCGAAGACAACAAAGGCAGGCAATATCGCTTTCCCGTTCTAGACGTTTCTCCGGTCAAAGGACAAACAGGCGTCTACGCGCTGACCGTTCGGCTAACGGACGAACTCGGTTTTTGGGAGCAGCCCAAATTTAGGGGCGATGTTTTGGTGAGCCTGTCCTGGCGCGGACTTGCGAGCAATAGCCTGCGTCTCGGAATCGGCAAGCTCGGCAGGATAACTCTGGATGAAACTCCGACTTCATCAGCGCAAACCAATAAATCTGAAATCACTAAAAGCCCGGATTACGTCGGTTATTTTTATTCCGCCGACCGTACCCGTTTTTTAGAGCAGGCGACTTTCGGTCCGACCTTTGCTTTAGACCAAAGAATTCGTCGTCTCGGACTCAGGAATTGGCTTAACACGCAATTCGACGCGCCCTATCCAACGGAGCCTTATCCGAATCTTGTTTTAAAGTCGAGCGACGCTGGAACGGGTTGTCCTGTGGGTTCGCCTGCTACCTGCGTTCGTGATTATTACGGGATGTATACGGTGCAGAATTGGTTTTTCAAAGAGGCGTTTTACGGCGACGCCCAGCTTCGGCATCGCATTGCCTGGGCGCTCAGCCAGCTTTGGGTAATTTCCGGCGCGGATATTCAGCAGGCAAGCCATATGTTTGCTTATCATCAGCTTTTATCAAAAAACTCTTTCGGCAATTATCGAGATTTGATGACCGATATGTCGCTGAATCCGGGAATGGGCGATTATCTGGATATGGCTCGCAGCACGAAAAATAGTCCGAACGAAAACTACGCCCGCGAAATTTTGCAGCTTTTCAATGTCGGCTTGTTTATGCTCAATCAAGACGGCACTTTACAGCTTGACGGCAGCGGCAACCCGATTCCGACCTACGACCAAAATACGGTAAATAATTTTACGAAGGTTTTTACCGGCTGGGGTTTTTGCGAAGTGACCGGCGCAACTTGTCCAAATCGAACGCTTGGCGCGGTGAACTTTAAAGACCCGCTGCTTTTGAATCAAAACAACCACGACACGACGACAAAAACCTTGCTGGCTTATCCGAATGCCATAAATCCGACACTTCCTGCCGGTCAGAACGGCGCGACAGATATGACGCAGGCTTTGGACAATATATTTAATCATCCGAACGTCGCGCCTTTCGTCAGTCGTTTTTTAATTCAACATCTGGTAACGAGCGACCCGACACCGGCTTATGTCGGGCGCGTCGCGGCGGTTTTCAATAACAACGGTTCGGGTGTCAGAGGCGATATGAAAGCGGTCATCAAAACGATTCTGCTCGACCCCGAAGCACGCGGTAACGTCAAAACCGACCCGAAATACGGCAAGCTGCGCGAGCCTGTCCAATTAGCGACCAATCTTTACCGGCAGTTTAATGTTCGCTCGTTTGACGGAACGACGCAGAGCGACGGCTGGGTCAATCAAATAACTTCGCCGATGGGTCAGAGCGCTTTTGTCGCGCCGACGGTCTTTAATTATTACACGCCCGATTATGTCATTCCGGGAACGGCTTTGAACGGACCGGAATTCGGCATTATGAATACCGGAACGGCGATTGCCCGCGCTAATTTTGTTAATAATATTGCATTTAGTCGCATCGCCACCGGCGCAAATTCCTTGACCGGCACTTCGATTGATTTGACGGAAATGCAGGCATTGGCGGCGGCGGATACGAGCAGCAACCAACTGGTTGACGCGCTCAACACAAAGCTGCTGCACGGCACGATGTCGGCGCAGATGAAGAGTACGATTTTGACGGCGGTGCAAGCCGTCGCCAGCACAGACCCGCAGACACGCGCGCGGACGGCAATTTATTTGGTAGCGAGTTCGTCGCAATATCAGGTGCAGAGGTAAAAAATTATGAAAACATCAAGACGGGAATTTTTGACGAAATCAGGCTGCGCTCTCGGTATGGCGGCGATTGCCACGCAGGTTCAGCATTTCGGTATGATGAGCGTTCTGGCGCAGACGGTCGATGACAGCTACGCGCCGAGCGTGCCGGGAGATTATCGTGCTTTGGTCTGTGTTTTTATGCAGGGCGGAAGCGACGGCAACAATGTGGTTATTCCGATTCACAACGACGCGAGTTTGAGCAATTACTCGTCGTATTCAAATGTGCGCGGCGCGGCAGGTTTGGCAATCGCGCAAAATGCTCTTTTGCCGATAACCGTTCCGCGAATGAATAATTTGAGCTACGGTTTGAATCAGAATTTAGGAACGGTAACCGGCGGAATCAACAACGGTATTCACGAGCTTTGGGCGCAGGGGAAAATGGCGATTGTGACCAACACCGGAACGCTCGTCAAACCGATGACCAGAGCGCAGTATCAAGCCAATTCGGTTCCCAGACCGTTTCAACTGTTTTCGCATTCCGACCAGGTCTCGCAGTATCAATCGGGACGTTCCGACCAAAATTCTTTTACCGGCTGGGCTGGAAGAATTTCCGACCGCCGGACGCTACCCGACAATCCGAACGGTCTTGTTCCGATGATTACTTCAATCAACGGAGCGCAGCTTTTTACCGCCGGACAAAGCACTCTGCCGCTGGCAATCGCCAGCGCCACAACGTCTCTGAGCAGCGTTTTAAGCCCCGCGGGTTTTAATACGACCGCCGCTTCGCAAGCCAGACTTTCCGCGTTTAATCAATTGCGGGCGCAAGATTTAAGCTCGGAATATATCAAGGCGGCAAGCCACATTACCGACCAGGCAATTCAGGCAAACCAAGCGTTATCTACTTTTCAGGAAGTTACGGTTACGTTTCCCAACACATCAATCGGCAATCAACTCAAACAAGTTGCCCGTTTGATAAAAAAACGCACGGATTTGAGCGTTAATCGCCAAATCTTCTACGTCCAAATCGGAAGTTTCGACACGCATAACAGTCAAATCGCCGGACAAGGTACTTTGTTGTCGCAGATGAGCCAGGCGATTCGCGCCTTTTACGATGAAATGGGCGTCCAGGGCGTTTCAAATAACGTTACGACTTTCACGATGTCGGATTTTGCCAGAACGTTTAATCCGGCTGGCACGGGCGCGACCGCCGGTTCAGACCACGCCTGGGCAAATCATATGTTCGTCATCGGCGGCGCGGTTTCAGGCAGCAATTTCTACGGCGTCAATACTTCCAACGGAACGCCGTTTCCGACTTTGACAATGAACGGACCGGACGACGCCGACAGCGGCACGAGCGCCCGCGGACGCTGGATTCCGACGACTTCGGTCGAGCAATACGCGGCGACTCTGGCGCGTTGGTATGGTTTGTCGGATGCCGATATGCCGATTGTCTTTCCAAATATCGGCAATTTCCCGACCAATAATCTCGGCTTTATGCAGCCATAGAATTTTCGTATTCGGTTAAATCAAAAGGCGAAAAGTTTCCTTCGAGACTTTTCGCCTTTTTCGCCTTAGATTCTTCTTACAAAATCTTGTTCGTTTCTTGACACGATTTATTATAGAAACCTAAACTTAATTCAGAAACAAAGGGTTTTCATAAATTTTGTGAATCTACCGAATTATCTTACTCTTGCTAGAATTATTATCGTTCCGCTTCTGGTGGTTGTCCTTCTGACGCCCATCGCGGAACAGTGGTTCGGCATTAGCAGTTATGCGCTGGCTATCGGCATTTTTCTTGCCGCATCTTTGACGGACATTCTCGATGGACACCTCGCCCGCCGCCGCAATCAAGTTTCCAATCTCGGCAAACTTCTTGACCCGATTGCCGACAAACTGCTCGTCTCAGCCGCTTTGATTGTGCTGGTCGAAAAACATCTCGCGCCCGCCTGGACGGTCGTTATCATTTTAGGCAGAGAATTCGTTGTTACCGGCTTGCGTTCGGTTGCCGCCGCCGAAGGCATCATTATTGAGGCGCAAACGGTTGGCAAAATAAAGATGTGGGCGCAATGCACGGCAATCGTCGCTTTATTGATTGCAGGCGCGAACGGCAATCCGCCCGTGTCGAATTTCGGGTGGGAACTGCCGACGTTTCGCTTCTGGGCGGTCGCGGAAGTTCAGACGGCTTTCGCGCATCTTTTCAGTTTTGCTTTGACCACCGACGACTGGCGCGTGTTCGGCTATCTGGTCGGACGCGGCGCGTTATGGATTTCAGTCGTTGCGGCTTGCTGGTCAATGTTTGATTACTTCAAATACTTTTTCGTCGAAAATAAAAAACGTGAATCACTAAAAGAAATGGTATTTGCGGCAAGTCAGGAAACGAATAAAATAAAATCGGAAGCTAAAACATAAGACTAAACAAAAAAACGGATTACAAATGCGCGGAAAGCGTATATGTAATCCGTTTTTTTGAAATGTCGTAATTCGTTTTACTGAATCTCGACGCTGTCGCCGGTGTGAATCTCTTGAACGGTGCGCGTGATGACTGCCGTTGCGGTTCTCTGTTTGACATTCAAAATCACGAGTTCGCCCACGGCTTTTCGCAAACCTGCGGGACGACCTTCTTTCGCGTCTTCGGTTGTAACTACACGCCCTTCGGCTGTTCCGCCCGATTTGCGCGGCGCTTGATTGGAAAATTTCCCGCCGCGATACCGATCGCTTTGAAAACCTTCGTCGCGTGCGCTGACCGATTCGTGTATTGATTTATCAAACAAATTTCCTTTGCCGAGCGAGCGATAGACGGTCAAATAATCGCCGACTTTGACATTGTCTTCCGCGCCCAAATCGATATAAACGATTTGCTCGCGCGTGAGCAGTTCCTGGTTATCCCGCGCCATAAAAATTCTGCCGGAACTTTTGCCCGAAGACTCGCCGAAAACGTCTAACGCGGGTCTCTGCGCGGATACGGGACTTGTGCGCGAAGCAGTCGGCTGAAGCAAATCGCCGAGCAAAAAATTGTCGCAGGAATTACTGATCCGCGCCACGGAAACGTCGGCTTTCACTTTAATAACTTCGAGGCTGCCGACTTCCTGCACGTAAAAACCGAGATTTCTCTTTTTCGACCAGCGCGAATCGACACGTCCGCGCGGGCGAATGACGGCAAATCTATCGCCGACTTTGACGCCGCGATTTGCGCCGAGGCTGATAAAAACATTGTCGCCCTGTGAATAAATAAAATGTTCCTGCTCGTTTTCCGCACCGAGGATTTTGCTGCCCGTGTCAACCGCATTGGTTTCGACAAAGCCTGCACAATACAAATTATTACCGGAGGCGACGGGCATTTCCCTTTTGTCCCTCATAACATTCAAGGTCGGCGTCGGCGTCGGTTTCTGCGCCAAACTGTTTGACACAGACGCGAAAAGAACTAAGAACAGCATTCCGAAAATACTTCGATAAAACTTTTGAAAACTCACGTTTTTCTCCTTGCGTATTTGGTTTTAAGATTTCAGATATAAAAAAGTGGGAGCGGTTTTAAATGAAATGAACACAAACCCTTCGTTCGGGCAATTACTATCGTAACCTTTTGATTAAACAATCGTCAACAATTATTTTTGATGTTTTACAAAGGTATTTAAATATCCGGCTTGCAGAAAATAATTTGATTTTGTAGTATTTTCGCTTGCGGTTACTTTGACGAGTAATCCGAAAAAGCCGGTGTAGCTCAGTTGGTAGAGCAGTTGATTTGTAATCATCAGGTCGGCGGTTCAAATCCGTTCACCGGCTCCAAATATTTTTAAGCAGTTTTATAAAATGGCGTGTCTTAACTGCTCAAATCCTACTTTCTAAAAGAGTATTTCAAAAAAGATATTTTTCAAACACTATGAGAGAAGGATATAATGGAATCAATTTCAGTATATCCTTCCCTCAGAAACACGAAGCAAAAGGATTATTTAAGGCACAAAAGCATTCGGCGCCGATTTATCTCCATTAGTTCCAAATTGGACAGCTCCAAAACCTTGTGTGCTTTTCATCTGATACCAGTTACCGCCATCCAGTCTGAATACTGCAATATCCGTTTTACCGTCGCCGTCGTAATCGGCAGGCGTGGGCAAATCCGTCGGCTCGCCGAATTGCGCCGAGGAGAACCCGTCGCGGCTTCTGAGCAGATACCACGTTCCGTTCGACGGGCGATAGACGGCTGTATCGGCTTTGCCGTCGCCGTCATAATCGCCAACGACCGGCTTGTCGGTTGATAAGCCCCACTGCACGGACGTGAATCCGTCCCTGCTTCGCAGCAGATACCAGGTTCCGTTCTCAGGACGATAAACTGCGTAATCGGATTTACCGTCACCGTCGTAATCACCGACCACAGGCTTATCAGTTGAAACTCCCCATTGCTGGCTGGTGTATTGATTGGTCGTCGCGTTCAACACATACCAGGTGCCGTTCGACGGACGATAGACGGCAAGTTCGGATTTACCGTCCGCGTCATAATCAGCCGGAACGGGAATGTCGCCCGGACTTCCGAATTGAACCGAGGCAAAGCCCGCTCCGCTTTTTTGCAGATACCAGGTGCCGCTGCGCCAGACGGCAATGTCGGTTTTGCCGTCGCCGTCATAATCGGCAGGCACGATTTTGTCGGTTGAGAGTCCAAACTGTGTAGCGGAAAACCCGTTTTGTGAGTTCAATAGATACCACATACCGTTTGTCGGTCGATAGACGCTTATATCGGATTTACCGTCGCCGTCAAAGTCGAATAAAACCCGACGGGCAATCGTCGGCTCGCTCAAAATTCGGGCGATTGATGTTCGAGCAACGCCGTTAATCGCTTCAAAATCACCGCCGACCAAAACCTTTCCGTCTGTTTGCAAGCCGATGTCATAAACGGCGGCGTCCGTGCCGCCGCTAAAGGAACTGTCCGGCGAGCCGTCGGCGTTTAGACGGGCGATATTATTTTGCACCGCAGTTCCGATATTACCGAATAATCCGCCGATTAAAATTTTACCGTTTGGAAGCGGCAAAATGTCTTCAACCCGCGCTGCATCGACCGTGCTGGAAATTGTGCCGGAATCGAACGCCGCATCGAGCGAGCCGTCGGAATTAAGCCGCGCCACTCCGGTCGGAGTCGTTCTGCCGGCTGTGAAAATACTGCCGCCGATTAAAATTTTGCCATCTGCCTGTAATGTGAGCGCGTAAATACTTGTAAATTTCGTGCTGCTCGAAGTAGTTGCCGGAACAAAAGCCGTATCTTGGCTGCCGTCTGGATTCAAGCGAACTACGCCGTTATAAAAAGTATTGGCATTCGTGCCGGAGTTAACAAAGCCGTAACTAAACTGACCGCCTAGTAAAATCTTTCCGTCGGGTTGAACGACAACGGAATTAAAAATTAGCGCGGTAATACTGCTGTTAAAAAAAGCATCAATCGAACCGTCCGGGTTGAGTCGCGCCACTCCGCCAATCGGCAATCCGTTAGATTGCAGGTAACCCCAAACAACGATAATTTTCCCGTCAGGCTGCAATGCAATTTCGTTAATGCCTCTGCCGGTCGGGATGTTTCCCTGACTAAAAGAAGCGTCCGGCGTGCCGTCTGCGTTTAGCCTGACAATGCTGGCAGTTAGAGAGTTAATATCTCCGCTTCCGACATAAAGACCGCCGACCAGAATTTTACCATCCGGCTGCCGAACAATGGAGTTGACCTGCCCGCTGCTCGCCGCCGAAGTCAGCCCGAAGCTTTCGTCGAGCGAACCGTCCGCATTAAGCCGCGCCAAATGGTTGCGAGCGATACCGTTGACCCGACCGAACGTCCCGCCGATAATGATTTTTCCATCCGGCTGCGTCAAAATCGCACGCACGCCGCCGCTTGCCGTCGTATTAAAATTGGCAGATGTGTCGAGAGATCCGTCCGGGTTAAAAACCGCAATCGAATCGCGGTTTGCTGCGCCGGAAAATATTTGAAATGAACCGACGGCAAGAACTTTTCCGCTTGAAGTGGAAACGATGCTTTGAACCGTGCCTAACAAACTGACGGGCGGAGTAAAGGTCGCATCGAGCGAACCGTCAGCATTTAATTGAGCAATTTTATTGCGGATTTCTCCGTTAAATGTGGAAAAACTACCGCCGATTAAAATTTTGCCGTCCGGTTTCAGAAAAATCGAATTAACCGGCAGATTCGCGCCTGTTCCCGGATTAAATGAAGCGTCGAGCGAGCCGTTAGAATTAAGTCGGGCGATAAATCTGCGGCTGACTCCGTTGATGCCGGTGAAAAAACCGCCGAGCAGAATTTTACCATCGGGCTGCACCACAACCTTTACGGCGTTGCTGTTGAAACTGGCGGAGTTGAAGGAAGAATCGAATGTTCCGTCGGCATTCAGACGAGTTATCGGGGTCGTTACCAACGTCGAACCGCTATTGCTCAAAACGATTAAACCGGCGGTTAAAATCTTGCCGTCCGATTGTAAGGCGAGACTATAAACGATGCCCGGCGGAGGCGAAGTCGCATTAGGCAAAAAAAGCGGCGGCGTGAACGGCGAACTGAACGTCGTATCGACCGAGCCGGTTGCGCCGAGTCTGGCTACCAGAAAACGGTTAACCGAGTTCACCCCGTAAAAACTGCCGCCGAGCAGAATTTTCCCGTCCGGCTGAATGATAACGTCATAGACAGCGCCGTCTGCGCCCGTTCCCGGATTAAAATTCGTATCGAGCGAACCGTCGGCGTTCAATCGTGCAATCCGATTGCGATTCACGCCGTTAACCGAAGTAAAAGCGCCTCCGATAACGATTCTGCCATCCGGCTGCTGAGCAACGGCGAAAACCGTTCCGTTAATATTAGTATTAAAATTCGAGTCAATTGAATTGTCCGCATTCAATCGAATAATACCGTTTCGGCGAACTCCGTTCACGGTTCTGAAATAACCGCCGATGATGATTTTTCCGTCCGACTGTAAAACGGCAGTGCGAACGTTTCCCGGAAAGCTATCGAGCGTTGTATTGAAAGTCGAATCGAGTTCGCCAGCCATTGACGGCGAGACACTTTTCGGCTGTTCTAATATAGTGTCAAGACTATCGGTAACGGCAAATATCCGAGCAATAAAAAAAAACGCAAAAATAGATGCAAAGAAAAATTTCATAATATTTTAGGTGATTTTGAGAAGTTCTAAAAGCCTGTTAAGAATTATATAAATTTATTTCCAGTGATTTTATTAGACAAAAACAAAGCATCGTATTTAATTATAGAAATTCTATTAATCTTCCGGCTTTTTATAATTTATCGAATGATGTGAGATTGAGATGTTAAATGGCTTAATATCGGTTGCTCTGTAATTTTTGATATTTTTAATGGACTTTGCCTACTTAAACGGCGAGTGTTATTGACATCTGCCGTTCTTCACAAAGTTAAACCGAAATGCGGTAGAAGCAGCACAAAAGGTTTGTTGTCTGCTCTAAGTCGGTCACAAATTTTAAGCGCGCGAAGAGAATAAAATCGCCGTTAAAAACACGAGAGGCTTACGAACGCTACCCACATCCGTAAGCCTCAATAATTCAACCTGATACATATCAGGAGAATTACCAGCTATTAAAATACTATGAAAAATGAAAAACGTCCAGAAAAAAGATTTTATTGCAAAAATCTTTTATTGAACTTCCTAATAAACTTATACTGCTTGACCGCATAAGAACCTTATAAACACAAGAGGCTTAGAGATTCTCGCTATCTCTAAGCCTCTCAGGAATTCCAAATAAAACAATCAGGAAATACCACAATACACCAAAATAAGAAGAAAACCCAAAAGCAGAAACTATATTTCAACCCGAAATCGGTAAATTCAGCAGCGCAGAATCTCACAAACATCAGTCAATTAAATTTCAAATTGACCGTCAAACTCGAAATTTCGTTAAAATCTCGCATCGCTTTTGAGGCGAAAATCCTGTATCTTTTTTTCTGCGAAAAATGCTAATGTTAATTCAGCTAGAATTGGAGGAAATTTTTTATATGTCTTTAATAATCTGTCCCGAATGCGCCCACGAAGTTTCATCTTCGGCAGCCGCGTGCGCTAATTGCGGTCATCCGTTTGTCAAGCCGGTCGTGCAGAGAAACGTCGTCGTCAGCGAAATTCCGAGAGAAAGAGACGACTTTCCGAAGTGGATTTTTATACCGCTCGGAATTCTCGGCGTTGTGCTGCTGTTTATTTTGCTGGCGTATATGCGAAACAGCAATGACGACGCGCAGAATATCAACGTCAGAATCGCTTCGCAGCAGCCGATTAACGGTGTAAATTCGAGCGTTCGCACGGAAGCTCCGCCGAATCAAATCGTCGTGCCGCCGTCGCAAACCGGACAAGTCGTCGTTCCGCCGTCGTCTTCCGTTCCCGTCGCGCCGCCGTCGCAAACTACGGTAACAAGCGTTGCGCCGCCGACCGAAGCCGTTCTTCCGCCGGATAAAGGCACGGTTAATCTGGAAGCGAAAGTCGCCACCAGAAGCGGCAGCACACAGCCGGTCAGAGCCGAAAGATTTTATTTACTGGATAAGGATTTGGAAAGCATTTTGAGCGACGCGGACATCGACGACGAAACCGGGCAAGGTTTGACTAACGCTTTCGGTTTGTCGGTATTTTATCCCGATAAATACGGCGATACGAGAAACAAAGCGCTGGCGGCAATCGGCAAACACACGGTTTATAAAACTCAAACCGACGCGAGCGGTAAAGCGCAAATGAAGGGCGTCAAACCTGACAGTTATTACCTGTTCGGCATTCACAAAACCGGCAGCGGATATGCCATCTGGAGTTCGCCGGTAACAATCCAAGCCGGAGATAATTCGCTTGTCTTGCCGGCGGCTCAAATGACTGAAATATCTCAATAAAATTGATTTTAAAATAAAGAAAAAAGTGCGGACAAACTAAGTTTGTCCGCACTTTTTTCTTTGGTTTTTACATTTTCCTTTTTACCGTCAGTTCAGCATAAGAAATGATAGCCGCAAAAAGGCGCAAAAAACACAAAAAGGATTTTTCTTCTGTTCCTTTTTGCGTATTTTGCGCCTTTTTGCGGCTATTCTTTCCTAATTTTGCTTTTCCCGAACTGCCTTTTTTTAGGAAATAACCGTTTTATTTGCTTCCGACCTGTCCCAAAAGCTCGCGCACGGCGGCTTGCAGTTGAGTGTCCTGATTCGTCGAAGTTTCGCCGATTGGACGGGTAACCGCAACATCGACGGGACGCGGATTCAGTTCCAGATTCTTGCCGTTATTGTCGGTAATTCTGGTGGACGGAATGCGAAAAGTCGTGCCGTCGAAAAGCTGAACGTTTGACGTAAAAACAATCCATCCGGCGGTCGGCTCGCCGACGACTTTTCCCAGTTTCAAGGAGCGATAGCCTTCGGTAAAATCTTCCGCGTCCGACAGCGAATGCTGATTGGTTACGAGAATTGTCGGGCGTTCCAAAGAACGTTGACCGAGCGCCGAACGCCCCGGAGTCGTCCATTGGTCGCGCGACTGGAAAGTCAAATAACCGCGACGAGATAAAACGTCAATCGCATACGGATTGACGAAACCGCCGTTGTTGTTGCGAATGTCAACGATGACGCCTTCTTTGGCTTCATTCTGCGCGTCCAAATCGATATAGAGCTGCGACAGCGAATTTTGCGACATATCTTGAATATGAACATAACCGAGCCGGTTGTTGCTGATTCGCGCGACATAGGCGCGGTTGTTTTCAACCCATTGCCGGTAAAGCAAAGTCTTTTCCTGGTTCGTGCTAATCGGTTTCAGAATGACTTCCCGCTTGCCCGCGCCGTCAGCCGAAGACGAAACATTCAAAACCGTGCGCCGCCCGACTTTGTTTTCCAAAAGCTCATCCAAATTCGTCGCGCGGTCAATTTTCACATTGTCAACGCTCAATAAATAATCGCCGACTTTAATAGTTTGCACGACCGCCGCCGGAGTCAAAGCGATGATTTCCGTAATTTTCAAACGCCCGTTTGTTTCATATTCGCTGCGGTCAAACCGAACTCCGAGTTTGCCGATTGGCACGGCTTGCGTCGCCGGATTATTTGGCGAAGTTACGCCTAAATGCGAAGAGTTCAACTCGCCGACCATCAACGACATCAAGCGGCGCATCTCATCGCCGGTTCTCGCGCCCGCAATCAAAGGCTCGTAAGTTTGGTGAACAGCGTTCCAATCCGCGCCGTTAAATTTTTCGTCGAAAAAATTGTCGCGCATAAAACGCCAGCCCTGATTAAAAACTTCCAGTTTTTCCTGCGCGAAATTAACGTTTATATCGAGGTTCAACCCGAGCGGACGAACTTCGCGGCGGTCGAGCGTAACGACATTTATTCTGCCGCTTTCGAGATAAAAAACTTCTTTTGAATCAGGCGAAAACTGCGCGTCGGATTTACCATTCGGCGTTGAAGTCAACTGCTTTGCCGAAGAATCCGTCGCCAATTCATCGAGCGGAAGCAAATATAAATTAAATTGTCCTTCTGACGAAGCTAAAACCAAAACACTTTTTCCGTCCGGGCTGATAACTTGACTGCCGACATCGACGCCTGTCTGTAAAAGGCTCAAACGGCGGCGAATATCTTCAAAAACAATCGCGGGCGATTTGTCTTCGTCCGTCTTTTTGTCGTCAACCAAAGAGGAAGGCGAAAGCGGCGAATCGTTCGGCGTCGCACCCGGATTCGGCGATGCGCCCGGACTCGGCACGACATTCGGCGTCGGCGTGGCGTTCGGATTTGCCGGATTGACGGGCGCGGGCGGCGATTTTTGTTTCGGATTTTCTTCTTTGAAAAGGTCGCGGAATTGGTCTTCGCGGAACTTCGGCGTGCGGAGTTTCAAATCGATTCTGGCGAGCGAGCCTTCTTCGGTGCGCTGGCTCGTATCGAATAAAATAAACGTGCCGTCGGGACTCCAGGAAATCGAACCGCTGTTTGAATTTGCCAGAAAACTAATCGGACGCGCGCTTCCGCCGCCAGCGACCGGAACGACACTGACATTTGTATAAGAACGAGTTTCCGGCGCGGCGGTCAAAAACGCGAGCCAGCGGCTGTCGGGCGACCAGACGAAATTTCTTTTTCTGACGAACGGCGATTTGTCTAAAACTAATTTGCCGACTTCACGCTCTTGTTTCGCGCTTAAATCATAAACAAATAACTGGCGGGAATTGCGTATAAAAGCCAGGTATTTTCCGTCGGGCGAGAAAACAGGCGAAACGTCGTCGCCGTTTTTCGTGATTGGCGTTTCGGTTTCGGTTGCAAAATCGTATTGATAAACGAGCATTTTGCCGCTTCGTTCAGAAACGTAAGCGATTTTTCGGCTGTCGGTTGACCAGGTTGCAAATGATTCGGGCGCGGCGGTTTTCGTAATGCGAATCGCTTCGCCGCCGTCTTTTGCCGATGCCGCGTAAATTTCGCCATGCGCGACGACTGCCACTTTTTTGCCGTCGGGCGACAATGCGAATTCACGGATTTGCGTCGAAAGATTTATTCGTTCGGAAAGCGGACTTGCCGCCGTTCCGCGCAAAGCAATCGGAACTTCGCTCGCTTTTCCGTCGGTGTTCATTTGCCAGATTTTAAAGTTTCGCTCGAAAACAATCTGCTTGCCGTCGTAGGAAATGCTCGCCCACAAAACGCGCCCGTCGGTGAAATCGGTTAATTGTTTTGCCTGACCTTTGAGCGGCTGCGTCCAGATGTTTTGCGCGCCGCTGCGGTCGGAAACAAAATAAATCCGCGAGCCGTCCGCGCTCCACATCGTCCACAATTGTTTTGCGCCGCCTTGCGTGATTTGCTCGTAAGCGTCACCTCGTTTTAACCAGATTTCGCTTTCGTCAATATGGCTGCGTCCTTTGCGCCACCACTGATTGCCGCCGATGCCGCGCGCCGAAAACGCGATGCTCGCCCCGTCGGGCGAAGGCGCGGATTCAAATTCATTCGTATAGCGGTCGGAACTTAATGCCATCGGCGTTCCGCCGCCGGACGACACGCGAAAAATGTCGTTCATACCCGAAATATCTTTGCTCGTCGAAGAAAAATAAAGCCAATTTCCGTCGCGCGACCAGGCGTCGAGCTGCTCGCTTGCATCGTCAAAAGTAATTCTCGACAAATCGCCCGTTTCCAAATTCACGACATAAACGTCGCCGTTTCCCGTTCTGGTCGAGGTAAAAGCTAAACGCTTTCCGTCGGGCGAATACATCGGACGCGCTTCGGTCGCCGGATGCGAAACCAGCAGTTGCGCCGTTCCGCCGCTTGCGGGGACAGTCCAAACGTCGCCGCCCGAAACAAAAGCGATTTCCCGGCGGTCAGGCGAGATTGCCGGCTCGGTCATATACGCGACGGATTTTTGCGCGTCAACTGAAAAAGCGGTCAAAGCGACGAAGAAAACGGTAAAAAACAAAACGAAAACATTTCTTGTTTGCGGCATTTCTGGATTCCTCTGGATTGAATTAATAAAAACTTGAAAGTAGAATTTTACTACGCAAGAGAAGTAAATTTTGTTGCAGATAATGAAGTATTTTGTCGAGCAAGTTTAAAGAAACGAATTCCTATTGAAATAGCTTTGAAATCAATAGGAATTCGTTATTTTTGTTTCAGCAAATTTAAGAAATTTCCGCCACATCATCGGCAAATTTTACTTTGGAATTTCTTTTATATGTGCGGTATGTCGAAAAGCCTTCCTTTGCCAGACCTAAAATTGATTTGCGATTGTCGAACATTAGCTTCATCCACGCGCGTTTGTTCATTTGCGGAAAGTAGATTCCGCGAAAGAAAAATCTGGCGACCAGATGTCCGATGCGATACTCGAGCGGTTTGTCACCGATGGCGGCGAGCGCTTCGGCGTTGCGTTCGGGGCTGTAACTCGAAGCCCAGGCGTGAATGACTTCTTTTCGCGCTTCT
Source organism: uncultured Pyrinomonadaceae bacterium (assembly GCA_964235785.1). Classification (GTDB taxonomy): domain Bacteria; phylum Acidobacteriota; class Blastocatellia; order Pyrinomonadales; family Pyrinomonadaceae. The sequence continues at coordinate 204,841 of CAXSBF010000006.1, read as the reverse complement.
TCAATCGTCATTTTGGCGGGTTTGTGCGCCATCACGAACTGCGCGAATTCGAGCCAGTGTTTCGGACGAGTCAGGCGTCCTGCTTTTTCAAGGCGCGTGTAAAGCGGAGTTGCCGGAAACGGCGTCAGTTGACCGAAAACCGGAAGTCCGGGCTGCCAACTGTTGACCTGTTCCAGAGTTCGGTCGGCAACGCCCGTCGTGTCGTTGTCCATCCCAAAAATAAACGACGTAATTGCATAGATATTGCGTCGGGCGAGACCTTCAAGCACATCTTTATATTCGCCCGGTTTGCTGAAATTCTTGTTGACATCCGCCATATTCTGCGGGTCAATTGATTCCATTCCGATGAAAATCCATTTGCCGCCCGAATCGGCAATCAAATCAACCAGTTCTTCGTCTTTCAAAAGATTCGCGCTGATTTGCGCGACCCAAGGCAATTGCGCTCCGGCGGCGATAACATCGCGCAGCAATGATTTAAGACGCTTTTTGTTAATGGCTAGATTATCGTCGATGAAGAAAACGGCGATTTGTCCGCGCTCTTTTTTGGCGCGTTCTTTTAATCGAAGGAGTTCTTCGACGACCGATTCATTAGTGCGAAAACGAATCGAATCGCCGAAAAATCCCGTAACAGTGCAGAATTCGCAGCCGTATGGACAGCCGCGCCCCGTTTCAATCGGCACGACAAAGAATTTCCCCCAGCCCGCGCCCATTTTCGATAAAGTCGAGCGAAAGATTTTCGGGACAAGGCTGAATTGTTCGAGGTCGAGCGTTTCCCAGGGAATATGCGGATAAGGCTGTAAAGAAGGCTTAATGTCGCTGCCTTTTGCGTCAACTTCCGGCTGATAAATGTCTTTGAGTTCGCCGCGTGCCGCGTCTTCGACAATTAAATGCCAGGTGCTATCCGCTTCGCCGAGTGCAATTGCGTCCGCGTGCCGCTCGCCGCCGTCGCGTCCTAATGCTTCATCGGGACATTCGGTAACGTGCGGTCCGCCCATTACGACTTTGATTCCTGCGTCGCGCAGAGAGTCGGCAACCTGATAAGCCCGCGCTACCATTCTGGTCATCGAGCCGATGCCGACAAGCTCGATGTTTTCTTCCTTGCAAAAACGCACGAGTTCCGGTCGCGTCATCGCTTTGGCATTGCCGTCAATCAGGATGACTTCGTGTTCCTTCGGCGTGAGCGATTGCAGCAAAAACATCCACAAATGCGGCATAAAATTGCGCGTGACACCGTTATCGGGATTATAGAGCAGTATTTTCATAATTTTAAAACTTGCAGGGAAAGCAGTTGATAAAAAGTTAACGATTTGGGAACTGACGAACTGCAAAACCTGCTTGTTCCGAGCTAGCAAGAGACTGTTCGTTATCTGTTGCAGACTTAAAAATGGCGGTTAAAACATATCTTCAACTTGAACTAATCTTAAGTCATTTAGCACACATTTTGCAACTATAACTCGACACCGAGACGCCGAAGCGAGAAGATTTTGTATAGTTACCTAACTTATTTCTCCGTTCTGAAACCATATTTTTCGCCCGGTTCGAGAAGTGTTATATTGTTTGAAAATTATGCTAAAATCCAGAAACGGTTGACAATTCGGAGGCGTCGGTCAATGTTGTCGGAAAATAAAAACAAAGTTTGGAATTTTAACGCGATTTTTATAATTGTCGCCGCCGGTTGTTTGTTTGTCGGCTGCGAAGTCGGTTCAGCGGAGCAATCCTCCGCGAACGCGAATGCTAATTCGGCGAATAATAAATCGCAGCGGTTAAACTTTGTCGCTCCAAATTCCGACTCAAACGAATCGAATTCAAAATCAAACGAAACGAATTCAAATTCGGCATCAAACAATGCAAACAGCGCGGCGAATGAAAATATAAATACTGCGGTAAACACTAAGATTCCCGAAACCGCTCAAGCTATTACGAGCGAAACTGATTCGGCGCAAAAACCTTCGACAAATTCGCAATTCGATTCCGCAGCCGAACAAAATCAAAATTTAGCAAAAAATTTAGTTTGGACATTCGGCGGCAAAACCCAGACCGGCTGGTATCTTTATAAACCTCTGATTTGCAATGCGATTGGAGTCGAAGTTGCAGCGAGCGGAAACGATTTTGCCGCCGCTTTGTCGCGCTGGCAAAAAGCGAACGGGCTTGCGTCGAACGGAGTTTTAGATGCTTTAACGCTGGCTTTGTTCGTCAGCAAATGGCAGGCGAATCGTCTGAAAATTCGCGGTTACGCCGCCCCGAATGAATTACTCGTCGCGCCGACTGTTGATTTTTACGACGTTTCGCGTCCCGACGAACTGCGCCAGATTCAGCGCGACACTTATGTGGCGTATAAAAAATTAATCGCGGCGGCGATTGCCGATAAATCTTTGAATTTAGCGAATAAAGACAGAGACGAACTCGCTACGTCGGAGAAATTCCTGAAAATCGTTTCGTCGTTTCGTTCCAGAGATTATCAGGACAAGCTGCGTAAGGAATCGCCGAATTCGGGAAGCGCCGGACTTGCCGTCGGCAGCAGCCCGCATTTTACGGGGCGCGCGCTCGACGTTTATGTCGGCGGCGAACCGGTAACAACCAAAGATGAAAATCGCGCCGTTCAGGTCCAGACAAAAATCTATCTCTGGCTGGTCAAAAATGCCGGAAAATTTGGCTTCAAACCGTATTTCTACGAGCCCTGGCATTGGGAATACGCGCCGGATTGATGAGAAAAGGATGAAGGATAAAGGATAAGGGATAAATAAACCGTTGCTCAACGACAATTCTGATTCTTTATTTATCCTTTATCCTTTATCCCTCATCCTTTTCTCATCCCGCGTAGATTTTCAATTTAAATTCGTCGTTCGACGTATAAACTTCGACGCGCTGACCGGAAAACATTTTTGAGCTGCGAATTATCATCGGCAAACCGCCGTTCGGCACATTCGTTCCGTATTCGCGCCGGGCAAAAATTGAGGCAATTTGCGGATTAAGCCGCTGCGTGATGCCGTAGCGAATCGCGCGTGAAGCAGGCGGAACAAAACCGTTCGTGCGGCGCGGGTTGGATATTTCAATCACATTGTCGTAAATCGAAATTCTCGTCGGAATGTCGCGTAACGCCAAATCGCGGTGCATCAGGGCATTGGCAATCGCTTCACGAATCGAGTAAAGATGGTAATTGCCGCGTGGCTGAACCGGCGAATTTCCGTTCGACGGAGATTTTTTTGGTTTATATTTCAGCAAATCGCAGTAACGACTGACGAATTGCAGAGACGTTTCGTAAAGCGTCAAAAGGTTTCCGCCGAGTTCGACTTTTTCCACCGTTTGCGCGTTGCCGTTCGCGCCCGAATATCGAATCGCCGTCAACTTCGATTGCGGCACGAGTTCGGCAACTTTTTCGTTTTTTCCGAACAGTAAAACGCCTGCGACGGTCGGCATAAAATCGTCCGCGTTTCCGACGGCGAGCAGCAAATCCTTTTTCAAAAAATCGGCGGTTTGATAAATGTTTTTTCCCAAAAAGTCGTCTTCAAACGCGCCTGCGAAACTCCACAAAAGAGCGTCGTCAAAGTCTTCTTCCGCGGCGCTTTGAAGCGGTATGTTTTCATAGACGAGCGGACGAACTTCGTTCAGCCAATCGGACAAATCACCCCGGGCGACTTCGATTTTTTCCGCGCCGAGTCTCAAGTAAAATCTGCCGTCGCGTGTTCGATACGGCTTGCGTCTTCCGTCAACGTCCAAAACCACGATGCGTCTGCCGTCGTTAAAAGTAATACAGTCAATCAGCGGCAATAAAGGCGGGTAAATTTCTTCGCGGCAAATTCGCACGAGTTCTTCCTGCACTTCTCCAGCGTTTCTGACGCCTTCGACGTGCAGTTGGTCGGTAACGCCGAAAATCATCGTGCCGCCGTCGGTGTTGGCGAGCGCGACGATTCCTTTTGCGATTTTTTCAGGGTTTGAGAGTTTTACTTTTAGTTCGAGATAAGTGTCTTCGCCGCCGCGAATCAGCCGAAGCAGTTCGCTTCGCGTCGTTTGCGGCGCGGGTTGGTTCAAGACGTATTCCCCGAAAGAGCGGTCGTTTGACGTTTCAAACTTCTGAGTGTTGCGAAATTTTCTGCGCGGCATTTCAAGGGGCGCGATAATTTTTGTCTGGACGGCACGCGCTTTTGTAAAACCGCCCGAATGCGTGGTTTGCCGAAAACGCATTGCTGGAATTCAAATTGTCAACAGCTTTAATTGAAACATTTATCAACTTAAAAGTAAAAGAAAAGCCAAACCGCGAGATTTTATTTGCGCTTTCCCTTTTTTTTTCGCAAACTAGCTTCGTTCTTTCTATCTCAAACGCGAAAAAACTTAAGAACGTGGAACGTGAAGTCGTTACAGCTTACGTCGGACTCGGCTCGAATTTGGGCGATAGAGCGGGCAACCTGCTGCTCGCCGTGCGCGGTTTAATGGAAGCGAGTTTTTTCGTCAACAAACTTTCCGCCGTCTATGAAACCGAGCCAGTAGATTTGGAAAACGCCCGGGAACATCCGAAATATCTGAATATGGTCGCGGAGATTTTCGTCACCAGCGTTTCGCCCTCGCAAATGCTGGCGCGAATGCTGAGAATCGAATATCTGCTCGGACGCAAACATAAAAACTTCAAAAAACCGCGCACGGTTGACCTCGATTTGCTGCTGTTCGGAAATTTTCAACTTTACACGGACTTTTTGACTTTGCCGCACCCGCATATGCACGAGCGCCGATTTGTTTTAGTGCCGCTCGCCGAACTCGCGCCGCATTTCGTTCATCCGGTTCAAAACCAGACGATTCAGGAGCTTCTCGAAACGTTGAAAGACGACGCCGAAGTCGCGCGCTGGAACCCGAACTAAATGCAAAATTAAAAATTAAAAATGCAAAATTATTTGACTTTCGATTTTAACTTGCGATAATCGCTTTACTTTTTACAGACGCTTTGAATTTTTAATTTTTAATTTTGCATTTTGCATTAAAAACTATGGCATATCTGCAACCGGACAAACCCGAAAAAGTTTATGTCCCCGCGCTGCGGGCGGCAAAGGAAAAAGGCGAGAAACTCGTTTGCTTGACCGCATACGATTATCCGTCGGCGCGAATCGTTGATGAAGCGGGCGTGGAGATTATTCTCGTCGGCGACAGCATGGGTAACGTCATCCACGGTTACGGCAATACGATTCCCGTTACGTTAGACGAAATTCTGTCGGCAGTCAAAGCCGTCAAACGCGGCTCGAATCGCGCTCTGCTGGTCGCCGATATGCCTTACGGAAGTTATCACACGGGCGAAAATACGACTGTGCGAAACGCTCTGACTTTGCTGAAGGACGGCGGCGCCGAAGCGATAAAGCTCGAAGGCGGACGTAACCGCGTCGGCTTGGTTAAAAGGTTGGTTGACGAAGAAATTCCAGTGATGGCGCACATCGGTCTGACGCCGCAGTCGGTTCACAAACTCGGCGGCTATGCCGTTCAAGGCAAAACTTCAGACGATGCAAAACGTCTTATTGAAGATGCGAAAATGCTCGAAGACGCGGGCGCGTTTGCGATTGTTCTGGAACTCGTGCCGCGCGAGATTGCCGAAATAATTACGAAGGAATTGAAAATCTCGACGGTCGGCATCGGCGCGGGTTTGGCATGCGATATTCAAGTTCTTGTTCTGCACGATTTGGTCGGCTTGAGTTTCGGCAGACTTCCGCGCTTCGTGCGCCAATACGCAAACATCGGCGAAGTAATGACCGAAGCCGTCCGGAATTGGATGGAAGACGTGAAAAACGGTAATTATCCGAGCGAAAAAGAATCATACGGAATGCCGAAAGCCGCAAAAGCGGAAATGAAAAGGCAGGCGTAATTTTTCAAAATAAGATATGGAAATTATCAACCGCCGCGCGAGAATGGCGTCGCTGACGAGAAAATTGCGGCGCGAAAATAAAACCGTCGGTTTCGTGCCGACGATGGGCGCGCTGCACGCGGGTCATTTAAAACTCGTCGAAGAAGCCAGACAAATGTGCGATGTCGTGATTGTTTCGGTTTTCGTTAATCCGGCGCAGTTTAATGAAAGTTATGATTTTGAAAAATATCCGCGCGATTTAACAAGCGACGCCGCGCTTCTGACCGAATACCAGGTCGATTATATTTTCGCGCCGAATCGGGATGAAATCTACGGCGAAGGCTTTGCAACTTACGTTACGGTCGATGATTTATCCGAAAAATTAGAAGGCGCGTCGCGCCCCGGACATTTTCGCGGCGTGGCAACCGTCGTTACGATTCTTTTTAACACGATTCGCCCCGATTACGCTTTTTTCGGGCAAAAAGACGCGCAGCAAGTCGCCGTTATCAAACGCTTGACACAGGATTTGGGATTCGACACGGAAATCGTCGTCGCGCGAACCGTGCGCGACGAATCGGGGCTGGCGATGTCTTCGCGCAATTCTTATTTAACCGATGACGAAAGACGCGCCGCCGCCGTCATCTACCAAGCCTTGCGCCAAGCAAAAATCGCGGCTAAAGAAGGCGAGCGAAACGCTGCAAAATTAGCGGCAGTCGTGCGCCGAACGATTGAAACCGAACCGCTCGCGCAGATTGATTATGTCGCGGTGGTGGATAATGAAACGCTCGCGCCCGTTGAAAGAATTGGTGAGAATGCCGTTTTGATTGCCGCTGCCGTCAGATTCGGCAAAACTCGTCTGATTGACAACACAATTATTAATCGCAAACCATAACATTTCCGTCAAAAGCAGTAATTGTCGGGAAAACCGCATCTAAATTAACGAATTGCCAAACTCGGCTGTTCACAAAAATATGAAAAACATTAAATCAATTTTAACGATTTTAAGTTTTGTGTTCGTGTTCTCGTTTGCGATTTCGGCGCAATCCGTAATTTTAACTTCGCTCGATGGCGAAAAGGTTAACGTGCAAGGGCAAAAAGGCAAAGTCGTCGTGCTGGCAATCGGCGCGAGCTGGCTGCCGCTGTCGAATCAGCAAGCTGCGACTGTAAATAAATTAGCGAAAAAATACGCCGGGCGCGATGTCGTATTTTATTTCGTAACGACCGATTCAATGTCCGTAAAATCGAAAAACTATGCCGACGACGATGCGATTCGCAAATTTGCGGCGAGCAGTAAATTAAACGTTCCAATCCTGCGCGATTCGGACGGCGCGTCGACGCTCAAAAAATTCGGCATTGACCAATTGCCCTCGTTTGTCATCCTGGGCAAAGACGGCAAACCGGCGACCGAATCTTTCGTCGGCATTGACGTTGACCCGAAAATCGATATTATCTCGGCGATTTCGCGGGCGATTGACCAAATTTTATAACCAAAGCTTAAACAGAAAAAACAGGATAAACAAAATAGATTGTTTGTCCTGTTTTTTATTTGAGATTTTTCATCAATTCATAGACCAAATTGACCGGCAACCCGACGACGTTCCAATAATCGCCGAGAATTTCTTCGATAAACAGCGCGGCTTGCGCTTGCACGGCATACGCTCCGGCTTTGTCGAGCGGCTCGCCTTTTTCAACTAAAAAATCAATTTCAGCTTCGTTCATTTCGGCAAACTTGACTCGCGTTCTTTGCAAATCGACTTCGGTTTCAAAATTTCCTCCCGACACTTTTACCAAAGCAACTCCGGTTAAAACCTCGTGCCAGTTTCCCGAAAGCGTTTTGAGCATTCGTCGCGCGTCTTCAAAATCCTTCGGCTTTCCGACGATTTGATTGTTTATAACAACAATCGTGTCCGCGCCCAGAACCAAAGCGTTTTTGTGACGCGCGGCAACGGTTTCGGCTTTTGTTTTTGCTAATCTCCGCACATAATCTTCCGGCTTTTCGCCTGCAAATTCCGCTTCGTCAACGTCGGCAACTTCTTTTTCAAATTCCCAGCCGACAGCCGTCAAAATTTCCGCGCGGCGCGGACTTCCCGAAGCTAAAATCAATTTCGGAAGCTCGAACATTGAACATTTATCATTGAACATTTATCATTAAACCTCTTGTAAAGGCTTTATAATAAATGATAACGGGCGAATGATTAAATGATATGGAAGACCTTTTTCGCGCGCTGCCGAAACTGCTCAGAGAATTTGAAGACACGCAGGAAGTCCGCGAAGCCGTCGCGCTTGCCGCGTGGCGTCGCGTGGCGGGCGCGAGTTTGTGCGAACACGCCGTTCCGTTTCGTCTTTTTAATAAGCATTTAATCGTCGCGGTGGCAAACAACACCTGGAAAAGACATCTCGAACATCTGAGCGGGCAGATGATTTTTAAACTCAACTCGCTGCTCGGACAAGCGGTTGTTACGTTTATCGAGTTTCGCGTGGACGAAGCAACGGTTTTGGAAGAACGCGCCAAAAATAAAACATCGACTTTTACGTCTGAAGAGTTGGAAGAAATCGCTCTCGAAGAAGTTACGCCGAAACTGCGCGGCGCGGCTGACGCGATTAAGGACGACAATCTGCGCTATCAATTTTTGCTCGCCGCCGGAAGCTGTCTGGCGCGTAAAAAGAAAATGGCAACTCGTGAATAGGAGACGATTTATAAAAGAAAATGTGTTCACTATTCACAATTAATATTCGCTAATTTATGGACATCAAAACAATCGCAAAGCTCGCGCGCCTTGAAATCACCGAAGAAGAAGTCGCGCTTTACACGCCGCAGATGGCGGATATTGTGGCTTACGTCGAACAGTTAAACGAACTCGACACGGAAATGGTTGAACCGGCAATCGGCGGTTTGACCGCAGAAGGCGAAGCAACCGCAACGATGCGCGACGATTCGCCGCACGAATCTCTGGGGCAAGAACTCGCGCTCGACCAGGCTCCGGCGGCAGTCGCCGGACATTTCCGCGTGCCGAAAGTCTTATGAGTTCAAAGTTCAAAGTTCAAAGTTCAAAGCTGCGGAAAGTCGTTTGTTGCTGCTTACTGCTTACTGCTTACTGCTCACTGAGCTGCAGCGTTCCGAATCTTGAAAAGCCCGACTGCACTGAAGCGCGGCAGGCAGTCAGGGAATTTTATTCTTACCATTTTGGAAACGATATGAAGCCGTCGGAGGAAAATTTACGACAGCGCGAGAAGTTTTTGACTGCTGAATTAAAACAAAACTTAGCCGCGCAAGCAGATAGTAAAACGGATTATTTTACAGCGACGGATGATTATCCAAAGGCTTTTCGCGTCGGCGGATGCGATGTCAAAGGAGAAGGTAAAACCGTTTTTGAAGTTTTACTTTTTTGGAAAGACAACACGCGAAGCGAGCAGCGCGAAATTGAAGTTGAAACCGTCAAGCAAAACGACAAATGGCTGATAAATAAAGTCGAGAAGAAATAAAACCGTAGATAAACACAGATTTTTGTTCCTAATTTTTTATGAGTATTCGTTCCGAAATCGAAAAAACCTTAAACAACGCCGAAAAATTAAACGGCACGCTCAATTCGTTTCTGAAAATAGAGCGTGATTACGCATTGCGACGCGCCGAAGAAGTTGAAAATTCTTCCGAAGAAAATCAGACTTTGCGCGGCTTCGCAATCGCCGTCAAAGACAATATCTGCACGAAATTTTCGCAGACTTCGTGCGGTTCGCGCATTTTGGGCGATTACAAACCGCAATACAACGCGACGGCGGTGGAAAAATTATTAAACGCGGGCGCGGTCATCGTCGGTAAAACGAATATGGATGAATTTGCGATGGGTTCGTCAAACGAAAACTCCGCATTCGGCGCCGTGAAAAATCCGTGGGATTTGACCAGAGTTCCGGGCGGAAGTTCAGGCGGTTCGGCGGTTGCCGTCGCTTCGGGCGTGGTTCGCGCGTCGCTCGGTTCGGAAACCGGCGGTTCGGTGCGGCAGCCCGCTTCGTTTTGCGGCATCGTCGGACTGAAGCCGACTTACGGCAGAATTTCGCGCTTCGGTCTGGTCGCGTTTGCTTCTTCGCTCGACCAAATCGGGATTTTCGGGCAAACGTCAAAAGATGTCGCCGATGTTTTGCAAGTCGTTGCGGGACGCGATAAAAACGACGCGACGACTGCGGATGTCTCTGTTCCAAACTATTCCGATGAAATCGGAAAAGATATAAAAGGAAAGAGAATTGGCGTGCCGCGTGCGCTTTTTGGCGAAGGTTTAGACGCGGAAGTCAGAGAATCGGTGGAAAACGCGATTGAAAATTATCGAAAATTAGGCGCGGAAATTGTCGATGTCGAATTGCCGAATTCAAAATATTCAATCGCGGTTTATTACATTCTCGCAACGGCTGAGGCTTCGTCGAATCTGGCGCGATTTGACGGCGTGCGTTACGGATTTCGCGCTGAAAACGCTGACAAATTGCGCGAGATGTATATGAAAACCCGCGAAGAAGGTTTCGGCGCGGAAGTCAAACGTCGGATTATGCTCGGCACTTACGTTTTGTCTTCGGGTTATTACGATGCTTATTATACGAAAGCGCAAAAGGTGCGAACGCTGCTGAAACAGGATTTTATAAATGCTTTTGAAAAATGCGACGCGATTTTAACGCCGACCGCGCCGACGACCGCCTTTAAAATAGGCGAGAAATCAGACGACCCGTTGGCAATGTATTTGAGCGACGTTTATACGGCTTCGGCAAATCTGGCAGGCATTCCGGGCATTTCCGTGCCGTGCGGTCTGTCTTCGGAAAACTTACCGATCGGCTTGCAGCTCGTCGGAAACTTCTGGGCGGAAGGCGTTTTGCTGAATCTGGCAAACGCTTTTGAAAATGAATTTCCACTCGGCGCTAAACCGAAGATAAGTGATAAGTGATAACTGATAACTGATAAGTAAGAATAAAATTTGTCTTTACTTATCAGTTATCAGTTATCACTTATTTGGCTAGTCGGAGGCGCGAAATCTCGGCGTTTTGCACCGGCGGCAAAACATTTTGTTTCGGAAGAATGTTTTGCCAGCGCGATTTGTCTTCGAGTAATCTTTCGGCTTCTTCGACCGGAACGGGGCGTGAAAAAAGATAGCCTTGTCCGTATTCGCAGCCTAAGATGCGAAGTTGATGTAGTTGATGAATAGTTTCGATGCCTTCGGCAATCACGTCTAAGCCCAGGGTCTTTGCCAGCGCAACGACCGTGCGAACGATTTCGCCGTTTTCGCTTCCGTCTTCCATCGTGCTGACGAACGAGCGGTCTACTTTTAAAGTGTTTATCGGGAAACGGTGCAGGTAGCTCAGGGAAGAATAACCTGTGCCGAAATCGTCAATCGAAAGCTGGATGCCGAGTTCTCTAAGTTGTTTGAGCATCAGGATAACGCCTTCGGCATTTTGCATTACGGCGCTTTCGGTTAGTTCGAGTTTCAGGTGTTTCGGGTCTATCCCGGTTTCGTCAATAATTGCTTTTATCTGTTTGACCAAATCCTTTTGAGCAAAATGTTTGCCCGAAAGATTGACGCTGACGACTAAATTTCGATTGGATTCGGATTTGCGCTGCCATTCGACCATTTGCCGACACGAAGTTCGCAAAACCCACAATGTAAGCGGAATAATCAAGCCGGTTTCTTCGCTGACCGGAATAAATTCGCCGGGCGGAACAAGCCCGCGCTGCGGGTGATTCCAGCGAATCAAAGATTCGAAACCGAACAGCCGCATCGAGGTTAAATCAACTATCGGCTGATAATACATACATAATTCGTCGCGTTCGATGGCGGTGCGTAAATCAGTTTCAAGCTGCAGCAAAGTAACGGCGCGGGCGTGCATTTTCTGGTCGAAGACGACGTAATCCTTTTCGGCTGCTTTTGCGTGATACATCGCAATATCGGCGTCGCGCAAAATGTTTTCCGCCGCGTCGTAATCTGCGCTGCCCATCGCAATGCCGATGCTGAAACTCGTAAAAACTTGTCTGCCGCTCAAAGTGAACGGCGCGGAAATTTTATCTTTGATAAGCTGTGCAAACTCGACGGCATCTTCAACGCCATTGACGTTATTCAAGATAAACGCAAACTCGTCGCCGCTGAAACGCGCCACCAAATCCTTTTCGCGCACCGCAGTTGCCAGCCGTTTAGCGACGTGCAAAATCAGGCGGTCACCCATCGAATGTCCGAGACTATCGTTTATGGTTTTGAAGCGATTGATGTCGAGAAACAAAATAGCAAATTTGAAATTCGGCTTGTGCTTGAGTTTTTCGAGAGAAAAACTGAGCGTTTCCATAAACAAATTACGGTTCGGCAAATCCGTTAAAGAGTCGTGAAAAGCCGCGTGGCGAAATTTTTCCTTGCTCTCGCGCAGGGCTTGTCCGATGCGGTCTTGTTCGGCAATGTGATGCTGCAATTCTTCGATATGACGCTCGGCTTGTTCGGCGCGTTCGCGTTCGGCTTGTTCGGCTAAGGCTGAATTTTTCTTTACGTCATCGACATAACGCCGATACGTCAGATAGAAAATGCAGAAAACAACCAGCCCGAGTAGAAATAAAATCGTATCGAATCGGGTTTGAGCTTTGACCGCGAGACCGGCAATCAGCGCGGCGGCGATATACATCACCAGCGCGTTGAAACAATAATCAAACCAAAATTCCCAGAATCTTTTAAGCCGGGTGTCGCTTTTTAAGGCTTCCCAGAGCGAGATGACAATCGAATTGGAAAGAAACTGTGCAATCGCAACGCAAAACAGCATTCCGCCGAATCCGGCTATCGAATCGCTATCGTTAATGTTCTCCGGCGAAGTAAAAATCAAATTTGCCGCCGCCGCCGCTACGTAGACACAGATGACGCCCATTACGACGTTAAATAAAATCGTCCGATTTTTGATGCTGAAACCTTTGCGGCGAAATGTCAGAGAAGTGTAAAAGGATTCAAGACCGGCAACGAAAACCGCCTCGCCGCTTCCGTAGACAAACAAAATATAGAAAACCAAAATCTCCGAAACCGATAATTGAATCTTGGTGCGCGGCAGTTGAATACGAAAATACTGGCTGAAGAAAATTGTGAGAGGAGCGAGGATGAAGAATTTGAGGTCGATCGCCTCGCTTCTGAAATCTGCTATCGAAACCGCGCAGACAATCGCCGCGCCGAGCGTCAGCAAACCTACATAAAGGTTCAGAGGCGAACTACCGATTAGTTTTTTGACATTCATCTAATAGATTTGAGAAGGAAATTTTCAGGCAAGTTTGGGACGGATTCTTGACGGTCGGAGCGAAGACTATTTCCAACCACTGTTAGTATATGTTAAATGTTGTTTGTTTTTCAACAAAAAAATTGCGCTGGCGAAATTTATTTTTAAATCATTCGACAAAGCTGTTTGGATAAGCGGAAACTTGATGAGGAAAAGCGAGATTCGAAAATATTTGCTTTTCGTATCTCGCTCTTAATTCTCAGCACGTTTCCAAAACAGTCGCGCCGCGTTTCTGCAAGCCACTCAACAATATTGAGTTGGCAAAAATGCCTTTGTTTTCCTTTGCCGCTTTGCGCCTTAGCGGGAAATTTTTATTGCTCCCGCAAAGCGGCAAAGGCGCAAAGAAGAACGCAAAGTATTTTTCAGACAGCTTTTAATTATTATTTCGTGATTCCGACCTGGTTGAGCGCGTAAGCATAATCAAACGCGATTTCTTTCAAGCGGTCATAGCGTCCCGAAGAACCGCCGTGTCCCGCGCCCATATTCGTCTTCAGCAAAATAACGTTATCGTCGGTTTTCATTTGCCGAATTTTCGCGGCGAATTTTGCGCCTTCCCAAAACGGAACTTGACTGTCGTTGAGCGAAGTTTCGATTAACATATTCGGATATTTTTGCGCTTTGACGTTATCATACGGCGAATACTTAATCATATAATCAAAGGCTTCCTTTTCGTTCGGATTGCCCCATTCGATATATTCGCCGGTCGTCAGCGGCAGACTCGCGTCGAGCATCGTGTTCATCACGTCAACGAACGGAACTTGCGCGATAACGGCTTTGAAAAGGTCTGGACGCATATTAACGACCGCGCCCATAAGCAGTCCGCCCGCGCTTCCACCTTGAATGACAAGGCGGTCGTTCGACGTATATTTATTTTTTATAAGCCAATCCGCCGAATCGACAAAATCATTAAAAGTATTCAGCTTTTTGAACATTCTGCCTTCCTGCCGCCAATGTTCGCCGAGGTCTGAGCCGCCGCGAATATGCGCGATAGCATAAATCATTCCGCGGTCAACCAGACTCAGACGATTTGTCGAAAACCCCGGCGGCGTTGAAATTCCGTAAGAGCCGTAAGCGTATAGCAGCATCGGCGATTTGCCGTCTAATTTCGTTCCCTTTTTCATCACCAGGGACACGGGAACTTTCACGCCGTCACGCGCCGTCGCCCAAACTCTCGTCGTTTCGTATTGCGCTTTTTCATAGCCGCTCGGAATCTCCATTTGTTTGAGAAGTTTACTGTTCCGGGTTTTTAAGTCATATTCGTAAGTCGAGTTCGGCGTAATCATCGAAGCGTAATTGTAACGAATGACGGGCGTATCGAATTCGGGATTTGTCGCCAGCGACGTTGTATAAACTTCTTCGGGCGTAGCGATGCGAGTCGAAGCGCGCTTTGTTTTCAAATCCATCACTTTCAGATATTCAAGCCCGTTTTCGCGCTCGGAAACAACCGCGTAATCTTTGAAAAATGAAACGCCGTTGATTTTTATCACCGGATTATGAGCGATAAAATCCTTCCAATTCTTCTCGCTCGGGTCATTGATTGGCGCGCGGACGACGCGGAAATTTTCAGCATTTTTGTTGGTCGTGATATAAAATTCGCCGTTATAGAAATCAGCCGAGTATTCGTGGTCTTTCCGGCGCGGTAGAATGACTTTCCATTCGCCGTTCGGCTGGTCGGCTGGCAAATAGCGATATTCCTGCATCGTCGCCGCGCCCGATTCGAGAAACATCATTTTCTTATCGCGCGAACGGTTGACGCCGAGACCGAAAAGCTCGTCCTTTTCATTAAAGACAAGCTGATTGTCGTTATTGCCGAGCGTGTGCTTCCAGAATTTATCGCTTCGTTTGGTAACGTCGTCTTCGGTTACGACGAATAATGTTTTGTTGTCGTTCGCCCATTCAAGCGACGTTACGCGCTCGATTTTGTCCGAAAGGATTTTTCCCGTCCGCAAATCTTTAACCTGCAAAGTATATTGCCGATAACCGGTCGTATCGGATGAAAACGCCAAAAGATTTCCGTCGTCGCTCACGAGAAACGAGCCGACGGCGTAAAATTTAAAGCCTTTCGCCAATTCGTTTTGGTCGAGCAGAAGCTGTTCGTCATCGCCGTTCTGTTTTTTCGAGCGGAAATACATCGGATATTGCTTGCCCTGCTCGGTTTTCGTGTAATACCAAAACTCGCCGAGTCTGTAAGGCACGCTCAAATCCGTCTGCTTGACGCGCCCGAGCATTTCCTTGTAAAGATTATCCGCAAACTCCTGATGCGGTTTCGTATAAGCTTCGGTATAAGCGTTTTCGGCTTCGAGATATTTAATAACTTCGGGATTTTTCTTATCGCGCAGCCAGAAATAATCGTCCTTTAACTCGTAGCCGTGAATTTTCGTAACTTTAGTTTCCCTTTTTGCAACCGGTGGTTTCATATCTGTCTGGGCAACAATCACAACGTTGCCGATAACAATTATGATAAATGAAAATGCCAGAACATAAAATATCTCTCTCATTTTGCCAAACTCCTTAATTTTTATTATTGTTCGATTATACTTTTGTTCCGCCGAAAAAAACCAATCAAAACCGGCGGGCAGCTAACGAAAATTTTCGACCAGCGAAATGTCGTGATTAACAAAATCCACCTTGCTCAAAACGAACCATTGTCCGTCGGGACTCAGATTCAATCCGGGATACGAGCCGGGGTCTTTGTCAAGTTCGGCGGCGGTTTCGATTCTACTTGTTTCAAAGTTGAAAAAATCGATTGACGCTTTTGTCGGATGCGTCTCGCTGCGGCGCATAACGAAATAAATTCCGTTTGGCGTCACCGTCCAATCGCCGGAATTAAGCGACAGAGCGGCAAACGGAAAAAGCATTTTTTCCTCGCCGCCCTCGGTCAGTGAAAGCTCGAAAATTCCCTTTACGTTGAATTTAGTGTAGAAAAGTTTTTTGCCGTCAGCCGATTCCACCGCTTCAAATCCGCCTTGTGCGGTGATTTGTTCGGGTTGCCCGCCGCTTGCCGGTATTCGCCAAATCTGCCACGCGCCGCTCGCGTCCGAGCCGTAATAAATCCGGCGTCCGTCGGACGAAAACGACGGCGCGATATTATTTACCGCGCCGGAAGTCAGACGACGCGGCGTGCCGCCTTCCGAGTTAATTGTGAAAATATCCGAATATCCGTCGGGACGCGAATCGAAAACGATTTGCGAGCCGTCCGGCGACCAGCGCGGATTGTTCGTAAATGCGCCGCCGAAGTTTGTTATCTGAACGGCGTTTAATCCTTGCGCGCTCGAAGTCCAAATCTCGAAACTACCCGAGCTATCGGAAATATAAGCGATGCGCTGACCGTCGGGCGAATAACGCGGATTGCGTTCGCTGCGCGAGGAAGCGACGAGCTGCACAGGAACTTCGCTCGCCGCGCCTTTAACTCCGCGCACGCGCCAGATGTTTGTGTCTTTTTGGATTTGAGTAAAGGTCAAACGATTGCCGGTTCGGGAAATTGACGGGTCAAACGCCTTTTCCGCATTAATCATCAGCGGTTCGGGCGCGGCTGATTCTTCAGTCTTGATGCGCCACAAGGCGAAACCGCCGCCGCGATTCGACGAGAAAATGAGTGATTTCCCGTCAGGCATCCACGCCGAGCCGATAATTTCCAGGTTATCAAAAGTCAGACGACGAGTTTCACCGCTCAAATTCGTTAAATAAATGTCGATTGTTTCCTGCGTAATGCGTGAAAAAGCCACGGTTTGTCCGTCGGGCGAAAAATCAGGGCGACAATCGCCTTCGGATTGCGCGGGCGGAGCGGTGAGCGGTTTGGCTTCGAGCGTTTCGGCATTGAGCAAGGTAATAGCAAACGGTTCTGCCGCCGATCGCCGCGAAGAAAACACAAACCATTTGCCGTCCGCCGACCAATCCAGTCCGGCGCTGAACAAATCGGACGTGGCAAGCGCGAACAACTTTCTTTCCGTGCCGCCGAGCGCGGGAATGACATAGATGCCGCTTGCGCCCAATTGCGCCGATTGCCGAACAAACGCGATAAAACGACCGTCGGGCGACCAGGCGGCGCTGCCGTCGCGCCCGCCGACGCTTTCGGTCAAACGCAGAGGTTTTCCCGCGTCCGTCTGCTTGACGTAGATTTGCAGATTTTTATTATCTTCGCCAAACCAGGAAAATGCCGTGTATTTTCCGTCGGGCGAAAGCGCGGAATCAAATTCGTCATTCGGAAAAGTCGTCAGCGGCACGGTTTTCATCGGCGAGAAATTTGAATTGCGTAGATTTGAATTAATTGTATTTTCCGGTGTTTGCCCGAGGCGCAGAAACAAAAAGCCGATGATAAAAAAGACTGCCAAAGCAGGCAGGATAAACTGCAAACGCGAATTGAGAAAAGGTTTCGGGTGAAGCGTCGCCGGATTATTTGCCGAAAAAGTTGTTTCCTCAGTGTTTGGCGCATTAAACAAATGCGGAGAAACGGCGCCGTTTGTTTTTGATTCGACCTGAACCGCAAAACGATAACCGCGCTTCGGGACGGTTTCGATAAATTTGTTTTGCAAGCTTTCGCCGAGCGCGCGTCTGAGACGAAAAATGTGATGCGAAAGATTTGCTTCCTCGACAAAGCTGTCCGACCAGACGCGCTTTAACAATTCTTCTTTAGTAACGACCTGACCGGAATTTTCGACCAAAACGCAGAGAATTTCGAGCGCCTTAGGCGTAACGTCCACAATCTCGCCCGCCTGCCACAAAACGCAGCCGTCAACGTCCAGCCGAAATTCACCGAATTCGTAAATCGAAGTTGCGATTTGATTCATACGAAACTAACCCGCCCCTATATTTTAAGCCTTTCCCGATGAATAAAGAAAGAATAAAGAAAAAATAAAGACAATGCAAAGTATTTTTTCGGCAGATGACGATTAAAGTTCGCTTCATACGACGCCCGTGAAAACATTTATCGGGAAAGGAGAAAATTTAGTGAGGCGAAAAAGAATTTTCATTTTGTTTGCAGCCGGTTTTTTCGTCCTGCTCGAAATTCCCGGCACGCAAGCGCAAGCGAGCGGCAAAGCGTCGCCCGGACAGCAAGCCGTGTTGCCCGATTTCGTAATCGTCAAAGCCGTCGTCGCCGACGCCAATCAAGGCTCGATAAAAGCGACGGTGAAAAATCGCGGCGCGGCGGACGGCAAAAATTGCGAAATTCGGCTGCGAGTCTGGTCAAAAGACGGAAGCCGACTGCTCAAAACTTTTCAACAAAACCAATTGCCAATCAAAGCGGGCGACGAATTGATTATCAACATTACGGCGGAAATGCCGCTTTGGAACAGAAAGTTCACGCTCGAAACCGATTCGGCAAAAACCGTCAAGGAAAGCAATGAAAACAACAATCAATTCGGCGGACAAGTCAGCAATTAAAAGTAAAGGAAAGAAAAATTTATGAAAAGCAGAAACCTTTTATTATTGCCGTCAAATTTTTCGACGCAGACATTTCTGTATAAGGAGAGCCGAACCATGAAAAACAGAACCGTAATCTTTGCAATCTGCGTGCTGATGTCTTTAATCTGCGCGTCGTCGGGTCAGGCAAAACCGGCGGCAACGAGCTTTAATGCTATCAAGGTGAAGGTAACGCCTCATGGCGCTTACGCGGAAATCTCCGTTGACCTCGCCGAAGGAGCGGTTGTGCTACTTCAGGTTGGCAAACACGCGCCGGCTGATAATGTCACGTCCGGTCTTCATCCCAAAAGTGAAAACATCACAGACCTGTTTGATAAAGGAGATACGGTTTTCACAAAAGTTTTGAACGAAAGAAACGAAGCGGGAGGTTTTGCGGCTCATCAGCAGACGAACACCATTCTCCCGAACGGCGACGGCGCGCTTAAACAGGATACGAATTATTGGTATGCGGTTCAGGTCATTGAAAAGGACGCTAAGAGAATTGAAAGAGGCGCGTTCAAGACGAAATTTCGCGTGGCGGAAATTTATATCACAGAGATTCACGTAACTAATGACAGCGACAGCGCCGGCTCAGGGGAAATATCATTCAATTTCTTTACAAACAACCAGCACGCTTACAAATTACCAAAGGACGCGAATTATTACAAAAGCCTCAGTTCCGGTCAGTCGTTAAAATTCGGGCGCGACTTTAAAATCACGCCCGCCAACACTGCCGTCAGTGATTCCGTATTGCTGACAGTCGAGGGCTATGACGACGATACATCGTCTCTTACTTTGTCGAACTGCGGCGCTTCAGGCGTCATCACCAAGCCGGACGACCAGACGGGCGAAGATAAGTGCGGCGAATGGACTGTTACGAGCAAGAAAATAAACTTTACAGACCTAAACGCAAAAGGAATTAAAGAGAATTTTGAAAAGTCTTATGTTCTATTCGGGATTGACGGTAACGGCAGTCAATTAAAGTTCGAGGTATATCTTACGGCTAAGATTTATTACTTATAGTTCGCGTAAGGAGAAAACATTAATGAAACGAGTCAAATTATTCAGACAGGTTTTGCCGGCGCTTTTGCTCGGATTGGCGTCAACATTCCAACCGTCCGCTTTTATAAATGCAGGAACGCCCGTCGAATCGCTGACGACTTACCTGCAACCGACCGCCCAAGCTCCTTGCGGCGCGGACTTTTACGGCATAGAACTCGGCGCCTTCCAGAAGTGTTACGACTACTGGACGAAACAGAATTTGTCTCTCGTTACGCTGAGCCAGTATGAGACCGGCGGCTTCATATATTTGGCGGGTTCTTTCCAGTCGGGCGGCAAGCGTCGCGCTAAGTGGGGAATGACTCGAGCGACTTTCGAGAAACTCAACAAATCTTACGTGGAGTCAGGCGAGGGCTGGCGCGTTGACCAGGTTAGCGTGTTGACCACCGAGAAAGGACAATTCTACGCCGCCGTCTGGATCGAAGACCTCAAGCTCGGCTGGGAAAACTACAATATGATGTTGCAGTCGGAGTTTGATAAACGATTCGCCGCTATGGATAAGGAAGGCTGGAATATGTCGGATTTAGCGTCTTATCGAGTGCGAACAATCCTTGCCGGGCAGCCTTACTGGGCAGCGCGCTGGTCGGGCGTGTGGCTCGGCGCAGGGTCGGGGCAGAGTATGGTTCACGATAATATGACCCTGACCGATTTTAACAACCGCGATAAGAAATATCAGGCGCAGGGGCTTCAGTTGACGCGCTTCGCTACCTACCGCGGCGACAGCCGTCAGGGAAACCTTATTCTGCACGCGGGCATCTGGCGACCGAAAACCGCGCTACAAACAGGAACCTGGAAAGCGATGCCCGCCACGACGTTTCCCGAGTTTCAGAAGATGTATGACGCTCTCGCCCCGCAAGGTTATCGCCTTTACTACATCAATGCCTTTGAAGATATAGTTTCAGCCATTTGGG
Source organism: uncultured Pyrinomonadaceae bacterium (assembly GCA_964235785.1). Classification (GTDB taxonomy): domain Bacteria; phylum Acidobacteriota; class Blastocatellia; order Pyrinomonadales; family Pyrinomonadaceae. Next base: position 184,384 of record CAXSBF010000006.1, on the reverse strand, counting down.
TCAAGCCTTTCATCCTCAAAGTTCCGGGAAAATAAAGCGGTACGCGATTCGTGCGAGAAATAGAAGCGATGAAGAACGAAATAAATTTAAAAGGAGACGATATGAAAAACCGAAACGGATGGATTTTTGCTTTGACGCTTGTAATCATAATTGTTGCGCTCGCCGGCTTTAATACTTTTATGCGAAACGGCGAAACTGCTGCTAAAACTACGACAGCGACTGTCAAGCCCGCGACAGTTGCGGCAAAACCCGACCTCAGTCAGAAGGTCGCCCAATTTTATGCTCCCGACTTCGCGCCGACAGTTCCCAATAAACCGCCGGTCAAGAACGTGCCGTTCACGGTCGAAGAACTGAAAAAAACCGGCGGCAGTAGAATTACCCAAACTAACGGAAAGTTTTTCGTAGTATCGAAAAATATCAGCCTTTTGACGAAGCAGCCTAAACTTGTCCCGATAGAAGATTACGTCGCTCAACTGAACGGCTACGAGCTGTTTTTGAACAAGCTCGGTTACAGTCTACGCACCGGACCGCCGAACCTCGGGAAAATTCTGACTTTGGTAAAGAAGCGACCGACTTCACTTCCGGGCGGCTCGCCGCAAGCCGGAGGCAAGCAGTTTTTTTTCGACCCGACAATCTATCAAAAAAATGGCGTGGTCAAAGGGCTGAAAATTTACCCTGAATTGAGAACCGGCGACGCGCGGCTCAATGGGTCTAAAATCGGCGCAACAAGCGCTCAGCAAATACAAGCTGCCCGACTGAAAGCGGTCGCGCCGCGGGAAATTCTTTTGCCTAACGGTTCCGCCGGTTCGGGAACCCGAGTATTGAAGACTGAGGGTATGTGTCCGTGCGTGACCTGTGGAGGCGTCTCAGCGCCGCCAGCGCCAAGCACAAACCCGATCTGTCTAAAGGGACTTTGTCCTTCGGCGGACGGTTTGAGTTGTGTCAGTTGTGGCGGATCCAAATCTCCTACAGATAATAGCAGCACATCTCTCGGACAGTATTGCGGAGAAAAATCAGACAAATGTAAATCCACCAAATGCCTTTACGATGGTTATCTCGCCGGTCAATGGACGGGGTTATCAAAATGCGTTTCCGCGACGGACGGAAACGATTGGTTCGATGCCAGCATTTGTATTGACATCAGTTCGTCCAATTGCGGAGCAGACAAAAAGTTAAATCTTCGCAACGGCGGCTCGGTTCATTCGGATTTGAAGATATTCGGAATCAGCATTCCGATTCTGGATATGGCGGCGTCGGCTTCTTATGCGGACGGACAGACTGCAAAAGAGTCGGAGTTCAAATTTCTCGGCGAAACCGTTGACCCGATAAGTTTTGTGCAGGATATTCCGGGACCGCGGGCGATATTTCCAATCGGTCCCATACCGGTTACCGTCTCAAGCAAACTTCATTTTCAATTCGACGCCGGAAAGCCGGATTTTACCTTTCCCACCAAACTCAATCCGAATGCCTGCAACATCAGCGATACGTTGAATGTCGGCGTCGGCTTGAACCTTAATTCTTATATCGCGCTCGATGCTTACATTGACGCTTATGTTGCGCGAGTCGGCATGGAAGGACAATTAATCCTTGTCGATGACTATTTCGGTGTCGGCATAAAAAGCCTGATAAGTCCCGCCAAAAACGAAGTACTGGTCGAGCCGGGTTTGCAATACAGATTGAAACATCTTGCGGGGAAATTCCTTCTCTACGCCGAGATTGACTTGCTGGTCTATTCAAAGAGATTTGAAGTCCAAATTTTTGAACTCGACAGCGGACTCGGAACAAAAGGGCAAATCGTCACCGAACCTTTCACCCAAAAAAGTTTCGGCGCCATTGACCAGTCGCCTACGTTATAAGCAGCATCTTTCGTAACAGTTGCAAGGCGTGTGTGAAAGCGATGAAAACGAAAAATTTCGGGAAACGTCTATTGAGTGCCGAAAGACAGACGCCCGAACTTTGAAGAGACGCATTAATAAGAAATCTTGAAGGAGAAAACACAATGAAAAACAATCGAAATTTTTACAGGCTGAATTTAATTTTGCTGGCAGTTTTGTCTTTGACATTTGCCCGCGCGACACAAGCGCAATCAACCGATATGGACAGTCCGACTGAATTGACTTCCAACGTCATTACGGGCGAAGGCGACGGCACAGCCGAAACTTTTTATTACAGTTTCACCGCGACCAAAGGCGACTTGAAAGTAACGGTGGACGCCAAAACGGATTATTATTCGACGCCGTTCAGAGTTACTTTAATGGACGAAGACGGCAAGGAATTGCTGCCGATTTACGTCGTCGCCAAAGACGCCGGACAACGCGAAGTCAAAACCAAACATTTCGTCCGCGAAACGAAAGTCATCGTGCGAATCGCTCTGGAAAAAGACGCTCACGTCAAATTGCTGACCTACAAAATCAAACTCGACGGAGCGATAAAAGCCGCTGAACCAACACCGACCGCAATGCCAACTCCAACCGCAACACCAACCCCCGAAACAAGCGCAACGCCGCCAACAGAACAAACGACACCAATGCCAACCGAGCAAACCGCTTCGTCGCCGACTACTTCGGAAACTCCGGCGAAAACCGATTCAGCTACGACCGCAAAGAAAACAAAAGCAAAGGACAAAATAAAGAAAAACGCCAAAGACGCGGCGAAAAAGACAGTGAAGGATATTATTGACAACTAAAAAACTTTTCAGATTTAAAGCGCAGGTAAAAACTGTTTTACCGAGAATTTTGTAGAGCAAAAAGCTTACAAACAAAAAAGGCAACAGGAAAAATCCTTTTGCCTTTTTACTTTTGCCTTAACGCTTTAGCGTTCTCCAATTGGTTTATATTTCAAATCGCGCTCGCCGATGTATTCGGCACGCGGGCGAATCAGTTTATTGTTGCCGTATTGCTCCAAAATATGTCCCGTCCAGCCGGAGATGCGCGAGACGGCGAAAATCGGCGTGAATTGGTCGAGCGGAATGCCCATCAGGTAATAAGCAGACGCCGAATAAAAATCGACGTTCGGATACATTCCCTTCTTTTCGAGCATCGCTTTTTCAATCTTTTGGGACATATTGAACCAGCTTAAATCGCCTTTTTTCTCGCCCAATTGTTTCGAGAACTTGCGAAGCCACGTCGCGCGCGGGTCTTCGGTTTTATAGACGGCGTGTCCGATGCCCATAATTTTGCGCTTTTCGCCCAGAGCCTTATCGAGCCACGAATCGATTTTGTCTTCGCTGCCGATTTCCTTGAGCATTTTCATCACGTTCGTATTCGCGCCGCCGTGAAGCGGTCCGGCAAGCGCCGCGATTCCGGCGGTTACCGCGCCGTAAACGTCCTCGAGCGTTCCGGCGACGACGCGCGTCGTGAATGTCGAAGCGTTGAGTTCGTGGTCGGCGTGCAAAATCAAAGCGACATCAAACATATGCGCTTCGTCGGCTTCGGGCTTTTTGCCCTGAAACATATACAAAAAGTTTTCGGCGATGCTCAAAGATTTGTCCGGCGCAACGACTTCTTTGTCCGTGCGAATGCGTTCCCAGGCGGCGACGAGCGTTCCGATTTGCGCGGTTAATTTGACGGCGGTTCGGACGGCAGTTTCGCGGTCTGTGCCGTGTCCTTCCTTATCGTAAAAACCGAGCGCGGAAACGGTCGTGCGAAGAACGTCCATCGGGTTTGCATCCTTCGGAAACGTCTTCATCATTTCCACGACTTCCGATGGAATCTCGCAATTCGCCTGAAACTGCTTTTTCAAATCTTCGAGTTCATCTTTCTTTGGCAAGCGTCCGTTCCAGAGCAAAAAGACGACTTCTTCAAACGTCGAGTTTTCCGCTAAATCGTGGATGTCGTAGCCTTGATAAATTAAAATTCCCTTTTCGCCGTTGACATCGCCGATTGAGCTTTGAGCGGCAACCACGCCGCGCAATCCTTCGCTCGCGGCGGCTGAAGATTCTTTTGCTGTAGTCATTGTTTTATTTTCCTCAAAAACCGAAATTTTATTCTTTATTTGAAGATAACAAAACGCTTTACAACTGACAAGGTGCAGGCAATTTTAAAGGTCGGTTTTTGTCATTAAAATTTTTTGTCCGATTTTTGCTTTTAACAAATTTGCCGCCGAATCTCGAAAAGCGACGATTTCCAAAAATCCCGCGCTTCCCAGAATCATAAACACTCCGCCCGTTTCGGCTTCGGCAAAGAAGTTTTGTAATTTGTCGATTGTTTTTCCGCCGACTTCGAGAGAGAAACTTGCAGGCAAATCCTTTTCTTCGAGATTTGTAATCAGGTTGCCGAAACGGTCAATGTGAATAATCTCGGCTTCAATTTTATTTGTCGAAATTTTTCGCGGTATTGTAATATTGAAAAGAACAAAATCTTTTATCTCCGCGCCGAATTCGTTCGGTTCAACGCCTTTTGACAAATGTGCGGCAACCGGCGCAAAAACATCGCGTCCGTGAAATGTGCGGCTGACGTTTTCGGCAAAAAACTTTTCGTTTGTCAGTTCAAATACGCGAAAAACCTTTTCTGCCTCGAAGACAAAACTCAACAAACCGTTGTCGGGCGCGATGAAATAATAATCAGCGGTTTCAATTAAAATCGCGCGACGGTTCGAGCCGACGCCCGGGTCGACGACGGCGACGAAAATCGTTTTTGGGGGAAAACTTTTGTAACAGGCGCGAAGCGTGAAACTTGCGGAAGCGATGTCCTGCGGCGGAATATCGTGCGTGATGTCAACGATTTTGGCATCTTCGTTGACAGTTAAAATCGCGCCCTTCATCGCGCCGACAAAATAATCTTTTGTGCCGAAATCGGTGAGCAGCGCAATCGTCATTTGAATCAAAAAATCCGCGAAACTGTAGCGCAAAATCTCAAAGGAGAATAGGAAAAGAATTCTGCACGTTAGTTTCGCGGATTGAAGCGGCGCGAGATTCGGCTCTGTCTTTCGCGCCCAAATCAGTCAACAGTTTGCAGTTAACAGTTACCAATTTATAGGTTACTGAGTTCTTCTAATATATTGATAACTGCCGACTGTTGTGTGTTGACCGAGAAATTATCTGATTTGTGTTTCGTAAGCGGTTTTGATGCGAAGCTGTTGATTTTTGTTAAGACGAATGTGTTTGCCGCGCTCGATGACGACCGCGCCGACTCCGAACGCCGCGCCGACGCTCGCGCCGACTGCCGCGCCGACCGGACCGCCCGTTACCGCGCCGATAACCAAGCCCGTGCCGGTTGACGCGCCGACTTTGACAGCATCGCTTTTGACCGAGCTTTTACCTTCGATTGTGCCTTCGGTGTCGATGCGTTTTACATTGTCGCCTTTGACGGGCAAAACTTCGGTCAAAGTCGCGTTAAAATTGCCCCACCGGTTTCCCTTTAAAATAATGCGGTCGAACGACAGAGAAACTTCGGCGCGGCGTTTGATTCTGCCGGGTTTTTGAATTTTGCCGATTCTGCCTTCGATAATCGCGCCGCCCATTTCGTTCGGCGAAATGATACGCGCCTGAAACTTGTCGCCTTCCTTGCTCCGCTCGGTATTGACATCATCGAGCAGTTCGACAATCAATTCGGTTTCGACCGGAATGGTTATCGTGTCCGTGCCGCGCGGCGTGTAATTTACATACTCGGTTTTAGCGGTAATTTCGGAAGACTGCGTATTTTGCGGAGTATTGTTAATCGGCGTTGCAGTCGTTGTATTCTCCGAAGACGGCTGTTCAATCTGCGCAGTTACAGCCGTCTCGACGGGCGTAGTCACAACAGGCGTAGTTATAATAACCGTTTCGACGGGCGATTTTTCAAGAGATTTTTCTTCGACCGTTGTTTTGGTCGTCGGTGTTTCGGCAATTACTTTTGGCGCGGTTGGATTACGCACAGTTAAACTTGCCGGGACGGTCGCGTCAAACGAGCGTTTTTCAAATCCGGTATTGTAGCCGCTTTCAAAACCTTGCTGATAACCGTCGCGGTAATCTTCGATTGTGCCGTAATCTTTGTTAAAGGCGCGGTCAGCGCGTGTATATTCTTCGTGTTTGTTAAAACCTTTCGCCGCGTTTTCGATTGAATCGCGGTAGCCGGACATATAACCGTCCGAATATCCGGTGCGATAACCGCGCCGGACGGCGTTGCTGGTGTCTTGGGCGGAAACGTTTTGTGTTGTAAAACTAAGGAAAGAAACAGAAAAGAGGGAGATGCTCAGGGCAAGTATAAAATAACTTTTGGTTAGATTCATTTATCAACTCCTTATCAAAAAACAAGAAATGGTTTGTCCGCTAAGATTTATACAACATAAGTTAAGAAATTACAAGAGATTTTTTTCACTTTATTTTATTTTCCCGCAAACTTTTGAAAGCAAAGAACTTTTTTGTTATCTTCGTTGAATACGGAAGCAAAAAGTTAAGATAAAATCATAAAATTATGGAAAGAAAAAACGGAAATTGGACGATAAAGGGAACCGAAAAAAAATTTGGCAACGATTTTTTTAAAGTTTTTGAAGATAAAGTCATTCAGCCGGACGGCAAAGACGGCAGCTACGCAACCATCGAATTTGTGTCCGGCGTCAGCGTTCTGCCGATTGACGACGAAGATTTTGTTTATTTGACGAAGCAATTCAGATATTCTGCCGGACGGGAAACTCTGGAAGTCGTCGCGGGCGGAATTGAAGATGAAAAGCCGCTCGATGCGGCAAAGCGCGAAGTCAAAGAAGAACTCGGTATTAGCGCTGAAGAATTAACCGAACTCGGAACGATTCAACTTGATAATTCGATTATTAAAGCGCAGACAACTCTTTTCATTGCCGGAAAATTAACATTCGGCGAAACCGACCGCGACGAATCCGAAGAAATGGAAACGGTAAAAATCAGTTTCCGCGAAGCAGTCGAAAAAGTCTTGAACGGCGAAATAACTCACGCGCCGAGCTGTGTTTTGCTGCTAAAAGCGTGGTTGAAAAACAGTGAAAAGTGAAAAGTGGAAAATAATGGATTTAGCTTTTTAGTTTTTCACTTTTCACTTTTCACTTCTAAAAGCTCTTGCGGAAAAGATAAGACGCGCGGATAAAAAACGTGCGACCGTTGCGCTGGAAACCCGGCTCGAATTGTCCGCTGAACCGATTAAAACCGTTGTAATTAAGATTGTCGTTGTAGCCGATATAGAAGGCTTTTCCCGGACTCGGATTCCAGCCGAGAAGAAGCTGCCCGCTAAGGTTTGATTCCAGCGAACTGTAATCGATGCGCGTTCGGGCAAAGATAAATCGCGTAAATTGATACGTCGAGCGCAGTGTGACGATATGGGAATCAAACGCTGTTTTATCATTATCGTTGCGCTTTAAACTGCTTTTGCTGTAGTCGAGCGAGAAGCGAAGCGGGTCAATCGGCTTGTATGTAAAACCGGCGCTTAAATCAAAAGATTGTCCTTTGCCGGGGTCAATTTGCGGTGATGGCGGCGGAAAGTTGTTCGGGTCGGCAGGATTTATCGCTCGGCGGCGCAGGTATTCAAGAAACGCCGGACTATTTAAATAAGCCTGATACGCCGGACTGACGCGCGGAAAGCGAGTTTCAAATCCGTTGCCGAATCCATTACCGAAATCAAAATCAAAACTGTTCCAACTCATTCCGACAAAGCCGTAGACGGAAAGCTGCTTGTTAACGGTTTTGTTGATGTTGGCGTTGATATAAGGCTGATAAGCCGAACGCTCAGGCTCGCCGAAAAACGCGCCTTTTTGCGTAGCCGAACGCTTTGGTCCGAACTCTTCTTCAAACAGGCGTTCATAACCGACTCCGCCTTCGGTATAGATAAAAGTGTTTCCCTGCAATTGTAATTGCAAGCCCGTGCCGACGAAACCGCCTTGCGAACGTCCTTGCCAGTCATAAGTGAGTCGGGCAAATTGCTGCCAATCGGCGCGAATCAATTTCGCTTTTGGCTTCGGCTCGGTGCTGAAACGATTGGACACGAAAATTTGATTCGTATTCACACGCCGCGTAAAACCGGCATCGGCGCGAAAATAGCGCGTGCGACCAAAGGCTTCGAGAAACCAGCCGCTATTTTTCTTTGTATGGTCTAAACTCCAATAATAACCGAGACCATTTCCAGTGCGATATGGAGCGCGGTTAATTTCGGGATTATAAAAACTTCGCCGCGCGGTAGTGCCGACGATTTGAGCCTGCATCGTCGTCGTCGAATTTAATTTGAAACGTCCGTCAATACTGCCCACAAAATTATGTTGTCTTGCAAAAGACCGCGCCGTTCCGAAAAAACCGATACTGTTTTCCTTTCCGATGTCGCGCTTGACGCGCAGAACGCCGAAATATGCGTTTTTATCTAAAAACTCGGCAGTTGGTTTATATACGGGGTCATTGCGCTCATCTTTGGAAAAATTGCCCGGGGCGTTGTCCGAAGCGGCGAGAAAACCGAATGAAGTTTTACCGATTTTGCCTGTCAGCTTTAAAGCTAAATCGGGGTCAATTATCGTTCTCGAATAAAATATGGCAAGCGGAGTTGTAAAGGTGTCGGCGCCTTCGAGAAAGAACGGGCGTTTTTCCTGAAAGAAAATCGGGAAACGCTGATTTGCCGTTACGACCGGAGCGTCGGCTTCGATTTCGGCAAAGTCCGGGTTGTATGCGGCGTCGAGCGTAATGTTCGGCGTGATATTAAATTTTAAGCCGACGCCGATGTCTTGTTTGATATTGTTATTGGCGAAGTGTCCCGAATCGATAATCGCGCCAGGCGGAAGACTGTCAATCGTCGATTGAAAAAATGTCCGGTTACGGTTGCCCGATTCGCTGACGGTAATGCTCGGAACGATTTCCAGAGTTCTCTCGGTCTTGATTTCATCGAGTCCGGTGATTTTGCCGCTCTTGATAAGGAAGCCCGAAATATTGCGGTTATCCGGCATCCACGAATCGAACTCGTCGTTCAAACGGTCGATATTACGAGCGAAATTAACGCCCCAGAATTTTCCCTTACCGGCAGAATAACGCAGAGATTTGAAAGGAATTTTTACTTCGAGCGTCCAGCCGTCGCTCGTGATAACGCCTTTCGATTCCATAACGATGTCAACCGAAAAATCAGGACCTTGCGCTTCGGAATAGATACCATCCTGCTGAATGCCGAGCGGATTAAAACCTACGATGTAAGCGCGTCGCTGGTCATTATAAGTGTCCAGCCAGACGCGCACGTTGTCCTCGCCGAAAACATTGTCGCGTTTGGCGACTGTCGCGCGAATTTTATCCGGTTCGTCAAAACAGTGGAACGCAATGTAAAGATTTCGCTCGTCATAGCCCATATAGGCAATTGTCGGTTTTGAAGACGCGATGTTATCGCCCGGGCTGGTTTGCAGGAAATTTTTGAAGGTTGCGGCTTGCTGCCAGACGGCTTCGTCGAGTTTGCCGTCAATTGTCGGCGGAGTGGCAAAACGTGCAATTTTAACGGGATTTTTCTTTTCCGGCGGCAGCTCGAACGGCGATTTTCCGCTCGGCTCAACCGGCGGCGCGTCGCTGGCTTCTCTCTGACTCGCTCCTTGCGGCGTGTTCGGCGAATTTATCGCCGGAGTCTGCGTTGCGGGCTGCGTTGTAGGCGGATTGGTCGTCGCAGGAACAGCAGGCGGATTGGTTTGTGCCTGTATAAAAACAGAAAAAAATATAATGGCTAGAAAGGCGTGAAACCTTTTCATAATTTACCTCTTTTATTTATGAAAATTTGTATTTGTTGGATGCAAAACTGCAATTCTTTGCTTTTGACTAAAACGATTGTTCGGTCAAAAGGTTTCAAAAAATTCGCGCGAGACGATAAAACTTTCGCGCGAATCGACTTTTACTCGTCGTTGGATTTAATCAGTTCGGCGCTGCGAACGAAAATTTCTCCGTCAGCCGACTGCAGAGAATAGTTTGCTCTGCTGCCGCTGCTGTTGCCGACGCGCCATTTTTTCTCGCTCTGTTCAGTCAAAGTCATTCCTTCGACGTTAATTTTTTTATTTGAACCGATAAGCGCGTTTTCATTTTCGGGAAGGCTCAAAACTATCTCGCCGCTCGATGTTTCCGCAAGGAGTCTCTGAAGACCGCCTTCTAGAAACATCGAACCGCTGACTGTTCTCGATTCGACTTCGCCGCGAAAACCGATTACGCGAATCCGCGCGTCTCTGCCGCTCGCAGTAAGAAGTCCGTCGCCGTCGCGCACATTTATCGCTGCATCCGCGCCGCGCAAATCAAGCGTTCCCGAAACGCCTTCGACCCGAATTTCCCGATTGGTAATGACTTTTAGATTGGACTTTTTTGGGACGAATACCTCAATACGCATCTTTGTCGCATCATCAAAATCAACGCCGCCCGGCGAAGTGGTTTCCGACGAAATTTTTATGCTAACTTCCGAATCTTCGGCTTTAATACTGGATGAAGTATTCGTCTCAGCCGGCTTTTTTAGATTGCTGCCGCCGATTCTGACTATCGAGTAGCTGACTTCCGATTTGTCCCAGCCGCGCACGCGCACATCATAATTTTTTGCGTCAACCGTAACTTTCGGTATTCCTTTGACTGCGAAGGTCTCGCTCTTTTCCTCGACCGACGGCGCGCCGGGAGTCCAACTTATGTTAGGCATCCGCGCAAACGCATCCTTATATTTTTCCTGCGCTTCTTTTAATTGCTCCTGTATTTCCTGTGAATTAATAAGGGCGGCTTGATTGAGACCTTCCGTGAGAATTTTTCCGAGTTCGGGTTGTATATTTTTGATTTCCTTTTGAGCGTCCTTTAGTGATTGTGAAATTAATTTATTAGTTTTCTCATTGCTCATTCCATCGTTTTTCGTCGGTGACTTTGGCGGTTTCGGCGGTTTTGGCGCTTTTGGCGTTTTGACATCGGAATCGTGGTCAAAATCATCGTCGTCCCAATCGTCCTCGCCTTTCGTCGTCAAAAGATTCGTTACCGGACTCGCGTTTTTACCGTCGTTTTTGCGCTTGACCGACAAACCGCCGTTGACGCTGTTAAGACGAATTCGCACGTCGCCGCTTCCGATTTTTCCGTATAAATCGCGCCCGATGTATTCGCCCTTGCGAACCGGCAAACCGAAATCGTTGCTGATTTGTCCGTTCAGCGTGTCGGCTTTGACGGTCGCGTTGGCGTCCGACGGAACGACAAGATTGACCGCGCCGTTGACCGTGCTGAGCGATATTTTGCTGCCCGCCTGAAGCTGGTCAAAATCGGCGTCGACCGTTCCGTTGACCGTCGAAAGGTCTGCCGTGCCGCGCAGATTCGTCGCTCTGACCTGCCCGTTGACCGACGAGGCTTTCGTCAAATTTCCCGCGCCGACGATGCTCACCGAACCGTTGACCGTTTCGATTTCATTGAGAATCGCGTTGCGCGGTACGGTCAGGCGATACTCGATTTCAAATTTGGCATTTCTATTGCGTTGCTTTGCGTCGCTTCGTTTCCACTGGTCGAAATTGGTTTCGACGCTGAACAAATCTGCCCGCGCGTCGATTCTAACTTCAACTTCCGCCAAATTTTCCTTTGTATCGGCGGTTTTAACATATTGGAGTTTGACCTCGTTTCTGTCCCAAACCTCGACCGCAATCGAACCGTTGACATTTGAAACGGCTACTCTGCCGTTCGCGCTCAAAGGATAAGTTTGTTCAAAACGCTCGGTTTCGTCCGCCTGACTGGTTTTTGCGGCGACGGCGGATTTCGATTCGGCAAGATTATGATTTGCGGCGACGGGCGAATTGCCGTCGGACGCGAACATCACACCCGCGATAACTAAAGATATTAACCAAGACATAATTGCTGTTCTCCTGTTGAAATAAATCCGGGAATTTCCCTTTTCTAATTACAAAACACCGCGCCGTTTTGATTTGTGACAAAATTTTTATAAAAATGTCTTTTTTTCGCTCGCGTGTTAAACTTCTATGAGTCAAACCGCTCTCCTTTTGGATTTATTTACCAAGATAAACCAAGACAACAACTTACGGCAAAAAGACATCTGACGAATTTACTTTGTAATTTTCATTTGATATTTTTAGTGATTTGATTGACGTTATTTTTGGGAGAAAGAAATGAATTTAAAACAGACGCGCTTACATATCCTGCACAAGCCGAAAAACTTGAGCGGAGAAGCTAAGACCGGTGTTTCTCTCCATTGTCATACCGAACATTCAAAAGAATTGCTGGATTTCGTTCCGCACTACGCCGACCAACTTCCCGTTATTTCGTATTTTTGGAATAGGGAACGCGCCAATTATATCGAGCGCGAAGGCAAAGCTCCTGATTTTTCGACGGGTTTCTGGTCGCCGCCGATGACGGCTGAAGCTGTCTATAATATCGAAAAAGAGCAGATTAACCGCGCCGGACTCGAAGCCGTCATATCTTTAACAGACCACGACAGCATCAGCGCGAATCTGCAAGTCGGCGAAAATGTATCGGTTTCGCAAGCTCCGATTTCGCTCGAATGGACGGTTCCCTTTTCATACGGATTTTTCCACGTCGGCGTGCATAATCTGCCAAAAGACCGTGCCGCCCGATTGACCGAAACGCTGCTCGATTTCACTTTTGATAAAAACAGACACAACGCCGCGCATCTCAACGAATTATTTTCGATGCTGAACCAAATTCCCGAAGTTTTGATTGTTCTGAATCATCCGCTCTGGGACATTGAAATCGTCGGCAAGGAAAAACACGCGGCTTTGCTGAAAAACTTCCTGCGCGAACACGGCAGTTGGATTCACGCGCTTGAGATAAACGGTTTTCGCAAATGGTCGGAAAACAAAGCCGTGCTGGAAATGGCGGAAGCGCTCGGTTTCCCGATTGTGACGGGCGGCGACCGACACGGCTGCAAACCGAACACGGTGATAAATTTGACCGACGCCAAAACCTTTTCCGAATTTGTCGAAGAAATTCGCGTCGATAAACGCAGCGAAGTCGTTCTGATGCCGGAATACCGGCAGCCGCTACACTCGCGCCAGCTCCAATCATTCGCCGAGATTCTAAAACATTACCCGGATTTTCCCGAAGGTCGCCGCAAATGGTTTGATCGCGTTCACTTCGATATTGGCGACGGACATGGAATTCGACCGCTTTCGGTGCATTGGTTATACGGCGGTCCGACGTGGCTGCGCTGGGCGGTTTGGACGCTCGGCGTGATGGGCAGTCCGAAAATGCGCCCGGTTTTCAGCCTGGCGAGGAAAAAACGCGACAGAGTTCCGAAAGACATTTCCAAAACGAGTTTTGACGTTCCCGATTTGGAAGAAATTGTCCCGAGCCTAACGTCGGATGCGGTTTCTTAAAATTTACGGATTTCGACGGCGCGTTCAAGCTGAACGGCAACACAATACGAAAAACAATTTCTCGACTGCATTCTATATTTGCAAAGTGTTTTTCCAGATGTTATAAAAATCATTCGTTATTTTTGTAGAAAATGAGTTGAAAGGTTTTGAAAATAGGTTGATAAAGCATATCGAACAAATAATCGACTCATAGAAAAATTAAGTTACAAACAAGCCACCTTAGCTCAGTTGATAGAGCATTCGATTCGTAATCGAAAGGTCTCGAGTTTGAGTCTCGAAGGTGGCTCCATTATTTTCAACAAGTTACGGACATTTGGAAGTGTCCGTTTTTCTATGCACACCAAAAAGCACACCAAAAAAATCGAAAAATCAAAAACTCCGATGATTGAACACAAAAAATTCGCCGCTCAATCATTTTGCTTTTTCCGGATTTTGTAATCTCTCAAAACCGATTTGATTCGCTTTTTCGATGTTAGAAACTCGAAGGTCGCGTTATTTTCCGAGACTTCGGAAACCTGATCGAGTCCGTGTGCCAGCGAGTTGTAAAGCTCATGCGGCAGATGCGGATTGACGAGTAGACGACGGATCTGCCTGGTAATTTTCCTGCGTTTTTTCCTATTCATTCGATTAAATTCCGTTTCTCCAAATCAGTGTTGAAGGGATGCAAAAATTAATGTTTTTTTTACGTTCACTTTTTTCACTTTTTCGAGCTTTGCCTTGAACCGCAAAAGCCGACATTTTTCGCGCTTCTGCGTAGCCCGCGCGATCAGCAAATCGAGATATTTCAAGTATGCCGTTTGTTCGGGAAGTGTGATGCGCCGGAAGCCTTCAAAAATTAATTTGAAACTTCCGGCGGTTGTTTGTATTTGGTTAGTTTTCATCTGCTTTACTCGTGCCGTGATTCAAAGCCGTTTCAATGGCGCTGAAATACGTCACAAACGGACTTGCCGACTTTTGCAGAGATTCAAATATCTTCGGCAGCTTCAAGGCTATTTCGTCAGTTTCGGGAAACGAAAATCCGGCTTCGTTTGCCGCCTCATTAACTAACGCCTTAAGAATGTTCTTAACTTCGTTCGATACTTTGTGGGAAGCCAGAACGCGTTCAATTCTTTCGCCTGTTTCTCTGTATTTATCCGCGAAAAATTTATCGAAATTCGGAGCATCACCGTCGGCAGTGATCGGCGGATCGATTGGGTTGTTTTTCATCGTGCCGTACCTCCAGCGCGTTTCTTTTGCTCAAAGGCGGCGACGGCGCGTTTTAATGTTTCGCGCTCGACGGCAACCGGCGAGACGAAGACATACGGCGTGTATTCGGGCAACGGCAATTCAAGGAAGAAAAGCCGGAAAAGATAAATCAGAAATGTCTGGAATTTCTGCGTGTTTCGGTGTATATTTTTCATTGTGATATAACTCCTTAATTTTTATTTTGGTGTTAAGAGAGGCTCAGGAAAGTTGACGCTTTCCTGAGCTTTTTGCGTTTATTGCCGGTTACTAAACCGCAAGCCGGTTCAAGAATGAATACTCGGCTTTTTTTGTGTGAATCCGCGCACCGGAAAAGAATTCGGCGGCGAGCATGTCCGAAAATCCTTCTTCGCTGATATTGGCAAATGAAACATTCAGCCACATTGACAGCTCGCCGTAAGCCTGGCTGAAGGTGATCGTTTCCTTTTTGCCGGTGGCGGCGACTGTGCGCTCGATGGTCATCGCATTGGTTACGTTCGAGTCATATTTCCATTTGCCGTTTCCAATGGCTCTGACTGCATCGCTAACCTCACGGCTGAAATCGGCTCTGGATTTTCCGGTTTGGGTTGTTCTTGGGTTTAACATTTATTTGGCTCCTTAAATCTGAAATTTGAATTAAGTAATTTCTTACTATAATTATATTAGCCTATAAGCTAATAGCTGTCAAGCTATTATTTGCTAGTAAGCTACTATTTTGTAAGCTATTATTCTGCTTGCTAATTCTTATTTTTTAGACTATTATTACGGAAGGTATTAATATGCTAGACGTGATTAAAATTCGTATTCGTGAAGTTGCCGAAGCAAAAGGCATTACGACCGCATACCAACTGCAAAAATTGACGGGTGTGCAAGCTACTGTTGCGGCTAAATGGTATAAAAACGACTTAAAATCTATTGCTTTTGATTCACTAGACTTGCTCTGCAAAAAGCTAGACTGCAAGCCGCAAGATTTAATTGCATACGAAAAATAAGTTTAAGGGAAAAAAATGAGTAATTGGATCGACGAGGAAGCCGAAAAATTTCAAGCGGTAAAAAAACGAAAAAAGCGAGCGTGAAAAGCTGATTCAGGTTTCGGGCTACTGGTTGACTTTAAGACAGCAAATTGAATCTGACGTGGCAAAAATTAACCGTCACGCCGCGTTCGCGGAGCTGCTCAAAAACAGACCGATTACCGTAACGGGAACGGGCAACATTTATAAAATCACTAAAGTAAGCCAACCGACCGTAACCATTACCGTTGAGAATCACGGCGTTGAGATTTTGTTGAAAAACTTCAAAATTCAATATATGGGTGACGCCGAGCCAAGCAGCGACGAAGAAACGTTTAAGGTTGAATTGCGCGAAGACGGCGTTATTCTAACCCGCCGGGAAAAATCCTTGATAGTTCCCGAAGAAGCCGCCGAATATATCTTAAAGCCGCTTATCGGCTCAATCAGAGCTATGCGATAAAAAATGGAAGTAGATTTGATTGTTAGTGTCCGAAACCATTAAACAAAAAGAGCAGCTTGAGTTGGCTGCTCTTTTTTATTGCCTAAATGATAGTTTTCGCCTTCGTTTGGCGCGTTAGTAAATGGAGATAAATTATTATCAAAAAGTGTGTAAGGTTTTGAAGCGAAAAGTCATATACCAATAGCGAAGTCAAAAAGAAATTTAGTTGAAAGCGATTGGGATAATTCTAAATTCAATCACATTCAATCAAATTCTAAAATTGGTAACAATTAAATCTATTCGATAATTAACACAATTAGGAGGTATTAGCATGGTTAAGGCAAAAGGGATTCAATCACACCCTAATTTTAAATTAGGTAAAGCACCAGCTAAGTTGGACGAGCGGAATTTAAAGTTTGCGGCAATTCTAAAAGCCCCAATAACTCTTCCTGCTGAATATGATTTTGACGTGCAGCACCCAGGTATACCATTGCCAATGTTTGCAAACGACGAATATGGTGATTGCGTTATTGCAGGTCGAGCGCATCAGACACTTCGCTTCGAGTTTATGGAACAAGGAAAACTTCTTACTATCACCGATAAAGAAGTAACTGATGAATATTTCAGAGAATCAGGTGGTTTGGATAAAGGATTAGTCGTGCTTGATTCATTGACACAATGGCGACAAACAGGGTGGACTGTTGCCGGAGAGGATTTCAAAATCAAAGCATTTTCTCAAATAAATCAATTGGATGCCGATGAAGTTAGAAGCGCCATCTTTTTAGATTTGGGTGTTGGCATTGGGCTATCCTTGCCAAAAACAGCGAAATGGCAAATTGATGCTGGAAAACCTTGGGATGTAGTTGATGGACCCGGATCCGCGCCAAGGTCTTGGGGTGGACATTATGTTTTCGCTTCAGGTTATACAACATTAGGTCCGGTGTGTGTAACTTGGGGACGTAAACAGCAAATAACGTGGGCATTCATAGATAAATACTGTGATGAAGCCTACGCTATATTTGACGCATTAAATACCGCTAAGATTAAGAAAGGTCTGAAAATAAAAGAACTAGATATGTTTTTAAGTACACTGAAGTAAGTTGTTAATCATTTGTTCATTTTTAATTTATGAGAATTTCATTTTGCTACATCTTAAAACTCAATAAATTAAGTTTGACAAAATTCCTTCGATAACCGAATATCTCATCTGAAGAGATTGAAGCGTTTGAAAACGGGCGGCTTCAATCTCTTCAATTTTTGTCTCTCGCCTGCATAAAACGCTTTCAATCTCGGATTCACTCTAATCACTAAACCCGAATTCCATTTTCATTTTTTGAATCTGTTCCAAAAGATTCAATTGCTACTCGACTAATCTATGATTGAAGCTCTTCAAACTAACTCAGATGTTGCTCTGCCTTTTTTTCAACTTGATTTGCCGGAAGAAAAAGCTAAATTGTTGCACCGGCTGCTGCTGGACTTATCGAAACACACATCGGAAAAAGAAGCGAAATATGCGTTTCGCCAAACGGCTGATTATTTTCGTGAAAAGTTTTTCGGACCGACTGAAACGCAAATTAAAGCTCGCGTCCGGGAAGCTCTCAAAGATTACTTCGACGGCGAAACTTACACCGCCCTGGAGATTGATAATCTGAGCGAGCTGACGGGCGTCGTCGAAGAAAAACTATTGCCCGTTCTACAGAAGATGGTTAGCGAGGGAACACTGATCCAAGGTCGTCGCCGGCGCTGGCAGGAATTTGGCAAACACTACAATCCGATTTACAAATTGAAAGGAAAATCCTAATCCTTCAATCTTCATTCAAATTTTATTCAAGCCGTCGCACTTCCCGTAAAGCTCGACGGCTTTTTCGTTGTAGGCGAGCGCGGCATCATTTGCCGTGTCGAACATTCCTAAGTGAATCAAAACGCCTCTATACCTGATATACGCCTTATATTTGTTTGTTTTCTTAACTAGCGAGACGCCTTTGAAGCCGTTTTGATTGCTCAAAGAACGCGATCTGTTAATCTGACTTTTCGAGCGCGTCGTAAATTTCAGATTTTCGCGCCGACAGTCGAGCCGGTTGCCGTTAGCAAAACCAATAAGCGAACCGGCAGGAAATCCAAGCAGAAACCGGTGCAGATAAACATGCCGTCCTTTGCCGCCGGTCCTCCGCATCCAGGTCACGGCGTAAGTTCCCGATTCCGTGACGTTCGCTCGCCATTTATATTTTGAAACGCGGTCAAAATCTTCATCGTCGATTATCGCCTCGAAGCCTCTCGTCAACTCAATTTTTCTAGTCATAAATTTTTATTCAAAAAGCGCAAAAATCAACCTGCTTGATCAACTATAATTCGACTGAAGATCAACTTTCCCGACAGGCTGAAAAACACAAAAATCAACTCGCCTGATCAACTAAAAAACATTAAAAATCAACTTTCCTTAAT
Source organism: uncultured Pyrinomonadaceae bacterium (assembly GCA_964235785.1). GTDB lineage: Bacteria > Acidobacteriota > Blastocatellia > Pyrinomonadales > Pyrinomonadaceae. The sequence continues at coordinate 166,033 of CAXSBF010000006.1, read as the reverse complement.
CAACTAAGATTTTGGTCGTAAAGGTAAAAAGTGCCGGCGGCAAATTCTCGCTTTTCGGCACTTTTTACGGCTAAAAATCACGGTTAGCAATTGAAACTTATCGAAGCGTCAAAACGTCGCCTTTGGTCCAGGTCGGAATAATCGCTTCCGGCTCGTTATTCTCAACCGCGTGTTTGACGTAGGTCAAAGCCAGATCGATCATACTCATTCCGGTTCTCAGTTCCTTTTTGAGAGCGACCGCTTCTGCATATTCCGGTCTGACGCTTGCTAAAGCCTCCTCGAGCGCATTGATTGATTGTTCCAGATACAAGTCAGCCTCGCTGCCGGAAAACCGTCCTTTGATGTAAAACGGCAGTTCTTTCCGGAGAGACGAAACTGAATCGAAATCCGATCCGTCGTAAGCTCCCGGCGTCGTGTCTTCCTTCAGAATGAAACCGGAAACCAGCGATTTGATTTCCGAGGCGAGCAGGTCAATTTCACTGTAACGGTCGAGCAGCGGTTTGATTCGCGCCCAGGCTTTTTGCTCGCGCGTTTCGGTCAAAAGATTTTCCTGCACGTCGCCCGATGGCGCGCGCATGCCTAATGCCCGGTCAAGATGACGATTTGCCATTTCTTCTTTCGATTTCGCCTCTTCACGCACGCCGGCGAGTTTCCGCAGCGTTTCATCTTTAGCGGCGGCAAGCTCGTTTTTCTTGTCGGTTTCGGCTTTGAGCATATCGGTTTGCGACGCGCCTGCAGAAAGCCGTTCTTTGTTGCGAATTCTCAATTGATTCGCCGCATGTGTTTTAAAAATCTCTGCCAGGGCAGCGGGAATTCCGCGCAAGTAGTCGAAGCTCAAAGTTATGTATTTATTGTCCATATTTTTTTAATCATCCTTTTTAATTTAAGATTTTGCCTTTCGGCAATTTTGTGAAACTTCCAATTTTTGACTGTTGCAAATGTAACGCTGTTACTTTGTTGAATTTAATAGACTTATTCCGTTACAAAGGATTTTCGGGTTTGTAACATTTGTAACGACCGTTACAGTTGTTACAAATGGATTTTCGAGTTTGTAACAGAATAACCTCAATGTTTTCAATGATGTAACAGCGTTACATTTGTAACAGCGGTTTTAAGCAACTTGTTAAAGTTCAACTGCTCGCTGCGTTTATTTTCTCGGTCAGCATGTCACTTATGCAGTAAACGCGAACCGTGCCTATTTCGGGGCTTAAACGAACTACCTTAGACAGCGAGCCGCCACCTGTTTCCATATATCCGCGTTCGGTCAAAACTTTTGCGACAAAGCGATAGTCAAAACCTCGACAAATATCCTTGCGAAATGTTTCCGGCAAAATAAAATACTCGATTTCGCCCGTTGCTTCGCTTCTGCGGAAATATCCAGCCCGGTTGATGACTTTTTCTTCCGGGTACTTCACATTTTGAAAAAGACTCGCTCCGTTTTTCTCGAGAAAAACGCGAACTTGTCGAACGGCGTTTTCCGCGTCGGTTTGTCCTTTGCCTTCGCGTCCGTTCATCCATTGCAGGAAAATCGTTTTAGCGGCGTTGTAGGCTTCATCCGGCTGCCACTTCGTAATACCGGCGTCGGTCGCCAGCTCGCCGCCAAGCGCCACTAAAGCAAATCGCGCGGCGACGCGCAAAACTTCGCTCGGCGCGTTTTCTCTATCGGGCAAAACGGTATTGACGAATGTATTCTGGAAGTCATGCCATTTGGCGCGGATTTCCAAAACGTCAACCGAAGTCAGCCAGGATAAAAATTTTCTGATCGCTGCGCCGAAAGAAACGCACGATGCGCTCCGCAGATGATCGGAAAAAGATTGACCGTCTGAAAAGTCGTGAAGGTTTTCAAAAAGTCCGAATCGTCCCGTATCGGCTTCGATGTCGCAAAACCGGATTTCCTGACCGCCTTTGACCGTCCCGCCGCTTTCGCTGATTTTGTCTGCAAGTGATTGTTCGCCGGTAGAGATAAAAAGAAGATTCCAGGTCAAAGAATTTCTGGCTTGCAGAGTTTTTGCCATTCGTAGTTTGCCGCGCCCGTTGGCGAGCATATAAGCGACGTTGCCGATTTCCCGATTGTCGCATTCTCCGATTTCGTCAAGACAAAGCAGCGCGTGATTATGCTGCGCGGCGATAATTTCCAGACCGTTCGCCGTCGCCTTCCAGGTCTGCACGAATCCGTGAGCGCCGTCGCCGCCCCAAACCGAACCGCCGACCAGTGAAGCCGTCGTTTTGCCGGTCGAAGTCGAGCCGCGAAAATGAAAGCCGCCGCCCTGCATTTGCACGACGGGAAGCAACGGAGCCGATAAAGCAGCCGAAACCGCAAATAAAAGCCGTGAATTTTTCGAGCAGTATTTTGAGATTTTGCTTTGCCAGTCGTCGAGCGTTCCCGAAACTTTAAAATTATGATTGCCGTCATACTCGGATTGATAAACGATTTCATTATCGCTGCTTCCGAAAGTTTCATTCGGCAGAACAAAACATTCGTTATGCCAGCCGATTTTATCCGTCGAGATAATCGTCTTTTCGGGTTTTGAGGTGGCGATATAAAAGGCGAGCTTTTCGCGGTGTTTCCGCGTCGGCATTATTTCCAGTCCGTTCGAGGCGAGATATTTGACAAGTTCCGCGCCTTCGGAATGAACGAATTCAATCGGCATCGCCCACCGGTGCAGACGGTTTTGAGAATCGCGCCATTCAAGTAGCCGCCCGTAATTCCCGCCGTTTTCGGTTTGAGTTTCGGCGACGATTTTAAGCGATGAACAAACGCGAAAATCTTCGTCGTTGTCCGCATAATAAACACCGTCGGCGCGAAGATCGAATTTTGCGCTTTGCGCTTTCGATGCCGAATTATTTCCGGTTGCTTTTTCAATTAAATCAAAAAGAAATTTGCACGCCGCCGCCGCCGATTCTTCGCGCTCAATTTTGCCCAAAACATCGTCAATACCGTTGCATTCTTCAATTTTCGGCAACTCGGCGACAAATACCTTTGCGCCGAAGTTTTTCAACTCCCTGGCGAGCGATGAACGCGCCGCCCGAACGCTTTTATTTGCGGAGGCGTTCGCATCGAACAAAATCGTCACTCTGCGATTCCGCCACTCGACAAATTGAAAATCGGAAATAATGCCTTTAATGTCGCGCCGTTCGCCGCCGTAGTTCGTCTTGCCGACGGTCCCGCGGAAGTTCCAAACGCCGCTCAACCCCAGCGCAACAAAAAGAGGACGTTCCGCCGAATCCGAAAGATTGTGCCAGGCTGCCCGGTGGAGAGCCAGCGTCTTCTTTTCGCCTTCGGTAAGGACAATCGGAATTGAAATGTCTTCCAGCCACTCCTTGCGGCAGTTCGGCGGAAAATAAATCATATTCTGTCTGCCGGGCGGCGAAAGATATTTGGCTTTTTCTTTTACGACACCGTTCTTTTCCTCCAGATCCGGTTTATCGCGCCGCAGTCGATACTCTCGCGGATTTCGATCTTCCGGCAGGAAATACGGAAAGATAACGCCCGAGTAATCGTTGCCGGCGGCTGCTTTGCGTCCGATCCGTTCCGCGCCTTCGGTCGAATCTACTCGGAATAATCCGGCTTGTTCGGCGATCTCCGCCCTGATAAAGCTTCTTTCTAAATTTTGATAGTCAAAATCGGTCAAATTCATTTACAGGTTTTTACTCCAGTTTTCGAGCATTCGTTCGTGTGTCGGGTTTCGTTTCTCAGCTCGACGGTTCAGCCGGTCTTCGACTTCGGCGAAAATGCGAAAGCAGTTCGGGCAAACGTCGCAGTCTTCCAAAAGACTCGCGCCGGGCGGAATCAAGTTGCGACATACCGGACAAATTTTCGGCGGATTATTCACAAACTTTTTCACCTCCGATTTTTGATCGCTTAGTAGATTAAAAGTGCTGCGAATTTAGTTTTTGCTGTAGTTGGGATTTAAGACGCGCTTTTGCTGCTCGAGATAATTATCGAGGTCTTCGCGCGTGTAACAAACCTTACCGGCTCCGACGCGGCGGAAGTTTATTTTTCCCTTCTTGCGCTCGCGGTAAAGAGTAACGGTCGAAACTCTCAGAAGCGCGGCGGCTTCCTTATTGTTGTAGATTTCCTGCTGACTTGAATTTTTGGTTGGACTAGCCATTGAAACGTAACCTTCCTTAATTAATTTTAATCTTCGGGTTACTAACGGCTTCGGACTTCTAAGAGCGGAATTTTCGGCAATAACAGGTTGATCGCTTTGTCCAGAATGCTTGACAAGGGGGACTGCCTGCTATTATAAAGTTATAGGGCTATAGGTATATTTTTATATAAGTTTATAATTATACTGATATACAAATATACTGCTCCAAACACAAAAATTCTGCTGATAGTCCAAAGACTATTAGTTGATTGAAGCCAAACGCGATAGTTTTGCAGACCGATTGCGTTTGGCTTTTTAATTGATACAAAAGTTTTCAAAGTTAGTCAATTCAAAAACAGACTAACGACCACACAAATTTCTACCGGTTAAAATGGCGAAATCACAAATAATTGAAACCTGTTCCGGTAATTCGGAATAGACGGCTTATCTATACCAAAAAACTTACCTTTCCGGGCATTCTCAAGAGTAAAAATTAACATTTCAAAAAATTGATTTTTTTTTACAAAATCAATGAATTGTTTCGTTTTCCCTTCCGTCTTCGACGAAGGGCAAAGCGTATTCGTCTAAAACTACGGCGACAGCGCGAACGCTTTCGGCATTCGTATTGATGTAACGATGCGTCGTCTGCGCCTGGGTATGACCGGCAACCTTTCCGGCTTCGGACGCGGAAATGCCGCCTTTGACCATCCGAGTAATTGCCGTGTGTCTTAAATCATGAAAACGCAGATCCGATAATCCGGCTTTATCTTTGGCTGCCTGGAAGCCGTGTTTGACATCATTGAACGGAAAAATTCTTTCACCCGCGGCGGATTCCTTCAAAACAATTAATTCTGCTCGAGCGCGCGCCGTCAAAGGTACGAGCCGTTCCCTTTGTGTTTTTGTATGAGTCGCGCAAACCCGAATCAAGCCGTTTTCAAAATCCACATCTTGCCAGCGAAGTTTGAACAGCTCGCCGCGCCGCATTCCCGTATCGAGCGCCAGCGTGATTAATGGCTTCAGATGAGCGCGTTTTGTCTCCACTTTCATTTTCAGCGGTTTTCCGTATCTGGTCGTCTCGACAACCCGTTTTTTAAGGTCACACGCGGCGAGCAGCTGCCGTTCTTCTTCGCGCGAAATGATGCGTTCACGCTTTTTTTCGTCCGCTGCATTAATGACGCCGGCGCCGAAGAAAGGATCACGCAAAATCCAGCCTTCGGACAAAGCTACTTTGAGCATCCGGCGAAGCGTCGAAAGCTCGCGGTTGACGGTGGCGATTGAAATCTTGCGCTTCGTTCTCTCGGAAACACACGCCAGGCGATGGGCTTTGTAATCTCTGAGGGATGTCTTATAAATCGTTTTTATCAATCTGTTTCCGAAATATGAGCGAAGAACGGAAATTGCCGATTTCGCGCCAGCCAGCGAACGCACACCGGCGACTTTTCGCCCGTCGGCGTATTCTGCCGGTTTATAAAAATGCTTTTCGCAGTAATCGGCTAAATCGCCGAAAGTCATTTTTTCCCCGGTCCGGCTGTGTCCGTGCGATTTGTTGACTTCATCGACGAGCTGCCGTTTCAAATCGTTCGCCACGCCTTTCGATTCGGCATGGCGTTCGAGATAACGGGTTTTCCCGGCTTCGTCTTCATATTGCAGACGAACGATCCACGCTCCCTTGTTGCGTCCCGTTTTTCGTCGAAAAATCTTTTCCCTGATTTTCATATTTTCCAAACCGCCCGCCACCTGATTTTTTATCGGCACACCCAAAAGCACACCAAAAAACGTGTCGATTTGTGAAACAGTTTGAAATACTTTGAAAGATAAGTCAAGATGAAAGTACCGTAATTGCGTAGTCGTGTGATAGCTTTTGAACAAAAGTGAAATGAACTGACATCTAAGTCCTTTTGATTCGTAATCGAAAGGTCTCGAGTTTGAGTCTCGAAGGTGGCTCCATTATTTTAAATAACTTGCAAGCAAAAAGCATCAATTTTGATGCTTTTTCTTTTGGTGTGCCAAGTGTGCCAAACTTAGCAAAATTCAATTAAACTAAAATAAAAATAAAAACTTAATCTTACAAAGCGGCAGAACGATGAAATCGATGCGGCACAGAACAGCCGCCTTTCCGGTTCGGGTCTTATAAATTCCTAAACCGGAAAGGCGGCTGTTCTCGCTTTCGCGTCCGACTACTTGTTTGGCGACACCTTTTGTAATGAACAATCGGATGTCAAACTTTACTCGTCAATTTAATTGTCAGAGCCGTCCTTTTAACGACAACCCGACAAAGTTCACCTGATTCGTATCATCGACTATCGTTTGGACTTGCGCGCTTTGAGTAAAATTGTAGCGTTTATGTGAAACACTGATAACGTAAGTCCCGCCTGCCGGAACATCCTCAAAACTGTAAAAGCCGAGCGAATCGGTTAAAGCGGTTCGGGATTGACCGTCTGAGCCTGTCAATGTTACAAGCACATTACCGATGCCGAGTCGTTTTCCCGTTATCACGCGACCGCCGACTGAGACTGTTGCCGCCGTCGGTGCGAGCGCGCTGAATCGCCCGTTGGTTACATCAGCACCGGGATCTCCTTCGTTAAACTGAAACGGCACCGTAATTATGCCGGATGGCACGAACGTCAACGCCGTTGTCGTTCCTGTCGCTCCGACAACGGTGAACTGAATGTTAATCAGCGTGCCTTGTCCTGTCCTGGGCGCGCCGCCATTACTGAAAGAAACCGTAAAACGTCCGGCTACCGGCATTCCCGTCGTCGGCGTCGTTCCCGCGCTTAATGTGCCGACAGTGCTGGCTACCGGCGCGCTCAATACAGTCGGGTCGTATTGAAGCGCAAAGTCATAAGAAATTACTTCGTTGGCAGATCCGAGTGCCGGCAGTTGACCGACCGTCACGGGAATCGTGACGGTCATTCCGTTTTGGGCGGAAGAAGCCGCCGGTAAAGATACGGCAATGTTCGCTTGCGGCGCGGCGATTACATCAGTGGATGAAACTGCCTTTTCTAATGGTTGCCGTTCTGCCGATTGTTGGTTTCCACGATTAAACATCAAATCGAAACCGGCAATTGCATCGAGCGGTTTCTTCACATCGAATAATTCGATGGATTCTGTTTCTTCAGACTCCTCTGCAATCGTCTGCTTGGATATCGATGCCGCTACCGCTCCGGCTGTCCAGTTGCCCGACACATCTCCGACCAGAATTGCTTCGTAGTTTTCATTTGTCAGATTATCCGTAACGGAAGCATACGGTCTGCTGCCGGGAACAAATTTCCATTGTCCGGTAATATGACCGGCTGTCGTTCCCGAAGCTACATACTGCTGAATACGCGCCGCGTCGAACGAACTGACTTGTCCGTTGTTGGTTACATCAGCCGCAATCAATTGATTAGGCGTTAGTGTTATTAACTCGGCTATATATTGCTGAATACGCGCCGCGTCAAACGAACTGATTGAATTGATATCGCCGGTTTTCGACGGCGTAACGGTATAATTTCCGTTCGTCATCAGATTATTCAGCGAATAAACACCGGAAGCGCTGCTCGTGGCAGCATCGTTTGGAGAGCCGACTGCCGATAAAAGCACATTCGGAACATATTTTGCGGGTTGTCCGACAGGCGTCGTTCCGTAGGTAACGAGACCGGAAATACTGCGCGTCGCGGTAACGACTGACAGCGTGTATGAAACATTATTCTGATGGCTGGCGCTATCGGTAATCTTAAAGGTTACCGGATAATCGCCGCTGAGCGTCGGCGTGCCGCTGATTTGCAGATTACCGCTCACAGTGCTGTAAGTCAGTCCCGGCGGAAGAACAAACGGCTGAACGATCGTGTAAGTATACGGACCCGTGCCGCCGGTCGGCGTCAGAGTGGTCGTATACGGAATGCCGACAAAGCCTACCGGCAGAGTGGTTTGCGTAAATGTAACCACAACCGGATTCGGCGGAGCGGAGCAATTGGACGTATCCGCTGCAATTACCGTGAACGGAGTTTCGACAACGCCGGTAAAAGCGATATTGTCTACGTTCCATCCCGACGCGCCTGCGGCGCTATCGCTTCCGATACGGAAACGAACTTGAACCGTCGATCCGGGCGCGATTGCCTGAGTCAGCGACGTATGAATCGTGCCGGCACTGTTCTTAACAAATCCCACTCGCCCTTGCAGCGGATTTGTGTCGCCGGTATTGGTAATCGTTCCGTTATAAGCCGACGCTCCCATATCAGTCCACGCGCCGCCGTTGATGCTCTTCTCGATGACACCACCGTCGTAATTATTTGAGGCATCGAATTCAAAACCCCAACTGTGGTCGAATTGTAAATTCATAGAACCGCTGCCATCTACAGTAAATACCGGCGAGGTAAGATATTGATCCGAAGTGAAACCCGGATCGGAACCATACCAGAGATGATTCGCTGACGTGCTGCTTAGAATACGCTTCCACGGAGTGGCGTTGCCGAACGCCGCATTAAATCCGGTCGTCCAAACCGTATTTCGCGCTTCAACGGTGTCGGTAGCGGAAGCGGCGGATACCTCTGCAACATTAAACTGCGTAAAGTAATGCGCGGTAATCGTTCCGGGAATTGCCAGAGCGGGATCCGTAAATGAAATGGTGAAATCTGTGGTCTGTATCCCCGACAATCCGGCGGCGGATTCGGCGACGACCGAACCCGTGATGTTTTCATAAGCCTGCGAAGCGGGGAAGGTGATTGTATTGCCGTTTGGAAAGGTTATTGCCGCGTTACTGCTTGAAATTGTCGCGGTGGTATTGCTTAAACTTCCCAAACCGCTATTTTTAAGAGTAACCGTCAGAAGTCCTTTCTCGCCGCTGTCGAGATAACCGTCGTTGTCGCAGGAACGAATACTGTCATCGAGCTGCGAGCTGACATAAGACAAATCGCCGCCCGTTATAAAACTTTCGACAACTCCGCTGTTAGTCGAAGAATACCGGTCGGGCGCGACGGCGCGAACTCCCGCTCCGCGTTTGGCGAAAGCCTGCGCGAAGAGATTTGCGTCCGTTACGTCGTAAGCGAGAGCCGATGCGATAACCGCGTCACGCGCTTCGAGGAAGGTCGGCGAAACCGGCGTCATTTTGAAAGCGGCTGTCAGATAGAGTTTCATTCTACCCTGCGCTTCATCAAAAGTAAGACGCGGCGAACCGCCTTGCGTGTCGCGCAACAATGCTGCATAACACTCCCAGAGCATCGTCGCCCAAACTTCGCCCGTGTTGTGAACTTCGGCATTATTCGCGCCGTCCTGACCGTAAGATATAGGAGCGGTGTTCGGCAATGCCACGCCGTTTTGAATATGCTTGAATGTCAAAGGGTCTTTGGTCAAATCGGTCGAGTATGGAACCCGCCGGATGCCGTAATAATATCCTTGATTATCTCCGCCGTTGGGTCCGCCGCTCGTCGCGTAAGTTGCGAGCGCATATGCGCCGCTCCAATTCGCGTTACTCGGAACGTTTATATCGTCCGGTCGAACCGACAACGATAATAGAGCGTTAAAATCGCCCCAGCCTTCGCCCATACCGGCAGAATGATTGGTACTTAAACCATTACCGTTGCCGATCAGACGGTTGCTGATATAGTGACCCCATTCGTGGAATACAACCTGATTGTCAATCGTGCCGTCACGGTCAGTGCCTGCGGAGCGAAACATACGCGCCGTAACTGTGTGACTGAGGGCGATTTCCGACTTAATGGAAGCCGCGCCGTTAAAGCTAATACCGAGATACGGAATCGTCTGTGCAGCATTTGCGCCGGTTATGTTGACGAATGTGTTCGCATTTGCTCCTCCAAGATAACTCAATACAACCCCAATGCCGCCCGCATTCTGTATGTTTGCAAAAGACGTTGCGGGAGAACAGGCTCCCGTATATTGCATCATCACAATTTTGCCGCTCGCCGCCGCCGCATTTGTCAATGCGGCGCAAGCGTCCGTCGGAGCCGCGTAGGCGATTGCGTTCGTCAAATCAAATGATTGCGGACCGGCTTGCGCCGTGCCGACACTGCGTTTTCCGGCTGCCGCCGCAGGCGTCAAAACATTCAGAAACTTCGGCGCGGCAGTATCGAACACATACATTCTCATACGCGGACGACCGCCGTCGGCAGGCGTCAGCATATTCGCGTTGTTGCGCGCCGAAATATCCTGCGCCTGCGCTTTGATGTTGTCGTTGGCTAAACCGCCGCGACCGAAATTGTCGGTCTGAGCATTACCCGCCGCCTCGTCGAATCCCGAATCATAAAACCAGTCGTGCAGAAAGTTAACGTCGTAAAAAAGCTGCTGAATATTTGCCTGTCGCGCTTCCGCCGTTGAAGGATCGGTTCCTCCGGTATGCGTATGCAGAAATGAAGTAGCGCCGTTGCTTTTGGCGCGGAAGTCGCCGCCGCCGGCTGCAAATGTCTTGGTTCCGTCATACGGCGTCGCCACCACCGGACCGTAACCGTTGTCGGTAGTGGTTACCGTATAGTTGGGAGCGGTGCCGTTAATCAAATTGACAAAAGCGTCGGCGTTGTTACCGACGGTTTCCGTCGAGCCGGCGGGAAGCCACGGGTCGTTTCTGGAAAACGGATAGTTTTGCAATGCTATGTCGTTTTGAATGACAAACGGATATTGAGCGCCGTCGGGAGCCGGATTTAACTTCGGATCCGTGTCGTTCCCCGCCGGAGTATCGTAGGGAATTTTAGTTATCGGGTCTGCCCAGACGCGATAGGTATAGCTCACATCATCAACCAGGTTATTGCGGAAAAGAATTGTTCCGTCAACTGCGGAGATTACGTAAGAATACGCCCGCTCTGCCGTCATTACGTTGCCCGAAACGTTCAATATATCTAATGTCGGAACGTAGATATCAGCTTCCAGGTAATATGCCGGAATATAACCTTCAGGCAGGTGAAACATCACCTTTTTAGCGCGTAAGAGGTCGTTATCGAAAGTGAAATCCTGTAAGGCATTATTATCGGCGGTAAAAAGAATATATGGATTTTCACCCGCGCCGCCCGTGCCGGACGTGTTGCTCGAACTTCCGACACGTCTAAGAACCGAAGTATCTAATACGCTTCCGGTCAAATCTTGCGCCGCTTTTGATATGGCGTCTTCCGGTTGGAGTTGAAAATCCTGCGGCGAGAAACTGACACCCGTGTCGTCGCCCGTCAGATAGCCCGACAGCGCGACAAGCCCAAGTTCGCGGTTCATAATAACGTTGATTTCATCCCGGAACACTTCGACGCCGCTGACGCTTTGTTTGAACTTGACGATAATCGCTCCCTTACCCGTATCGTGAACCGAGGCAATCTGCGCCGCGGCTACATCAGACGCTTTAAGACGGTAATCCGAACTATGCTGTAATAAATAAGAACGTGCCGCAGCAGCTACCGCATCGGTATTTTGGCGAAGCGTCTGGGCTTTTACACTCTTTGCAGTTGCTTGAGCAGACCCCCATAGAAACGTCGGAACATCAAAGCGCGGTTCGACTTGAACCGGATGCCCGCCTTCAAATTGCGGCTCGGTAGAAACCCTTTCCGCTGATTGCTGTTTTCCGTCAGGTCGCTTGGGACTCGATGCCAGGGCGTCATAGTTCGGCGGTCCTTGTGTTTTTGACCGCGATTTAATGTTTTTTCCGTTAGCATTGCTGCTGCTGCCGGCGGCGGCGACATCTTTAAAAGGCGACCAAAGCAGTACCAGCGATAAAACTGCAACTAATACTGCGAGCAGACAAAAAGCGATTTTGCGTGTGTTCATTATTTTCCTTTATGTAAAGACTCTGAATATATAGTCTTAAATTTTTTTGTAATTGAAATGTTGGTAGAATTACTGCTTTGGGAAGCAATTATCGAAAAGATTGACTAAACAGCGTCAAATGTTCCGCTTTAACTGGCAAGTGCTTATTATTCTGATGTTTGTTTGGAAATTTTTAACTTGCGATGCGAAATTTGGAAAACTATATAGCAATTCTCAAATGAATGCAACTTCGCAGCCGTAATATCGAAACCTTACTTGATAATCCAATTCCGAAATTTGTTTTTACGCTTTATGCAAGACTAGCCCGACTTTCCCGCATGTTCGTGACAATTTAAAAAAGTTGCTGCCGACGGCATTCGCGTCCGATGATTCTTCGAGGTCGTGTTAGCTCGGGAAAATCAATCATTTGATTTTCTTAGCTCGATATTCCGCTCCTTCCTGCCGAATGATTAGCCCGGTCGTTTGACCTTCATTATTTTTAACAAAAGTCATTTCAAAATCTACGTCGCGGCGGAAAAATTTGGTTTCCGATTCTGGCAGCAGCTCGGCGCTCGATTCTCCGGTCGGCTGTTTTATCGTCATCATTAGTTTGCCGTCTTTGGCTGAAATAGTAACAATAAAATTGGAAGAAATTTCAAGTTCATATTGTCCGAAGTAGGTTTCATAGATTTTTGGATTTACCGCTGCAATCGTCCTTTCCTTCGGCTGGAAGTCGCTCCAACCATATTCTTTGGCGATGCTCCGCAGAAGCTCGTCGATTGTTCTTTCGCCTCGAAGCGAGTTTGCCATAACGACCGCGCCTTGTCCCGAATTGTTATAAGCGACCAGATACGAATTAAATTCCAGCGTGCTGCCGCCGTGACTAAAACGTCCGCCTCCCGCTTCGCCTTCGACTGAAAAACCGAGTCCCCAATTTCCGACTTGCGCGGTGAACATCTGCTTGACGGTTTGAGCGTTTAGAAATTTATTCGATTGTCCGGCTTGCGCCCGCTGTAATTCGATTGCCAAAAGAGCCAAATCCGAAGGCGTCGTCCACAAACCGGCAGCCGCCATTTCAGGAAAGACGCGCCATCTGCCCGGCGGTTTTTCGCCTTTTGAATCATGTCCGGCGGCGGCTGAATTTATTAAATCCTTCGGCAAATGCTGCTCGAAAGTGCTGTGCTTCATTTTGAGCGGATTAAAAACGAGTTCGCGCATCAAATCCGGGAACGGTTTTTCCCCGGTGTCAATCAAAAGCTGCTGAACAATCGTGAATCCGCCGCCGGAATAGCGAAACCGGCTGCCCGGAACGGAATCGACCCGAATCGGCGAAGTGTTTGCCGGTTTCACTCCGTCAAGCACCTGAAGGAGCGTCGGCACTTGCTCGCCGGAAAGATAGCCGATAAAACTAGGAAGATTAACGCCCGCGCTGTGGCTCAACAATCCGCGCAGAGTTACTTTTTTGTCTCGCGTAAAATCGTTTTCCGGAACCTTCCACGAAACGAGTTTCCGGTTCACGTCTTCGTCGAGATTGAGTTTGCCCTGCTGCACGAGGCGCATCGCCGCAACCGCCGTTACCGCTTTGCTGATTGAACCTGCCTGAAAAAGCGTTTCGGTCGTTACCGGATTTTTGCCTGCGGCGTCGAGAACGCCGTAGCCTTTTGCCCATTCGACGCGCCCGTTGTTGATGACGGCGACGCTGACGCCGGGCGTGTTTGTAGAACGCATCCGGTCGACGAGTTTCATCGGCTCGCTCGTCTGCCCTTTGACGACGACGGGAAACAGCAGACCGTTTTCGACTCTTTGTATTCTCTCGGAAATGTCGGGCGTTGCGCTCGGGAGCGGAGCGGAAACTGTTTTTTCAACCTCTGCGGTCGAAGACGGGTAAGCACAGTTACCTGTTCCGACTAAATTAGAAATAAGAAGAACCGAAAGAAGCAGAAGAAGTGAAATTGCAATTTTCATAACGCATAATACTCCGTTTCGAGTCCTCGCTACAAAACGAGCGTCCGATACCCGATTTTAAGATAACCTTTCAATCAGATTGATGGGCAATAGAACCTTTGTCGTCGAAACAAGTGTTGGAAATCGTCACAAAATGCTTGCTCACGGTGAACCCGTAATCTTCGCCGAACCAGAGTTTTAATTCTCTCGAAGTTTTGTCCAAATCCGCCTGCGAAAGATTCGGAAACCGATTGAACCACTGTTTGCAGCTTCGCTTTCTAACCGTTCGTCGCACAAAGGAGCGCAGCCCGAAATAGTTGGCGTAAATAGACGGATTAAGCGCTTCGTTCAGATGATTTGAGAGAAACGGTTTGAGAAGAGCTTTTTGCAAATCGGCGCTTTCGTCAAAAACCCAAACTCCGTCTTTGAGCGATAAAACGGCTGGTTTTGTAACCGCTCCGATTTTAATCGGGCGCGTCAGATTTTGATAAAACTTCATTCCCGCGTAATTGGCGCACAAATCGGCATTTGAATAAACGCCGGAAACCAGAGTTCCGTAGAATGTTCGCTCGCTCATTTGTCCCCAGCGAATTGCCTTTTGCGCGGCTTCGTCCGGCGCGAGTCCTTCACGCGAAGCGCGGTTGTATATTTGGTAATAGCCGTATCCCTGCTGAAAAAAATGCGCGATTTTGTCCGTGCCGAATTGCGCTCCGTAGAGATTGACGGTCGGGCTGATTGTCAAATAATTGGTCGGAACGACGGCGTAGATAGACTTCGGGAAACTTGTTTTGTAACGCGCGGGCTGCGCGATAAAATTATGCGATTCCAGCCAACTGCCGGATTTCGTAAAAGGAATAAAGCCGGAGCCGAGCAAATTATAGACTTCACGCGCAACCGCTTCTTCCGAACGCAGGAATTCGAGTTTTGTTTTTTCTTTGTCCGCAGAATCGCATTTAAGTTTTTTTGGCTTGACGGTTTTATTCTCAAGACAAGATTGCCGCGCGAGAATCTCGGCGTTTAATTTATCAACCGCTTTTTTCAAATTTTGCGCCGCATATTCCGAAACTTCGTCGCCGATGTCGGCAAGCGGTGTCGGCGGCAGATTAAATTGGTCGGTTTCAAATGCGGCGATTGACTGCGACAGCAGAGCGACACATAAAAACAATCGGGCGGCTGTTCGCAATAACATAAAAATTTTGAGTAATCGGACGGAAGTATTTTATAAGATTTTTTGTCAACAGATGGACACAGATAAACACAGATAGATAATGTGAATCAAGAGTAGAAAATAAAGCCTGATTTCCCAATCGTTTTTATCTGCGTTTATCTGTGTCTATCTGCGGTTTAAATACGCCTTAATGTTCGTCTACTCATTATGGCTTTTGATAATTCGGGAACGCTCCGTGCGACGGACTTTTCATCGGGCTTTTAGCCAGCGCGTCGAGCGTAACTTCAACCGCTTTTTCAAGCTGCACGTCGTGACCGGCACGCCAGAGTTTCGGGTCGAGGTCAACGTCTACGTCCGGCGCGACGCCTTTGTTTTCGATGTCGAGTTCGCCTTTTTCGTTTCTGAAAGCGACGCGCGGCGCGGTAACCGTTCCGCCGTCAATCAGTGTCGGGTAATTGTAAATCCCGACCAGTCCGCCCCAGGTTTTTCTGCCGACGAGAGTTCCGACTTTTGCCTTGCGGAAAAGCCAGGGCATCAAGTCGCCGCCCGAACCGGCGTATTCGTTGACAATCATCGTTTTCGGTCCGTAAATAGAACCGACGGGCGTGGTGAAATCCTCGCCTTCGCGGGTTGACCAGTAATTCATCAACGGTCTTCGCATCGCGTCGATAATGTAATCCGCCGCCGAACCACCGCCGTTGAAACGCTCGTCGATGACCGCGCCTTCTTTGTCAATCTGCGCGAAATAATAGCGGTTGAAATTCGTGTAGCCCGCGCCGCCCGTGTTCGGCAGATAAACGTAGCCGAGTTTTCCGCCGCTCAATTCGGTAACTTTGCGCCGATTGCCTTCAATCCACGCCAGATTCCGCAAGCCGCCTTCGCTTGCCACCGGAACGACCGTCACAGAGCGCGAATTGCTGCCGTCCGCGTTTGCGCCGACTTTGATAACAACCTGTTTTCCGGCTGTCTCCTGGAAAAACGAGTAGATGTTGTCGGTTGCTCGAAGTTCGCGCCCGTTGACGGCGAGCAAATAATCACCTTGATTGACGTTGACGCCGGGCTGCGTGAGCGGCGCGAGCGTGTCGGGATTCCAGTTTTCGCCGTTGTAAATTCCGGCAAAACGATAACGCCCGTTTTCAATCGTGTAATCCGCGCCGAGCAGACCGCCGGAATAACGCGCGGGCTGCGGCACGTCTCCGCCGCCGGAGTTGTGGTGTCCGACGGTCATATTGCCGAGCATTTCCTGAAACAAATAATTAAGGTCGGCGCGTGAAGCAACCGAGTCGAGATAAGGCGCGTAACGCTTTTCAGTCGCCGTCAAATCCAAACCGTGAAAATTCGGGTCATAGAAAAAGTCGCGCTGTATGCGCCAGACTTCGTGGTAAAGCTGTTTCCATTCCGCACGCGGATCAACATAGACTTCCATATCGGCAACGTTGACCGCGCCTTCGCCGGGTTTCAGCGGCGTAACGGTTGAAGCGATAGTGTAACGATTCGGAGATTGCCCGAAGAGCATTTTCTCGCCGTTTGCCGAAACGTCGAACAAAGTTACGCCATCGAGAATTTTCTCCGCTTTGCGTTTGTCCATATCGAAACGGTGAACGGCGTTGCCGACCGTCGGCTGGCTGGAGGTGCCGGACGGCGGAATGCTTTCGAGCAAGAAAATTGTTCCGGCTTTTCCCGTTGCCAAACCTTGATAACTACGCGCCGCCATCGGAAGGGCGACGATTCTCTGCGTGATTTTGTCGAAATCTATTTTGACGGAAACCGGCGCGGATTTTGCAGCCGGAGCTTTCGTCTGTTCGGCTTTTTCTTCCTTAACCAAAACCTTTTCCTCGTCGCTTTCGGGCGAAAGCGGCGACGGGTCGTCGTTGTTCAAAACCGCGACATAGACATTGCGCGTCGTCTGAAACGGAATGCTCGACATATCGAGCCAGCCGGTCGTCGGTCCGGTGTTGGTGCTGGCGGTAAAATAAATATATTTGCCGTTTTTATCGAACGCCGGATAACGCGCGTCGCTCAAATTATCGGTTATCTGATTCGACTTTCCGGTTTCCGGCGAATAGACAAAAATCGAACACAAATGGTTGCGAAGCTGTTTTGAATAAACAATCCATTTACTGTCGGGCGACCAATTGGCATCGACGACTTGATACGGATTTTCAAAGGTGTTGGTATCGACTTTAACGGGCGTTCCCTTGTCAATATCGACATACCAGAGATTCAGACGTTTATCCGTGAAGGCGATTTTCTTGCTGTCGGGCGACCATTTCGGCGAATAAAAATAAGACGACGGGCTGCCCAAATTGATTTTTTTGAGTTCGCCCGTAACGCTCTGGTCGCGCAAATGCAGAGCGTATTCGCCCGACTCGTCGGAAAAATAAGCAATCCATTTTCCGTCCGGCGACCAAGCCGGGTCGCGGTCTGCAACGCCGGGCGAATTCGTCAAATCGCGCGCGTTTCCCTTTTCCGCCGGTAGAGTAATTATCTCGCCGCGTGCTTCAAAAACGGCTCGCGCTCCGGTCGGCGAAATAGCGGCATTGGCAATGCGTGCGGCGACCTTTTCAAAGCGCGGGCGAACCGAAGGCAAATCTCCGTTCAGCGAAATGTTGACTTTATTTGCTTTGCCCGATTTCGGGTCAAATAAATTTATCGAGCCGAATTGCTCATAAGCAATCACGCCCGCGCCCGCCGAAGCAGATTTCATATCGAGTCCGTTGTTGCTAATCGCTTCGGTTACTTTTTTTGTTTTCGTATCAAACGAATAAAGCGAAACGTTGCGATTGTTGCGGTCGGAAAGAAAATAAACTTTGTCGCCCATCCACATCGGCATAAAATCATTCGACGCGGTGCGCGGAATTTCCTCGACGCTCGAATCCGCCAAACTTCCGAGCCAGATTTTTGTCATTCGCCCGCCGCGATAAAGTTTCCACTGCGCGAAAGCCGCCGTGAGCGGCATATATGCGACGCGCGAGCCATCCGGCGAAAACGATGCTAAACCGCCAGCCATCGGAAACGGCAATTCGACGGGCAGTCCGCCGCCGCCGACCGGCATTGTATACATTTTCGGCGCGGGCATTCCGGTTCCGCGCGTTGACAAAAACATCACCGAACCGCCGTCCGGCGTCCAGCCGATAACGCTGTCCGAGCCGGGATGATAAGTCAACCTCCGAGGCTCGCCGCCGCTCGCCGGAATAACGTAAGCGTCAATATTTCCGTCATATTCGCCCGTGAAGGCAATCCAGTTTCCGTCCGGCGAAAAAATCGGACTCGTCTCCGTCCCGACTCCGGCAGTCAACCGCTCGGCAGTTCCGCCGTCGCGCGCAACCTTCCACAAATCGCCCGCATAAACGAAAACAATGTGCGTTTTATTAACCGTCGGCTGGCGAAATAACATCGGTTTGTCGGCGGCTTGCGCGAAGATTCCCGCGCAGACGGCGAGCATTACAAAAGCGGTAAAAATGACCTTTTTCATCAATCTTTTCTCCTGTCGAAAACTAAATTATAAAATTACTTCTACGGATTAACTCGAACAACTGTTTTGAGACTATAAGAACATATGTGCGCTTAATCTAACAAAAAATAAGTCTTAGAGCAAACGATTCAAATTTGCTTTCAGAAGGCAGACACCGGAGCGCAGACATCTCGACTGCAGCGAGCGCTGAGCGCGATTAAAAGTTCGATTAAACTCGGTGTTGAATATAATTGAAGTATTCAGATTGCGCGAGCAATCTTTTCGGACAGGATGGGTGTTAGAACTTTTATTGCTTCGGCGTGCAATAACGATAAAGCGTCGCACGCGAGATTTTGAGCGTGGCGCAAATCTCTCTGATTGAATTGGTCGGGTCTTTTACGAGTTTTTGCGCCATCTCGATTTGTTTCGTCGAAAGTTTCTTCGGTCGCCCGCCGAGTCTTCCGCGAACACGCGCCGCCGCAAGTCCGGCTTTGGTGCGTTCACGAATTAATTCTCTTTCAAATTCCGCCAGCGCGCCGAAAACGTGAAAGACGAGTTTGCCGCCCGAAGTCGTCGTATCGACGTTTTCCTGCAAGGAAACAAATCCGATGCCTTTCGCTTGCAGCAAATTTACGGTTTCAATCAAATGCTTCAAACTTCTGCCCAATCTATCCAATTTCCAGACAACCAGCGAATCAGCCGCGCGGCAAAATTCGATGGCGTCAATCAAACCTTTCCGCGAATCGAGCAAGCCGCTTGCCGTATCGGTGAAGATTTTTTCACAGCCAGCTTTTTCCAGCGCGTCAGTTTGTAGACTTAGGTTTTGGTCAACGGTCGAAACGCGGGCGTAGCCGATTTTCATAAATTTTGGAAAATACAAACGAACTTGCGAAATGATATTTCACAAGGCTGTGTAAAGCAGACTTTTTGAGACGCATTTGTGTTTTTCTTCAATTGAATTTCGTTATTTGCCGGACTTCTGTTTTTGTTTTGAAAAAACGACTGAACCGAATATTTGCTTCGCTGTCTTCAAGTCTTCAAGATTTTCACCTTCCAGCTCCATATACAGCTCAATCCGCGCTTTTTCCCAATTACCGATGTTTAGTTCGGCGCGATATAAACGCTTTCCGTTTGCAACTCGGGTGTAGGCGCGGACGTTGGTTTTTCTGCCTTTTATTATAGTTTCGGTTTCCTGGTAATCTTCCATCCCGGCTTCGCGGCGCGCGTCATACGCATTTGAAGCGGTATCGCCTTCGACGAACAAAAATCTTGTTTTGCCTTTGAAATATTCGCCGAGATAATTTTCGACGCCGGTCATATCGGTCTTTATAAATCCTGCCGGAAGAAGAAAACTAAACGTTTTCTCATCTATTTTCTGCCAATTCGGATTTTGTTTCGTTTGGCATATCGCAACCGACACGAAGCAAAGAACGGCAAATATCGTCACAAGTTTTGCAGGCAAAGAGAGTTTCATTTCAAATTCTTAGAGTTTGGTTAAAAACCAAACTCTGAAGGTGAATGGAAATTTATCCGGCAGCATCCAGCGAAACGACCACCGCTTTTTGAGTTGAAAAAACTTTTAATCCCGTTTTTGCAGGACCTTTGACGACTTTTCCCGTCATATCAAAGCGCGAGTCGTGCGACGGGCAAAAGAGCTGCCGGGTTTTTTCGTCATATTTAATCGGACCGCCCTTGTGCGGGCAGACCGCCGAATACGCGCTGAAACTCATATCGGCGGTTCGGACGACGACGACTTTTCCGGCTTTCGTCTGAATCGTGTCAAAGCCTCCGACTTTGCCGAGAGGACTTTTTTCATCCAGTTTCAGAACAATTTCATCCGCAGCCGCTGTCGCGCCGGTATTTTTGTCGTTAGGTTTAGTGTCTTTTTGGGCGCTGGCAAATTTTGCGTCCGACAAACCTAAAACGATGCCGCCGGCAACGACGCTTGCTTTGACGAGAAACTCACGCCGATTATTGCAAATACTAATGCCGGATTCATCACAGGTTTTTGATTTTTCGTTCATTTATGGAATCTCCTTTTGTTTAATTAATGGTTAGTATATTCGAGACAAAGAAGTAATTCTAAATTTTACATTCCGAATTCTAAATTATCTTTGGAAAAAACATTCGTAATCACTGCAAAATAATGAAGAATTAAAAATTTAGAATTTAAAAGCTATCTCAAAAATACTTTGACTTAAACTTTGCCGCTTTGCGCCTTTGCGGGAGACAAAGAATTTCCCGCAAAGGCGCAAAGCGGCAAAGGAAAATCAAAGGCATAAAAACTTTATTGCTATTTTTGAGATGGCTTCTAGAATCTCCTCGCTGTTCAATGTTTTTGGGATAATTCTGATTAGTTTGATTCAAACTTTTGAAAAAGTTTTACTTAAACCTGCGAATATAAGCGACGACAGATTTAATCTGAGCAGGCTTGAGTGTTCGCTTAAAAGCCGGCATATCCTTTTTCCCTTGAGTAACGATTCGCGTATCTCTGGCTTCGTCCGGCTCCCAGTCCTCGCTCGTCAGGTCGGTCGCTCCGGTTTGTTTTCCCTTTTTAGTCTGAGCGCGTCCGTCCGCGCCGTGACAAACGGCGCAAGACCTTCGATAGACGGCGGCGCCGTCATTGGGCGGCGGTAAAATTACCGGTTTCTCTATCGAACCAGCCAGGCTTTTTTCCGAAGCCGCTGTCAATATAAAGCCGCCGACTATAACTGCAAACAACACGACAAGAATTTTTGTAATCTTTATTAGCTCAGGTTTCATTTTATTATTTTGTTCTACGTTTGAATTGTATAAAAATTATAATTTATTCCCCGCGCGTGGTTCCAAATTACTGCCCGCGTTTATCTGATGCTTTTTCCGTATCCTCGGTTTCCCTTTTGGCTCTGAAAACGCTCGAACCGAATTCAATCGGACGATGAAGAAGAAATCTCGGAGCTATTTCCTTAGTGATTTCCACGCTGTTGGCGGAAAGCGTCGTGCCGGTCGCTCGCTGAAATTCCGAGATTGCTTTGTTGAGATCGGTTTGCGCTTGCAGTTCGCGCCCGCGGGCGGCGACGAGTTCGTTCTGACGCTGTAGGACAAGAAAAACCGTCGTCGTTCCGGCGCGGAATTGTCGCTGCTCGCTGGAGTAAAGCTGTTCGGCGGAAGCGCGGGAAGCGGCGGCGGAATTCAGGCGGGCTTCGGCGGAGCGCAGGCTTTGCGTCGTGTTCCGCACGTCGGCTTCGATGATTTGTTCGATTTGCGCTCGCTGATTTTTGATGCGCTCGCCTTCTGCCAAAGTTCTGCCGAAATTCGCTTTTGCCGTCCGATTGCCGAGCGGCAAGGAAACGCGCACGCCGACGCGGTAAGTCGGGTAATCAGCCGTTGCCAGATTTGACAGCGATTGCCCGTAACCGCCAACTAAATTTTCGGGAATCGTGCTGGTCGTCGTAGTTGTCGTAGTCGGCAGCACAGGCAGACCATTCAGCGTCGAAAGCTCGTTGACGCGGGCGGTCAGCGCGGAAGTCGTGCCGGTCGTCGTGCTGCTGCGAACGATTGGCGTTCCGGCTAAACCGTTGCCGGTGTAGCTGCCGAATAAATCAATTTGCGGCTTGGTCTGGTCGCGGAAATATCGCTCGTTGATTTTGTTGATTTCTTCGTTGGCTTTTAACTGCGCGATTTCCTGCCGATTAGTCAGAGCGCTGCCGACGGCTTGTTCGAGCGGGATTTTGGGAACATCCAGATTGACGGGCGAAACGGGAACAATCGCCCGCGCCCAAATTTCCGACGTTCGTTCGGGCAGCATTAAAGTTTTCAAATTGTTTTCGGCGCGTGTCACGGCTTCCTGCGCCGTGTAAATGTTTTGCTCAAACGTCGTGATTTGCGTGCTGGCGGCGACAATTTCAATCGGCGCGAGCGCGCCTTTGCCGACCAATCTCTGATTGCTTTCAAGCTGAAGCCGCGCTTGTTTGACGGCATCAATTTGAACTTGCAGATTTCTCAAAGAGAAAGCCAAATCCCAATAACTTTGCTCGACCTGCGCGATGACTTCGACGGCGCGTTGACGAAACTGCGCGTCGGTCAAACTCAAATTCTTTTTGGCGATTTCGATATTGCGGCGACTAATGTCAAACCGTCGACCGCGCCACAAAGGTTGCGTATAGGTCAATGTCAGAGCCGACGGAAACTGCGGATTAAGCGTCGCATTCTGGTTGGTCGTGTTGATGCGCGAGGCGGAAAAATCGAGCGAATAAGAACCGCCTGCGTATGGCGAAAAACCTCTCGCGCCGAAGGCGTTGGTAAAATCCGACTGTGTAACCGAACCATTCGCGCCGCCCGCAATCGTCGAACTGGTCGGCGTCGTGCGCCGCTCGTAGTAATGTTCCGAGTCAATCACCGGGTCATAAACGCCGCGCGCGCCGCGCAGATTAAATTCCGCGATATTCACGTCGATTTTTGCCGAATCAATATCGTTGTTATTTTGCAGTGCGAGCGTTATGGCTTCCTGCAAAGTCATCGGAAGCTGATTGGAAACGTCGACGCCGACGCGCTCGGCTGTCGGAAGCGGGCGCATCGGAGCTTCAAAGTTCGGCGCAATCGGCGGCGGGTCGTCCGGCAATTGCGCGGGCGCGACTCCGCCGGACGTTCCGACGTTTTGACCGGGCGTTTGAATCGGCGCGTTCGGCACGCCCGTCGTTCCGCTCGACGTGGACGGTTGATTGGTCGTCGGTGTCTGAGTTTGCTGTTGTTGTGTCGGCGGTCGCGTCGGCGCGGTTGTCTGTTGCTGCTCGGTTCGGTTTTGCGGCACAGTGTTTTGCCGAATTTCGTTTTCCGGTCGCTGTTGCTGCTGTTGCTGCGGATTCGGCGGATTGGTCGACGGCGGCGGCGTCGCGGTCGTCGCGGGAGGAGTTTGCGCCGCCGCTGCGAAGGTTGCCAAAAACACTAATCCGACTGACAAAACAAACGCTTTTGCCGTTGAAAAAAATAAAATCCTAATTTGTCCGCGCGAGAATTTACTCGCTTGAAACTTGTTCGACATAACTTTCCTTTCTCACTTTTACCGAATCCGCTGTTTCGGCGTCTTTCCTTTTGCGGGTGAAAATACTAAAGGCATTCGCCAATTTTCCCCGCACTAATTTAAATCCCCGACCGAATCCGGCGAATCTTCCGCCGACGCGCTGCCAGATGTTTGATTCCTGAATGTCTTCAAAAATCGAATAGAAAACCGGCACGGCAAGCAGCGTCAGCAGCAGACACATCGATTGTCCGCCGACGACCAGAATGCCGATTGAACGATTAGTCGCCGCGCCCGCGCCGCTGCCGACGACGAGCGGAATCATACCGGCGACCAGCGCAATCGTCGTCATCAAAATCGGTCGCAGGCGGTCGCGGTTTGCCTGGATAATCGCGTCGTAACGTTCCATTCCTTTTGCCCGCAAACCGTTCGTGTGGTCAATCTGAAGAATCGCGTTTTTCTTGACGATTCCGAACAGTAAAAGAATGCCGAGCGCAGAGAAAATGTTAAGTGTTTGTCCCGCAATCAAAGTCGAAAGCAAGGCGAACGGAACGGAAAGCGGAAGCGTCAGCAGAATCGTAATCGGATGAATAAACGATTCAAACTGCGCCGCCAGAATCAAATACATAAAAACGAACGAGAGCAGAAACGCGAGAAGAAATGCTTGATAAGCGCGTTGCAGTTCCTGCGATTGTCCGGTTACGCCCGTGTGATATTCCTGCGGCAAATTTAAGGACGCGGCGTGTTGCTGCAGCTTTGCAATCGCGTCGGATTCAGAAGCGTTTGGCGGCAAACTCGCGGAAATCGTTACCTGACGCTGGCGATTCAGGCGATTAATCGAAGCCGGACTCAAACCTTCTTCGAGTTTGACGAGTTTTTCCAGCCCGACCGTTCCGCCGTTTGACGAAGCGACCGTAAAATACTTCAAACTGTCGCGCGTGCGGCGAAACGGTTCGTCCGCCTGCACTAAAACATCGAATTGGTCTGAGCCTTCGCTAAAAGTCGAAACGCGCTGACCGGCGGAAAGAACATTTAAGGCTTGCGCGACATCGCCCGCTTTGACGCCCAAATCAGCCGCCGTCGCGCGGTCAATCGAGACGCGAATTTCAGGACTGCCGAGTTCGAGCGAGCGGTCGGCATCGCGGAAAGTTTCGTCCGCCCGCAATTTTTCGACTAATTGATTCGAGTATTCATCGAGCTTTTGAATGTCGGGTCCCGCGATATAAAAACCGACGCCCGAGCCGCCGCGACCTAAACCGAGACTGTTGCCGATTGAAGACGACCCGGAAACATTGACGCGGTAATCTTTTGAATTATATTTTTTGACCAGAGCGCGCGTTTTGTTGATTAAATCGGCTTGCGAAAGTTTGCGGTCGGCAACCGGAACGAGGCTGACATTAACATTTCCGGTATTATTTGAACCGCCCCCGAAACCGCCGACCTGCACCAATGTATTTCGCAAACCCGGAAGTTGCTCGCGGATGTCGCGGGCAATGCGGTCGAGAATGCTCTGCGTCGCGGCGAGACTCGAACCTTGCGGACCGCGCAGACTGACCGAAAACGCCGATTCGTCTTCGTCGGGCAAAAACGCCATTCCGACATAATTAAAGAGCGGGTAAATCGAAATGATAGCCGCGACGCACAAACCGACGACAATCCAGCGATGCGCCATCGAAAGTCTCAAAAGCCACGTATAAATGCGGTCGATTTTACTGTAGAACCAGGAATTTTTACTGTCGTGATTTTCGATTTTCGATTTTGGGTTTTGAATTGTTTCTGTATTTGTTACTGCTTCTCTATCGCCGTCAGCCTCATTTTCGCTTTGGAATTTGTAACCGGAATCTTCGGCTTCATCATTTTCCTCGTGATTTTTTTCGCGTGGTTTTATCCAGCGTGCCGCCAGCATCGGCGTTAGAGTGAACGAAACAATCAAACTAACGGCAATCGCCGCCGCCGATGTAAGTCCAAATGAAGACATAAAACGTCCGACGATTCCGGTCATAAAGCCGACGGGAATAAACACGGCGAGCAGTGAAAGCGTTGTCGCCAGAACCGCGAGACCGATTTCGCGCGTTCCTTCAATCGCCGCTTGAAACGGACTCATTCCCTTTTCTTCGACATAGCGATAAATGTTTTCCAGCACGACAATCGCGTCGTCAATCACGATGCCGACCATCAAAGTCAAAGCGAGCATCGTCATTTGATTGAGCGAATACCCGAGCGCGGCAATCGCGGCAAACGACGCTATAATCGAAACAGGAATGGCGAGCGCGGCAATAATCGTCGAGCGAATGTTCCACAAAAAGAAAAATACGATAATCGCGGCAAACAAACCGCCGAGAACAAGATGTTCTTCAATCGCGTGTAAGCTGTTTTCGATAAATTCCGATTGGTCGCGCGTGACGGCAACCTTCAAATCCGGCGGCAAAGTCGGAACGATTTCCGCCATTCGCTTTTTTACGTCGGCAATAAGCGCGACCGTGTTCGAGCCGGATTGTTTGCGAATGGCGAGAAAAACTGCCGGCGTGCCGTCGAGTGAGGCGGCGGTTGTCGCTTCGACTCCGCCGTCCACAACGCGCCCGATGTCTTTGATTTTGATCGGAAATTTATTGCGCGTCGTGATAACAATCTCGTTAAATTGATTAACGTCGGTAATTTTGCTGAGCGTCCGCAGATTGAGCGAGCGAGCGCCTTCGTTGACCGCGCCGCCGGGAAGTTCCGTGTTTTGCGCTCTGACGGCGTTGGAAATATCCGCGACGGAAAGATTGTATGCGCGAAGACGGTCCGGGTTGACGTAAATTTTTATTTCGCGCTGGCGACCGCCGAAAATCTGCACTTCGCCCACGCCGTCGGCGTTTTCGATGCGCTCCTGAATTTGATTTTGAACCAAATCGGTCAGCTCGACGATTGAGCGCGGCGCGCTGACGGCGAAAATCAAAACCGGCTGCGAATCGGGGTCGGATTTACGAACCGAGGGCGGGTCGGCATTCTCCGGCAGACGATTGATGACGCCGCTCAATTTTTGCTGAAGTTCCTGATAAGCCTGGTCAGGGTCTTTTTCAAGATTGAATGTCAGCGTCACGTTCGACCGACCTTGCGAAGATGTCGAGCGCATCTCGGTGATGCCCGGAACGGTGTTGACCGCGCCTTCGATAATGTCGGTTACTTCCGACTCCATCTGCTCCGGCGCAGCGCCCGCATTTGTCGTCGAAACCGAAACGGTCGGCAAATCAATCTTCGGAAAACGGTCGACGCCGAGCGTAAAAAAACTAAACCCGCCGATCACCGTCAAAAGCAAAACGATAACGGTGGCGAACACGGGGCGATTGACACAAATTTCAGCTAACCATTGCATAACTTTCTTAGTTCAAGGTTCAAAGTTTAAGGTTCAAAGTTGTTTGAATTTATTGCCGCGCAAATCTGACTGCTGTAGATATTTCATAAATCCTGAAATTATGCGACTTGTTTCCAATAACTTATTTGAAATTTCCCTAAACTGCGTTTCATCAATATATTTCTGGTCTAAAGCGACATAGAGTTGTGCGCGAACTTCACCGCACGAACCTTTGGCAATCGCTAAAAATTGTAAGAACTCTTTATTTCCGTCACGTTCAAAGCCTTCGGCAATATTGGAAAGAATTGAAACCGATGCGCGTCGAATTTGATTGCATAAACCAAAGTCCCGGCTAAAATTCCCCGATGAACTAGCAGCATAAATCATCCGTGTCACTTCACGCGCTAACTTCCAGGAATCAATATCTTCAAACTTTTCAATTTTAGCCATAATTCAACTTTCAATAACTTTGAACCTTGAACTTTGAACCTTGAACTAAAAAGCCACTTTCGCCCCTTCGTACAGCTGCGGCAAATTACTCGTTGCGACCATCTCATCGGCGTTGACGCCGTTCAAAATTAGAATCGTTTCGTTTTCTTCCGTTCCAATCTGGACGACGCGGAGTTTTGCCACGCCTTCCTGAATGACGAAAACTCGATAAGACTGTGTTGTCTGGTCATTAAAAACGGCGGAGCGCGGAACAAAAATTCCGATGCCGCCGCCTTGTTTGGCGATTCTCGCCGTCGCAAACATTCCCGAACGCAGCAAGTTGCCGGAATTTTCGATTGACGCTTCGACGGTCGCCGCCCGCGAGGTCGGGTCAATCGCCGGATTAACGGCGCTGACGGTTCCCGCGAATTTCCGGTCTTTGAATGCGTCAACTTCGAGCGACACGCCCATTCCCATTGTTATTCCCGGAACGTCGGCTTCGGCAACCTGCATTTGCAGTTTCAGCGGATTCGTTCTGAGCAGTGTAATAATCGGTGTCGAGGACGTTACGTATTCGCCGACGGCAACCGCGCGATTACTGACAAAACCGGAAAACGGAGCGCGGATAATCGTGTCGGCAACCGCTTGCTGCGCGGTCGCTACTTGCGTTCGCGCCGATTCGACTCCGGCTTGCGCGGCTTTTATCGCTTGATTGTTTTGGCGGGCGGCGTTGGCGGCGGCTTCCAATTGTTGTTTCGCATTGTTCACACGCGCCCGTGCCGTGTCGCGCAATGTTCGATAATTTTCGTAATTTTGAATCGAGACATCGCCCGTTTCAACCAATTCTCGGTAACGCTTTTCGTTGGCTTCGGCTTGCCGGAGTTCGGCAACGGCTTGTTCGTAATTAGCATTTGCGGCGCGAACTTCGGGAATTGCGCTGGCTTCAAAATTTCCGCCCGCGCTCAAACCGAGCCGCGCCTGCGCCTGCCCGACAGCGGCTTGCGCCTGCACGACGCCTGCTTCGGCTGTTCGCAGTCTCAATTTGGCTTCGTCTTCATCGAGTTTTGCCAGCACCGTGCCTTGCTGAACGAAATCGCCGACTTTGACCATCGTGTTGGTAACTTTTCCGGCTACTTTTGAAGCGACGTCGGAAGTTTCGTCCGCGACCAGACTGCCCGTCGTTTGAACGAACGAAGGAACTTGCCGCGATTCGGCTTTAGCCTGCGTAACGGTTATTACCTCTTCGCGCGTTTGCCGATTAGCATTGCCGCCATCGCCTTGCTCTTTGGTTTTCGATTCCGAACGCGCGCCGCACGCCGCCGATAAAGCCGCCAAAACAAAAGTTAAAATTACCAATCGAACGTGAAAATTCCGCTCGAATTTTGAAAAAGTCATAATTTACTGTGCAGCCGTTCGATTTAGAAAAACGACGACGATTTTAGAAAAAACAATTTTATTTATTCTAACTCAAAAATGGATGTAGTAAATGTCTGAAAGGTTACAAGTAATTGTTTGAGGCATTTTTCCAAGCGGAAAAATTTCGCGCGGATATTTACAAAAGCCTTTACAAATCTTGGCGTTACCTAATTTTTTCACCCGGGATATGTAACGTAAAGATTTGTAAAGGCTGGTAAATAAAGACGAGGTTACTGGTAAGACGACTTTTAATTACACTTCTTATCAATCGATTAATTCTATTTGTTCAGAGATAACTTACTATTGCTTTACGACGAACAACTGACGGCGACGCGCCGATTCGGTTCGGGCGCGGGCGTGTTGAAACGCTCCATTTCCGGTTGTTCGTCGAAAGGTTTTTGCAGCGCTTTGAGCAGCGCGTCGATTTCGGAATAGTTGCCGTTTTGCGCCGCTTCAATCACCGCTTGCGCGACGTGATTGCGAAGCGCGAATTTCGGATTAACCGATAACATTCGCTCGCGTCGTTTCGCGTCAATGCTGTCTTCCTTTATAAGGCGAGCGCGATAGGTTTTCGCCCAACTGTCAAAACCGTTCGGGTCGACAAACATTTTTTGCAGCAAATCGTTTTTCTCGTTTTCGGCTGTCTTAAACTCACTCAAACGGCGGAAGAATTTACTGTAATCGACGGCATTCGCTTGCAGAATATCAAACAAATCCGAAATAAATTCCGCATCGTCGGTTCGCGCGGTTTGCAAGCCGAGTTTGTCGCGCATCAATCCGGTAAAAGATTCGGTAAAAATCGTTTGGTATTCGCCCAAAACCGCCTGCGCTTCTTCGGGTTCAATTAGCGGAATTAGAGTTTGCGCGAATCTGTAAAGATTCCAAAGTCCGACATTCGGCTGCCGGTCAAAAGCGTAACGACCGCCGAAGTCGGAATGATTGCAGATAAAACCGGCGTCGAATTCGTCCAAAAAGCCGAACGGACCGTAATCAATCGTCAAACCGACGATTGACATATTATCGGTATTCATTACGCCGTGCGCGAAACCGACCGACTGCCACTGCGCGATAAGTTTTGCAGTGCGGTTGACGACTTCGCGCAGGAATTCGAGGTATTTGTCTTTTGCTTCGGCAAACTGCGGATAAAATTCTCCGATTACATAATCGGCAAGGCGGCGAACTTCGTCATATTGCCCGCGATAATAAAAAAGCTCGAACGTGCCGAAACGAACGTGCGTCGGCGCGATTCTGGTCAAAACAGCGGCGGTTTCGACCGTTTCACGATAGACGGGAAAATCGCTTCCCGTAATGCAGAGCGAGCGCGTCGTCGGAATGCCGAGCGCGTGCATCGCTTCCGAGCATAGATATTCGCGTATCGTCGAGCGCAAAACCGCGCGTCCGTCGCCCATTCTCGAAAACGGCGTCAGTCCCGCGCCTTTTAGTTGAATATCGAAACGTTTCCCTTTTTCATTCACGACTTCGCCCAGAAGAATCGCGCGTCCGTCGCCTAATTGCCGAACAAAAGTGCCGAATTGATGTCCGGCGTAAATTGCGGAAATCGGCTCGCTGTTCGGCAGCAGCTTATTGCCGGTAAAGTATTCGACGAATTCCGGTTTCAACGCTTCACCCGCATCGAGTCCGATTAATTCCGCCGCTTTTTCATTAAAGCTGACGAGATACGGCGCGGGCAGAGCGGTCGGCGTCACGCGCCGAAAAAAGATTTCCGGCAAACGCGCGTAAGTGTTGTCGAGGCGAAGATTATCCAGATTAGTCATAAATATCAATAAAACATTTACAGGAATTTCAATCAACTAAAGATGCCGCCGGATAAAAATTCGGTTGTCTTTGAACGCAAAAATTAAGCTGTGTATTAATTTGAGTTGTCGGAAAACGAGTGTTTTTGATTATTATAGGGCTTTCTCAAAGTAAAATAATTCTAAATTCTAAATTACAAATTAACTCGCATAGAAATAAGCGCGGATTTTCTGTAAAATAATGAAGAATTAAAAATTTAGAATTTATGAATTCCGCACTTTTCCGCGCTTTTCTATTGATTCCGGGAAAGCCCCGGATTATAAAAGTTGATTTGTGATTGTCAGCTAAATTGGAAGCCGGATTTGATTATGAAATTTTACTTGCCGGAAGGTTTTAGCGGTAATTTAAATTCGTGCCGGCAGCAAGAAGTATAATTATTTGTTCTCTAAACGATTGTTTTTGCGACACGGAATAATTCTTAAGCCGGACGTAATTTACTGGACTTTTAACATCCTCCTTCATTCTTACAAATGATACTAACGATAGTGACTGCGACAATCGCTGCTGCCGCTGCCGCCCCGATAACAATTCCGAGCGCGATTTTATCTCCCTTCGATAAACCGCTGCGCTCGACTTCCGAGACATCGCGGTAAGCGATCGAGCTGCTTTGCCCGGTTTTTGAATCTGTCAGAGTAAACGTATCTTCGCCCGCTTGACCGACGTCGCCTTTCAGCTTCGTTCCGTTCAACATTTTCACTTTGACGCGCTTATTTTTTTGGGTTCCGCGTTTGACGACAAGGGCTTTAATCTTTGCAATCGATGAAGCGTCGTTTTCTGTTTTGGTTTGGGCTGAAACGAGCGATAAGTTAGTAGTCGTCAATAACAAACAACAAAGAGCGAAACTTAAATATCTTTTAATCATAAATTTTCCTTCCGAGCAATCGACAAGTTTTTTATTATCAATTATTTTTACTCTTTAATAAAACAATCTCGAAAAGCGGTCTTTTTAAAACTTTCAATTAGTCTACAACAATCCAAATCAGGATACTACCAAACAAATAATCACAATGTGTATCTTTTAAAGCTTTGATATACCATTGAAAGTTCGCGGAAAAATTAAGTATAACCGGGAGTTTTTAAAGATAAAGATTTTAAAAGTCATTTGATAGATATGAATATTGAAGAAGAAAAAGCGGTCGAAGCTGAAAATATAAATACGTTTAGTCAATTCAATTTAATTGCCGAGTTGATGAAAGCAGTCAACGATGTCGGTTATGAAACGCCGTCGCCGATTCAGCTAAAAACCATTCCGTTGCTGCTCGAAGGCAAGGATATTGTCGGGCAGGCGCAAACCGGAACGGGCAAAACGGCGGCTTTCGCGCTTCCCGCTTTGCAGAAAATTGACACTAAAAGCAGTCGCGTTCAAGTGCTGGTTTTGACGCCGACGCGAGAACTTGCTATACAGGTCGCCGAAGCGTTTCACACTTACGCCAAACATTTGGGGCGCGTGCGCGTTTTGCCGGTCTACGGCGGGCAGTCTATATCTCAGCAGATAAAGCATATGCGAAGCGGCGTGCAGGTCGTTGTCGGAACGCCGGGGCGCGTGATGGATCATATGCGGCGCGAAACGCTCGATTTAGCCGATTTGAAAATGGTCGTGCTGGACGAAGCCGACGAGATGCTGCGAATGGGTTTTATCGACGACGTTGAATGGATTCTCGGTCATACGTCCGAGCAGCGGCAAACCGCTTTGTTTTCCGCAACGATGCCGCGTCAGATTCGCCGCATCGCCGAAAAGTATTTAAAAGACGCTGTGAACATTGAAATTCAACAAAAAACTCTGACCGTTCCGGCAGTCAAACAGTTTTACGTTAATGTTTCCGAAGGTCAAAAGGCAGACGCGCTGACCAGAATTTTGGAAGCCGATTCAAACGCGGGCGAAGCGGTTTTGATTTTTCACCGCACAAAAATCGGCGCGGCTGATTTGACCGTCAAACTTCAGGCACGCGGTTACGCCGCCGAAGCGATGCACGGCGATATGAATCAGAACCAGCGCGAATCGGTAATAAAAAGATTGAAAAACGGACAGCTCGAAATCGTCGTGGCGACGGATGTCGCGGCTCGTGGTCTCGATGTCGAGCAAATCACGTCGGTTATCAATTACGATATACCGGGCGATACCGAATCTTACGTTCACCGCATCGGGCGCACCGGACGCGCCGGACGTGAAGGCAAAGCGATTTTGTTCGTCACGCCGCGTCAGCAGCGAATGAAGCGCGACATCGAAAATTACACCAAACAGACTATCGCGCCGCTGAAATTGCCGACGCAGGCTGATGTCGCGGCGCGGCGCGTGCAGCTTCTTAAAGAACGAATTACCGACACTCTGACCAAGCAGAATTTAGAGCTTTATCTGTCGCTGGTCGAAGAATTAGCCGAAGAATGCAATTGCGAAGTTGCCGAAATCGCTGCCGCCGCCGCTTATCTCGCCGTCGGAGACAAGCCTCTGGAAGTAGAAGTCGAGCCGAAATACGAACAGCTCACGCAGACGGGCGAAGGAATGGTGCGCCTTTTTATAGACATCGGGCGCGGCAGCGGAATCAGTGTCGGAGATATTGTCGGCGCGATTGCCAACGAAGCAGGAGTTCCCGGCAAAGCCATCGGCGCGATTGACGTTTATGACCGTTTTACGCTCGTTGACGTTCTTGCCGATTATGCCCAACAAGTATTGCAGCAAATGAGCGACACGCGCATTCGCAGTCAAAAGGCGAACATTCGTCCCGCCGATTCGCGCGAAATCTCTGAAGGTAAACCGGCAAATAAATCCGCCCGCGAAAAACCGTTCGCCCGTCAACAATCGGATAATCGCGGAAGAAATGACAATCGTGAAAGCGGCGATAATCGCGCGCGGACAAGTGAACGTCCGAGAAGTGACGAACGTCCGAAAACAAACTTTTCCCCGAAAAAGGAATCTCTTCCGAAAGCGGATTTCCGTCCGAAAAAAGATGTCCGCGCAAAAAGCGATACCGATTCGGGATTTGACGCGCCTAAGAAAAGAGAAACCCGTGTAAAAACAGAGATTTCCAAAAAAGCAAAAACTCGCGTCAAAAAGGACAAAGGTAAAAAGAAACCGAAGTGGACAAAGGAGCAGCGCGAAAACCGTAAAAAATTGTCCAAATCTTAAAAACCGAGTTGGTAATAATTGGCGCAAGCCTTTTATTAAAATTGCTGCGAGGCTGAACTTATTAGTTAAATATTATAGCCGATTGCAATCAAGTAGAGGTTACGCAGTTGAATTAAAAATGCAGAAACACGCACGGAGTAGGCGTGCAAACTACCGCGAAAAGATACACTTATTCCGCGCGTGTCTCTGCAACTGCGTAACTCTTTTAATAAATTTGCTTTAATTTATTTTGGAGATTCGTTTTCACGTTTTCCCACTCCGAATGAATAATACTAAAAAACCGAATTACGAAATCGCCTGGTTTCGGTAATCATATGATGTCGCAAAATACCTTCTTCTTTCGCGCCGATTCGTCTAAACCAACCGCGCAAAGTTCGTCCAAATGCTCAAGCCGCACGAGTTTTCCGTCTAAAAATACAGGTTCGATTTTCATACAACAAATGTAAATCAAAGTTCGATTAAAATAAATGAAAA
The DNA here is from genome assembly GCA_964235785.1 of uncultured Pyrinomonadaceae bacterium. Classification (GTDB taxonomy): domain Bacteria; phylum Acidobacteriota; class Blastocatellia; order Pyrinomonadales; family Pyrinomonadaceae. The sequence continues at coordinate 132,072 of CAXSBF010000006.1, read as the reverse complement.
AAAATGTGCAAGGTTTTGCACTTTTTTGGCATAGAGATATGTAAAGCGGAATAAATTTTATTGACATACAATGTTTATATGCACATTATAGTCGAAAACAATTGTAATTGTTTCGCTTTTCGGTTACTCAATGATTGTTTCGCCTTTCTATCCGACTAAACAATCTTCTAAAATTTGTTAAGTTACTTTCTCTATAAGAATTCAAAATGAAAAAAATAACCATTTTATTGTGTAGTGTAGTCATTTTGTTTTTAGTATTTGTTAGTACTAAAAGTCTTATGCAAAATGAAAAAAATTCTGATTTTTCCACTCCGACGACTTCAAAATCCTCAAACATCAGACAATCATTTGAAGAACGAAAAAAGGATTTTGGACCGGCAAAAAAACTATTACTTGAAAAAAATGTTCCATTTGAACCAGAAGTTCTACTTTCTTCTGATTGGAGACAACAACTAAAGTCTTCTTTTAAAAAGGTAAACGAATTACAAACTACTTTACGAGTAAGTAATAAACTAGAAGGAGTCCAAATTGCCGATACAATTATTTTGCCTGAAAAGGTTGAATTAACTGGTGATTTAGTTATTTTAGCGAATACAATCGTTTTCGAGGGGACACAAAATAGAATTGAAGGCTATGGGAAAAACGTTTATGTTTTTCCCATCAATGAAACCTTTCACATAGAAAAAACTTTTAATGAAACAATGAAGCAAGAAGGTTTTTCACCTGATTCACTTCCTGCAATTAACCAGCGAGTATATGAGAAGTTTGAATTTAAGAATAAAGTAGCAAGTAGTTTTTTGAGTATTGACGTAAGCGGTCAGGATTATAATGAGTGGCTTGCAAAGCAGAAGAAACGGACTATCAAAAATTCTTCAATTTCCAGCCCAGAAACAGATGACCCTCATCCCTGTGCGCCTCAACAGGTTAATTGTAGTGGAGATACAGGGGGTATTGGAACTACAGGGAGTCCAGGAACTCCTAGTGGGAATATTCCCGAGCCTCCTTTGCCATATCTTGATGGGTCGTGTACTTTACGTTCTCCTAATGGATTACCCGCTATTTCTGACGGTGCTAATGGAGAAACCGGACCTGATAATGCTGGAACGGGCGGAAAAGGTCTGACAGGACAAAAGGGTGGCACGATTATGTATGAAATTACTCGCCCTTATTCAGTCGGTTATGAATTTATATCTATGGGAGGACAAGGAGGGCAAGGTGGTACAGGTGGAGAAGGCGCACCTGGGGATGATGCCCAAGACGGTTCTAAAGGTGGTGACGGGCAGGATTGCACATGCGAACAAGGCGGCGCAGGGACTGGTGCCGACGGAAGAAATGGGGGAAAAGGTGGTAAAGGAGGAACCGGCGGAAGAGGGGGACCCGGTGGCAACGGAGGAATAGGCGGAGTTATAAACGTAACATTCCCATTTGATTTTCCTAATCCACTACCTATAAGAGTAATAAATAATGGAGGTCCTCCAGGGGTTGCAGGAGATGGAGGACTAGGTGGAAGTCCTGGTCGTTCAGGAGAAGCAGGGGGGAGAGGGATTGCTAAGGGAAACGATAATTGTCTTACTTCAAGTTCCCATAATGGTCTTCCAGGAAATAAACTTCCTTCTTTTGGCAATGGTGACAGAGGACCCCAAGGAACAGCAGGGACAGTTACAGGTCAAGCAGGCTCTTTTTTTACAACACGCCTACCTGCCCCAACTCCGCCCGGCGGTGCGGGTGGCAGCGTTGATGAATGCGAGGGACTTCCGCCTTGCGACATTCGCAGTTACCGTCTTGAAAAAGATAAGTCTTCAAAAGAAGTGCGGGAAATTGTGCCAGACTTTGCAGGAGAACCTTGTTGTCAACTTAGTCCTATTCTCGTCGATGTCTCCGGTGACGGCTTTGCCATGACTAATGCGGCAGGTGGTGTGCCTTTTGACTTTAACGGCGACGGCATTAGTCATCAAATGTCATGGACTGCTGCCAATACTGACGATGCGTGGCTTGCGCTTGACCGCGACGGAAACGGCACGATTGATAACGGTTATGAGTTATTCGGCAACCTGACACCGCAGCCCGACCCGCCAGAAGGAAAGTATCGCAATGGGTTTCTTGCTTTGGCAGAATACGACAGGGCAGAAAACGGCGGTAATGGCGATGGCGTGATAAATAATCAAGATTCGATATTCAGCAGTTTAAGACTGTGGCAGGATACGAATCACAACGGTATCTCGGAATCAACCGAACTGAAGACTTTGCCGGCTTTGGATGTGGTGACAATCGAACTCGATTACAAGCAATCAAAACGGACGGATGAGTTCGGCAATCAATTCCGGTATCGGGCAAAAGCCAAAGACGCGCACGGTAAGAAAGTCGGACGCTGGGCTTGGGATGTCTATTTATTAAAGTAATCCAAGCAATAGGAAAATGATAAAAGCCGCCTTTAATCGGGCGGCTTTTATTTTAGTTAGAAGTTACGCAGTTAATAATTTTTTAGCAGAAACACGCACGAAGTAAGTATGTTTTTTCGCTATCGTTTTACGCCCTTACTTGGTGCGGGCTTCTTCTGCATTTTTATCCAACTGCGTAACTCCTATCAAGTCAGGATTTTTTTGAAAAATTCAATTATCTTTTTGCAAAACCCAGGTTGTCATACAACGTAAATTCTGCACATTCGTCGTCTTCAACGGCTCAAGCCAAATTCCGCCAAAGCGCTTTGTCGCCGAAGCGAGCATTTCTTCATTCGCAAGAAAACGCTCCGAACCGTCGGGCAGTAGATACCTGCCGTTTCCGGTCGGTTTAATCAGATTCTCGATTCCGATAGACGAAGCCAGCCGCGCAAAGAAAAGTCCTTTGGGTTTTAAGACACGCCGCATCTCGGCGAGCATTTCCGAAAAATGCTCGCCGTTTTCGGCAAAGTGCAAAACCGCGCTGCTGATTACCGCGTCGAATTGTTCATCTTGAAACGGCATTTTCTCGACGCTCGAAAGCTGGAAGTTTTCCGGCGGCAAGTTCGGATTTAGAGCTTTGGCAAGCATTCTGATTTGCTCGATTGCCTGCGGGTTCTGGTCAATTCCGAACACTTGAAAGCCGTCTCGCAGAAAATAAATAAGGTTACGCCCGCCGCCGCAACCGGCATCGAGAATGCTCATACCAGAGTGGAATCTGCCTTTCAATATTTGGTCAAACAAATAAATATCGATGTCGCCAAACAATTCGCGCGCGTTTATCATCAGTCGAGTTTAGCTTAATTTTTATTGCCTGCGTTATATTATAAAATTGATTCGGCAAATGATTGGGTTTTTGCCGAGGAAAGGAGAAAAAATGATAACTGTTGCTAATCGGATTTATGTCGGCGCGGAATACTCTGAGGATTTTGAGCGCGTGTTTCGGGAACGGGCGAAATTGGTTGACGAAATGCCCGGATTCGTCTCCAATCAAGTTCTGCGCCCAGTCAATGAAGGCGAGCCTTACGTTGTTTTTACAATCTGGAATTCGCGTCAGGATTTTCTCAATTGGGTGCGTTCCGACGCCTTTGTCAAAGGTCACGCGCAATCGGGTTCGCTACCGAAAGAAGCGTTTTTCAAACCGAATGTTTTAGAAATGCACGAAGTAGTTCAGGATTCGTCGCGCCCGGATTTAGAACCCGAACCGCGCGGCGGAGCTTTTAAGATGCACTGATTTGGAAATTATTTATTGAAGTTTCTGCGCTAAAAGCCACGACATCAAATCTTTTTCGGTCGCCGCGTTTAACCAGACGTTGTGACCGACGCCCGGATATTCGCTGTATTTGACATTGCCGCCGTTTGCTTCGAGAACGGCGGCAATTTGGCGCGATTCCGTGACTGAAACAACTTTATCGTCCTCGCCGTGAAACAGCCACGCCGGAGTTTTGCCGACATTGCGAACAATTGCGTCGAATCGGTCGCCTTTGGTAAAAGGACTTCCGCCGCAAATCGAAACTAATGCGGCAAATTTTCCGGCGTGGCGTGAAGCCAAATACCACACGCCGTAACCGCCCATCGAAACGCCGGTCAAATAAATTCTTTGCTCGTCCGCGCCGAATTCTTCGACTGTCTGCGCGATTTCCCGCATCACCATTTTCTCCATAATCGGCTCTGACCAATAGCTTCCCAAACGGCACTGCGGCAATAAAACGACGGCAGGAACTTGCGCGAAATAATGGCGGGCAATCGCGCCGCCCGCGCCCGTCGTCGGGACGAATCCGCCGCTTCCGCGCTGACCGATGCCGTGCAGAAAAATTATCAACGGCAATTTTTCCTTGTCTTCGATTTGCGGCGGAAGATAAACCTGATAAGCGTAACTTTCCGAATCAACCTGAATTGTTCGACTCTCGATGTTCCCCTGCTGCGTGTCGGTTTTGCCGAGAACGGCATTTGAAAGTAAGCCTCCGAATACCGACAAAAGTTCTTTATTCATATTTCGCGTTTAATTTTATACTTAATTCTGCCGTAGATTCAGGCGTGGCGCAATGTTCCAGGATGTGTAAATTTTGATGGCGACGGGCAATTTTTTCTTGTATTTCCGCATCTGAAAAGTTAGTCTTTCACAAAAAGGAATCAAAAAAAATTATGAAAACATTCTTGGCGCTGGCAGTTTTGTTGTTTGGTTTCACCTATTCGTTCGCGCAGCACGAATACGCTCCCGTGCAGGAACAGGAAATTAAATATAAAGATTGGACTTACAAATCGGTGCGCGATGAGAAAACGGTGAACTTACGCGATTTTGTGAAAGGCAAAAAACTCGTAATGGTCGTTTATCTCGCCGCCTGGTGTCCGAATTGGAAACTCGAAGCTCCCGTCGCGCAAAAACTTTACGACAAATATAAAGCTAACGGTTTCGACGTTATCGGCGTCAGCGAATACGCCAGCGTTGCCGACACGAAAGCAAATCTCGACGACAAGAAAATAACTTTTACGGTCGTTTCCGAGTCAGAATCGAGAGACGACAAGCAAAAAACTCCGCATTACGAATACCGAAAAGCGGCGGGCGACACGCGCGGTTGGGGAACGCCCTGGAACATTTTTCTCGAACCTGCAAACTTAAAAACAGGCGGCGATACTTTGACAAAAAAAGCGTTTGTCGCGGGCGGCGAACTAATCGAAAATGAAGCCGAAAAGTTTATCCGTCAGAAATTAGGACTTCCTGCCGAAGAAAAGAAATTGGAAAGCGCGAGCGCGAAAAAAGACGCCGCGGAATCGTGCGAACCTGATAAAAAGACTATAACTTTCAAAAAACCCGAACTGAAAAAATAGCAATTTGTTTTAGATGAAGAGAAAAACAATCGAACTCATTAAGCCCTCCGCAATTAAGCTATCCGTGTTCATCTGTGTTTACCTGTGGACAATTTCCGCTTTTGCGCTTTCCTCATTCGCGCAATCAGGGCGCGTGAAGCCGACCGAGACGCCGATGCCCGACAATCGCCGACCGCGTGCCGTCTATGTTCCGACCCAATCAAAATCCGAAAATCCGAAACCGACTCCCGCGCCGACACCGCCGCCGAAAATTAGCGAAGACGACGGCGATATAATCCAAATCAATTCAAATCTCGTGCCGATTCCGGTTTCGGTTCTCGATTCGGCAGGCAAAGCCGTGACCAATCTGAAACTAGAAAACTTTGAGCTTCAGATTGACGGCAAAACGGCGGAAATCAGCGACCTTTCGCGCTCGGAAACGCCTGTTCGCCTGGCGATGCTGTTTGACAACAGTTCAAGCGTTACGCAGGCAAGAGAATTTGAAAAAAAGGCGGCGGTTCGTTTTTTCAGGCGTGTTTTGCGTCCAGAAACAGACCTCGCCGCGCTGTATTCGGTTTCCACAGGCTCGCGTCTCGAACAGCCTTTGACAAAAAGCGCCGACCAACTCGTCGAGGCAATCGAGAACTTTTCGACGCCCGCGGGCGCGACCGCGCTGCTCGACGCGATTATTAAAGCGGCGGATTATTTGAAGGAATCAAACGGACGGCGCGTCATCGTAATTGTTTCGGACGGCGAAGACACGATTTCCGACGCGACTTTTGAAGACGCGGTTAAAGCCGTGCAAGCGATGAATTGTCAGGTTTATATCGTCAAAACCACCGAATTCGAGAATTACAAAAAAACCGGCTTTCGCGGCGGCAACGCCAATATCCGCGCACTCGCCGCGGAACGCCGGATGCAGGACATCGCCGCGCAAACCGGCGGTTCGGTCTATTCGCCCGTTGACGAAAAGGAACTCGACCAGGCGTTTAACCAAATCTCAGCCGAGCTTTCCCAGCAGTATATTTTGAGTTATTATCCCGAAAGTGAAACGGACAAACGCGGCGAGTTTCGCACGATTTCACTGTCGGTCAAAACGAAGCAAAATTTGAACGTTCGCACAAGAAAAGGTTATTACGTTCCGAAGCGTTAGCGTGAAAAAACAAAAACTTCTACAAAAGGTTCTAAACAATCCGAACAATGTTAGATTTCTTGAAGTAAAAAGCGTTGTTGAAGCGTTCGGTTTCAAACTTTCGAGAATTTCGGGCAGTCATCACATCTTTACGCACGCGGAGCTAAAGGAAATCGTTAATTTGCAAAATGTGAACGGACAGGCTAAATCTTATCAAGTCAGACAGTTTTTGAATTTAGTCGAAAGATACGATTTGAAGCTAACAGAAAAATGAAGCGCGATTATCACATCAACATTTTTTACAGCGAAGACGACGGCGGTTATATTGCCGACATTCCCGATTTGGAATTTTGCTCGGCTTTCGGCGAAACGCCTGCCGAAGCATTGAAAGAAGTGGAAATTGCAAAAAAAGCGTGGCTTGAAACCGCTCTGGCAGAAGGCAAACCCGTTCCCGAACCGAAATATCGTCCGGTAATTTATCAATCTTTGGTGGCATAAATCTATGCTTGAAGAATATCTAAGACAATTTCTCGAACATCTGCGTTACGAGCGCAACGTCAGCGCGCACACTTTGCGAAATTATTCGAGCGACCTCGAACAGTTTCACGAACACATCGCGCCGCCGCAAGCCAGCGGAACGCGCCAACAAATTTCCGTCAAAGACATTGACCATTTAACGATTCGTGAATGGATGGCGAATCTGCACGGGCTTAATAAAAAGAAAACTTCGATTGCCCGAAAACTCGCGTCATTACGCACGTTTTTTCAATTTCTCGTGCGTGAAGGCGTGCTGGAAAATAATCCCGCGAAATTAGTCGCCACGCCACGCATCGAGCGCAAGCTTCCGACGCATCTTTCGATGGAAGACGCCGTGCGCTTTATCGAGACGCCGGATTTGGAGACGGATTTGGGGAAACGCGACCGCGCGATTTTGGAATTTCTCTACGCGACCGGGATGCGCGTCGGCGAGCTTGTTAATTTGAATCTCAAAGATATTGATTTTCGAGAAAAATTGGTGCGCGTTACGGGCAAAAGAAAAAAGCAGCGCATTTTGCCGTTCGGCGAGCCGTCGCTGCAAGCCTTGATGTTTTACCTGAACGAAGCCCGCGCGGATTTTCTCGCCAATTGTCCGCCCGCCGAGCGCGACGACCAGGCTGTTTTTCTAAACTATCAAGGCACGCGAATTACAACGCGCAGCGTCGGTCGAATGGTCGATAAATACATTAAACTCTGCGCTGAAATCAACCGCGACATCTCGCCGCATTCTCTGCGTCATTCGTTCGCTACGCACTTGCTTGATTCGGGCGCGGATTTGCGCGACATTCAAGAACTGCTCGGACACGCGAGACTTTCGACGACGCAGATTTACACGCACGTTTCGATGGAAAAACTTATCGAAGTTTATGACCGGGCGCATCCGAAGGCGTGAATTTACAAAAAAATTATTTGAGTCTGATTTTCAAATTGAGACTTAAACCGTTGACGTTGACCGGCTTGGAGTCAGTGCGGATGTAGGCGATATCAATCGAAGTTTTCGGGTTCAAGACGCGCGTGATTCCGGCGTAAAACTCGTTTTGAATCCACGTTTTCGCGCCTAAATCGAAATAACCTTCTTCAGAGATGAAGGGCGAAAAGATTAATTTGTTTTTGCGCTTTATCGGGTAACTTGCTTGAATTCGCTGGCGATAGAGATTCGTGTCGGCTCTCGAATTGCGAAAGCGATGCTCAAACATATTCCGGTCGCGGAAAGAAAAGTCGTGAAAGGTTTTTGAAACAATCGCGCCGAAATCGAGTCGCGTTTCGTAGCGGCGAACGCTTTTTACCAGCTCGTCCTTGCGATACAAAGTGGCGGTCAGCAGAGACAGATATTTGTTGACGCGAAAATCTAAAGTCGCGCCGGAGCGATTGTCCAAGAAATCCGGATTTTTTCTGCCGATGCGCGCGATGCCGTTGAACGTCGCCGTAACTTTATCGACGCTTTTATTTTTCGCTTCTTTTGCTCGAACGAGTGGTAAAATCAATTGAACTTCGTTCCAGGATTGAAACTCGGAAGGAAGCGGCGCGGTTTGCGAAAATGCGCCGCTTGCGTTAAAAAAAACAATCAGAAAAAGAACGAAAAAATGCAGTTTCATTTGATGTTAATAAAATGTTAAGCGAATGTTACAGACAGAATAAAGGTAAGTTTTGAAAATGACAAGATATTTGCCGTTTTTACGCCTTGTCGAACGTTTCCGGCGCGAAGATTTTTATGAAATCGCAACTGCTGAATAATCAAAATGAAAAAACAATTACTTTTATGGCTGTTGTTCTCGATTCTTTTGGCGAACATCGTCAAAGCGCAGGACGACGGCGACGATAAACCCATCAAAGTCGACACTTTATTGCTGACGACGCCGCTCATCGTCAAAGACGGTAAAGGACATTACATCGCGGGATTAAAGAAGGAAAACTTTTCGGTTTTTCAAAACCGGCAAAAACAGGACATCGAGTTTTTCTTTGGTGAAGAATCGCCGATGAACGTCGCCATCCTGCTCGACACGAGCGCCAGCACGAAAGAGGTTTTAGATAAAATTCAGCAAGCTGCCCGCGATTTCATCAAAGTCCTTCGCCCCGAAGACAAAGGCGTCATTGTCGGCTTCGACAACCGGACGTTGTTTTTGAGCGATTTAACATCCGACAAAAAACAGCTTTCAAAATCAATCCGCGAAGTTCGCATCGCTTTCGACGCCGGTTCGGATATGAACGCCGCCGTCCTGGAAATCGTCCAAAGACATTTCGCTGCAATAAAAGGCAGAAAAGCGATTATCGCGCTGACCGACGGAATGGTTATCAGGCGAGACGTTTCGACGCAGCAGACACTCGACGCGCTTTTGGAATCGGACACGGTGTTTTACCCGATTGTTTTCAAAACGAAATTCTATGCCGAAGCAATGTCGAGACCGAACAAACCTTTGCCCGTCGCAATGCTGGAATTTTTAGCCGACGGCACGGCGGGCAGATTTTACGAAAAAGACGCCGCAAACTTAAAAGAAGCGTTTCAGAGCATCGCCGAAGAAATGAAAAAACAATATCTCATCGGATTTTACCCGCAAAATACTGGAATGGAAAAATCTCTAAAAAACATCACAATAACGGTTGACCGGAAAGATTCAATCGTTGAGACGAAAAAAAAGTGGAGTTTTTGAAGACTTTTGGACGAAATTTGATATTAAGTTTCTTGCCGTCTCTCCGAATCGCGCTTTATAAATTCTTTGATGATTTCGTCATTTGGAAGTCGAAAATTTGTTTGAGCCAATTCGTTTAGAGTTTGCGAAAAGTCAATCAAATTTTTCGCCGCGCCGAGTTCGAGAATGCCGAGCGTCGTTAAAACAATCAGATTATTTTTCCGGGCTTCACGAATCGCTTTTCTGTCGTCCATTAAAATCGCGTTCGCCCCGGTTTCGATTGCCAGAGCTATCGCCTGCGTTTCGCCTTTCCCTAATTCCTTTACCTTTTCAAAATTAGCCCGCGATGGCGTTTTTACTTCAATCCACGCGGGCAAAACGTCAATCCAGCGACGAACGGCTTCGGGCGTCCCCGCGTGCCGCAGTTCATTGAAGACGGCATCGGGAATTATAATTTTACCGAAAAGTTTTTCAAGCAAATCGGCTTTTTCGAGCAGGATTAAATAATGAAGCGGAGTTGTGTCGGAGATAATTATCATTTGCCGAGAAACATTTCGACCGCATTTTGCTCGGCTTGGAAATCTTCGAGCGAGTAATTCAGAGGAACGTCGTGCTTTCTCAAAAGCGCGTTTGCTTCGTCAATCGAAAGATTCAGAAGTTCGGCAAATTGTCCTAAGCTTAAATCTTCGCGCCGGTAATTTTCGACGGCAAACGATTCGAGCATTTGACGCGAAAGCTCGCCCCGCGTCTGAAAATCAACTGCGAACTTGTCGGGAATTGTAATGACGACGTTCATAATTTCTATTATAACACCGGACGGAAAGTTTTAGTTTTTATTCCATCTCGCTCTCGTCAATATCGAAATTCGCATAGACGTTCTGCACGTCTTCGTTGTCTTCGACGGCTTCGTAAAGTTTGAGCATTCGTTTCGCGTCGTCGCCTTCGAGCCGGATATAATTTTGCGGAATCATCGAAATTTCCGCCGCCTGCGGTTCGATTTTCGCGGCTTTCATCGCCTCGGAAACGGTTTCAAAGTTTTCCGGCGCGGTGTAGATTTCAAAAACGTCGCCTTCGTCCTGCATGTCGTCCGCGCCGGCTTCGATGGCGATTTCAAATAGCTCGTCTTCGGATTTCGCTTCCTTGTCGACGACAATCAAACCTTTTTTGTCGAACATCCACGCGACCGAACCGGCTTCGCCGAGGTTTCCGCCGTTTTTTGAAAATAAATGGCGCAACTCGGCAACCGTCCGGTTGCGGTTGTCGGTCATTGTTTCGACCAGAACCGCAACGCCGCCGATACCGTAGCCTTCGTATGTGATTTCTTCGTAATTGACGCCTTCAAGCTCGCCCGTGCCGCGTTTTATCGCGCGGTCAATCGTGTCGTTCGGCATATTCTGCCCTTTCGCATCGTTGACGGCTTTTCTTAAGCGCGCGTTTGAATCTAAGTCGCCAGTTCCGCCCGTCCGCGCCGCAACCGTGATTTCTTTTATCAGCTTTGTAAAAATCTTGCCGCGTTTGGCGTCCGTCGCGCCTTTTTTGTGTTTAATAGTGTGCCATTTGGAGTGTCCAGACATTTTATAATTGTTCCTGTTTTTAGATTTGTCGAAAGAGGAAATATATCACGCCGATTTTCGCCCGCGCAAATTCGCCGATTTTCCGCCGATGATTTTGATTTGTTTTGTCCTCGATGTTTGACCGCTCAATATTTCAACCGCGCTTTTGGAAACATTAAATTCTTTTGCTAAAACTCGTATCAACTCGGTGTTTGCCGCGCCGTCAACAGGCGGCGAGGCGATTCTAATTTTTAACGCTCCGTCGTGTTCGCCGACGATTTCGCTTCTCGACGCTCGCGGCACGACGCGCACATCGAAGATTAGATTTCCGTCTTTTTCGGCGAATCGAATCACGAATATACAAAAATCCGCAGCACGATTGTTTCAAGAAAACCGAGCAGAAGAAGAACAATCATTGCCGAAATATCGAATATGCCAACGGTCGGAATCAGGCGCTGCGCGGGAATCATAATCGGATTCGTTACGCGCTGAACGAAAGCAAGAAAAGTGTTGCGCGAAAAGACAAACCACGAACCGATAAAGCGGATAAAAATAAACAAAATGAAAACGCTGATCAAAGCGTAAAGCGCAAAACCGATTACCGCTTTAAAGTTTCCGCTTGCAAGGCTGTCGGACAAACCGGTGATAATAAAAAACGTATTGCCGATAATCTGCAACAAAAAATAAGCCAGCACAACTGATATAAAAATCGTCACGAGCGGCGCAAGCCGCGTGTCAACTCGAAACTGAGCCAAGAGTCTTGCCGCCGGATAAACGAATCGTTCCGTGATTTTTCTTATCGTGAAACCGAATCTGCCGACCGCGCCGAACGGGTTCGGGTCTGAATAATTAAAAATAAGGCGAAGTAGAAGAAGCGCGACGAAAATCGCCGCCGCAAAAAAAACAATCGAACTGATAATCGAATAAATGTTTGAAAGCATAAAATTAGGTGTAAAATTGAAAATGCAAAATGCAAAATTATTCTTTTCTTATCTGTGTTTACCTGTGTTCATCTGTGGACAAAATTTTCTCTTTCGCCGAAAATCGCAGTGCCGACGCGCACGATTGTCGCGCCTTCTTCAATCGCAATTTCAAAATCGTGGCTCATTCCCATCGAAAGTTCTCCGCCCGGTAGAATTTTATCGCGGATTTCGCGCAATCGCTTGAAAAACGGACGAACCTTTTCAACGTCTTCAAAAAACGGCGGAATTATCATTAAACCGTCGAGATTCAAACGCTCGCAACTCTGCAAAAATTCAACCAACTCCGGCAAATCATTTTCGGCAACACCAACTTTTGTCTTTTCGTTTGCCAAATCAACTTCAATCAAAACCGACAAACTTTCACGATTTTCTTCAATACAAATACGCTCAAGTCGCTCGGCAAGTTCAATTGAATCGAGCGTGTGAATCACGTCGAAAAGTTTAACGGCTTTTCTGGCTTTGTTTGATTGGAGGTGTCCGATGAGATGCCACTCCAGATTTTCGCGTCCGATTTCTTCAATCTTTCCTTCAGCTTCCTGCACTTTATTTTCGCCGAAAACATCCGCGCCCGCCGCCGCCGCCGCTTCACGCAAAACATTGCCCGGATGCGTTTTGCTGACGGCGACGAGTTTTACGTCGTTCGGATTGCGCCCGCAACGAAGCGCGGCTTGCTCGATTCTTTTTTTGACCTCCGCCAGATTCTCGCGCAGACGATTTTGCATAACTCTAAATATAACAAACTCAAACCGCGTTCTTGAACTTCTGGCGTTAAATTCGTATCATTTGCTTGACCTTTTCTTTGTGCGGACGTGGCGGAACTGGTAGACGCGCAGGTCTCAGAAGCCTGTTAATATAACCACACTAAGCCTCAATATCTGCTTGCTAACTTCAACAAAATCAACACTTTTCAAATACCCTACACTGTGATTTTAAGTTTTCTACTAGCAAAAGTTGCGCATAATGCTGCGCCATTGTGCTAGTAAAGGTTAAGAGGGCTACTCAGTTTCACCCTCAGTTTTCAGTTTATAAACTAATACTCGCTCGGAAGCAAAACAGTTGTAGAACTCCTATCCGATTCCGTAACAATCCAAATTTTCATGTTCAAATCTGTTCTGTATGTAGATAGAATACGAAACCCTTCCCTGACTGATAGCTCATTCTCTTTCCTGTCATCTTCACAAACATGACCGTAATCACCTGATTGATGCCTAGCCAGAAACTCTAAAGGCTGTTGATTTGATTTCTCTAGTGCTTCTTTAGCTCGGGCTGTTAAAAAACTCTACCAAGCGGAAACAAAACTTTCGCGAACACACGGTTTTTGCTGGAAATGCAGATTATTTTATTGTCTGCCTTGCGATAATTGGATGACAGATGAACAATTTATCGGCAATCACAAACAACGCGGTAATACCTGCGGGGATTGCAGAGATACAGGTCGTGATATTACTCCAAGACTACGATTTAGAATTTTGAGGCGAGATAATTTTACCTGCCGTTATTGTGGTGTTTCCGCGCCGCAGGTTAAATTACAAGTTGACCATACAATTCCGGTTTCAAAAGGTGGAACAAATGACTTTTCAAATCTAATTACATCTTGTTTTGAATGTAATATAGGAAAATCAAACCTGCTTTTTACTTTTAATAGCTAATGATTATTGTTATCAAGTAATTAACAAGTTGGTTTTTAGCAAAACGAAAGCAACGAGATAAAGAAAAGCAGACCGCCGGAAGTGAAAGGTGAAATGAATAAATTTTGTCAATTTTATTAAGTTTTACTAATGTTATTAGCCTTAAAAATAGTTTCACAAGTTATTTCCCTGGCATTAGCTGGTTTAATAAATTTGCTGGATTATAAATATAAAGATGGTCGCACAAATTTATATAAGCGGTTAAGAATATCCTTATTGATTTTAAGTATCGGTTTTTTAATATCCAGTTTAGCGATAACAATTGTGGATGACATTAATAACAATCAGAAAGAAAGAGAATTAAATGGACAATTAAAAAAAGTTCAGGAACAAAATGATGGTCTTCAAAAGGGTATAGCAGTTTTAAGTGATAAAAGTTCGGATATGCTGGTTGAGCAGCGAAATAATTTTCTTTCGGTTCTTGATGACCAAAGAAAATTAGAAGACCGCCAGAGAGATTTAGGAATGACAACGACAAATAATATAAAAAGAGCTACCAGTCTTCTTAATTCCGGCATTAAGGAAACTATTTTCAAATAAAAAAATCTCTTGGCACGGCAGGAAAATACAATAAACAATATAACTGGGGGAGATAATTTTTGTTATTTTATGGTCTCTGATTTTGATGCTGGTTTTTATTTTATACGGAAAACCATTGTCAATTATGGAGGCTTTCCGCTTTATGATGTTAGTTTTTCTATCACAGACCAAAATAAGTTTGAAAAGTTTCAGAAAGATAATGATTGGCTTCAAAAAATGGCTGACAGAAACCTTAGTAAAGAGGAAAACGAGATTTTTAAACCTCTTCATCGTATAGGTATAGTTTACTTGGGTGATAAATCTTATGAAATAATGCCGTCGTCAAAAATTGGAGATTTTATCCCTTACGAAAATAAAATACTTGAAGGTATTGAATTACCTGAATCCGATGATATTAGACTTCTCGTCCGTTTCAGCGCAAGAAACGGTTTATTTTATGAAAAGTTAAGATTGAAAAAAGTAAATGGAGAGTGGAAAACCGCGATGGTAGTAAAGAGAGGCGATTATACTAGTGAAAATTCAGATAATCTTTCCGACGAACTTATTCGAAAAGTGGATTCAGATTTCCCGCTAGAAGAAAACGGGAAATTTTGGTAGTTAAATTTCAGCTTTAATCCAAACCGAAGGATTCCCGCTTTGGGCGAGTCCTTTTTTATTGCTACGCGAGAAAGGGCGAAAATGGTTGATTAAGTCCGCATTCCTTTTCCATCCCCAACTAATCCTTAGATTAAACCGCCGCCGCCGCGCCTTGTGTGAGATTGCCAACTCGAATCCGCCTCCGTTTCCACATTCATTTTTCGTAAATTAACGGTTCAGGCGAATCTTTTTACCCGCCCGAAATTATTTTCAAAAAAAAGTGCAAGGTTTTGCGCTTTTTTGCCATACAACATAGAGAGAATAATTTTTATTGAATTCAGTATTAAAAAGTTGCTGGTTTTCGCCTGTCTTTGGGGCGTTAAGAGATAGAAATTATTTTCAAAATGCGTGTAATGTTTTGAGGTGAAAAGTCATAGCTCTATAAAGAGACTAAATACAGAATTTCAGATAAAAAGTTATAAAGTTCGGTAGCTATCGCTTGAACTGGATGCGGCGATAGAAAAAACACCAAACTCTTGCGTCCAACAAAACTTTTAGGGAGTCGAATATGTTTAAGAATATCCTTATTGTGGCATCGGTTTGGCACATTATTGTAGCTGGAATAATCATATTTATTAACGGTAACGGGTGGTGTATCGCGTGTCGGGATACTCTTTTGACGGGCTTAGGCGTGATTTCCATTATTATTGGGATTATTGGTATTGTGAGCGGGCTGAGAAATTCTGATCCAATGCCCGGTCGCGGCTAAACAATCCCAGCCGTCAGCCCTTGTTTGACCATTGCGGCGGCATAGGCTTTGTTTTCCGTCCAAACAGGTTTGATTAGCCGCCGCTCTTTCCCTTGACAGCAATTCGGGGAAGGTGAAGGCAATAAGTTTATGGGGCGATAAAAATGGACTTGGGGGACGGAATCCTTAGATTACTGTTTTGCCCGCGCGTTCATTGAATTGTCGGGCGTGTCGTCATTGAGGCAAGCCGCTCGCATTCACGCGAGTTTAATTTCGCGCAGAGCGTCTTAGTTTTCAAATTGGAAATTATCATTCATCTTTTTCCAAGAGAATCAAAGATGCAAAGATAAACCCGATTCCATCATTATTTGAGCCTGTAAAAGGCGAGCCGCCCATTGGTGCCTCTCGAATCGGTCGCCAGCCTTCTTTTGCGATAAGTTCATTGAGCGCAAATTCATGAGATGAGCTGCCGAATCCCGGATCGGGGAGGAATTTCATGAGGACAAAATATCTGTATCTTTTCATTTCTGCTGACTCCATTGCACCTTTCACACCTGTTTGAAAATAATTTCTATTTACTAACGCCCCAAACGGAAGCGAAACTTATCAATTTTTTAATACCGAATTCAATAAAAATTATTCTCTTTATTGTGTATGGCAAAAAAGCGCAAAACCTTTCACACTTTTTGAAAATAAATTCGGGCGGGTAAAAAATAGGAATGAAAATATCCCGAGAGATTTTCATTCCTATTTTATTTCTAGAAATCACTCATTCAGCGTGCCGACAAAATCAATATTATCAAAAAATCCGAAATCTATAATGCGTCCATTGGGAGTAAAAGTTGTATTGTTTTTGGTGACGGTAGGGTAAACAACATAATCATCGTAGTCGACATCAATATCGTAATATCCGTATAAATCAGTGACTGCTTGGTATGTCTGCGATGAGTTCAGACTAACAATATGGATGTAAACTCTGGGTATCCCTGAACCATCACTGCTCTTTGTTACCCTGCCATTAAGATTAACCGTAAATTGAGCTTCGACCGACGAGGTAAATCCGACCATTAAAGCAAGCATCAATACAAAGGACGCAAAAACCATTTTCATTTTCATTTCTGTTTTTCTCCTGTTTTAAGTAGTTTTAGAAGGCGCTCATCCTAATTCAAATTTCCCGGTTTCGCGTCTTCTAAAGTTATATGGCAAGAAAGCGCAAAACCTTGCACTTTTTTTGAAAATAATTTCGGGCTGGTAAAAAGATTCGTCTGAAACAGCCCGTTTACGAAAAATGAAAGTGGAAACGGAGGCGGATTCTGAGTGGGCAATCTCACGAGGCGCGGCGGATAGTGCGGATAAAAAGCTAATTACCAAACTTTTATTGACAATACTTTATTGGTTTTGTATAGTTTGGCTGACAACAGTCTTATGTCACGCGATAAGCAAGCCTGACAGACTGTTTCGGTCGTAAAATAAGATTTAGTTTGAGTCTTGATTTCCCTGTTCTTTAACAATTTAATCTTACCTTTTGAGTTTGTTTCTTGTTATGAGGTTCTTTTAAAGAATTGAAACGAACAACAAATACAAGCAATTTGTAAATTTCAAACTAACTTTTGAAATTAAGGCTTTCAAAGTTAATTTACAAAGATATATTTACTTCATACGCCACGCTGGAGTTAATGCTTGTGTTTGTTCGAGAACTTTGAAGGTGTGATTTTTAATTGAGCGTAAAGCCGCCGCCTTTATCGAGAACTCGACTCGAAAGTGTGGTGGCTTTTCCTGTTTTTAACGACTTCTCAGTGAGATAACGCCAGCGTCGTTAAAAACTTAATAGCAATAAATTTCGGCATTATAAATTATTTACAAAGCCGCTATTTAAAAACAACGAAACGCGATTCGTGCAAGTTTTCGAGGCTCTTAACGAATCGCGTTTCACGGCAAAAACCGGAACGTGCTAGACCTTTTTTGTGGCTCTGGCACTTTCCATAATATAGCACGTTTGCGCGTGTAGAGGTAATTAAACTTATGGAAACAGTAATCTGTATTTCATTGTTTTTGTTTTTAGGGCTTCTCGCATATCGTTTGAAATCAATTCATTTTAACGATAAATGAGAATTGTAATAACCGTTAAGGGCAATTTATTTGCCCTTAACTCCTTTCAAATTAATCGACGTTAGATAGAATATTCCAAAGCGTAGTATGCAAAACGAAACTGAAAAGGAACACAAAGTAACTCTTCAAGAATTCATCAATGCAAATGATAAAATTCTGACCGTTATCAGCGTCTTCGTCGCGCTTGCCGCATTTTGGCTGACATTGCCGCTCAAGAATTTAACAACCTTTTTAACTTTTCTATCAATAGTTGCAACCTTTCCATTATTTTTAGAGTTATACAAGTTTCTGTTAGGTAACAAACGAACCCTTCCTTTAACTATTT
This sequence comes from uncultured Pyrinomonadaceae bacterium, assembly GCA_964235785.1. Classification (GTDB taxonomy): domain Bacteria; phylum Acidobacteriota; class Blastocatellia; order Pyrinomonadales; family Pyrinomonadaceae. The sequence goes on along the minus strand of CAXSBF010000006.1, from coordinate 114,011 downwards.
TTACAAATATTTTCTCATTGTTGGTTATTTGATTTGGTATGTCCTTATAGCATTTAGAGAACAATGGAAAACTGAACTTCCAAAAGTGGTTTTTTGGACACTTATGCTTGTTTTGTTTTCGCTTTATAGAAGATATTTGGCAGGTAAGATAAGTAATCTCTTTTTGACTAAAATTAATAAATTCTTTGAAGTTCGGAAAGAAACGCCGGAAGAAAAAATTGTCAGACAAGAGACAGAAATAACAGATAAACTTCAAAATTTAAGACAAAATTATGGAAAGGATAAATTATCAGAAAAAGAAATTGAGAAAAAACTAGAGCTTTGGGAACAGAACTATCGATACTTACTTTCATTAAACAGAGAAGAATATTTAAATGTAATCACAGATGAAAAAGAAAAACTGGAAGCAATGGTTTCCCTCGTTTCAAATCCGCATCGCGTTTTAATTCCTTTTGCTACCCGCAAGGCGGTTTTTGGTTAAATGAAAACAAACTAACGCTATCGAAAATCGGCAAAATCAAAATCAAACTTTCGCGTTCCGTTATCGGAAAAGTTAAAACCTGCACAGTAAAGCGTGAAACCGGAAAATGGTTTGTTTGTTTTGTGGTAGAGACTACTACCGAACCTTTGCCGAAAACGGGTAAACAAATCGGGATTGATGTTGGAATTGAATCGTTTGCTACTTTGTCTCATGGCACACAGATAGAAAATTCTAAGTTTTACGAACAAGCACAAAAGAAATTAAGAGTCGCGCAACGCAGAGTTTCGCGCCGGAAAAAGTTTTCTAGCGGGCGGCGAAAAGCTCAAAAACAAGTTTCTAAACTTCATTTGAAAATCAAGAATCAGAGAAACGATTTTCAGCATAAACTTTCGACAGATCTGGTAAAGGATTTTGATTTGATAGCGATTGAAAAATTGAATGTCAAAGGAATTTCTAAGGGTTTTCTCTCAAAACAAATTGGTGATGTCGCCTGGAGCAGTTTCTTTAATATGCTTCTTAATAAAGTGGAAAACGCTGATAAGAAGCTGATAGAAATTAATCCGAACGGCACATCTCAAACCTGCATTTGCGGCGAAACGGTAAAGAAAACTTTGTCCGTTCGCCGGCACAACTGCGAGAAATGCGGACTGAGTGAACATCGAGACATCGTTTCGGCAAAAGTAATCTTAAAAATCGGGTTAGGTCATAACCTTAAAGACAAAACGTATGCGGTTACGCAAAGCGTGTCTTTAGAATCTTCAATCCATACGCTTTAGCATTGGGTGGAGAGTGTCAAAACGCGCCAAAGTCATCATCGCCGCCAATACGACGGTTGAATCATTCGAGCCGACGGCGAAAGCCGACAGAATGATTTGCATCGCGGAAAGACGCACGGAATTCCTCGACGCTTTAGTTCGCGGCAAAAACTCGGATTTGGAAGTTTATTCGGATTGGGCATCCGGCATCTTCATAAGTTTTGTTTTTATTTAATTCATTAGCCATAAAACTATCTATCCAGTGAATACGGGCAAACCATTGAACTTGGGTCTATGGCACTGCCTGTGCTATTCTCGCACCGCACGCTTAACACGCCCGCCGCGCTAATCCAATAGTTAAGAATCTTAAAACCCGCCAGCGTCGTCGGGAAGTTTATAAAAATCGAATCGGTCGTTACTATTCCGCCGAGTCCGGTTGTGCCGTCCAGCGTAAAGGTTTGGGTGGCGACGGTGTTTGCCGCCACACTTGAAAAGTCGAGCGTAACCGTGCCTTTGGTTAAAATTGATTTACTGTCCATAACGCTCGCGCGAACATCAAACGGCGTGTTATTTCTATAAACGCTATTAATCCACAAAGTCTCTAAAACCGGAGTCAGCACATAGGTCGCCGTTGCGTCGCCAACACTTGAAAAAGGAACGACTACCGGAGTTGCCGCAAGCGCGTCCGCACGACTTGCGGCAAGTTGGAAATATCCGGTTGTCGCGTCTCGATTCGTGACAAAATAGATGCCGAATGCCAGTCCTGTCGGGTATGTGGGGGTCGTGGACGAAAGTAAAATTGCCGCGCCGTTGACATAACTATTGCCCACGTCGATTCGGTCAAAGCCGTGATTGAAATTAGCGGTAGTCATACTGATTTGAGCAGCGTTCAGCAAGGTTGTGTCAACCGCGATGGTCAGAGGCAGACCGAATCCGGGATTTTGATTGACGCTCTGCACTTTGTAAAGCGCCCCGTTCCAGCGCATTGCCGGTATGTCGTGTTCGGCGTAAAACGGATACGCGCGACCGCGCAATGCTTCATCGGCTCCGGTGAAAATCAGTGTCGCCGTCGTGCCGCTGCCTGTGAACGGATAAAGAAATTCACCTTCGTAAAATCTTGTTTGGGCATACCAGGGCTTATCAAAAGAATTGTCATAAAAATCAATGTCCCGCGTGCCGGAATTAACAAGCGTCGGGTAGCTGCCGTAGCAGCGATTGTTATATACATCCCCCCTGTAAGACTGCACCACGACGATTGAGCCGTAAGTCGCGGCGCAAACGCTGTTGCCTGAAATTTCCAAATCAAGACAGCCATTCACGGCAATACCTTGAGTTAATTTCTGGTCAAACGGGGCGTCCGCGTCAGCCCCTAAAATGACATTGTTTTTTACGCGGAGACGCTTGATACCCGGCGTATCGCCCGCTTGCCCCAAAATGGCGACCACACGCCCGCTTAACGTGGCTTCTCTGACATCGAAAGTATTATCTTCTATCTGAATATCTTCGAGAACTTGCTGCGGAAAATTCGGCTCGATGTCAACGACTGCGAAATTACTTCCTGAGTTTTTACCGATATAATGGTTATTGACGATTCGGATAAGCTTTCCCGAAACGATGGCGAACGATTGTGCCATACTGCCGCCGCCCGCGACGGTAGTCGTTACCAGATTGCCTGAGATTTCGCAGTTATAGCAGGCGGCGGACGTCAAACCCAACTGATTCATTGACACTGCAAAAGCGTGAACGTCGTCAAACCAGTTGTTTCTAATAAATGAATTACTCGCGCCGTCGAATAAAACGGTCGTATCCGCGCCGTTGAAAACCGCGCCGCTTGTTCCTTTGAAGTGATTATTTTCAATAATGACATTATCCGCGCCCGTTACGCAGTGAACAATCCTTTGGTGCTGTATCGCGTTGGTCGGGTCAAGCGCGGTTGATTCATAATGAATCGCTCCCGGTTCGGACGAAAAACACGAATTGCTCGACATAATAAACGACGCAAGGTAGCCGTAAATCGATTCCGGCGCTTTTGTGCTTGGGTAATCCCCGGCGTGACTGTAAACGGAATGCTTGGCGAGCATCGTCACGGATGCGGTAACAGTTCGCGGAAACAAGTGGCAAGTCACCGCCTGCGTTGCCGAAAAAGCCGCGTTCGCGCGGGCGAGGCGAGTTGACACCGAACTGTCGCCCGTGTCCCACAATTCAACCGAAATGTCGGACGGGTAAGCGGTAGAACTTGACCACGAGACGTTTCCCGCTGCAAAATTCGCAAACAGCGCGACGCGCGACATCGGGTCTTCTAAACCTAACCCGGCAAAAGTAATCGTGCCGGAACTTGTTTTGGTCAACAAATGCCCGCGATGGCGAAGCAGAATGTTTGCCGTCACCGTCACCGCCGTTGCCACGTTCGACGCCGTATCTATATCAAGCGTCGTCGGCGTGACCGCCCCGATAGACGTAATCGCGGCAGCGAAGTCTGAGTAAGCCGATAGTTTTGCCATAATGTTTTCCTCTTAAATTCTCTTTTAGTTCAAAGTCAATCCGAATCCTTCGTCGTCCGTTAATCCGCACCCTTCGTCGTCAATCATTCCGAAATCGCCCGGTGTAAAGGTGTAGGTAAATTCGCCGAACGTAAGAACATGACTTGCATTTCTGCTCGTAATCGCTTTGTAGCGAACCTGCACATAACCGGCGGGAACGGCGATATTGCAGACCGGCGGCTTGGCATGCTTATAATTTTCACAATAATCATTTAATTTTAATCCTTTGTCAACAAGAATTTACAATTTAAACAGAAAATAATTCTTCAATTCAAACGAGCCTTTGCGGCTTTGGTTTGAGTAACCGCTCGTTTCTTGACAGCAATTCGCACGGGAAGGTGAAGGCAATAGGTTTTAGGGCAATAAAAAGGACTCCGGTGATGGAATCCTGATAGTTTTGAAGTAAATGTTTTTGTGTGGGAGAACTTATTATTTGGAATTTAGATGAGTATAACCTCGCTCTAAATGCTTCTTATTCAATGTCTGACTCTGGTTCAAGATTTTCTCCAGTATTTTCCGTACCATTATGTGGAGCCGTTAGATTCTCATTCATTTTCTTAAATGCGCTTGCTATCATTTTTTAGAGTAAGCAATCTGATTGTTCATTAACCTCTTGTTGATTCGCGGATGTGCTTTGGGTATGCACTCCGCTTTTTTATTGCCAAAATTATTTTCAAAAAGTGGAAGGTTTTGAGGTGAAAAGTCATGTATCTACAAAAGGTAAGGAAATCGCTGAAAGTATAAGGTTTCTGGTATTGGCTCGTATTTCGGGTTTTATGTGGCAGTTTAGCGGTATAATAAGTAGTTCGTCCACTTTGCTGTAAAATTAAATTATGAGAAACATAAAATTATTCGCTCTGATATTACTCGTTTTATTTTCCGCCTCAACTGTTCGCGCTCAAGACGATGAGCAGGGTGGTATTCTCAAAACCGACAAAGGGGTTTTAATTGTTTGGAACGAACCAAATAACAATTACACACTCGAAATCAAAGGCAACCAGATTCGCCCGATTCCAGATAAACGCCTTATGTTTTTAGCTGAGGGTAAGTTTCTGCAACTGATGACCGTTCCGAAAAAAGACATACTAAAAAAAGCGCAGAAGAAAGAGCTTGATGACAAAGCCATTCTCACGGCGCACAGAGATTCGGAAGCTCAGTATTTAAGCGATGTTTTCAAGGAAACGCTCAACATTGATTGGTCGTGGGAAAAGCTGTCGAACGGAACGGACGCGCTTTGGTGGAGTTTCGAGATGCCAGCCAAAGCAAACAGCGAAGCCAAGAAGCAAGTTTATCTAATGGTTTCCAAAGGCGACCACATTTTGTTGCTCAACAGCGTGGTTACAGCTAAAGTTGACGAGAAAACAGTGCGGCAATTTTTGATTGACACAATGGCAACACTTAAAATAAACAAGAAACCATTGAGCCTAAAGAAGGCACAAGAACAAATCTCGAAAGATAATTAACGGACGGGCGAACAAATCAATGGACGTGATGGCGAAACAATTACTTTCAAACAGCATTGAAAACGACCCTTTTTGAAACACGACTGAATTTGGAGTTCTTATGTCTTTCACAAATGTTTTGTTTTATAAATCTATTGATGATGAAATGTTTGGTCAACTCAAATTTAATAGACTGACTAAAGAATGTTGGAAAGGAAAAGCTATGTTCCATCCAACCAATAGCGAAATTGATATTTATTTATTTGACTTGGAAGATAAAGTGTCAGAAGAACATAAACAGTTTTACAAAGAGTTAGAAGAACGATACTCAGAAATTACAAAAGACATTACCGCAATTTTACAAGACCCGCCTAATTCAATGGGATATTCTCCACACAAAGACTTTAATGAGTTTAATTTACTGGCATTGAGCTTTCCAATCGTAAAATCATTAAAAGAGTCGTCATTCGATTGGGATATGTTTTTTACACACAATTTTGAGAAAATAAAACTAAGTATTGGAATACAAAACTGGAAACCAGATAAAGACGAATGTTATTTTGGGGAATAAACCTTATCTCAAAAAGGCTCGTTTCTGGAATACTAGATATTTGATGTTTTGGAAGATGTTTCAAAAGTCAGCCAGGATGATTTGTTTTGAGATTTTGATTTAAAGATAAGTTTTGAAATACGATTTTATTAAACTTCAATGGATTTTGCAGACATTATAAAATTGTCTAACAAACGAGCGTTTGCAAGACGCTATCAAGAAAGGAGGATGCCTGATTAAATTCAGGCATCTTCCTTCCAACAATCAAAATAATTAGATTAACTTAATGAACAAGAGTATTCGGTATCGGAATATCTGTTGATAAACCAAACTGTTCAGCTCTAAAACCTTTGTTTGATTGTTGGATATACCATACTCCGTTCGATGGTCTGAATACTGCAATATCGGTTTTGCCGTCACCATCATAATCGCCTGGTACAGGTTTATCGCCGGTTAATCCAAATTGATAAGAATTGAAAGATTTATCGAGACTTGAAATCCAATACCAATATCCGTTTGACGGTCGCCAAACTGCAATGTCGGCTTTTCCATCGCCGTCATAATCTGCCGGAACAATAATATCGGTCGCAAGTCCGAAATACTCGACTCTAGTCGCACCGTCCGAACTTTGTAGAATCGACCAAGTGGGAACTGGAGGACTTCCGGGAAAAAATAGAAATAAATATCGATAGACTGCTAAATCGGCTTTCCCATCGCCATCGTAATCTGCCGGAACTCTTTTATCGGCACTTGATCCCCAAGGCTTAATGACTCCTGAATCAGTTGAACTTTGCAGAATATTGAAATAACTCGGACCGATAGCATCGGTAGTATGATAAAACGTTATATCTGTTTTTCCATCGCCATCGTAATCAGCAGGTGTCGGGTCATCGTATTCAAAACCTCCACCAATCCCCAATTGCATAGCACGAAAGGCATTATCTATGCTTCTCAAGATATACCAATTGCTGTAAATGTTTCCTCCACGCGAACCAGGACGATAAACAGCCAAATCAGTTTTACCGTCTCCATCGTAATCGCCCGGCACAGGCGTATCAGTGGAAATTCCCCATTGGAGAAATGAATAACCGCCGGAACTTTTCGAAATATACCAATAACCGTCTGACGGGCGAAAAACTGAAATGTCGGATTTGCCGTCACCGTCAAAATCGGCAACCGGATTTCGATTTGTTGCCGACGCACTGCCTGCGACGAGTAAACTAAACACGATAGTTGCTACCATCAATAGCATTCGGTTGCTGTTAAATTTGTGAGTTTGAGTGTTCATAATGGGAATTGCTCCTAATTTATATATACATTTAATAATCAGAGAAAAGCAATTTAATTTTGACCAGTAAGAAAACTTTCAGTTTCGCTTCAATGCAAAGCCTAATGATTAAGGAAGAATGTTTTTAATCTGTGGCTATCTGTCTCAAAAAGGGTCGTTTTACAGACAATACTAACATTCTCAAAAAATGGCTGTTTTTGTCCTCTGTAAGCTCCTATCTGATTGATTTATAGAATTCTGCAATTTATAACGAATAATTTCAAGCAACTTTTATTCTGTTGATACATCCAAATCTGCTTACGCATTTCTCAAACTATCAAAAAACAATAAATAATTTATGTTTAATTTTAAGAATTTGTTTTTCACGTTGCTTTTTTCAACAGTTTTCATTGGTTCTATTATTGCTCAGTTACCACTAACACCATCAAAAAGTATAACTTCATTGGAAACATCGAAAGTTAGGGAAAGTTTTGTTTCCTTTGATGGTGGTTTTACTATTGCGCTTCCACAATTGTTTAATATGAGGAATCGTTTCGAGCCAAAGGAAGGAGTTAGCAAAGGTGGATTTCAATATATTTGGAGAACTTCACAAGCAAGTTTTACTGCAAGTATTACAGAACTTACTACTGCTCCAAGCAACCTTAAAGAAGCACTCGGAACTATTGTTGACAATTTCATCCATCTACAGGAACAAAAAAATAACGGTAGCCTAATTAGTAAAAAGGAAATTTCTTTAGATGGAATGCAAGGTGTCGAAGCTAGTCTGCATATAGGCGCGGATTCTGAAATAATTTATAGATTTTACATTCTTGGCGCAAAGGTATATGGCTTGGCGGCTTCATTCGGGGATACGACAAATGAAGCCACACAATTGCAAATTCTTGACTCTTTCAAATTGATTGACGAAAAAACTGCGGTTGCGAAAAAGCTCGAAGAAGTTACTCCTGCTGCTCTGCCTCAATCGCCTGTCCTTAAAAAGACAAAATCCGATGTTGAAGACGATAACTTGAAAGGCAAAGTAAAACTTGTCAGCGAATCCAGAGAAGATTCAACGGGAACGGCAAATTTTAGAAAGGTAAAATTATCAAGTGAAGATTACTACGATGAAAAAGGCAATCAAGTTAAACATCTTTACTACGATTACAGGAACAATCCCTCTTCAATCACTATTTATGGCTTTATTGATGGAATGAGAGTGTCAAACACAGGCTTCCTCCATTATGAATATAATCCGCCGCCGCCGCCGCCTGCAATGATGCCGCCGAGTAAGGAAGCGCCAAAGCCTGTAGATTCAAGATATGACGTTAGATACGAATATAAATATGATGAAAAACATCGATTAAAGGAAATTTCTACTTTTAACAATAAAGGCGAAATCAACAGCAAAACCGTTTACGTCTATGATGGAAACAAAGTTGAAAAAACTTCCTATGATAGAAATGAAAAGGTAAACTCCAAAACAATTGAAATTTTTGATGACAAAGGAAATACGATTGAATTAACCAGAGTGGGCAATGACAAATACGCTGACAGTAAATATGCCTACACTTACGAATCCTTTGATAAAAAAGGAAACTGGACAAAAAAAATCGTAACAGGAAAGTCAGGTCAATATAATGGCGGGTATACAGATGTAAATTATGCTGAGTATCGAACAATCACATATTATCAGTAGTTAATTTTCAAAAGGTAAACTGCATTCTAATCAAAAGTCTTAAAACCTATTCTATGTTAAAAATAAAACAAATCTCCGTAGCATTTTCATTACTGTTTGTTCTCTCGGTTATCGGGTATGCACAAAAAGCTGCAAAAGTAGATTTTGCAACGACAATTAAGGTAGCTACACCCTCGATTTTGTCCCTTTCAGCTCAAAGCGATTCTTGTGATTTGCAGTTAAATATTTATAAATATCAGAAAAACCCAGCCGTTGAACCTGAACAAATAAAAAATGTTACCGCAATTTTAGAAAACTCTGAATCTCAAAGAAAAATTAACGCAGATTTTCAAAATGAAATGATACCTTTCTTTACCAATCTGCCCAAAGGAACTTACACGGCAACTATTTCAATGAAAGGTTATAAAGTTACTACTAAAGAAATTAAATTGATTTGCGAAACCGAGCAATCGCAAAGCCTAATTATTGAAAATATGTTTTTGTGGAATGGCAATCCAAAGGACACGGTAAAAATGTTTGAAACTTTGTTTACAGATAGTAGCAATAATGAAATAACCAGTGCCAAATTGCCTGAAAATGTTTCAAAAGAAAAAAAAACAAAAACTACAAACGGTAGAGCCACTTATTTGCCGCAGCCTGATTATCCGCCGGCTGCAAAAGCAATTAGGGCTTCAGGTGCAGTGCGAGTTCAAATTACTATTGATGAACTTGGAAAAGTAATATCAGCCAGGGCATTATATGGACACCCATTACTTCGAGCATCAGCAGTAAAGGCAGCAAGAGAATCAAGGTTTGAATCAACTAGATTGCACGGCATTCCCGTTAAAATAATAGGTGTTGTCGTTTATAACTTTATTCCTTAAATATTTATTTACCTTTTTTGTTCAGAATAATACTCAAAATTGTTTCAGGACGTTAATGGTATGAAATTTATTCCTAAAAGAGCGAATTAGCGGGGTCTACAATTAGTAAAGCCGCAGTGTAGAAGAAGGTAATTTTGTTCTTTTCTCTCATTTTTCCTCTGTTTATCGGCTTTCCAGACAGATTTTAAGTTGCGCCAAAAGTTGCGCCTATGACTAACTTTCAGTGCAATTTTATCTAAAATTAAGCCTAAAAGGTGTTGGTATGAGAAAAGTTGGATTTATTATTTTTAATAGCTTAAAAAGCAGTAACCAGCATAAAAGCCAGCAAATATAACAAACTCAAACCGCGTTCTTGAACTTCTGGCGTTAAATTCGTATCATTTGCTTGACCTTTTCTTTGTGCGGACGTGGCGGAACTGGTAGACGCGCAGGTCTCAGAAGCCTGTGGGAGCAATCTCGTGGAAGTTCGATTCTTCTCGTCCGCATTCTTTTTTAAGCATAACGGCAGGCAATATTTGATAAAAATGATTGCTCAAAACGATAAAGCGCGCGCTCCCCGCAACCGCACGATTGAACTTACCCGACAGGAAATTGAAATTTACAGAAGGCGTATTATTTATGCGGAAAATAATCCGAATGATTTTCAAAACAAAATCATTTGCGGCGATGCGTTTGAAATGCTCGCGCGGCTGCCCGAAAAAAGTTTTGATTTGATGTTTGCCGACCCGCCGTATAATCTGACGAAAAACTTTGGAGAACATTCTTTTCGGCAAACTTCGCTCGAAGATTATGAATTTTGGCTCGATTCGTGGCTCAAGGAAACAATTCGATTATTAAAGCCGACGGCATCGGTTTATATTTGCGGCGACTGGCGCTCGTCTTCGGCGATTCAGCGCGTCGGGACAAAGTATTTCCGGCTTCGCAACCGCATTACCTGGGAGCGCGAAAAGGGGCGCGGCGCAGCGAAGAATTGGAAAAACGCAGCGGAAGATATTTGGTTTTTTACCGTTTCAGATGATTATGTTTTCAACGCCGAAGCCGTAAAAATCAAGCGCAAAGTTCTCGCGCCGTATCGGGAAAACGGTAAACCGAAGGATTGGGAGAATTCCAGCGACGGGAATTTTCGTCTGACTGCGCCGTCGAACTTGTGGACGGATTTGGCTGTTCCTTTTTGGTCAATGCCCGAAAACACAACGCATCCGACGCAAAAGCCCGAAAAGTTGCTGGCGAAAATAATTCTGGCAAGCACGAATGAAAACGATTCGATTCTTGACCCGTTTGCCGGAAGCGGCACAACCGCCGTCGCTGCAAAAAAATTAAACCGAAATTTTGTTGCCGTCGAAGCCGACGAAAATTATTGTCTGCTGGCGGAAAAGCGGTTAGATTTAGCCGAAAAAGACAAAACGATTCAAGGTTTTTCGGACGGCATTTTTTGGGAACGCAATTCGGTAAATAATGGTTCCCGCAAAGGCGCAAAGGCGCAAAGAAAAGCAAAAGACTTTTTAAGTTAAGTTATTGATAGGTTTATTAACTATAATCCAAACTTAATAAATCTTCTTTGCGCTCTTTGCGCCTTTGCGGGAAATTTCTTTTCTTAAAATATGAAAATCGCCACCTGGAACGTTAATTCAATCGCCATCCGGCTTGAGCAAATGTTAAATTGGCTCGAAACTACCGAAACCGATGTTTTGTGTTTGCAGGAAACAAAATGCGTTGATGAAAAGTTTCCGCTCGAAGCGATTAACAACGCCGGTTATCACGCGGCTTTCGTCGGTCAAAAATCCTACAATGGCGTGGCGATTTTATCGAAGCGCGAAATAAAAGACGTGCAGAAAAACTTTCCTGATGACGACCAAGACGCGCCGAAACGTCTCATTGCCGCAACCATCGAAAACATTCGCATTGTCAACACTTACATTCCGAACGGCACGGAGCTTTGGACGGATAAATTCACTTTTAAATTGGATTGGCTGCAAAGATTGCGAAAATTTTTCGACGCGACTTGCGACGCGAATTCGGATGTTTTATTGTGCGGCGATTTTAACGTCGCGCCGGATGAACGCGATGTTTGGAATGTCGGATTTTGGGAAGGAAAGCTGCATTTTACGAAACCGGAACGCGCCGCGATTCATCACGTCAAACAATGGGGTTTTACCGACGTTTTCAGGCAAATCAACGGCGACGAGAAAAAATTTTCGTGGTGGAATTACCGCGAAGGCGCGTTTTTCAAAAATCAAGGCTTGCGGATTGACCACATTTGGACTTCAAAGAGTTTAACGGAAAAATGCGTCGACTGCTGGATTGACCGCAAACCGCGCGGCGCGGAACGTCCGTCAGACCACACGCCGGTTGTTGCGGAATTCAAAATCTAGGAAGTTTTAACCACAGATGAACACAGATTTTAAAATCAAAACAAGATATAATTTTTGCTTCATGTTTTTTTATCTGTGTCTATCTGTGTTCATCTGTGGTTAAAATTTCTTCCTTATTTATAACTTCAAACAATCTGCATAATCTCGCTTAACTCTTTGCGTTTTATATCCGGCACTTTCGCGTTTTCAACCGGATAACCGACGGGAATCAGCACGAACGGGATTTCGTTTTTTGGACGTTTTAGAATTTCCTGCAAAAATTTCATTGGACTCGGTGTGTGCGTCAGAGTTGCAAGTCCGGCGTTGTGCAAAGCCGTAAGGAGCATTCCGACGGCGATGCCGACCGATTCCTGCGAATAATAAGTCGGCTCGGTTTCGCCGTCTTCCGTGATTGTATTGATGCGGAAAACGACAATCAGGAAAGGCGCGATTTCGAGAAACGGTTTGTGTTCATCCGTTCCCAAAACGGCAAGTCGGCGCAGCCATTTTGCAGACATTCGCCCGTGATAGCTTTCGTATTCTTCGCGTTCGGCGGCTTCGCGGATTTTCCTCTTGATTTCAGAATCTTGAACGACGACAAACCGCCACGGCTGGAGATTTGCTCCCGAAGGCGCGGTTCCGGCGGTCACAATCGCTTTTTCAATCAGTTCAATCGGCACTCGTTCGGCGGAAAAGTCGCGCACGGTTCTGCGCCGGTTTAAGTTTTCAAATAATTCGGCGGCGTTTTCGTATTGTCGTTCAATTGAAAGACGCTCGAACTTGAGCGGAACAAACTGCGGTTCGGATAAATTTTCGTTCATAAATTTTGCTAATTCGATGCAGGCGAAATTGGAGTAGATTTCAGAGAGATGAAATACAAGAACGAATTTACAGGGATAACAGGATAGACAGGGATAAATCAAGCATCGAATTTGTTTTTATCTCTGTTCATCCTGTCATCCCTGTAAGTTCTTCTCTCGTTTTTGTATTTTACTGAATGAAAATCGGCTCTAGATTTTCAGTTTAGCAATTTTGATTGGATAAATTTAAAAAAGAAATGAGCGACTAAATTTAATCGCTCACTTTTCGGTTTTGCTTCGAAAATTAACTTATCGAATTGGTGAAGAAGACTGCACGGTGATTGATGAGCCTTTTCTGAGTTTAAGGTCGTCTTTGCCTTGCAGAACGACCGAACCCGCGCCCGCGCCGCCGCCGATGACCGCGCCGATTGCCGCGCCTTGTCCGCCGCCGATGACCGCGCCGATGATCGCGCCGAGACCTGCGCCGATGCCGCCGCGCTTGACGGTTTCTTTGGTTTGACTATTGCCTCGCGCCGTGCCTTCGGTATCGACTTTGACGCTTTTACCGTTTTCATCCGTTACGCTTTGCAAAAATCCGGCGAAATCGTAAGTTTGTCCGTTTGCTAATTTGATGCGCTCGAAATTGAAAGTGATTTGCGAGCGTCCCGTAACTTTCCCCGAACGATTAATGCCCGAAAGATAACCTTCGATAATCGCGCCGCGATATTCATTCGGGGCTTGCACAATCATTCGGAAACGGTCGTTGTTTTGCGAAACGCCCGCGTCGATGTCATTGTCCAGAATTCCCGTCAAAATCGTTCCGTTGGCAACAATAAAATCGCCGGTTCGCCCCGTCGTTGTGGTTGGATAATTACCGCTTGGATAATTGTTTCGACTATCCTGTGGGTCATTGCTCGAATAATCACCGCTCGAATTCGTATCGTCGCCGACACTCGGAGCCGAGCCGATTCTTTGATAAATGCTTTCCGCAAAAACCGACTCGGGCAAATAATCGGTTGTGATTCGGCGCGTCACGCGCATACCGCTGCCGTTGTCAATCGAAGTAAAAATCACTGTAAAATCATTATCTCCGCTCAGGCTTGCGACGGTTAATTCCTGCCCGCGAAGCGTCGCGCGAACGCGAGTCGTTTTACCGCCCGAAGTTTCGCTGCGGTCGCGTCCGTCAGCCGTAAAGCTAATCGGCGCGGCGCGGGAAGACGATAAAGTTACCTGACTGCCGCGAACGTCAATCGTAATTTGCTCGGGCGCTTCGAGTTTGGTTTGTAAATCTCCACGCGCGTTTGAATTGCCGGACGTATTGCTGCTGCCGATTGCGCGGTCGGCGATTTCGCTCGCATTATCGCTTTTCGCAGCATCTAATTTATAAGTTCCCGTTAAAGTATTGCTGCCGGAAATACTGCGCGTTGAAGGATAATTATTTGCCGGGCGATTGTCGTCAGGAAAACGGTTGTCGTCTGAATTGTAATCCGCATCGCTTCCGTTTTGATTATTCCAATTCCAGCGAACGCCGTAATTTGAAGCCAGGCGGTCGAGCAATCCGCGAACTTCCGTCCAATTGTTTTGAATTTTATTGCCGTTCACGCGATTGAGACTCAAAGTGTCGTTGATATATTTTGCCGACCTTAAAACATCCGTTACGTCGTCGGCATTCTCGCGCCGATCTTGAAATTTGCCGTCAAAACTTTTGAGGCTGTCCTGGAGATTTTTTAGACCGTCATTGATTTCACCTTCCGTATTGCGACCGGCGGAACTGCGACTCAATTCGCCGCCGACACTATAGCGAAAGTCATCGATCTTTGAATTAAGACTGCGTAAAATATTACGCACGTCGCGCTCATTTCGCGTTGTCTGCGCGGCTGCCTGTGTCAAAGAACCAAAAATCAGCAAACCAATCGTCAAATAAAACAAACTCGCGCTTCTTAACTTTTTCATCTTTTTTCTCCTCTGCGTCGAACCGCTAAAACTAAAATAACTCGTTCTCGAAGCTAAGAAGCATTTTCAGTGCCAAAAGGTTTGTCGCTTGAAAAATTTAATGAAATCTTTTGCAAAACTGTGCTAGAATCTCGCAAAAAGTTTTACCGTCGGGCGCGTCTGCAAAAACGATTTTTATGCCGGATAACATTTACAAAGCTGTGATTCAATACGCGGGCGACGAGTTTTTTATCGGAACTACGCCGAGCGGACACGCGCAAGCGATTGACACCAAAGGCGATAGAAAATCCGCGCCGACGCCGCTCGAAATGCTGCTCGTGTCGGTCGCGGCTTGCACAGCGGCAGACGTTGTTTCGATACTGGAAAAGAAACGGCAGATCGTAACCGATTATCGGGTTGAGATTTCAGGCGAGCGGCGCGAAGAACATCCTCGGGCTTTTATAAAATTTCACGTTCACCATATCGTATGCGGACACGACGTTTCCGAACAAGCTGTGGCTCAAGCCGTCGAGATTTCCGACACCAAGTATTGCAGCGTCGCCGCGACCGTCAGACCGACGGCGGAAATCACGACGAGTTTTGAAATCGTCGAAAGCTGAATGTTGGAGAAATATAATTTTGACAAACACAGATAAATTATTAAAATTCGCTCTTCTTTTGTTTTTTATTGTGAGCGTTGCTGCGACAACAGCAAAAGCGGCTGATACGCCCGAGCAAACGGCAAAAAGTTTTTACAAGTGGTATTTGAAAGAACTTTTCACCGAAGGCGGCAACCCGATTAAACAAAAGGGAACCGTTCTTAAATCCGTTTCAAAACGGCTTGGTAAATGGATTTATTCGCCCGCTTACGAAGAATACGGCGCCGATTATATGATTGACGCGCAGGATTTTGACAATAACTGGGACGTAACGACAACCAAAGCCGTCGTTAAAGGAAACACTGCGACATTAAAAGTTATGCTTGCTCCGCCAAAAGGAAAGAAGTCCGACTTTAATCAAACTTTAGCAATAAAAATGATAAAGGAAAACGGCGTGTGGAAAATTGATAGGGTAAACAATCGAAGTTTGACCAATTAGTTATTTATAAGAATGTAAGGAAAAATCCGTATGAAAAAAAGACTAATAATTTCTTTTATTTTTGTGTTGTCGCTCGGCGCGAGCATTTTCGCGCAAAACGACGAGTTCAGCCAGGAAAGGCAAAAAGACTGGAAGGCATTCAGCAAAAAAGGCTGGGACAAGTTTGATTTTGCGGCGAAGAAAATCACCAAAGTTGAAATCGCCAAATTAAAAAGTCTCGGCGGCGAATCGGGCGATTCGGATGTTGACGAACTCGCGCTTCTGCGCGGCGTCGTTTTCGGCAAGCGCGGGCGCGTCTTCAAAGAACGTTCGATTCAGGATTATCTGGAAAAACAAACCTGGTATCAGCCGAAACCGAATTTTACCAACGCGGTTTTAACAAAAACCGAGCGCGATAATCTCGACCTTATTCGCCTGGCGGAAGCCGAGCGGCATTCGTCGGTGATGCCGGGCGATTTGCGTCTCTGGCAAACAAAGGAGATTCCCGAAGACAAACTTTTCGCCGATTCGCCCGCGGATTGGCGCATTATGATTGCCGAAGTCGAAGCGATTCACGGCAAACGCTTTGACGGCGAACCTTGGCTGCAAAAGTATTTTGAAGAACGCTACTGGTATAAATCGAGCGCGAATTATTCGCCGACCGTTTTAACCGAAGTCGAGCGCAAAAATTTGGAAAAGCTCAACGCCAAACGCGACGAAGACCGCAAAGTCGCCATCTCAATCGGCGATATGGACAAGTTTCAAAACGCGCCTTTGACCGAAGATTTGCTGAAAGGTTTGTCCCTTAACGATTTGCGTTTTATCCGCAACGAATTGTGGGCGCGGCGCGGGCGCAAATTCACGACGCCCGGATTTCTGGCGGTTTTCGAGTGGCGCGATTGGTATAAACCGTTCGCCGACCAGACAAAAGTCAAACTCAACCCGATTGAGCAGCAAAACGTCAAGCTTATCGAAAAAACCGAAACC
The DNA here is from genome assembly GCA_964235785.1 of uncultured Pyrinomonadaceae bacterium. Classification (GTDB taxonomy): domain Bacteria; phylum Acidobacteriota; class Blastocatellia; order Pyrinomonadales; family Pyrinomonadaceae. The sequence goes on along the minus strand of CAXSBF010000006.1, from coordinate 97,270 downwards.
GCGCTGCGCGAAAAAATTTCAAATGAACCGATAACCAATGAAATGGTCGAAGGTTTATTCGTCGAAGACCTGCGAGTTTTGCGAAACGAGATTTACGCCCGACACGGCAGAGTTTTCAAAGACAAGGAACTGCAAAAATACTTTGAAGCGCAGTCGTGGTATCACGCGAATCCTGAATTCAAGGACGAAATGCTGAGCGAAACGGAATCAAAGAATTTAGCGATTATCGCGGAAGTCGAAAAAACTTCGGTCAGCAAGCTCGCCGAAGTCGAAGGCTGATAAAGCCTGAATTTAAGTTCCGCGTGTCGGAATTTTCAAAGCTAATTGACAGGGATAACAGGATATACAGGGATTTGAAGAAAATTGTTCTATCCCTGTATATCCTGTTATCCCTGTCAATTTTTTCTTTATGCTAAAATTTTTCCTATGAATGTAAGTGCGCCCGAAGAAATTGAACTTGCTAAAAAGCGGCGCGTCCTCGAACGTCTGAAAGATAAACTCGCTTTCGAGGAAGAAGCGATGACCGAATTGCGCGCCGAACTCGAACAATTTGAAGCCAATTACACGATGCAGGTTGGCAGACTTTATGCCGAACTCGACGAAATCGAAGCGCAGATTGCCGAAGAAGAAGTCAAGCTCGTGCCGGACGACGAGGAAATTAAAAAACGCGCCGAAGAATTGCGAAAACGCGCCGCAGAATCAGCCGCCGGCGTCGAAACGGCTGAAAATTGTTCGTTCAAATATCAACCGAACGCCGAGGCGAAAAAGGCTTATTACAATCTGGCGAAAATCATTCATCCGGATTTGGCGTTGGACGCGCGCGAAAAAGAAAAACGCCACGCGCTAATGGCGAAACTCAACGACGCTTACGCGGCAGGCGACCAGAATCGCCTGAATAAATTAGTCGAAGATTTCCGCGATTCGCCGGATTTAATAATGGGCGATTCAATCGGCGACCAGTTCGTTCGCGCGATTCGCCAGATTTATCAAATCAAAAATCGTCTCAAAGAACTGCGCGGAGAAAAACTCGTCGTCGAACTTTCCGAGCTTTTCATTCTCCACGAAAAATTTCTGGGTGAAATGCTCGAAGGCAGAAATATGCTCAAACAAATGGCGGAACGCACCAAAACCATCATCAAAAAATCCGAACGCCGCCTTGAAAATCTGCGAAACGTCAACGCGGCGCAGGAAGATTACGTCAAAGAACGCTTCGGAATGGACATTTCGGCTTTTCGATAGCTTTCTACTTTTCGGTCGTTTTCAAAGCGCGAGAATTGTAATATTCCGTCCAGACATAAGTCGAAGTGCCGATATATGGCGCGAGAATCCGCGAGCCGATAATTTCATAAATCATCACGAGCGCGCCGGAAGTGAAAATGACGATTTCGAGCAGAAATTTATCGCGGAAAGTTTTGAGCATTCGAGTATTGAGACAGATTGAATTCGTAAGAATTATTTAACCACAGATGGACACAGATAAACACAGATTTTTAAAGATTAAAGCAGGTATTTTATTTTTGTTTTTATCTTGTTTTTATCTGTGTCCATCTGCGGTTAAAATATGCTTTTAATTTGTCTTGTATTTTAGCTTGCTAAGGCAAATAAAATCACTTGAGTTTGCTCAATCTTTCCGCCGCCGCTTCCAGAGTTTCGTCCTTTTTGCAGAAACAAAACCGCACTTTTTGCGAACCCAAATTTTTGTCGTGATAAAACGACGAACCCGGCACGACCGCGACGCCGATTTCTCTGATTAAATGCTTTGTAAATTCGACATCGTTTTCAAAACCAAAATCCGAAATATCCGTCATCACATAATACGCGCCCTGCGGCATCTCGCATTTGAAACCGGCGTTTTGCAAAACGGGAACGATAAAATCGCGCTTTCGCTGATATTCCTTTTGCAAGTTTGCGTAATAACTTTTCGGCAAACTTAAAGCATACGCGCCCGCGTGTTGCAGAGGATTTGCCGCGCCGACGGTTAAAAAATCGTGAACTTTGCGAATCGCCGAGGAAATATCAGGCGGCGCGATGCAGTAACCAACGCGCCAACCCGTGACCGAATAAGTTTTCGACAAGGAGTTGACGACTACCGTTCGCTCGCGCATTCCGTCAATCTGCGCCATCGAAACGTGTTTTGAATTATCCCGCGTCATCTCGCCCGCGTCGCGGATTCCTTTATAAATAATGTGTTCGTAAATCTCGTCGGTAAAACAAATCGCGTCAAACTCTTTACACAAATCAGCAATAAATTCGAGTTCCTCCCGCGTAAAAACTTTGCCGGTCGGATTGTTCGGATTGCAAATAATTATCGCTTTCGTGCGTTCGTTAAAAGCGTTTCGCAATTCGTCCTTTTCAAAATGCCAGCCGTTTTCCGTTTGATAAAGCGGAACGTGAACCGGCTTTGCGTCCGACAAAATCGCGTCCGGCGCGTAGTTTTCATAAAACGGCTCAAAGACGACGACTTCCTCGCCTGCGTCAACAGTCGCCATCATTCCCGCAATCATTCCTTCGGTCGAGCCGCACGTTACGGTGATTTCCGTTTCCGGGTCAACGTCCAAGTCCAAAAACCATTTTGTCTTTTCGGCAATCGCATCACGAAAACTTTTCACGCCCCAGGTTATCGCGTATTGATTATGGTCGGCGGCAATTGCTTCCATCGCTTTCTGCTTGATGTCTTCGGGCGCGGCAAAATCCGGGAAACCTTGCCCGAGATTGACCGCGCCGTATTTCATCGCTTCGCGCGTCATCTCACGAATTACGGATTCGGTAAAACTCGCGGCTTTTTTGGAGATTCGATTTTTAGATAAAAGATTTTTCATACATTATTTTATACAAATATCAATTACAGCAAGCACGTCATCAATCAATTCCTGCGTCGCTTTTTCAACAAATTTTACATTTCTTGAATTGAAATCAACTGATTTGACTTGCTCGACCATCACAAATCCTGTCAAAGAACTTGTCGGAGGAATAACTAAATGAAAGGGAATTTTTCTATCTGTATTTGTGATTGGACAAACGATTGCTAAACCTGTGGCTTGGTTGAAAACAAAATTGCTGACGACAAGCGCGGGTCGTCTGCCTTTTTGTTCGTGTCCTGACTGCGGGTCGAATGAAAGCGTTATAAAATCGCCCTTTTCGGGAATGTATTTCACCATCACCAAACTTCCTTTCCGACAGGTTTGCCGAAATCTTCTTCGATTGGCTGATAATCCTTTGGCATTCTTGCCACCATTTCCGCTAAATCAAATTTTGGTTTCTCGTCAGGAACGATAACATAGACCGTTTTGTTTTCCGGTAATTTGACGCTTACCGCAAGTTTAATCTGCCCATTTTCGACTTTGCCTTGATATGTTTCGATGCTCATTTTATTTTTTTTATTTCAGCTTTTTATTCATAACCGTTCGGATGAGCTTGATGCCATCCCCACGCGCTTTCGATGATTGATTCCAAATCGGGAAACTGCGGTGTCCAGCCTAAAATTTCACGCCCTTTTTTCGAGTCGGCGACAAGGCGCGACGGGTCGCCTGCTCGACGCGGCGCGATTCGGGCTTCGATTGGTTTGCCCGTGATTTTTTTGGCTGTTTCGATGACTTCTTTGACGGAAAAACCCAGTCCGTTTCCGAGATTTATAAATTCGGAATTGCCGCCGCCCGCTAAATGTTTTAAGGCTAACAAATGCGCCTGGCTCAAATCGGAAATGTGGATGTAATCTCTCAAAGCCGTGCCGTCGGGAGTCGGGTAATCGTCGCCGAAAATCGAAATAAATTCGCGTCTGCCTTGCGCGGCAAATAATACGAGCGGAATCAAATGCGTTTCGGGATTGTGGTCTTCGCCGCAATCGCCGCTCGCGCCGCAGGCATTGAAATAACGAAGCGCGACGAATTTTAAGCCGTAAGCCGCGTCGTAACTTTGCAGAATCTTCTCAACCATCAGCTTTGACCAGCCGTAAGGATTTGTCGGATTTTGCGGATGCGTTTCGTCAATCGGAATCTTTTGCGGTTCACCGAAAACTGCGGCGGTCGAAGAGAAAACAAATTTTTTGACGCCTGTTTCAATTAAAACGTCGAGCAGTTTCAAGGTTTGCGCGACATTATTTCTGTAATAAATTTTCGGATTTTCGACCGATTCGCCGACAAAAGTGAACGCCGAAAAGTGCATACACGCTTTGATTTCGTTTTCGCTCAAAATTTTGCCGACCAAATTTTCGTCGCCAATGTCGCCTTCGTAAAAAACGGTGTTTTTGCCGATTGCCTGCCGGTGTCCATAGACGAGATTGTCTAAAACAACGACGTTTTCGCCTTTTGACTGTAAATCTTCGACAACGACGCTGCCGATATAACCCGCGCCGCCGGTAACAAGAATCGCCATAAATTTATATTAAGGCTTTTGGATTTAAGTTTCGAGTGCCGAATGCGCGGTTTTGACTAAATTTGTCTGAGCGACAGGTTTGGCGTCGTTTGCAACAGAATAATTTTTAGCTTCTTCGGCGATTTTCGCTTCGGGTAGAAAATGATTGAACAAACTGCGGATTCTAGCTTCGTTATTTTCTTCAACAGCCTGGCGGAAATTGCTCAAAATTCCCGTTACTTCTTCGGAAGAATAAGTTGCGATTTTGCCGATAAAAATTTTCGGATGTTTGGTTTTCAAAAGATTTTCGCCCGTGATTTCGAGTTCTTCAAAAAGTTTTTCGCCCGGTCTGATGCCAGAAAAAATAATGTCGATGTCTTCGTATGGCTGCAAGCCGGAAAGCCGAATCATATCTTCGGCGAGGTCTAAAATTTTGACCGGCTCGCCCATATCGAGAATAAAAATCTCGCCGCCCGCGCCGAGCGCGCCCGCTTGCAGGACAAGCTGCGAGGCTTCGGGAATCGTCATAAAATATCTGGTCATTTGCGGGTCGGTGACGGTAATCGCTTTTCCTTCCTGAATTTGCTCGCGGAAAATCGGAATCACCGAGCCGGTCGAGCCAAGCACGTTGCCGAAACGAACCGCCATATAATTAGTCGCGTAAATTTGATTCAAATCCTGTAAAACAATTTCCGCGATACGTTTTGACGCGCCCATAATCGAAGTCGGGTTGACGGCTTTGTCGGTTGAAATCAAAACGAAATCTTTTATGCCCGCTTCGCCCGCGAGTTCGCCGATTAATTTGGTTGCCAAGATGTTGTTTTTTATCGCTTCGGTCGGGTTGATTTCCATCAAAGGAACGTGCTTGTGAGCGGCGGCGTGAAAAACGACTTCCGGTTTGTATTCGCCGAAAATCTCGCGCATTCGCGCCGGGTCGCTGATGTCTGCGAGCAGCGGAACGAATTTTGTTTCGGGAAAATTCTTGACCAACTCGCGCTCGATTTGAAAAAGAGCAAACTCGGTGCGCTCGACAAGAACCAGTAACTTCGGGTTGAAATCGGTAATTTGCCGGACAAGTTCCGCGCCGATTGAGCCGCCCGCGCCCGTTACCATCACGATTTTAGCGGTCAAAAATTCGTGCAGATTTTTGTCGTCAAGCTCTACCGGGGCGCGTCCCAAAAGGTCTTCGATTTGCACGTCGCGGATGCGCGTAACCGAAACCCGTCCGTGCGCGATTTCATTTAAGCTCGGGACAATCTGCGCTTTGACGGGAATCGCGCGGCAAATGTCCAGAACGCGGCGGATGTCTTTGCTGTTTGTCTGGTCAATCGCCAGCACGACTTGGTTGATATTGAGTTCGTCGGTTAGTCTGGCTAAATCGTCGGTCGTGCCTAAAACCTTAACGCCGCCGACGCTGCCGCCTTTTTTACGGCGGTCGTCGTCGATAAAACCTTTGACATCGAGTTCGGTGTCGGCGCGTCCCGAAACTTCCTTGATAGTCGCCGCCCCGAGTCTTCCCGCGCCGATTATCAAAGTCGATTTACGAATTTTGCGCCGCTTTCCAATCTGAAACGTGCGCTTTTCCGACACTTCATAAACGAACCGCCGCAAAACACGAAGTCCGAGCAAGCCCGCGAAAGCAAAAATCGTATCCATCAGGATAATCGAGAGCGGAACTTGCCAGCGAATAAATCGTTCGGGCGCGAGCAGAAGGCGAACCAAAATCAAAATAACGCCGGAGATAAACGCGGCTTTCAAAAAGGATTTGATGTCTTCGAGGCTGACGTAACGCCAGATAATCGAATACGCGCCGACGATAAAAAGCGAGGCGAATTGCACGAAAACGACAAACGGAAGCTGGTTGAGCGCGTTATTCAGATCGGTTTCGGGAATTTGAAAATTAAAACGAAACAAATAAGCCAGAAAAAACGCCGCGCACAAAACGGCGACATCCGCCAATAATTGAAGCGGTCGGCGCAGATACCAAAGGCGTTCGCCCGCGTGATTTTTTTCAGGCAAGTTTGTCATTTCATTTGTATTCGGCGGCGAACAAAAAAGGGTTTCAATTTGAAATTACTCGGCGCGGGCGGAAGTGTCAAATGATTTTGGATTTTAGATTTTGGATTTTGGATTATTAAATAGCCTTGTCGCTATTGTTCGCTGCAATCATTCAAAGAACAACTAACGATTTCCAATCCAAAATCCAAAATCTAAAATCCAAAATCAAAACGGGCAACCGTTCGGGCGCGAGGTTGAATCAAAGGCTGGATTAAGTTATCCTTTGCACGGAAAGAATTCATAAATAAATTATAGTTTAGAGGTTTTATATGAAAGTCAAAGTTTTGTTGTTTTTTGTCTTTGCGCTGTGTTTTTCGCAAATCGCCTTCGGTCAGCAAGTCACCACGACGCCTGAAAAGCGCGGCTATCTGATTGGACCGGGCGATGTTATCACGACAAAAGTTTTGGGCGAGCCGCAATTCGATTTTGTGGCGACGGTTGACGAAGACGGCAAAATTCAAGTTCCGTTTTTCGAGCAAGGCGTTACGGCAAAATGCCGCACCGAAAAAGAATTGCGTGCGGAAGTAGCGCGGCTGCTGTCAAAATATCTGAAAACTCCGGAAATCAGTTTCAGCGTAACCGAACGCAAAAGTCGTCCGCCGGTATTTGTTTACGGCGAAGTTCGCACGCCGCAGCCGGTTATTTTGGTGCGGGAAACGCGTCTTCTTGAACTGCTTTCATTTTCCGGCGGCGTAACCGAAGATGCGGGCGGAATGATACAGGTTTTTCGGACAAAGCCGCTGATGTGTTCCGAAGAAAGCGAAAAAGCCGGTTTAACTAAAAGCGAAACGGACGTTCCTTCGGTGATGTATAGCTTGGGCAGCGTCAAACAAGGACGCGAAGAATCAAACCCGATAATTAATCCCGGAGATATTATCGTTGTCCAGAAGGCTTCGCCGGTTTATATCACGGGCGAAGTTGTCCAACCGATCGGACTTCGCATACCCGAAGGCGGGCTTTCTCTGAAACGGGCTATCGCTATGGTCGGCGGCGTCAGACGTGAAGCTAAAACAAAGGAGATAAGAATTTATCGCCTCAAGGCTGATTCACAGGAGAGAGAAACGATTGCCGTCAATTATGACCTCATCAATAAAGGCACGCAAAAAGATGTAATGCTTGCACCTTACGACATTATCGAAGTTGATAAATCTAAAAAAAGCATCGCGCAAATCGCTTTTGAAGTTATTACCGGCGCCGGTCGCCAAGGTATAAGCGCGCTTTCGAGTGGAATCGGAACAAGAATTCTTTACTAAATATAATTAATTCGTGTCGGAATCGTGAATGGATTAAATCCATTCACGATTTTTCTTTTTCTGCTTCCGTATACATTTTCTCGATAATCTTGTAGTATTTTTCATCAATGACGCGCCGCTTGACTTTCATAGTCGGCGTCAATTCGCCGCCTTCGACGGTTAATTCGTTTTCGAGCAACGCGAATTTTTTCACCTTTTCATAACCCGAAAGATTTTCGGTTAATTCGGCAATCTGTCTTTCAATCAAATTTATAATACGCAGATGCGTGCAAAATTCCGCGGGCGTCTCAAGGCTTAGATTTTTGATTTTCGCGTAGTTTTTTAGCTGGTCGAAATTCGGCACGATGAGCGCTGACGGAAATTTCCGCTCGTTGCCGACAAGGACGACCTGGCTGACAAAGCGCGATGCTAAAATCATTTGTTCAATCGGCGACGGCGCGATATATTTTCCGCCGGAAGTTTTAAAGAGTTCCTTTTTGCGGTCGGTAATTTTCAAAAAGCCGTCCGCGTCAATCGTGCCGATGTCGCCGGTTTTAAACCAACCGTCATCGGTTAAAACGCTGCGCGTCGCTTCGGGTTTGTTATAGTAGCCGAGCATCACGTTCGGACCCGAAACTTCAATTTCGCCGTCCGCCGCGATGCGGATTCGGACATTCCGAACCGGCTTGCCGACCGTTCCCAAACGATTGTCGAATTGCGTATTCGTCGTCACGACCGGAGCTGTTTCCGTCAAACCGTAACCTTGCATAATCGGAATTCCCGCGCCTTTGAAAATCAAATAAATATCCTCGGAGAGCGCCGCGCCGCCCGTTACGCACGAACGCAGGCGCCCGCCGAAAAATTCGCGCAGCTTTGAAAAAACGATTCGGTCGGCGATATTGTATTTGACGGCTAAAAGACGCGGAATCGGCTGCCTGAATTCGGTCTTGAGAGCATATTCTTTCCCGACTTCGATTGCCCAATCAAAAACTATTTCCTTTATCCGGCTTTCCTGCGCGGCTTTGACTTTTGCCCTGGCATAAACTTTCTCGAAGATTCGCGGGACGCCAACGAAAATTGTCGGCGCGACTTCGCGCAGATTGTCCGCCGCCTTTTCAATAGATTCGGCATAATGCACCGCCGTTCCGTTCAAAATATAAACATACATTCCCGAACGCTCGAAAACGTGCGAGAGCGGCAAAACCGACAGCGGTTTGTCCGTCGATTCAAAAGTAAATTCCAAACCCGTGTTGAGCGCATTTGCAATCAGATTAGCGTGCGTCAGCATCACGCCTTTCGGCTCGCCGGTTGTGCCGGAAGTGTAAATCAGCGTAGCGACATCGCTCGATTCGACAACATTCACTAATTCTTTGATGAGATTCGGATTTTCCTGTTTCAATTTCGCGCCCGTTTCTTCCAACTCTTGCAGGGAGATTGCATTTTCGATTTTCGTTTCGGCGCAGTCAAAAAAAACGAGTTTTTCAATCGTCGAACAGGCGGGCATAATACTTTTGATACCTTCAAAGGTTTCTTCGTTTTCGAGAAAAAAGATTTTTGCGCCGCAGTCTTTGATAATGTATTCAACCGCGTTCGGCGCAAGCGTCGTATAAATCGGCGTGTTAACGATTCCGGCAAACTGGCAGCCCGCGTCGGTCAAAGTCCATTCGGGAGAATTTGCAGCGAGCAGCGCGACTTTATCACCCTTTCGCAAACCGAGCGAGTAAAGTCCGAGCGCGATATTTTCGGCGCGTGAAATCATTTCCGCCGAAGAAATAACGTGCCATTTTCCGTCTTTCTTATAATTCAAAGCGTCGCTGCGATTATGTTTTTCGGCGGCTATTAAAAACAATTCCGCCAGTGTTTTCGGCTCGTCCGTCTCGAACGAAAAACTCTGAATAGTCTGTTTTAGTTGATTTTCAGTTTTGCTTTGCATCGTTTTGGATTCAAGATTCAAGATTCAAGATTCAAGATTCAGGATTCAGGATTTAATTCGTAATCTTAAATTCTGAATCCTGAATCTTGAATTACTTCAAAACGCCTCCAAAAAACACCTTCAAAACTTCATCAGCCATCGGCGCAAGCTGATATGCTTTTTTCGATAAAATCCAATTAGTTACCATTTCATCGAGCGCGCCGTAAAGAATCTTCGAGCAAACGGTAGCGTTCAAATCCTTGCGAAAAACTCCCGTCTTTTGCCCGTCTTCAATAGTTCTGTGAATAATGCTCAGATATTCGGCAAAACCGGCGGCGGAAAATTCTTCCATAAACTTGGTCGAACCGCGCAGCTCGACTTGAAAGACAATCGCCAAATCGCGGTCTGCGCCGAGTTTTTCAAGATGTAGTTCGGCTATTCGGCGCAATCTTTTATCGGCTTCTTCGATTTCGGCAATTTCCCTTTTGCCTTCCGCGATAAATTCTTCCATCGCGCGGTCGAAAATCGAATGCAGAATTTCCTCTTTGCTTTTGAAATACAGATAAACCGTGCCGTCGGCGATTCCCGCTTCGCCCGCGATGTCGGCGACTTTGGAATTAAAATAACCTTTTCCGGCGAAAACTTTTATCGCCGCCCGCAAAATCGCTTCGCGCTTATCGGTTATGACGGCGCGAACCGCCTCATTTGAACGCATATTTCGTAACATAATTCGCTTTATGAATGAATCGCCATTCAGTTTTCTATAAAGCTACACCAAAACCTAAAATAAAAGCAACAAGAATTTTGTAGAAACCGGAAGCTGTTTGAAAATACTTTGCGTTCTTCTTTGCGCCTTTGCCGCTTTGCGGGAGCAATAAAAATTTCCCGCCAAGGCGCAATGTGGCAAAGGAAAATCAAAGGCATTTTTGCCGACTCGATATTTTTGAGACGGCTTATAGAAAAAGAACAAAGAAAAAGGATTTGCAATCAAAAGACTGCAAATCCTAATTTTGAAATTAAAATGGCGGAGAGAACAGGAGTCGAACCTGCATAGGCTTACGCCCGGTAGTTTTCAAGACTACTGCAATACCATTATGCGATCTCTCCGCAACGAGACAATTTGAAAATATAACGCAAACCAAACGCTTTAACAACTTCTCGTGAAACTTTTACACAGTAATTTTGAACGAAAATCAAAGCGAACAATAAAATATAAAAAACCTGCCGCTTCTATAAACGACAGGTTTTGGTTTAATCAATTCAACTGCAAACTATTTATGATTTGCGTTGGTCATTTTGGTATTGGTGTTTCCGCTGGTCATTTGATTGGTCATCGAATCGTTAGCGTTAACTTTCAAATTGCTTTTGACGCTGGTTTTGCCTTCGATTTCATTGGCAACTTTAACAGCCATTTGCTGCTGTTCTTTTGTTCCGACCGTTCCGTTCAATGTAATAACGCCGTTATCAACGTCGACATTAATGGTTGAATCTCTCAAACCGGCAGTTGTCGCCAAAGCCGCTTTGGTTTTCGTCCACAGCCAGCCGTCGTTTGCGCCCGTGCCGATTTTACTGCCCGCAGTTTTAGCGTCTGTGGCATATCTATCTTTATCTTTGTCATAATCGGCTCTGGTCATATTCGCATTCCAGGTCGAATTTGAACTCGACACAGTGTTTGAACTCATCGAATTTGAATTCATTATCATCGCATTTGAATTCGCCATATTAGCCGAATTCGCCGCAGCATTGTTGTTCACAACGACCGCCTTGTTTGAGTTGGTTTCCTTCATCGTATCGCAGCCGACAAAAGCCATTGCTAAGGCGGCGACGAAAGTTAAAAATACAATTTTCTTCATACTGATTCCTCTGTTTGTTTATAAAATTCAAGTCAAAGTTAAAAACTTCGTAGAGTATCCTAGTATATTCGGCACATCTTTTCAAAAGGCGAGAGCCGCGAAAACCGCTTTCGGACGGTAACTTATACAAAAACCTTTACTTATTTTATTAATAATTTTTCGCTTAAAGAGAATTTTTCGCTTTTGAGACGATATTTTCGTTAAATTTTCTCTTGAAGCAATTCTGGAATCTTCTTTGCGGAAGAGGTCGAAAAACCGAATTCTCGAAAGCGCTTTAGATGTAAAACTAATTTTTCGCAATCTATTCTCGCCATCAAACATAAATTATCGTATCGTATAAATTTCATACCGGAGCGACTTCGAGAAATTTTTGTTTAGAAATCAACCAATCGGAATTTTTGACAGCGGCGTGGGCGGTTTGACGGTCTATCGCGCTCTGCACGAAAAGCTGAGGGACGAGCATTTCGTTTATCTCGGCGATACGGCGCGTGTTCCATACGGCACGAAATCGCTGGCGACGGTCGAACGTTACGCGATTGAAAATTCGCAGTTTCTCGCCTCGCGCGGCATCAAATTACTCGTCGTCGCCTGCAACACGGCGTCCGCGCTCGCGCTTCCGGCGATTCGCCGCGCAGTCGGAATCGATGTCGTCGGCGTAATCGGACCGGGCGCAAGAAAAGCAGTTGCGATAACCAAAGAAAAATATGACAAACCAAAAATCGGCGTCATCGCTACCGAAGCGACCGTTTCAAGCCGCGCTTACTCGGAAGCAATAAAAAAGGCTTGCGAAAACGCGGAAATCATTGAAACGGCGTGTCCGCTTTTCGTGCCGCTGGCGGAAGAAAATTGGCTGCGCGAACCGGAAACTCTTTCAATTGCTAAAAAATATCTGCAAAAAATCGTCGATAAAAATGTCAACGCGCTGGTTTTAGGCTGCACGCATTATCCGATTTTGCGCGACGTGATACAGGAAACCGTCGGCGCGAGTGTTACTCTGATTGATTCGGGCGAGGCGACCGCCGAAGAAGTCAAACAGCTTCTCGAAGAAAAAAATTTAATCAATGAAAATCCGCCGAAACGTGAAATTGCCAGACGTTTATGCGATGATTTAGACCATTTCTACGTGACGGATGCGGCTGACCGATTTGCCCGCGTCGCCGAAAGATTCCTGGGCGTAACGCCCGCGAAATTAGAAGCTATCGAAGTTTTCGGAAAAGATAAATTAGAAAATCAACAGGAATTAAGAGATTTTGGAACCACAGATTAACACGGATGGACACAGATAAAATCAATTAAATAATCTGTGTTTATCTGTGTCCATCTGTGGTTAAAATGCTTTAAAAATGAGTTACACACGAATTGACAACCGAACATACGACCAAATCAGACAGACAAAAATTACGCCGAATTTTTCGCCTTACGCCGAAGGTTCGGCGCTTATCGAAGTCGGCAACACAAAAGTTATCTGCACGGCGACCGTCGAGGAAAAAGTTCCGTTTTTCCTGCGAAACAAAGGAACCGGTTGGGTAACGGCGGAATACGCGATGCTGCCGCGAGCGACGCACACGCGCACGAACCGCGAAACAATGCGTCCGTCAGGGCGAACGCAGGAGATTCAGCGGCTCATCGGGCGCAGTCTGCGAACGGTCGTCGACACGAAACTTCTCGGCGAACGCCAAATTTTTATTGACTGTGACGTGATTCAAGCCGACGGCGGAACGCGCTGCGCTTCGATAACGGGCGCGTGCGTCGCGCTCGGGCTGGCGGTTAAGAAAATGCTGCTTGCCGGAAAACTCAAGAAAAATCCGATTATCTCGGAAGTCGCGGCAGTCAGCGTCGGGATGATTGAAAACACGCCGATTCTGGATTTGTGTTACGAAGAAGATTCAAACGCCGAAGTCGATATGAACATCGTCTGCACCGCGTCTGGAAAATTCATCGAAATTCAAGGCACGGCGGAACGCGAGCCGTTCGACCGTGAGCAGATGAACCAAATGCTCGAACTCGCCGAAAAGGGCATCAATCAGCTTTTCACGCTTCAACGCTACGCCTTGAACGGATAACGAAAGCGCAAGAATAGAAAACAACCGTTAAGCAGTGTATTCTTAGATTACAAAAAATTATCGTTTGGAGAAAAAATGAAAAAATCAGCAGCAACAAAAACCGCAACACTTTTACTGTTATTTTTTAGCGTGTTCTTTCAAAACTTGCCGTTAGCCAACGCGCAGCAAGCGCAAACACAGCCGGACATAAACGCGCAGATTCGCAAGGAAGCGATGGAAAATTCGCAAATTATGCGAACGGTTCATTTTTTTGCAGATGTCTACGGTCCGCGCTTGACCGGCTCGCCGAATCACAAAGCGGCGGCTGATTGGGCGGTCAAACAAATGACAATTTGGGGTTTTGATAACGCGCATCTCGAGGCTTGGGATTTCGGTCATCCGGGCTGGGTCAATGAACGCGCTTCGGGTTTTATTACCGCGCCGGTTCAGGATTCGCTCGTGTTTGAAGTTCTCGCGTGGACGCCCTCGACAAACGGCGCGGTTCGAGGGCAGGCGTTTCAAATGAATTTGCCGCAACGCCCGACGCAGGAAGAATTGACCGCTTATCTCAACAGCGTCAAAGCGAACATTGCCGGCAAAATGATTTTGATGGGCAAGCCCGCCGTCATTCCCGTAAATTTTACTCCGCCGCCGAAACGAATTGACGATGAAACCTTGAAAAGACGCTTTGAACCGAGCGCGTCTCCGAATCCCCAACCGTCTCCGAATCCTAACCCGTCGAGAACGCCCGACGCTCCGCGAGCCGGTCAGTTGCCGCCCGCCCAAGTTACCGAACAGGTTGATAAATTTCTGCTCGACAATCGCGCCGCCGTCCGCATCAACGATGCCGCACGCGAACACGGACAAATTCGCGCATTTAATAATCGAACCTTCGATCTTGCCAGAGTCGTGCCGACCGTCGTCCTGCGTAACGAAGATTACGGGCGCATCTCGCGTCTTTTAGACGACAAAACAGCCGTGTCGCTCGAATTCGATATTCGCAACAAATCATTTCCCGAAGGCACGACTTCCTACAACACAATCGGCGAAATCACCGGCACGGACAAAAAGGACGAAGTAATTATGCTCGGCGGACATCTCGATTCGTGGCACGCCGCAACCGGCGCGACCGACAACGCCATCGGCTGCGCGATAATGATGGAAGCCGCTCGCATTTTGAAAACAATGGGCGTCAAACCGCGCCGCACGATTCGCGTCGCGCTCTGGTCGGGCGAAGAAGAAGGACTCCTTGGTTCACAGGCGTATGTCAAAGAACATTTCGGCTCGTTTGAGAATCCGAAACCGGGCTTTGAAAAATTCGGCGGCTATTTCAACATCGATTCGGGAACGGGACGCGCCCGCGGAATGTCCGTTTTCGGAACCACGGAAGCGGGAACTATTCTGCGAGAAATCGTCGCGCCCTTTGCCGATTACGGCGTGCTTGGCGCAAACAACTCGCGCAGCCGCGGACTTGGCGGCTCGGATAACACTTCATTTAATCAAGCCGGACTTCCCGGCATCGGCGTTCAGCAAGACCCGATTGAATATCAATCGCATACCTGGCACACGAATCTCGACACTTACGAGCGAATCGTCGAAGACGACGTAAAAAAATCAGCCGCCGTGATTGCGTCGGCGGTTTACGCGCTGGCAATGCGCGACGGACTTCTGCCGCGCTATCCAAAAGCGGAAATGCCTGCGCTGCCGCCGAGTGCCAGTCCGTCTCCGACGCCCGTTCCGAACGTTTCACCAACGCCAAAACCGTAGAGTTGATTTCAAGAAAGAAGTTCGGTTACGAAAAATCTAGAAACCGAACTTCTTGATTTTTAAGCGGTTGGCATTATAAAAGAAATCAGTTTTTGGAGAAAGTAATTTTGAGCGAAAAACAATTTAATGGAAAATTGGCAATCGTGACGGGCGCGACTCGCGGCATCGGACGTGCGATTGCGCTCGAACTCGCCAAACGCGGCGCAAATGTCGCCTTTAACTATGCGAAGAGCGCGGACGAAGCCGAAAAATTGAAAGCGGAAATTGAAAACTTAGGCGTAAAATGTTTTGCCGCGCAATGCGACGTTGCGAATACGGAAGCCTCCGCCGAATTTTGCAAAAATGTAAAAGACGAATTCGGCGCGATTGATTTTTTGATAAATAATGCCGGAATCACGCGCGACCAGTTGATTTTACGGATGAAGGAAGAGGATTGGGACTCTGTTATCGACACGAATTTGAAAGGCGCGTGGAATTTCTCCAAAGCCGTTTTGCGCCCGATGATGCGAAACGAAGCTGGCGGTTCGATTTTAAATATCTCTTCAATCAGCGGCGTGGTCGGAATGCTCGGACAATCGAATTATTCGGCTTCAAAAGCCGGAATGATTGGGCTGACAAAATCGCTGGCGAAAGAAATCGCCAGCCGAAAAATCACGGTCAACGCGCTGGCTTTAGGTTTAATTGAAACCGATATGGCGAGCGAGATGAACGAAGAACATCGCGGCAAAATTTTGGAAATGATTCCGCTCGGACGACTCGGAAACGTGCAGGAAGTCGCCGAAATCGCTTGTTTTATGCTGTCTGCTTCGGCGCGTTACATTACCGGACAAGTTATTCAAGCCGACGGCGGTTTAGCAATGTAAAAAATCAGAGCGACCGAAAAGAATTTACAGGGATACCAGGAGGAACAGGGATAGAAAAAGCATTTTTCATATATCCCTGTCCATCCTGGTATCCCTGTAAATTTCATCGCTTTACAAATTCAAATTCGCCGAACGCTTCGGGAACGTGAAAATTCGGCTGCTCGGTCTTCGTTGCTCGCCACGCCAAATAGCCGCGCGTTTCGCCGCTTCCGACACAGCGAAAAAGATTTCCCCTCCAAATATCATTTGCTTTCGGAATTTTGCCGAACGCTCTCCACCGAATTTTCATCGCCATCAAAACTTTGCCGCTTTCAATTTTCGCCGCCGATTTCATTCCCGAATTATAATCGAAATCGGTTTCGCGTTCTTCGGACAATAGACAAATTGATAAATCAATCCATTCGCCGGTCGGCGCGATTTCAAACTCGAAATACTTGTTTAACTCTTTTGGATTCGGCGCAATGAAAAGCTCGCAAACATCTCTGTCCCAAAGTCCGATTGATTTGCTTTTCAAGTCCGGCGTTTCGCTGACGACTAAAGGCTCGGCTTGATTTGCTTCAAAGCGGATATAAAGCGCCTTGTCCGACCATAAAAGTTTTGCCGTCGCGTGTCGCCCGGCGTTTGCTTTTTCGCCTGACCAATAATTTTCAATTGAAATTTCTTCGGCTTTTTTCCAATTTTCATTGTCTAATTCGCCGATTGAAAAATCTTTTTTTACGTGCGCGATTTTGATTTTGTTTGTCATTTCAGATTTCTTTCGAGCTATCAAAACCACAATTTAACTGAAGCGTGTGCATAAATCAAAAAGAGATTTTACCGCAGAGGCGCAGAGATTTCGCAGAGAACCGCCGAGATAAATTTTCTCTGCGCTGACTCTCTGCGTCCCTCTGCGTCTCTGCGGTGAAAAAAAATGCTGATATCAAAGGACTTATTTATGCACACGCTTCATTTAACTCTAATCAAAACTTGAAATAGAATTTCTACAGCTTGGTTTTATTTAATCGAATAGCTTGCCACGCGCCGGTTGCCGTCTTTTTCTCTTTTCAAAATAATCGTTTCGTTTGCCGACAAAAGTTTTGCGAACGAGCTTTCAAAATCAATTGCAATCGTCTCGGAATCTGTCGAGAAAATACTTTTGAGTTTTCTCGATTTGAATTTTCCGACTTTTTTTAGAAAAGGTTCGAGAACCGATTGCCATTTTTCCTTTGTGTATTTAGCTTTTAGTTCGGCTGAGATGCTATCCCAACTTTCCGCAAATTTTCCCGCGTCAACCAGTTTCAACCAATCTTCCGTCTTCTTTTGCGCTTCCAATTTTTCTTTTTCGGAAAGATTTTGGCTGAACAGTTCACCGATAATTATTTGCGCGAAATCGTCAACGGCGGAAGCGATAAATTTATTTGTTTCAGGATTTTCGTCGGAATTCACCTGAACAGCGACGGCGATTTTTTGTTCGGGAAAATAGCGCATGTCGGAAAGATAGCCGGGAAATTCGCCGTCGTGTCCGTAAGATTTTCCGAATTTTCCGCGAGCGATTTCTACGCCCAAACCATATTCCGTTCCTTCATTCGTCTTAACGCCTTTGAGCATTTCTTCAAAAAGATTTTTCTGTAAAACGTCGCCCGAATACAAAGTCCGCGCCCAACGCGCGAGGTCTTCGGCGGTCGAAGCAAAGCCGCCGCCTGCCCATTCCCACTGCGGATTGACGGTGAATTTCCCCTTCACGACGATTGGTTTATTTTGAAAATAGCCGTTAGCAACCTGCGGCAGAACATTTTTGTTTGAAGGAAAAGTTTGGTCGAGTTTGAGCGGCTTCAAAATTCTTCCGGCAACTTCGTCATACAAACTATTGCCCGTCGCCTTTTCGATAATCAAACCGATTAAAATATAATTCGTGTCAGCGTAATTGAAACCTTTGCCCGCCGCGAAAAGAGGTTTTTCGTTAAGAATGTAAGCAATCAACTCTTCATAACGAATATCATTTTCGGAATTCTTGAATAATACTTTGAGAAAATTTTTATTGTCAACGTGATTCGGAATGCCGCTCGTATGATTAAGGAGCATCCGCAATGTAATATCTTTTGCATTCGGCAATTGCGCGAACCATTTTTCATTTTCAAACCAACGCTCGATTTTTTCGTCGAGATTCAGCTTTCCTTCCCCGACAAGCTGCAATGCCGTCGCCGCGACAAAAGTTTTTCCGATGCTGCCCGCGAGCATTTTATCAGTCGGTTTGAGCGGCGCTTTCGTTTCCAAATCGGAAACTCCGCTCGAAACGGAAGCGAAACGTCCGTCCGGCAAAACAAATCCGACGGTCGCGCCCGGAAATTTCGTCGCTGCGTGAGATTGGTTTAATTTGATTTGAACTTTTCGGACAATCTGCGCGAATCTTTCATCATCGATTTTTTGAATTTGAACCGCGAGTGAAGTTTGAGAAAGAAAACCACAAATTGAAAAAGCGACAAATAAAAATTGAAAACTTACGCCTTTCTTTCTCATATTTTTATTTGTTCGTATTCCAAACCGTTTTGAAAGCCATCTTCGCCAGCTTCCAACTTCTTTCCAAATCAATTTTGCCGTCCGCGTCGCGCCCCAAAAGTTTGTCGGTTAATAGCTTGCGTAAGTCTTTGCCTTCGCGTTTGAACATAAATTCTTTGGCGTAAGGTTTTGCCGTTTCAAAGAAATTAAATTCCGGGTCGGTGATGATGCCGATGCCTTCGAGCGTCATCAAAGCCCGCATAATATATGTGAAATTCGACGGCAGGCGAAACGGATAATCATACATCACGTCCGCTAAATCGTAAGTCAATTCTTTGAAATTGACTTCCTTGAGTTTCAAATTCAGATGAAACTGAAACATCTTTTCGACGACCGGACGCACGATGTCGGGACTTGAGCCGGGCTTCATAAAATCCAAATCAATCAAATCCTGCGCGATTCCCGCCGGGTCTTTAGCGACGACGTGAAAAAATGCGTCTATCATTTTCGACTGCAATTGCGGCGAAATTCTACCGACCATTCCAAAATCGAAAAACGCCAAGCGTCCGTCAGGCATCACCAGCAAATTTCCCGGATGCGGATCGGCGTGAAAAAATCCGTCTTCCAATAATTGTTTGAGATAGGTGCGAATCAACAGACGATTGACTTTTTCGGGCGACACATTTCTGGCTTTTAATTCTTCCAATGCCGTAACTTTCGTGCCGTGAATAAACTCCATCGTCAGAACTTTTTCGGTCGTCGCGTTCCAGTATATTTTCGGAACGTGAACGTTTGTCCATTCCTTAAAACTTTCGGAGAAGCGTTCGGCGTTGCGACCTTCCGCCGAATAATCCATTTCTTCGTGAACCGTTTCGTCAAACTCGCGCAACATTCCCGCCCAATCCGCGTTTTCGTTCAAAGACGGAAAGCGTTCGGCAAACTTTGTAACCTTTCGCAAAATTTCGATGTCGCCTTTGATAATTCCCTGAAGGTTCGGACGCTGAACTTTGACGGCGACTTCTTCGCCCGTAAAAAGTTTGGCTCGATAAACTTGTCCGAGAGATGCGGCGGCAATCGGTTCGACATCAAATTCGGCGTAGACTTCGTTGATTTTTTTGCCTAATTCTTTTTCGATTCTCGCAAACGCAATTTCATTTGGAAACGGCGGCACATTGTCCTGCAATTCGCCCAACGCTTTAACAAAGGGCAAAGGCAAAAGGTCAGCGCGTGTTCCCAATGATTGTCCGATTTTGATAAACGTCGGACCTAAATTTATCAAGTTTTCTTTCAGCCAAACGGCTTGTTTTTCTTGATTCGATTCTTTGTTTTTTTCATTGCCGATAAAAAACCAGCGAAGCAGAAGTATAAAATCGTGAAAAAACGCGAGATTCGCTTGATGAAATCGCTCGCCGAGAACGGCAAACCAAGTTAATTTTCGCGCAATTTCCAAACGCGCTTCCGATTGTTTCTGGTGTTGGGCGTGATGAAGCTCGTATTGGTCGAGATACAGATAAAGCGCGAGCATTCCGATAACCTTCGACACTTTGAAAAGCCGCAAGTAGCCGCCGATTCCGCGATAATTTTTCTCAACCCGCGCTTCTTTTTCGATTAAAAGTTTTTCTTCGGCGATTAATTGTTCGTTGGAAATGTGCTTTGAAATAGGCAAATTTTTCGCCGGAAGGAATGCGTAACTGCCGTTTCCGTTGTCCGAAATCGGCTCGATTGTTTTTTCTTTGACCGATAACCCTTGTTCGTTTGTTAATTGCTTCATTTTAAAAATCTTCAATAAATTTACAAAATATTTTTGATGTCGCAAGTGATTTTCGCTTTGTCTTCGATTTACGGCAAAATCTCAAACGCCGCGCAATGTCGCGGTTTGAAAATGCCGAAGTGTCGGCGGTCAACGGTCAAAATTTTCGTAATGTTTAGCCGTTCAGCGATTGCCACAATCAGCGCGTCAACAAAATCAATATTTGCGTCATTGTACTTTCTTAAAATTCCGGCGGCGCGTTTATAATCTTCGGTGGTTGGCGTTTCAAATTCGTATTCTATTTCGGTCAAAGAGTCTAAAAATTTTGCCAGAGCCTCTACTCCGCAAAACTTTTTGACTAAATAAGCCGCTTCGGTGATGGCTGGCACGGGCAAAATAACTCTCCCGCGATAATTTTGCATAACTCTCGTTACGTCAGAGTTATGTTCGTCCGAATCGTCCACCAGAGCATAAAGAAAACCTGCATCAATTACGGATGCCATTAACTTCCTCCAAATCCGCCGCGCTTATCAATGTCTTCCATTAAAATTTCTTTATAGCGTCTTGAAGTATCGCTTTTACCGCTGGAAAACATTCCCGCAAATTTTAAAAGCGGATGCGGTTCGTCCGTTATTTCCGTGTCGGGAAATTCTTCCTTAATTTTTTCTTCAAACAAACTTGCCGCAAACTCGGAAACCGCTTTCCCGTTTTCTTCGGCTTTTTCCCGAATAATTTGTTCCGTCTTTTCTGAAACGGATATTGTAATGTCCATAAAAATTACCTCGCATTCATTTTAACATCAAACAAGTTCGAGCATATTCTTTACGCCACGCCGCGAAAAATAGTTCAAGGCGCGGCGCGTATCATTTGCAATTTGCGCTTTCAATTCTTCAATTCCGGCAAACTTTCGTTCGTCTCTTATTCGATGCAGAAAACGGACACGCAAAACGTCGCCATACAAATCGCCGTCGAAATCGAAAATATAGGTTTCAATCGAAGGCGCGGTTTCGTCTTCAAAAGTCGGGCGCACGCCGACATTGGTGATGCTTCGCCGCCAAACGTCGTCAATCAATGTCGCCGACGCATAAACGCCGTATTTCGGTATGACGCGATTGACCGGTTTCAAATTCGCCGTCGGAAAACCGATTGTTCGCCCGCGCTCGAAGCCGTGAGTAATTTTTCCTTCCACGCCGTAAGGTCTGCCGAGCATTCTTCTGGCGAGATTAACTCGTCCTTCGGCTAAAAGTCCGCGAATTTTCGATGAACTGATTCGTGTTTCGCGCAAACAAACTTCGTCAACTTCGTCGGCGAAAAATCCGAGTTCGGCGCTTAGTTTTTTTAATAATTCAATGTTGCCGCCGCGATTTTTTCCGAACGCGAAACCTTTTCCCAAATAAACTTCTCCGGCTTGGAGCCTTTCGTAAATAACTTCTCGCAGAAATTCTTCGGCGTCTTGAGAAGCAAATTTTTGATTAAACGGCACGACGATAGCTTGTTCGATGCCGAGGAGTTCAAACGCGGCAAGTCGCTGGTCGAGCGTTTGCAGCAAGGGGGGCGCGGATTCGGGATACAAAACGGCTCGCGGATGCGGGTCAAACGTAATCGCAGTTGAGACGGCATTGACGGCTTTGGCGCGGCTCACGACCGTTTGCATAATCTGTTGATGACCAAGATGCAAACCGTCGAAAACACCGAGCGTCAAAACTGTCGGGCGCGAGATATTAGCGTTTTCCGTGCCGTGAAAAATTTTCATTTCAGATACAATTTCATTCCCAGATGCGAACCCGTAAAACCTAAATTTTCATAGAAACGATGCGCGTCTTTTCGCTCCGCATTAGTCGTTAGCTGAATTGCAAAACAATTTTCTTCTCGCGCCCGTTCGATTGCCCATTTCATTAATTCCTTGCCGAAACCTTGCCCGCGATATTTCTCGTCAACTCTGACCGATTCGACCGTCGCGCGTTTTCCGCCTTGAAAACTGATTGACGGCGTGAACGTGATTTGCAGAGTTCCGACGATTTTTTCTGTTTTGTCAGAACCATTTGCGGTAGCGAATGGGTATTCGATTGATTTCGGCGACTCGGAAGAATCGGTTGACCCGCCCGCTACCGCAGGCGGTTCTGACAGGAGCGCGACAATCAATTCGTTGTTTTTATCGGCTTCGATTTCCTCAAACGCTTTCACATAACTTTCCGGCAAAGGATTTTCGTATCGCTCGCGCGTCGCGCCGAGAAAATCGTCGGCGAGCATTCGGACGACTTCCGGCAAATCTTCGCGCGTCGCTTGGCGAAATTTAAGATTCATATTTATTCAACAACTAATTCATCATAAGCAAACTGCACGTTGTCGGGCAGCAGTTTTGAATCGCGCTCATACAAAACGTCGTGATTCAGATGCGTTAAAAATGCGCGTTTCGGCTTTAGCTTTTCGATGTATTCGAGCGCTTCGTATAAACCTAAATGAGTCGCGTGCGGCTTGATTCGCACGCAGTCTAAAACCAGAACGTCCAAATCTTGAAGCTGGTTCATTGATTCCGCCGAGATGAAATTCAAATCCGTCGCGTAGGCGAAATCGTTGAAGCGGTAAGCGATGACGGGCAGTTTGCCGTGAATGACTTCGAGCGGCGTAACGGTTAGATTTTCGCCGAAACAAAATGCGGCGTTTTTTTCAATTGTGTGCGGGATAAGCTGCGGCAAGCCGCCGCCGAAATGCGTCGGCTGGAAAATATATTGAAAAATGCGGCGCAAATCCTTCCAGGCGTTTTCGTCGGCATAGATTCCCATCGCGCCGTAACGAAAATTGAGCGGGCGAATGTCGTCCAAGCCGAAAACGTGGTCAACGTGGCAATGCGTGATTAAAACAGCGTCGAGCTTTTTTATTTTCGCCCGCAAAGCCTGCTGGCGAAAGTCTGCGGAAGTATCGACGAGAATCGTCTTGCCGTCGTGTTCGATAATAATCGAAACGCGCAGGCGTTTGTCTTTCGGATTGTTGGACACACAGGTTTCGCAGTCGCAGGCAATCGAAGGAACGCCGGTTGATGTGCCTGTGCCGAGAAAGGTTAATTTCATAGTGAAAAGTGAAAAGTGAAAAGTGAAAAGTGCTTGGATGTTTTTCACTTTTCACTTTTCACTTTTCGTTATTAACTATTTCTTGCCGAGAATATCGCTTGCCGAAAATTTCTGCGCGGCTTTTTTCTTGAGTTGTTCTTCCGCCATTCGGGAAATTTGAACGTATTGCATTTGCAAATCGCCCAGGATTCCGTCGAAAAGTTTTTGTTCGGTTGGGTGCAGATTGTTTTTCGTTTTTTCCTTAAGCATTGCCAAAACTTCAATCCAGTATTTGCCTGTTTCAAGGTCAACCGTGCGTTGTCCGGTTGCCGGATGCGGCATCGCGCCGAGAGCGGCGGCGGCTTGCGAAGCGAGCGTCGTCAAGAAATTGACAAAGCTCGCCGGGTCGTCCGCGCCCGGAAATTCTTCGTCGCCGGAAGTCATTTCCGTTTCATTAGCGGCTTCGGTTTGCACTTGTTTTTCAACCGATGCGTTGTCGTAAGTTTCCACCGTTTCCCGGCTCGGCTCGTAAATCGGCGTTTCCTGTCTCGGCTTTTCCGGCGTGAGTTCGACGCCTTCGCGCACGCTGCCGTCCGAGTTGAATTTGCGTTTGTCCATTACCTTTAAGACAGGTTCTTCTTCGTGTAAATCTTCTTTTCCAATCATTGTTTTTCAAAAAATCCTTGTAAATTTATATTTCGATAGTAGCATTTTGGAACTTCAGTGTTCAAAGTTCAAAGTTCGAGGTTCAAAGTTTAAGATTTTGAATTCGACAGCCGAGAAGTTAGACTTTGAATTTCAAACAAATATGAAATCAAACTTTGAAGATTTAGTGGAACTGATGCGGCGACTTCGGGCGCCGGACGGCTGCCCCTGGGACAGAGAACAAACTTACGCTTCGCTTGCGCCGTATCTGCTCGAAGAAGCGTTTGAAAGTTTCGACGCAATTCAAGAGGCAAGCGAAGGAAAAACGGATAACCTGCGCGAAGAGCTTGGCGATTTGTTGTTGCAGATTATTTTTCATTCGCAGATTGCCGAAGAAGCGGGCGATTTTACGATTGAAGACGTTTGCGCCGGAATTACAAAAAAAATGATTCTGCGCCATCCGCACGTTTTCGGCGACAAAAAATTCGACACGGCAAACGACGTTTTGAACAATTGGGATGAATTAAAAAAGGCGGAACGCGAGATTACGAAAAAGGAAGAAAAATCTAAGGATTCGATTCTTGACGAAGTTCCGCTCGCTTTTCCCGCTTTGATTGAAGCTAATAAATTAACGAGAAAAGCTGCGAAAGTCGGTTTTGATTGGGACAACACCGATCAGATTTTTGATAAGTTTGACGAGGAAATCAACGAATTAAAAGATGCTGTTTCCAAAGACGAAACTAATAATATCGAAGAAGAAATCGGCGATTTGCTTTTCGTAGTCGTCAATCTTGCAAGAAAGTTAGACATCGAACCTGAAACGGCTTTGAAAAAGACAAACCGCAAATTCCGTCAAAGGTTCAAGTTCATCGAAACTGAATTGAACGGTAACGGAAAATCTCTGGAAAAATCGAATTTGGAAGAAATGGACGCGCTTTGGAACAAAGCAAAAAAAATGGCAAATGATTAAAATTTTAATCATTTGCCATTCGCTATTTATTGTTAAAATTAAACGTCCAAATTCTTCACATCGAGCGCGTTGTCTTCGATAAATTTACGACGCGGCTCAACCTGGTCGCCCATCAAAACGGTGAAAACTTCGTCGGTTTCAATCGCATCTTCGACGCGAACTTGAAGAAGCGTCCGTTTTTCCGGGTCCATCGTCGTTTCCCAAAGTTGTTCGGGGTTCATCTCGCCCAAACCTTTATAACGCTGAATGCCGATTTCTTTTTTCGCCGTCGCCAGAACTTTGTCGAGTAATTCTTCGCGCGTGGCGATTTCTTCACTCGTGCCGTTTTCGCCCAAAACAAACGGCGCGGGAAGGTCTTCTTCCAACATTCCTCTGAGTTCGATGGCTTTTTGAAACTCGACATAGCTTGCCAGATTCCAATCAAAAATTATGCTTGTGCCGTTTGAAAAAGTAATTTCTATTTCCGCGAGTCCGTGTTCTTCGTCATTCAAAAGTTCGGTTTTGTAACCGGCGGCGGAGATTTTGCCTTCGACCTGCGCCATCAATTCTTCCTTTTCAAATATCTGACGCAGCTTTAATTTTTGACTGGTTAAAATTCCGTCCTTGCCGCTAAACGCATCGAGCAGGACGGTCAAAAGACGTTTGTCATTTCCTAACCGGCGCGTAAAGCGCGCGACATAACGCTCGAACTGTGTAACCTGTTCGAGCAATTTCGACAACTCACGACCTTCGTAAGTTTTTCCGTTCGCCGCCGATTTAAGCACGATTTCATTTGTCGCCTGCCGCATCATATAGCGCAGCATCGAGTTTTCGTCTTTGATATATTCTTCGCGTTTGCCGCGTTTGACTTTGTAAAGCGGCGGCTGCGCGATGTAAATATGTCCGTTTTCAATCAACTGCGGCATTTGCCTGTAAAAGAAAGTCAGCAACAAAGTTCTGATGTGCGAGCCGTCAACGTCCGCGTCGGTCATCAAACAAATTTTATGATAACGCAATTTGCTCACGTCAAAATCGTCTTTGCCGATGCTCGTGCCGAGCGCGGTAATCAAAGCCTTGATTTCCGAGTGTCCGAGCATTTTGTCGAAACGCGATTTTTCGACGTTCAGGATTTTACCTTTCAATGGCAAGACGGCTTGATTTTTGCGGTCACGTCCCTGTTTTGCCGAACCGCCTGCCGAATCGCCTTCGACTAAATAAAGTTCCGACAACGCCGGGTCTTTTTCCTGACAATCCGCCAATTTTCCCGGCAGAGTCGAACTGCCCATCGCGCTTTTGCGAACGATTTCACGCGCTTTTCTGGCTGCTTCACGCGCTCGCGCGGCGTCGACGGCTTTACCGACAATCTTTTTGGCGACTGCCGGATTCTGCTCGAAAAATTCGCCGAGCTTTTCGTTTAAGAAAGATTCAACCGCGCCTTTGACATCGGAGTTGAGTTTGCCTTTGGTTTGTCCTTCAAACTGCGGCTGCGGCAATTTAACCGAGATTACAGCCACCAAGCCTTCGCGCACGTCGTCGCCCGAAAGCGCGGTTTTGAAATCCTTTGCCAAACCGGAACTCTGCGCGTAAGCGTTAATCGTTCTGGTAATCGCACCGCGAAAACCCGACAAATGCGTTCCGCCGTCAACCGTGTTGATGTTATTGGCAAACGAATAAACCTTTTCGTCGTAAGAATCGTTATATTGCATCGCAACTTCGACCGAAAGATTATCCGAAATCTGCTCGACATAAACCGGCTCGTCGTGCAGTACGCTGCGGCTCTTGTTCAAATGTTTGACAAATTCCGAGATACCGCCTTTGTAATAAAACTCGTGTGATTTTTCCGGTTCTTCGCGCTCGTCTTTGATAAAAATCCGAATTCCTTTGTTCAAAAACGCTTTTTCGCGCAGTCGTTCCGACAGTTTTTCAAAACTGTAAACGCTCGTTTCAAAAATAGTCGAATCCGGCTTAAACGTAATTTTCGTGCCGCGTTTTTCCGTTTTACCGGTTTGTTTGAGCGGCGCGACCGGAATTCCGGCGCGAAACTCCATTTCGTGCGTTTTGCCGTCGCGCCAGATTTCCAGCTTTAGCCACTCCGACAAAAAGTTGACGCAGGAAACGCCGACGCCGTGCAGACCACCGGAAACTTTGTATGAATTTGAATCGAATTTCCCGCCCGCGTGCAGAATCGTCATCACGACTTCCGCCGCCGAACGTCCTTCTTCGGTGTGAATTCCGGTCGGAATGCCGCGCCCGTTATCGATGACGGTAATCGAATCATCCATATGAATCGCCACATCAATCCTATCGCAGTAACCCGCGAGAGCCTCGTCAACCGAATTGTCCACAACTTCATAGACAAGATGATGCAGACCAATATCGCTGGTCGAACCGATATACATCGCGGGACGTTTTCGCACCGCGTCGCGCCCTTCCAAAACCGTGATTGAATCCGCACCGTATTCTGTTTTTGCTTTAGCCAATTTTGTTATTCCTCTATTTTTATAATTTCGCCAATTTTGATGTTTTCCAAAACTTCCAGCGCTTCGTGAATCAACGGCGAGAGTGATTCATAGCGGTTGCTTTTTGCCGATAAAATTAAAATCGCAATGGGCAAATCTTTTTTGTTCTGCTGGTGTTCGATGTTCTTGTCGACCGTAATCAAAACATCGAATATACCGCTTGCCGCGCCGATTAGATTGCCGTTTTTCAAACCTTTGAAACCGGCTTCGTCAATCGTAAAAATTTTATAATTAACAAAGTCGCGCGTAAGGCGTCGCGGCACGATTCGTCAAGCAACAACTTCATATTCTTGGAGAAGTTTAACTTTATAAAGTTTTAGAATTCCGATGACTTGATGGCGCGAAACCGTCGGAAAATCATCGAGAAAAATTCCCACGCCGTCGCCTGCCTCGAGATAATCGAAAAGATTTTTTACGGGAACACGAGTGCCGCGAAAAACGGGTGTTCCGCCGAGCTTTTCCGCGTCACTTTCAATAAATTGTCCGCCCGAATCTCTGTTCATTATTTCACGCCTTAAATCAACTTATATTCTACCATTTTTTCGCAAATAAAAACAGGGCGAAAAGCCGATAAATACAAGTTTATTTAATTATTTAGATGCCGAATTAGAGAGAAGCGTTTCAGGTCTTTTCAAGCTTGATAACCGTTCCGTTTGAAACGTTAAAAATTTGCGCCGAGTTCCCAAATTTTTCGACGAAACTTTCCTTTGAAGTGGTGACGAAGGTCTGTGTTTTATCCTGCAAAAATTCGAGCAGTTGCCCGATGCGTTTGTAATCGAGTTCCGCGTCAATATCGTCGAGAAGGAAAAGCGGATATTCGCCGTGCTGCGAATGATAAACCGACAAATTAGCAAGCTGCAAAACGAGCAGCGCGCTTCTTTGCTGTCCGCTTGAGCCGAATTTTCGCAAATCGTATCCGTCGAACAGAACGTCTAAATCGTCGCGGTGCGTGCCGATAAGCGCGTAACCGGCGGCGAGTTCGGCTTGGACGCGCAGTTTCAAGCGTTCGGCTAAAAGGTTTGCGTAATCGTTCAAATCGCCTTTGCCTTCGAGTGACGAGCGATAGCGAATTGAAATTTCTTCGCGCCCGAAAAGTCGTTTCTCCAAAACCTCATTTAATCTTTCGACAAAGCGAATTCTGGCTTTATGAATGCGCGCGGCGAGATTAATCAATTGTTCGTTCCAAGGCTCAAGCAATTCGCCGACTTTTTCGACTGAAAAATTGTTTTCCTGCGCTGATTGCAACAAACTATTTTTTTGACGAACGACGCGGTTGTAATCGGTGAGCGTTTGCACAAATGGCGGATAAATCGAAACGATTCCGCCATCGAGGAATTTTCTCCGCGCGTCGGGATTTCCGCGTACGATTTCGAGTTCGTCAGAGTTAAAAATGACGGCGTGAAGCTGTCCTAAAAATCTCTGGACGGTTTCTTTTTTATTGTTGACGCTTAAAGATTTCGTATTGCCCTGCATCGCCACTTGCAGAACGCGATTGATGTCCTCGCCTTGATGAACCGTGCCGCGCACAATCGCTAATTCTTCTTCAAATTTTATCGCTTCCTGAAGTCTGGCGGTTTTGAAAGATTTGGTAGTAGCAAGCAGATAAATGGCTTCGAGCCAGTTGGTTTTGCCTTGCCCGTTTTCACCGAAAATTATATTTAAATTGTGTCCGCAGACAATTCGACCGTGCAGATTACGGAAGTTTTGGGCTTCAAGCGATTCAAGCAGCATAACTCGATTTTAACATACTGACGGCTTTTGTCGGGGACGCGAAATCTTTATGTTTGCAATCATACAGAATTTTAAACTGAGATTTTTTATAATGTTTTTATTCAGTTTTAAGCGAAGGTTTTAAGCTCGATTTTCAAGTTGAAAAGATTTAATTGAACTAGGAGAAAAATTATGAGTAAAGCAAAAATCGACAAACGCGAAGATGTAAATCCGGAAGAAGGCGAAAGCAAATACGGCGATGTTAAATTCGCCGACCCGACGAACAATAAATATCCGATTGATACGCCGGAGCATGTTAGAGCGGCTTGGAATTATATCAATCACAAAGATAATGCCGCAAAATATCAGGCGGATGAAATAGAAACAATCAAAGACCGCATTAGGCGGGCGGCGAAGAAACACGGCGTGAGCATCAGCGAAGATTAAAAGAAAGGATGAGATTAAGTTGATAAAATTATGTCTGTTTCGGTTGAAAACATTCGAGAAAAGGCGATTGTATTTGACGACGCGAGCGACATTCCAGACGAGATTCTCGGGCTGGTCGGTGACGCGCGTTTTGTTTTAATCGGCGAAGCGTCGCACGGAACGCACGAGTTTTATAAATCTCGCGCCGAAATTACAAGGCGTTTAATCGAAGAAAAAGGCTTTTCAGCCGTCGCCGTCGAAGCCGATTTTCCCGACGCTTACCGCGTCAATCGCTTTGCGCGCGGTCTCGGCGAAGATGAAACCGCAGATGACGCGCTTCGCGCTTTTACGCGATTTCCGCTCTGGATGTGGCGCAACCGCGTGGTTTTGGAATTTGTCGAATGGTTAAAATCGCATAACGACAAATTAGAAACAAACAAAAAAATCGGCTTTTACGGACTCGATTTATACAGCCTGCATTCTTCAATGGCGGCAGTTCTCGATTACCTTAAAAAGGTTGACCCGGAAGCGGCAAAAAGCGCTCGTCATCGTTATTCGTGTTTTGACCATTTCGGCGAAGACGCGCAAAGTTACGGTTATGCCGCGAATTACGACGCTCATTTTTCTTGTGAGGACGAAGCCGTTAAGCAGCTTGTCGAACTGCAAAAACGCGCCGCCGAATATGCCAACCGCGACGGTTTTGTTGCCCGCGATGAATTCTTTTTTGCCGAGCAAAACGCGCGTCTCGTCAAAAACGCCGAAGAGTATTACCGCGCAATGTATCAAGGTCGCGTGTCGAGTTGGAATTTGCGTGACCGCCATATGGCGGAAACGCTCGACGCGCTCGCGGCGCGCATTGAGGCGGAAAATCAACCTGCGAAAATCGTCGTCTGGGCGCACAATTCGCATCTGGGCGATGCGCGGGCGACGGAAATGGGCGAGCGCGGCGAGTGGAATGTCGGACAATTGGCGCGTGAAAGATACAAAAACGATGTGCGTCTAATTGGTTTTACAACTCACACCGGAACGGTTGCGGCGGCGACGAACTGGGATGAACCGGCGCAGTTAAAACGAGTTCGACCTTCGCACAAAGACAGTTACGAGCGAATTTTTCACGAAACCGAACTTCCGCGATTTTTCTTAAATTTGCGTGACAAAGAAATGGAAGACCTTCTGCGCCGACCGCAACTCGAACGCGCCATCGGCGTAATTTACCGTCCCGAAACCGAGCGCGTCAGCCATTATTTTACAGCCGTTTTGTCAGAACAGTTTGACGGTGTGATTCACTTTGACGAAACTCGCGCCGTCGAACCTCTGGACAAAAATTTAACCGGAACGCACGAAGACGCGCCGGAAACTTTTCCCGAAGGACTTTAAATAGTGAAAAACTAAAAGTGAAAAGTGAAAAATAATAAGGAGAAGAAATGAAAGATTTTGAAGCCGCTAAAGATTTGTTGTCCTTCGTCGCCGAGGGCGTTTATCACACGAAAATCGTTTTCGTCGGCGCATATTTTGTGGACACGCCGGAGGCGGGCGACGGTTCGTGGGTTTTGGTTGATACCGGACTTCCGCTGTCGCAATGGAAAATTATAAAAGCCGCGCAAGCAAGATATGGCAACAGAAAACCTTCGGCAATCGTTTTAACGCACGGACATTTTGACCACGCGGGCGCGGCGCTTGCGCTTGCGGAAGAATGGAACGCTCCCGTTTACGCGCATCGCTTGGAAATGCCGTATTTGACCGGACAATCCGATTATCCGCCGCAAGACCCGACCGTCGGCGGCGCAATCGCATTTATGTCGCGCTTTTTTCCGCATTCGGGTTATGACTTCGGCAATCGCGTTTCCGCAATACCGGAAAACGGTGAGATTGCGCAAATGCCGAATTGGAAATTCTTTCACACGCCCGGACACACCGCCGGACACATTTCCCTGTGGCGTGAAAGCGATAGAACGCTTCTCGCGGGCGACGCTTTGACGACGATGAATCTTGATTCGTGGATTTCGCAGGTTACGGAAAAACAGGAATTTTGCCCGCCGCCCGCGCCTTTTACGACCGATTGGCAGGCAGCGCGGCGTTCGGTTGAATTGCTCGCCGATTTAGAACCGAAGGTTGTCGGCGCGGGTCACGGCAAGCCGATAAAAGATGCGGACACGGCGCGACAATTGAAAGAATTCGCGCGAAATTTTACCGCTCCGCCAAAAGGTCGTTATGTCGAAACTCCCGCGATTACCGACGAACGCGGCGTTGTCGCTGTTCCGCCGCCGGCGACTGATTATTTAAAACTCGCCGCCGGAGCGATTGCCGCCGGAGTTATCGTGACGACTTTGACGCGGCGCGATAAAAATCGGCAGGATGAAAATCTCGAAAACTAAGTAAAATCGTTAGAAAACAACAATGAATTTACAGACTTCAAAGTTCGGTTCTTTTTCGGAAAAATTGACACAAGAATTTATGAAGACATAATTCCTCAACTAATTTTGACACGGCTTCAAAATAATTGTTTAATGTATTAGTTCCTTCTAGACAAATATCGTTTCGGACAGAGAAATTCTTGCAGGAAACTTTTCCGAACGGTTTGTCGAAATAAAACAGACAACTAATTTTATTCAACCGGCAATTAAAAACTCCGCGTTTTTAACGGCGAATTTTCATTCCTGACACTCTGTGTTCGATAGTGTCGGATTGTATTCAACCGGAATCTTTACGTAATTTTTAGGAGATTCAATGCGCCTTTTTTCCTGTTTATTTTTATTTCTGATTCTTTCAATCCACTGTTTCGGGCAAGAGCATAAAACGAGAACGGCGGAAAATTTCACCGCGATGTCTCTGGACGGACAAACGTTCGACCTCGCCGCTCTAAAAGGCAAAGTCGTGCTGGTCGCCTTCTGGTCGTCGAGATGCTCGGTTTGCGCCGGTGAAACCGCTAAACTCAATCAGTTAGCGGCAAGTTATAATGATAAAAATGTCGTTTTCCTCGGGCTGACGACCGACAATGCAAACAAGGCTGCGTCTTTTCTCAAGAAAAAACCTTTTAATTTTAACATCCTTCCAAACAGTTTCGGCATACTCTTAAAATACGCCGACAGAGACGCCGACGGTAACGTTAAGATGGGTTATCCGGCATATTACCTCGTCAATCAGGAAGGCGAAATCGAACTCAAAACTAACGGTTCCGGCAAAAAAGATAAAATAGCGTCGGAGATAAATCGACTTTTGAAATAACTTTAGTTATAGCGAGCTAAAAGCGGAAAACTCACGAAAAGAATCTTCCACCCAGGAACAAAATCAGAATTTAAGGTCTCCACGATTATAAATTTACCGCCGGTAGAAGCATCTAATTTCAACGATTAAAACATCAGATTGTTTGCCGAAATTTATTTCAGGTAAAATCTTTCAATGTTAGGTTCGAGCAAAATCATTCGCGTTCTTTTAATTTCACTGATTGCATTCGTTTCGGCTTGTCAGAGCATTTCAACCATCGCTCGACAAGACTTTGCCGCCTCCCAAGCAAAACCGAAGCTTTCCGAAATCGAATCTGTCGGGATAAGAAACCTACTCGAAAGCGCAATCGAACAAACGAATCTGACCAAAGATTACGACCCGAAATATGTCGCGCTTTCATATCCGAACGGCGATGTTCCAATTGAAACGGGCGTTTGTTCGGACGTTGTAATTCGCGCGTTTCGCAAAGCGGGCGTGGATTTACAAAAGGAAGTTCACGAAGATATGACGGCGAATTTTTCTTTGTATCCGAAAAAATGGAGCCTGCAATCGCCGGACGCGAACATCGACCATCGCCGCGTGCCGAATCTGCAAACGTTTTTTACGCGCAAAGGAAAATCTCTGACGATAACGAACAAGGCGGAAGATTATAAACCCGGCGATGTCATCGCCTGGGATTTGGACGGCAAAGGAATGACGCACATCGGACTTGTTTCAAATTTTTACAACGAAATCACCAAACGCTATCTCATCATTCACAACATCGGCGCGGGAGCGCAAGCCGACGATAAAATTTTCGATTGGAAAATCATCGGGCATTATCGGTATTTTTGATATTGATAGAGAGTGTAACGGCGGCGTTGACGTGGGGCGGAAACCGATACCAATCCCGTTTGAGTTCACCAAAAACCGTTGATAACAAGGTCGCTGTTTCGCCCTCCCGTCCATTGATTTGTTCGACGTGTCGTTGCCTGCAAAATTGTGTTGAATTATGAACAACTACTGTCTATTGAAAGCAAACTTATCTCCAATAAAGTTGGAAACACCCCAACCCTGAGTAATTCCATAATTGACGTAAGTAATACGGTATTCAAATTGATTTTTAGAAATCCATTTGACGCTTGCTTTTTCCACTAATTTGTTATCAATAAATAACTCCATTACTCCTGACGAATCGTTCTCCGGCGTGTATAACCATTTCCAATTTACTGTAATTGCAGATGTGAAATTTCTATTACTTGACGTTGCCGAACCATTTTTTGAGAAATTGATTATTACTTCTTTATTTATCCAATTGGAATTGGGAGCAACCTCAAGATGCTTCCAACCTCCAATAAATAACTGCTCAACTTCTGCTTTTTTTCGTTCAGCCTCCGCGTTTTTACGTTCAGTTTCCTCCTTTATACGCATTGCCTTTGCCTTTGCTTTTACAGGATCCATTTCTGTACCAAAATCACTAGAACCAGCAGGAGTTGTTACAGTGCTGAATGTTCCTGACCCAACAGATGTTCCTGATTCAATAAATTCATCTAATTGAGTAGTTGTTTTAGCAGGACTTAAATTATTTCCATCTGAATTGTTGGTAGATGTTGTTTGAGTTGATTTTCCTACTTTTGTAATTAACCATATCTCTTTTTGACTACTTCCTTTGTAGGTAAGTGTTCCTTTCATAGCATCATCACCGACAACGGCATTGATTGTAAAATTCGGATGATCTATAAAAATATTCTTGCTACTGATTTTGTATGTTCCTTCTTTTATATCGGAATTAATAACGGGTTCGACCCGCACATATTGCAATTCCAATTGATTTGTACGCCAGTTATACATCTGCATCTGTGTCTGACCTGCTGTTTTATTTATGATGTGCGTAACTTTTACACTGCCTTGCTTATCAAAAATATATTTCCAATTATCCGTTGTGCTGGAAGAGTCATAGGGATTGAGTATGGGAACAGCAATGTTACTCCACTCAGTTCCGCTAAGACTAACCACAGAATTATTTTGCGCTTTACCTGCAAAAGAGCTGAAAAGTATTAATAAGCCAGTCGTCAAAACCAAAAAATGACTGAAACATTTCGCCGATACTTTATTTTTCATTTTTAGATTTCCTCCTAAATTTGTGGCAGTTGCGTAAAACCATGAAACGTCGAATTTATGATTGAGCGGAATGATTCCAGGTAACACTCAAATTTCGTGTATTATCCCGAATCGTTCTTGCTAAACAACAAATTTAGTGTGTTATTTGGAATCATTCTGGATAATAACATTTTACACGGAATACCTAAAAATAAATCTTCACTCTTTTCAATGAACATTATTGTGTCTTTTCGCTTTCTCCTAATCCAACTCTGCCTTTTTTATCGCGGCAAAATTCCACAACAAGTTCGACAAAGCGTTCGGGTTTTTCTTCCGGCGGAACGTGACCGCAATCTTTGAGGATGACCAATCTGGAATGAACAATCGAATCGTAAAGTTTTTCGCCATTGTGAACCGGAATCACGTTGTCGTCTTCGCCCCAGATGAGCAGCGTCGGTTGATTTATCAAATGCGCGTCGGCTTCGATGCGGTTAGCGTCCCATTTTCGCGCCGAAGCCAAAACCGAATGATGCGCGTCTTTCGCCCGCAGCGGACGGTGGACGGCTTCGATGCGTTCTTTGGTTATTAAATGATGATTGGCGGGCGCGATTGTGTGCTGCATTCGGAATTTCAGGAATCTCTTTGAATCAATCAAGAAAGGCGAAACAAGTTCGCCGACGCCGCGCATTGCGGTCAGGCGCAGAATCGAACTTTGTTTGGCTTCGTCATTAACAACCGCGCTGACCAGCACAAGCTTTTCGACTCTTTCGGGATAATCGAGCGCGACCGTCGAAGCAACCGCGCCGCCGTATGAACTGCCGACCAGAACGGCGCGACCGATGCCAATTCGGTCCATAAAACGCTCAATCATTCGGGCTTGCGAGACAATCGAGTATTCAAACCACGCCGGTTTTTCCGAAAAACCGAAGCCGAGCAAGTCAACCGCGATGACGTGGAAATTTTCATCGGCGAGCATCGGCGCGACCGTCTGCCAGACGTAAGTTGAAGCCGTAAAGCCGTGAATTAAAATCAACGTCGGATTCGTTGCGTCGCCGAATTCCTGATAATGCACCGTCGCGCCGTCAACTTCCACGAAATGCGAGTTTTCCGCGTGATGAATTTTATCGGCAAAATCTTCCCAAACGACTTCGCTTGCCCGCGACGCCATTTTCCACGCGACCAAACCGCCCACGACACCAACCGCACCTAATGCTAAATTTTTCTTGTTCATAACTTTTCCTTTTCTCTAATTTTATATCATAACTATACGCGGCTGAATACATTTTCGTTCCTCGACGTAGAATCCAATCGCAACCAAATCTCCCGCTTCGTCAACCATTCTGATTGTCTGATTATCTTCAAATTCGGCGTCTTCAAATTTTAACTTTTTGCCGTTTTGAGTATCTTTAATCGCCGTCTCACCCAAAATCATTTTTGGTA
This sequence comes from uncultured Pyrinomonadaceae bacterium, assembly GCA_964235785.1. GTDB lineage: Bacteria > Acidobacteriota > Blastocatellia > Pyrinomonadales > Pyrinomonadaceae. The sequence continues at coordinate 60,928 of CAXSBF010000006.1, read as the reverse complement.
AATGCGCGAGCGCGTCGCTCATCGAAATTAAAACATCGCCGAGTTTGTCTGTCGAAACAATTTTCTCCAATTCTTCAATCGTGACGGCTTTCGACAAATCAAAAATTCCCGCTCGCGTTCTTCTGAGCGCAGAAAGATGCGCGCCAATCTCCAGCTTCTTTCCAATATCTTCGGCTAAAGTTCTGACGTAAGTTCCCGCCGAACACGAAACTCTGAGTCCAAAGTCCAAAGTCCAAAGTCCAAAGTCATTTACTTTTTGGTCTTTGGTTTTTGGTTTTTGGTCTTTGATTATTTCGATTTCGTAAATCGTAATTTTGACGGGTTTTCGTTCAATCTCAATGCCTTTTCTCGCTAATTCATAAAGTTTTTTACCGTCAACCTTTTTCGCCGAATACATCGGCGGCGTTTGTTCGATTTCGCCGCGAAAATCTTTTAATACTTCCTCTATTTCTTCGCTTTGAATTTTGAATTTTGAATTTTGAATTTGTTTCGGGCTTCCCGAAACATCGCCCGTGTCGGTTTCAAAACCGAATCGAACCGTCGCTTCATATTCCTTTTTGTCCTTGTCGAGAAACTGCGCGAGGCGCGTCGCTTTGCCGACGAGCATTACCAAAACGCCGGTCGCAAAAGGGTCGAGCGTTCCGGTGTGTCCGATGCGTTTCGTTTTCAAGATGCGCCGCAGACGCGCCACGACATCGTGCGAAGTAAAGTCTTCGGGTTTATCGACGATTAGAATTCCGTCCATTTCAACTTTGATTTTGAGTTTTAGATTTTAGATTTGCAAATATGAAATTTGAGATTAAACGAAAGCGTTCTAAAATTGAATGTGTTCAAAAAAACCTGGAAAAAACGCAAACCATCCAATAGCGAAACGGACGAAGCGGAAAAACCGGCGCGTCCGATTAACGTCGAAAAATCACGCACGAAAACTTTTGACCGCGCGGTTAATTTGCTCGCCTTCAAACAGCGTTCGGTTGCCGAGCTGCGAACCAGACTGCTTGAAAAAGATTGGACAACTGCGGAAATCGTCGAAGAAGTTATCGAAAAGCTCGCCGGTTACGGTTATTTGAACGACGCGCAGTTTGCCAAAAGTTTTGCCGCTTCGCAGATTCGCCAGAAGCCAATCGGCAAGCGCGTTTTAAAGCAAAAGCTGGCGATGAAAAAACTCGACAAGGAAACGGTTGACGAAGCGCTCGAAAAAGCGTTTGAAGATATGCCGGAAGCTGAAATTATCGAACGCGCTATCGAAAAGCGTCTGCGTATCAAAGGCAAACCCGAAACGCGCGAAGATGCGAAAAAGTTTTACGATTACTTACTGCGACAAGGTTTTTCTTACGATTTGGTCAGCGGCAAAATGCGCGACCTGGTGAAAAGAGAGATTGAAGATGAGAACTGAGAAAGGAGAACTGGGAACTTCCGAACTAAATCGTCAACTCGTGATTTTAACTAAAATTCGCTTCTCCTTTCTCAGTTCTCACCTCTCACTTTTCAAAATACGGACGCGCCTGAACGATATAAATTCGTCCGTTCATAATTCCCCATTCGATGTCCTGGTCTTTTTTGCCGCCGAAAACGCGCTTGATGTTGTTTGCGGCTTTGACTAATTGGCGGACGTAGCGTTCGCTCAGAACTCGTGTTTTATCGGTTTCCTTTGTTTCGACCAAATCACCGTTCGCGCCGAACTTTAAGACGGTATTTTGCTGCGAAAGCGTCAAAACCTGCGCGGCGTTCGATTTCGGATTGAAAAGAACTTGTTCGGGAACGAAGCAATTAGCCGTTACGCAATCGTTATGTCCACGCGCCGCGCTGATATAAACCGCGTTTTTGTTGTCTGCGTCAAAAGGGTCTTTGGTGAACATCACGCCGCCGCTGTCCATATCAACGCCGACTTGAATCAAAGCCGACATATAAACCGTATCCTGGTCAACATAATTGCGAACACGCGCTTCGTAAGCCGCAGAATTCCAGAGCGAAGCCCAAACTTTTTTGACCGCTTCGATGAGTTCTTTTTCTTTTACAACGTTCGGCACACTCGAATAAAGTCCCGCGCCCGAAAAATTCGGCAAATCTTCCGAGTTTGATGAGCTGCGAACAAAAACGCCTCGTCCGCCGAGTTCGGTTTTCCATTTCTGAATGATTTCGGCTTTTAATTTTTCATCGAATTTACCGTTTTGAATTAAGGCGCGAAATTCTTCGAGCTTTTGTTTGCGGATGCGCGGATTGTGAACAAAATCGTTATCGTCTAAAAATTCGTCAACCTTTTTGTCAAAACCGTTATCCTGCATAAACTTGTCATACCAGTAGAAAGGAACGGTAAAACCTGCGGGAACGATAATGTTCGGAATTTTCGCGTTTATCATCTCGCCGAGATTCGCCGATTTCGAGCCGTAAATGATGCTGTCCTTTTTCCGCATTTCACGAATCGAAGCGAGTTTTTTGATTTCCAGATTCGACGGCGCGGCAGATTGTCCGGGCGAAGGATTTTCTTTCAGATCTTCGAGACTTGCCGGCACAATCGTTCTGTCGGTCAGCTTTGCCGTCAGGCGAACCCAGCGCGTGTCGTATTCTTTGAGAAGCTTGTCGGCGTCCTTGATATAAACATTCGGAATTCCCCAACCTTTTGCCAAAATGTTGATGTGCGAAAGCGGTGTCGAAGGCTGCGCGACGATGATTCCGCGCACGGGCGGCAAAGTTTCCGGCAAATTTCTTAAAACCAAAATCTCGTTGTCGCCGATTTCAACCGTATCGTCGAGTTTTTCGATGATATGAATTCGCCCGACGGCTTCGCCCGTATTGAGCGCGAGATATTCCTGATTTTTCTGGATTTCGTCGGCTGAAATGCGCGTGATGCCGAGTTTTTCCGAATTCGCATCCTGCAGAATCGAATTCGGTTTGAAGGCAACTTTATCGAAAAAGGTTTTGTTTATCGTGTCGTAAGCGAGTTTGATAAGTTCGGGCGATGCCAAATCGCCTTCATAAAGTTCAAACGTAAATTTCTCGACCGTCTTTTGCCAGGCAACCGTGCCGACGATAAAGCGGCGGTCCTGGCGAATATAAATCGGATTGAAAACGTCTTCGCCGCGCGCGACCAGGTAATTTGCGAGCAGAAAATCTTTGTGAAAACGATATTTTTGCGAGTTGACGTAATAGATTTTATTTTTACTGCGGCGGTCGATGATAAACATCGCGTGCGGCAGAGCGTAGGGCGTTCCCTGATGATAAACCCGCGCCATTGCGTCGAAATCTTCCTGCGATTTGATTTGGTTCAAATCGCGTTTCACCGAATCGGGCTTTTTGTCCATCGCGCCTTTCGGCTCGCGCGTCGGCGAAGGCTTGCGCGACATTTGCGCTCGAACATCGCTGAATATCGAAACTGTCAAAATTGTGATGATTAAAAGTGAAAAAATTAATCTTGATATTCTCATCGTTGCTTTTTCGTAAAATACCTTTTATTTTGTCTCAAATTTTCCAACTGCTCATTGTTTTCCAGATGAATGCCGAGCTTTTCTAAAACGCCTTCGCGCATATCATAAATCCAGCCGTGAACGGTTAAATTTTGCTTCTTTTTCCAGGCGTCCTGCACAAAGGTAGTTTCGCAGACGTTCAAAGTCTGCTCCAAAACATTCAGTTCGCATAGTTTCAAAAACCTTTTTTCTTCGTCTTTAATCGCGTCGAGCGTTTCTTCGTGCGTCCGCATCACGTCCTGAATATGCCGCAGCCAGTTGTTGATTAGACCGAACCGCACATTGTCCATCGCCGCTTTGACGCCGCCGCAGTTGTAATGACCGCAAACGATAATGTGTTCGACGCCGAGCGCTTCGACCGCGAATTGAATCACCGACAGACAATTCATATCGCTATGCACGACGACGTTGGCGATGTTTCGATGCACGAAAAGCTCGCCCGGTTTCAAGCCCATTGTCATATTGGCGGAAATCCGGCTGTCCGAACAGCCAATCCACAGATATTTCGGCGTCTGCACGTCATAAATCCGCGAAAAATACTCGGCGTCTTTCGCCTTCATTTTTTCCGCCCAACGCGCGTTGTTTTTCAAAAGATAATCGAGCGTATCCATAAAACTAAAAGCTATTTTACACTTTTTCCTCTCAAAACGTCTTCAATCGCATCACACGCCGTTTTTGTTCCGTGTTCGGCTTTCACGATTTCGCCTGCTTCAACCGCTTTTGATTTATAACTCAAATCGGAAAAAATTTCGCTCAATTCTTTTGCCGCCGTCGCGCCGTTATATTTTTCTCTGGAAATCACACGCGCCACGCCGAGCCGTTCGCAACGCGCCGCATTATCCGGCTGGTCGTGCGAATACGGCATAATCAGATGCGGAATCCCGGCGCGAAGAACCTGCGCGGTCGTGCCGACGCCGCCTTGATGAACGACACACGCGGCACGCGGAAAAATCTGACTGAACGGCGCGTAATCGAAAGCGACAACGCTCGACTCTTTTTTTTCCGAACTTTGAACTTTGAACTTTGAACTTTGAACCATCTTTGGCGGCTCGTTAAAAACTCCGTATAAAAGCACGGCGCGGCGATTCAATATTTGCGCCGCTTTCGCGCTTTCTTCAAAAAAATCGCGCGCGTCCATTACCGCCGCAGAACCTAAAGTAAAGACAATCGGCGGCTCGCCGCTTTCTAAAAATTCGGTCAAATCTTCAGGCATTTTTCCCAAATCGTCCTGCCCGTCGTAAAAACAAAATCCCGTCTGCAAAGTCGCCTTATGCCAATCCGGTTGCGGCTTCCCCAAAACTTTTGAAAACATCGCCAGATTTAGCAAATCCGATTTACCTTCAAAAAGCGGGTTGAGATTATCGCTTAATCCGAGTTCGCGCCGGAATTCGCGGTATGGCTCAAACCACGAATCAATTATTCGCCGCACGACTCCATACATCACGCCGTGAAAACCGCTGCCGAGAAAACGCAGATGCTTTAGCCACTGGGCGGTCGGCGGCACAAACGGGTCGTGCGCCGACAGAAAAGTGCCGGGCGCGAGCGTCGTCGTAATCCATTTGACGCCGGTTTTCTCAGCCACCGATTTTGCCGGAAAAACGACTTCGGTCGAAACAAAAGCGTCCGCGCCGCGCACCGATTCGGTCAAATCTTCATACATCGGGCGCAGATTCGGCAAAATTATTTTTTTCAGCAGCATTTCCGAACCGCTTTTCGCGTCCATCAATTCGCGGGCGAGTTCCTTGTCGGTTTCGGGATTGAGATTCGGGCGGAGCGGGTGAAATTCAAATCCGAGCGTATCGATTTTTTCACGATAAACTTCCAGCGTGTTAATGGCAATTTTGTATCCGCGCCGTCGCAGCTCAATCGCCAGCGCGAGCATCGGATGAAGGTCGCCGAGCGAGCCGAAAGTTGATAAAACGATTTTCATAGGCGATTGTCAGTAGCCGGTCGTCAGTTGTTTTTCGATTCGACTTTGCAAATAAACATCCGTGTAAATCAGTGTTTATCTGTGGTTTCAAGCTTTTGAGTTTCCTTTTCTCTCTGCTGCATTCTTTCCTTGACCTGGAAGCGAACGCTCAAAAAGAAACAAGCCGCGCCGACCACTGCCGAGACAAACATCCAATCGTTATTGCCCTGCCATAGAAAAAACGCGGCGACTCCAATCAGAATCACCGCCGCAATTTGAAAAATTCTTTCCATTTCGTTACTCGTTTTTAACCTCATCGCGGAAAATCTCTTGCGCCAGTTTTTGCTTGCGATTCTTCTTTAAAAAGTAACGCACAATCAGATACATTGGCAAAACTATAAAAATCAAAAACGGCACGAGCGCGATGACGAAAGTAACTAAAACAAGAATGAAATTCATCGCGCCGTTCAAGCCCGAGCTGATTGAATCGCCGAGCCGCGAGAAAAACCCCGTCGATTCGGCGGCAAAAACAACCGGAGTTTGCAGTTTGATTTTGACGGTCGAAAGGCTCGATTGATTTTCCAGAAACCGTTTTCTGCCTTCGATTTGCTCGATTTCGCCGCGCACGTCGGCAAGCTCGCGCTGAACGTTCAAAGCGTCTTCGACCGATTTCGACTGCTTCATTATTGCCAAAAACTGTTCTTCAAGCGCTTTTTTGGTTTTGAGTCCTGCTTCAATGTCGATAAATTCTTCGGTTACGTCCTGACCTTTGACCGTTTCGACAATCACGCGGCTTGAAGTTTTGCGAATCTCATCTAAAGTTTCATTAAACTTCGCAGCCGGAACGCGAATTGTCATCGTTACCGTATCGCGTGTCGTAGATTTCGCGTCGCTGCTGCTCTGGCTCGACTCGATGACGAAACCGCCTTTGCTTTCGGCAATCGCCGTTATTTTATTCTGCGCTTCTTCCGGCGCGTTCGCCTCCAAAGTTAAATCCGCATTGCGAATTATTTTGCGTTCGACTACCGTCGGCGCAGTTTGCGTTTGGTCGGATTGCTCAAGTGAAATTTTCTGTGCAACCGGCAGTTCGCGTCCTCCGCCTCCGCCACCTCCGCCGCCTCCGCCGCCAGCGCCGGCTCTGTCAATCACCGACGCATTAGCCATGCTCATCATATTTGAATTCATCCTGGCTGATGAACTATTTGTATTTAAAGTTGCGCTTTCGCAAGCGGTAAAAATAAAGAAACATAAAACGGCAATAAATTTAATTTTTTTCATATTTTATTCCTCATCAAACCAAATTTAGCCGTAGAACGAATCCGAACCGCAAAGTTTGCACTTTTGTATTTCAAATCATTGATTTAAGATTTCAATTCTTAATTCTTAATTTTAAGATGCTTTGCGTGCGACTTCCCTAAAACTCTCGCCCGCGAAAATAGAGCGAACGGCATTGAAAATTCGGCGAAACGCGCGAATGACTTTCGGGAAAAACCAGACAAAGAAAATTGAAAAAACGATTAAAACAATTGCAATCGCAATCGGCGCGAAAACCGCCAAAATTGTTCCTACAAAAGCGATAATGTCTTCGATAATTGACAAAACCCAATTTGAAACCGGCTCGGGCGAAAGATTTGCGCCCGCTCTCAAAGCCGCTTTCGTGCCGTGCGATGAAAACGCTAAACCGCCGCCGAGCAAAGTTGCGATGACGCCGACGCTTGCATCCATTTGATTGGTCGCCGCATAAGCGACAATCGCGCCCGCCGGAACGCGAACGAATGTGTGAATCACGTCCCAAACGCTGTCAACATACGGAATTTTATCGGCAAAAAACTCAATCGCATACAAAAATCCTGCCACGCCGATAATCCACCAATTATCCAAAACGTCCAAGCCGCCGGGCAAATGCGTCGCGCCGAACTTTTGCAGAAGTCCCAAAACCGTTACTGTCGCGTATAGATTAATGCCCGAAGTCCAAGCCGAACCGAGCGCGAGCGATAAAGTCGGAAGCCATTCGTTCATTTCGCGTTTCTCCTTTTACAAATTCAAAGTATGTCGCAAAGCGCCGTCGATTTCTTTCATCTCCTTTAACTGCCCGCCGATAATCCGCGTGATTCTCGACAAAGCGACGGTCGCTAAATTATCCGTCATCACAACCGAATCAAACAGCAATCCGCTTTCATTTCGCTGCTCTGAATTTACTTCAATCAAGACGCGCGATTTATGATTTGCGCGGCTCAAATTACTACTAATCATTGCCAAAACAACTTGCCTCAATTCGGTGTTTAAATCGTCGGCTTGATTTATCAAAGCGGGACGCAGTTTCGCTGTCAGCAAATCTGAATTTGGAAACGGCAAAAGCGCTACGTTGCCGCGTTTGGTTTTATCAATCGAGGGCTGATTTGGCGTTGTCATAATCGTTATAAACGTCAAGCGCGGGGTCGTTCCAGTCTTCAAACGTCGCAAATTTTTCGCGCAGCTCGACGGCTTCTTCTTTACTTATTCCTAAAGTTTGCAAATCAACGTCGCTGTTTTCAAGAAAAGTTATCAAGACTTTTGCTTGCTTTACCTGTCAAACATTTTCGAGCAGCTCTATTTTTCCGTCTCTATAGATTCCTTCAACCGTCAGCATAGTTTTTACCTCGCGCGGATTTTTATATATTAAGATTCTTCCGCTTCTTCCGTTCCGTCCGTGTCTTTTTTGAAGCCGAATTTTTCAAGTCGATACTGCAAAGTCCGAAACGTCAAACCCAATAATTTCGCCGATTTTGTAATGTTGTTGTCGGTGCGTTCCATCGCCTGCATTATTAGGCTGCGTTCGACATCTTCAAAATTAACGCCTTCAGCCGGCAATTTGAAAAGGTCATTCGCCGATGCCGGTTTCGAGGTTTGCGACATTTCGGGCGGCAAATCTTCCGCCGTTATCGTGTTGTTTTCGCACAACAAAATAGCGCGTTCGATTGCCGATTCGAGCTGGCGGACATTGCCCGGATAAGCGTAGCTTTCCAAAATGCGTTTGGCTTCGTTGTTGATTGTGATTTTGCGATTGTTGCCGCGCGTGTGTTTTCCCAAAAAATAATCAATCAAAACCGGAACGTCCGAACGGCGTTCGCGCAGCGAAGGCAATTCGATTGAAAGAACATTCAGGCGGTAATATAAATCTTCGCGGAATCTGCCGTCCTGCGACATCTTTAACAAATCTCGATTCGTTGCCGCAACGACGCGAACGTCAGTATTAATTTCCTTTACACCGCCAACACGACGGATTTGTTTTTCCTGCAAAGCGCGGAGAATTTTCGCCTGCAAGGAAATATCGAGTTCGCCAATTTCGTCCAGAAATAAAGTTCCGCCGTCGGCAACTTCAAACAAGCCTTTTTTCTCGCCGACCGCGCCGGTAAAAGAGCCGCGCTCGTGTCCGAAAAGTTCCGATTCGAGCAAGTTTTCATTGATTGCGGCGCAGTTGACGGCTTGGAAAATCTCGCCCGCGCGAAGAGAATTTTGATGAATGGCGCGGGCGATAAGTTCCTTTCCCGTGCCGCTTTCGCCGCGAATTAAAAGCGTTGCATTTGATTTGGCAACCTTTAAAATCAACTTTTTGACTTTATCCATTTCCGGCGACTCGGAAATAATCTCTGCGTCGAGCGTCGAAAGTTTGTTCAAAGCGCGGGAAATCGTCTCCAATAACTTTTCGCGGTCGTAAGGTTTTTGCAGATAATCGAACGCGCCCAAACGCAGCGCGTCGACCGCCGAATCAACCGTGCCGTGCGCCGTCAGCAGCAGCACGATAATAGATTTATCAAAATCCGTCAGTTGTTTTAACAAATCAAGCCCGCTCATTCCGGTCATTTTCAGGTCGGTCAAAACCAGGTCGAAACGCCGGTCGGCAACAAATTTCATCGCCGCTTCGCCAGATGAAGCCGTCGTTACGTCGTAACCTTCGCCCGACAAAATCATCTCCAAAATCTCGCGCTGACTTTTTTCGTCGTCAACAACCAAAATGCTTTTTCTGCTCATAAAATTTTTCTTGTAATATGTCTTTAGTTTGTATTATAAACCAACTCTTAATCAAAGACGCAGGGGAAAGCACAATCCGTTTTTTTAGATTTAAAAAGCGTTTGGAGTTTTAGCTTTAGCAATCCACAACGCTTTTTGTTCGCGCTGTTTTTGCAAAAACCAAAACTCCGAAGATTATACTAAAATAAGAAGATTCTATAGTTTACTACCTATAAGTTCTTATTGATTCCGCGTTAGCCTCGCTCTAATTCACAGAATAAATCCGGGTAAAATTAAGCTATTTTAAAATGGATTGAGAAAAAATCTTCTCGCACAATGCTTTAAACAACAGATGTTTCGCCAATTATTCTAAAAAACAGGCGTAAAATCAACAAGTTCGGCATTTTCTTCCGTGATTTCGGTTTGCGGCGGAAGTTTATTTAAATCGTGATATGACTTTTCGTTCGCCGAAAAACTCGTTCCGCTCCAAAAACTCGCTTTTATTTGGCGGACGCGAAAAAGCGGTGTCAGTTTTTCTTTGGCGATGATTTGCGTGTTGATGCCGCTCGACGCGCCGACTGAGAAACTGGCGTTGAGGTCGGCGAAGCTCAACGTGCCGAGTTGGAGACTGTTTTCGGCGACGAGTTCGAGTTTGCCGCCTGACGATTCGCTGATAAACGCCGACATCGAATCGGCTTGTTTGAGTTCCGTGACGACGACGTATTTTGCGTCCCATTCGCCGAGATTGTAACGGCGGATGAGTTCTTTGCCGAGCGAAATCTGGTCTTCAATCGAAGGCGAAACGCAGTCTTTGGCAACAAAAACCACGCCCGCGCCTTTGTGAAAATCAATCATCGCGCCTGCTTTCTATTAATTTTTCATCAGTCTCTTTATCATTGCCGGATATTAATTGTTTACGTACTGGTTCATCCGTATCTTTGTAAATAGGTTTTATGTCAATTACTAATAATTCCAAATGGCTTTCTGATATTTTACTGATGCCTTTAATACATTGCTCAGTATGAAGGGCAAGAACCTGAGCAGCCTGTGGATTACTTTTTAAGGAGGAAAGACTCTCAAGAACTTCTTTTATCTTTTCATGTCCATAAGCGGCTAATTCCATTCGTTTCCTATCCAAATCAATTTGTAAACCTTGAATTTCCATTGATTGAATATTCTGTTGGTGCTGGGATTGTGATTGAAGCATATTTGCTTCTTCATGTTTTTTTTCAATTTCAATTTGTTTTCCCTCAAGTTCCTTTTTACACTTTAATATCTCATAAGGTATTTTCAGCAATTTTATAAGTGCGTCAGCAATATCCTTAAAGACGCCCAAATCAAATTCTAAAGGACTATTCATTTGTATCCGAAGTAACTCTAAATGCAAGTTTGAATCCTCACCGTAAGCATGAATTGCTAAACAGTTATGAACTTCAGCAATACCTTGAGTAAGTTTGCTGAACTCCGGTAAATAGATTGAACTATTTTCTTTATTGGAAGAGTCTATCCTAAAACTAATTTGCACGAAGCAATCGGATTTTTGTATTTGCGTTGATTCACTCATAAATTTTTCTCCTTTTTATTTGTTTAGTTTCATAATGCCAATTTATAGTTAAAAACTTCTCTTACTCTCCAAGTAAAATGTTTTTTACTTCCTTTGTCGAAATACCAAATATCTTCGCAGTTTCTTTCAAAATCGCCTTATCTTTTGTTTCTTTCCAAAATATTGCAATTGCGCCTAAAACTATTGCGAGTCTATGCTCATCATTAAAATCTCTGAAAATCTCTAAAGCTTTCAAATATGAAGATTTGGCTTCTGGAATTCTGCTCATTTCTTTATCCATTTTCCCTATTTGATAAATGGTTATGGCTTGTGAGTAACGGTCATTAAATTTAATATAGATTTCTAAAGCCTGTTGATAATAACTTTCTGCTTTCTGCCACTTGTGCTGTGCTTGTGCAGCCATACCTAAATTATGGAAAGTTTTAGCCTGTGAATAACGGTCATTAAATTCAATGTTGATTTCTAAAGCCTTTTGATAATATTCTTCTGCTTTCTGCCATTCGCGTTGTTCTTGTGCAATTATGCCTAATTGATTGAAAATATTAGCTTGCAAGTAGCGATCATTAAATTCAATATAGATTTCCAAAGCCTGTTGACAATAACTCTCTGCTTTCTGCCATTCACGTTGTTCTAATGCCATATAACCTAACTGCTGGAAAGTTTTAGCCTGTGAATAACGGTCATTGAACTCAATGTTGATTTCTAAAGCCTGTTTGTAATATTCTTCTGCTTTCTGCCACTTGTGCTGTGCTTGTGCAGTTATACCTAACTCATGGAAAATCTTAGCTTGGTCATAACGGTCATTAAATTCAACATAGATTTCCAAAGCCTTTTGGTAATAACTTTCTGCTTTCTGCCATTGATGTTGTAATTGTGCAACTATGCCTAATTGATGGAGATTAGTGGCTTGTAAGTAATGGTCATTGAACTCAATATTGATTTCTAAAGCCTGTTGATAATAACTTTCTGCTTTCTGCCATTGCTGCAAATTCTGTTCAACCATGCCGAACTGCTGGAAAGTTTTAGCCTGTGAATAACGGTCATTAAATTCAATGTTGATTTCTAAAGCCTTTTGATAATATTCTTCTGCTTTCTGCCATTCATGTTGCTCTTGTGCTACATAACCTAACTGGTGGTAAATAGTTGCGCTTTTCTGCTTTTTCTGAGTATCGTTCTGAATTTGATTGGCGAAATGAAGTTTCAATGCTTTTTGATAAGAAATTTCCGCTTCAACAAATTTTTTCAAAAGAAATTGTCGTTTGGCAACACTATCAAAAACAGCGACGAATTCAGTTCCAATCATTCCAGCTAAAATTTCAGACGGATAGCTTTCCATTCTCTTGAGAACTTTTGTTCCCAAGTCTAAACCAGCTTGATGATTTTGGATAGAATCGTAATAAACTGAAAGTGAAAAGTAAGGATAGTAAATTGAGGTTTGCGCCGCTAGAGAATATTCCAAACAAGTGTCTATGTTTTCAAACTCCAAATTTGCTAGGAATCGTCCCGACATTTGTTCATTTGCCTCTTTTGATTTCATTAAACTCCAAATCGAACCACTGACGCCGTTGTAATAATCACGAAAAGCAGTTTGCACAGATTTTTTGAAACTGCTTCTTTCCGCTTTATGCCATTCGGTTTTTAGAAAATAAGGCAAAATTGGTTGTAAATGAAAAATTGGCAATTCTTCCTGTTGCGACATCAAGCCACGTTGGATTGATTCGGTAAAAACGTCGTCCCAAAGTTCGTGTTGCAGATGCGTTAAAGTTTCATGTTTCTTTAGTTCTTCGATGTAATTTTCAAAATACATACGATTAACCACAGATGTGAACGGCGCTAGACATAAAAGAAGTTCCTGTTTTTCGGGCGCGATGTTGCTGTGCGAGTATTCGATAGATTTCAGAATGTCGGCGGTTTTATCTTCGGTGGTTCCGGTGGTGAGGTCAACGTCTCCCGCTTTAAGCGCGTCGAGAACCTGCGTCGGGCTTTGGCGTTTCAGATTCTCGAAGATAATCTTCATCGGCAGGGGAAAGCCCGCCAGTAATTTCAGAAGTTTTTTGAAATTTTCGTCATTACGATATTGCAAAACCTCATTCTGACGCAAAATCTCTTCGGCAAACTGCGTGGCTGACTCCTTATCGAATCCGCCCAAATCATAAAGGTTTTTCCGAAAAGTCTTGTCCGCCAGCCATTCTTCCGCGCTCCTTGAACCGAGCAAGACAATCGTTTGTTCCTGAAAAGCATCGTCGCCGTGAAGCTCGGCAAGAAAATCTTTCAGCTTAGCTTGTTCTTCGGGCGGAAGCGTGTTTTTGACGGCAAAAAATCCGCCTTGAATTGATTCGAGATTGTCCAGAATCAGAAGATGTCTTTCCGTGCGGAGTTTGCCTGCGAGCTTTTGAATTTGCGTTCTTTCGTCCATCACTAGAAAGCCCGCAAATTCAAATCTGTCGTAAAGAGTTTCGGCAATCTTATACATTATTTCCTGCCGTGTGTAGGCTTTTTCGTCATAGCCAAAATAGAAAACCTTTTTAATAAAATCGGTCGCCCGCCACCACCACGCGAGATGTCGCAAAAGCGTCGTTTTACCCGCGCCGCCCATTCCGCGAATCAGCAGGATGTCGTTTTTCAGCAAAACGCGCCGTTCGATGTTCAGAATATCAATGTCGCGCCCGTGGAAGCCGTATTCGACCTCGGGCATCTTGCCGATTTCTTCTTTGGCGAGAAATAATTCTTCTTTTTCTTGCGGCGTGAGAGTTTTGGTTTTCAGCTCAACCTTTTGCTTTTGATAAACGACGGGCAAAAGCCAATCTTCGAGTGAAACCTGAAAATTAAAAGCCGCCCGACGCTGTTTGCGATTCGCAAGTTCTCTGCGCCCGATTTGAATCGCCTGATGCAATGTTTTGCCGCGAAAGATTTCCTGATAAAGACTCTTCATCAAAATTTCGGCGGCAGTGACCGTAATTGAATAAGACATTGCCAAAACCGTCTGCGCTCCGGCTCGCATCAAACGGCTTGCCAGACTCGTCTCTTCCGCAATCGGCAACACGCCTTTTTGTTCCTGTTCGCCTAATTCCTTCGCCGATTGGCAGGCATTCAAAATAATGAGCGGAACGCCGTGCGTCAGAAGCAGATTTGCCAATTCGTCCGCCCGCACCGGATCGGCGCGAAAACCGTCGTCGTCTTTTGATTCGGATTCGCGGTAAAGGTCGAAAAAAAGAAACGCATCTTTGCCTACATACGGCTGAATTTGCGGTCGTCCGTAACGCTGAATTTGAAAAGTCAGGTTGTTGTCTGTCTTCTCTTTTTCGATGCGCTCAAAATCTTCAAAGGCAAGCAATGCGCCGTGAACATCGAAATGAACGACGTGGTAAAAACCTTTGCCGACTTCATCAAGATGTTTATCCAAAGATTCATAAGTTGCCGGACGCAGAATGTGAACCTTAACAGGCAGGCGCGAATTTCGCAGAAGCTCTACCAACGGGCGCGAAATGGTGCGATAACCGACATCATTTCTGCCTCTCGGACGCGATGTAACAATCAGTAGATTAATGGTTGTAGTTTCACGAACATCGGCAGGCAAATTTTGCGGTTTCAAATCCTTTCGCAGAATCAGCGATTCAAGAGCCAACTGCTTCGATAAATTTACGTCTCTTAAGGCTTCCCAATGCAGACTGTGAAATTCGGGCGAGCCGGAAATTTCAATCACCAGATTATTCAAGCCATTTTGGATAGCTTCTCGATAACGATTGTAAATCTGCGGTTGGCTGAACAGCTGCGAGAAAAGATTTTCGCCTTCTTCTCGGATGATTTTTTCGGCTTCGTGCGGTTCGACCTCTTTCAGATAGGGATAGCTGACATATTGTTCAAAATGCCATTCGAGTTTAGCCTTATTTTGCGGTGTAAGCGGGTTATGAACAATTAAGCCATCAAATTCATCCGAATCATCGAAAGAAACAACTACAGAGAAATCATTTGATTCGGACTGATTTTTTTGTTCTCTAATGGTAATTTTTGACATTTGAGTAATACCGCCGTTGAGTGAATTCCTATGGTCATAATCTAAGGTTTGGAGTCTTTACCTATTTCTTACCCGCGTCCTTACGTTAATCCATTTTTCAAACTTTGATTGATTCCAATCCTATTTGTTTCCGGACATAAAAATTCCACGCCAAAATTTTGAGCGTGGAATAACTTATAACTTTATTACTTTCTGTGCAACTTTATTATTGTTCGTATGACTTTGTTAATTTCATACAACTAATCGAATTGCATTTTAGAAGTTATTCAACTGTAACCGATTTCGCCAGATTTCTCGGCTGGTCAACATCACAGCCGCGACGAACGGCGATGTGATAAGCGAGAAGCTGCAAAGGTACGATTGAGAGAATCGGCGCGAGCAAATCGGACGTTTCGGGAATTTCTATGACGTGGTTGGAAACGCGCGAAGACATTTCGTCGCCTTCGGTCAAAACCGAAATCACGATGCCGTCGCGTGATTTGACTTCGACGATGTTCGAGTGCGTTTTTTCATAACGCAGTTCGCTTGCCGCGTTACCGACCTCGCGCGTGTTGACGACGACGACCGGAAGTTTTTCGTCAATCAGCGCGTTCGGTCCGTGTTTCATCTCGCCCGCCGGATAGCCTTCGGCGTGGATGTAGGAAATTTCCTTGAGCTTTAACGCGCCTTCCAAAGCGACGGGAAAGTTGATGCCGCGTCCCAGATATAGAAAATCGGTCGTGCGGAAAAATTCTCTGGTAAGTTCTTCGATGTTATCGTCGTTGCTCAAGAGTCGCTCGATTTTGAGCGGTAATTCAGCAAGTTGCTGCGCGTGAAACTTGGCTTGCGATTCGTCTAATTTACCGCGAAGCTGTCCGAGATAAAGTGCGAAAAGATACAGCGCAATCATTTGCGACGTGAACGCTTTGGTCGAAGCGACGCCGATTTCCGGTCCGGCGTGCGTCAAAATCGTGCCGTCGGCTTCGCGCGTAATCATCGAACCGTGAACGTTGCAAATCGCTAAAACTTTGCAGCCGTGTTGTTTGGCTTCACGCATTGCCGCGATTGTGTCCGCCGTTTCGCCCGATTGCGAAATGACAATCAACAAAGTGTTTTCGTCCAAAACCGGACTGCGGTAACGAAACTCCGAAGCGTAATCGACTTCAACCGATAGCCGCGCGAGTTCTTCAATCATATATTTTCCGGCAATTCCGGCGTGCCAGCTTGTTCCGCAAGCCGCGATTTTGATTGACGTTATTGCACTAAAATCCTCTTCGGAAATTTCCATCGCGTCGAGATAAACTTTGCCCGTGTCGAGGGAAATTCGCCCGCGCACCGTATCGCGCACGGCTCGCGGCTGCTCGTAAATTTCCTTGAGCATAAAATGTTTAAAGCCGCCTTTTTCCGCCATTATCGGGTCCCAAGTGATGCGCTGCTGTTTCGGTTCGACCGCGTTTCCGTCAAAATCCATAACGCGCACCGAATCTTTCGTCAGGATGGCAATTTCCCTTTCGCCGAGATAAAAAATATCGCGCGTGTGCTGCAAAATTGCGGGAATATCGCTGGCAACAAAAAATTCGCCGTCACCGAGTCCGATGACGACCGGCGGACCTTCGCGGACGGTGATAATCGTGTCCGGCACATCGGCGGAAATTATGGAAAGCGCGAAAATTCCGCGCAGTTCCTTAACGGATTCTCGCACCGATTCTTCAAACGAAATCCCGGTTTTCAGATGTTCTTCAATCAAATGCGCGACGACTTCCGTGTCGGTTTCGGTTTTGAATTCGTGTCCTTTTTCCCGGAGAGCGTCTTTTAACTGCAAATAATTTTCGATAATTCCGTTATGCACGACGACGATTCTGCCCGTGCAGTCACGATGCGGATGCGCGTTTTCCTCGGTCGGTCGCCCGTGCGTCGCCCAGCGCGTATGCCCGATGCCGTAATTTCCGTCGAGCGGATTAAGCCGAATGCACTCTTCGAGATTGCGAAGTTTGCCTTCGGCGCGGCGCAAAGATAAATCGTGATTTTCGTCAACGACGGCAATGCCCGCCGAATCATAACCGCGATATTCGAGTTTCCGTAAGCCGTCAATAATGAGCGGCACGACTTGTTTATTTCCGACGTATCCGACAATTCCACACATAAATTTTTAATTTAAACTGAATGATAAACTTGCAAAACGACAACTAAAATCGCCTCTTCTTCCAAAGCCTCAAATGCCGCTTTTCTTATTTTCTCGCTCTAAGTTGAAAGCAAATCGGAGTTTTCTTCAAACGAGTAAGGCGTATCGGTGTAAATCAGATTGATGCGGTCTTGAATTTTCTCGCCGAACTTTGAAAGATAACTGCCGTCAAGACCGCGAACAATCGTGCAGCCGCCGAAATTATAAGTAAATTCATCATCGAGGGCTTGCATTAAATTTTGAGATGAAGGTTCGAGTAAATCCGGTAGATAGACTTCAATTCTTCCCTTGGCGAATAGTGGCAATGAATTTCTCCTTTCGCTCGTCAAATTCTTTCGTCCGCTTGATTAATTCTTCCGCCGAAAGTCTAGCGCGTTCGGGGCGCTCGATTTTTATTTCTTTGATGACTTTTGCCTTTTTAGTCATAGCTCTAATTTCTCCGAAACAAATTTTATCACAAACTTATTCTTTGGACGCTTCGGCAATGGGCAGAGTTTCTTCTCTGAAATTTTTCTTGACTCTCGCTGGCGCGCCGACGACTAATGAATCGGGCGGAACGTCTCGCGTTACAACCGAACCCGCGCCCGTTACCGAGCCGCTGCCGACGCGGACGGGCGCAACGAGCATTGTGTCCGAGCCGATTTTCACATTGTCCTCGATAATCGTGGCGTGTTTTTCCTTGCCGTCGTAATTGCAGGTAATCGTTCCCGCGCCGATGTTGGTTTTTTCGCCGATGGTCGCGTCGCCCAAATAAGTTAAGTGGCTGGCTTTCGAGCCGCGACCGAGAATAGTTTTCTTGAGTTCGACGAAATTTCCGACCTTTGCCGATTCTTCCATTTTGGCGTGTCCGCGCAGGTGTGCAAAAGGTCCGACCGTGCAGTTGTCGGAAATTTCCGAATCGACAATCACGCAGTTATCGAGAATTTCCACATTGCGCCTAATGCGCGAATTTTTGATGCGCGTGCCGGAGCGAATCGTGCAGCCGTCGCCGATTTGCGTTTCGCCTTCGATAGAAACATTCGGATAAATTACCGTGTCGCGCCCGACGCTTGCCGATTCGCTGATATACGCGCTTTTCGGATCGATAAAACTCACGCCGTAGTCAAGCATCATTCTGGAAATTGTGCGGCGGCATAAGGTTCGCTCGGTATCGGCGAGTTCGGCGCGATTGTTGATGCCGGAAACTTCTTTCGAGTCATTGTGATTATAGAGCGAAACGGCTTCGCCTGATTCTCGAAGCAGCGCCGGAACGTCCGTCAAATAATACTCGCCCTGAGCGTTGTTATTCTGCACACTCGAAAGCGCGGAGAAAAGTTTTTTCGTGTCGAAACAATAAATCCCGGCATTTATCTCTCTGATGGCGCGTTCTTCTTCGGTTGCGTCCTTCTGCTCGACGATTTTCTCAAAAATTCCCTCTCCGTCGCGGACGATTCGCCCGTAGCCGCGCGGGTCTTCGAGTTTGACGGTCAGAAGCGTGCAAGCCGCCCCGCGTCCGCGATGAGCGTGATGCTGCTGGACGAGGGCGGCAAGCGTTTCAAAGCGAATCATCGGCACGTCGCCCGACAGAATCAACAGCGTCGAGTCTTCGTTTTCAAGAAACTCGCGCGCCGAATTAACCGCGTGACCCGTGCCGAGCTGTTCTGTCTGCCAGACAAACGCGGCGTGTTCTTCGTCGAGTTCTTCTAAAACCGCTCGCTCGACATCTTCGCCTTGATGCCCGATAACAACGTATATTTTGCGCGGCGCAAGCGCCGTCGCCGTCAGACAAACGTGATTGATAAGCGGGCGACCGTCGAGTTTGTGGAGAACTTTCGCCAGATTCGAGCGCATCCGCGTGCCGAGACCGGCGGCTAAAATCAAAACGTCGAGCGGTTTTTGTTCGTTGGAAAGATTTTCCATAATCTTAAGTGAGCAGTAAGCAGTGAGCAGTAAGCAAATTTACTCGTCTGTAAACCTATTTTTTCTGCTTATCGCTTACTGCTCACCGCTCACTGCTTACTAATAAATTTCTCATCTGCGCGGCGCAAAGCAAAACGACCTGCGCTAATTTTTCGGG
The DNA here is from genome assembly GCA_964235785.1 of uncultured Pyrinomonadaceae bacterium. Lineage (GTDB taxonomy): Bacteria > Acidobacteriota > Blastocatellia > Pyrinomonadales > Pyrinomonadaceae. Next base: position 41,769 of record CAXSBF010000006.1, on the reverse strand, counting down.
TTGATGCCGCACCTTCTCGCCTTCGTCGAGCAAATTACCATAAATGATTTCAGCGCCTTCGACCGTTTCCGGCGAGATTGAATTGGAAATGCCGATTTGCACCGCGCCTTCGCTTTCATAGCGTGCGGATTGCTCTTCGCTGATAGGACAATTGTTGACAATTACGCAGTCAAAATCAATCTCGGGCGCATACTCGCGCACAATTTCGAGATGCTTTTTGGCGGAAAAGCCTTCGGTTTCGCCCGGCTGCGTCATCAAATTGCAGATAAAAATTTTGACGGCGGGCGAATCGGCGATTGCTTCAGACATATCATCGACGAGCAGCGGCGGCAAAAGGCTGGTAAAAAGCGAGCCGGGACCGACCGTGATAATGTCGGCGTTGCTGATGGCGGCTAAGGTTTCGGGCAAGGGCTGACAATTTTTCGGCTCTAACTGCAAATGTTTTATCGAATTGCCGACCTTTGAAATATTTGTTTCTCCGCGCACAATCGAGCCGTCGAAAAGCTCCGCCGTTAATCTGACATCGGCAACTGTTGCCGGATAAATATGACCTTTGCTTGCCAGAATTTCTGACGAAAGCCGCACGGCTTCGGCGAAATCGCCGGTTATTTCGGTCAGCGCGGCGAGAAAAAGATTGCCGAAACTATGTCCGCCCAATTCCCCATCGCCGCGAAAACGATACTTAAAAAGTTTGGAAAGCAGGTGCGAATCTTCCGAGAGCGCGACCATACAATTGCGAATATCGCCCGGCGGCAGCATTTGCAGTTCGTCCCGAAGCCTGCCCGAACTTCCGCCGTCGTCGGAAACCGCGACAATCGCCGCGAGATTCTCCAGCCAAACCGAACTTGTCTCGCCTGCCGCCACAAACCTTTTCAAACCGGACAAAAGCATAGAAAGTCCGTTGCCGCCGCCGATGGCGACAAGGTTTAGCCCGGCTGAAGTGTGCGAAAATAAATGGTTTTTCATCTTCTCTCGTGATGGTTTTCGGAATTTACCGGTTCAAGTAAGGGAATAAAATTAAAATTCTCTGCATTTTCCTCGGAAACAATTTCGATTTTTTATCCCGGCGAGCGCATTTGCCGAAAAAAAGTCTAACATTTCAGATGCTCCGAGAGCAATGGTTTTCGTTAATCGACGATTTTGTGAATAAGACGGTTAAATTTTTACAAACACGAAAAATACTTGAAGCCGAAGCGTTCGATATGCTAAATTAAAAATGCGGTCGGTCGCAAACCCGCCTGAGCAAACCGAACAAGTTTTTACAATTCAAGGAAAGAAGACTTTCCCGCGTCTCGCCTCAATTTACCGTTTATCGAGAGAAATTTGATGGAAGCACCCTTTAGCATTGACGAACAGCAGTTTCACCGGGTAAAAGCCATATTAGCGCGGCTTCGCGTCGAGTGCGCCGCCCGCGTCGTTTTCCTTGTTGACCGCGACGGACAGCCGATTGCCTTTCAAGGCAATATCGGCGATATGGACACGACGAGTTTTTCGTCTCTCGCGGCGGGAAACGTCGCGGCGACCAGCAGCATGGCAAAACTTATCGGCGAAGATACGTTTCCGGCGGTCGTTCACGAAGGCGAGCGCGAAAGCATTTTTATCAGCGTTATCGGCAGAAGTTTGCTGGTCGTAGTTTTTGACGAACGCTCGACGCTCGGTTTAGTAAAATTGAGAACCAAAAAAGCGAGCCGCGAAGTTGCCGCGCTGCTCGACGAAATGACGTTGAGTTCGGCAAACCGGAGACTCGACCAAAATTCATTTTTAGCCGAAATTACCGACGAAGATATTGACAGCCTGTTTAGTTGATAACTGATAACCGATAGTGGATAGTTAAGATGTTTCCACTATCGGTTATCAGTTATCGGTTATCAACTACAAATTATGACTTTTATTAATTACGCTTCGCGCGAAATTAACTGCAAAATTGTTTATTACGGTCCCGGATTATGCGGCAAAACGACGAATTTGCAATATATCTACGATTCGACCGCGCCGCAAGCCAAAGGCAAATTAATCTCCCTGGCGACGGAAACCGACCGCACTTTGTTTTTCGATTTTATGCCGCTCGAACTCGGCACCGTGAGAGGCTTTAAAACCCGCTTCCATCTTTACACCGTTCCCGGTCAGGTTTATTACGACGCTTCGCGCAAGCTGATTTTAAAAGGCGTTGACGGCGTAGTTTTCGTCGCCGATTCGCAGGAAGAGCGAATGGATGCCAATGTCGAATCGCTCTATAACCTGGAAGAAAATCTGCAATCGCAAGGTTACAATTTGATGGAAATTCCCTACGTTCTGCAATTGAACAAGCGCGATTTGCCGAACGTCGTCCCGACCGACGAACTCGCAGGCGAACTGCTCCGCAAAAACGAGCCGGTTTTTGAAGCCACCGCTTCGCAGGGCGTAGGAGTTTTCGACACCTTAAAAGCCGTCGCAAAACAGGTTTTGACCGAGTTAAGAAAAGGCTAAGCCGACTGCAACAAAAATCATTCCGCAACGTTGAAGGCAATCGTCAGTAAAATTTCGATTGCCTTTTTCTCTGTGATAATTACAGACCGTTTATTTGCACTTAATTGAACAATCAGCAACAATAAATCATTTCTATCCCAAGTTTATCGGCTTTGTAATTTGAAACGTCGGCAAGACAGGCACTTTCCGGGAACCGCAATCATCCGCCTAATGTCGGAGTTTTTAATTTTATCTGCGAAAAAAAGGACAATATGATTTTAGCAAATTCATCTTATATTCGTCGCAAGTATTTATTTATTCTTACCTTCTTTCTTCTGTGGATACCGGTCTATGGTGCAAGCGGTGCAGAAGTAGCGAGATGGGAGCGGCAGGCAAGAAATGTTTCCATCGTTCGTGACGACTGGGGCATCGCGCATGTCACGGGCAAAACGGACGCTGATGCAGTTTTCGGTATGATTTACGCTCAGGCGGAAGATGATTTCAATCGCGTCGAAACCAATTATCTCAACGCGATGGGGCGACTTGCCGAGGCAGAGGGCGAATCCGCCGTCTGGCGCGATTTACGGATGAAAATCTTTATCCAGCCCGAGGAACTAAAGAAGCAGTTCACAGCGAGTCCCGCTTGGCTACAGAAACTGATGATCGCTTGGGCGGACGGTCTGAATTTCTATCTCGTGAAACATCCGGGCGTAAAGCCGCGCGTAATCGCTAAATTCGAGCCTTGGATGGCGCTGTCGTTTACCGAAGGCAGCATCGGAGGCGACATCGAAACAATCAGCCTCGGGCGGCTACAGTCCTTTTATGGGTCAGAGCCGTCTGCAAGTGTGGAAAAACCTGATTTTCTTGCCGAGCCGAGCGGTTCAAACGGAATTGCCATCGCTCCTAAGAATACGACCGACGGACATGCCTTGCTGTTAATCAATCCGCACACTTCATTTTTTTTCCGTTCGGAATTGCAGGTTGCCAGCGGCGAGGGTCTTAATGCTTACGGCGCCGCAACCTGGGGGCAAATCTTCATCTATCAGGGATTTAACGAGCATCTCGGCTGGATGCATACTTCCAGCGCGGTCGATGCGATAGACGAATGGCGCGAAACGGTTTTGAAAAAAGGTGATAAATACTTTTACAAGTTTGGCGGCGAGGAAAAGCCGCTGACGACATCAATTGTCAGAGTGCCGTATAAGACTCCAAACGGGACGGCGGAGCGGACATTTACAGTTTACCGCACGCATCACGGTCCGGTTGTCAGGAAAGACGATGAGTCCGGGAATTGGATTACCGTCGGACTTATGAATAATCCGGTAAAAGCGTTGACCCAGTCTTTTACCCGGACAAAGGCGAGAAATTACAAGGAGTTCCGGCAGGTGATGGAGCTGCATGCGAACTCGTCAAATAACACGATTTATGCTGATGCTGACGGGAATATCGCTTATTTTCACGCTAATTTTATCCCGCGGCGCAATCCTAAATTCGACTGGACGAAACCGGTTGACGGGAGCGATTCGGAAAGCGACTGGAAGGGTTTGCTCTCTTTTGAAGAATCGCCGAATCTGCTCAATCCGGCGAGCGGATGGCTTTATAACAGCAACAACTCGCCCTGGTCAGCCGCCGGTTCGAGCAGCCGGAAGCAATCGGATTTCCCCAAATATGTCGATAACGGCATTGAGTCGGCGCGAGGTCGGCACGCGATTAGAGTGCTGGAAAACCGGCGGGATTTCACGCTCGACAAGCTGCGTGAGTCTGCTTATGACAGTTATCTGCCGTGGTTTGAAAAGACCGTTCCGGCGCTCATCCGCGCGTGGGACAAATTGCCTGCAGGCGATCCGTTAAAGACAAAATTAGCGGACCGGATTAGCGTCCTGCGTGAGTGGAATCTGCGCTGGTCTACTGATTCGGCGGCAACTTCACTCGCGGTATTTTGGGGCGCGGAGATTCTTCGGCTCACGGGTCAGAGTCCGGGCGTTCCGTCAGAAGAAGCGGTTGCGGCAAAGGCAACACCCGCTCAGATGCTTGAAGCGTTGACGCGCGCTTCTGACAGACTCACAGCGGATTTCGGAAATTGGCGAACTCCTTGGGGCGAAATCAATCGTTTCCAACGTCTTACGGGAGACATTGTGCATCCTTTTAACGATGTCGCGCCGAGTATTCCCGTCGGATTTACTTCTGGAAATTGGGGTTCATTAGCATCATTCGGCGCTGCGCCGACTCGCAACACTAAGAAATGGTATGGCACGAGCGGCAACAGCTTTGTTGCTGTTGTCGAGTTCGGCAAAACGATTCGTGCCAGGGCAGTAACCGCCGGCGGCGAGAGCGGCGACCCGAAATCCCCGCACTTTAACGACCAAGCCGTTCGCTACGCTAAAGGCGATTTGCGCGAGGTGTATTTTTATCCGGCGCAGTTAGTAGGTCATATTGAAAGGAAATACATTCCGGGAAATTAAGCGGGTTATTTATTTCTAATCAGCAAATGGCGTGCGGTCAAATTTAAAGGTCACATTTGATTTGAGCCGGGCTGAACTTACAACAGAAGGCAGATTATGGAGAAGGTTAATCGATTTATTTTTAATTGCTCTCAAATCAGCGAGCGAATCCATCCGCCATCGACTGCAATTGAAGCTCCGGTGATATAGCTTGCCCGCTCTGAGACCAAAAAAGCGGCAAGAGCGGCAAACTCGCGCGGTTCGCCCAGACGTTTCATCGGAATTTCATTTTCCCATCCGGCACTCGCTGCCGCCAGGCTGATTCCTTCGCGTTCGGCTGCCGCCTGAGCTAATTCTTCGATTCGCTCGGTGCGCGTGTAGCCCGGCAGTATATTATTAACCGTGATTCCATGCGTCGCCACTTCGTTAGCCAAAGTCCTGGCAAATCCGGTTACTGCCGCCCGCAGACTGTTCGACAACATCAAATTATCGACCGGTTGTTTTACCGCTATCGAGGTGATATTCAAAATTCGACCCCAACCGCGATTTTTCATTCCGGGCAAAACCGCGCCGGTCAATTCCAAAACACTGTTGAGCGTTAGATTTACGGCTGATGCCCACATCTCGCGGCTTAAACTTTCAAAGCGACCGGCGGGTGGTCCGCCAGCGTTGGTGACGAGAATATCGATGCGCCCGAATTTTTCGATGCCGGCTTGCACGGCGTTTTTTACATCTTCCGCGTTTGAAACGTCGGCGACGACGTGAAAAACCGGCACGCCCGATGTTTCGGCGATTTGTTCGGCGACGAGGCTGAGAGTTTCGGCATTCCGCGCGCAAATCACCAGGGACGCGCCTTCGGCGGCAAGCTCTTCGGCGACGGCGCGACCGAGACCTTTACTTGCAGCCGCGACAAAGGCGACTTTTCCTTTAATTCCTAAATCCATACTTACTTTTGCCTCAGATATTCGTCCGTTTTATCGAGCCAGTCCTGACGCGGCGGGCTAAAAATATCCACGTCGAGCGTATCTTCGAGCGCCTCGGCTTTGTGCGGAACGTTTGAAGGAATGTGCAGAACCTCGCCGACACGCACGTCAATTGTTTCGGATTCGTCTTCGCCAATCCAAAAACGCAGCGCGCCTTCGAGAATATAAGTCAGTTGTTCGTTTTCGTGCGAATGCCTCGGAACGATTGCGCCTTTTTTGAGATAAACGTGCGCCAGCATCATTCTATCGCCCGTGATAAGCCGCCGGTCAAGCATTTCGGTAACATTTTCCTTCGGCATATCATCCCACCGATACCATTTTACTTTTTGCGATTGAGCCATTGTTTCTCCTGATTTCTCCGTTGATAAATTTGACGATTAATTTTTGCCGTCGCCTTTGTTTTATTTTCAAATTATAACTTTAACGCACTGATTCTTCGAGCAGTTCCTTTAAATACTGCTGCCAAATGAGCGGCAGCGAATGCGTTCCGTGACCGCGCGTTTCGCTGCTTGTCGGGAGCAATACATATCGCCCGCCACGAACGCGCTTTATCTCGCGTTCCATAATACCGAGTTCGGGCGGATTGATTAAATCGTCGGCGGAGTTGACGGCGATGAGCGGAGCTTTGATACTTTCCAATTTCGGCGAAGGATTATAATCTCTCGAAGCGTCGAATTGATACAGCATATCGTTAGCATCCGTTCTGGCAAGTTGATTGCGGATTCTATCGGCATAAAATTTGTCGGCGTCGGCGCGTGTCGGTGCCTGTTTCTGCCATTGAAGCGGGCTGCTGCCCATTAGCAGAAGAATATTGACGGCTGAGGTCAAACCCGTCTGCGGCTCGCTTTTGTATTCGCCGTTATTCCACGCCGGATCGCTGCGAATCGCGTCCATAATCATCCGTCGCAGCACGCGGTTGCGCCCGGCGATTTCAACCGGCAAGCTCGCCAGCGGCATCAGCGCGTCCATAAAATCCGGGTAAGTTTCGCCCCACACCCAGCTTTGCATTCCGCCCATCGAAGTTCCCATCACCAGCCGCAGATGCTTGACATCGAGTTTTTCGGTGAGCAGACGATATTGCGCGGCGACCATATCATCGTAAGAATACTGCGGAAATCCGGCGTGCAGTCCGTCGCTCGGTTTGCTCGATTTGCCGTGACCGATGCCGTCGGGCAGAATTATGAAATACTTGTTCGCGTCGAGCAATCCGCCGGTTTTGAAAAGAACATTAGCAAACTGGTCGCTCAAGAATTGATTTCCCGCTCCGCCCGTTCCGTGCAAAATCAAGACGGCATTGCGAATCGCGCCGGATTTATCGCGCGCCGGAGCGCCGATTGTCGTGTAATGCAGTTTGAGTTCGGGCAGAACTTCGCCGTTTCCAAAACGGAAATTATTTATTATGAAGTCTGCTTCCGCCGGAGCCGGATAAATCGCTTTTGCGGCTGCCGAATTCGGCGCGGTGATTTTTTGAGCCGACGATTGAAACGACAGAAAAAGAATTAAGAGAACCGGCAAAAATTTTAATCGCATTCGATGTCTCCTTGAATCGCTACACTTAAATTATTTTTGTTCCTCGTTAGTTTAGCAATTTCCTTCTCACAGCGGCACTCAAACTATAAATCAAAATTTGGTTGAAGTCGAAATTGTCTCTGAGTGATTGTGCCTCTAAACATAGAGCTTGCGAGAATTTATAAGTGGAGTAAAATTAATATACTAAGAACTCCGTAAATGATTTCGCCAAACGTAAATAATTTTGAAACCATTGTTATCGGGCTGGGAGCGATGGGCAGCGCTGCTGTTTATCAACTATCTAAAAAGGGTAATAAGGTTCTTGGTATAGACCAATTCTCGCCTCCTCATAATATTGGCTCGACTCACGGAGATACTCGCATCACACGGCAGGCTATCGGCGAAGGCGAGGAATATGTTCCCCTTTCACTACGTTCTTATGAAATATGGAATGAGTTAGAAAAGAAGACAGCAAAGCAGTTACTTACAATTACGGGCGGTTTGATTATTGGAAACGATACAGGGAATTTCTTTCACGGAAATAACAAATTTTTGCAGACTACAATTGCAACCGCAAAGAAATTTAACATATCGCATTCCGTTCTGAGTGCTGTTGAATTGAGAAAAAGATTTCCGCAGTTTCGTATTGAAGATAGCGATATTGGTTATTATGAAGACTACGCAGGTTTCCTGCGACCGGAGAGTTGCGTCGAAGCCCAGATTGAACTTGCAAGGCAACAAGGCGCCCGGATAAATCTCAATGAAGAAGTTAAGCAACTCATACCCAAATCTGACGGGTCTGTAAAAGTGATAACAAACAAAGCTGAATATCACGCAAATAAAGCTATTGTTTCAGCCGGTCCCTGGATTTCTAAATTCTTTCCCGAATATGCCGAACTATTCAAGGTTTATCGCCAGGTGCTTTACTGGTTTGATATAAAAGATGATATTACGCCTTATCTACCGGAAAACTTTCCAATATTTATTTATGTAGGAAGCGGTGAAGATGACATATATGGTTTTCCCGCAATAGATGGACGGCACGGAGGGTTGAAGGTAGCTTTTGAAGAACACTTAACCGATACAACGCCTGACAAAGTAAACCGAGAAGTTAGCAAAGAAGAAATTGAGACGGCTTATAACAAATATGTTGCAAAGCATCTTCCGGGTTTAAGCAAAAAGTGTATCAAAGCGATTTCCTGTTTATACACCGTTACCCCGGACTCGAAATTTATAATTGATACTCATCCCAAGCATCAGCAAATTATTATTGCATCCCCGTGTTCAGGACACGGCTTCAAGCACTCGGCAGCGATTGGCGAAGCTCTGTCAGAATTAGCGATTGACGGGAAAAGTCATTTCGAGCTTGTTGCCTTTAAGATCGACAGGTTTACTAAAAACCTGAATAAGTTCATTTAGTTAAATTGGGACTTGCAAAATTCGGCAAAAGGCTACAGCCGCCAAAAACGAAAAAGTCGCCACTAAGGACGACTCGCAAACTACTGATAATAAAAAGATAAATGGCGGAGCCGACGGGACTCGAACCCGCGACCTCCAACGTGACAGGCTAAAACTCGCTGTTCCAGACAAGGCTTAACCATTAGCCTTTTCAGGTAGTTAGCAATTTCAAGCAACTAGGTTTTGACTTAGTTGCTTTATTTATGCGGAGTTTTTGGGGCACGTTTTGGGTCACATTTTTGATAGAGAATATGTGTCATAATTCAAACATAAACAATTCTCCTTTTTAAGCTAATTTATGGTAGATTTTCAAACTATGACTTTAGGACGAGGTAACGTGTTTCTGAATTTCCCCTATTTGGGTTGAGGATTCTGTCTGCATGACTGGTTGCGAAATAACGTCGTCAGTTGCTGCGATTGAACCTCCCAAAGGTGTTAAAATCCAAACTTTTTTGTTTTCAGTATCATCATGCTTCTTTATATATATTATGGGTAGCTTATTGCCCGTCATATCCCTTACCGGCTCGGGAAAGGATACAATTAAGCCTGATGGGTATTCGGGAACAGTGCCTTTATCCTGTGCCTGTATGCTGATGGACATTACCCCAATAGCGAATACAAGAGTGAAGTATTTATAGAGCCATTTAGTGGCTGGAATTTTACGAATTAATTTTGTTTCAATTTCTTTCATACATCTCCTGTATTTAAGATATTCTCTCGTAAAGCAGTTTCTCATTTGCCTATGAGTTGAAAATTGACTTTCCCGACAAATTTAACTTTCACTTTGAATCAAAGTTTCAAAAAACATATCGCTGGTTACATCGCCGGTTGTTATTACTCTTTGGACGAAATTCAACATAAATTTCACTCGCTTTAAAGTGCAATCAAAATTGGAACTTCGATATCGCACAGCCGAGCAAACATCCGGCACTGACTATAAACGCAATTTACTGCAGACTCAGATCGGTAGTTTGTGTTGCCCCAGCCGTTATTTTCACTTTTGCCGAAGCACTTGGTTGATGTCCTGTCAGCGATGCGTTAATGTCGTAATCACCTGCCGGGACATTATTGAATGTATATTTGCCATTAGCATCCGCTTTCTGTATAAGTTTCTTACCGCCTGATTGTGAAAGATCAACGTCTGCCCCACCCGCGGCGGCGCCGGTTTTATCCGTTATATTTCCCTGTATAGCCCCGGTTGTGCGAGCGCTGGTGCCTTTGTCCTCGCCGTTACGTGAACCGAAGTAAAAACCGATGACCGTTGCGAGGACTCCAAGCAAAAACTGGGGCGGATTGAATTCGGTGACGCTCAGGATACTTGTTAGAATATAGAACCCCAAGAAAGCTAAAAGCATATAAGCGAGAATAGCTCTTATAGAACCTTCCGGCAGCCCAAGCGGTCCGTAAGTTCCGGAAGAGAACTTAATAGCTCTTACGATGATGTACACAAATGGAATCAATACGGCACCAAACATCAAGGTAACGATTGTGAAGAACCAATTGGAGTCAGCCAACTGACCTTTTCGCGTTTCAGCTAACCGATTAATATAATCGCTCGTATTGCTATCACTGTTGTTACTTTGATTTGATTTTGTATCGGCGTTTGTATTTCCATTTGTGTTCCGGGTCGTATTTGCATCAAGGTTCGCGTTTGTATTTACGTTTGCATTCCCATTGTTGCCGCGATTGGCATTAACGTTTAAATTAGGCATATTGCCATTCATGCCGTTGGTATTGTTTTGTGCTTTTACAATATATGCGCCCGCCAGCAGCAGAATAATTATCGACAAGCCTAAAATTTTTGGTTTTGAAGAGACGTAATTAGAAATATTTAAAACGGTCATAAGTTTACTCCTTTTAGAAACAGGAAAGCATGTAAATTATTTCAATAAATGAAACAACCTTTATCAGTTCTTTTAAGCCATTTGCTTTTTTGCCGCATTTCTTAAAATCAACGCAGAAAAGGAAGACGAAAGACTATCCAATCCGTCAATCGCTGCCGCAATCGCCGCAAAACTTGTTGCTCCGACTGAACCAGCCGGAAAAGCAGCTGCGTTCTCCGCTCCAAATCCTGCACGCTGACAAAAGCGTTGTAATAATTTCTTTCACTATCCTTCATTTGAGGTTTCCTCCCGTTGAAGTCAATTCGAGCGGCGCACAAACCGACTAAACCTCTCTGCACAAATCATCTGCACCTTTGCACAAACCGTTTGACGCAGCCGACAAACCATCAGTACCAACCGGCAAATGATTTATACCCGCCGACAAACCGATTTACCCCATCAACAACTCATCTCTACCAACTGACAAGTCATCTGACACAACAGACAATCGAATTGACCCTCCGCACAAACGATTTTCACCTCTCTACAAATTGATTAACTGTTCGGAGCGACTAACCCAAGTTACAAACGAATTGACGCTCTATATTTTGCCTTTCATTACTAAAATGGCTTGAAACGTGCAAAAAGTGGATTTAAATCAAATCTGTCCGATTAGCGAAAGTTACCGACAGTGGCAATTTAATACCTCAATCTGCAATCGGAATTGTGAACCTTATTAGTATCGTTGATTTTTACAAGTTAATTTGTGAATACTCTAGCAACTCGTTTTCAGAAATTGATTCATCAAAACTAAATCCTTCCAAGGCTAAAGGTTGCACGGATTTTAGGTTTTCAAAATCCAACCCGGTTAACTGTTCAATGGTTTCGATTGAAACTTGAAATGTTTTGTATTTGCCAAAAACAAATTCAGCCTCCAAATTAGCGATTAAATCTTTTTGACTAACGATGTAAGCCGTGGCAGAGATTTTATTGTTTGATTTAGCCATCACTGCTACTTTCCAGAATTGTTTGGGAATCTTTACGCCCCGATACACAGTATCGTCATCAGCGAAAACCGGTCCCGAAAAAACCGAACATTTGAAGTCTTTGTTATTAGCATTATTGAGAATGTAATCCTCCAATCCTGCCCAAAGGGTTTGGCTTTGATTAAAGTCTTGATGCTGCGGGCTACAATTTGTCCAATGAAAAGTGTCATCATTGGCTATTTTCACCATTTGGACATCATCCCCCCACGCCGGATCAAGCCTTCTGACCAAATGTCCGCGGTCAAGCGAATTGTTTTCATATAACTCATTCCCGCATTGTTCTTCTTTCTTGATACGCGGATCATAAAACCATCGGTCGGTTTCCCGGCGCGGATTTTTGGATTTATTTCCATCTATATTGACTGCCGTAAAAAATGCTAATCTTCTCTCTTTGTTCATTACTACGCTGTAATGGTGGTATTTCAATTCAAACGGATTATTGCCATCGCCCATACTATTACGGGCGGCTTTAGCTTTCATTGTTTCGGAAAGTTGCGGCAGATCAACCCGCTTATTTCCGTTTCCCAGAAAATCGGCTTGATAACCCGGGCGGGTTTGATAATTGGGGTCAATACTAATTACTTCTTCCGTATCTGTTGTCGTTGTAGTCGGCACAGTGGTCGGCGGTGAAGTTATTGGCACAGGAGGTAGAGGTCTTTCAATTGGCGTGGCGATCTGTATTTGCGGAGTTCCGAAACCGATCTTAACTTGGAGAGGGATTGTCCAAGTAGCTTCACCGCTAATTTGAGGATTGTTTGAAGTCTGTGGATTATTTAAAGGCTGTGAATTGGAATAAATGACGGCTTTTTGTTTATGTTTTTGGGCTTCTTCTTTAACTTCCAATGGATTCGGAGCTTCTTTATCAAGCATTTCTTCGGCAAGTTGGCGGGCATTACTTGATAATCCGTTTAATTTGGTCTTGATGTCTTGGACTAAACTACTAATACGGATTCCTTCATTTGCCACCCAATCAAGGTTTCCCGGATTCATTCCGTCCCTCCATATTGTTCCGTCCTTAGCAATCAGATTTCCCGCCGCGTCCGTTCGCGGCACTCCCGAATGATGTAAGGCTACGACTTCCCACAAATCACTAAAAACAGGTGAGCCTGATGAGCCGGGTTCGGTGTCAGATGTGTAATGGGCAAACTGCGGTAATAAATCAATAAGTTTATTTTCGCGCAAGACTAATTGTTTATACTCGCCCTTCGGATGTTGAATAATATTAACCGGCTGACTAATCAGAATCTTTCCTACATCTTCAATCAAACGATTCCATCCGTAGTGAGAGATGGGGACACCATTTAAAGATTTTTCACTGACAGCAACCAGAGAGTAATCCAAAGCCTTATCAGTCAGAAAAAATACTTCCGGTTGAAGCCGAAACGGAACTATCGGTAATTGGACTCCGCGACGGTCAAGCTGGTAATCAAACTCAATCAGCGAGGGCTTGGCACTTTGAAGATTCTCAAAAACGTGGTTATTGGTCAGCATCAGACGAGGCGAAACCATAAATCCGGTTCCATAACCAATCGTGACACCGCTGTCATTGCGAATATTAACCCGCCCGACAAATCTGCCGACAGCAATTGCGCGTTCTAAAAACTCGATTCCCATCAAATCGGAGTTACCGATAATTCGTTCCCGGCTAATGTCATCGAGTAATGTAGTCGTCGGGCGAGGCAACAAAACAGACGTTTCATCAATAATTGCCGTCATCGCCTCACTGAAATTTTTGCCCTGCTGAACCAGAGCTTTAGTCATTCGCTCCATGTTCTTGGCAATCCGTTCAGGTGTTTCTACCTGCGAAAGTTGATTATTCTTGAGTTTTTCTTCGTCAGATGCTCGTTTGCCTTGTCGTTCAGCCCATCTTTGAGCGGCTTCAGCCGCAATTTTAAGTTCAAAATCAATCATTTCAATTGTCGTCCTCCTTAACTTCTCAATTATCAAATTTGTTCTTTCTCGGTTGAAGTTTCATCAAACTGCAACCGGGCGGAAGATTTGTCTTGTAGTAAATCGATAAATTCACCTTCCGTGTAAACTATAAATTTATCAATCGGAAACGAGCCTAACAGCAATGGAATAATCAAATCATTTTCGCCATGTAGCCAAAGTGCAGCTACATATAAACCAGGCACATCAATCAACCTTAATTCATAGTCATTCTCATTTACCTCTTCAAGATTTTCAGCAAATGCTAAAGCACGAACGGTTCTTTCAACCAAAATGCCTTGATTTATGTGAGAAAATACCAACTTTTTCCTATTAGAATTCAACTGTGCTGTCGCATACGGCTCATTTTCATTGAGGAGAAGATATTTCCACCCCTTAAGTTTGGCAGTAGAAAGTAATTTGCCCTTTGCTAAATCTTTTAACCCGACAAAATAAATAGGATGGGGAGCAGCGAGATTGAGATTTCCCGCCGCAGAACTTTCAGCCGTAAGTTCTGCGGCAAAATTTGATTGAGTGCGAAATGTATCCAGAGCAGATTTGATAATCTCCAAACTACCCTCTGGAGGGTCCTGAACAATTATACTCATTTTATACTCCTTTTTTAGTAAGATAACTATGCGTCCATTTGCCTGACCCTCGATAACTATTTCGAAACTGGTCATAAGGATAATTGGAATTTCCATACATCGGATCTGCTATTTCCAACCATTGATTAGGATCATTCTGATTTATCCCGTAAATGACGATAAAATGCCCACCGCCATTTTGCCATCCTATTCGGCAGGCAACCGGATGACCGTTTGAAATTTGTTGGGCGATGTTTTGAAAAGCAAGGTTACCAGTTAAAAAATCCGCTAAATTTTCTGAACGAGAGAGAGAATTTTGAAGATACCACTGTCTATCGCATACCGAATTGTCAGGGCAGCAGTCATCTCGATCAAACTCGATATTTGCTAATGAGCATTGTGTCCAATTACTTGTCGGAATATAGAACAATGATATGCTTTCTGTAACCGCCGCCCAGCACCAGTTATCAAGTCGCTGCAAATTCATAACAAATTGAAGTCCATTAATACTCATTTCTTCTTTCAGAGAAATATCAGAGGGCTTCGGTAGCTTTATATTGTGCTTGGTTTTAAGGATAAGATTTGGTAACGACATAACTCACTCCTTATTTTGTTTTTAAAGCATTTTTAATTTGACTGATAGGGAAATTTATCCCGAAAGTAAATTTTCTTACCCAGCGTGTTTGTAAATCATTTTCTAATTGAGAAGAAGTTGCCATATTACCGGTTTGGAAGGTTCGAGGCGCTCTTTCCCGGTTAAAAATAAACCCTGCAAAAACATTGAATTTAATACTGGTTTTGTAGATACCCGTTCCTAACCCTAGAAAAGGATGTTGAAACGGTTTACCGGCAAGTGGTAAGCCGAAGACAAGATGAGGAGGAGTTAAAAAGCTATTGGATTTTGTATCAACCGGTATCGGAAATACATTAAAGAACCCATACGCATTTAAGCGGTCTTTGGCGGATGTTGTAACTGTGTTATTTTCCGAACTATACTGCGCTTCCTTAACGCTTTTCAGCGGTATCCCGACGCTTACATCCCAATAATATTTCCCTTCATTATCATATTTTTTACTGTATTCTTTAGACTGCTCCACAGGAGTTCCGGCAGCATTACTAGTTATAGTGTTTACCTTCACTTCTAAATCCGACGCGGGATATTTAATTAACATTAGCCGGGCACCCCAAATATCTTTGGTGTCCGCTTGCTCCTTTCCTCCGCCCGCCGATGAAAGCGTTGAAGCTAGTGTCAATAAATTTTGAATAGGAGCCGGGATTTTCTGGTTTACTGCAACTTTATATTTAACATCCCAAGTTTTGGGAGTATTTAAATGAACTAGCAGAATAACTACCCGTTTACTGCCGAAAATGCGAGTATCATATGTTTTTTTGTCTTTGTCCTTAGGGTCATAATGTGCCTTCCAGTTTCCGTCTTTTGTTTTTTCAAACAATGCCCAAAGTTCTCGTTCAGGATCACTTTTTCCCTCTTTAAGCTGTTTCCATTTAATAACATGAACAACACAATAATCGCCCGCCTTAAATGTATTGGAGATGTCTGTTAAAAAAGTATTATTGAATAAATTTTGCGCCGCTACCTCATTCACAAAACTCAAATCGGGATTAAAAATAGTAGAAAGATCAGGCTTAAACTCCTCAGTTAAGCTAATGGTTTCTTCATCAGAAGTAGAGGAAGTAAGTATATATGGTATAGGTGCTGGAGGTACTGGGATTGGTGTAGGAGCAGTAACAACTTGTAGTCCGGTAGAATCAAACAATGAAGGCGGTGGTAAAACCTTTAATGAAAACCATTGTTCGGAAACTCGTGCGGGAATAGATGAGTCAGTAACTCGAAGTTTGAAACGATAAGGTTCTGCTTTAGCAACTGGACTAGCGGCGGCATTTACTGGTATCCCGGTCAGATGACCATCGTTTTGCAGGTTTATCCCGTTTGGTAAAGAACCACTAAGAATTTGGAATTTGTAGGGTGCAGTTCCTCCGGTAATCAAGGCGAGGTTATAAAGAGTTCCTTCTATGGCTTCAGGACTTATAATCAGCATTTTTTCAGTTTGTCCGTAAACTTGATGTGTAGTTAGATTCGAAACAATAAAAACTATACAAATAGCTTTAAACATAATTTGAATTAAAACTTTATAGGCTAACTGAACCTTATTTCCTGTAACATATTGGGGGATATTTATCTTCATAATTTTCTCCTTTTTACTTTATTTTTTGGCAAATAAACTTTAGATAAGATATACAAAGTATTTTGCTTACTTGTTAGTTTCTGAGGCTGAAGCAAAATATCTGTCTCAATCATTGATATAGCGACATTTGGTTAGATAATATCCAAGAGCCTTTTCAAACCGTCAAGATTGCCGTTGCATTTGTCGCGGTCGCAGTGTCCGATGCCAGGTACTTGGTTCGACTGGTCACCGATATTGCCGGCTACACCTAGGAACTAACAAGGGCTATTCTCGCCCACATTCAAACCTCTATAAATTAGGGGGTAGTAAGTAGTCTAGTGATAACAGCTTTTTCAGAAACAGCTTGGTTCGAAAAAACAAACTTTCAAAAATAGATTTCAATAAATTTCCGTATAAAGTTAGCTTAAATTCGTTTTCATTTACTTACGCGACAAAACGTGCATTGAACTATCATCAGACTCGAAATTTTTTATTTCATTGTGGAAATTGTAAAAATTATTAACTTGCTCTAAACGAAAACATCATTTTTCTCAATAAACGCCAGGCTTTTAAGAAAGGGCTTTCGCAAAACCAAATTCAACGTAAAATCGTTATTGTTGTCGAGATGTCTTTTTCCTTGTTTCTGTATCAGTTCTTTGGAAAAGCACTAAACTGACAACATACAAGTAACATGGCTATACGAGTTCTTTAGTTTGCTGCACTAACATTGATATAATCCGTCGCTTGATTTGCTTTGAGTTGCAGTAATCAATCTTCCGACAAACTATAAGAGGCGGTGCATGTCGCCATTTGTGTTTTTAGTGATAAGGAAATGATAACAGTTTGATATTTTTGGAGGGTAAGGCAATTACGACAAAAATCTTGTATGATTTTTTCTATTTTTGCCCTTACGAACTTTTCATTCCTGGAATTTTTCAAGTGAAAGAATTTTTAAAGATAGTTCTCAAGCATTTTTGTCGCGTAAACAGTTAAAAGGATTTTTAAGAAGCTATTAAGTCAAATTTTGGAGAAAACATGGAAAATAATGAGAAAGATAAACTCAAAGATTCATTCCATAACAAATAGCAATTACGAAAATTAAGATAATAAAGTGAAAAAAATGAATCGCCGCGATTTTATCGAGATGACTGTTGCCGGAAGTTTGGCACTATTTACTCAAAGCTGTCGGAATTGGGGGAGTAACCAAATGACACCTGAATTTAAGACCACCGCTACAAAAAAAGTAAGAGTTCGCTATGATATTAATTCTCCGGTTATGGAGGCGCAAAGAAATGTAGAATATTACAAGAAAGCGGTAGCGAAGATGAAAGCCTTATCGCAAAGCAACCCTCAAAGTAGGCTGGGTTGGGTTGCCCAGGCGGAAATTCATCGTAAACATTGTGGCGCAGACCCGATGATTCCTAATATTCATAGAACAAGCTTATTTCTTCCATGGCATCGCGCGTACCTTTTTTTCTTTGAAGAAATCTGTCGCCAACTTCTGATGGAGGATAATATCGTCGATTATGATGATTTTGCTCTTCCATATTGGGATTGGACTAATTCGCCCCAAATGCCGGATGCATTCGGAACAACCGTTTGGGATGCTGATTTGAACTCCTTTAAAACTCCTCCCGGCTGGAGCAAGGATCCAAATTTCACAGGGGAACGCGGTATAAAACCGAGAGGATACATCCTCGGTGATGTTAGAGTTGCCCATATTCTTAATGCAAATAGCATCTACCAAATAATCGGAGAGGATTCAATGGGACCCATCAACGCACCAATAGAAACGGGACCTCACGGCATAATTCATAATGAGATTGGAGGAAATATGAAAGAGCCTGATTTTGCGGCACTTGACCCCATCTTTTGGCTTCATCACGCCAATATTGATAGGCTTTGGTCAGAATGGATGGGAAGGCATCCAGGCATAACACCTTCTCCCAATTGTGAACCGGAAGGTTGCGGCATTGGCTGCAAATATCCGACAGTCATCACTAAATGGCTAAAGAAAACAGTCAGAGAATTTTATGATGTCAGCGGCACATCGACAAGTCAACAAGTTCTAAATCTTCTTGACACTTTTAATCTTAAATATCTTGGTTATTGCTACGCTGACTGCAAACCCATCGCGTGGAGCGACTGCCCCCAAATTCAAACCCTTTACTTACCTGATTATTCGATAAAATCCAAAGTTTTGGGCGAAACTGTCAGGGTAAACGAACCGAAAAAAGTTGAAGTCCGCGAGCGCGTGGATTTGACATCCGAAAATTTAAAGATACTGAAAAACCTGGATGCCGCGGTTATTGAAATTATTCAAAACCAAAGAACTTCGGATTCCTCCTCAACTTCCCCGTCCTTGTTCTTGAGTCTTGAAGTTGAAAAGCCCGAGAATCCGGCTATTTCTGTCAGGGTATTTATCCATGCTTCCTCGGACAAGTCCGACCTTTCCATTGAAAGCCCGTCATATGTTGCAACATTTTCTTTTTTTGAAAGCACGAACGGAGCGCATCATCATGATAGCGATAACATGAATATGAATCTTGAAAGTAGAGGCTTCATATTTGATATAACCAATACAATTATAGAATTGTCTAAATTAAATAACTCAAAACCATTCACTCTTGAAGACGCAACCATTTCAATTTTTCCAAAACTCTTAAACGACGAATCATCTGACGAGACAGAGAACATAAAGTTGATACGTTTCAGATTTGATTTGGCAAAATAGTTGGTTGACTTTGTAAAATCAAGGTTACGGTGAGGACGTAACCTTTTCTTTATTTATCTTCGGAAGGGGCTGATGGTGGGATTTATGCACGGGATACATGTATTCGGCAGATCGCCGGGACATTGTCCGGCGCCATACGGGTTGTCGCCGGCGCTATTGTAATAAAACGGAAATCTCTCAAAATACGTTAAATCGATAACATTAACGAAACGGTTGTCACAAAACATTTTAAATTTTGCGGGAGTAAGTTTCGGGTTCGCTAATATAACCAGCCATGCGTGAATGTAGTTGACGGCAAATATAAATCCGAAGTCATACCACTTCCTTGCCTGTGGGGAGGTGATTATCTCTGGGTCTTTATAAAAATTATACGTCTCCATATATTTTTCATCGATAACATTACCGAGACGGATGTCACAAAACATTTTAAATTCTGTCTGAGTAAATTCCGAATCCCAGTACTCTAATTTTGCATAAATATAGTTGACGGCAAATTCAAATCCTGTGTCATACCACTTTTTTGCATGTGAGGAAGTGATTGTCACAGGGTCTACTACCAAGGGCGTTACTGTTGCGGGGTTTATTGCTACAGGTTCTTCTGCCACAGATTCTTCTGCGATTTGTTTATTTTCGTATTCCATTTTAGATTTTCTCCTTATTTTCTAATTTGAATAAAATTATTCCATTGATTCCGGGTAATCCGAAATCATTGAAATCTGCATTCCGCCGGACTGTTTTGAATAGAACACGCGGTCTCCGGCGGGCGACCACGAGATGCCCGAAAACAAAAACGAGTCTTCTCTGTTATCGGTTAATTGTTTTTCCTTGCCGTTTATCGAAAAGGAAAAAATATTGTCAATTCCGTTTCGTCCGGCGGAATAGGCAATCGAGTTTCCGTCAGGTGAAAGAACTAAGCTGAAAAAATCCGCTTTTACTAATTTGGTCAGCAATCTTGGTGCAAAAGATTCGGAAAGTTCATAAATTTCGATCTCATTCGGATCATAAACCGAAGCCAAAAGATTATTGTCTTTTGCCGTCCATCCTAAAAATCTGATTTTACGATTATTAAGGAAAATTTCCTTAATCTGATTATTTGTAAAAACTGAAATACTGTATTGAGATTTATTAGATTCGATCTGAAGTTTTTGATTAAAAGCGATTTTACTGCCGTCCGGCGACCACATCGGTGAAGCATACTGTATTTTCGGATTGTCATTATTGGTCAACCTCTGTAAATTAGTTCCGTCACGGTCAACCGTCCAAATATTGGCGATTTTCGATTGATTTGCAGCAAAAGCTATTTTGCTTCCATCTGATGACCAATCAAAAGGAGATGACAATAAATTGAAAGGTAAAACTGACTGTCCTTCAAATGAAATGCCGCCGAATGTTATCTGTTTTGTTTGATTATCTGCAAAATCAATTTTCCAAATATCGTAGTCGGCTCCAACTTTGCGCAGATATGCGATTTCATCGTTTGCCGGAGACCATTTTGCCCAAAAACCTGTTTGATTCTCCAGAACGGACTCACTGTTAGTTTGAAGATTTTTTACTTTGAAAGCACTACTTAAGAAGTCGGAAGCTTCATCGGTAATTTGAAAAACCAGCTTTGTCAGGTCTTTTGAAAGATCGGGAAAGAGCTGCATTCGGTTCTCTTCGGTTAATCTGATTTCTTTTCTGGAATTGACATCCAACGCAAAAACATTTGCAAGATTAGTTTCTGAAACAGAAACTATTCTCCTTCCATCAGCCGAAACGGCGGAAGAAAAGAAATTAGTATCGCCAAACGTAATCTGAGTCTTTTTTTTGCTCACAAGATCAGTAATATAAAGCTGCGAATTTCCGTTTTGATTTGAACTGAAGATAAGTCGTCTATTGTCAGGTAAAAGAACTGGAGAAAAGTTTGTATCTACCTGATTATTAATTTCAGTTAATTCTCCAGTCTTTAATCTGTAAATCCACAACATCCCCGTTTCTCCTTCCAAATTAACAAAAGCAACTAAAGATTCATCCTGAGAAAGGCTGAACTCCGAGCCTACGTTTGCCACTGGAAAACTAATGTCTTCAATTTTTCCGGAATCCAGTTCGATAGTTTTTAACGCCCTGCCTTTTTGAAAATACAGTCGTTTCCCATCATTGCTCCATTTCAAAAGCTGACACAAATTAAAATCCATCTCCAAATTTGTTTTTAAGACCGGTGTTCGATCATTTGGCGAAATCGTCCAAATGGCACTTTTATTGTCGCGGTTAGAAACAAAGGCGATTTGCTGACCGTCCGGCGACCAAACAGGTGTTTGATTATTCCATTTGTCATCAGTGAGTCTTGTCGGCTCATTCTGGTTTAATTGTTTGACGTAAATTCCCATTGCTCCTTCCGCCGACATCGCGAAAGCAATCGATTTACCGTCAGGCGAAAACGAAACGGAAGGAATTAACCCATGCGATTTTTTTCTGATACCGAACAAAGTCGAAATTTGCCATTTTTCACGCGTATCAGGTGAAAATGATTCGAATCTTGATGCTTTGTTAGCATAAAAACGACTGAAATATTGGAATGAAACTCCAACAGCAAAGGTCAGAATCCCGATGCACACCGCCGACAACAAGGTTTTTCGTGAAAGGCTCTGCTGATTCCAAAATAGTTTTGATTTGGTGATAAAACTCGTACTCTGTGTTTGCTCAATTGTGCCGAAATTGGGCAAACTTCTTTCGCCATTTATCTCACCCGTCGAAAATTGTTGAGAAAATTCAAGTTTTTGTTTTAATTCCCTGAGCTCCTGTGACAACTCGCTCGTCGATTGATAACGGTCTGCCACCTTTTTATCCAGTGTTTTAGTAAGAATTTTTTGCAATGCCGTGTTGTTATAGGAATCAAAGGCTGAAACAGAAAACAGCGGTGGGGTGTTATGTAGAATAGCTTTGCCGATTTCCTCGGGCATTTTACCTCTGAACGGCTTATTACCCGACAAAATTTCATACAGAACAACGCCCAGACTCCAAATGTCCGTTCGCAAATCCACAGCTTTGTTGTTTAACTGTTCCGGCGAGATATAGCCCATTGTCCCCATCACTAAACCGGGGCTGGTGGCTTGCAGATTGTGGCTTGCAGATTGCAGACTGTTTTCCCTTGAACTGACGCTTAATTTTTGCCCTGACGCAGACCGTTCTGAAAGTTTTGCTATTCCGAAATCCAAAACCTTAACATAACCGTCACTGCGAATCATTATATTTTCGGGTTTGATGTCGCAGTGGATGATTCCTGCCTGATGTGCAGAGGTGAGAGCATTTGCCGTTTGCCAAATAATATCGAGAGACGTGACGGCATCCAATTTATTCTGCTTAATTAATTCCCGCAAGGTCTTTCCCTCGACAAATTCCATCGCAATAAAACGATGATTTCCTTCGATTCCCGCTTCATAAATATGAGCGATATTCGGGTGTGAAATGGCGGATGCGGCAAGGGCTTCTTTTCGAAAACGAGCTATACTTTCGTCATCTTTAATCAAAAAGGCAGGCAATAATTTGAGCGCAACGTGTCGATTCAACTGCAAGTCTTCTGCCAGATAAACCTCACCCATTCCGCCTTCGCCAAGAAGACGAATAATTTGGTAACGTCCGATTTTTTTGCCAATAAGTAAATGTTTTTGTTCTTCACTAAGAACGGCGAAACCCAATGAAAGATTTGGTTTGCCTAAAAAGGAGTCTTCTTTTTCAGCATTTTTGAGTAAGGATTCGACTTCGCTTCTCAACTCATCATCCTTACAAACAGAATCCAAAAACGCAGCTCGCTTTTCCGTCGGGAGTTCAAAGGCAGCATTAAAAAGTTCTTCAATTTTTTGCCATTTCGTCGGATTCATATGAGACAACTAAAATTTCGCTTCTAGAACTTTACGCGACAAATTTAAGGTAGAGCTATCAAATTATTCTTCCAATTCTTTTCTCAGGAAAGCCTTTGCTAACCTCCAGTGACGCATCACCGTAATTTCTGAAACGTGTAAAACTTCTGCCACCTCTTTAACTTCCAGCCCGCCGAAATGACGCATTTCGACAATTTTAGCTTTGATCGGATCAAAGTCTTCTAATTTTTTGAGAGCTAAATCCAAGGCAATTATGTCTTCGTTTAATTTTGGAGAAACTACCGCAACTTCCGCAATATCCAGATGCTCCGCCCCGCCGCCTCTTTTAGACCGTTTCTGATTTCTGGCGTGATCAAGTAAAATCCGCCGCATAACTTGGGCGGAAAGGGCAAAGAAGTGAGCACGATTTTGGAAATTAGCTTGTCGTTGATCAATCAGTTTCAGATAAGCTTCGTTGACCAACGCAGTGGTTTGCAAAGTGTGGTTGGAATTTTCCCGTCGCATATATCGGGCGGCAATGCGGTGCAATTCACTTTCAACCAAAGGCATCAACTTAGCAAGAGCAGAACCATCCCCTTTGTTCCATGCTAACAATAAACTAGTAATCTCTTGTGTTTCAGCCATTTACCAAGCTTTAACCGCACAACTCCTATCAGTGAATTTCTTTTGGATTCTAACAGAAAACAAAAAATTTTGAAATAAAATGATAGTTGACCCCAAAGACGTCGCGTTAATGAGTAGGGAATGTTTACCTCCCGTTATTCAATACGTCGGTGTTCTTCCTCTTCCCTGAGGAGTTGATTTCGTTAAAATGATTTCCGAGGGCTGGACGGTATTAGTCAATTTGTTCCCCGGTAAATTTATCAATCAGGAGGAAGCCCGCCTAATCGGGGTGATGGTTATTTCGCAAATCATTCAAGCTGCCGATACTCTGTTTGAAGTCGATCCGCGAGGGGTAAAAAAGCGGGATTTTTATCTGTATATGGATGAAGCAGCCCGTTTTGCCACCTCGCAAATAGATACGGTTCTGTCGTATAAAAGGAAGGTCGGGATTCACCTTATCTTAGCACATCATTATTTTAACCAGTTCGAGAACAGAAAGGTATTAAATTCCATCAAGCAGGGCGCGAGAATCAAGGTAATGTTTAATACGCCAAGCTATGATGACCGGCTTGAGATGATTAAAGATTTAGGCTACGGCGGCGATATTCCGCCGCTGCTGGCTTCCTACGCCAACCAAAACTTGCCGAAGCAATACGCCATAATATAAAGAAAAACAAGGAATCTCCCGTCAGAATCAGAATCCCCGACGTGCCGCCTGTATCGGTCAGCGACGAGCAATTTGAATCTTATATACAGGAAATTTTAAGTCAAAAATGGTACTTAACCAAAGAACAAATCAAAGAACAAATCAGCCGACGAATAAATGATAGAACCGTATCAGAAAATACTCCGCGCGCTCAACCTCGAAAAGCATCTTACCGGAAAACAGATAGCCCGCTGTTATACCCGCAGGAATACGCCAGCGACAGCAGAAACAAAGCCTACCAGCGGGTGATGAAAAATCTCAAGACGCTAGAGAGAACGCCTATTACATTCTAAAAATTATGAACCCGGCAAAGACAAGTTCTGGTCTTTAAGTAAACACAGAATCGTCAAGGAAAAAGGTTACGAGCCTCCGACCGCTGAAATTCACAGGTTTAAATACGATCATGAAAAGGGCTGCGGAGATATTTTCGTTTCCTTAATTTTAACCGGACAAATAGTTTTGTGGGAAGGCGAAGGACGAGCCATTAAAGGATTTCGCCACGACGGAAAATTTGCCTTTAGTCGCGCGGATTGGTATTTAGAAAATGAGCGTGGCACCCAAGCCCCGAAAGTCCTCAGGGGAAAATTAGATAATTATCTGCGTCATTTTCGTGAGACAAAAGAGACATTTAATGTCCTGTTTGCGGTCAGCGACGAACAGTCTTTAATCCCGATTTACACAAAATTTCTTATAGCCTCCTGCTTTCTTTACAGTCCCGAGTATTATAAACCTCAAATATTAGCGCTTGATTTCTTTTATAGCATTAAGAAATTTCTCGTCCTTCATAAATCGCGCGAACGAATCATCTGTTGCTGGGTTGGGCATTACTTCACCTGCAATCATATTTTCTTTATTCTTAAAAGCGCTTCTCAAATAAGCGATAGTCTGGTCCTCGTCATTCATTTCGGCAAAGGTGCAAGCCATATTGTAATGGAACATTGGATAATCAGGATCTTTCGATAAACCGTATTCAAACGTCGCTTTCGCTTTTTTCAAGTCGCCTGAAATTCCGTAAGCCATTCCCAAATTATCGACCAGCACTCTCCATATCGACTTTTCCAGCGTAGGATTTTTGTCCTCTAAATCGAGAGCTTTCTGATAGGGTTTTATGGCACCCTGATAATCTCCTTTCGAGAAAAGAGCGCTGCCTTCGCCGATGTATTTGCGAATGACTTTAGATGAGTCATCTTTGGATTTTTTCTCGGACTTATCTTGCGCTGGCGTGACCGACGAAAAGAAAACTCCAAACATAAAGATTACTAATGCATAGGACAAATTTTTCATTTTTATTCTCCTTTTTACTTTTAGAATAGTAATAATTTCTACTTCGCAACCTGCGTCTTCTTCGGCTCAAATTTTATAGATTTGACTACTCGCTCAAATAATTCGTGGTCTTGCGGTTTATAAAGCAACTTTGACAGGTGAAGATCAATCCAAAAGCCATCCTTCACAAATTCAACATACATATTCTGCTGCCTAACGGCTGCGCCTTGAAAAGATGGGATCAAAAACTCGAAATAACTCGCACCTTCAATTTCGGATTGAATAATGTTCTGTGGCTTTTCCCAGGCTGGATTACCAATTTTCCAGACCATATCCCGACAAGACCTACTATCCTTGCAATCTCTAGCCGGTTCGATATAAAAAGAGATAGTCATTTTAGTCTTCTCGTCATTCATCGAGAAATAACCCGACCGACCATCTGGTTTGAATTCCGGCTCTTCGACAACCAAACCATCTTTGGGCAAGGTAAGACTCCAGGGAGCAGATGGAACCGTAAAACTGATTCTCTTCTCATTTGAAGTTTGTGCTTGCACAATTGTTATAAACGGTATTAGCAAAATAAAAAGGGCTAAAAAAAGTTTGATTAACATATAATAAATCCTCCCTTATGACATTGAATAAAGCGGTATCTGAGTGATTAAATGTTGACTTCATCAGCTTAAAAATAAGTATGCTTTACTTAGTAAACTCAAAAACCGAGATATTCGACTTATTATTCCAAGAATCTAAAAAGCATCTTTTATAATATTTATTTTTTTGCTGTGTTTGGTTAATTTTGAGTTATTAAAGCGGCTTTGCCTATAAAGTCTTGTTTTGAAAATTCGTAAAGCCGCTAAATCTTGTATAGCAAATTCGACTTTATGGGCAAATCAGACTTTATAGGCAAAGCCAATTAAAGCAAAGAAATGTCTTAAAACACCTCTCTGCTAATGCCTTATCTCTTTGAACTCTAAGTATGCTTTATAGTAACGTTCCGGCTTTTCAAAGACATAAATCCATAATGGATACCCGGCATCATTGAGTCGCGTATTATCCTTCACGCCATACCTTTCGCTCCAACTCGGATATTCAGGATAATGTGCTGTCAGAAAATTGCTTAACTCAACTAATTCGGCATCCGACACTGTAATCTTATATAAAAACCGAAGGTTTTCCTTGATGTCATCATCTCTATCATTGACTCCCTGGGCGTCTTTAAGATCAATTACCGCAATTTCAAATTTGCCGTTATTCCAATCATAACCATCTTTCTTTACCGCATAACCAGCCGCGCGCATTCGTCCAATTGAGCGGTCAAGCGCGTCTATTGCGCGTCTACCTTCCTCTGACGCACGTAGTCGAACGGCAAAATTATCTATAAAGCCGAGCATTTGAAAGCAAGCATCATACCGCACGCCTCTTTTTCCTTCACGAAACCGCACCGGATCATATTCATCCATAATCTCAATCAAGCGCGGCAGAGCTTTCAAAGCATCACTTAAAATATATTTTCTGATCAAATCTCTTTGAGTATCCAATACATCAAATCTATGATGCATATCCTCATTTACCCACTCATCTACGCGCTGTGCAGGAGTTATCCCCGCAATTTCGATTTCTGATTTATGCTTATACTTTTGCACAGCAATCACGCACGGCGCAAAACTTATCAAACATAGAAATAAAATTATTAGTTTCATAAATTTATTCTCGCATCAGACGAGATTCTCTTAAGTTGCAAAATTTCAACTGTAAGTTGCTCTCTGTGCGCCGTCTTTGCACAAGCGCACTCGATAGCGATTTTGAACTGCATTACCCTTTTCCGTCTAGCAACTCTTGATCAGCCATTCAACAGCTAAAATTTATTACATTTTACAGTCATTTTACCTATGACTTACAAAGACCTAATCTGCTGATGTTGTTGACTTAACAGATCCAACAAAAAGAATATCCAGTCAGTCTGACTCCATCCTCCGCCAATATAAGAGATTGTCTCGCCGCCGCCGCTACCGCCGCCAGTCACAGGAGGATCAATAAAAGTAAAGTGTTTAGCTTTCTTTCCGCATCCGTCGCGGATGGCTTTGATTAAGTCTCTTACTTGTTGTGCAGTGAGAGAGGCATCCTTATTATTAGAAACTACTTGAAGCACCTCATTAGCAGCTTGCAAAAATTTTGCGTCTCCGATAACAGCATCCGGATTTTCTCCAATTCCAATCATTGATAGTAATGTTGGTACAAGATGACCAATCGGCGCATGAAAGCCTTGGTGCGCGCCGCGAACATCCTCAATTGAATGCAACACAAAACCTGCTTGTTTATAATTTCTACTATCAACATATCCTTGGAAGGCTGCTTCTTCTCTCTGCAATCTGGCTTCGCTGGCAAAATGAATGTTATTAGAAGGTCCCTGCCGCACAATGGCTTCAACAAAGTTAATTGGATTAGCCGCCGAATACTTAAATGAGTCCGCACCACCTTGTTCACCGCTGGCAAAATGAGCTAGCTTATCTGATGCCTCATCACTAAGCCCACCGAGTTTTGCCAAGAATTTCGTCATTGCTTTGTGAATACATGCCTCAAACAAGCCGCTCGGATCAACTAGGTTAATCGGATCATTTTGCACATAAGCATACCTGTTAAAACTTTGCGGATTTCCCAGATTCATCGATCCGTTATACGGATCGGGGCTTATCCATCTTCCGGCACGATTTTCATTCTTCCTGAACCAGGTATGGTCAAGACCAGTCGCCTTGTCTCTTTCTGTTAAACCATACTTCTGACTGAAACCGTTAGTTGCCCCAAATCCTTGCCCGGTTGTTCTGAGTCCGACGCCGAAGCCTATCTCCTCGCCGAAAGCCGTGAAATCCATTCTTGATTGCACCGTACCGGTGTTGCTTAATATCGCTCTCGCCGAGCCTTGACGATCCTGCATCACATATTTTACTCCGCCTTCGTCCATCGCCGCCAAGCCGCCGTATTCAGAAACGAGTTTACCGCCAATGTCATAAATGAAGAAGCTCCATACTCCGTCGACCTGCGTAGCAACACGATTGCCTGCCGCGTCATAAACAGAATTCGCCGGATTGGTATTGTCCGTATTCGATGTTTTGAACACTCGCCCGTTAGCATCATAAGACAGATTCAAGCTGCGAAACTTCGTGTCCTGAGTGACATTGCCCGCATTATCATAAGCAGTACCGGTGGTAAATCGGTTGGTTGTTTTACTAATGTCGGAGTCCTCAATTGGTGTGATAAGTAATCCGGTTTGATTGTTCTGTGCTTTGCGGTATAGATTACCGAACCGGTCGTAATCGAACTGCTGAGCGTAGCTCAAAGTCCCGGTATCGCCGCGATACTCATTAGCGCTTGAAAGTCTGCCGATTGCGTCGTAGCTGAATTTCTGTGTCCATTGTTGTGCCGTTCCGATTATAGAATCAATCTTTGCTAGTTGTCCGTTGTTCTTGGTTGCAACGAGATTACCATTTGCATCAATCTGCCCGTAACCATAATCATATTTCTGCAAGACGTTCGTACCTTTACTCAAGCTCTGCGAAATTATCTGCAAGCGATCATTCAGCGTCATTGTCTGACTGGTGCCATTGCCCAAATTCATCGAACTCAAAGATGTCCCCTTGCCCTGATACTGCAAGCCGCTCATGTAAGTCCTCGACTGGTCGGCAATATCCGCTAATCTACCATTGTCATCGTAACCTGTGGTGATAACTTTGCCCGATGGATAAGATTCGCTCGTCAATTGACCGGCAAGATTGTAGCCGTAGCCCAGGTTATAGGTTTGAGTACCGATTGTCTGTCGTTGCTGCCGGACTCTGCCGATCTTATCGTAATCGAACTCGGTCGCCGTATCGGGCGTATCAGCTCTCGGATTGGTGGTGTTTTGTGCCGTTTCCACTCTGGTCAATGCACCGTTATTATAAAAGCCGGTTCTGGATTGGTCATAAGTGTAGGTAACTTTCGGTGAATCATCAGAAGAATTTATCTTCCAGATTCTGTTCAAACCGTCGTAATCGATATGGGTGTGTACTCCTCTAGCATCGTAACCGTCAGTGACATCTCCGCGTGCGTTATATTTGATAACCTTCGTCCATTTGTTATTAGCGTCTGGAGTTCCCACTGTCCCGCTATCATCGAGAGTTGCAATTGCTTCGACCTGTTTTTCAGCGATCAATTGAGAAAGCGCGTCGTATTTGAATCGCCTTTCCTGCGTTGTAGTACTGGCACTCTGACTGACCTTTGTTAAGTTATCATTACCGTCATACGAGTAATAAGTCGGTTGATTGGGAGAAGTGATACTGCCGAGCGAATTGGTAACCACGTCCGGCTCATCAACTCTGATCACTCTCCCGAGCGCGTCGACAACTCGGCGCGTTTCCTTATCAGCCTGATCTTTTACTCTCGTCGCCGTTCCCTGCTTTTGCTGGTTGGCTGGATCCGTGTATGTTACCGCCGCCTCGTTGTAGTATGTATTAAAAACCGTGCCATCCTGGAGTTTTGCCTGCGTCGCTCTATCCAAGCCGTCGTAAACGGTAACTTCAATCCATTTCAGGTTGCTGGGTATAGTATCGGTCTGTGTCAAGCCATAAAACGGATTGTAAGTTTTCTTTGGTCTTCCGATTGGATCATACACCGTCGCCGAGATGCTCCACCCGTCCGGCGTTTGCGTCGCATTTCTGATTGGTGCATCATTTCCATCATAATAGCTGTAGCTCTGAACGGTCTTGTTGGTATCGAGAAGCGTCGTCTGTTTGACATAGCCTGGACTGAGTTGCGATGTCGTAGTAATTAATTTATCGCTGTATTCGGTTTGGACGTAGCCTCCTCCGTCCGGGTAGGTGACTTTACTTTGTCTTAAAGTATCAGACTCATAATCATATGTCGTCGGCTGGTTGTTTTCATTGGTAGATGTTCTCACCAAGCCGGTATTGAAATCATACGTCGCGCTGGTTGTCAGTTGTACGTCCGTTCCGGTGATTTCGCTAATCGTATAGGCATAGGTATTATTTGTGCTGTCGTAGGTCCAGGTTTTCAGATTGCAGCAATTCAAGGTCGCCTGTGTCTCGTTACCGGCAATGTCGTAATTCATCGTTGTCACCGAATCGTTCGCGTCCGTCGGGTTAACTGTGGCGTTAGTCGGATTAATAAATGTCGTTGTTTTCGTGATGTTGCCGCGAGCATTCGACTGCGTATTACTTGAGCTATAAGTTGAATCGTGTTGAATGATATTCGCTCGGTCAGTCAGAGCGTTATGGTCATACTCGTAATCGGTGCGGGATACAACCGCGTCATTGACAATCTTTTTAACCGAGAGCGGCAGATGCACAAGTCGATTGGCGATCCAGTCGCCGCTCGTGATATACGTGGTTTCAGTTCTTCTTAACTCGGTTGTTGCCTGACCGGTAGGATCAAAATCATATTCACTGGCAATCGTCGGATTATCGTAATCGTCATAGGTAAAAGCCGTCGCTTTCGCCTGTCCTACCTCATTCGTCTGAATAATTTTACTGACCCGCGGATTTCGTCTGCCAGTGGTAGCGGTAGACGGCTCCCACTCAAAAGTCGTTTTTGCCCAGGGAATAGTCCGCCCGGAACTGGTCACGGATGTTTCTTTAGTCAAGCCGTCATCCCACACGCCGGGATCAACTATTGAAATCGATGCATTGATCGATCCGTTTGGTGAAGTGACCGTCATCGTCTGCGTGCCAACATGAGTAGTCGAGTTGATATTTTCAGTCTGTAGATAATTGGTATTCGGGGCGGTTGCCGATGTATCGCGTCCGATCCAGTCGTCGGTTCGATTATAATATTTCGGCACGTCGGTGAGCGCTGCCGCAGTCAAATTAACATCCGATCTGGGGTAATCGTAATGAGTAGTTGCTGACTCCAGATATGCTCCCGAAGTTGTGATGACCGCGTCCGGCGTGTCAGGGTTGGAAGGGGAGTTGGTTACCTGCATACCGTCAAGCCGGGTGATTTTATAGATCATCCCGTAAGCAGCCGAATAATCGTAACGAAAGCCTGTCTTCGATCCCGGGTAATAAATATATTTGAGAACCGTCACCGCTGGCGGTGCGGTAATCGTTCCGGCAAATCGATTTTGAGCTAGAGAATTTTGAGCTTGAAGGGTTAAAGATTCATAGTAGAAACGGATTGTCTGGCGCGGCGTCGACGAATTATTGTAGCCGGGAACGGTGACCGAGATCAGATTCTGCTCGGTTGTCGTATCGTAATGAAAGACAATATTCCGTCCGAGTGTATCTGTGACGGAGGCGATTTTCCCCACCTGGTCACCCGTCAGGTAACTGATCGAAATATAGTTGCCCTGGATGTCGGTAATCCTGTCCGGAAAATGCCTGTTCTGCGGATTGGCAGCACCATAAAGAACTTTTGTTCCATCCGTATAGGTGACAGTTGTACTAATAATCGCGTTACTACTTGTGTTGTAGGTGATGTCGCTTTTCGTGAAAGAGGCATCGTTACTTTCATAGGAGGCGTGTCCGCCGCTTGCAACCGTCAAATCAAGTTGATGTCTAGTTCCATCGGTGTCAGTCAAAATCAGTTGAGTCGGCACAGTACCGTAGGCAGTATATGTATCTAGGTATCCATAACCGATTTGAAACCCGGGTCCCATCCAGTTGCCGTCAACATTATACGTGTATTGATAATTCGCTGCGGAGCCAGTTCTGGTCCACAATTGACTGTTATAAGACAGACCGATTGACGCGCTGATCCCGCGCCCCGGAAGCGAGGCGACGGGAAGCTCGAAGCTGAAATTGCCGATGCCGGCACGATCTCTCGTTTTTGTCGCGGAGGCTCGAATGCTTGATACGGGCTCAGTTTGTCCCGGGGGGCTTCCCAGGTTATCATCAGGCGAAACCAACACCGGTAATTCACTATTATCCAGGATAGGACGATCCGCCTGCTCAGGAGTCACATCAAACGCAATATTAGCTGCCTTTAGAGCTAAAGATGATGGGGCATTTTTAGAGACTTTTTCTTTTGATGTGTTCTCGTTCGCTTCGACTTTGACGGTTACTTCCTTTTCGGCGGCGCCCGCTCCGGCTTTCAACGAAACCGTTCCCGCTTTCAAAGCGACGGCTTGCCCGTTTTCGTTAATTTTTAGAATTTCGGGATTCGAACTAATCCAGTTTGGGATGATACCGTTGATTGTTTTTCCGTCAGCATCCTGAGCAATGCCGACTAGGAGAAATGTTTGACCGACGATGATCTTCTTTTTCTTATCAATCTGGATGTCGAGCGTTTTTACTCGTCTTTCCAGCATTTCTTTGGAGGATGGCTTGCTAGTTTTCGGTTTATCCGTGCTGGTTGCGTCCTTATCATCAGAGTCTTTATAAGCTGCATTGACCGCTCTCATCGGAGTTAACCAGGCTTCGGTCTTCGCGTTTAAGTCCATCCACGCTTCCTTCCAGAATGGCAGCGGCTCATTGACCGTCTCAAAGTTGTTAGGATTACTTCTGGCTGCCAAAGCAGCTTGGTAGGCGTTCGTCTCAATTGCCGCTCGCACCGGCAGAGCGAACACCGAAGAAAGCATCGTACAGATCATCAGGCTTGCCAGCCATTGTTTGCCGGTTACGCCGAGCGTCAGCCAGTTTGCCTCTTTTTTCGAGCCTTTTGAAATAATGCCGCTTACCCTTCTCATCATGGATTGATTGGTGGCTTGAGTATTTGGAGCCGCTGAATTATTTGAACGCATCTTTTTTTCCTCTTCTCTTTTCTTTTCCTGTCTCTGTTCTCTGTTTTTAAGGTTTATTTTTTATACACCGGGAACGAATAGATTTATCCGTTTTCGGATTTTCGTCATAGTCTTCTGCAATCTTAGGAATAT
Source organism: uncultured Pyrinomonadaceae bacterium (assembly GCA_964235785.1). Classification (GTDB taxonomy): domain Bacteria; phylum Acidobacteriota; class Blastocatellia; order Pyrinomonadales; family Pyrinomonadaceae. Next base: position 8,341 of record CAXSBF010000006.1, on the reverse strand, counting down.
CTCCGGTAGGGAGCCGGGACGGGAGTGTCACCCTTTGCTCCCCACTGGACGGCATACAGAGTCGTATCGGTCGATTTGCGAACATACCATGTGCCGTTCGATGATCGCCAAACGGCAACATCAGTTTTACCGTCGTGGTCATAATCGCCCTGCACGAATGAATCACCGCTCTGCCCCCAAGTTATACTATCGATGTTGCCGGTCGAGCTGTTGCGGATTCGCCATGTATCATCAGATGGTCGCCGCACGGCGTAATCGGCTCGCCCGTCGCCGTCATAATCGCCGACGACCGGTATATCGCCGGACTGACCGATTGAGAAAACAACATCATTCTGAGGGTCAGTGGTTCGATGCACACAAAAAGCAGCCAAACTGTTACGCCAGACCGAAAGATCGGCTTTCCCGTCGCCGTCAAAATCACTGGGCGCGGGAACATCACCCGTTTGTCCGAACGTGCTGATAACGTTACTGCCGGTCGAGCTGTAGCGAATCGTCCACGTTCCGTTCTCGAATACCGCCGCGTCCGTCCGTCCGTCGCCGTCATAGTCCGTCTGGGCAATACGGTCGGTCGCGCCTCCGAGATAATAGTAATCATTTCCGCCGTCACTGCTTCTGATGACATACCAGACCGAACCGCTTGAAGAAGGGCGATAAATGCAAAAATCGGTTTTCCCGTCGCCGTCGTAATCACCGGGCGCGGGAACATCACCCGTTTGACCCCACTGCTGAGTATTCGTCTGCTGCTGCGAATTCATCACATACCAGGTGCCGTTGCGTGGGCGCCAGACGGCAAAATCATCGGGCGGCTGACGAAACGGCTCGTCGGTAGCCAGTAGCGCGCTCCCGGCATAGACGTATTCCTTGCTCGGCACACTGGCAGGCAGCGTCGGTGGCGGCGCGAACAGCATTCCGGCGGGTTGCCCGGCTAAAGCAGATGAAGAACTCGCAGAGTTGCTGACATTATTACTTTTGCTGCTCCGCCAGTTGGCGAGTGCGCCAATCGTAAAAACCAACACCACCATTACTCCAAGAACTGCAAAAGAGCGACGTGATCGGCGCAGTTCTGATTGCTCTTTTTCTTGTTTTTCTTGCAGGAGTTGAAGTTTTTTGTCTTTAGCTTGAGCGGTGCTTAATCCTAATGGAGATGATTTATGAAACATAATATTTTCCTTGCTTTCCAGATTGCGATTCTTACCGGCAGACAACAATCTGTTGTCCTGTTTGATTGAACGTCAATCCTAAATCTACTAACTCAATAACCGGTCTTTGAAGACAAATACACTTCGACCTCTTCGGACAGGCGTATTTCCTCTGCGTAATTCTTCAGCTTTTGTGGATTCGTCGGGATTGGTTGTAAAAACAGACAACGCATCTCTGGCTTTCCTTAGACAAACTCTTTTTCCGCTTGTCTTTAGCTTCAAGATGCGTTACGATGCGGGCTGCTTGTTAGGCATCGAAGGCGCATTCTCGAATGAGCTGATGATTTCTATCAAAAAGAGTCCGGTCGATGATGACAGTCATTGGTCGGACTTTTCTATTTTCTAATTTTCAACTTGCTTCCCTTTTGTTACTTTCAAGTTACTTATTACTTCTTTCTGATTACTGATTAATTTCAAATTGTCTCAATCGTTTAAATCCGTTCAAATTTCATCTCTGAGCCATTAATAACTTTCTTCCGCTCCAAAACAAAAAACACCGCGTCTGCTCTTGGGCAGATTGCCTGGGAGCAACGGGTGTAGCGCTTGAATTAAAGAGATTGCTTGGGAGCATTACGTCTTATTTCCTGAGCGGTCAAAACAACCTGATTATTCAGAACATCTTCTAAGCAATTTACGCGAATCGATTGGGAGAAAGAAACCAGAACTTTTTCGTTAAATTTATAATTGCAAAAGAAAACTTGTCTGTTAAAAATTGAACTAATTTTAACTTGTTTCAATTTTTTTTGTCAAGCCGATTTTTACAATCTAGATAAATTTTATTTTATTTTTTGCTTAAATTATCAGAATTGAGATGTGCTAATTATTTTGTTTCCGAATGTCTATGACAAAAAGTGCAAAACCTTGCACATTTATTTTCGATAAAATAAAAAAGATTTTCCGGGTGTCAATAAACCCCCGAAAAACAGGTGCGGGAAAGCCATATAATCAGATAGTTTTAGAAGTCAAAAAGAGGGTGATGTTATAAAGACGGTTTCTCGCGGCGATGAACTATAATCGTTGTTGACCATTCACCAATTCGTTCTTTGAACAGATTCGTGAACTTCAGAGCTGGCTTAATAGAAAAGCATCATCTGACAAGTAAGTGCAACTATTGATGACCCGGCGCGGAGTCGGTTATCTGACGGCTTTAGCGACAGTCAACACCTTGGGCGATGTGTCGCGTTTTGAAAAACTCTCCAAGCAGGTGGTTGCTTTCGCCGGCTTGGATTCATTAGAGAAATCAAGTGCGGGCAAGACTCGTTTCGGCAGAATCAGTAAGGCAGGCTCGCCGCTGCTCAGAGGATTGCTCGGACAATTGGCAAATATCGTCATTCGATATGACGTGCGACTCAAAGCCTTTTACAAAGGACTTGCAAAACGGAAACCGATAGCCGTTGCAAAAACGGCAACGGCTCGTAAACTTCTTGTCAAACTCGCTATTATGCTGCGGGACAACATCACCGCAGATGAGTTTGACCGGCGTGGCGTCGCAGTTGGTAATGCTCGTTTTCTGACAAGGTCTGAGGTGACCGCAGGGTGATAGAGCTAGCCGACCCGCTTCTTCCGAGCGCGGAGAAGTGAGCGCGAATCCATACATCAGGGGCAAGACAGCACGCGACTAACTTGTGCCTTAAAAGATGCCCGGAGAGATGAATCGAGTGGGCTACCGATAATGGCTTTACCAGATCAATCTGAACCACGTTAAAAAATCAGACCAAACAACAAGGCAGATAAAATGAACGAAAGTGAATTGTCAAAGAATATAGTCAAAACCCAAAGTTGCCGAATGGCGATGCGAGAGGAGGTTGGCTTGACATTCCAACCGTCTTTAGAGATGTCAAAAAACATTAGTTTTTGTTTGAGGCGGTAAGCACCTAAATAATTAAGTAGCTTTTATCAAGGTTTTCTATTAATAACGTTAATGTTTACTTTTTCAATTTTGTACAAAGTACTTTTCCCATTAACGACACACAAATAAAAGCAGTACAGATAAATAATTAGAATAATTAATTAGTTAATAAGTCTTCTATGAAACATGTCTCATCCACAGACCAATTGAATGCTGTTCAAATTAATTCTAGTTAAGTCCAAATTTTATCGCAATAATGTTAGCGGATTTACCGGACTCGACTATTAAAATTTCAAGCTTGTGAGGAATAGAGAGAATTTTCTACGTGTAAAATGATGCTATCTCCTTATTTGAAACTAGCAAATTCAAAGTTTTTAGTTGATTTATTAATTCTTCTAGAGAATTGTGATTTTTGCTGATAAACTCGTAGTCGCTTCCTGCGCTTGATAAAAACATTTCCGGGAAAGTTCTGACATTTATACCTTTTAATGCAACAGATATTATAGTTTTTGCAAGAGGCTCAATATTTACTACGGAGGGAGTTCCATCACAGCGTTTATAAAAAGCAAATGTCCTTTCACCTGAAAAACTATTTGCTCCAGGATTCAAAAATTTGTCCGTATGTCGAAACTGAGCTGTATATACTGACGGATTGCTAAATAACATATTATTTAAATTGCTATTTTGTGTAGGTTTGTCACTTAACTGGTACGTTCCGGTTCGAAACATATTCTTTATTCTTTCCCAACGAATCATTTCACTTATTGCTTCATCAGCAATATTTTCTTCAATTAATAGGTCTTCTAAAAAATCAAGAAAATCTCCGACCGTCCCTTGATATAAACGCGCCCTATTTATATTTCTTTTTACATTCAGAGAAGAAATCCAATCGCTCCACCTTTCCAGAATCAATAATGGGTCTTCAATTAAAGAATAAATTTGTAATACCAACCTTGGTATTGCATTAACAATAGGAAAAAACTCATCAGCCGTTCGCACTACACCAAGGGGAAGATTTTTATAGACACTCATGCGCGAATAGCGTGTAAAAATATCAAAGCTATCTTTCATTAACTTACAATTCTCGCTATGAATTTCTGCGGGTAACGGAAAGTCAACAAAATGCTCATCGAATACCAATTCATTCTTAATATTTTCAAAATTAGGGCTTCCCCGATACGGACAAAAACCGAAGAGATGAACCGTTGTGTTTGAGTTGTTCAAATAATATAAGGCTTCGGTTAATGTTCCCCGAAGCGAAACATCCGATTCTTTCGGCAAGCCGGCTATAAATCCTACGGTTGCACTGATTCCGACTTCAGTATTTTTCGATATGATTTGTCGTGATTGTTCGAGATTGAGCCTTTTATTAATTAGTTTCTGCATTTCCTCAGTTCCTGTTTCCACACCGAAATAAATATCTCGGCATCCTGCTTGCTTCATCCAATATATCTGCTCCTCATCAATGGTGTCGGTTCTTGAACTGCAAGTCCAGCTTACCTTCAAATCGCTGTTTGATAGTTCCTTACAAAAGTTAATTACCCATCGCCGGTCGGTTGTAAATAAGTCGTGAGTAAAATTAAAATCTGTTCTTCTGTATTCATCTTTAAAGTATCTAAGCTCTTGTATTATTCTTTCCGCGCTTTTAATACGATGTTTTCGCTGCCAGTAAGGAGCAGTAAAACAAAAATTGCATTTGAAAGGACAGCCGCGTCCAATCTCCAAATAGATAACGTCCTGATCTTCAAGATGAATACCTGAAAAATCGGGAAATGGTAAGTCATCTAATTCGCTAATTAAGGGAAGGTCGGGATTAACCACTATTTCTGTTTTATCAAGGTAAGTAAGATTACCTACCTTTGTTAAATCCTTTCCATTATTTAGAGTTTCCAGCAATATTTGAAAAGCGAGTTCTCCTTCGCCACGCACTATCAAATCAACCGAAGGAAAATCGCGTAAAGTTTCACGATGCACCGCCGTTGCGTGCACACCGCCCAATAAAGTTATTGTGTTTGGACGTTTTTCTTTAATTTTCTGAATAATGCGAAGCAGATGATGGTAAGAATCCGACTCCGTCATAAAGCCGACGATATCAGGATTAGAATCAATCAACCACTCGGCGGCAATATCGTAAAAGGCTCTGCTCATAGTCAGGTTATTACTGTTTATTTCTTTATTAATATCGGCTATTGTGATATCTGCCGCTTCTTTTCCTGCTCCTGCAAGCGATACAAGCCCCATCGGTGCAAAACACTGGGCGAAGCGTAGATTCCGTGATTGACTTAAATCATCAATTCCACGATGAAAAACACTGTGGTCAAGATGCGGGCTGGTAACAAGCTTTACTTGCATATTTATCTCCTTTTAAACTTTGCATTATTGACAATTGTTTTTTAGCTTCAAACCGAATATTTTCCAAGATTTCAATTAAATCACAGGTTTCTACCAATGGGTTGATTAATACGGCGCGTAACACTGCTTTTCCGTCGATTTTTGTACTCGAAAGTAAAGAATTACCCGCTCTAAACAGATGTTTTTGGCAAGAAGTATTGACTGGTCCAGCGTAGGAGGTTTTTGATCATCTAGCAAAACTGGCTCGTTCCCAAAAGCATCAGCTTCTATTTATCGCTGGTAATCATGATCCAGAACTAATTTTTCCAGAAGTACAAGAAGTTATTCAAAGAAGGCTGACCGGCTCATCTTTCAGGTCAACGGCACAGTGGCTAGTGCATGGCGAATCATTACAAATAATGGTTGGACAAGCAAACATTTTAGTTGAACACGGAAATATATTTGATAAATTTAACCGAATTGACTACGCGGGTCTGCATAAAGCCCTAGCCCTAACCAGTCGCGGTTTTACAATAGACGTTAAAAATTATTATACACCTCCCTTCGGTAGCAAGCTTGTTCTTGACCATGTTATTCCGATTCGCAAGCAGTTTCCTTGGCTTGATTATCTGGAGCCAGGCACAGAAGCAGTTTACATCTTGATGCGTGAGTTGACTACAATTCGGCATAGGATTTCATTTCTAAGGTCAATTAAGGATTTTCTGTGGACAATTGGGGAAGATGAAATTACAAAATTTCGTACTACTTGGAATCCGCAATTGGCATACCGCAAAGGGGTAGATGACGCTTTTATTAAATGGCTAAACACCGAACTTGAAAAACAAACTCAACCTTTTCGCTTTCTTTGTTTTTAATATAACTATTTGATCTTGTAATCTTTCTCGGATGCCTAATCTCGAGCAAATTTGAACGGAAATATTTTGAAAACCCAGCAAGTGATTTTCAATGGGGCAGTTTGATTATTAGGGGGCATTAGATTAACTTATACAAATACAAACTTTCTTCACTTAAAATTTTTATATAAAATTGCAGAACTTCAAGATGGCAAAGTTTTATGTCAATACTCAAAGATAAATCTAAATTTGAAGAACTCGTTATGAGTCAAGCTTGGAGTTATTTTCAACTTCATTCAAATCAACGACTAACCACTTTCAATTTTTATCTTATAATAGTTTCACTTTTAGCATCCTCTCTTTTTATTACATTTCAAAAGGATTACCAGAATAATTATCTCGGCATTCCAATTGGATTATTAATTATATTTTTATCTTTTATTTTTTGGAAAATCGATGAACGAAATCGATCGCTGATTAAACTTGCTGAGGATGCTTTAAAGTATTTTGAGCAACAGTATCCGTTTGAGGATAATGCAGACGGAACACACAAAACCAAAATATTTACTTTAGAAGAGCAACAATCTCAAAATTTAAGGAAATACAAGATACTATTTTCGTATGCGGAATGTTTTCGAGTAATCTTTGTAAGTGTTGGCATTTTGGGCTTTATCGGAGCAGTCGCATCATTTCTTAATAAATAAAGCCGTTTTTCACAGAAAGTCGAAAATTTTAAGCAATTTATCGGCAAAGACATAAAATTAATCAGCTATAACCCCTTAAGTATAGTTTTTGAGATATGAAAAGGGATCATTAGAGTTGATTAATGATCCTTTTTTCCGCACATAACTTTTGAATTTTTTCGCGCGATTTTTATATCATCAGTATGGCGAATTTTCGTAATTTTGAAGAAAATAGTGACAAATCCGATCTGAGGAATTATACATGGTATATTCCAGAGTTTCCAGAGCTTCTTGAAACCTCTTTATTAATATATCAAGCCGAAATAGATATATTGATTATGACTGCGACGGAAATAGAATTGAAATATGTTTTATCCTCGATGAAACCATTCGACGGGAAAATTATTAAACACGGATTTCACAACAACGAATCTTATTTTATAGGACGGTTCGGAAATTTTGTGTCGGTGGTTTCACGTTGCGATATGGGAACAGTCGGTATTTCGGGAGCTACACTGGCAACTGATAACGCTATAAATTTATGGAAACCGAAAGCAGTTTTTATGCCGGGAATCGCCTTCGGCAAAGATTCGCAAAAACAACATTCGGGTCAGGTTTTGGTGGCAACGGCGGTGGTTCCTTACGAAAGGCAGCGAGAAGGAAAAGTGTCCGTCTCTCACGCCATTCCATATTCGTCTCATTACGCGTTACTCAACCTGGTTAAAAATAAAATCTACAATTGGAAATTTATTCTGCCCAACGGCGAAAAATGCAGCAGCCAATTTGGTCAAATTTTGTCGGGAAACATTTTACTCGATAATAAAATTAAAAAAGACCGATTGTTCAAACAGTTTCCGGCTTGTATCGGTGGCGAAATGGAAGGAATTGGTCTTTATGCAGCAGCTCATAAGCACCAAGTTCCCTGTTTGTTGGTCAAAGCTATTTGCGACTGGGGAGACGGAGAGAAAAACGATCTATATCAGGATCTCGCCGCAGCAACATCGGTTTCCTTCCTGCATCATGTTTTGACTCAATCTCACTCCCTGAAATTTGGTAGTGAATTAATTTCATCTGAATCTAAAAACAGTTATGTTGGTGGAAATATTGATTACACGAAATTAATCGAAAATCCGAACAATAATTTAGCTTTGGATATCATCAAGGCGGTAAATAAACAAGCTCTTTTGCTTTATAAAAGAGCGACTGAGGATGAAAATATAAAAATTAAATTTCCTACTATCTGGCAACAATTGTGGACGAAAAATCATTTTGAAGTTCAGAAACATTACGTCGAAACAAAAATTGAAAGCGGTGAGTCGGTCAAAGATAGAATTTCCTCATGTTTGTTCGATACTTACCATAAAACCAACATATATGCGAATCAGTAATTGAAAACGAGCAAAAAGAAAGCGACTGCTAGTTTTC
>CAXSBF010000005.1:0-254999 GCA_964235785.1 uncultured Pyrinomonadaceae bacterium | reverse complement strand
TCATTCATCTGGTTAGTTCAATTATTTGGCTCAGATAAAATGTCAACAGAACCTAAAAACTAATAGTGAAAGAATTTTTTTCTTATTCATTTTTCACTTTTCGTTTTTAGTTATTCACTTTTTTATACCGCGAAATTACTTACGTCGTGTCAGTGGTATCACGGTTGTTAGCCTGTGTCCGAACGTTTAGTGTCGAAACATAGAAAATTTTCGGCACAAATTATGCTAGTCGGTTTCGACGTGTGCGATTTAAGGACAGAAAAAAATGGACGATACAAATATGGCGGCATTTAACGTAATCGACGAAAAAGGCGTGCGCGGAACTTTGGATTTGACGGTCGTTCCGCCGCAGGGCAGCGAATCGAAATTGGTTCTCGTGCGTTTTGACGACGGCTCGCAGGTTTTTGCCGATGCCGGCACTTTTGTCGAGAAGCAGGAAGGCGTGTTTTCGTTTCCCGGCAGTTTCGACGAATTGCTCGCGCAGAATCAATCTTCAAAATACGGCACGACGGCGTTTGGCGACGGCGGGCAAATCGTGATTCCGCTTCTCGCCGAACAGTTAAATATCGAGCGGCAAAAAGTTTTGACGGGCGGCGTGCGCGTTCATAAAACGGTTAACGAACGAACGGAAACGATTGACGAGCCGACCTTAAAAGAGGAGTTGGAGATTCAGCGCGTTCCGGTCAATCAATTCATCACCGAGGCGCCTGCCGTGCGTTACGAAGGCGACGTGATGATTGTGCCGCTGATGGAAGAAGTTTTGGTTGTGGAAAAGAAACTGGTGCTGCGCGAGGAAATCAGAATTACCAAACGCCGCGATACGCTTCGCAATCCGCAGCAATATCTCGTGCGCCGCGAAGAAGCGACGCTCGAACGAATCGAACCGGACGCAAGCGGCGGCGGCGAAAGCCTGAAAGCTATGCACGCGCCGGTCGATGAACAAAAAAGGGGCGAATAAATTTTCGCCTTCGGAATTTTACAAATTAAACCAAGAAAAGGAGAAATAATATGGCAACGACACTTGTAGGAATTTTCGACGATTATACTGCGGCGCAGAAAGCCGTTCAGCAATTATCCAAAGCGGGCATTAAACAGGGCGACATTTCAATCGCCAGAAACGAAGGCGGAAAAGGCTACACGACTTACGGCGGCGCGAATTCGACCGATTACACGACCGGCACGTCAATCGGCGACGACATCGCCAACTTTTTCGACGGCATTTTCGGAACGGACGTGAATGACGACGAAGGCGGCACGTATTCCGAATCGGTCAGACGCGGCAGCACGGTCGTCGTCGTCAACGCGGACGACAATATGCTTGACCGCGCCGCCGATGTTTTAAATAGCGCGGGCGCAGTTGACGTCGACCGCCGCCACGCGCAGTATCGCGCTTCGGGTTATCAGAAATTCGACCGTAAAGCTCCGCTTTACAATGAAGAACAAACCCGAACCGAAACGCAGAATTACGCCAATCAAGGCGAAGTCGCTTTGCCGGTTATCGAAGAACAGATTAATGTCGGCAAGCGCGTCGTTCAGCGCGGCGGCGTCCGGGTTCACACGCGCGTGACGGAACGTCCCGTCGAAGGCTCGGTTAATCTGCGCGAAGAAAACGTCACGGTTGACCGTCGTCCCGTTGACCGCAATGCGACCGATGCGGATTTTGCGGCGATTAAAGAAGGCGATTTTACCGTTACGACCAAAGCGGAAGTTCCGGTTGTCGGCAAAGAAGCGCGCGTTGTCGAAGAAGTCGTCGTCGGTAAAAACGTTACCCAGCGAGAAGAAACCATCCGCGATTCGGTCAAACGCACGGATGTCGATGTTGTAGAAACCGACGTCGACACTAATACGCAAAGCAAAAAAGCGCGAAGCTAATCGCATTTAACAACGCTTGCGCCGTTTGAAATAACAGCGGCGCAGGCAACAATTTCAAAAACAACTCGCCGCGCACGTTTTCAATTCATTTTGAAAATTTGCGCGCGGCGGACAATTCAAAAAGGAGATAAAAATTAATGGCTGAGATTCCTGTTGAGAGAAAGGAAGGTGGTAGTTTTCCGTGGTGGCTGATTCCGCTGATTGCGCTCTTGCTGCTTTTACCGCTTTTATATTTTTGTAATAAAAGCAACGTCGTGGATAACACGAATTACAATGGAAACCGCGCGAACGTCGGCGTGACGACAAACGCTAATAATCGCGTCGGCACGGCAAATACCGGAGCTAACATGGTTGGGGCAAACACCGGCAATATGGCGGTTGTGGTTAATAACAACGGCGGTTCATTGAGCGACGGCGGCGTGACGAGTGCCAACGGCGGCGCCGCTAGAGACGGTTCGGTCGTCAAAGACGTCAACGCATTCGGCGGCGCGACTGATAAATCGACGCTCGTCGGACGCGGATTTTTTGTCAACGGCGTGCGCGTCAATCGTGTGTTGAGCGACAAGGTATTCACCGTCAAATCCGGCGCAAGCGAAATGTTTGTGATGCTTGACGATAAACTCGATTCGCCGGGCGGCAAAGAAAGTCAAATCAAAATGAAACCCGGTCAAAACGTCAATCTCGGCGGCGAGTTTCGCAATGTTCCGACCGGCGAAGTAGCGGCGGAAACCAAAGGCGGCGGTTTGAATAAAAACGAATACGCTCAAATGAAAGGGCAGCAAGTTTATCTGCACGCGACCAGCGTCAGCGATACGAAATAAATTACAAAAGAACAAGGAGAATTAAAATGGCAATTGTAGCTTATACAAAACAGGACGAATACGATGTCGTCAATGACAATCAAGATATTATCGGCTGGACGGTCGCCGACCAATCGGGCAACGATTTCGGCAAAGTAACCGAAATGTTCGTCAATACCGAAACGGAAATGGTCGATTCGATTGTCGTCGACGGCAGAAAACGAATTCCGGCGAACGATATTGCGCTGCGCGACGGTCGAGTCATCGTGCGCGGCGTTCTGCACGAGGAAGAATACAAACAAACGCAAACCACGACGGCTGAAACAAGCGAAGCAAATCAAAGCTACGCCGCGACGCAAAGTGTCGCCGGAGCAAAGCACGTGGCAGGCGTAACCCGCGCCGCAACCGAAAACGAAGTCGTTTTGCCGATTATCGAAGAACAGCTTGCCGTCGGAAAACGCACGGTTGAAAAAGGCGCGGCGCAGGTTCGCACTTCCGTTCAAGAAGTGCCGGTTGAAAAATCCGTCACTTTGCGCGAGGAAAACGTGACGGTCGAGCGTCGCCCCGTAGACCGCGCGGTTGAAAACGCGCCGGGCGCTTTCCGGGAAGGCACGATTGAAGTAACGACTCAAGCGGAAGTTCCGGTTGTTTCAAAAGAAGCGCGTGTGGTCGAAGAAGTCGTCGTCGGCAAAAACGTGACCGAACATCAGGAAACCATCCGCGATACGGTAAAACGCACGGAAGTCGATGTTGACGAAGTGAATCGGACTGGCAACGCGAATCAAACCGCGAACAGCAATCGTCAAAACGGTTAAAAGATTCGGGCGCGAAACAGGCTCGCACAGCGCGAAGTATTTTATTAATTTGAAAACACTTTCGCTCCTGTCTTCAAAAAAAGCGAGTCAGTTTCGCGCCCGATTTCAATTTTTAAATCGGATATTGATATTACAAGGGAGATAAAATAATGCAGACGCAACCGACGGTAACGGGTTTCCGCGATACGAGCGAAGCCATTTATTATTCTTTAACCAACGCCTTTTTGCATTTTGTCAGTTTTCTGCCCGCGCTTATCGGCGCGGCAATCGTTTTAATCGTCGGCTGGTTTGTCGCCGGACTGCTGGCGCGCTTGATTGAACGCGCATTAAAAGCAATCGGTTTTGAATCGGCGGTCGAGAGAAGCGGCATCGGCGATTTTATTCGTCGTTCCGGCACGCGCCTGACGACTTCCGGCGTGATTGCGACGCTTATTAAATACTTTATTTTTCTCATCTTCGTGCAAGCCGCTGCCAATATCCTGGGCATTCCGCAACTGACGGAAATTATCAATCGCATTATTTTGTTTATCCCGAATGTCGTCATTGCAATGGCAATTATCGTCATCGGCAGTCTGATTGCGCGTTTCCTCTCCGGTCTCGTGCGCTCCAGCGTTTCCGAACTCGGCGTCGGCAGCCCGAATCTGCTGGCGACTCTGACGCAATATATTATTATCGGTTTTGCGGTTATCGCCGCTATTGACCAGCTCGGTATTGCCGCAACGCTCGTCAACACACTGCTCGTCGGTTTAATCGGCTCGGTCGCGCTCGCCGTCGGTTTGGCATTCGGCTTGGGCGGACGCGATGTTGCCGCGCAAATCACGCAAAATTGGTATCAAAGCAGCCAGACTCTCGCCAACGCCGCGCGGCAACGCGCCAATTTGCCGGGACGTGGTTCTACTGCTCCAACTCAAACCGGGGACGTGCCGGTTTCTCCCGCGGTTAATCCGTCTGAAAGAACTTAAACAAACGGAACAAACCAACCGACTTTGCCTCACCGCTTCAAAAAGCAATGCAGCGTTTATTTTATAAAATAAACGCTGTATTGCTTTATTGTTTTGCTGTCGAATTCATCATAGAATTGTGAAGCGTTACCAAACACCTGTGTGAATCTTATACAAACACTTTCAATTCTGACGCGTCGTCGGCTTGCCTACGCGACGCTGGCAATCGTTTCGATGATTGTCGTCGGCGCAATCGGTTTTCACGCAATCGAAGGTTTAAGCTGGATTGACAGCCTTTATATTTCAACCGAAACCGTAACGACCGTCGGTTACGGCGATATTCCGCCGCGCACGCAAGCGGGAAAATTGTTCGCCATCGTCTTTATGCTTTTGGGTGTCGGCACGGTGCTTTACGCGCTGACGGTGCTTGCCCAAGCGGTGTTACAATCGGAAATTGTCGAAGCGCTCGGACTGCGGCAAAAAAGAAGAGAAATGGACAAACTCGAAAATCATTTCGTCGTCTGCGGCGCGGGGCGCGTCGGACGCAGAATTATTCGCAATCTTCAAAAGCAAAATCTGCCGTTCGTGATTATCGAACTGGATGAGAAAAAGGTTGCGGAATTTACCGAAGACGGCGCGAATATTTTGATTGCCGACGCGACGCTCGAAGAAAATCTGACGCAGGCGGGCGTAAAGCGCGCACGCGGTCTTGCCAGTTGTCTGCCGGACGACGCGGATAATGTTTATGTCGTCTTGACGGCGCGGGATTTGAACGCCAATCTGCATATCGTCGCTCGCGCCGTCGAAGAACAAGCCGAACCGAAACTGATTCGAGCGGGCGCTAACCGCGTCGTCGCGCCGATAATTATCGGCAGTCAAAGTATGGCGCGGGCGCTTTTGAAACCGACGATTGCAGACTTTATGGATTCGATTATCGCCGAAACTTTCGATTTGGTGTTTGAAGAATTCGTGGTCGGTAACGATTCGATTTACATTGACAGGGAATTGCGGGAAACCAATCTCAGCACCGAATTAAATCTACTGGTCGTCGCCATCCGGCGCAAAAGCGGCGAGATGATTGTCCAGCCTTCCGCCGACACGCGCGTTTGCGAAAGCGATTTGCTGATTCTCATCGGAAAAGCCGAGCAGATGCAAAAATTGATGAAAGCAAATAAATGAAAAAAGATGTCAGATGCCGGAGGTCAGAGGTCTTGACAAATTAAGTTTCAATGCCGTAACTATTCACTGTTTGCTATTAGCTATTCACTATTTTTCAGAAATATTTCCTGTAATAATAATGAATAGCCAATAGCGAATAGCGAATAATTCCAGCCAATCGTCTTTTTTCAGACATCAGACATCTAACCACTAATTTATGAAAGTTCTCGTTACAGGCGGCAGCGGTTTTCTTGGCACGCACGTTCGCAAGTTTTTCGGCGCGGATGATTTTTCGCGCCGTTCCGGTCTCGATGTGTTGAATTTGCAGGACGCGCAGGCGGTCGAAAATTACGATGTCGTAATACATCTTGCCGCCACGCTCGATAAATCGCCGGAAGCGGCGGAAGAGGTTTTCCTAACAAACGTCGAAGGCACAATCAATCTGCTGCGCTCGATTAAGGAAAATTCCGTGTTTATTTTCGCTTCGACAAAAGATGTCTATGGCAGATTTGCCGACAATTACCGCGAAGTTCCCGAAACTTGCCAGACGCTTTACAACGGACAAACCGCGCTCGAATGGTCAAAGCTGATTGCGGAAAGATACGTCGAATTCTACGCGCACCAAAACAATTTCCGTTCCTGCATTTTTCGTCTTTCAACCGTCTATGCGCCGATGTCTGAAGGCAACACGCCGAATTTCGTTTCACATTATGTCGAAGCGATAAACACGGGCGAACCTTTGCCGCTTCCCGCCGGCGGAACGCCGCGCCGCGATTTACTGCACGTCGAAGATTTCGCCGCGGCTTGCAAGGCTTTTATTGATTCGGTGATTCGTCACGGACTTTACAATCTCGGCGGCGGTACGGAAAACGCTTTGTCCTTGCGCGCATTGATTGCCAAAATGGAAGAAGTTTCCGGTCTGCAAGCCGTCCTCGACGAAGAAAATCCAAGCCCCGCGCCCGTGCCGATGAATTACGTTTCGGATTTAACGCTTGTCAAACAGGAACTCGATTGGAAGCCGGAGATTAGTTTGGATGAAGGATTGAAGAGTTTATTTTAACCATCCCGCTTCGCGTAAACACAGATGGACACAGATAAATCAAAAACAGATATGAAATTTGTAGATTTTTAATAGACAAAATTGTGATTTTTCTTTGATATTCTAATCTTTTTCTTATCTGTGTTTATCTGTGTCCATCTGTGGATAAATTTTCTTTGTTTTAAATAGCCAGAAGATTAAACGGATAAAAAGGCAGATTTCGCACAACAGAAAAAACCAGCGTCAAAACCAAAAAACCGTAAATCGCGCGAGGCGAAAACACGCGAAACTCAAGCCCGCGACCTCTGATTAAAGTTAAAGCAAGCGAAACAAACAAATACAAAAAGAATAAAAAATAAAAAGGAATCAGCGCGTTAAAATGCAGCGCGGATAAAACGTCGCCATTCAAAAGCGCGTGAAAGCCTCTGGTCAAACCACAGCCCGGACAATTCAAACCTGTCAGCGAGTGAAACGGACAAGCAGGGAAAAATGCGGTGTTTGCTGGATTAAAATAATAGACTGCAAATGCGCCGGTTGCCATCGCTGAAACTCCTGCGCCCGACAAAAATCGTTCGGTTGTTGATGAACTAATTTTCTCCATTCTAAATTTACTGTAACGAACCCGGCGAAATCGTGTTAAGCGTTGCGATTATTAACCGCGCGAAACGATTTTTGTTTTCATCGGAATTTAAGTTCGGCACATCGGAAAATTCAATGATTTCCTTGAATTTATTGAGAACGTCCGGCGGAATATCAGGCGGCGCGTTATAAATTGAATCTCTCATTTTCAGCAACTTCGTTTTTACCGCCGTTTCATTAATCGAGTTGTTGGCGTTCGTTTCGCTTTTCCGAAGTTCGAGCATAATTACGGCAAAATCCTTTCCAAACTCGAATTGCCAGGCGTCTGCGCCGCGCAGTCTATTTTCGAGCGAAGCAATTACCTTCTTAATAACGTCAATTCGCTTTTCTTTGCTTGTCGTTTTGGTAATTGACGTGAGAGGCAGAAGCTGGTCGGCAATCTGCGGAATTTCTTGCAAGTCTTCTTTTGTGAACGATTCCCACTCGTCGTTCGGTATTAAATCGGCGACGGCTAAGTAACATCCTAAACCCATAATCGAAAGTTTCTCTTCGTTACTCGATACAGGTTCAGAAGCGACGAAATTATAAACAATCACACCCGTAACCTTGACGGGCTGACCTGATAAAAGCGTCGGTCTAAACGTCGCTTGCCGCGCCGCTTTTACCGCTGCTTGCTGAAGCAATGGATGACCGGAAATCGCTGCCGCCGAAATTACATTTCCGGTTTCGTCTATCGACACCCGCACATTGACCGCGCCGCTTGCTTTAACGGCGAGCGCCGCTGCCGGATATTCGGGTTTTGGCAAACTTATCGCTTTGCCGTTGATTACTCCCGAAGCAATTGTTTTTGGCTTTGGCGTCTGTGCCGAAGCGTTTGATAAGCCGAAGCTCAGTGCCAAAACTAATATGAGGAAAAATTTATCTCGCACAATTTATTACATCCTTTCAAATTTAAATAAACCAAAATTAAAAATCATTAGCCGAAAACTTAAGAAATTTCTGCCGCTCATTGATTTCTAAACAGTTTCGGCATAATTTGACCGATTTGGTCGTGGTCGGCGACGAGCAGATTCGGCTTTTCCAAAATCGCCACGATTTTTTGCAATTCGGCGAGATATTCCGCCGAAACTTCGCCCGGCGCGGATTCGATTTGTTTTCGTAGCGCATTCACCAATGCCTGCCGCTCGTTGAAACTCGGAATTCGCGTCATTGCCTGGCTCAAATTTGTTCCGGCGTTGAACTGCCACAAATTTAATTCATTGTCCGCCAGGCGACCGCGCAACGAAGCGATAATAGATTGTGAAATCGCAACCTGTTCGGAATCGGGCGCGTAGTCGGACTTGACGGCTCGTTTTGTGATTATTGTTTTGACGATTGTTCCGTCCGGTCTGGTTTCCGTCGTCTCGCTGATTTTTCCTTCGCTGATGGCTGTCGCTTGAGAAACCTTCGAGTTTTCGGCTTGTTTTGATTCCGCCAATTTTTGCAGTTGTTCGGTTTCCGTCGTCCAATCGGCTTGAAAACTTTTGGCGATTGAATCGGTATTCAAAAAGGCGAGCGAAGGAGCGTGTTGGACGCTTTGCAAATCGTAACCGACTTTAAACCAGTTCATTCTTTCGGATTTACCGGCAAGAAAATTATAGACGATAACGCCCGACACTTTGACGGCTTGACCGCTTATCGTCGTCGGTTTGAACTTGGATTGAAGCGCGGCAGAGCGCGCGGCTTCCTGAAGAAGCGGATGACCGGAAACGGCTTCAGCCGAGACGACCGTTCCTTCTTCGTCAATCAAAACTTGCACGCTGACCGCGCCTTCGGCATTGACCGCGCGTGCCGCCGACGGGTAAGCGGGCTTGGCTAAAGTTTCGGCTTTTCCGTTTAATACGCCGCCGGAAACCGGTTTTGCCGTTTCACGCGGCGTCTGTGCCGAAGCGATTTGAACGGCAAGCAAAAAAATTGAAACGATTAGCAGAATTTGTTTTTTCATATTTAACTCCAATTTTATAAAAGTCGAATGCGTTGATTTTAGAACTTATTTTTGCAAAGGTAAAGAGTTTTGCGAGTTCAAAGTCAAAACATAGAAATCAACTTGCCATTTGCATAAACAGCGCGTCGGTGGCGATTTTGCGGTTGAGATTGACGATGAGACCTTCGCGCAGATTCTCGATTTCCGAAAGCCACGCTGACAGACGTTTGCTTTCGACACCGGCGGCAAATTTTTTCAAATCCGAAATCAAATCAACATTAACAAGAATTTTTTCATCCGCATTATTCTTTAAAACCCAAACGTCGTGAATGAGCGTTTGCAGAATTCCGAGCGATGTTTCGTAAGCGTCTTTGTTTTTCGCGTCGTTCATTTCCTCGGCGACGCGCAGAAGCTCGGCGCGGTTTTCTTTTATTAAAACGCTTTCGAGAACTTTGAGCATCGAGTCGCGCCGCTCGCGGAATTTGCCCAAATCCGTTTCAAGCGCGTAGCCTAATCGTCCGCTCGAAAGTCTTGCCAGAAGCGCGGCATCGCCCGAAGAAAAATGTTTGGTTTTCAGCAGATAATTTTCGATTTCTCCAATATCAATCGGCGCAAATCGCACGGTTTGACAGCGCGAACGGATCGTCGGCAGAAGCGCGTCGGGACGCGATGTGATTAAAAAAATGTGCGACGTCGCGGCAGGTTCTTCCAGAGTTTTTAACAGCGCGTTGGAAGCCGATTCGTTCATTTTGTCAGCGTCGTCAACAATAAAAAATCGCGCCGCCGCTTCGTAGGGACGAAAGTTGGCTTCCGTTTCGAGTTCACGAATCGCATCGACCAGAATGTTTCTGTTATACGGAATTACCAGCCCGATGTCAGGGTGTTCGCTGAAAATCACTTTGCGAAAAGCGTCGCGGTCGTCCGACTTAGGAAATGCGAATCGGTCGGCTCGGCGGCAAGCCGGACAGACATCGCAAGCCTCGGAGATTTTCGGGTTTTGACAAACAAACGCCTTCGCCAATTCGAGCGCGAAACGCTTTTTGCCGACGCCGCCCGCGCCCGCGAAAAGCAGCGAATTCGGCACGCGCTTTTGCGCCGTCAAGCGACGTAAAACTTCTTTGATAGGATTGTTTCCGATGAGTTTATCAAACATAAAAACCGTTTATTTTTTGCTTGCCGAATTTGCTTGATTTTGTAATAATTCTTTCGTAATTTTACAAAATTTACCAAGTCAATCTAACGCTTCGCTCCGAATCAGTCGAAATAATTTGAAGATTTAAAAATAAATCGTCAAACTTTTTTCGGATTGCGGCGTAAGAACGAATTAACAGCAATTTTGCAAAGGTCAATTCTACTATTAACTCTCGTGTTTTGTAACAAAAATTCTTTGTCGAGGAGAAAATTTTTATGCGTAAAGTTTTGCTTGGAGTAATCGTATCGCTTCTTTTGGGAGTTTCCGTTTCGGCGCAGACCGCCGATGAAATTATCAACAATTATATTAAAACCGTCGGCGGAGCAGATAAAATGCAAGCCGTCAAATCGCTCCGTAAAGTCGGGAAATTCAACGGCGGCGGCGGTTTTGAAGCCGTTTATATCGAGGAAAACAAACGTCCGAATTCGGTCAGACAGGAATTTTCCCTACAGGGAATGACCGCCGTCAACGCCTACGACGGCAAAACCGGCTGGAAAATCAATCCGTTCAGCGGAAAGAAAGACGCCGAAACGCTTGGCGAAGAAGAGATGAAGCAAATAATCGAGGATTCGGATTTTGACGGCGCGTTGATTGATTACCGGAAAAAGGGAAACAAAGTCGAGTTTGTCGGCAAGGATGAATTTGAAGGTTCGGACGTTTATAAACTAAAGCTGACACTGGCGAGCGGCGACACGCGCTATTACTATATGGACACCGATTATTTCGTGCCGATAAAAATTGAAACCAAGCGAACGGTGCGCGGCGCGGAACAGGAATTTGAAACTATTCTGGGCGATTACAAGGAAGTCGCGGGCGTCTATTTTCCTTTTTCGGTCGAAAGCGGCGTCAAAGGCAATCCGAATCGCCAGTCAATCACTTACGAAAAAATCGAAGTCAACACGGCTCTGGACGACAAGCGTTTTGCTCTGCCGACGATAACCGCGAAACCTTCGGAAATGAAACCGAAGGACGCGAGCGAGAAAGACCAATCGCCGAAAAAACCCGAAGACGCGGCGAAAAAACCTGAAAGCGGCGCAAAGAAGCCGTAATAATAAAAAGCGAGTTAATTTCTAATCAATAGCTGTCGGCAAAAGCCGGCGGTTATTTAAAATAACAATCAAAAAACGAAAATGAAAAATATAATTCGACTTTCGACGACAATTTTAAGTTTGGTTTTTGCAATCGGCGCGGCGGCGCAAACGCCGGTTTCGGCGGTCAGGTTCGACTCGGAAACGATTTCCGGTTTGGGCGCGAGAAACATCGGTTCGGCGGCAATGAGCGGGCGCATCGCGGCGGTTGATGCCGTGCAGGAAGGCAATCGCCTGACGGTTTATGTCGGCTCGGCATCGGGCGGAGTTTGGAAATCGGTCAACGGCGGCACGACTTTTAAGCCGGTTTTTGACAAACAAGCCGTCCAATCAATCGGCGCGGTAACGATTGACCCGAAAAACCCGAAAACAATCTGGGTCGGAACGGGCGAAGCGTGGACGCGCAATTCGGTTTCGGTCGGCGACGGCGTTTATAAGTCAACCGACGGCGGCGAGAATTGGACGAACTTAGGATTAAAAGATTCAGAACGTATCTCGAAAATTCTGGTTGACCCGACGGATTCAAATACGACTTATGTTTGCGCGACCGGAAAATTGTGGTCGGATTCGGACGAGCGCGGCGTTTATAAAACTTCGGACGGCGGCAAAACCTGGACGAAAGTTTTAAAGGGCGCGAATCTTTCGACCGGCTGTTCGATGTTGTCGATGGACAAAACGAATCCGAAGACGATTTACGCGGGAATGTGGGATTTCCGCAGGCAGGGCTGGACGTTTCGTTCGGGCGGCGAAAATTCGACGGCATTTTCGGGCAGCGGTTTGTTTAAATCAACCGACGGCGGCGCGACTTGGACTGAATTAAACGAACAGAGCGCAAAAGGTCTTCCGGCAAAACCCTGGGGACGAATTGCGGTAACGGTTGCCCCTTCAAAACCGAACGTCGTTTATGCTCTGGTCGAAGCGGCAATGCCGAAAAACGGACTTTATCGTTCGGACGACGCCGGGCAAACCTGGACGGCGCTCGACCGCAGCCAGATGATGATTTGGCGACCGTTTTATTTCGCCAATATAATCGTCGACCCGAAGGACGAAAACAAAGTTTATAAAGCGGGCGGCTCGCTGATTTTCAGCAACGACGGCGGACGAAGTTTCAGCAATATCCAAGGCGGAGCGCACGGCGATTTTCACGACGTTTGGGTAAATCCGAACAACACCAGCCACGTTATCACCGGCGACGACGGCGGATTGTGGTATTCATACGACGGCGCGAATAAATGGTGGAAAGCCGAAAATTTGCCGGTTTCGCAGTTTTATCACGTCTCGGTCGATATGGAAATGCCGTATCGCGTCTATGGCGGGCTTCAGGACAACAGTTCATGGGTCGCGGATTCGGCATATCCGGGAGGAATTACCAACAGCCGTTGGGAAAATATGTATGGCGGCGACGGTTTTTGGATGTTCGCCGACCCGACCGACTCCGATTATCTCTACGCCGAATATCAGGGCGGCACGATTGCTCGAATCAATCGCAAAACGCACGAATCGCGCCCGATTCAGCCGCTTCCGAACTATAAGGAAGGCAAACTGCGTTACAACTGGAACACACCGATGCAGGTTAGTCCGAGCGGCACGTTATATCTAGGGTCGCAAATTTTGTTTCGCTCGAAAGACCAGGGACAAACCTGGGAAAGAATTTCGCCCGATTTGACGACGAACGACCCGCAAAAGCAGCGACAGGAAGAGTCCGGCGGCGTGGGCATCGACAATTCTTCGGCTGAAACGCACACGACGATTTACTCAATCAGCGAGTCGCCGAAAAATGCGAACGTAATTTGGGCTGGAACCGACGACGGCAACGTGCAGGTTACGCGCGACGGCGGAAAGAATTGGACAAATGTCGTTGCAAACATTCAAGGCTTGCCGAAAAATGCCTGGGTTTCTTACATTGACGCCGGACATTTTGACGAAGGCACGGCTTACGCGGCTTTCGATTTGCACACTTTCGGCAATATGTCGCCGTATGTTTATAAAACGACTGATTTCGGCAAAACCTGGACGCCGATTGTCGCGCCGAATTCAAATGTGAAAGGTTACGCGCACGTCGTCAGAGAAGATTTGGTAAATCGAGATTTGCTGTATGTCGGGACTGAAATGGGACTCTGGATTTCGCTCGACGGCGGCAGGCAGTGGGCGCAATACAAAGGTAATGATTTTCCGAACGTTGCCGTCAGGGATTTGGCGATTCATCCGCGTGACAACGACCTTGTTATTGCCACGCACGGACGCGGCATCTGGATTGTTGACGACATCACGCCGCTTCGCGCTATGACAACTGAGACGATGGCGAAAGATGTTGCCTTTCTCGAAGCCAAACCCGCGACGCAGCGCATTCAAGCAAGCGGCGGTTGGAATATCGGCGACGCAGCTTTCGTCGGCGACAATCCGTCGGACGAAGCCGTGATTACTTATTACCAGAAAAAACGCCATATCTTCGGCGATTTGAAAATCGAAGTTTTCGACGCCAGCAATCAATTGCTCGGCACAATTCCGACCAGCAAAAGGCGCGGCTTGAACCGTGTTCGCTGGTCGATGCGTCTGCCCGCGCCGAAAGTTCCTTCGGCGGCGAGCATCGCGGGCGGCGCAACCGTCGGACCGCGCGTTCTGCCGGGAACTTACACGGTGAAAATGACGAAGGACAAAAACGTCTATACAACGCCGCTCGTAGTTGTCGCCGACCCGCGCGTCAAATACACTCTGGCAGACCGGCAAGCGCAATACAATTTGGCATTAAAATTAAGCAAAATGCTTGGCGAGATGACCGCGACGGTTGAGCGCATCAATGCTGTTCGCCTGGCATTAGACGACCGTGCCGCCAAAGTTTCGGGCGATGACGCGCTAAAAAATCGTTTGCAAACCGCGTCAGTGCAGGTTAATGATTTGCGTAAGAGAATCGTGGCAACAACCGAAGGCGGCGCAATCACCGGCGAAGAGCGACTTCGTGAATACCTCGCAAATCTTTACGGCGACGTTATTTCCTACGAAGGGCGACCATCGCAAACGCAGATGGAACGCGCCGAAGCGATTGCCCGCGAGTTGTCGGACGTAGCGGCGAGCTTCGATGCTTGGACGGCAAAGGAAATGAGCGGTATCAATTCGGCTTTGACCAAAAAGCAACTCGATGCGATTAAAAATCCTTAATCAGCTTTTTGAAATACTGAATAAAAATAGCCGCAAAAATGCACAAAAGGCACAAAATTTAATTCAAAAAATCCTATTTGCTTTTCTTTTTGTGTTTTTTGTGCATTTTTGCGGCTAAATTAAAATCACGATTTACTCAAAAACTTCGAGACTATTTCGACCACGCGGACTTGAACTTCATCAGTCGAGCCTTCTGCGTTGATTACGCGAAAACGTTCCGGTTCTCTTTCGGCTATTTTCAAATATGCCTCGCGCACTCGCCCGTAAAATTCGGCTGTCTCCTTGTCCATTCGGTTTTTTTGCTCGCCCGCGTCGGTGCGATTGTTTGTTCGCAAAGCGGCTTTTTCGATTGGTAAATCAAAAAATAATGTTAAATCGGGTTTCAGTCCGTCGGTGGCAAATTGGATTACTTGATTGACGATTTGTTCGGAAAAACCGCGTCCCGCGCCTTGGTAAGCAAAGGTTGCGTCAGCGTAACGGTCGGAGATAACAATTTTCCCTTCGGCTAAAGCGGGTTTGACGAGAAAATTAACGTGTTGGGCGCGGTCGGCGGCAAACAGCAGAAGTTCGGCTAGCGGCGCGACGTTTTCTTCAGTTTCAAGAAATGCTTCGCGGAGTCGTCTGCCCAGAGGCGTTCCGCCCGGCTCCATCGTCGGCAGAACATTAAATCCGCGAACTCGCAATTCGTTTGCCAGCATCCGCAACTGCGTTGACTTGCCGCTTCCGTCAATTCCTTCAAAAGTGATAAATTTTCCGCGCAAAATGTTTTATTCCGAAACGGGTCTTCTCTTTTCCTGGGAAACAGTGGAAATGGCGTGTTTAAAAATCAAAAAATCCTGCCCGCCGACATCCAGCAGCACCGAAAATTTATCGAAACTTTTTATCCTTCCCGAGAGCGTCGCCCCGTGCAGCAGATGAATGATGATATTAAATCTTTCGCGCCGCGCCGTGTTCAGAAACGCATCTTGTATGTTTTGGGCAGCAGTTTTTTCCATAACATTTAATCTTCACTATTTAGTTGTGGGAATGATAAGTCTAAGTCTATAACAAAGATGCGCCGCACACAAGAAAAATTTTCACAAGTTATTTCGTTTCAAGTGTTTTCCAGAATTTTTCCTGCAAATTTTCGTCATCACCGAAACCGTCGAGCCACGTAACATTTTCCTTATGCCGAAACCAGGACATTTGTCGTTTAGCATAATTGCGAACGTCTTGTTTCGTCTGCTCGACTGCGCTTTCTAAGGTTCTCTCGCCGCGCAAGAATTCGCAAACCCGTCGATAACCGTGTGCGCCGAGCGCGTTTGTGTCGTCTTTTACACCCTTTTCTCTAAGAAGTTTTACTTCCTCGACCAAGCCGTTTTCAAAATGCCGTTCGGCGCGATGATTGATTCGCTCATATAGAATTTCGCGCTGCGGATTAAGTGCGAAAATTTGTATTCTATTAGCAAATTCGGGCGACTCAGAGCGGTTAGGCTGAACTTCCGACAATCGTTTTCCCGTTTGAAAATAAACTTCCAACGCACGCATCACGCGGACATAATCGCGCGGGTGATTATTATAAGCGGAAACTTCATCTACCTTTTGTAAAATTTTGTAAAGATGCTCCGCCCCGCGTTCATTTTTAATTTTTGTCAGCCTTTCGCGCAGCTTTCCATCGGTTTTCGGACTTTCAAAAAACGGCTGTTTTAACGAGCGCAAATAAAACCCCGTTCCGCCGACCAAAACGGCTATGTTACCTCTCGCCTCGATTTCATAAATCTTCTCCGTCGCGTCGTTCGCCCAATCCGCCGCCGTGTAATTCACATTCGGCGAAACATAATCAATAAGATGATGCGGAATGCCGCGCATTTCTTCGATTGAAGGTTTGGCTGTAGCGATTTGAATTTCTTTGTAAATCTGCACTGAATCGCAATTGATAATTTCACCTTTGACGCGCAAAGCGAGTTCGACACCGATTTCGGTTTTGCCCGAAGCCGTCGGACCAACGATGGCGTAGATTGGTTTTTCGGGATTTTTTGCCACAGAGGACACAGAGTAACACAGAGAAAAACTAAAGAAAATTTACAGGGATGACAGGATAGACAGGATAAGTTTATTTGATTTAATCGCCCGATAAAACGAAAAGACGAACGAGCGCGATTATTAAAATCACGCCGAGCAGAATGAGTGAGCCGATTATTTGATTGCGTGAGAATTTCATCAGATTAAGATTCCAGTAATTTGATAAAGCCTTCCTGCGCGAAATGTTTGTCGGTTGTTAATGCTTCGGTTAATCTGCGCTCGCGCATTATGATAAAACTCACGGCATCGCACAACGAATAATCTTTATCAATTCGGTTTTGTAATAATGTAAAACCTCGATGATGTAAATTCTCGTCAACCCAAACAATTTCAATCAAAGGATTTTTAATCAGACTTTCGACAAACTCAAGAGTTTTTTGACGATTCAAACCACGCGTTTGGCAAAGCGGAACGAATTCCGCCAAAACGTAACTTGTCGTCAGACGAATATCGGCGGTTTTTATAAAAGCGGAAGCCTCGCGGTGGCGAAAATCTTTATCATCAAAAAAACAAAGCAAGCCGGAAGTGTCGAGCAACATATTTTTATAAATCTTTGCCGTATTCTTTGGCGAGGTCGGCATCAATCTGTTCATTGTCGCCTGAACGCGGATTTCCACTGTTGATCGCGCCCGCAAATTTCATCAAATCTTCCAGTGCTTTATCCTTTTCTTTTTCACTCAACCTACCGTTCGTTTTCGGCAAGTTTTTCAAGACTATTTCCAAAACAAATTTCTCGGCTGTTTCACCTTTGCTTGCAGCTTGCTTCTGAAAATTGCTGAAGACTTCATCGGGAATTTCTAAAGTTAATGTTTTGCTCATATCTTTTCCTCTCACACAAATATAAATTCATTTTACATTTTTGCTTTCAAATAATTTATAAATGAAGTGCAAGTTAGTAAGAAAAACTTTGCATCATCAGCCGTTAAATTTGGCTCTTCCATTAGTGCGTGTCTGATTCCGTTGGCGTCGCTTGTATAACCGTAAAGATTCAAAAAAGCATTTTTCATTGCGCCGTGAAGTTTTCCTTTTTTCTCGATTTCCTTTAACGCTTCTCCGAGTTCAGCTTTTGGTTTTTGTGCAATTTCCTTTGCGATACTTTCAACTGCTGATATTGATTCTTTGATTGAGTTTCTATAATCAGGGTTTTTTCTATCGCTTAAAAGTTCTAATGCTCTTTGTAAATGTGCTTTGACATTTGGAAAATCTTCGTCAGTCAAAGCAACTTCAAGCATTTTTATTTCTTGTAGTTCAGTTACATCTGTAATAATTCCGCTAACTATTCTATATCCTGCTAATTCTCCTTCTAAAATTTGGTTTATATCAGAGTTAATAGTTTCTATCTTAAAGTGATCAACAGTAAATTCGATGAAATCATAAACTTCAAACCATTCAAAATTAAAAAAGTATTCTTTGAAATATATTGAAGGATTTTCAATTAATGCATCGCTATAAGGTATTTTCAAAAAGGACGAACAAATAATTTCAGAAAATTCTACAAAGTCAGTGTAATGTTCTGAAGAGGTAAATTCTGAAAGCGATAATCCTTCAATTCTTCCAGCAAAAACATCTCCTATAAATATTCTTTTGTATAGATAATTCCACAAAGAATTTCGTAATTCTACATTCATACTGTTTATCTGTAGTATTTTTGAAACTTCTTTATAGCCTTTTCTTTCACTGAATCTCATAAATTTAATAAGCCTTTGTCAAATCAATTCCCGTGTAATAATGCTTCAAAATCGCTTCGTATTTCACGCCCATTTTTGCTAAGCCATACGCGCCGTATTGACACATTCCGATGCCGTGTCCCCAGCCGCGCCCCGTGAATGAATAGGAAGTCGCGCGTCCCGATGCGTCATATCTTTTGTTCAATACAAAAAGCTGTTCGTTCAGGCGCAGGGCTGAACGGATTTTTCCGCCCGTCAGATGAAACGTGCCGTTTGATCCGACGATTTCCAAATCAATGGCGCGGCGCGAAAAGCCCTGGCGGGCAATGCGAACGTCAAACAGCGAGCCGATTCCGCGAACGTAACGCGACAGGCGGGATTGGACGGCGGACGGCGAAAGATTGACGTTCCACAGCGAAAAGCTCGACATTCGGTCGGCGGTAGTGGGTTGGTCTGTCGGCTCGATTTCCAAATAGGTAACTTCGTTCAAAGCATTTGTTTGAAAATTCACGGTTTCACCGCCGACGAGCGCGGTTTCCTTGACCTGGTAAAAATCATTACCAAACCTGCGAAGGAGAAAAACGTCCGGGCGCACGACGAGTTGTCTTTCGCCTTTTCCCGATTTGACGACGAGTTTGCCGTCAACGCTGGTTTTTGTTTCGCCGGTTTGCAGCGCCGGAAACCATTTTTTCTTCGTGTAAATTTGTTCGACGAGGCGCAAAACTTTCGCGCGTGAAAACGCTTTGTTCGGCTTTAGAGTTAAATCGGGATAGAGCGAAAAGAAGCCGTCGCGGAAAAGAATGGCGACATCGGCGCGTCTGGCGAGCGAAATTTCGGCGGCATCGTCAAACGCTAATTGATAATTAACATCGGATTCCGATAACAGCGTGTTCGCGTAATTCTCGCCGTAAATCATAGCGGATAAAATTTTGGCGAGTTCGAGCGGTTTGGCTGATTCTTTATTTACATTCGGAAAAGTCTTGCCAAATTTTATCGCCAATTGGTTCAGCCAATTTGACAGTTCGCTTGGCGTCGGCTCGTCGTCAAAAAAATCGTCGGTCAATTGCGCGGCGCTGAGTTGAAATCCGTTGACGGCGAGCAGCGACATCAAACGCACGAGTGCGAGATTTTTTTCGTCGCGCATTTTTGCAGGTTGGCGAACGGTTTTTATCAAAAAAGGCTCGAAGTGTTTGTGTCCTTCCAGTGAACATTCGACGCCTTTCAAATAAGGCTCATTAAACTCAAAGACGTTTCCCGAATCTTCCGTGCGCCCGCCGCAAGTCGAAGTGTAAAGCGCGTTTATCGGTTTGCCTTGATAGGTTGCGACGATGCCGCGCGTTTCTAAAACGGCTTGCGTTCCCATTTTCGATTCTGACGAAAAGCCCTGATAAACCTGCGAGCGTGTTGTCGGCAATAAATCGAAACCTTGCGTGCCGAAACCGTTGACGTTGGCGACGGCGTAAGTTCGGGCGGCGACGGCTTGCGCCTTTTGCGCTTCAATCGCGGGCAGACTCAATTCATTCGGCACAACGCCCAGCATATAATCTTCCAGCGATACGGCATTGACAACCGTTAAAGTTCCGCGCGAATTGACGAAAACTTCGATGCGCCCGCGATACGCTTTGCCGTTGTAGCGGACGGGAACAGCGCGTTCATTGACCGAGCCGAAAGCGACGGATTTCAGAGAGGAAAATTTCGCCGTCGGACTAGCGCCGTTGACGATGACTTCGCGCAAATTCGGATTGATGTCGGCTGCGACGGTCGGACTGCTCGAAACGGTTGATTTTATTTTGTTCGGGTTTGTGACTGAGTTAGCTGCGACATTAGAATTACTTGTCGAAGATGAAATTATACTTCTGACTTCGGATTTTCCGCCTTTGGAAATCTGTTTGGAGAGACTCACCGCTTCGTCTGACGGGCGCGTAAATTTCTCGGTAATCATCGCTGCGTCAAAACCTTTTTCGCTCAAAGTCGCCTTAAAATCATTGGCTTCCTCGATTGTTTGTTTAGCTTCGCCGACAGAAACGCGCCAGGTGTTTGTCTTTGCGTCGAGCATTGCCGAGGTTTTCTCGCCCGTCGCTGCCTGCACATCTTTCATCAAACTGTCCGCTTCTTCGCGCGTGGCGACGTTCTGAATTTCAAAATGATAAATCTCGTATTCGGGCGGGCGATAAGAACGCGCCGAAACGCTGATTCGATTGACGGCTAAAAATTTATTCGGCTCGTCCGGGCTGACCGCGACAAGCTGTGAATCGGTCGTCGTAATCGTCGCCGAACTCGCGCTCGTCGCCAAACCGATACGAATCACAGGTTCGCGTTCGAGGCGAAAATACAAAGGCGCGACCGGCAACTCGAACTTCGGATTTTGGTCTAAAACATCGAATGCGAAAGCAGATTGAATTGAACCGACGGCAATTGAAAAAAGCGCGAGCAGAGAAAATAGTTGGCGGTAAAACATATATTTTGTTAAAAGCTGAAAACAGAGAAAACGAGATTCGGGAGAGACAATTTATTTTACGTTAAATCGGGCGCGTTAAGCCATTCTTTTTGCAATTTCGCAATCGCAATTTCCTTGTGTTTCGCCTCGACTTCAATCCACGGCGCGAAACGAAAAACTTCCGGCATCGTGAAAATCAAATCGTGGTGAGCGCGGTCTTGAAATCGTTCGCGCCCGTTAGAAATATGGACGAGCTGATTTTCAGGATTTTTCCAGGTTTCACGCGCCGCCCAAAAAGTTTCTTCGACGCTTTTATTGTTGTAATCGTCGAGCTTTTCGCGGCAGACGTGATGATGCGCGTCGAAAACCATCGGAACATTTGCGCGATGGCAAACCTCCAGAATTTGCGCCGAAGAATATGAGTATTCGTCGTTTTCAAAAGCGATGCGCGAGCGAATTTCGTCGGGCAATTTTTCAATCGAATCAACCAACTTATCAATTCGGTCGCCTTTGCCGCCGTGAATGTTCATCACTGCCCATTCCGAGCGTGGCTGCCGGAGCAAATCCATCGTTTTCGCGTGCATTTTTAAGATTTTCACGCTGTTTTCGATGACGTTTTCCGAATCGGAACTCAAGACGACGAATTGGTCCGGATGCAGCACGAGACGAATGTTTTTTTGTAAAGCGTCTTTGCCGATTTCAGAAAGCGGCTCGGCAAACTCTTCCAAAATTTCCGCGCCGAAAGGTTCATCGGAAAAGGGAAAAAGTCCCGAGGTCATCCGGTAAAGATTAATTTTGTTTGCCGTGCAAAATTCGATTGCCGAATTCAGACGATTGATATTTTCCGCGTAAAGCGCGCGGAGCGTCTCGCGTTGCGTCGGCTCGTCAAACGACAAAAGCCGCTTGCGCGTTACGGTTTTATAACGCACCGCGTCGGTCGTCGTGATGCAGACCAAGCCGAGGTTGCTTTTGACGTTTTGAGTTTCTGCTTTCATTTCAATAGTGGATAACAGATAGTGGATAACTGATAGTTATTTTTTTTTCACACTATCAATTATCCACTATCCGTTATCAATTAATTTCCCTTTTCCAGCGCGTTGAAAATAAACGGAAAGGTTCCGAAGGTTTGCCCGCGATGCTGCGGGCGAAACGCGAAAAGAACGATTTTGCCTTTGCCGTAGTCGGCTTCAGCCAGAGCCGTTTTGCCGTTCAAATATTTTTCACCGAGCATATAACCCGAAAGCAGCGCGTCTTTTTCGGCATATTCGGCGACGGATTTCACTTTTGATTTGTCCGAAATTTCAAACGCCGCGCTGTTGATAAAATATGCCATCGATTCTTTTTTCAAATTTTTTGCCAGCGCGTTTTTCGTATCGACATCTATCCGAACAACGGAACCGGGATTATAAAATTCATTGCGTTTAAGTCCGTTCAAAACGTTTTTTATCGGCAAATCGAATCGTTTGATAACGAGTTCGCAACTGTCGTCAAAGCAAATCAGCCTTCCGCCGTTTTCAACATATTTCTTCAAATTGTCAACGCCTTTTTCGGTAATTCCGCCGGTGAATTGCTCGGGATAACGCTCTTTATTCAAACCACTCACAATTTCGTTTTCGCTTTGCGACGGCAAAATTATCGTGTCGTAATTTAAGTTATTTGTTCGGAAATCATTGTCCGAAATTGAAGAAAAGGGAATTTGAAACGTATCGAAAACCAGCCGCGTCCAGCCTTCGTCCATCGAAGCTGTAAAACCTTTGTAGAGACCGATTCGCGGATTGGTTTTGAGCGGATTCGGCAGTTTCGCAAACGCTTCCTTGTTCGGCGCGAGATTCAAAACTTGTCTGGCTTGGTTGATGTCCGCAACTTTCCGTAGTGAATTTCGATACTTTTCCAAATCTTTGATTTGCCACGCCGCCGCGGTTTCCACGCCCATCTGCCAGGGCAGCGTCCAGCCCGCGACATCATACGGGACTTCGGCTTCGCCTTTTTCATTCAAGCGCGACGGATAAACCTGTTTTTCAAACAAACTTAAAACATTATTTTTTTGCGGCTGATTCGTAAAAACGACAAAACTTCCTAATGGAATTTCGCCGAAGTCGCTCGGTTTTTTTTGCTCTAAAGCCATTTCAAACTCGCGCGTCATTTGATGAATTTCCATTCCCTGCGCCAGCAAAATCTCCAAAAAACGCGAAACCGTTTCGCCGTTCGGCTGTCCGGCATAAACGACAAAAGCCTTTGGCTCGTTCGCTTTCGGTTCTAAATTCGCTTTGCCTAGTTCATAAAAATTACGAAGATAACGCGGGCGAAACTTCGTCGCCATTTCGAGCAAAGCACGCGAAGCGGTCATTTCGATTTCGGCAATATCTCGCGGTCGCCAAACTCCGCCTTGCCAGGCGTCAGGGTAATTCGTCGCCGTTTCCAAAGGCGAAGCAAGACCACGCACGCCCCGATTTCGCCGCAAATCTTCGACGGTTACGGTAATCGGCGACATCAAATTCGCGCTCGCCGCTTCAGACAAAATGCCGATTGAATTGTGAAAATACGGCGCGGAACGAAAACCGCCGTGCCACCAGGTATCGTAGGTCGAGTTCGTCGCCACGCCCGCGATATTTTTCGCCTGCAAATCAGCCGCCATTTTGTAGCCGATAAGTCCGACTTCGCGCAGAATTGAAGGCGCGACACGCGGATTCGGCGGGTCGAAAAACGGCGGAATGATAAAGCGCGATGCGTTTTGCCCTTGCTGATGAACGTCATAAACAAGTTCCGGAAACCATTCCTGCCAGAAAAATTTGGTTATCGCCTGCGTTTCCTTGAGATTGAGCATAAACCAATCGCGGTTGTCGTCGTGTCCGGCGTAATGATGATAAAGCTCCGGCGGCGATGCGCCTTCAAATTTCGTTCCGAGATTTTTGCGATACCAATTCGCCACAATATCTATGCCGTCGGGATTTGACGAAGGAATCAGCAGCAAAATCGTGTTGTTCAAAATTTCCAAAGTGTCGACGTCTTTCGCGCTTGCAAGTTCATAAGCCAAATTCAGAGACATTTGCGAGGCGACGATTTCCGTCGAATGAATCGAGCAGGAAATCGAAACAATCGTCTTTCCGGTTTTGACTAAATTTTCGAGTTCCGCTTGATTTTTAATCGTTCGCGGGTCGGCGAGCTTTTGATTGATTTGCTTGTATTTTTCAAGATTTTTGATGTTTTCCGGCGACGAGATGAAAGCGACAATCAAAGGTTTGCCGAGCGTCGTTTTGCCTATTTCCTGCACTTTTACGCGGTCGCTTCCCGCATCCAATTTTGAAAAATAAGTCGTGATTTGCTGCCAATCGGCAATGGTTTTATCGTCGGTCGGCTGAAAACCGAGAACGGATTTCGGGCTTGGAACGCTTTGCGCGGAAGCTGTCAGAACAGAAAGAAAAATTAAACCGCAGATGAACACGGATGAATACAGATAAGAGGCATGAAATTTAATCTGCGGCATCTGTCGTTTGGCGTGTGGCTTTGAGATTTGAACATTAAACTTTGAACCGATTTTCATGCGAAATTCCTTCCTTGAAACGATTGTTTTTCCGAAAGAAAATTCTACCACAAAATATTTGCCGGAGTTCTTCGGGCGGCTTTGGTTTTACTGGATTTTCGCCT
The DNA here is from genome assembly GCA_964235785.1 of uncultured Pyrinomonadaceae bacterium. GTDB lineage: Bacteria > Acidobacteriota > Blastocatellia > Pyrinomonadales > Pyrinomonadaceae. The sequence goes on along the minus strand of CAXSBF010000005.1, from coordinate 230,586 downwards.
GCGCCGAAAGTTTGTTTTTGTTTGGCAAGTCGCTGATAAATACTTTACAACGAAAAATTTAACGGTTGAAAATGATTTGATAAATTTGCCGTTGAAGATGTCTGGCGCAACAGCAAAAGAAATGGAAAATGGAAAACGGAAAATGGATAATTAAGAATTTCTGCTAAAATTATCCATTTTCCGTTTTCCATTTTCCACTATTCTAAGGTTTCTTCGGCGTCGGCGTCGGTTTCGGTTTTGCCGGCGTTGTTTCGTCGTCATCCAAAATTATAACTTCGCTTTTGCCCTGCCTATAATTAGTGTATTTAACGCGCAATTTGATTTTATAAGACTCACCGCTGTCAAAAACCAGTTCGTCGTCTGAACTGGCATACGACGGAAACCAATATTTGCCGTCAATGTTTTCGCGCCACGTTTCGACTATCGGAAATTTATTGATTTTCGTTTCGGGAACGGCTTTACCTTTTGATTTGACAATCTGCAAATCAGTGTCATCGACCCAAACTCTTCCGGTAAAGAGCCGCAGCTTTGTTTTTTTCGGGTCGGGAATAACTTTTGGCGTAACGTCGAAAACATATAAATTTAACTCGTCAATTTTTTCTTTGCCGACATAGCTAATATTATATTGCGAAATAGCTGAAGGCTCTAAGGCAAAGGGCGTTACACCGCCTAAATCCTCTAAATCTTCAGGGTTCACAACTGAAGTCGTCGGTATCGGTGAATATAAAATTTTCTCACCGCGCGTTCCGTCCGGCGTCAAAGTCATAAGAGAATCGCGCCGAAAAACTCCGGTAACTTGTCCGCCCATTCCGAGCGTCTTAAAATCCGCGCTTCGGTTAAAAACATAATTAGTTAAAGCGGCGCGAAACTCGGCTTCCTTTGACGTAAAAGTTTTGATAATGCGGTCAATTTCGGCTTGACTCAAATCCTTTTTGACGATATTTGAGCTTTGAGCAAATGTGCCGTTTGCCGAAAGACTTAAAATTATCAATGCGAATAAAATTATTTTTGTTCTTTTCATTTTCCCCTCAAAATTTTGCTTGAAAACTGATAAATAGATGCGGTAAAAAGAGAAAAAGTTTGAAGAAAAATTTATAATTTGCATCTGTAAATCAAAATCAAGAGAGGTTTTTATTTTGAATCCCAAGACCGAATTGCCTGAAGAAATTGAACAATTCCGCGACAGAAAATGGCGGCGCGAAGAGATTTTAAAGATTGAAACGGCACAACAAGTCGAAGCAATGGTTGAAGATTTGGGTTTTTGTCTCGCGCTGACCGATTCGCGGACGAATTTGCCGTCGGTTTATATTGCCGTTTGCGGCAGGCGCGACGCTTATTCGCCGCGCAATGTGCAGAAGGATTACGAAATGAGTTTGGCGTGGACGCTCAAAGACGAAGTGATGCGCGGCGGCAAGGTTTATTATTCAAAACTCTGCAAAGGTCGCTCGATGTTCGTCGCGCCGCGCCTGCTTCCTTATTTCAACGCGATTTGGGGCGTGCCGAAAAGTCGTGAGAAAAGCGTCTTGTCGGGAAGCGCGAACAAAATTCTGGAAGTTTTGCGAAAGGAATGGGAAATGGGAACGGCGGATTTGCGAGTCGAAACCGGAATCGCAACCCGCGCCAGATTGACCAAAGCTCTCGACAAACTCCAGCGCGCGATGAAGGTCGTGCCGCTCGAAGTTTTGTATCAGCCGCGATTTACATACATCTGGACGCTCGCCGAAGCGCGTTTCCCGAAGGAAATGGCTAAAAAAGTTTCACGCGCGGAAGCAATCAAAAAACTCGCCGAAAACTTTCTGCAAATCTGCGGCACGACTTCGCGCGGCGAATTTGCCAAGGCGTTCGGATTGACGCGCAAAGAAGCCGGACTAGCCAACCACGCGCTCGTCAAAGAAGGTTTCGCAGCGAGAGTTTCGACGGGCGTCTATAAACTGATAACTGATAGCTGATAACTGAAAGTGTAAAACCAATTCTTAAACTATCAGTTATCAGCTATCAGTTATCAGTTATTAAATTATCGTGTTGTCCATGATAATCGCATTTTTGGGAATGATGATAATTCCTTCACGAATAAAATAATTGCCGTTTTCGCCGTCGCCGGTTTCGACATTGTTTTTATTGACAAGCTGCACGTTGCGCCCGATGCGGACGTTTTTGTCAATAATGGCGTTTTTTATCGTCGAGCCTTCGCCGATGCCAATGTGCGGAACATCGCTGGAAACATTTTCCTTTATCTCCTCGAACGATTCGAAAAAATCCGCGCCCATCAAAATTGAATTTTCGAGCTTGACGCCGAAATCGATGCGGCTTCGCAAGCCGATAATCGAACGCCGTGCATAAACTCCGTTCAAGATGCAGCCTTCACTGACCATTGAATTGTCAATATCGCAGGCGTGAACTTTCGACGGCGGCAAGTAGCGGCTGCGCGTGTAAATAGGCGCTTCGGTGTCGAAGAAATTAAATTTCGGCAAGGGCGAAGCCAAATCCAAATTGGCGTTGTAAAAAGCCCGAATCGTTCCGATGTCTTCCCAGTAATCTTTGAAAAGATGCGCCTGGACGTTGAAATTTCCGATTGCGTCGGGAATAATCTCGCCGCCGAAATCGACCAGCGCGGTGTCTTGTTTGAGCAATTCGACGAGACGTTCGTAGTTGAAAACATAAATTCCCATCGAAGCCAGATACGGACGTTTTTGACTGTCGGCTTCGCTCAAACCGAAACGGGTCGTGTCAACTTTCATTGCTTCGAGCGCGTCGCCTTTCGGCTTTTCCTTAAACTCGATGATGCGCCCTTTTTCATCGGTTTTGAGCAGACCGAAACCGGTCGCGTCTTCCGGGTTTGCCGGAACGACGGAAATCGTTACATCGGCGTTGGTTTCAAAATGCCTTGCCAGAAAATCCCTGTAATCCATCCGGTAAAGATGGTCGCCCGAAAGTATCAGCAGAGTGTCAACGCGCCAATCGCGGATGTGCGGCAGCATTTGCCGAACAGCGTCCGCCGTGCCTTGAAACCATTCGGGATTGTCTTTTGTTTGCTCGGCGGCGAGAACTTCGACAAAGCCGGTCGAAAATGAAGAAAAACGGTAAGTACGCGAAATATGACGATTTAAGGAAGCAGAATTATACTGCGTCAGGACGAAAATCTGCGTGATATTGGAATTGATGCAGTTGGAAATCGGCACGTCCACCAGACGATATTTTCCGCCCAAAGGCACAGCCGGTTTTGAACGCTCGCCTGTTAGAGGGAAAAGACGCGAGCCTGCGCCGCCGCCGAGAATTACCGCTACCACATTTCCGTAATCAGCCATAGAATTGAAAAAGAATTTGTCCATTGATCGGGTTACTGCAAACACAGCATAGCCGTAATCGCAAGACAATTTCAAATCTTTGAGTTCAAAAATTAGTATTTTGACTTTTCGTATCCGGCGTGTTACTTTTTCGTTCTATCAGGCAATGTAAAATTTGTGCGGTCAAGTTTCAAGGCTTGAAAATTGTTGTTCTTTTCAAACTAAAATACTTTGGGTGTCGCTTCGCATCAAGAAAGCGGCACGGAAGGGAAAGCGAGTGAAAATCTCGCGCGGTCGCGCCACTGTGAGGCAATTAAAAATTAAAAATTAAAAATGCAAAATTCTTTTCGGGATTTTTAATTCTTAATTTTTAATTTTTAATTTGCAAAGTCAGGAAACCTATCCGAAGTTTTTTAGCCGAAATTGTCTCGCGTCAAGACATTTGGCTTAATCAGTTGTAGTTTTTCTCCCTGTTTAATGAGTGAAAAGTCCTGTCTGATTGCCTTTTGTTTTTAACGTAAAGGCAATCAGACAGGACTTTTTATTTTGGAAGATTCTACAAAAAATCGTAAAAAACTCTTTCTTTTCGCGCCGGTTTTTCCTGGCGAGCTTTGCGGCTTTGCGGGAAAATTTTTCGTCCGAAGTTTTGCCGCCGCTTGTTTATTGTTCTGCGCTTTTCTTTTCACGAATTGCAAAAATCAAAACTCCGTCAACACGCCGATTGCCGTTCCAACCCGTGAAATTACAGATGATTCGGGTCGCCGTGTTCATCTTCCCGAAAAGATTGAACGCGCCGTATCCTTAGCGCCGAATTTGACGGAAATTGTTTTTGCCGTTGGCGCGGGCGACCGTCTGGTCGGCGTAACCACTTTTTGCAACTTTCCGGCGGAAGCGCAGAAGATTCAAAAGGTTAGCGATACGCAAACGCCGAACATCGAAAACATCATCGCCTTAAAACCGCAAGTCGTCCTTGTTTCAACCGCTTCGCAGATGGAAAATTTCAGCCGAACTCTCGACGCGCAAGGCATCAACGTTTTTGTTACCAATCCAAACAGTCTCGACGATATTTACAAAACCGTTCGTCAAATCGGCGAAATCTTTGGCAAAAATGAAAAAGCGCAACAAGTCGTTGAGGAATTGGTAAAGCGCGTGTCAGACGTGGAAACAAAAACGAATTCAGCCCAAGACGTAAAAGTTTTTTTGCAGATTTCCAAAGAACCGCTTTTTACCGTCGGACGCGATTCGTTTATGACCGATTTAATCAATTGCGCGGGCGGCGTGTCGGTTATGGCAAACAGCGCGACGGCTTATCCGAATTTGAGCAAGGAAACGGCTTTCGCATTAAATCCCGACGCGATAATTTTGTCGGACAGCGAAGACAACCGCGAGCCGAACGACGCTTTTAAGAATTCGCCGGCGGTGAGAAACGGCAAGGTTTTTAAGATAAACGCCGATTTGATTTCGCGTCCCGCGCCGCGAATCGTTGACGCCCTGGAGCAGATAGCCAAAGCGCTGCATCCTGAAAGTTTTCAGTGAAAGTTCAAAGTTCAAAGCTCAAAGTTCAAAGTTTTCGCTTTGGCGTCGGTCTTTTGGTTTTATTATTTTTGACGCTTTTGATTGCCGCGCTTTTAGGCAGCGAAAAACTTCATTTCTTTGAATTAAACGAACAGCAAACGGCGATTTTATTCGACATTCGTTTGCCTCGAATCCTGCTCGGCGCGTGTGTCGGCGCGAGTTTGGCGGTTGCGGGCGCGAGTTTGCAGTCGCTGCTTAGAAATCCTTTGGCTGAACCGTATTTGTTGGGAGTTTCAAACGGCGCGGCGTTGGGAACGATGGTCGCTTTCGTGTTTTTCGCCCAATTTGAATTTGCGCGTCCGATTTTTGCTTTTTTCGGCGCGTGCGCGGCAACGTTTGTCGTTTATCAAATGGCAAAAAGCCGCGCCGGAATGAATGTCGAAAGACTGGTTTTGTCTGGCGTAATCGTAACGACATTTCTCTCGTCAATTATTGTTTTGCTGACAAGTTTGCTTGACGCGGCAAAGCTCAGAAGTTTCACCTTTTGGCTGTTGGGCGATTTGTCTCAAGCGACGAAAAACGGATTTTATTTGACTTTGATTGTCGCCGTCATCGGCACAATCGTTTTAAGTTCGCAAGCCAAAGCGCTGAATCTAATGATGATTGGCGAGCGCGACGCTTTTGATTTCGGCGTCGAAATTAACAAAACGCGCGTTATAGTTTTCGCAACGGCGAGCGCGCTTGTCGGAACATCGGTCGCTGCGAGCGGCTCGGTCGGCTACGTCGGCTTGATTGTGCCGCATCTGGTTCGACTTGCAATCGGCAGCGACAATCGCTTCGTCGTTCCGTTTTCGGCGATTGTCGGCGCGATTTTCGTCGTCGCGGCGGACACGGTTGCGCGGGTGGCGATTGCGCCGCGCGAATTACCCGTCGGCGCGATTACCGCGCTGATTGGCGCGCCGTTATTTATTTATTTGTTGAGAAGAAATTAGCTGTAGAAAAAGAAAATGAAACCACAGATAGACACAGATAGACACAGATTTTTTATAGATAAATGCAGTTTGATTTTATCTGCGTATTATCTTGCTTTTATCTGTGTCCGTCTGTGTCTATCTGTGGTTAAAATTTCCTAAGAACTCTACGTTTCGGCGGAGAAGCTAATGTTGGAAGTTAAAAACATTTCAATCAATTATGGCGAAAGTGAAATCGTCAAAGACGTTTCCTTTGCCTTGCGAAACGGCGAAATTTTAGCGGTTCTCGGCGCGAACGGCGCGGGCAAGACGACTTTGCTCAAATCTCTGAACGCGGGTTTGCCATTGAATAAAGGCGAGATTTTTTTGGACGGGAAAAGTTTAAAGGAGTTTTCTCGCCGCGCCATCGCCCGAAGAATCGCCGTTATCGCGCAGGAAACGGAAACGAAATTTCCCGTAACCGTTTTGGAATTCGTCTTGAGCGGAAGGTTTGCCCGCGGCTCGGCTTTCGGTTGGGAAACCGAAAACGATTTACAAATTGCCGAGAACGCTTTGCAGATTTGCGATTTAGCCGAATTTGAAAATCGTCTGATGAACCGGCTTTCCGGCGGCGAGCGGCAGCGCGTCGTTTTAGCGCGTGCTTTGGCGACGGAAGCGGAAATTCTGCTGCTCGACGAGCCGACGGCGAATCTCGATTTAGCGCATCAGGCATTGATGTTTCGGCTTGTGCGCGAAAGATGCAAAAGCTGTGCTTCGTCGGCAATCGTTATCACGCACGATTTAAATTTAGCGTCGGAATTTGCCGATGAAATTTTGCTGCTGAAAAACGGCAGAACAATTGCCAAAGGCAAGCCCGAAAAGGTTTTAACTGCAAAAACCTTGCGCGAAGTTTTTGACGTGGAAGTTTTCCTGGACGCGAATCCGGCGAGCGGAAAGCCGAGAATTACGATGAATTACGCAAATTGAAGGTTGATGATTGAATTAAAAATTAAGAATTAAAAATTAAGAATTATGAGAAAAATCGATTTTGCTGTTTCGGTTTTTAATTCTTAAATCATCGGCAAAACATTAACCAAAAAGCAAAGATGCAATGGAAGTTCGGCGCAAATCCGACGCTGCCCGCGCAACTGTCAAAGTCAGGAACATTGCCTTTGTTTTGAAAAACCATTCTGCGACGGGCAGAAAAGGAGATTTTATGAAATCGAGAATTTTTTTGAGTTTTATTTTGACGCTGGTTTTTGCAATCGGCGTTTCAGCGCAAACCGGCGGAAGCGTTTCGGGAATCGTTTCAGATTTGAAAACGCCGCTGTCGAATACGAAAGTTGTTTTAACTTCCGCCTCCAACCAGGCGCAAATTACGCAGACCGACGAGCAGGGACGATACGTTTTTGAAAACGTTGCCAGAGGAAAATACAACATCAGCGTTTTGCGAGCCGATAACACGATTTTTATTTCAAAAGAAATTATAGTCGGGAAAAACCAATCGCTGACGGTCGATTTGACTTACGGAATTCAATCGCCGACAAACGTTATCAAAGTCGGCGAAGTCGTCGTTATCGCTTCCGGGTTCGGGCAGCCGTTTGACGAAGTTTCAAAAACCGTCAATGTCGTTGAAGGTCAGGAAATACAAGCCCGCAACGAATTTTCCCTGACCGACGCCCTGCGAACGATTCCCGGTTTTCGCGTTCAGCAGCTCGGTGGTTTCGGTAAAACGGCAAACATTAAAACGCGCGGTTTGCGTAATCAGGACACGGCGATTTTGATTGACGGAATTCGTTTCCGCGACGCTTCTTCAATCACGGGCGACGCTTCGGCGTTTTTGAGCGATTTCACTTTTACAGACACAAACCGCGTCGAAGTATTGCGCGGTTCGGGTTCGTCGCTTTACGGCACGAATGCCGTCGGCGGCGTGCTTGACGTTCAAACCGCAAAACCGACGACGGATTTTCACGGCGCGTTTTTGGGTGAATACGGCGGACTCGGACTAAAAAGATTTCGCGGAAATATCTCGGACGGCAGCGATAAAATCGGTTTTAATCTGCGCGTCTCGCGCACGGTTTTTACCGAAGGAATTGACGGCGAAGACGACGCGCGCAACACGAACGCGCAGGGCAGAGTCGATTACAATCCTTTTCCAAAAACAAATATTTCAGCGCGTTTTTACATTTCCGACGCTTACGTCCGGCTTAATTCAAGTCCCGACACGCTCGGAAATTTACCTGCAAATTCGCAAATTACCCAAGCCGTTCCGCTTTCGCGCGATTTGCTGAGACGCTTTGAAAACGGCGCGGCGCTATCGAATTTCGGCAGCGCCAATTTTGTTCCCGACGCAAACGATGCGGACAATTTTCAAAAATCAAAATTCTATAACGGTCAGCTTCTTCTGACTCAAATCATTAGCGACCGTTTGATTTTTCAAAGTTCCTATCAGGCGTTGAAAACGAGCCGCAAAAATACCAATGGTGTTTTAGGGACGGGATTTCAACCGTTCGGCGGCGAGGAAACAAATCTCTTTGAAGGGCAAATTCACACGCTGAACGGGCATTTTAATTACACGCCGATTTCAAACAATCTATTAACTTTCGGTTACGAATACGAATGGGAAAAATTCGGAAACGCGGGTTTTTCGCCAGACGTTACAAGCAATTTTTCGACCCGAGCCAGACAAAAAAGCCACACGATTTACGCGCAGGATTTACTCGGCTTTTTCGGTCGCCGTTTGCAAATCGCAGGCGGTTTTCGCGCCCAATTTTTTTCTCTGGAAACGCCCGATTTCAGCTCGTCTAATTTTCCCGCGAGATTTTCAAAACTTGATTCGCCGCCGCCGGCTTACACCGGCGACGGTTCGGTTTCATATTTCTTTGAAAAATCGAAAACAAAAATTCGCGCCCACGTCGGCAACGGCTATCGCGTTCCATCGCTTTACGAACGCTTCGGCACGTTTTTCTTCGCTAACAATTTTTTCGGTTTAGGCAATTCCGACCTGAAACCCGAGCGGAGCATTGCGTTTGACGGCGGCATCGACAAGGCGGCATTCGGCAATCGCGCGAAATTTTCCGCCACTTATTTTTATACGAAACTAAACGATGTCATTACCTATCGCCCGACCGACGCCGTCGGAGCGCCGGTTTATTTCAACTTGAAAGGCGGAATTTCGCGCGGCGCGGAGTTCGGCGCGACCGTCAAACCGACCGATTCAACCGATTTTTTCGCCGCTTATACTTTTACAAACAGCGACCAGTTGATTTATCTAAACAACAGCGGCTTGCCCGTCCCGAATTCTCTGGCGACGCGCACGGACAAATCCTACGGCATTCCCGACCATCAATTTTCGCTCGTTGCGACGCAGAGATTTAAACGTCTGACCTTGAATTTTGATTTTCTGGCAAGCAGTTCTTACCTTGCGCCGATTTTCAGTAACGAAACTTTTTCGTCGCGCGTTTACCGCTTTCGCGGCGCGAGAAAAGCCGACGCGACGGCAAGCTACGAGATTCCGATTAATAACGATAAATTGAGATTTCGTCTGTTCGCAACGGTCGAAAATTTGTTTGATTACGATTACTACGAAAACGGTTTTCGCACGGCGGGCAGAACGGCTCGCGGCGGTTTGAGCGTCGCATTTTAAAGTGCTTTTCTAAGAAATAGGACACGGACAAACGCGGATTAGGCAGATTCACGCAGATAAATTATCTTAAAAAATCCGCGTTAATCCACTTAATCTAAGCAGCGAAGCCTACTTTGCCCGCGTCCTATCTTTTCTAAAAATTATAAAAACACAATCTCGGCGACTTCGCCTGCTTCGAGCGTTTCGTCCTTCGGCACGAAAACCAGAGCGTTGGCGCGAGAATAGGCGATAAAATTTGAAGAGCCGCCGAAGCGAAGCGATTCGACAATGAGCTTTCCTTTTTTGTCCGTCTCGGCAAAAACCGGCAAAAATGAATCGCGTTCCTTCGCGCCTTTTACTTTGACTGACAAAACAGCAAAACCTTTTTGCGGCTCACTCGTTTTCGCGCCCTGCATTTGCAAAATCGCCCGTCTGACAAACAAATGAAACGTAACGGCAACCGAGACCGGATTTCCCGGCAGCCCGAAAATCAAAGTATTGTTTAATTTCGCAAAAACCGTCGGTTTGCCCGGACGAAGCGAAACTCTTTCAAAAAATATTTCCGCTCCAAGCTCGCGCAAAGCAGGTTTTGTAAAATCATAATCGCCGACCGAAACGCCGCCGCTAATGATTAGGATTTTGGATTTTGGATTTTGGATTTTGGATTGTTTGTCTTGAACCTTGAACTTTGAACTTTGAACTTTGAACTTTGAACTTTGAACTTTGGACTGCGAAAGCCCGACCGCTTCGGCGATTTGCCTTTTCAAGTTTTCCAAATCATCCTTTACCATCGGCAAAACTTCAACTTCCGCGCCGTATTTTTCAGCCAAAACTTTTATCGCCGCTGAATTTGAATTGCGAATCTGGTCTTTTCGCGGCTTTTCCATTACGTCAACGATTTCGCTGCCGGTCGCCAAAATCGCAACGCGCGGCTTTTTGAAAACTTTCACCTTTGCGTAACCGAAAGCGGCAAACGGCGCAATCATATTTTCGGAAACAATCTCGCCCTTTTTAAAAATCTTTTCGCCCCTTTTGATTTCTTCGGCACGTTTTATGACATTTTGTTTGTCCTTAACGGATTCTAGTATCGTAACAAAACTTTCGCTTTCTTCGGTGAGTTCTACTTTTTGCACCGCGTCCGTGCCTTTCGGTAGTCTTGCGCCGGTCATAATTCTGACTGCTTCGCCGCGATTTATTTTTCCGTCAAAACCTTTTCCCGCCGCCGCTTCGCCGACGATTTTGAGTTTTATCGGGTTTTCTCGACTTGCCGTTTCGACATCCTTTGTTCTGACGGCAAAACCGTCCATCTGCGAGCGGTCAAACGGCGGCAAATCCATATCTGCAAAAACGTCTTCGGCTAAAACTCGCCCGCAAATTTCAGTTAAATCAATCGATTCAAACGAAAGCTCATGGACTTGCTTTTCAATAATCTTTAGGGCTTCGGAAATTGTAATCATAGGTTTTTTCAAACACAGATTAGCATAAATGTGCTGGAATTCGACTTCAATATCCGGCTTCAAAACGTGCAAATTTATTTGAAAATGCTAAGATATTTCAAGTTAAAAATCTTATTTAAAGTAATTTTTAAAAGGAAACAAAAACTGTGATTGAATTTGAATTGACCGAAGAACACAAGGCTTTGCAGCAAACGGTGCGTGAATTTTGCGCGGGCGAAGTCGCGCCGTTTATCAAAGAATGGGACGAGAAGTCGCATTTCGAGCGTTCTGTTTTCGACAAAATGGCGGAACTCGGGCTTTTGGGCGTGTGCATTCCCGAACAATACGGCGGCGCGGGTTTTGATTATATTTCTTTGGGTTTGGTGTGCGAGGAACTCGAAGCGTGCGATACGTTTTTGCGCGTCGCAATGAGCGTTCACGTCGGGCTGAATTCTTTGAGTCTTTACAGTTGGGGAACTGAAGAGCAAAAGCAAAAATATCTCGTGCCGCAGGCGAAGGGCGAAAAGATTGCAACTTTTGGTTTGACCGAACCGAACGCCGGTTCCGATGTTGTCGGAATGCGTTCGAGCGCGAAGCGCGACGGCGACGATTGGATTTTGAACGGCGAAAAAATGTGGATTTCTCTGGGCGATGTTGCCGACCATTTTTTGTTTTTCTGCTGGACGGACGCGGAAAAACAAAAAAACCGCGACCATTCGGGAATGAGCTGTTTTATCGTCGAGCGCGCGATGCAGGGTTTTTCTTCCGGGACTCTGCACGGCAAACTCGGAATCAAAGCCGGAAACACTGGTTATTTTTCCTTGCAGGACGTTCGCGTGCCGCAGGAAAATATGCTCGGGAACGAAGGCGAAGGTTTTAAGATTGCGATGTTTTCTCTGGAAAACGGGCGTTATACGGTCGCGTCGGGCGCGACGGGCGTGATTCGCGCGGCGCGTGATGCGTCGGTTGCGTATGCCAACACGCGCGAAGTGCAAAATCAAAAAATCGCCAATTTCCAGCTCGTCAAACAAAAAATCGCCGAGATGGAAGCCGATTATGAAATGTCGCACTTGTTGTGGCTGAAAACGGGTTATTTGAAAAACGAAGGAAAGCCTTCGGCAAAAGCCGCGTCGCTCGCCAAATGGCAGGCGACGACGCGCTCGGAAAAAGCCGCTTCGATGGCGATTGAAGTTCACGGCGCGAACGGTTACACGAATGATTATCCGGTTGAACGTTATTTGCGAAACTGCAAAGCCGCGATTATTTATGAAGGAACACGCGATATTCATACTTTGATGCAGGCGGATTGGGCGTTAGGTTTGAAGAGGGAAAAGCAAGCGCGAATTTCTCTGCCACCGTATCAATCATCCGAAGCAAAAGCCGCCGGTTAGGAATTTTCCGGCTGGATTTCGTGGATTGAACGAAGAAGAAAATTAGCCGCCAAAAGGCGCAAAAGCCGCAAAATATATTTACATCTATTTTGCGGTTTTTGCGCCTTTTGGCGGCTGAAAACAAAACTATAATTTTTTAGAAAATTATTACTTCGCCGTGTCTGTGCCTAGGTTCCGAATATCTTGCAGCGAAAAACTGTCTTCCGGCGAAGCAAACTTCCATACGCCGTTTTGACGCACGAATTTGATTGGCGTCCAAACGCCCAAACTTCCGCCTTTCATCTCGGCAAGCGCTGAATCGCCCTGGATTTTTTCATTGCGAATTTCTCGTTTTTCGTCGGTCGGAGTTTCAGATTCATATAAAGCCGCGAGCCAGGTTTTCTTCTCGGATTTACCTTCCGTTTCCCAATACTTCAACGTTGTCGGCGTAAGATATTTTTTCACGCCCGCTTCGTCTTTTTTATTTAATGCTTCGTAAAAGCTCTGAACCATCGGCGCCAGCGTCGGCGCGGTGTTGCCGGTTGCGGCTTCGGGCGTTTTGGTGGTTGCCAGCGGATTGTCGGCGTTAGCGACGGCAACGTTTGCGTTAGGCGTTTTTGCGCTGTTAGAGTTCGTCGACGTTTCGGTTTTTGTGCAGCCGACGAATGCGGTTGAAAATATCGAAATCGTAATAAAAAGAAAGTTTTGAAAACGCATTAAAAATCTCCTAAAGTATCAAATAGATTGAAAAAAAAGAGTATAAATCATCCGAGGAAAATGAACAAAACTTATCGAACCGAATTCCGCCGCGTCTTTCTTTTGCCGGATTTGCCCGCGCCTCTGACCAGAGCGAGCGAGCATTTACAAATTTTTGATAATTACATCGAAAATACGCGGTTGCGGCTGCGCACCATTCGCGTTCCGAAAACAAGAGAATGGTTTTGGGTTTTAGAACAGCGGAATCAAATCCGAGTAGAAGATTTGTCCGTTTGGGAAGTTTCAGAAATACATCTGAATGAAGCCGAACATCGAGCGTTTGAGATGTTTGAAGGCAGAGAAGTGCAAAAAAATGAGCGGGTCGAAACCAACGAACTCCGTTTCAACCGTTATATTTTTGAAGCGAACGGCAAATTGTCGGAGATTGATTTTTATCTGAATCCGTTATGGGGCTTGATTTTAGCAAAAGTCTTATTTCAAACCGAAGAAGAAATGCAGGCGTTCACGCCGCCCGATTTTATAATCACGGAAGTTACGCAGAACAAAAATTTCCTGGGCAGGAATTTAGTCGGGAAGACTTTTGCGGAAGTGCAGGAAGAGTTCAAAGTTCAAGGTTCAAAGTTCAAAGTCTGAAAAATCTCAAATCTTAAACTTTGAACCTTGAACTTACTACTTCTTTCGTGGAATATATGGCACGAATTTATCCATCGAAGCGTTGATTTGCAGGTAGATTTGCGTTTCGCGCGGAATCAGGGTTTTCCAATTCGCGCCGCCGCGTCGAATGTAGCCCGCGAGTTTTGCCGGATTTGAATTGTAGCCCGCCGACATCAATTCTGCCGGCGTCGCAATGCCGCCGTCCAGCGCGTCGACAATCGTATCGCTCGAAACCAAATCGCTCCAGGTCATCTGCATATAAAGCAGCATCGCTTTCGCCGCGTTCGGGTGATTTCGCATTCCTTCGACAAAATCCGGCATCAAACCGACGTTATAATAGCGAGAGCGAATCATATTATAAGTCGCGGGAATCATCTGCACCATTCCGCCCGCACCCGCCGAACTGACCGAATAGCGATACGTCTGCCCTTCGTTCAGAGCATAAAGCGCGTAGATTTCATTAAAAAGCGTCTGGTTGTATTCGCTCCAAAAACGCTGATGGTCGATATGCTCGACAATGCTCAATCTTTCCGCCATATCGACGACTTGAGAGGAAATGAAAACTCCCTTTTTCTGTAGATTTTCCCGCGCCAAATCCAGAGTATTTCGCATATAAATGCGACCGGCGTTGACGACTTCCGGCGTAACGATTCCCGGATGTGTCGAAACGTAATAAGCCGTTTCCGCATACGAACCGTTGCGTTCAATCGGATACTGCACGAGCAGCGGCAAATGCGCCCGATTTTCCCGGTCAATAATCATTATGGGCGTGTTGACGCCGTTGGCGCGAACGATGCGAACCGTTACGGGCTTAGCGTTGGCGCTGGTCGTCGCAATTTCCGCGTCGCGCGAAAGAAAAGATGATTTTGTCATTACGACCGAATCGACCTGTGCGGTTTGATAATCGTAAAATGCGATTCTGATAACGTCCGTAACTAAAAAACTGTCGCTCATAGCGGTCGGAATCGGGCGCGTCGCCATTTGTCTTTTGGCTTCGGCGATTTTATTTTTGATTTGCCCGAAACTGAGCGGTTTGTAAAAAGTCGGCGAAATCTGCGAAGTCGTCGGCTGATTACTCGGAGCGCCGATTGTCAAAGGAGTTTGCATCGGTGTCGCTATCAATCCGGGAATCGGCGTTTGGGTCGGCGCGGGTAAATTATTGGTCAAGACGACTGTTCTCGCAGGCGTCGGCGAAACCGACGGCGCGACGGTTGTTGGGTTATCGCCGATTATACGACTTCGCGTCGGTGTCGGCGACGCAGTTGATTGAGAAAACACGGCGATTGACGGGAAAATAAAGAAGGCGAGTCCGATTAAAACTTTTGATTTCATATTGCTTCGGTTTGGAGAATTAAAACTATGAACGATACTATTTGCGGAATCTCTAAAGTCAACGCGCGAATCAGGAAATCCGCGTTTATAAAGATTCGCTCAAAAGCCGAAAGGTTGTCAAATGGCTTGCGAATAATTTATGGCTTCCACAAATTTGGCTGATGAAAAATCGGATTTGTGATAGTCGCGGTTTTTCGGTATAACTAAAATTTCTTTTCTCCTGCAAAACTTATGAAAAAACTTTTTGGAACGGACGGAATACGCGGCGAAGCGGGCGTGTTTCCGCTGGACGCGAAAACGATTGACACAATCGGGAACTCTTTAGCGCGACAGTTTCGTGAAAAACTCGGACGACCGCCGCATTTTGTTACGGGACGCGACACCCGCGAATCGGGCGCGTGGATTGAACAGGCATTTCACACGGGCGCAATGACAGCGGGCGCGACCTCCAAATCGGCGGAAGTTATAACAACTCCCGGCGTTGCCTTTTTGACAAAAAAATTCGATTTCGACGCCGGCGTCGTCGTCAGCGCGTCGCACAATCCGTTCGAGGATAACGGTATCAAAATTTTTTCACCCGACGGGAAAAAAATAGACGAAGCGACCGAGCGGGAAATCGAGAAAGACATCTTCGATAATTCAAAATTCAAAATTCAAAATTCAAAATTCGGTGAAATGGATAATTCTAAATCCTCTGAATTTCAAAACGCATATTTAAATTATCTGGCTGATGAATTTAAAGATTTGTCGCTTGGAAACTTAAAAATTGTGCTGGATTGCGCTAACGGCGCGGCGTCGAAACTTGCGCCCGAACTTTTCCAAAAACTCGGCGCAAAATTGATAGTTATAAACGACGCGCCAAACGGGAAAAATATCAACGAAAACTGCGGCTCGCTTCATCTGGAAAATCTGCAAAAAAAGGTTTTGGACGAGAAAGCCGATTTTGGCGTGGCGTTTGACGGCGACGCCGACCGCTCGTTGTTTGTTGACGAATGCGGAAATCTGGTAGATGGCGACGCGGTGCTTTGGATAATGGCAAATCATTTGCAGGCGGGCGGAAAACTGAAAAATAAAACGATTGTCGCAACCGTGATGAGTAATATCGGTTTGGAAATCGCGCTCACCTCAAAGGACTTTAAACTTTTACGAACAGCCGTCGGCGACAAATATGTTTTGCAGGAGCTTCTAGATTCCGACTCCGCTGTCGGCGGCGAACAGTCGGGACATATTATTTTTCCGTTTCACAGTCTGGTCGGCGACGGAATGCTGACCGCGCTTTTTCTGCTCGAAGCGATGACGGCAAAGGGAAGAAGTTTATCGGAAATGACAAACGGTTTTGCGAAATTTCCGCAGATTTTAGTCAACGTCAAAGTGCGCGAGAAAAAGCCGTTTGAATCGGTTGCAGGAATTGCCGAAGCCGCCGCCGGACTTGAACGGCAGCTTGGCGCGAAAGGTCGGCTGCTGCTTCGTTATTCGGGAACGGAAAATCTGGCGCGGGTGATGATTGAAGGCGAAAATCAGGCGGAGATTGAAGCGCAGGCAAAAGGTTTAGCAGAAATTATCAAAAAAAGTCTGGCTTGACAAAAGTTATGTTTGTCGTTTTGTATCGATGGCGTATTTACGCAAATCTCGAA
Source organism: uncultured Pyrinomonadaceae bacterium (assembly GCA_964235785.1). Lineage (GTDB taxonomy): Bacteria > Acidobacteriota > Blastocatellia > Pyrinomonadales > Pyrinomonadaceae. The sequence continues at coordinate 214,069 of CAXSBF010000005.1, read as the reverse complement.
CGGCAGTTTGTCGAAAACTGGTCGGCGAGAACCGCTTATTTGCAGGAAAAATACGGTTCGCTCGGTTCGCGTTTGCATCGCGGAAACGACGAAATTTGGTATAGTTACGCGCAATGGAAAACAGCCGAACAGCGCGAAAAGGCTTTTGACTCTGAATCTAATAATGTTTCCGAATCCGTCGAAAAAATGCGTGAAGCAATCAAAGAAAGTTTTCCCGAAATCGAGCTTGAAGTAGTTTCCGATTATCCGGTTTTGCCGAAGGGCGATTAAAAGAAGATTATCGCACTTGCTAAATTAAAACGGATAATTGTATATTTAGAAACCGAAACGTGAGGCAATGCCTCCGTTTCCAGTGGTTGCTGGGGTGAGGACAGTAACTACGAATTGGCAGGCGCGGCACACTTCCACGTTGCTTCGCCTGCTCTCTTTTTTTGTTCATATTTTCTTTTCGTTTGCTGATTCAAGCCATTTTCCCCAAACATTTCTTATAAATTTTCTCGCGGTATAAGATTTCTAAAACTTCCGCTTTTTTGGTTGTAGAATAAAACTAGATTATGGAAAAAGTTTTCGTTAGGCTCGAACAAAATCCGCATCAATACGACATTCGAATCGGACACGATTTGTTAGACGAAAGCGGCGATTGGGCAGGGAATTGTCTTTCACCGAAAACTAAAAAGATTGCGATTGTTTCAAACGCGAAGGTATTTCGTTTGTATGGCGAGACGGTCAAAAAAAGTCTCGAAAAATCAGGCTTTGAAGTTCGAGTATTTTTGATGGGCGACGGCGAGAGATATAAAAACTTTCGCGTGTTTGAAAATGTTTTAAGTTTTTGCAGTGAAAACAACCTAAAACGAACCGATGCGATTCTCGCGCTCGGCGGCGGCGTGGTCGGTGATTTGGCGGGTTTTGCGGCGGCGGCTTATCTGCGCGGCGTCGCTTTTCTGCAAATTCCGACGACGCTGCTTTCAATGATCGATTCCTCGGTCGGCGGAAAAACTGCGGTCAATACACGATTTGGTAAAAATTTAATCGGCGCGTTTCATCAACCGAACGGAGTTTTGATTGATGTCAAAACTCTACAAACTCTATCGACGAGAGAACTAACCGCCGGATTTTGCGAAGCCGTCAAACAAGGCGCGATTGCGAGCGAAAAGTTGTTCGGTCAAACTTCGACGTTTTTAAAGAATTATTCGCCAGGCAAGTTTAAAAAATACCTTGGAGACGAAAAGTTTCTTTCCGAACTCGAATCATTTATTTCTTTGCAAGTCGAATTCAAAGCGCGGATTGTGATGCGGGACGAGCAAGAAAGCGCGGAGAGAATTGATGCCAAATCACGCAAAATCTTGAACTTCGGACACACCTTTGCTCACGCGCTCGAAAAAATCACCGACTATAAACGCTTTAAACACGGCGAAGCGGTCGGCTACGGAATTTTATTTGCCGCCGAGTTATCAAAAAAACTTGCTATTTTTGATGAAAATAAATTAAAATTGTTGAACGATGTTGTGCATCGGACGGGAAATCTTCCCACGTTACGCGGCATCGTGTCTACAGAGATTTTTGAAGCCTTCGCTTTTGACAAAAAACAAATCGGCGACGCGCTTCAATGGGTTCTACTCGAAGACATCGGTAAACCCGTCATTCGTCAAGACATTTCAACAAAAATCGTTAAAAAAACACTCAAAGAATTTTTAGAAAAATAAATTTGCTCCGGCGAATTTTTCGTAGAGAGGTTTTTCAAGATGAATAATTCTGCAAAGTATCAAAAATCCGAACGCGGCGGCGCGGGCGTCAAACTGATAATGGTTTTGTTGGTTTTATTTCTGGTCGCTCACGCCGGTTACAATTACATACCGATTGCGTATGACGGCGCAAATTTCAAACAGGAAATGCAGACGGCGGTCATCCAGGGCGTCGCGCTGCCAGGCAGCAATCTGACGGCTGTCGATGTTATAAAAAATAAAATACAAAGAGCTGCTGTTAATAATAATGTTCCGAGCAACGCTTTTGTAGAGGTAAAACCGTTTAATAACATTGTCCGGGCGCACGTCAGTTACGTCAAAACGATAAATATACTGCCGTTCGGAATTTATAAATATAATTATCAGTTCGACAACACCGCGACGCCGACCGGATTTTTATTTAAGGACGACGTGAAAATAGCGCAGCAGTAGTTTAGACGCTGACGGGCAAAGCGCGCGGAGTTCTGAGCGATTGCAATTGAACCAGACCGCTCGGGGCGTCTGCGAGCCAGGTCGTCGGGCAAACGCCGCAAGTCGTACATTTTTCAACTGCCGGACACGGTTTTGAGGAAAGCGCGGCTTGCGATTTTTCGTGTTCGGTCTTCAAAAATTCAAACGACAAACCCGAATCAACGATTGACCAGGGCAGAAATTCGTCATAACCGCGATTCCGGCTGGTGTGAAACGCCGCGTCAATTCCTGTTTCGCGCAAAGCCTCACTTAAATTTCCTTTCAAACGCGCCGCCGCTTCGATAACTTTGGAAACGGTTCTGTCGCCGGAGGAAAACAAGGCTTGTTCATGCGCGATTCGCGCCGACATCGCGCGGACTTCGACATTCGGGATTTTCGCCAGATTTTTAGAAACCCATTTCAAGCGATTTTTGAGTTCCTTTTCGTCGCAAACCGCGTCCCATTGAAAAGGCGTGTTCGGTTTCGGAACTAAGCCGTTCAAAGACGGAATAATTTTTCCGGCGCGTCCGAATTTTTTTCCGGCTTCGAGCATTCTGTCTTTAATTCTTTCGACCAGAACAATCATCTCTTCCAAATCTTCGTAAGTTTCAGTCGGCAGCCCGACCATTAAATAAAGTTTGACGGTGAGCATTCCTCGGTCGAAAACCGCGCCGCAGATGTCGACAATTTCGTCATTGGTCAAATTTTTGTTGATAACGCGCCGCAATCTGTCCGAGCCGGTTTCAGGCGCGACGGCGATTTGCTGGTCATTCGATTCGACCAAAGCGTCCAATAATTCTTCGGAAATTTGGTCGAGTCTGAGAGATGAAACCGAAATGCGATATTCCATTTTTCTGAGTTCGCTCAAAATCGTGGAAATTTCTGGATGGTCGCAAACGGCGGTCGAAACCAGCCCGATTTTATTCGTCTTCCCGCGCCACTCGCTCGCCTTCGCTAAAATATCTCTCGCCGGTACGACACGCGGCGGATAATAATTATAACCAGCCCAGCAAAAGCGACAGCCTTGCGAGCAGCCGCGCGAAATTTCGATTAAAAGTCGGTCGCCCATTTCGGCTTTCGGCGACCAGATGGCAGTCGAAGGCGCGAAGACATCTTGATTCATCAAAAACTCGACGACTTCGACTTCATTACGTTTAATAGCGCGGCGCAAAGTTCCTTCCTTCGGATTCGCGGCTGCCAGAGCGCGTCCGACTCGTTTCGGCACGCCCGCCTCCGACGGCACATAATCGAAAACAGTTCCGTCGTCGTTGTAAATCACGTTATATAAAGACGGCACATAAAAACCTCGCCCGATTCTTGCCAAACTTAAAAGAATTTCTTCCTTCGTTTCGTTTTCGACAATCGCGTCAACGAGTTGAAAAGCTAGAATCTCGCCTTCGCCGACAGCAATCACGTCGGTAAAATCGGCAATCGGTTCGGGATTCAAGAATGAAGCCGCGCCGCCCATTACGACGAGCGGATGAAAATGATTTCTGTCTTTCGACCAGACGGGAATCTGCGACATTTGCAGCATTCGCGCCATATTCAGATAATCGGTTTCAAACGAAATCGAAAAAGCGACGACATCGAAATTTTTGACCGGAGTTTGCGTTTCTAAAGAAAGAAGCGGCGTGCGCGATTTTTCGTATTCGCGCATTTCAAAATCGTCCGGCAGGAAAACTCTTTCACAGGAAACTTCAGGAATTTTGTTGAAAAGCTCATACATCGTATGAAGTCCGAGGTTTGCCATTCCGACGGCGTGAGTGTTCGGGTAACACAGAGCAATGCGAAGATTCGCGCCGTGTTTGACGACGAAACCTTCTTCGGTTTCCAACTTCCTTTTATAGCTTTCGACGATTCTTTTACTCATACAAAATCGAGATAATAATTTTACCGTTTTCGGCAGTGAGATGAAACAAAAAAATAAAACGTCAGATTAAAAATTTAAAACGTCAGAAAAATCATTCTCCGTCCAATCTTTCCTTAACTTCCGTAGCGAGCGCGTCTTCGTGTTTGATACCGACTCGCAAACGGCGATAAATACTCATCCATTGATTCGCCACCCAGGGAATCGCAAAAAAAGCCAGAATGTAACCGCGCCAATCGTCAATCAGCAGTTGAAAACCCGTTAAAATCAAAATCAAAATCGTTACCCAATGGCTGAAACAGTATTCGCAGGTAAAGACATAATAAAATTTTCGCTTCGGCAGATTTTCGCAGTTTTCCTTTTTGTCGTTACAATAATCGCGCCATTCGCGGAAGATTTCTTCCTGCGTCACCGTCCAGGCGACGCTGGCGACAATCATCGAAAGAATGACAAGGTAGAAAATTTGCTCTGAAATAGACATTTTCTTCTAAAAATTATTACAAATTTGTTGTGTAACTAATTTGCTCATACAAAATCCAGCCTAAAATCATCCGGCGGTTTGATTCATTCGCTTGAAAATTTCGTCTAATTCACCACGCGAAGCGCGGCTGGCGGTTTCCGCCGAACCGTAGGCGATTTCCGTCTCACCATTTGCCAAACGCTCAAAAACCGAATCGGCAAATTCGTCGACATTAACACCGAAGGTATGCAAACCGACTCCGCCTAAATCAGTATCCACGGCAGGCGGCGCAATTTCAACGACTTTAATCGGCGTTTCCGCAAGCTGATGTCTGAGCGACAAAGTAAATGAATGCAGAGCCGCTTTGGTCGCGCTGTAAACGGGAACATTCGCCAGCGGCGCGAACGACAAACCCGAAGTAACATTGATAATCGCCGGATTTTCCCGTCCGGCTAAATGCGGAATGAAAAGTCTCGAAAGATGCACAGGCGCGTCAAAGTTTATCGCAATTTCGCTGCGCGTCTGCTTCCAATCTTCACTTTCGCCGAGTTTTACGCGCCGTTGAATTCCCGCATTGTTTACCAGGAAATTTAATTCGGGAAAATCGCTCGTCGCCCATTCAAATAACGCCAGACGTTCCGATTCTTCGATAACATCGCAGACGCGCGTCTGCATCTGCGGAAATTTTTGCTTTACTTCCAGAAGTTTATCTTCGCGCCGTCCGCAAACTATCACCTTGCTTCCCGCCGCATAAAAACGTTCGGCAAACGCCAATCCGATGCCCGATGCGCCGCCCGTTATAAGAACCGTGTTTGAAGATAATTTCATCGCTGTCTTTAAACTGTCTTTGAAAATCGCAGCTCGGGAAATGCAGTTTGACGATTTACACTCTAAAAAGATTTAGCGATTTGCAACTCTGGAAAAGCAACTGCAAATCGCCTATTAAAATCAAAAACCGAAAACGGTCTTAACTTTGTTTTCCTTCCAAAAAGGCTTTCAAGCGGCGCGAGCGCGACGGATGACGCAATTTTCTCAAGGCTTTGGCTTCGATTTGGCGAATGCGCTCGCGCGTTACGGCAAAGTGCTGTCCGACTTCTTCGAGCGTGTGTTCCGAGCCGGTGTTTCCGAGTCCGAAACGCATTTTTATCACCTTTTCCTCGCGCGGCGTCAGCGTTGCCAAAACTTCATCCGTAATTTCACGAAGATTTGAAAACGTGACGGATTCCGCCGGATTCAAAATTGATTTGTCTTCGATAAAATCGCCCAAGTGAGAATCTTCTTCTTCTCCAATCGGCGTTTCCAAACTAATCGGCTCTTGCGCGATTTTCAAAACCTTGCGGACTTTTGAAACCGGAATGTCCATCTTCTTGGCGATTTCTTCCGATGTCGGCTCGCGTCCGAGTTCTTGAACAAGCGACCGCGAAGTGCGAATCAGCTTGTTGATGGTTTCAATCATATGCACCGGAATGCGAATCGTCCTGGCTTGGTCGGCGATTGCTCGTGTGATTGCCTGCCGAATCCACCACGTCGCATAAGTCGAAAATTTGTAACCGCGCCGCCACTCGAACTTATCGACCGCCTTCATCAAACCGATGTTGCCTTCCTGAATCAAATCAAGGAATTGCAACCCGCGATTCGTATATTTTTTCGCAATCGAAACGACAAGCCGCAAGTTTGCTTCGACTAACTCGCGCTTTGCCTGATTAGTCGCCTGCTCGCCGATTAGAATCGTTTGCAGCGAACGCTTGATTTCCACCGTCGTCAGATAATACTTTTCTTCGATGTCAGCCAGCTTTTTGCGCGAATCGCCGATTTTGCGATTTGATTCTTTTTTATCTTCGGGCGTAATTTTTTCTTCAAGTCTTTCTTCCGCCCGGTTAATGTCGCGCTCGGCTTTTCTGATTTCGTCCGAAACTTTGCGAATCGAGCCGATAAGTTTCTGCATCGCCCGCTCGGTCAAGTTCAAATTTTTGATTTCCTGCGAAATTTCCAAACGCAACCTTGCCATTTGACGCCGTAACGCCAATAACTTCTTGCTGGCTTTTCCTTTCGACTTCTTTTGCTCTTCGCGCAGGGCAACCAAAGCCTTCAATGCTTTTTCATAATTGGCGCGAATGTTTGAAATGCCTTCGAGCGTCCAGCGCAGATATTCGTCAACTTTGTCTTCTTCGCCCGACAATTCGGCTTGCTCGGAAAAATTGACGGTTTCGCGGATATAACCTTTGCCGGTTTCCAATTCTTCACCGATTTTAAGCAGTCTTTCGACGGCAATCGGCGAGCGCGAAATCGCTTTTCTGGTTTTGATTTGCCCGCGTTCGATTCGCTGCGCGATTGTAACTTCGCCTTGTCTGGTGAGAAGCGGAACAATACCCATCTCGCGCAGATAAAGGCGCACCGGGTCATTCGATTTATCGAGCGTTCCGGCTGAAAGGTCTAAGTCTAAATCGTCTTCGTCAACCGTTTCATCGTCATCGAGCGCCAGAGACGCCGCTTGTTCTAAAAGCTGCGCGTCCGTATCGGCAACCGAAATGTTCGCGCCTTCGAGGCGTGTTAAAACGTCTTCGATGTCGTCAGGCGACATCATTTTATTCGGAATCTCGCGGTTCAGCTCGTCAAAGCTCAAGAATTTCTTGCGTCTGCCGAGCGCCACCAGTCTGTCCATTAAATCTTCTTTTTCGTCGTAGTCTGCCATAAATTTATGAAAAGTTTTGATTATAAATGCGTAAAAATCGTTGTTTGTAAAATAATTCTAAACGCTGAAAGCCAATAAAAGTTTCAAGCGCAAATCTGCGAAAGCAGGTAACTTCATATTTGAGTCGATTCTCAAATATGAAATCAGTCATTATAGGTTATAAGTTGTAAATTATCCATTGTTGGACAGAAAAGATTTGATGCTCGGCAAGAAATATACCCAACCGTTCATCAATTTCCCACCGTTTTATTTTCCAAACTATGCTTGAGCCGCGCCAAATCAATTTGTTCGACAACCAGACTGTCGCGCCGGGCAAAATCTCCGCTCTGCTCGGCGAAAACCATTTCCTGGCTGATTTCCAAAATGCGCCGCGAAATCGCCATCGAGCGCAGCGCGATAACGCAGCCTTCGGCTTCGCGCAAAACTTCGTCAATCGCATCGTCTTTTTCACGCGCCGGCTCGCTCAAAAGCAGAACCGACACAAAATCGCTCGTCGCCGCGTCGTCGCTGACCAGTTCAAGCAGACTTTCGCCCGTAACGGGCGTACCGATTTCCTTCAGCGCGAACAGCGCGCGAAAAACCTCGACGGTCGCCAAAGTGTCATAATCGGTTTCTTCGATTTGCGGCAGGATTATATCGCGCAATTCTTCGTCGTAAATCAGAAGCTCAAGCAAATGCTGTTCGGCAACCGTAATTTTGGTCGTATTTCTTTTGATGACAAAATTTTTTACTTCCAACGAACTTGCCTGCGGATTGTTGCCGCCGCCGTCTCGCTTTGCAAAATCTTTTTCTCTTTTTTGAATTTCCTTCCACAGATAACCTTCGGTAACTTTGTCGTCGATCTGAAAAAATCTCAAGGTTTGTTTTAAAGTCTCGCGCCTTTCGACGACGTTGCGAATAACCGATAAAACCGGCAAAATGTCTTCAATCGCCTCGGCTTTCGCTTTCGGCGAACTCAAACTTCGCTCGCCCGCCAGATTTTCAAGGACGAACTGCAAGTAAGGCATAGCGTTTCCGCGCAAATAATTATAGCTTTCCGCGCCGTTCGCTTTGAGAAAATCGTCCGGGTCCTGCCCGTCGGGAAGAACTAAAACTTTCGTCTCGAAATCTTCCGCGAGCAGCGTTTCAATCGCCCGCCGCGCCGCTTTGACGCCGGCTTTATCGCCATCGTAATTGATAACGACTTTTTTAGAAAATCGTCCCAAAAGTCTCGATTGTTCCGGCGTAAACGCCGTTCCCAAACTCGCCGCCGTATTTCTGATTCCGTATTGATAAAGCGCAATCAAATCCAGATAACCTTCGACCAGAATCGCAAACTTCTTCTGCCTGATTTCTTCTTTCGATTGATAAAGTCCATAGAGATGTTCGCCTTTGATATATGCGGGCGTTTCGGGCGAGTTTAGATATTTCGGCTCGCCCGACGCAAGAATTCTCGCGCCAAACGCAACCGGATTTCCTTTCACATCCAAAACCGGAAACATAATCCGCCCGCGAAAACGGTCATAAACGCGATTCTTTTCTTCGTTCACTGAAACCAAACCGCTCGTTTCAATCAACTTTTCCTCTGCGCCTTTTTCCTTCAAAAGCGACATCACCGCATCCCAACTGTCGGGTGCGAAACCGATGTGAAAAGCCTTTTGCGTTTCAATCGAAATCTCACGTTTTTCGAGATATTCCCGCGCCGCTTTCGCGTGAGCATTGTTTTCCTGAAGATGATTTTCCCAAAAATCGAGCGCGTATTGATTAAGTTCGATAACTTCGTCAGCAATCTTTTTCCTGGCTTCTTTCTTTACTTTATTCTGCTCGTATTTTTTATCGTCAATCGGTTCGGGCAAAGGCACACCGGAAAATTCGGCGACTCTTTTTATCGCTTCAAAAAACGAAAGACCTTCCATTTCCATAAAGAAATTAAAAGCTGTCCCTGATTTCTGACAACCGAAGCAATAATAAAAACCTTTCGACGGATTAACCGAAAACGACGGCGTTTTTTCCTGATGAAACGGACAACAGCCCATCCAATTCGCGCCCTTTTTCTTGAGCGGCGCATACGGTTCGATAATCCGCACCAGGTCGGCGCGATTTTTCAACTCGTCAATGAAGTGTTGTTCGTAAAGCATCGAAAACTATTTTTTAATTTTAATGTCGGGTTTTGGTTCTGGCGGCATTTTGTCTTTTGGAACAAACCAAAATTCAATTTCAGGTTTTTCACGATTTCCGCCGTAAATTGTTCTCAAGCGATTGCCGGGAACTTTGTAAGTTTTCGTTAATTCTTTTAACGCAAAATTTGCAATACTGTCAGCATATGTTTTATTTTTGCCGAATTTTGTATAGATGACCAAATATCCTGTCAGTTCGTTATTTAAAAGTAAAGTTTTGGCGAAAGCGTTTCGATTCGGGTCGAAGTTACATCCCAAATCAAGAAAACCATTACTGTAAATATTCAACTTGCCATTGTCTTTATTGAAATCAGCCCAACCTTTATCAAATTGAGTTGTTGAAGTTATTTTTTGTGAAACAAATTCACTTTCGGGTGTTGGCAGATTTGCACCAGAGGGAATAATCCAAAATTGTATTTTCATTTGATTCTGATTTGCACCGCGTAATAGAAACAATCTCTTTTCATCAAACCGTTTCTTCGGATAAATTTCGGTCAAATATTTTATGAAATTAAGATTTGTTCCTTCAATAGCGCTGTCTCCATAAAAAACAAAATAACCTTTTGCCGTTGGATCATTTAGCAACGCCATAAAAAACGCATCAAAGCGAGCCATTAAATCTTCGCTGCAAGGCTTTCCAAATTCGTCAACCAAAACAGCTATAGTTCTATCCTGCTCGAAAGAAGTTTGAAAAGCAGCAAAAAAAACAATCAAAACGAGAAAGACTTTTTGTAATTTCATAGTATCTTCTTATTGTTTTAGTTCAGCTATTGTAGCACCGTTTCCGCCTTGGTCTGACGGCGCGAAAGCGAAACGCTCGATGTGCGGATGACCTTTTAAGAAGTGATGAATGAAGTTTTTTAATGCGCCCGTGCCGAAGCCGTGAATGATTCGGACGCGCGGAAGTGCGGCTAAATATGCTTCGTCCAGAAAGCGATCAACTTCGTATTCGGCGTCGGCGGTTGTTTTGCCGATTAAGTTTAGTTCGGCGTTCGCGTCTTCGGTGTCGAGCCTGAGATTTGTGTCTTTCGATTGCTTTTGCAGCTTTTCGAGACGGTTTTCTTTTGTGTTTTCTTCGGACGCAACCGCTTGCAGATTTGTGATTTTTTCGCGCAGGCGCATTCCGCCGACAAGAACTTCCGCCAATTCTTTGTCCATTCGTTCGACGACGCCGACGTTTCCGAAACTCGTTCGGACTTTTGAGCCGATTTCAATTGGACGGTCTTCGGTCTTTGGGCTTTGGTCCTGGTGAACGCCGAACGCCGACTGACTTTGGACTTTGGACTTTGGACTTTGGACTTGCGAAAGCACGGCGCGGTTTAGTTCGGCTTTTCTTGCCTGGCGTTCTTTATCGAGTTTGGCTTTTAAGGCTTTGTCTTCGATTGTCTGGACAAACGCTTTTGATTGGCGTTCAAAGCCTTCGACGGTTTCCGCTAATTCCTTTTCAAATTGTTTTTGTCGTTCGCGTTCACGCTTTTTCGCTTCGATTTCGAGCATCGCGTATTTGTTGGCGACGACTTCGCGTTCTTCTTCGAGTGCGATTCTTAAATCGGTCGCAAGTTTGGTTTCGTTCTGCAAACGATGCAAATAATTTTCGGCTTCCTGAGCGGAGACGTCCAGATTTTCACGCGCTTTTCCGATCACTTCATCACGAATGCCGAAACGTCTCGCAATCTCGATTCCCGAAGACGCGCCCGCGAGTCCGACCAACAAACGATACGTCGGCTGCAAAGTTTTTTCGTCGAATTCGACCGAAGCGTTTATTACCTTTTCATCGTTCGCCGCGTAAATTTTCAAACCGCGATAATGCGTCGAAGCGATTAGCTGAGAGCCGCAGACGCGCCGGAAATAATCGACAATCGCCACGCCCAGAGCCGAACCTTCTTCCGGGTCTGTGCCGGTTCCGACTTCATCGAGCAAAACCAGCGATGGCGCTCGGCAATCGCTCATCATTCCCGCGATGTTCGAGATGTGCGAAGAAAACGTCGATAGATTTGCCGACAAACTTTGATGGTCGCCGATGTCCGCCAAGACCGATGAATAAAAGGGAATCGTCGCTTCTTTTGCCGGAACGGGCAAACCGGAAATCGCCATCAAACTCAATAATCCGGCGGTTTTCAGGACGACGGTTTTGCCGCCCGCATTTGCGCCGGAAATTATCATCACCGGATTTTGTTTGGTTAGTTTGAAACTTACCGGAACAATTTCTGAGTTTTGGTTTTCGGTCTTTGGTCTTTGGTCTTTGCTTTCAAATCTGCGTTCATCTGTGTTTATCTGTGGACGATTTTCTTCCTTTGCTCCTTCGCGCCTTTGCGGAAAACCATTTCTCAAATTTTCTTCAAGCAAAGGATGTCGCGCGTCAATCAAATCGAGCGTTTCGTCGCCCGAAATTGTCGGCACAATCGCTTTAAATTTTCTGGCAAACTCGGCTTTCGCTTTGACAAAATCGAGTTCCGCAACCGCTTCGACGGCTGATTCGATAGCGGGAAGCTGCTGGCGCAAATCTTCAGTCAGCGCGAATAAAATTCTGGCGACTTCGCGTTCTTCCTTGCCTTTTAAGTTTTGCAGTTCGTTGTTTGCCTCGATTGCTTCGAGCGGTTCGACGAAAACGGTTGCGCCCGAAGACGAAAAACCGTGCGCCACGCCCGAAACTTTTCCCCGAAAATCGGCTTTGACCGGAACGACAAAACGCTCGTTTCGCATCGTAACAATCTCGTCCTGAATCGCGCCCGAATTATTTCGCATCAGACTTTCCAGCGATTTTGTGATGCGGAGGCGTTGATTATTTATTTCGCGGCGGATTTGCGCGAGTTCGGGCGAAGCCGCGTCGTCAATTTCGCCTGACGGCAGCAGTTTTTTGTTGATTCTGCTCAAAACGTCAAAAAGCGTTTTCGGTATGTTTTCGACCGTCTGCCAGAGAGTCGGCGCAAAATCCTTTTCGGGCGAGATGACCGAACGCGCAAACAACGCCTGATTGCACAATCTGGTAATTTCCAGCAAGGTTGTCGGATAGAGCGTAGCGTTTTTGATTTTCAAAACGGCAACGGCATCGGACGGGTCGGCGAGTTCGGAAAATCGCCACGAAACTTGTTTTTCGCCGAGTTCAAAAGTTTCGGCGACGGCTCGCAAATCCCGTTCAAGCTCCAATCTGCCGGTCAAAGGCTGCAAGTTTTCCAGCCGCGCTCTGCCCATCGGCGTCTGCGCGTGGCGGGCGACGAGCGCGAGCAGTTTTCCGTATTCTAAAGTTGTTAGCGATTGCATAATTTCTAAGGGTGAATTTATATTGAGACATCAAATTTCCAATTACTACTCTTTAGGTTGAAAAACATATATCACAATTTCATTGTAATGAAACTCGCCATCTTTTAATTGGACATTGTAAGTCAGAGTGTTCTTAAGTGGTCGAGCATTTTTACTCTCACTTTCTTTAATCTGTTTTTCTTTAGTGGAAAAGCTAGAATAAGAAAACAAAGCGGGAAAGGGAATTTTTACAGTTATTTTATAAGTGCCTTTTGAAGCAGCAGGAAAATAAAATAAGCCCTTTTCGTCTGTTTTTGTTGCTATACTTTGTCCTTCACCTTCGAGAATTACTTCGATGCCTTTGATTCCCTCGATTTTCATTTCATCAACAATTGTTCCGATGATAGCTTGTTTTTCTTTAACGGAATTTATGTCATCTTCGTAAGCTGCCAGGTCTGAAACTTTCTCTAAATGACTACTTGGCTCGCACATTCCGCCGAAGTAAAAGCGATTTTCCTCTTTGTTTTTATAAACAAAAACAATCCATTTCTGACCTTTTTTCGGTGCTTCGTTTTCACTAAATCCACAACTGGCTTCGTTGAAATCAGTATTCAACACAATTCTTCTCGCAGAAAAATTTATTCTTTTGTAGATTTTTTGAATTTCAAATTCCACTGTTCTTTGTTTCGGAAACCAAACCTCTTTCTCCGATTCATTACCAAATTTTTTTATATTTATTACCTTTCCTATAAATACTGAATCTGCTTTTGAATAATCCACAATCAAAGGCGTGAAATGTTCAGCACAGATGCAAGCGTAAGTATTATGCGAAGAAAGCAAAAACAATCCGCAAAATAAACAAACTACAAAAATAGTCCTTTTCATTTTATTACTCCTTTGGTAAGAGCGTTTCACGCAACAACTTCAACACCTTTCCAAAACGCGACGTAATTTTCGATTTCCTTTGCCGCGTCTTTCGCCTGCGGATAAAACCACGCCGCGTCTTTGTTGGTTGCGCCGCCGGCGACAATATCGTAATAACTCGCCGTGCCTTTCCAAGGGCAAATCGTGTGCGTCTCAGACGGGCGGAAAAATTCTTTGTTTATCGCGTCTGCGGGAAAATAATGATTTCCTTCGACGGCGATTGTTGCGTCCGATTCGGCTAAAGTCGCGCCGTTCCAAATTGCTTTCATAATTTTTCTCAAGAGAATTTACAGGGATGTCAGGATGAACAGAGATAAGAAAGATTTAATTTCGGTTTAATCCATGTTCATCCTGACATCCCTGTAAATTGATTTTCAAACCGTTAATTCGTCGCCAAAAATCTTTCGCGGATTTCCGGCGTCGGCAGCATACAGGCTTCCTGTTTGCCGAACATTTTGTAGCGATATTTGGCGAAAAGATTATAAAAAACGTCTCTGATAAAACTCGGCACGACGATAAAGCCGTAGAACCAAGACCAGCGACCGCTCAGTTTCCCGGCGATTCGCAAAGCCGCCGTCGTGCGCGTGTAGGCTTTTCCGTCTTCGATTAAAACGACCGAATCGGTGACGGTTTTATCGATGCCGTTTTCGTTCAATAATTTCTGCCCGACTTCCGATTGCAAGGGCGCGAATTTGAAATACGCTTCCTTGTCGCGCTCGATAATAAAGTTGACCGAACCGTTGCAGAAATTACAAACTCCGTCGAAAAGTATAATTGCGCTCATAGTTCTTTAATGGTAAATGGTAAATTGTAAATGGTAAATAGTATAGAAAAGTTTTTCGGTTTTGCGTCTGAAACCTTTTGATTTATACTTGCGTAAAAGAAATTGCAGTCCCAAATTCACTTTATAAAACTTTATGAAAAATTTATTTTTGCGCTTGTCTGTCGCAATTTTTGCGCTTTTTGTTCTCGGCGCGTTTGCCGAAGCTCAAACACGCCTTGAGACTTTTGCCATTACCAATGCCCAAATCGTAACCGCTTCAGGTCCGAAACTGTCGCGCGGCACAATCGTTATTCGCAACGGATTGATTGAATCGGTCGGCGAAAACGTGAAAGTTCCCGCCGACGCGCGTGTCATTGACGGCGCGGGTTTGACGGTTTATCCGGGGTTTTTTGATACTTATACAAGTCTCGGACTTGGAACTCCCGCAGCCGCGACGCAGACGCAGCGCGGACAAGGCGGCGGCGGTCAGCAAGCGCAAGTCGCGCCGACAGCGCAAGCCGCGTCGAATTCAAATTATCCCGACGGGTTGCAGCCGGAAGAAAATGTTGCCGACGCCCTTAAAGCCGGTGAAGCGCAGTTTGAAACCAACCGCAACGCCGGATTTACGACGGTTTTAACCATTCCGCGCGACGGGATTTTCAACGGACAATCGGCGGTTATCGACCTCGCGGGCGATTCGGTTTCGGCAATGATTATTCGCGCTCCGTTTGCCGAGCATGTTACTTTTACGACGCTTCGCACGGGCGGTTTTCCGGCTTCTTTAATGGGAACTTTCGCGGCGATTCGGCAGATATTTCTCGACGCGCAGCGGTTTCAGGAAATCCGCAAAATGTATGATAAAAATCCGCGCGGCATCAAGCGACCGGAAAACGACAAATCTCTGGAAGCGGTGCTTCCGGTTTTGAACCGCGAAATGCCGATTGTTTTTAACGCCAATTCGGAAATGGAAATTGTTCGCGCTCTTAACCTGGCGAGAGAATTTAATTTGAACGCGATTATCGCAGGCGGACAGGAAGCGTGGAAGGTTGCCGACAGGTTAAAGGCGCAGAACGTTCCGGTTTTGCTGTCGCTCAATTATCCGAAACGCACTACAGCCGCTTCGCCGGAAGCCGATGCGGAAAGTCTGGAACTGCTGCGTCTGCGGGCGGAAACTCCGAAAGGCGCGGGACGACTCGCGCAGGCGGGCGTGAAATTCGCTTTTCAATCGGGCGGAATGACGAGCATCGGTGATTTTATGACGAATGCCAATAAATCGGTCGAAAACGGTTTGTCGAAAGACGCGGCGATTCGCGCAATGACTTTGAGCGCCGCGGAAATCCTCGGCGTTGACAATCGGCTCGGCTCGATTGAAGCGGGCAAAATCGCTAATCTGACCGTTTCGCGCGGCGATATTCTGGCGAAAGATAAAACAATCACGCACGTTTTTGTTGACGGAAAACTTTTCGAGCAAAAGGAAAGAGCCAGAACGCCCGGCGGCAACAGAGGCGGCGGCGGCGCGCAGCCGACGACCGGCGAAGCGGCACAGCCGAACGCGCTTGCTCAAGTTGGAGGAAATTATTCAATTACCGTCGAAGTTCCGGGACAACCTTTGCAGGGAACTCTGACCTTAACGCAGCAGGACGCGATCATTACCGGAACTTTACAGACGCCGCTCGGCACCGTGCCGATTAAAGACGGGAAAGTTACGGCAGACGGATTTTCGTTCTCGGCTTCAGTCGAATTCGGCGGCTCGACTGTCGAGTTGGTTGCCAGCGGACGAGTTACCGGCAATCAAATCAGCGGCACGATGACTACTCCGCAAGGAACGGTTCCGTTCAACGGCACGAAAAATCCGTAAAACGCACGGCAAATCATATTTGGAAAACATTTTTGATTAGATAGAAATTTCAGGAAAACAAGCTATGAGAAAATTAACGGCTTTCTTACTCGTAAATTTATTTTTACTAACGACCTTAAACGTCTCCGTTTCGGCGCAGACAAAAAGACAAAACGACGCGAAACAAGCTGATGTTTTGATTCGCAATGCGACGGTGATGACCGCCGCCAACGGCACGCTCGAGAATACGGACATTCTCATTCAAAACGGTAAAATCGCTAAAATCGGCAAAAGCCTAAAAGCCTCGTCAAACGCGAACGTGATTGACGCAAGCGGAAAATTCGTGACGCCCGGAATCGTCGATTGTCATTCGCATTCGATGATGGACGGCAGCGTCAACGAAACTTCTTACACGATAACTTCGATGGTTCGCACGCGCGACATTCTTAATCCGAATGACATTACGATTTATCGCGCTTTAGCGGGCGGCGTAACGGCGGCAAACCTGCTGCACGGTTCGGCAAACGTGATTGGCGGGCT
This sequence comes from uncultured Pyrinomonadaceae bacterium, assembly GCA_964235785.1. Taxonomy (GTDB): domain Bacteria; phylum Acidobacteriota; class Blastocatellia; order Pyrinomonadales; family Pyrinomonadaceae. Next base: position 197,398 of record CAXSBF010000005.1, on the reverse strand, counting down.
GAATACGACGGTGAAATTCAAATGGGGTCATCCGGTCGAAGATTTTCCGATAGCGGACGCGCCGCCCGGAATAAAATTCGCGCTCGGCGAAAATCCGAAGCGCGTCGGCGCCAGCACGACGCCCGGCAGACCCTCGCGTTATCCGATAACACGAATGGGCGAGATGGAAACTATCCGCGATGCGTTTATGCGGGCGCGTGATTACAAAAAATCCTGGGACGATTATCGCGCAAGAGCGGCGAAAAACGATAAAACCGCCGTTCCGCCGCGTCGCAACTTGGAACTCGAACCGCTCGTCGAAGTTCTCGAAGGCAAACGCCTTGTTCATTGTCACGGTTATCGCTCGGACGAGCATTTAAATTTAATGCTGATTGCCGATGAATTCGGTTTTAAGATTGCGACTTTGCAGCACGCGCTCGAAGCCTATAAAATCGCGCCGGAAATCGCCAAGCGCGGAACGGCGGCTTCGATTTTCGCCGACAGTTGGGGTTACAAACTCGAAGCCTTCGATTCGATTCCGTATAACGGCTATCTTTTGTGGAAAGCCGGCGTCAACGTTTCGATAAATTCCGACTCGGACGAAAGAATGCGCCGTTTGAATTTAGACGCGGCGAAGATGGAAAAATACGGCGGCGTGCCGGAAGAAGAAGCGTTGAAAATGATTACGCTGAATCCGGCGAAACAACTCGGCATCGACAAACGCACCGGCTCGATTGAAGTCGGAAAAGACGCCGACATCGTGATTTGGAACGTGCATCCGTTTAGCGTTTATTCGCACGTCGAAATGACGCTGGTCGATGGCGAGACTCTTTTTGACCGTAGCAAAGATTTGCTGAACCGCGCTGTTCTGGCGAAAGAACGCGAAACGCTCGAAAAAATGGATGTCAATCGCGCGCCCGCAAGCGGCGGAACTTCGCCGAGAATACCGACCGAAAAACGGCAAGCCGAAAGAGACGAAGCCGACAGCAAAGACGGAGGAAACCGCTAATGAATTCAAAATTCAAAATTCAAAATTCAAAATTTATTAAATCTTTTCTTTATCTGTGTCTATCTGTGTTCATCTGCGGTTCAATTTCACTTTCAGTTTTCGCGCAAAATGACGGTTCGGAACAGAACGTAACGGGCAAAGCCGGAACTTTTGCGATTACCAATGCGCGAATTGTAACCGTTTCCGGCGCGACGATAGAAAACGGAACGATTGTCATTCAGAACGGAAAAATAGCCGCCGTCGGCGCAAACGCTTCGATTCCGAGCGGCGCGGAGAGAATTGACGGTAAAGGCTTGAGCGTTTACCCGGGAATGATTGACGCCGGAACGAATCTCGGACTGGCGGAAATTTCCCTGGGCGTTCCCGGCTCGGTCGACGTTTCGGAAACCGGCGATATGAACTCGAATGCCAAAGCGATTCTCGGAATCAATCCGCACAGCACGCACATCAACGTCACGCGCGTCAACGGCATCACGAGCGTTTTGTCTTTGCCGACCGGCGGGACGGTTTCAGGTCAAGCGGCGGTTATCAATTTGAACGGCTCGACGCAGGCGGAAATGGCGGTTGTGCCGACCTTCGGGTTGGTTGTAAATTTTCCGCGCATCAGCGCCTTCGGCGGCGGCGGCGGTTTTAATCCGGGAGGACAAGCGCCTGATTTCAGCGCGGCAATCCGGCAGCGCGACCAGCGCGCCGACGATTTGAGAAAGTTGTTTAGAGACGCGGAGAATTACGCGAAAGTTCAAGACGCTTATGCCGCCGATAAATCTCTGCCTTATCCGGCGAGAGACGCTAAAATGGACGCGATGATTGCTTACGCGCGCGGCGAAAAGCCGGTGATTTTCACGGCTGAACGCGAGCGCGATATTCGCAGCGTGATAAATTTTGCCAAAGAGATGAAAATCAAAGCCATCATTCTCGGCGGGCAGGAAGCGTGGAAGGCGGCGAGCGAATTAAAACAAAACAATGTCGCCGTCATTTATACGAATATCTATAGTCTTCCGGTGCGCGACGACGATGCTTATGATTTTCTGTTTGAAGCGCCTGCAAAAATGCAGACGGCAGGCGTTCGGTTCGCTATCTCGACCGGAAACGACGGACCGGAAATCCGCGATTTGCCGTATCACGCGGGACTCGCGGCGGCTTACGGTTTGCCGAAGGATGAAGCCTTGAAAGCCGTTACGCTTTATCCGGCGCAGATTTTAGGCGTCGCTGACCGGCTCGGCTCAATCGAGGTGGGCAAAATCGCCAACATCGTCGTCGCCGACGGTGATATTTTAGAGCCGCGAACGAATATCAAATACCTTTTTATCGGCGGAAAAAGGCTGCCTCTAACCAGCCGTCACACAGAACTCTTCGAGCAATTCAAAGACAGAAAATAACCCGCAATAAAAAGAAAAGCATCTCGGAATTTGAGATGCTTTTCTTTTTGACAACTCCTTTAATAAACCTTTTTTCGCTTTTCGACCGAACAAACCAAATTTATTGTCGAACGAGTTTTCATTGACAGAAAGCCAAAAACTTTCTTAAGCTAATTTTTGTTATGGTAATTTTGACGGATTTTATAAATTAACGATTCTTGCAAATCACTAATAATCTCCCAATCAAATAATAAAGGATTAGTGACAAGACAAATGCCCGTAAAGCAATCTCCTAACCAAAAGAAAATCTTGCTGGTCGAAGACGACGATGCGATGCGGCGTTTTTTGGAGATTGTTTTGCAGCGAGCCGGTTACGATGTAACGACGGCGGAAGACGGTTTGGCGGCAATGGAAGTGGCGTTTGAATCCGGCATTGACGCCGTAGTTTCCGATGCGGTGATGCCAAACCTGACCGGACATGATTTGTGTCGAATCTTGCGCCAACACCCTGAAATGAAGAATGTTCCGCTCGTTATTTTAAGCGGACTCGAACAGAAAGACGCTGAAAATTCGCAAGATTCTCCGGCAGACGCTTATCTGCTCAAAAACAGTAATATCAGTGAAGAACTCGTCAATAAACTTTCGGAGCTTTTCGATGAAAAATCTAAACGGCTGCAATCTTCCGACGAATAAAACGCGCCGTCTCGCCGAAAATAAAAATTCCCGCATAATCGAAAATCAAATCGATCAAATCAAAAGTTCTGCCGCTAATAAAAATTTGCGAAAATTCCTCCGTCGTTACCAACGTCAGAACAATCAAACTGCCGAGCAAATAATTCAGTTTCCAAATTTGAATTATTTTTGCCTTCAAGGTCAGATTGACCAGCCATGAGAATGTTCCCATCAAACAGAAATGCCCGATTTTATCTCCGAACGGCAAACTTCTAATAGACGCAAAAAGATATTGTGTTTGCCGCGCGTCCGCCAAAACAACAATGCCCGCGAGAATAAAAACGTAAATCACGGTGATGATTTTTATTCGCGCGGACATAATTATTTAACTGATAACTGATAACTGATAGCTGATAGTGTAAAACCAATTCTTAAACTATCAGTTATCCACTATCAGTTATCAGTTAGTTACTCGCTTTTGCCGCGATGCCGTCAACCATCGTATCGAGCGGCGTATAATCCAGATTTTGCGAAGCGGCAACGGCTGCGTAAGTCAATTTTCCGCCGAAAGTATTGACGCCTTCCAGAAGACCTTTATCGTCCTTAATCGCTTGTTCCAAACCTTTGTTCGCCAAATCCAGCGCGTAAGGCAAAGTCGCGTTCGTCAGCGCGAACGTCGAAGTGCGCGGCACCGCGCCCGGCATATTCGCCACGCAGTAATGCAGAACGCCTTCTTCGTAATAAGTCGGATTTGAATGCGTCGTCGCGTGCGTCGTTTCAAAACAGCCGCCCTGGTCAACCGCAACGTCAACTAAAACCGCGCCGTTCGGAATAAGTTTGAGCATTTCGCGCGTGACCAATTTTGGCGCCGCGGCACCGACGACTAACACGGCTCCGATAATCAAATCGGCGTGTGAAATCGCTTCTTCAATCGCATAACGACTTGAGGCGAGCGTTTGCACTTTCGATAAAAAGATATCGTCGAGTTGGCGCAGACGGTCGAGATTACGGTCAATAATCGTAACGTGCGCTCCCAGACCGATTGCCATTTTCGCGGCTTCCGTGCCGACCACGCCGCCGCCGATAATCACCACTCTTCCGGCGGTTACGCCCGGAACGCCGCCGAGCAAAATGCCGCGTCCGCCGTTCATTTTTTCAAGATAAGTCGCGCCGACCTGCACGCTCATTCTGCCCGCGACTTCCGACATCGGCGTCAGCAGCGGTAAAGTTCCGCGCGCGTCGGTAATCGTTTCATAAGCCACGCCGGAAACTTTGCGCTCCATCAATTGTTTTGTCAATTCCGGTTCGGGCGCGAGATGCAGGTAAGTGAAAAGCAATTGATTTTCACGCATTCGCGGATATTCCGGGGCAACCGGTTCTTTGACTTTGACAATCATATCGCCCTCGCCCCAAACATCGTCCGCCGTTTCGAGCAGTTTCGCGCCGGCTTTTTCATAAAGCTCGTTGCTGAAACCCGAACCTTCGCCCGCCGATTTTTCGACAAATACACTGTGTCCGGCGTCGGTAAATGCGCGAACGCCCGCCGGAGTTAGTCCGACGCGATACTCGTTATCTTTAATTTCTTTCGGTAATCCGATTTTCATTATTTTCTCCAAATATATTTATTAAATGTCTTAAGGTTCAATTCTAAATCCGGCTTGAGTAAAATGTCTATCGAAAGTCAAAGCCGTACCCAATTCCTTTTGATTCATCACGATAAATGAAATGCAATCTGTCAAAGAAAAACTTTTATCTCTGTATCTTTGAAAATAATCCCCCCCTTCATAAAACAAGTTTTCATTCACGTGAACAATTTCAACTGACGGACTTAAAAGAAGTTTTTCACCGATTTGAACGGCTTTAGCGTGCTGCCCGCGACTGTTCAGATATGTTACCGTTTCATCGAAAACATAAGACGTTGTAACCAAAGAGAATACCGATTGTTGTAACTTTTGCCAATGTTTTTGCGCGGCTTGGTGATTTTGGTCGCTTTTGAATTCTAACGCCAACAAATAGCTCGTGTCGGTAAAATTACTCTTCATTTTCCGTAAATGTATTGGTCGTGATTTATTGAAGCGTCTGTTATCTCATCTTCAACTGGCTCTTTGCCAAGCGACAAAATCGGGTCTTCGGCAAAAAGCGGAATTACTATAATTACGTTTTTTTCTTTGCGAATTTCGACTTCTTTTATCCCTTGCAAAAGATGTTTCGGAATCACTACGCCTTGTTCTGTAACTTCGGTTCGCATAATTAAATCTCCACTTCGTCAATCTGCGCCTTTTGTAATTTACCCGAATAATCGATATACAGCGATTTCCATTCGGTGAAAATATCCAAAACCTGCGTTCCGGCTTCGCGGTGTCCGTTGCCCGTGCCTTTCGTGCCGCCGAACGGCAGATGAACTTCCGCGCCGATGGTTGCCGAATTGACGTAGCAAATCCCGGTGTAAAGTTCCTGCATTGCGTAAAACGATTGATTCACGTCCTGCGTGTAAATCGCCGATGACAAACCGTATTTGACATTGTTCACGATGTCTATCGCTTCGTCCAAAGTCCCGAACGGAATGACCGACGTAACAGGTCCGAAAATTTCTTCCTGTCCGATTCTGTGATTCGGCGCAACGTTTGTGAAAACGGTCGGCTCGATAAAATAGCCTTTCCCGTAATCGCCTTTGGTCAGACGATTTCCGCCGCACGCAAGCGTCGCTTTGTCTTCCTTTTGTCCGATTTCGATGTAGCCGAGAATTTTTTCCATCGCGGCTTGATTGATAACCGGACCGACTTCGGTTTTCGCGTCCAAACCGTTGCCGACTTTTAACTGTTTTGCGCGTTCGACTAATTTTGCCGTGAATTTTTTATAAACTTTTTTGTGAACGACAAGGCGTGATGAAGCCGTGCATCTCTGCCCTGAAGTTCCGAATGCGCCCCACAGCGAGCCTTCGACGGCGTTGTCAATATCCGCGTCGTCCATTACGATAATCGCGTTTTTACCGCCCATTTCCAAAGATACGATTTTGTTTTGCGAGGCGCATTGTTCGGCGATAATTCGTCCGGTATCGGTCGAACCCGTGAATGAAATCAAGCGAATGTCCTTGTGATTGACAAGCGGCGCGCCGACTTCCGCGCCGTGTCCGTTGACGAGATTGACGACGCCCGCCGGAATTCCGGCTTCTTCGCAGGATTTGATTAAATTAACGGTCGAGAGCGGCACGTCTTCGCCCGATTTGATAACGACCGTATTGCCGCAAACCAGCGCGGGAATCAGTTTCCAGCTTGGAATCGCCATCGGGAAATTAAACGGCGTAATCAAGCCGCAGATTCCGACCGGCTGACGCACGCACATCGCAAATTTGTTCGGCATTTCCGCCGGAGTCGTAAAACCGTGGAGACGGCGACCTTCGCCCGCCGTAAAATACGTGCAGTCAATCGCTTCCTGAACGTCGCCGCCGGTTTCCTTCAAAACCTTGCCCATCTCGCGCGTCATTTCGCGTGAAAATTTATCTTTATCGCGTTCTAAAATTCTCGCCAGCCGAAAAAGAATCTCGGCGCGTTTCGGCGCGGGCGTTCTGCGCCAGCGAGTCGCCGCATTCTTTGCCGCTTCGACTGCCGCGTTGACATCTTCTTTATTGGAAAGCGGAAAACGCCCGACAACATCCGATGTGTCAGCCGGATTGATATTCTCGAAAAATTCGCCCGACGCCGATTTTACCCATTCTCCGCCGATATAATTTTTATAAGTTGCGGTTTTAGTCGCTGCTTTTTTGCTCGGTTTTATCGCTTCTTTCGCTTTTGCCATAAATAAAAGTTTAAGGTTCAAAGTTCAAGGTTCAAAGTTCAAGATTTTCTTTCGACCTTAAACTTTGAACCTTGAACTTTGAACTGATTTATTGAACCGTAAATTGTACGATGCGATTGCTGAGACTGCCGGTTTGGGAATTATAGCTTTGAACTTGCAATACTACGGCGTCGCCCGTTTTAAATTTACTGACGATTTCGTTAAAAGTTTTCAAATCCGTAACCGGAATGCGGTTGATGCGCTGAATCAGATCGCCCTCATTGAGCGCGTCCGAACCGTTCGAGTTTTTCACGTCGGCAATAAAGCTCGCCGGATTGATGTTTTTGACGACCAAGCCTCTTGCGCCTTCGAGCTTAAATTCAACCGCCATCTGCGGCGTTAGCTCGCTCAAAGTCAAACCGAACGGCTCGAGCGGTTTTTTCTGTCCGTCAATCGACAATTTCTTCGGCGCGTCGCCGTCCAAAGCGGTAACGTCCTTAGTCGGACGCTCGGCAAGCGTAATAACGGTTGATTTGCGCTCCATTTTATTGCCCGTTTCGCGCAAAAACAAAACATTGATTGATTGATTCGGCGCGGTTGACGAAACTTTGGCAATCAAATCCGGCGCGCTTGCCACTTTTTGATTGTTAAATTCCAAAATTATATCGCCGGTTTGCAAGCCCGCTTTTCCCGCCGCGCTTTGTTTATCCGAGACATTGGTAATAATCGCGCCCTTGGCTTCCGCCAGATTATAAACTTTGGCAAATTCCGCTTTGACCGATTCGAGATTGACGCCTAAGTAGCCGCGCCGGACTTTTCCGTTTTGAACGATTTGCCGATATACATTGGCGGCGTCGTTTGACGGCAAGGCAAAACCGATACCGTTATAATCGCCGGTCGAAGTAGCGATTTGAGAATTGATGCCGATAACATCGCCGTCCATATTGACGAGCGGTCCGCCGGAATTTCCGCGATTGATTGCCGCGTCGGTTTGAATAAATTTTTGAAACGGGGAAGCGGCGTATGGAGTTTCGCGCTTGACTTGCGAAACGATTCCCGCCGTTACGGTTTGCGCCAGTCCGAAAGGCGAGCCGATTGCCAGAACCCAATCGCCGATTTGCGCCGCGTCCGAATCGGCAAGCTTGATAAACGGCAGCTCGCGTCCCGTTTCAATTTTTAAGACCGCCAAATCGGTTTCTTGGTCAATGCCGATGATTTTCGCCGAAAACTCTTCGCCCGACTGCAATCGGACGGTTATTTTTGAAGCATCGTCAACGACGTGATAATTTGTCAGAATAAAGCCCGATTTATCGACAATAAAACCGCTTCCAATCGCATAGCTCGGACGGCGCGGAACCAGACGGTTATAAAACTCGCTGAAATCGTCCGACTGGTCGGGAGATTTTTTGCCTTTTAAAGCTATTTCGGGAATTTTCCCCTTCGTGTCGATATTGACGACGGCAGGCTCGACTCTTTTTGAAACTTCGGCAAACGAAGCCGAAAGTTTTTCGGGCGTCGCGGCTAAATCTCTGACTTTTTCAGTGTTGCTATTCACTTGAGCAAACGAGAAACCCGCGTTAGCCGCAAATACCAGACACGCCAGAGACAAACTCACAAACGACAAAAGAATTCTTTGCGACAAAGTTTTTTCGGACTCTTTTTGAAAAACTGACATTACTGCTTCTCCTTAAAAAACAAGATTTCGGCAAATGACGGAACTTTAGTTTTCGAGTATAACAAAAGACGATTACGAATTACGAATAAAAATTACGAGTCGGCTTCAAATTTCAAATTCCGCGATTTCAAATTCAAGATTACAGATTGAAATCTTAGATTTTGAATGTTCTTCTAATTTGTATTTGAAAGAATGACTTTCATCACACCTTTTTGCCCGGCGTGTTTTATCGCTTTGACGCCTTCACTCAAGGCAAAATTTTCGCTGATAAGATTTTCCACATCGATTACTTTACTTTTCAGCAAATCGAGCGCGGGCGCGAAACGTCCGCACCGCGAACCGACAATCGTAATTTCATCGACTACGATGCGCGACGGCTGCCATTCGGCTGCACCGTGGAATGTCGATTTCAAAACTAATTTTCCGCGCGGTTTGAGCAAATTCATCGCAAGACCGAAACCCGTCTCAGAGCCGCTCGCTTCGACGACGACATCGAAATCCTTCGGCAATTTTTGCGCTTCTTCGAGTAAAATGCCTTCGATATTACGCTTTTCGACGAGGGAAAGTTTTTCTTTGTGTTTGCCGATTAAAGCTACGTTTCGGCTTTTTAGCGCAAGCGTTTGAGCGCAGAGATTTCCGAGTTTGCCGTCGCCGATGACGGCTAATTTTGTTTCGGGAAAAATTTCGATTTGTTCGGTTATTCCAAACGCCGCCGCCAGAGGTTCTGTGAAAACCGCTTGCTCGTTTGAAATCTCAATCGGAACTTCCAAAAGATTTTCGGCTGGCAAATTTAAAAACTCAGCGTGCGCCCCGTCGCGTCCGACGATTCCTAAAACCGTTCGATTCGGGCAATGACGCGCATCATTTTTCTCACACCAACCGCATTCGCCGCATCTCGCGTTTATCTCGCCGACAACTCTTTTCCCGATTAAATGTTTCGCGCCGCTCGCCGCTTCGACCACGCCGACGAATTCGTGTCCGATTGTGCCTTGAAATCCGGCGTAACCTTTGACAATTTCTAAATCCGTGGTGCAAATTCCCGAATTTAACACGCGCACAAGCGCTTCGTCTTTAAGATTTGGTCGGGCAATCTCGGCTAAATTTAGTTTGTTGTTTTCAAATCTAAGAGCTTTCATCGGATTTCATATTCTTTTCAGTTTCCTTGTTCAAACTTCGGCTGCCCAGATAAAGAACAATCGCGCTTAGCAAACACGAAAACGGACAGACGAGCAGAGTATAACGCATTATTTCGGCATTCGCCGTTACGCCGGTTTTCGGGTCGGTTACGATTCCGGCAACATCGTTTAACTTTCCAATTATATTCGAGCCGACTAAATAAGCTGCGATGTTGACCGAAAAAAAATAAATCGCCACGGCAATGCCCCTGAGATTCGCGCCCGCAATTTCCGTCGCGTCCGCCGCCGCCGCGCCGAGCCAGGCGAGAGCCGCCGCCAATAAAATAAAATTAGCGAAAAAAGCGAGCTGGTAGTTTGGCGCAAAAAGCAACAGCAGCCAAAGCGGAATCGAAATCAAAGCCAAAATCGCGCCGTAAAGCATTCTGCCACCGGGCGATTTGCGCCGAAACCAATCGGCTAAAACCCCGCCGTAAAGCGTCGCGGCAGTTCCGGCAATGATAACGAAAATGCCCGTGTAAAAACCGATGGTCGCAATATCAAGGTGATGAACGCGCGTGTAGAAAACCGCGCCCCAAATCGAAAGATTATTTGTCGCAAGCCCCAAAAGCGCGTAACCGAGACAAAGCAGAACAAACGGCTTGCTTTTCAAAAGTTTCGTCCAACCGTCGTTTGAATTTTCGACCGTCGCCGCTTTTGCATCTTGACTGCGAACAGGTTCGCGCAAAAGGAAAACTAAAATCGCCAGCACTAAACCGGGAAATCCGAGCAGATAAAATGCCCAGCGCCAACCGTAATGTAATCCAATCCAACCGCCCAGAAACGCGGCGAGTCCGGAGCCGACGGCAATGCCCGTCGAATAAATACTCGTTACGGTGGCGCGTCTTGTCGGCGGAAAATAATCGCTTAAAAGGGAAATCGCCGCCGGTCCCAAAGTCGCTTCGCCGACACCGACCATCAGACGGCAAAAGAAAAGCGTCCAAAATCCGTCGGCAAATCCGGTCAAACCGGAAAACAAACTCCAAACCAGCAGACCTCCGGCAATCAATTTGCCGCGCGAGCCTCTGTCTGCCAGCCAGCCGAACGGAATGCCGAGCAAGGTATAAAAAATGACAAAAGAAGTCGAGCCGAGAAGCGCGAGCTGCGTGTCTGTGAACGCCATTTCCTGCTTTATCGGCTGAAAAAGAATATAAATTATCTGCCGGTCGAGAAAGTTGAGCGTATAAACGAGAGTCAACAATGCAAGCGCATACCACGAATAGGACTTCACTTCGTTCATAAGGCAAAAGGAAAAAGGTTAAAGGCAAAATTTGCCGAGTCGTTTAATCTTTCTCGACAGAAAATATAATTCAATCTTTTCTGGCTGAAACTATAATTGATGCTACTATTTTGGCGATTTCATCCGCTTCCGTTTTCAATTCTTCAATTCCGTGTTTTACTTTTTCGTCGAAATTATCGGTTGAGAGAATTAACCTTAACCAATACTTGGATTCACGCGCTTCTTTAAGAGCAATCGAGTTTTTACTGATAAAATCCGGCTTGGTTTGTCCGGCTTGCGCCTCTTCGAGATTTGCTCCGACGGAAGTTCCCGCTTTAATCAATTGGCAAACGATTATTTGGCTGACTTCGGTGTGTTTTTCTAAAAATCGGCAAAGTTTAACGATTCTAACCGCAAAAGCAAACGCTCTTTCCCGAATATCTTTTATTTTGTCTTTAGAAGCAGATTCCTCATTCATCTTACTTTTGCCTTTTACCTTTTACCTTTTGCCTTCTAAAGATTTTGCTGAGGCAAAATCTTTAGAACGGCTTCGCCTTCAAGAGTAGTTTCGCCCGTTTGCTTTGTGCAGACGGTTTCAAATGTAACAATCGGTTTATCTTCGCGGATATTTGTCACCGTCGCCGTCGCCGTTACCGTGTCGTCAAGGAAAACCGGCGCGACAAATTTCATTGTTTGCGAGAGATAAACGACGCGGCGTTCTTTCAAATGAAAACCGAGAACGGCGGAAATCAACGCGCCCGAAATCATTCCGTGCGCGATGCGTCTGCCGAACTGCGTGGTTTTGGCAAATTCTTCGTCCATATGAATCGGGTTGAAATCGCCCGATAATTCGGCGAAAGCGCGGACGACCGCATCGGTAATTTGTTTGCTCGTGGAGAATGTATCTCCGATTTTCAAGTCCATAATTTTTTTAGCTACATAGTTTACAGAGAACACAGAGAAATTTTTAAAGTTTAGTCATTTGATTTTTCTCAGTGAACTCTGTGTTCTCTGCGGCTTAATTTCTTTGTGTTTATTTTCCTAAAAATTCCAAAACCTTCTTATTAAAATCCAGCGGCTTTTCAAACTGCGGCGCGTGTCCGCAATTGTCGAACACGACAAACTCGGAATTCGCAATGCCTTTGTTGAATTTTTCGCCGTCCGAAAGCGGCAAAAGTCCGTCCTGTTTGCCCCAAATTATCAAAGTCGGCTTTTTGATTTCGCCCAGACGATTATCAAGAAAATCTTCGCGGCGTTTGATTGATTCAATTAAACTGTTAATCGTGTAACCGTCGTTCGTCGTAACGCGCTGCGTGAAAAATTGGTCAACGAGCGCTTCGTTATTTTGCAGCGCGGGATTAGCGAAAATCAATTTCAGATTGGCGCGAATTTCATCGCGCGTCGAGTTGTTTAATTGGTAGATCTGATTCAAATCAATTTCCTTCGGCGCAAGTCCGGCAGCGTCCGCCAGCACGATTTTTACGACGCGATTCGGATATTTAATCGCCATCAAACCGGCAACCCAGCCGCCCATCGAATTGCCGACGAGCGACGCTTTTTCAATTTTCAGTTCCGCCATAAATTTGTCGAGAAAATCGACATAAGTCCCGACGCGATACTTCAAAAGCGGTTTATCCGATTTCCCAAACCCGATTTGGTCGGGCGCGATAACGTGAAAATTCTGCGCGAGCGGCGCGATATTCAATTGCCACGATTCCGCCTGCGCGCCGAGTCCGTGAAGCAAAATCACGGTCGGTTTCGCCGAGTCGCCCGCTTCGAGATAGCGCATCTTCGCGCCGAAAACCGTTGCCGTTTTTTCCTGCGGCGCGGTTTGCGCTGAAAAGGCAAACGAAAAAGATAAAACGAGCAGAAGTGCAAAAAATGATTTTTTCATAATTTTTGTATTTTTGATTCTTCGTAAAAGTCTTCCAAAACTTTTGCGAACTTTTCGGCAATGACATTTCGTTTCAATTTCAAGGTCGGCGTAACTTCGTCTAAATCCATTTGAAAATCGCGTTCCAGGATAATGAACTTCTTGATTGCCTCGCTCGACGAAACACGCGCGCTGGTTTTTTGAACTTGCGCCGCAACGATTTTTTTGATTGCTTCCTTTCGAGTTAAATCCGCAAAATCTGAAAACTCTAGCTTCTGCGTTCGCGCAAACGTCTCGGTTTCCGCTTGATTCAAAGTTATCAAAGCCGTCAAATAATTTCTACGGTCGCCGTAAATAAACGCCTGACTGATGAGATGGTTTTCCTTCAAAAGGTTTTCGAGCAATGCTGGCGCGACGTTTTTGCCCGACGACAAAACGATGATTTCCTTTTTTCGCCCCGTGATTTTCAAAAATCCGTCTGTGTCCAAACTGCCCAAATCTCCGGTTTTCAGCCAGCCTTCCGTGTCAAACATTTCCTCCGTTTTCACCGCGTCTTTATAATAACCGGAAAACATCATCGGGCTTTTGACCAAAATTTCGCCGTCTCCGGCAATTTTTATTTCGCACATCGGCATCGGTTTTCCGACCGTGCCGAATTTGAAATCATTGGCGCGATTGAAAGCGACGCAGATATTTTCGGTCAAGCCGTAAGCCTGAAGAATCGGCAGATTACGCTTTGCAAAAAAGTCCGCGATTTCATTCGGCAGAGGCGCGCCGCCGCTGGTTAATAATCTGACGCGCCCGCCGAAGGCATCTTTTAATGCCTGTTCGCTCGCGTCGTTTCCGAATTCGGAAACGACTTTCGCATAAATCTTTTCAAAAAATCTCGGCAAGCTGGCGAAAACCGTCGGCTCGACATCGAGCATATAAACATAAAGTTTTGTTAAATCGTCAACGAAATAAACGCCCGCGCCGTTGTAAAGACGATTATAAATTCCGGAAATTCTTTCGGCGACGTGGCAGCCCGGTAAATACGAAAAAGAAATGTCTGTGTCGAAAATCGGAACGGAGAGCCGCAGCGATTCGCACGAATTCAAAATGTATTGATGCGACAGCATCGCGCCCTTCGGCTCGCCGGTCGTCCCGCTCGTATAAACCATTATCGCCGTGTCAATCGGTTTCGCGCTCGAACCGATTTCTTCGACTTTTGAAAGAAATTCTTCGCGGTTTTGTTTTCCGAATTCGAGAAAGTCACGATACGGAGTGATTGGAATTTCTTTTACTTTGACAGAACTGAATTTCCAGGATAATTTTTCTTCTTTAGCGACGGCTTCAAATGAAAGCTCTTTGGTTTCTTCGAGACAAATAATTTCTTTCACCTTCGGCAAAGGCTCGCCAATATCTAAAATCTTTTCCAACTGTTTTAAAGAATCAACAAAAATAAATTCCGCGTCTGAATGATTCACGATAAACGCGCATTGTTCAGCCGAACTCGTCGGATAAATTCCAACACCGACGCCGCCCGCCGCAATCGTCGCAATGTCAACAACCGTCCATTCGGGAATATTTCCGGCGAGAATCGCCACGCTCGCGCCTTTTGATAAATTTTTTGCCAGCAAAGCGCAGGCAAAATCGTGAACTTGCGTTTCAAAATCTTCCCAATTCTGCGATTTCCAAGCATCATTTTCGCGCGAATAAAAAACGGTCTTGCCGCGATATTTGGCGCTTTGCGCTCGAAATAGGCTGTAAATGTTTGGATATACCATAGTCGGGAACGCAGGCATCCTGCCTGCAATGAACGCGCAAGCGTTCAAAAACCAAGCGCTTTACGTCGCTTGCGCGGCGTTTGCAGGCAGGATGCCTGCGTTCCCCGGTCAGGGCAAACGACGCCTGCACATTCCGTAGTTAATCAATAAAGGCGCTGCTGAATTTCCAATCAGTATAATTTTCACAAAGACCGGCTTTTACAGGATTGTTTTCGATATAATCAATCGTCTTAATAAAATGTTCGTAATTGCGAATATAACGGTCGAAAGATTCGCGCTGCCAGAATTTTCCGTTTCGATTTAGCATTTTGTTCGCTTCTTTGGCAGTATATGATTTTATCGAATGCGTAATTTCGGCTAGTTTAATATTCTCAAGCGGAACTGCCAAAAAATGAATGTGATTCGGCATTACAACCCAAGCAATTAATTTGTATTTCTTTTCGTGGTGAAAAAGCAGAGCGTCAGCCGTAATTTTCGCAATTCTCTGATCTTTCAAAAAACATTCGCCGTAACCTTTGTCCAAAAAGTTTTCGATTTGTTTTCGCATTTCATAGTCGATATTTTCATTGCCTTTTCTTTCAAGTTCAAGCCAAAATCTCCGTAAAATATTTTGCGGAAGCGCGTCAAAAAGTCTGGCGGTGATAAACTGCGGTAATTGTCCGCCGTCAAAATGCGGCAAATATCCTCTTGAATACCAACCTTTCGGACTTTTTATTTCCATTTTGATTGCTCCGCAATCATTGCAGGCAAGATGCCTGCGTTCCCGACCGTGCCTGCGCGTCCGGCTAATAGCGGAAAACCATCGCCGCCATATTCAAGCCGCCGCCGGAGGCGCACATTACAAAAACATCGCCGCGCTTTAATTTTCCGGCGCGAATCGCGTCGTCCAAAACCATCGGAATACAAGCCGAGCCGGTGTAGCCCCATTTTTGCATAATCGTGTGCGTCTTTTCCCTGGGCAAATTCATCTCGTTCATCACGATTTTTATCGTCGAAAGACTGACCTGCGTCCAGAGAAATAATTTTACATCGTCAAGCGTCAGATTTGCTCTGTCCAAAACTTCGCGGACAATTCTTTGCCAGCCGTTGATATTGACTTCCGCCGGATATTTTTTGGCGAAACGGACTTTGTTTTTGTAGCCTTCGGCTAAAATCGCTTCGTTTATCGGATATTTCGAGCCGCCCGCAAAGATTCCCAAAAAATCGTGATACGAGCCGTCGGCTTCGAGCTTTGAAGAAAGCTGTCCGACGTTTTCTTCGGTTGCTTCGAGAATGACCGCGCCCGCGCCGTCCGCGAAAATCGTCGCGGTTTTCTTTTCCGTCCAATCCAAAAATTTCGACATCGCGTATACGCCGACGACTAAAACTTTTTTGTAATTTTCGTCGGCGATAATGTATTTACAAGCCGTATCGAGCGCCGTTACAAATCCGGCGCAAGCGCAATTCGTGTCGAAAGTTCCGGCATTTTTTGCGTTGATTCTGTGCTGCACGACAACACTCGTCGCGGGCGAAATGTATTCGGGCGTATCGGTCGAAAGAATTATCAAATCAATTTCGTCGGCGGAAATTTCCGCATCCTGCAAAGCCTTTTCCGCTGCTCGCGTGGCAATATCCGCCGCGCTTTCGTCATCTGCAAGAATGTGTCTTTGTAAAATTCCTAAATTTTGCCCGACAAATTCGTTGACATTTTCGCCGAGCATTCGGCTCAAATCGTCATTAGTTAAAACTTTGTCGGGAACGGAAACGCCCGTTCCAATAATTTTCGCGTTTCTCATTTCTGTTTCAAAAACTCTTTAACCGCGCAATTAAACTCCGCCGCGTTTTCGATAAAAAACATATGACTGCCGTTTTCGATAATTTTAAGCTGCGCGTTTGGAATATTTCTCGCTAAATTTACCGAATTTTGCATTGGCACGACGTTATCTTTATTGCCGGTAATTACCAAAGTTTCGTTTTCAATTGCGCCGAGTTTGTCTTCCGTATCGAGCGAAAACGCAGAACTTAATTGTGCTGAATAAACCGCTTCGGCAACTTCGCTTTGCTCACGCAATTGGCAGACTTTTTCAACTTCTTCGGCGTTTTCATCATTGAATTCTTCGGTAAATGCGGGACGAATAAACTTTCGGATTTTCTCGCCAATCGGCAAAGTCGCGTCGGGGGCGAACGAGCGCAGAATTTCGATGTCGGGTTTGACATGATTCGCGCCACCCGCCGTCGTGCAAGCCAAAATCAATTTATTAACTCTTTCGGGAAACTCCAGCACAAATTCCTGCGCGACAAATCCGCCGAAGCTTGCGCCTAAGACGTGCGCCGTTTCGATTTTCAAGTCGTCTAAAATCCGTCTGACATCTTCGACAAATGCCAGCATCGAAAGATTTTGCAAATCAGCTTCGCGCGGATTCGATTTACCGATGCCGCGCGGGTCAAATGTGATGACTTGAAAGTTTTTCGACAAATCTTCAAATTGCCGAAACCAACTCCAAGCGCCGGATGCAAAGCCCGGAATTAAAATCAGAGAATTGCCCGCGCCGCGCGTTTCGTAAAAAAGTTCGGAATTGTTATTTTTTACGTAAGGCATATTTCCATTGAGTCAAAGATTTTTACTTTGCCGTCGCTGTTTTACTGTTTTGAAAACTCAAGTAAAAAGACTTTCGCTAAAATAAACGAAAGCCTTTTTTTTCTTTAGAAATTCAACTTAAAGGCAAGTTGAATCACGCGCGGTCCGGTTGCGGCGCGTTCGATGCGCCCGAAGTTCGCGCCCGAAATGTTGTTGTTCGGGTTTGCATAGTTGACCCAGTTGAAAAGGTTGAAAAACTCCGCGCGAAGCTCGCCGCGAAATCTTTCGCTAATCGGAACGAGTTTGATAAATGAAATATCGACGTTCTTTTGTCCGGGTCCGGTAAAAGCGTTGCGGGTCGTGTTGCCGAACGGAGCGGTCGGGTCGAAAAACGGATTGTTGACCGTGCCGACCGCGCCCGTGCAAATTACCCGCTGATTCGGCGCCAGCGCGGTATTGGCTGAAACCGTACCGACAGCGCACGAAGGAGCGAAAGCCGCCGTGTTGAAAAAACCGCCCAGACGCTCGGAAACGCTTCCGCTCGTATAGACACCGCCGCTGAAATTCGGAGCGGCATTCGCGCGGCTGATTATCGAAGTGTCGTTCGACGTAACAACCGAAAACGGCAAGCCCGTTTGGAAAACGGCGATGCCCGCAATTTGCCAGTTATTCAAAAGGGCGCGGGCAAAACCCGAGCCGTAACTGCGTTTCGGGAATTCATAAACGCCGCTGACGACCAAACGCTGCTCGCGGTTAAAATCTGAACGCCCGCGATTGGCGCGCCAATTAACCTGGTCGCCCGCGATGTTTCCGAGTTCATTTAACGCTGTTCCCGAATAATAGTCGATTGATTTTCCGAAAGTATAAGCGGCGAGAAACTGCAACCCGTTGTTAAAGCGTCGCGCCAGAGACGCTTGCAGCGAATTATAATTTGAAAGCGAAGTCGTCTGAACCTGCTGAACGCCGCCCGTCGCGTTTTTGTTCGCTGAAATAACCGTTGATGGAAAAGCGGTCGTAAAAGCGTTAGTCGACGCATTATAAATCGGCTGGTTAAGCGTTACCAACTGCAAAAGATGCGTTCCTTTGTTGCCGACGTAGCCGACATCAAGCACGTAATTTTTGAAAATTTGCCATTGAACGCCGATGTTATATTGCTGAATATAAGGAGTTCTGAGATTCGGATCGACATAAACGCCCGCAATCGGAACGCCGACGGCAGCAAACGCGAGCGGCGTGAGCGGCGAAGGAACGGTCGCTGCCGTCGGAAACGCGGAAGGTAGCGGAAGATTCAAAAACGGGCTGGCAAATGTCTGGAAAATTCCCGGCAGACCGACACCGAGCGCGAAGTACGGATAGTTGAAAAGCTGCGTGTTGGCAAATCGTGTCGAGATGCGGTCGTAATAAATACCGTAGCCGCCGCGCAGGACGACGTTTCCGCCTTTATCCAATTGATAAGCGAATCCGATGCGCGGCGCGAAATTGTTTTTGTCCGTCGGCACGAGCGTTTTCGTTACCGTCGGAACTCCGGCAAGCTGACCGCCTTCGGCTTGCACAAAACCGTTTGGCGCGACAGCGGGCGAAGCGGTCGTGCCGATGCGAACCTGTTCGGGCAGGAAATTAACCAATCTGCCCTGATTTTCAACCGGCAAGCCGTAGAAATCGTAGCGGAAGCCGAGGTTCAGCGTCAGGCGATTGCCGACCTTCCAGTCGTCCTGCACAAAACCATTAACATCTTTGACTTTGAAATAACGGTCGAACACGCCCGAACCCAAAAGCGAAGTTCCCGAACCGGTTAGAAAACTGTTGAAACTTGAGAACAAAAGCTGCCCGCGCGAAAAAGCGTTAAAGTAAAATTTTACCTGCGAAAAACGATATTCGCCGCCGAATTTCAAACGATGATTGCCCGCCGTGACCGACAGCGTATCGTTAAAACTGTAAGCGTTTATCCGCGAAGATTGGTCGGCGAGCGTTCCCGAACCGAAGAAAAACTGCGCGTCCGCGCCGAGGACGCGAATCGTCGGCGCGCCTGGATAAAGACTCGAAAGCGGAGAAGTGATACCGAGCGATGCGGCTGTAAAAGGTTCTACGGGCATACTGGTAACTCTCAGGCGATTAAAGCCGATGCGTGCCTGATTGACGACGTTTGAAGAGAAAACGTAATTGTCCGTAACCGAATAAAGTTTTTGCTTAATCGTCAAATCGCCGCCGAAACCGATGAGCTGGCGTTCGCCGTTGCCCAAACCTGCAAAGTTGTAATTAGCCTGCGTCGTTGGATTGTCGGCGACGAAAAATTTGGCGGCGATATTATGATTATCGCTGATAATAAAGTCGCCGTTAGCGTTAAATTGATTTTCGCGGAAACGTGAGACGCCCGACTGCGGCACAAGAACCGGCGTCGCTGCCGCGAGACCTGTCGCGCCCGACGACGGAATTGCAAATTGACCGCCCGGAAGCCGCGCATTCAAAATGTTGAGCGCTACCGGATTGATAGTTGCCGCGTTAGCAATACCGAAAGCCGCCGCAAGTCCCGCCGCCGTGCGATTCGTGTCCGTCAAACCTGCCGGAATAAGCGGCGAAGTCAAACTGTTCAAAAGCGAATAACCGTTGCGCTCGCGCGTTCCCTGATACGAACCGAAAAAGAATACGCGGTCTTTTACTACTCGCCCGCCGAGCGTTCCGCCGAATTGGTTGCGCGACAAAATCGGACGCTCCAAACCGCGTCCTTTGATGAAAGGTTCGTTGGCATTGAGATTTTTGTTGCGGAAAAATTCATAGACGCTGCCGTGAAAATCGTTTGTGCCGCTTCGTGTAATCGCTTCGACGTTGCCGCCCGCGTTTCTGCCGGAAGATGCGTCGTAGAGCGAGGTTTGCACGATAAATTCCTGAAGAGAATCAGGCGCGGGAACGGCGATGTTCGGTGTGGAATTCGTGCCGATTGAATTAGCGTCAATGCCGTTGATGCGAACCGAATTCGATGTCGTGCGCTGACCGTTGACGGAAATCGTCGCGTCGCCGCGTCCGAGTTCGGTCGTATTTGAAACCGACGACTGCGCTCCGGCTTGCAGAGTCAAAAGCTGCTGGAAATTTCTGGTTGGAAGGGGAAGTTGACGAAGCGTTTCACCTGTAACGACGCGCCCGTTCTGCGAAGTTTCCGACTGCAAAACCGGAGCTTCGGCTTCTACAAGAATCGGGTCAATGCTCGCGCCTGCAACTGCGAGTTGAACATCAACGACCGTTGTTTGAGTAATATTTACGACAGCTTCAATTGGTAATATTTGAAAACCGGAAGACGTTACCGAAATTCGATAACGTCCCGGCGGTAACTGTTGGAAAGCATATTCGCCATCGTCGTTCGCAGTGGTTTCGCGCGTCAAATTCGTTTCCTGATTTGTCGCCTTGATATTTGCGCCCGCGACAATCGCGCCGTTCGGGTCGGTTATCGTGCCGCTGATTTGTCCGGTCGTGTTTTGTCCGAAAGCCGCGCCGACGCCGAAACAACAAAGCGTCAGCGTCAAAAACATTAAATTTAATTTCCTAAACATCTTTGTAAATCTCCTGGTTTGATTAGATTATTGCAAAAAAAATGAACGTCCGTTTTTTATTAAAATCAATTTCATAAATAAAACTAAAAATCGAAAAATTATTTTATTGATTTATGTGTGAATAATACCTAACAGTAAAAACTTAACTTATCATCGCCGCCTGCTTCTTAAACTTGGCGAGTTTTTCCTCGCTCAAAACGCCGTAGCTGAAAATTTTTGTCAAAGAATGCAGGGCTTGTTCTTCGCTCATTCCGAGATGAGAATTGCCGCCGAACAGTTTTTCGACCAAAAAATAATTGAAAAATTGCATATAAGCCGCTGTAAAAGCGAGCGCCGGATCGACGCCGGTACGCAAGTCGCCGTTTTTTTTCGCTCTGGCAAACTGTTCGGCGAAAATGTTTCGGAAACGGTCGGTCAAACCTTCAAACATTTTGCGAAAATGCCGATTCTTAAACTCAAGCACGTCGATATACATCAGCAGCCAAAAATCCGAATGCGCGTTGACCAAATTTCCGACACTTTTGCCGAGCCGGTGCAGAGACGCCGGTTCGAGCGGTTCTTCGATTTCTTCAAACATCGTCTTGAGCTTTTGTTCAATTTCAATCAAATAACCGTTGATAATTGATTCAAATATCGCTTCTTTCGTTTCGTAATAATTATAAAGATTACCAAGTGAAACATTCGCCGTTTTTGAAATATCGCGCATCGAAGTCGCGTGAAAACCTTGCTTGATAAACAATTCTTTAGCTGCGTTTTCAATGCCGAATTTTTTTCCGGCAATCGCGTCTCGACTAAGTTTGGGCATACAAAAGTGAACGAACGTTCATTTTTTTTATAAACTAAAATTTTCGGATTGTCAACCGAATTTTCTCGACGGTTCTGACCTGCTCAAAACTAATGACTAATGACAATAGACAAATAACGAATTTATTTTTCGACGTAATAAGTTTTTAAATCCTTTTCGCCCGTAATCAGCCAGCGTCCGCCGACTTTGCCGAAAGTTAATTGCTGCTGAACTTTGCCGGAAGAATATTTTTCCGCGCCTTCAAAATTCCATTCCTTATCAAAAACAGCGGTTGCCTTTTCGCCTGAAGCGTCCGGCGTAACTTTTATATTCGAGATTTTGAATTTTATCGAATCGTATTGCTCGAAAGCGGTCTGTTTATCGGTGCGGACTCTTGCGCGATTGACTCGTCCGGCATTGTAATAATCAACCGTATCGGCGTATTGATTCAAATTTTCATCGAGGTCGAGGTTTTCCGCCGCGTCTTTCCATTCGTCAACCGCATCTTTGACATCGTTTGTAATCGCTTTCGCCTCATTCGGCTTGAGCGTCGGTTTAGGAATCGGCGTAGCGTTCGGCGGCGTGTCGCTCGGCGATGGCGAAGGTTTTTCGAGGTTGGCATTTGAGATTTGAACGTTTGCCGAATTAGAAATCGGCGGGCGAGTCGGCGTTGCGATATTAACATTTACGGCGGCGACATTGGTTTTCCGGCTTTGAAGCAGAAACCACGCCGCCGCGCCGATTATGCCGAAAGCCGCGAGCATTCCCAAAACCGTCGCTAAAACAACAAAAGTCGTGTTCGATTTTTTGGCTTCAACCGTCGGCGCGACGACTCGCGGTTGTTCGCTGCGCTCCCAATTTTGCGATTGGGTTTGTTCCCAACTTTGCCCTTCGGTTTCCGGCACGTTTATCCGCACGACTTGCTGCGGCGGCTTTCTGGAAACGAGCGTTTCCGAATCGTCAAAAGAAACCGTCGGCACACCGGTATTTGCGACGGAATTCTCCACGAGCGGCGTTCCGTCCTGCAGGCAAAATCTGAGCGTGTCGTCGGTGTAAGTTGTTTGACAGTTTGGACAATGTTTCATAGGTTTTCGGCAAATCCGGTTTTCTTTTGATAATAAACGCAAACTGCCGCAATAGTAAATATCCGCGACAATAACCGAACAAAACCGCGCAATTTTTATTTTTCGCTTTTGCAACCAAATCGAAAACTCGCCGCATCAAGGCAAGTAAGACGTCTTTAGATACGAAAATTTTCGGAACAAAACTGAATAAAATTTGTCTAATTTTTGTAAAACGCCCGACTAAAAATTTACGTGCGTTAAAGGAGAAGTCTATGTCAAAAAAAAGTTTTCTTGATTCAATCGATGTAAAAACGCCGTGCCTGCAAAGTTGGAGCGAAATGCGCGGCAATGACCAAATTCGCTTTTGCGACCACTGCGCTAAAGAAGTCAATAATCTTTCGCAAATGACGCGCAAACAGGCGAGAAAAATCGTCGCCCAATCAAACGGCAACATCTGCGTCCGCTACATTCGTCGTCCCGACGGCAGAATTCAAACGATAAAAAATACTCTGCACCAAATTACTCGACAGACCGGAATCGCCGCTGGAATTTTGGGAACGTCTCTGGGCGTTTCGACGCTTGCCTACGCGCAGACGCCGACCGATTCAAGTCCGATTGAAAACGCGCCGGTCGCCGAATCAATCATTCTAAAAAGCGATGCGCCGAACGGCACGATTTCCGGCACGATTTCCGACCCGAACGGCGCGGTCATTCCTTTCGCATTCATCACGATTAGCAGCGAAGACGCGAATTTTCAACAAAGCGCGAACACTAACCACGAAGGTTTTTATGAATTTAAAGACGTGCCGCGCGGAAGTTACAAATTAAAATTTGAAGCGAGCGGTTTTGAACCGAAAGAAATCGCGCAAATCTCCGTCAGCGCGGGCAGCAAAGAAACACAAAACGCGCAACTCGATATTCAAACCGTCCAAACCGAAGTCGTTGTCGGTGGCGAAGAGCCGGAACTGCGCCAGGTTGTGACGATGGGCATTATGATGTCGAGCGATGTGAGTATTACCAAAAATAAATTAATTCTCGCTGTGCAAGGCGATGATTTGGAAGAAGTAAAAACACTGATTTCCAAAGGCAAGCGCGTTAATGTCAAGGACAGAAATTACGACGGAAATTCGCCGCTTCATTTTGCGGTTGAAAACGGAAATCTCGAAATCGCCGAAGTTCTATTAAACGCGGGCGCGAAAATAGATTATAAAAATTCCGAGAAGCGCACGCCTTTGATGATGCTCGACGAAGACGCGACGCCCGAACTCGTTAATCTCTTACTGCGACACGGCGCGACAATAGATTTTACCGACAAGAAGAAAAACACGGCTTTAATTCTAGCTGCGGCAAACGCCGGTAAAGAAGTTGTCCAAACCTTAATCAGCGCAGGCGCAAATGTTAATGCCGTTAATAAACACGGCGAGACAGCCTTAATGAACGCAGCGGAAAATGGCGAAACCGAAATCGTCCGGCTTCTGCTCGGCGCGGGCGCGGATGCGAATGTGCGTAACCGAGATGGCAAAACGGCGTTGAGTCTGGTGAAATCGGATGAAGCCAAACAATACTTAATTGCTTACGGAGCAAATAGATAATTAAGGGATGAAACTTGAGATGTGAAACAATACAAATTCAACTTAATCTTTCATATTTCAAGTTTCATCCCTTAATCAAATCCGCCGCGAATTTTCCCGACAGCAGAACGAGCGGAATGCCGCCGCCCGGATGTGTTCCGCCGCCGACGAAGTAGAGGTTTTTGATGTCCCGCGCACGGTTCGGCGGGCGAAGAAAAGCCGAGAAAATTCCGTTTGACGAAACGCCGTAAATCGAGCCTTTGTTTGCTCGATACTTTTTCTCGAAATCTTCCGGCGTGATGGTTTGTTCAAATTCGATTGATTTTTCCAAATCTTTCAAACCGAAATTTTCGAGTTTTCTGATAATTAAATCTCGATAACTTTTCGCTTCGGTTTGCCAATTTGTTTTTTGGCTCGTGTAAGGCGCGTTGACGAGAACGAACAAATTTTCGCAACCCGTCGGCGATTGCGTCTCGTCCGTTCGAGTTGTCGCACAAACATAAATTGTCGGATTCAGTGCAGGTTTTAAGTGTTTGAAAATCGCATCAAATTCAGCAAGGTAGTCGTCGGAAAAGAAAATGTTGTGATGCGCGAGTTGCGGAAATTGCTTTTTTACGCCTAAAAGCAAAACGAAACCGCTCGACGAAGGCTCGATTTTTTCGAGCTTTTTGTCGGGAAAACTCCTTCGTTCTTCGGCGTCAATCAAACTTCGATAAGTTTCAATCGCGTCAGCGTTCGTTATTACAAAATCGCTTTTGAAAATTTCGCCGCTTTCCAATCGCACACCGACGGCTTTTTGATTTTCGATTAAAATTTTTTCAACCGTGCAATTGGTTTTGATTCGGGCGCCGAATTCTTTGGCTAATTTCTCCAAAGCCTTCGGAATTTCATACATTCCACCGCGCGCATACCACGCGCCGAGTCCGAATTCGACATACGGAACGAGGGCGAATGTTGCCGGAGTTTGAAAAGGCGACGAGCCGTTGTAAGTGGCGAAACGATTGAAAAGCTGTCGCAGCTTCGGCGAGAGAAAATAACTCTTGACGTGCGCGTCGAGCGTTCGAATCGAAGAAATGGCAAGCAAGTCTTTGAGATATTTCGGGCGCAAAAGTTTCGGCAAATCGTTGAGTGAATAGGCGAGAAAAGTCTTTTCGGAAACTTCGTATTTACGTTTCGCGTCGGCTAGAAACTTGCGGAAATTTTCGGCGTCTTGCGGCTCGATTTTGGCAATTCCATTTTCGGTTTTTTGCAAATCAGTCGAAGCGTCAAAGATTGTTTTGTCCGCCCAAAAATATCGGCAAATCGGTTCGAGCGGAACGATTTCCAGGTAATCTTCAATTGGTTTTTCGGCAAACTCGAAAAGCTCTTCCAAAACGTGCCGCATTGTCAGAAGGCTTGCGCCCGTGTCGAATTTATAGCCGTTCGATTCGACAAAATTGACTTTGCCGCCGACGTTTTCGTTCTTTTCCAGAATCGTGACGGAAAACCCTTTTTTTGCCAGCCGAACGGCGGCGGCGAGTCCTCCGAGTCCCGCGCCGATAACAATTACATTCATAATTTTCAATTGATTGTTGATTAAATCGGCTTGACCGAGTATATTTTTTGGGTTAAGTAATCGTGATAGTAATGTGTCAGCAGAAATTGTTGCACAATCCCGCAAAAAAATCGAAAATCGGCTTTTCGCAAACAAAAATATGAGATTCTGCCCGACTTGCCAAACTCGTTACGACGAAGAAATACTGCGTTTCTGCACTAAAGACGGCACGCCGCTCGTCGAAGAAAACCAACCTAATTTTACAGAGCTTCCGAGCGAAAGCGTCGCGGATGATTTTGGCGAGGAAACCGTTATTCGACGAACCGAGCCAAAAACAACCGCGCAAGTGTCTCAGGAAAACGAACCGACCACGCCGCGCATCGTCATTCCGACCGCGCCGAAAAAAACCGAGCAGCAAGTCCGCACCAAAACAACCGCTTCGTATCGCCAGCCGCCGCCGCCGCAAAAGTCAAATACGGGAAAAATCGTTTTGCTGACGGTTTTGGGAACTTTGATAGTTTTGATGGGTTCGGGCATCGTTTACTTGTTTTTGAGCCGCTCGGATTCGAGCGATTCCAATCAAAACAAAATCGTCAATGCCAATTTCAATCCGATTGATATGAACTTAAACGCCAATCTCACAGTGGATAATTCATCTGCCAATTTCAATTTCAACGTCAATGCGAATTTGAATACGAACACAAATATAAATCTCAATCTCAATACAAAAACCAACGTCAACGCCAAAACTCCGACACCGACACCGAAGTCTCCGACACCGACGCCAAACGTCAATGCAAACTCAAACTCCAATTCCGGCAATTCTAATTTAGCAACGCCGACGCCGAACGGCAACAAACCGAGCATAACTCCGACGCCCGTTGCGACACCGAGAACTTCGCCGTCGGTTCTGCCTGTAAACCGTCCGGTCAACGCCGGAATTTTGAACGGTCGCGCCGTCAATTTGCCGAAACCGGCGTATCCGCCGATTGCCAAACAAATGCGGGCATTCGGACAAGTCGCGGTAATGGTTTCGGTTGACGAAGGCGGAAACGTAACTGCCGCCAAAGCGACCAGCGGCAATACTCTGCTGCGCGCGCCTGCCGAAGCCGCCGCCCGCCAATCCAGATTCAACCCGATAGTTGTTGGCGACCGCGCCGTTAAAGCAATGGGAATTGTGCTTTATAATTTTATCAACCAGCAATAGTTGATAGCTGATAGTGGATAACTGATAGTTATTTGTTCAAACATTATCAACTATCGGTTATCCACTATCAGCTGCTAAAAGAAACCGCCATCTCGACGGCGCGGCGCGGGTCAATCACACCCCAGCCTTGCCGGTCGACTTCGTAATGCGGCAGGCGTTCGGCGGTCGAGATTAAAATTCGTTTGATTTTTTGCGGCGTGAGATTCGGATTGGCTTCGAGCATCTGCGCGATGACCGATGAGACAATCGGCGCGGAAAAACTCGTTCCGTCAACGTATTTGTAATGGCGCGTGATGACGTTTTCGTTGCGGAGTTTGAGCGCGATAATTTGCCGAAGCATATACGCCGGACGGTCGAGCGCGGCGTCGAGTTCCGGCTCGATGTTCGGATTAAGACGAATGATTTCGTGCAAATCTTCATTTTCGGCTTTGTCTAAAACTTCCAAAAGCGCGGCTTGATTGGCGGTCGGCGTGTCGGGCAGAATCGGCGCGGGAACCCAAATCGAAGGGGCGATAATCTCCGGTTTTTGAAAACCGTCAATCGTCGGACCGTAGCTAGAGCGATACATTCCGCGACGGGCGCGATTGATTGAATTTTTATCGTCCAGACCGCCGACCGAAATTGCCGACGGCGAACTCGCGGGCGGAAAAACCGGATGCGAGGGAAGATGTCCGGCGTTGCCGACGGCGCAGACAATCGTCAAACCTTGCGCCACGCATTCTTCAACCGTCTGCGATAAACTGTCGTGCAGGTAGCTTTGCTCAAAATCGCCGCCCGCCGAGATGTTCACGATTTTGATGTCGAATTTTGTGCGGTTGGTTAAAATCCATTCGAGTCCGTCCTGGATATTTCGCTCGGTAATCCTTCCGGTTCTGGCTAGTTTCACCAAAACGACATCGGCTTCCGGCGCGATTCCGCGATAAAAACCGTTTGACAAACCGCCGTTGCCCGCCGCGACGACAGAGGTCATCATTCCGTGCCAGCTTGCCACGTCCGGCTTAAATAATGACGCGACTTCGCCGTTGGTCGCGTTCATATTTTGATACGCCAGAATCCGATTTTTCGGCTCGGTCAAATCGACGTGCGGAAAAAATCCCGAATCGAGAAACGCAATCGTTACGCCTTTGCCCGTAAAACGCTCGTCCGCGTCAAGTCTGAGCGGCGTCGAAAGCACATAAGAGCCGTCTTTATTCATTGCTGCGTCGCTGAAAATGTGTGTTTTAGCGCGTTCAAACAGCCGAACGCAGCGAGCGCAGACAGCTTCAAACGTGCGAGTGTCGGGCGCGTTGGCGCGAATCAATTTTTGCAAATCTTCGGACATTGCAACGAGCGGCACGAATTCATCACGCGCTTCACGCGAGCAGACGGGACAAACTTGCTCGCCCGCCGCTATGTCGGCGTTCGTCGTCGTGCGCTGCAAAGAAAGTGTTTCTGCCGGTGTCATAAAAATAATTTGTCAGATGATAGAATGTCGAAAGATTTTGTAAAAGTAAAACCTGATAGTGAAAAGTGAAAAACTAAAAGTGAAAAGTGCAAATTCTTTAATTATTCACTTTTAGTTTTTCACTTTTCACTGAATAAATATGGAACGAAAGAAAATAGGTTTAGCGTTGTCGGGTGGCGCGGCGCGCGGTTTTGCGCATCTCGGCGTTTTAAAGGTTTTGCTCGAACACGATATTCCGATTGATTTTATTGCCGGAACTTCCGCCGGTTCGATTGCGGGCGGCGCGTTGGCGAGCGGTTTGAGCATAGAAGAGATTTTTGAGATGGCGCGAAAAATCGGCTGGCGTTCGATGACCGGATTTTCCTTTTCGCCGTTGGGTTTGCTCTCAAACGCTTCGATGGGAACATTTATCAGACAACATTTTCCGGCGCAGAAATTTGAAGATTTGCAGATTCCGTTTGCCGCCGTTGCCTGCGATTTGGAAACGGGCGAAGAAGTCGTATTGAAAAATTCCGGCGATTTGGCGACGGCGATTCGCGCAAGCTGCGCCGTTCCGGGCGTGTTCGTTCCGGTTGATTTGGACGGCAGACGCCTGATTGACGGCGGCGTGGTTTCGCCCGTTCCGACCAAAGCCGTCAGAAAACTCGGCGCGGAAATCGTCATCGCGGTTGACGTTATCGCCTCGGGCGCGACTTATTGGGGAAGCCCAAGCACTTTGCTCGGCGTCTTTTTCCAATCGGCGATGATGCTTTTGCGAACGGCTGGAAAGCATCAGCACTACCGCGCCGATGTCGTAATCATTCCGCAAATCGCGCATCTCAGACCGGATGAAATAGGCAAAATGGACGAGTTTATCAAGGCAGGTGAAGCGGCTGCGCTCGAAAAAATTGACGAAATCAAACAATTGGTTTTTTCCGTCTAATTTATCAAAGTTTTTTCAATATACGGAAATTGTCGCCTTTTCTCTGTCTTTCGGATGTATAACGTTTTTCCGTTTTTCGTATCGGAAATGAATGTTATAATCAAATAAATTTTATTAGCCGGAGGTATAAAAGCGATGAAAAAACAGATTTTGTTATTTGTATGTTTTATTTTTATTCTAGCGTCTGTCGCATCGGCGCAGACCAGACGAACCGTGACTAACGCCGACCTTGAAAAGTTTCGACAAAAGCGTGTCCAAGCCGAACAGGATTACCGCGAAAATTACCGGAAATTAGGTTTGCCATCGCCCGAAGAACTTGAAAAACGGCGCGAGCAAAACGGCAAAGACCTTGCCGAGCTTTCCGGGCGTTTGCAAAAGGAAAGAATGGAGCGCGAAGAAAAAGAGCAGGAAGAAGCGTATCGCCAGGCGCAGTATCAGTTATACCTGCGCGGCTATGCCAGCCAGTATAATCAAGGCGCGTATAACGAAAACGGTTATTATCCGCTCGGCTATTTCGGCTCTTATTACGGGTATTCCAACAATTCCTTCAATAATCGGTATAGAAACAAACGCGGTTTCGGACGCGGCGGAAGTTTTTACAATTCGATAACTCCGGGAACAGTTTTCCCGTCGCAGGGAGTTCGCATCAATACGGGCGGCGTGAGAATTAGTGTAACGGGCGGAAGTCGGTCGTCTGCGCCCGCCAAAAGTTCGCACTAATTTGGCGGATGTTAAATCGAATCAAACTTCATTCGGAAAGAAATTTCTTTCCGAATGAAGTTTGATTTCTGCCGGAATACACAAAATAAGATAATTTATGAAAAATGGTTGGGAAGCGATTATTGGAATGGAAATCCACGCACAATTGGCGACGGAAACGAAGATTTTCTGCGCGTGCGCGGCGAGTTTCGGAGATGAACCGAACTCGAATACTTGCCCGGTCTGTCTCGGACTTCCGGGCGCATTGCCGATTTTGAACGAACGAGTCGTCGAACTCGGCGCGAAAGCCGCGTTGTCGCTCGGTCTGGAAGTCAACGAAACTTCGATTTTTGCCCGCAAAAATTATTTCTACCCGGATTTGCCGAAAGGTTATCAGATTTCGCAATACGACAAACCTTTTTCATCGAACGGCGAGCTGACAATTATGACCGCCGAGCGCGACGATGCGGGACGTGCCGGAGAATTTAAACCGATGAAGATTCGCATCGAGCGGATGCATCTGGAAGAAGACGCGGGCAAAAATGTTCACGAAGGCTTGCCGGACGTCGATAAATTTTCCTACGTGGATTTAAATCGCGCCGGAACGCCGCTCGGCGAAATCGTTACCGCGCCGGATTTTAGAAGTTCGTGGCAAGCATATGATTATGTCAATCACGTTCGCCGAGTTTTGCAATGGGTCGGCGCGTCGGACGCCGATATGGAAAAGGGAAATCTGCGCTGCGAGGCGAATGTTTCGGTGAGGAAAATCGGCGAGGAAAAGTTTCGCAATAAAGTCGAGCTGAAAAACTTAAACTCGGTGCGCTTTATGCAGAAGGCGATTGAGTTTGAAATCGAACGCCAAATCGCGGCGCACGAAGCGGGCGAGACGGTTAATCAGGAAACGAGGCTTTGGGACGAAAAGAACAATCAAACGCGCATAATGCGGAGCAAGGAAGACGCGCACGATTATCGTTATTTTCCCGAACCCGATTTGCAGCCTTTGACGGTTTCGGGCGAATTTATCAAACAAATCAAAGCGGAAATGCCCGAGCTGCCGGATGCGATGCGCGATAGATTCGTCCAAAGTTACGAGCTTTCCTATAACGACGCTTCGCATTTGGTTTCGGACAAAGATTTGGCGGCGTTTTATGAAGCGACGGCGAAAGAATCGGGCAATCCGCGCGTTTCAGCGAATTTTATTCTCTCGGAACTGCTTCGGGAATTAAACAATGCCGGTAAAAGCGCAAAAGATTCGCCTGTTTCGGCGGAAAATCTTGCCGAACTCGTCAAAACCTTGGACGCCGGGGAAATCAATAACAATCAAGCGAAGGAAGTTTTAGTCGAAATGTTCGGAAGCGGAAAAACCGCCGCCGAAATTATCAAGGAAAAAGGTTTCGAGCAAATGTCGGACGCGTCGGCAATCGAAAAAATTGTTGACGAAATTATCGAAAACAATCACAATCAAGTTACTGCATACAAAAACGGCAACGAGAAGCTTTTCGGTTTCTTTGTCGGTCAAACGATGAAAGCATCGGGCGGCAAAGCGAATCCGAAAATAGTTAATGAAATCTTAAAATCCAAACTTTGACCGAATAGGAGCTTTACAATGAAACGCCGAATAATGATTCTAGGTTTTATATTATCGAGCGCGGCGGCGGCATCTCTTAACGCCCAGAATCCAGCCCCGACGCCAATTCCCCGCACAATCCGACCTACAACGACCGCCGAACGAGTCAACAATCAAATAGCGCGCGACGCCGATACGAGATTTCGGCAGATGCA
The DNA here is from genome assembly GCA_964235785.1 of uncultured Pyrinomonadaceae bacterium. GTDB lineage: Bacteria > Acidobacteriota > Blastocatellia > Pyrinomonadales > Pyrinomonadaceae. The sequence continues at coordinate 165,795 of CAXSBF010000005.1, read as the reverse complement.
GGATATGGATGTTCCGCTCAAGCGCGACTCGGTGAACGGAAACGTCTTGAACGACAGTATCCAATCTATTTACCGCAAGCCAAATAAAGATGAAACGAAAATTCTCGCGCCTTCTCCAGAATTGTTGAGCCGCTATGCAAACTTTCTGCGCCAATCGGACACCGGCATTATTAAACTTAATGCCGACGCGCAGTGCGCCGAAGACGGCAAAGTCGTCGTCGTCTCGGAAAATTGTTTGCAATACAAAATTCCCGGCGCGGGAACCGCGTATTCGTTTCGAGTTCATAGTTACCGGATACCGCGGCTGGCGGATTTGATTTTGCAAAAGGACGTTTTAAAGACCGACGGCGTTTTGCAGCACGGGATAATGGTCAGTCTGGGCGATGTTCCGCTTGAAGACGTAACATTGCAGACGAAGGGTTTGAAGTTTCTGGTTGATTTTAAACCCGCTGATGGAAAAGATGATTTGGTGCGAATCGACGGCGAGTTGAGCAAAGGCATCAAAGCCGACGGTTTTGTTTATCGACTCGGATTTTACGCCAGCGAAAACGCGACCTTCGTCCTGCGCTCGATTGCCTACAAAGGCAATATGATGCGGTCTCTCAACGGAGTCGTCTATGATGAATTTCAATTCGACAAACGCAAGGACGTTTTGGTTGTTTTTCGCGTCGTCGAAACGGACGCAGCCGGAAATTTAACGATTCTTTGGAAGGAACTGACGCGGAGCGACTCGCCGGCTATAAAGTTCGATAAATCGGGCGAAGCGAAAGATAAGTGAAAATTAAATCGGAAAATAGCCGAGGAATTATCGAGAAGTTAGCTTTGTATTTCAAAGGGAAATTAAACCGGGCAATTAAAAATCAATGAATTTGAAGGACAAAATTGCCGTTGTAACCGGCGGCACAAAGGGAATCGGACACGCCGTCGCCGAAAGTTTGTTAAGAGCGGGCGCGACCGTTTTTATTTGCGCGCGTGATAAATCCGAATTAAAGCTCGCTTTGGAAAAACTTTCCGCTCTCGGGAAAATTGACGGCGAAATCTGCGACGTGCGAAGCGAAACGCAGGTCGAAGCGATGTTTCGAGAATGCCTGCGCGTTTTCGGCGCGGTTGATATTTTGATAAATAACGCGGGCATCGGAATAATCGGAAAAACCGTCGAGGAAATGTCTGCCGAAGAATTTGAACAAACTCTGCAAACCAATCTTTTCGGCGTTTTCTACACTTGCCATCACGCGATTCCGCTGATAAAAAAGCGCGGCGGCGGTTACATTATCAACATTTCCTCCTTAGCCGGACAAAACGCGCATCCGCGAATGGCGGCTTACAACGCTTCAAAATTCGGCTTGAACGGCTTTACCGAAGCGATGATGCAGGAAGTTCGAGCCGATAACATCAAAGTCAGCCTTATTTGTCCGGGTTCGGTCAACACTAATTTCGGCGGCGACGAGGCAAGCGCCGAAAAATCCTGGCAATTGCAGCCGGAAGACATCGCGCAGACGGTTTTGGATTTACTCAATATGAATGAACGCGCCTTGCCGAGCAAAATTGAAATTCGTCCGAGCAACCCGCCGAAAAAATAGTTAAAAGTGAAAAATTAAAAGTGAAAAATTAAAAGTGAAAAATTATAATGACCTCGGTTCTTAATAAGCAAAACGACAAAGGAATAGCCGCAAAAAAGCGCAAAAGGCGCAAAAAGGGACGATAGAAAAAATCTTTTTTGTGTTTTTTGCGCCTTTTTGCGGCTATCATTACTTATCCCGGACTGAGGTCGAGCAGCAACCTTACTTTAAAGTTTTGTTAAATTTTTTATTCTCTCGATTAAAACGGAATCTTCAAAAGGCTTTGTCAGATAATCGGAAACGCCCAAATCGAAAGCTCTGTTTCGGTGTTTTTCGCCCGCGCGGGAGGTTATCATAATCACCGGAATTTTGCATAATGCTTCCTGTTTTTTTAAAGATGCAAGCAGTTCGTAACCGTCCATTTGCGGCATCTCGACATCGGTTAAAATCACGTCCGGCAATTCCGCCGCGTTTTGCAAAATTTCCAGAGCCTCAAGCCCGTCTTTAGCGACAATCGCATTCATATTCGCATTCTTAATCACTTTCGATGTCAAATGCCGAACGCTCGGACTGTCATCCACGATTAGCACATTTTGAATTTTGGAATGTTCTTTAGAAAGAGAGCTTTTGGTTTCCTGCCGACTTTGAACTTTGAACTTTGAACTTTGAACTTTTTGTTCGAGCAGGTAAAGCAAATCCAGCACGGGTATCACGTTTCCGTTTCCCAGAACCGCCGCGCCGAGCAGTTGCGAAAAATTCTGCAAAGGCGCGTCGAGTCTTTTGATAACGATTTCTTCCGGCTTTAGAATTTCGTCAACTATCAAAGCATAACGACACTCGGCGGTTTCAATCAGCAGAACGGGAATGGCGGCGTTTTTGGCTGGCGACGAAGACGGCAAACCTAAAAGATTATTGAGATGCGCGAGCGTGTAAATCGCCTCGCCGATTCGCACCGATTCTTTAAGATTTTCGGCGGAAACTTCCGTCGCTTTTTTGATTAGCTTGAGCGGAAATGCGAAAATCTGCCCGCCCGATTTGACCGGCAGAGCGCGGGTAACGGCTAAAGGCAGCGGCAGGCGAACGGTAAAAGTCGTGCCTTTTTGTAATTCCGAATGAATGGAAATCGTGCCTTGTCGCCGCAGAACTCCGGCTCTGACGATGTTCATTCCGACGCCGCGCCCCGAAACCTGACTTAGGCGTTCGGCGGTTGTCAGTCCCGGCAAAAAGACGAGCGAAAATGCTTCGTCCTGCGTCATCGCATCGGCGTTTTTACGGCTGATAATTTTATTCTCAACGGCTTTTTCCTTGAGCGCGACGGCGGAAATTCCGCGTCCGTCGTCCGTGACGGTTAAAACGAGATGCGTTCCGTCGCTGTAGACGCGCAGAGAAATTTTCCCCGTCTCCGGTTTTCCGACCAGACGGCGCGTTTCCGGCAATTCGATGCCGTGCGCGACGGCGTTGCGAAGCAGGTGCAGAAGCGGTTCGACCAGAGAATCGAGAATCTGCGTGTCGATTTCCAAATTTTCGCCTTCGATAAACAATTCCGCCTGCTTGTTTTCCTCTTCGCAGGTTACGCGCGCCGTGCGCTGCAGCCGGACGGAAAGCAATCCGAAGGAAACCATCCGCAAATGCAGAAGCTTGTCCTGCATTTCGTCAATCAGGAGACGCTGGCTGTCGAAAAGCATCTCGAAATTGCTTTTAAGCGTGGTCAAATCCGAATTGATAGCGGAATTATCGGCAGCCGTTTCGAGCAACTCGCGCGTTATCTGGTGAAATTCCGTATAGCGGTCAAATTCGAGCGCGTCAAAAGATTCTGTTCGGTCTTTGGTTTTTGGTCTTTGGTCTTTGGGAAAGAAATTTTCAACGGTAAATCGTGAGCTTTGAATTTCAGCCGGACTTTGGGCTTTGGACTTTGGACTTTGGACGCCGACGACATCGGCTTCGGAATCGATTTCGAGTTTGTTGGCGGAAAGCTGCAAACGGCGCGTGCTGTTGCCAAGTTCTTCGATTTGGCGGTCGAGGTCGCTCAGTCGTTGTTCAAAAACCGAGCGGCTGACGACCAGACCGCTTACGCATCTGACCAAATCATCGAGCTTTTCGAGCGAAACGCGAACAATCGAGCGGTTTTGAGCTGGCGCAACTTGTTGAGCCTGGTTTTCCGTCGCGTCCGTGACAGACGGCGGGACAATTTCCGTTTTTAACTCAAAATCGGTTGCGGACGCGGCGGAAGTCAGCAAAGTTTTTTTTTTAAGCGATTCCAAAATCTCGTCGCAGCTTTTGTAGATTCGAGTAATTTTTGCGGTTAATTGAGCGGAATTTTCGTTGTTTGCCAGCGCCTCGAAACAATCGGTCGCGGTTAAAAGCAATTCAAAAATCCGCGCGTCGGCGTCAAGGTTGTTTTCCGCCAGATAATCAAGTAAATCTTCGACGCGGTGCGCGACCTGCGAAAGTTTTTTCAGCCCGACGATGCCCGCCGAACCCTTCAAAGTATGAGCATTGCGGCGAACTTCCAACAAGGCTTCGCGGTCATTCGGCGAGTTTTCCAAAGTTTTCAGGTTCGCATTGATGCTCGTCACCAATTCTTCGGCTTCGAGCGCGAAAATTTCAAGCATTTCCTCGTCAATTTCAAATTCTTCTTCCGGTTCGACGATGTTTTCCTTAATAATTTCCGGCGCGGATTGCCGAATTTGGATGGTGTCAAAATATTCATCGACAAAATCGGTAACGTCCGTCGAAAAATCATCGAGACTAAAGCTAACTTTTGCGACCAGAGATTCGAGTCCTGTAAGTTCGTCGAGCAGAAGGCGCGATTGCTCGTCGGTCAGCTTTTCTTTGGTTTCCGCAAATTGTTTGAGGTTTTCTTCCAAAAGCGCGGCGGAATTTTCTATTTCCTCAAAACAACTAATCGAAGCCGCGTCTCTGATTGAATTGACTTCTCGGATTGCCGAATTCAATTCGCCGTAAGCGTTTCCTTCGCGGGAGCAAACGAGTATACCGCCGCGAATCTTCGGCAGAGAGCTTTCGGCTTGTTCGACAAATCCTTGTAAAATTCCTGCGTCCATAAAAATTTATTTAGGATTCAGGATTCAAAATTTTGAATCCTGAATCTAATTGACATAAACCGCGTTTCCGCTTTTATCATCGAGAAATTTTCTTCTCGAATTTTCATCTTCGGGAAGTTTAAACGGCGCGACCGAACCGCGCAATTCGTCCGACAGCTCGACCAGCATTTTAACCGAATCGGCGGCGCGTTTTGCGCCCGTCTGGACGAGTTCGGTAACTTGCGAGATGTTCGCCATCGCTTTGGAAATATCTTCGGAACTAGTCGCCTGTCTTTTGGCGGAATCCGAAATCGAGCCGATAAGTTCGGCAAGGCGAGTTGAAACCTGCTCGATTTCGACCAGCGCGTGTCCGGCGCGGTCAGCCAAGGTCGAGCCGACGACTACTTCGTGAATCGTTTCTTCCATCGAAGCCACCACGTCTTTGGTTTCGGTCTGAATGGTTTGCGTCAGTTGTGAAATCTGCTGCGTCAGACGGTTTGAGCGTTCGGCGAGCCGTTCGACTTCTTCGGCGACGACGGCAAATCCGACGCCCGCTTCGCCCGCGGCTGAGGCTTGCAGGGAAGCGTTAAGCGCAAGCAGGCTCGTGCGGTCGGAGAGGTCGTCAATCAATCCGGCAATCTGGCTGATTTCCTGCGAGCGTTCGCCGAGTTTTTTGATTCGTTTAGCGGTTTCCTGAACTTGCCGGCGAATCGAATTCATCGCGTTGATGTTGTCCTGCACGGCTTGCGAGCCGTAACGCGCCGTGTCGAGCGCGTCGCCCGCAACCTGCGCCGACAAGGATGCGTTGCCGGAAACTTCGCCGATTTGCAGCGCCATCTGCGAAATAGCGGAAGTCGTTCGGGAGATTTGCGAGGCTTGCGCTTCGCTGCCGCGAGCAAGCTGTTCGGTCGTGTCGTTGATGGCGTTGGCGGACGCGCCGACTTGAAAGGTAACGTCTTTGACTTGTTTGATAAGCGAGCGCAATTCCTTTGTCATCGAATTAAACGCTTCGGCGATTGCGCCGGTCACCTCCGGCGAAACTTCGGCTTGAACGGTCAAATCACCGGCGGCGACTTCCGAGACTTCCGATAAAAGTTTGAGAATGGAATTTTGTAATTGGTCGCGTTTTTCTTCGGTCTGAACTTTCAGGCGAAGTTTGTCCGCCATATTTTTGAGCGATTGACCAAACGCATCCGCATCGGAACGCAAAACGATCTCCGAAGACAAATCGCCCATTGCCATCCGGTCAAAAATCAAGACCTTTTCGCGGCGATATGCAGAAATCTCTTGCAGAGCGAAAAGCAAATCGCTCGTTTCTTCAATTTCTTCGTCGAAAAATTCGCCCTGCGCGAGATGATGCGCTACCTCGCCGGCTTCTTTGAGTTCGCGGCTCAATTTGAAATTAGAAAAATGAAGAACGACCAGCGCGAAAATCGCCAAAACCGCAGCAAAGGAAACGGTTAAAACTCCGGCGATTTTATTTTCCGTCAAACCGAAATGCGCCGCCGCAACCAGACACGCGCCGAGAAGCAGAAAAATAACCGCCAAAAGCGAAAAAATTTTAATCAGCAAATTCCATAACGGATTCGATTGCATAAATTTCGGCTTCTCCTTCGATTAGAGTGTTTTGAGCGGTTTCGGTCGGGTTTGAAGACGCTTTGAAATTCGCGGCGGCAGACTTCAAAATTTCCAGCGAGCCGGAAACCTGTGTAATCTGCGCTTCGGATTCCTTTAAGATTTTGACGGCTTTTTCGGATTCGGCAATCGAGCTGACGAAAATTTGAAAAGCCTGCTCGGTTTCGGCTGTCTGTTCGCCCGAATAAGAAACGAGTTTTTCCTGTAGCTTTAAAAAATTCCCGACATATTTTTCCATCGCGCTCAAACTGTTGCCGGTTTCGACGGCAAATTCGGTCAGATTCGCCGCTTCACCGACCGCCGTTTGCAGAGACTGTTCGGCTTCACCGATTTGCGCCGTGAAGGTTTTATTCAGCGATAAAATCTGCTTGCCCGTATTTTCCGCGCGGATTGAAAGATTTTCGAGTTCTTCCGCCAAAACTGAAAATCCGTTGTTTTTCTCTTCCGCTTCGACGGCTTTTATCGAAGCGTTGAGCGCAATCATATTCGTGCGGTTGACAATATCTTCGATTGATTTAGCGATTCCGTTGATTTCCTGCGAATGAGCGTCAAATTGCCCGATGCGTTTGACGGTTTCCTGAATTTGCTTGCGAAATTGGCTGACGCAGTTCAAATTCTCTTGCGCGGCTTCGGTTCCGCGACGGGCTTTTTCGATTGAATCTCCGGCGGACGAAACGGAAACCGCCAGTTCTTCAGAGATTTTTCGCACGTTTCCCGGAATCTGCGCGAGCGTGCGCGCGGCTTGGTTCAACTCTGAAATTTTATTTTCGCTTGTCCGGATAACCGTCTGCAAGTTTTTCTCCGCGTTTTGAGCCGAGTTTCCGGCAGCCGACGATTGATATTTTACTTGCGCCGCTAAATTATTGAGATGTCTCAGCAGATAATTTATGCCTTCGGAAATCTCCTTTGTTCGCGCCGAACCGGAATTTATTTCAACGTCGAATTTGCCGTTTTTGACAATTGAAATTTCGGCGTTTAATTTTTCGACGGCGGTTTCGAGTTTTTCCAAATCGTGTTTGGCGGAAATAGATTCGGATACTTTGGCGAGCAGTTTTTGAAACGAATTGCTCAACCGGTCGGAGTTTTGCAAAGGCGTGAGCGCAACGTCAAAGTTTCCGCCCGCGACTTTATCCATCAAACCGACGAGCGTTTGGATTTGCTGATTGTTTCGATACAAAGTTTTCAAAAGTTCGTCGGTTTCAACCGAACCGGAAGTTCTGGGCAGAGAAACCGCGCCGCCGCGTTCCAGGCTTTTGGCGAGCAGAGAGACTTTTTCAATCGGGCTGATAACTTCGTTGGTCAGCCACCAGCCGAAAACCATCACCGTAAAGGCGAGAAACAAAAACGGAATAAAGACGGCGTAAAAAATGTCGCTCTCGAGCAGCGAAACAACCAGATAGGAAACGAGTCCGAAGGTGCAGATAAAAAAAGCCAACGCGCTGGTGGCAAGCCAAATTTTACCTTTTAGCGAATTGAGCAGCGAATTGGCGGACGGTCGAGCCATATTTTTTGGTGTTCTTCGGGCGCGGGCTTTAAATCGTTAATGAAGCGAGTAGAGTGTCTACGTTCAGCAAATCCAGAGCGTTTGATTTATACATCGTTCGCCCCAGCAAATACGGCGTTTTTTCGTTTTCGAGCGGATGAATTTCTTCATTCTTTAAGACGACGATTTCGCTCAATCTGTCTGCGGCTATAGCAACCGAGGAAGGGAATTTCTGCGATTTCAAAACAATAAATTTAGTTTTCGGCGAGAAAGTAGCGCCCGGCGCGCCGAGCATCTTTTCCAAACTGACAATAGAAATTATTCTGCCGCGCAAATCGGCGATACCGACCAGCCAAACCGGAACATTCGGAAGCGGCGTAATCGAAAGTCTCTGAACGACTTCCGACACTTTTTCCGAAGAGACGCCAAAAAACTTTTCGCCCAGACAAAAGACGACGTATTTCTCGCCTTTCGACTGCGCGAATTGTTCACCGGTAAAAAATGAAGCGTCAATCCGTGATAAATCGAGCGCGGACGAATCGAAATTAGTCGAATCTTTTTGAGCAAAATCCTTCATAACTGATAACTGATAGTTGATAACCGATAGTTTTTGTTTTCACTATCAGTTATCGACTATCAGTTCTAAACTATATATGTTTCGACCATTTTCATCAGCGTTTCCGGTCCGAAAGGTTTCGTGATATAGCCGGTCGTGCCAGCCATTCGACCGCGAACTTTGTCGAAAAATCCGTCTTTGCCGGAAATCATCACGACCGGCACGTCTTTGGTCGCTTCGTCGCTTCGGATAAGTTTGCAGACTTGATAACCGTCCATTCTCGGCATATTTATATCGAGCAGAATCAAGTCCGGCACAAATTCCTTGATTTTTTCCAGCGCGTCGAGACCGTCGACGGCGCAAAAAACTTCGTGTCCGCTTTTTTCGAGCTTGCCGGAAATCAGCTTGCGAACCGTCGCGCTGTCGTCAACGACCAGAATTTTTCTGTTCTTCGGCATCGAATCGTGAATGCTTTGTTGGTCTTCGATTTCGCTGAGACGAATTTTCAAGGAATTTACCTGTGAGCTTAAAACAACGTCGTTGGGATTGATTTGCGCGGCTTCATTCAGATAATCGAAGCCTTGCCGCAGATTTTTGAGATTGATTTGTCCGATAGCCAATAGTTTGAGGTCTTCAATGTCGAAATCGCGCCGGTTTCGCTCGTCTTCCATTCGCGAGACGGCTTGGCGCAAAATTTCGCGGTCGGCTTCCCCGTGCGCGAGCAGCATTTCCAAATCCGAAAGCGTCAGCATCGTGCGGCAAGAGCCGCAGACAAACGCTTGCGCTTCTTCTTCGGCGCTGCAAAACGGGCAGGCAAATGTTTCATTCGACGATTCGCTAAAGTCTTCTCCGACAAAAGCAGCTTCAGCCAAATCTTCTTCCCTGAATTCTACTTCTTCATCAGAAACGGAAGATTCTTCCGGTTCGGAAACAGCATTCATCGATTCCAAATCGGTAAGGTTAAATTCCAGTGTATCTTCTTCGTCTATCTCTTCTGAGAACTCACTATCTTCATTTTCATAATACGACGCCGCGGCGTCTTGCGGCAGCAGAATTTCACCGCTTGTGTATTGAGAATAATCTTCCGAAATTTCTTGAGGATATTCCGTCTGTGGTTGAGAATTATCAGTATAATTTTCCGGCGCGTCCAGAGAAAATTCGTTTTGCTCGTTTGCTGTTTCCGGTTCGTAATCGTCAAAAACTTCTTTGCTTTCCTCGACTGACTGAATAGCTTGCAAGGATTCGTCATAACCGAAAACTTCTTCCACATCAGTCTGCGCCTCGAAACTCGGTTGAACCGTTTCCAAATCCTCGTCGGACAAAGCGGCATCGGATTGAAAATTTTCACTCGGCGAAGTCGAATCCGGCGAGATTGAGAATTCTTGAAAGGTATCCTTTTGAGAAACCGAAAATTGTTCTGCGCCTGCTAATTGCGTTTGTGATTCGACTCTCGACATAATATCCAGCAGCGAAGTCCAGCTAACGTTTGCTAATTCATTTTCGTCATCGATGTCTAAAATCTTTTCAAAGCAATTGATTTTTTCCTCAAAAGACGCGACCAGAAAAGATTTCAAAACCCAAGCCTCGACAAGTTCGGGCGCGTCGCTTAAAACTTCTTCGAGCATCTGTCCGGCGGCTTCACGCTCACCTGCGACCGCCGCCGTTACCGCATTTTGCAAAAGATGGTCGACCTTTTGATTTTTGATTGATTTGAGCAAAACCAGCGCGTTTTCATTCTCGGGATTGAGACTTAAAACTTTTTTGAGGTGAGCGGTTTTTTCTTCCGCCGAATCGGAAATCGAAGCGAGCCATAGCCAAGCCGTTTCGTTTTCGCCATTTTGCGCGATTGCCTGCAAAAAACATTGCCTGGCAAATTCTTTATGCGCGTCTTTTGAAGCCTCGATTCCGCGCTGGACGAATTTTTCGGAAAGCAGATTTTTTGTCGACCGCGCCCATTCGGAAGCCCGCCGGTTGTCGGGATTTATTTCCAAAACGTGATTGAGAAAGCCGAGCAGTTCTTCGGGGTATTCGCTGACCGACGCAAGCTGCATCCAAGCCTCTTCGTTGCCCGGTTCGATTTCGGTAACGCGAAGCAATAGAAATCTGGCTTCGGCGCGTTTGCCTTCCTTTGCGGCTTTTGCGCCTGCGCGAAGCATCGGCAGCGCTTCGGTTGAACTGTTTTCGAGAGAGTTTTCGTTGTAAAATTCTTCGTCAACCGAAGCGACGCTCGGCGCGGTTGTTTCAAAGTCTAATTTCATAATTTTGCGGATTTGAGAAATGCTTTAATTTTTGAATATTTCGGGCTGCGTTTCATCACTGAGGACAAGCTGATTTAAAGCTCGACATAAACCTGACTGCAAGCTAAATGCCAAGCCGTCCGAACAGTGAGAAAATGTCTTAAGATAGTTATTACAAAGCGAATATGTGTTTTGCCCGCGCAGCCGGGAATAATTTTACCGAAAACGTCGTCTTTGAGTGACAAAAAACGGGAGATTTTGTTGACAAAAAGTGGTAATTTTGCGATGCGGCATTGATAGGTTTTTGCAAGAAAATAAAGAACGATATGAATTTTGACGTTATCATCATCGGAGGCGGCGCGGCTGGACTTTCGGCGGCTTTGTGGTGCGACGAACTCAATCTAAAAGCCCTGCTTTTGGAATCGAACGCGGAACTCGGCGGGCAGCTTCTCTGGACTTACAATGAAATAAAAAACCATCTCGGCATCGAAGCCAAAAACGGACGAGAAATGCGCGACGCTTTTGTCAGACAAGCCGAAAATCGCAACTTTACGATTCGTCTCGAAACGAAAGTTAGTGAAATTGATTTTGAAAAAAAGTCGGTTACGTCTGAAAAGGGCGAAATCTTCTTTGCTCGAGCGATAGTTATTGCCACCGGAATCAAACGCCGAAGGTTAAACGTTGAAGGGGAAGAAAAATTTCAAAACAGAGGAATAATCGAATCCGGCAAACTGGAACAAAATTCGGTGAAGAACAAAACCGTCGCAATCGTCGGCGGCGGCGATGCCGCATTCGAGAACGCCTTGATTTTGGCGGCGACTGCAAAAAAGGTTTTTCTCGTGCATCGCGGAAAGAATTTTCGCGCCAGAGACGAGTTTGTTAAGGGAGTTTTAGAAAGTTCAAAAATTGAAATTTTAACCGAAACGGTGATTGCAAAATTTATCGGCGACAAAAAAATTAAAGCAGTCGAATTGAAAAATTTGAAAACAACCGGGACGCATATTTTACCGGCAGACGCAGTTTTAATCCGTATCGGCGTCCAGCCGAACACGGAAAATTTTCGCGGAAAAATTGATTTGGACGAACAAGGCTACATAAAAATAGACAGCCGTTGCGAGACAAGCGTCAAAGGTGTTTTTGCCGTCGGCGACGCGGCAAATCCGGCTGCTCCGACTATCAGCAGCGCCGTCGGAATGGGCGCGACAGCGGCGAAAGCGGTGCTTAAAAGGATAAAGGATAAGGGATAAAGGATGAATTAAATCAAATTATTTATCCTTCATCCTTTATCCCTTATCCTTTTTTATCCTGCTGCGAAAGCGTCGTTTCCGGTGATTTGGTGAAGATGGCGCGTGTCGTTGAAGGCGTGAACCCGAATGTTGTTTCTGCCGCGAATTTCAAAGCGGTTGATGCCGCAGTTTGACGTAACGAGCCACGGCGTTGTTTTCGTATGGCGGTCGATTGCGCCGATTAGATGCAAGGTTAGAAAGCAGACTGCGCCGGTATGAGAGAAGATAACAATGTTTTCGCCCTGATGTGTGCGGAGAACTTCGTGAAGAGCTTTAGTCGCGCGTCGAAGCAGTTGATTATAACTTTCGCCATCGGTGATGACGTGATGCACGTTACGATTGACCAGCGCGTAATAATCTTTGGGAAACTGTGTTTTCGACTCGTCAAACGTCAAACCTTCCAAGACGCCGACTTTTCGCTCACGAAACGCGGAGGTCGAGATTATCGGCAAATCTAAAATATCTGCGAGCGGTTTAGCGGTTTGGACGGCGCGAAGCAAATCGCTCGAATAAATTGCCTGGATTTTTTCTTTGGCAAGAGTTTTCGCAGTAATCTCAGCTTGTTTTCGCCCCAAATCCGAAAGCGGCGTTGGCGAATGCCCGCCAAAACGCCCTTCGGCATTTCCGGCGGATTGTCCGTGTCGCACAAGGAAGAGTTTCGTAACAGGCATTTCTCAAAAATTAAAAATGCAAAATTAAAAATTAAAAATTCAAGAATTAAAACTTCATCTATTTTGCATTTTTAATTTTTAATTTTGCATTTACGCAGTAACCGTGTCGGCTTTTAATTTCTCGGTTTGATAATGCGTCGTTAAGGCTTCGATAAATTCGTCCAATGCGCCGTCCATTACCAAATCGAGTTGGTGGACGGTCAAACCGATGCGATGGTCGGAGACGCGATTTTCTTTGTAATTATAAGTTCGGATTTTTTCCGAACGGTCGCCGCTGCCGACCATTGATTTGCGTTCTGACGCCTGCGCGTCGTGAACTTTTTGCTCTTCGATTTCCTGCAATCTGGCACGCAGAACGCGCATCGCTTTTTCGCGGTTTTTGATTTGTGATTTTTCGTCCTGCATCGAAACGACGACGCCGGTCGGCAGATGCGTTAGTCTCACGGCTGAATAAGTAGTATTGACGGATTGTCCGCCCGGACCTGATGAGCAAAACGTATCGATTCGCAAATCGTTTTGATTTATCTGCACATCGACTTCTTCGGCTTCAGGAAGAACGGCGACCGTAATCGCCGACGTATGAATTCTGCCGCTCGTCTCCGTCTGCGGAACACGCTGAACGCGGTGAACGCCGGATTCATAGCGCAATTTTGAATAAACCTTGTCGCCTTCAATCATCGCAAAAGCATCCTTGATGCCGCCGACGCCGGTATCGGACATTTCTAGGACTTCCATTTTCCAGCCTTGACGTTCGGCGTAACGCGCATACATTCGCAAAACTTCGCCGGCGAAAAGCGTCGCTTCGTCGCCGCCCGTTCCGGCGCGAATTTCCAAAATCACGTTCTTCTCGTCGTTCGGGTCTTTCGGAATCAGAAGAAATTTCAATTGTTCGTCGGCTTTTACGAGATTTTCTTCGATTTCTGTAATTTCAAGCCCGGCGAGTTCGCGCATTTCGGCGTCGTCCGAAGCGGCGAGGATTTCCTGCGCGCCTGCCAATTCTTCGTTCATCTTTTTGACTTCACGATATTTAGCGACGACTTCGCCCAAGCTCCGATGTTGTTTCATCATCTTCGTGTAAGCCGAAATATCCGACATCACATCGGGCGAAGAAAGCTGTTCGTTCAGTTCTTCGTAATTTTGTTCGATTTGTGCAAGTTTTTCTAACATAAAAATTATTCTTTGGCTAAACCGCCGAAAATCTTATCAAGCGGACAGCGAAAATCAGGCAGGACATTTTCTCCGTCAAGTTCGTCGGTTTCGCGCAAAATACTGGTGATATTACTCTGCCTGTGAACCGCAACGATTTTATTTTGCGGATATATAATCCAAACTAGAGCGACACCTGATTTTAGGTAATCTCGAATCTTTTCTTCAATATCTTTTTTCCGGTCGCTCGGCGAAACGACCTCTACGGCTAAATCGGGAGCATCCGGAAAGAATTTTTCGGTAATGCCGTGTTTTTTAAATTTTTCTTTGCTGACGAAAGCCGAATCGGGAGCGCGAACCGTATCTGGATTTTGAAAAATAAGAAACCCTGTTTCGGCGGCGAAAGTAACTCCTAAATCATTTTCGTCAACAAAGTTTCCGATGATACGCCCAATCCGTGATGCGATTAAGCCGTGCAGAAATCCGGTTGGCATATATTTTTTTAGTTCTCCGCGCACGAGTTCGTAGCCGAAACGGGTGTTCGGCATCATCAAAAGTTCGTCAGCCGTCAGCGTTTTTTGCTCTTTTAAATCTAAAACCGAACTCATAATTCTTCTCCGAAGATTTTTACACAACAACTTCCAATTCTCTGTGATTTGCCGGAACTTCTTCCGCGTCGGACGGTTCGAGTTTCAAAGATTCTTTTAATGCTTCGATTGCGACTTCTAGTTGCGAATCGTCAGGCTCTTGCGTCGTGATATTTTGCAGCCAAAGCCCGGGAATCGTCATCGCTTTAAAAACCGCGCTCGATTCCTTTTTCGCCGCGTAGCGAATAATTTCATACGAAAGTCCTGCAACGAGCGGCATTAAAACGATTCGCACGAGCAGGTTGAGCCACATCGCGTCGAACTTGACGACCGAAAATAAAACGATTGCGACGAGCATCACGACCATCAAAAACGAAGTTCCGCAACGCGGATGTTGTCGTTTTTGCAATTTAGCGTTTCCGGGTGTCAAATCCAAATCCTTTTCCCAGGTGAAAACCGTTTTGTGTTCCGCGCCGTGATACTCGAAAACACGCCGAATGTCGCGCAGATAAGACATTGTAAAAATCATCACGACAAAAAACAGCATTCTGATAAGTCCGTCAATCAAATTAAACGCAATCCACGAATCCGGCTTTATCTCCCAAATATAAGCCTTTGCCGTTTGCCATAAAGTTAAATCAGCAACAACCGCCGGCGCAGTCGCCCAACCGAGCGCGATAAATAAAACATTTGTCAGCAGAAGCGGCGCGACGATAAAAAGCAACACATTAAAAAACAGCGCGAAGACAATCGAACCGACCGCGCCCGCCGCTTGAGTAGCGTTTTTCTTCGCCGTTTCCTTTTCCGGCATAATTACTTTTGTCGGCGCTTTCGTGAAATTTTCGTCAATTGTGCCGTCGGCTAAGACGGTTTGGGTAGAGAATTCGGCGGTTAATTCCTTTGCTTTTTCAGCTTCCATATCGTCGTGCGCGACGCTCGCCGAAAAATTCAACGCCTTGATTCCTAAAGCCATTGATTGAATCAAAGTCGCGCCGCCGCGCAAAATCGGCAAATCAAGAATTTTATATTGCTCGCTCCATTTCGGAAGAAATTCCGAAGTGTGGACGATTGAGCCGTCTTTTTTGCGGCACGCAATCGCGTAAGCGTTCGGCGTCCGCATCATCACGCCTTCCATCACGGCTTGCCCGCCGACGATTAAATCTTTTTGCATACCTAAAAAAAGATTTAAGAAATTCAATTTTCGCTGCTTATTTTTCATATAGTTTTAATAGATTTTAATGGACGCCCGCCGCGCCGCCGACGTTGCCCTTCGCTTCGTCCTCTTTTTCTTTCTTTATTACGCTGAAATGCCCGTTGCTTTCGAGGCAACATCTTTTGACTTCGCTGATTTTCTCAACTCCTTGCTGTCTGAGTTGGCTGATTAATTCATCGTAGGAAATCATTTCTTTTTGCATATTTCGGCGTATAAGTTTACCGTCTTCGATTAAAAGCAATGCTTTCGGAACTAAAATACGCTTGAAAAATTCAAATTTGTCGCCGAGATAATCAAGGAAATAATCCCACAAAACAATCGTGATAATCAATAAAATAGCTTCGGTGATTGATTTTGAATCGCCTGCCATTCCATTTTGAGCGGCGTCGGCGATGACGACGATAACGAGTAAATCCGCGATTCCGACCGAACCTGCCTGGCGGCGGAAAATTCTGAGAAGCGTGAACATTCCCAGATACATCAACGTTCCGCGAATAAAAATCTCCAGCAGAGATTCGGTCGGAACAAACATCGAATGCCAATCAACTTCAAATAATTTTTCCACGCCGCTTCACCTGCCTTTTATAAAAGATTAACGCCGACTTTTTTTCAACGTTTGCGTTTGGTTCGGCGTAAAGATTCTACACCAGGAGTCAAGCGGCGCGTTGAAAAAACGTCGGCGTTAGTTTTTATCGGGCTAATGTAATGCGGAAAATAAATTCATCGTCGGCAAAAATTTATTCTGTTGTTGCTGCTGCTTCGGCGGTTGCCGGTTTCGCCGCGCCGCGCGTGTAACGCTTGTTAAAGCGGTCAACTCGTCCGGCGGTGTCAACCAACTTTTGTTTTCCGGTAAAAAACGGATGACACTCGGAGCAAATTTCGATGCTCAAATCCTTGCCCGTCGAGCGTGTCTTAAAGGAATTTCCGCAAGCGCACGTTACGCTCACGTCTTGATAATTCGGATGTATTTCAGGTTTCATTGTTCTAATGGTCTCCTATGTTTAAAATTGCGTGTTTGGCGCAAACTGTAATAATAAGTGTCTTTCAGATGAAAAATCAAGTCAAAAGGTTTTCCGGTCGTATTTCAAACTTATGATGTTGGAAAAGAGTGCTTTTGAGATATTAAAAAATGTCATTAAAACACCTAGTCATATTGTTTTTACTTAAATCAAATGCTTGATAACCCTCTTTAATAAAGTCTCTGTCAAAATGCGTTATAGGATCATATTTTTCAAAAACGACTTCAACCGGAAACTGATTTTGGGGAGGATATAAATATTTAGCATAAATATAGATTTTTCCGTTTTCAATTTTCGCATAAATTACATCCTGACCGCTTGATCCACCAGAAATATAGTCATATTTTTTTGAAGGTTGATGGCAAACATTATCGTTGGTCGATAATGAAACCTGTTCACCATTTAAGCCCCAAAAATCTCTAACGAAGCAGACTTTCTGATCGCCGACCATCGCGCATTGAATTGCGTGAGTGCGGAAATTATTTAGGCAACCGCTGTTAATACTTGCCAAAATTATGAGTAAAAATAAGAAATATTTTCTCATTATTTTATAATGATTAGATTTTTAGTTACGAGTGCTTTGAAAGCAAGGTTTCCAATCTCTGCTCTTTAATTCCGTAAAATTCTTTAATCAAATTTATTTGCTCGTGGATTTTTTGCGCGTCAACCATTCTGTCGTGTTTTGTCCCGACAATCATATTGTTTTTCGGCGTGTGTTCGGTCGAGATAAACTCGAAAAGTTTTGTGGAATAACCGTTTTTTTCAAGCAGCAAAGCGCGAAGTCCGTCGGTTAAAGTTTCGGCTTCGCGTTCGAGCATTACGCCGTGCCGGAAAATCCCGCCCAAAAATTCCGGCGCTTTGATTTGCGGGCGAATTTCCTGATGACAACACGGAGCGCAGACAATCAAATCTGCTTCGGCTTTGATTCCCTTAAAAATTGCGTCGTCGGTCGCCGTATTGCAGGCGTGAAGCGCGATTAAAACATCTGTATTCTTTAAATCAAAATCGTCAATACGACCGTGAATAAATTTCAAATTTTCAAACTCGCTCGCTTTTGCAATATCGCTGCAAAGTCCGACAAGCTCTTCTTTTGTATCAACGCCTGTAACTTCGACATCAATGTTTCTGGTGTTTTTAAAGTAATCGTAAGTCGCAAACGTCAGATAACCTTTGCCCGAACCCATATCGACAATTCGCAAATTCTTTTTGTCCGCAAGCGGCGATTTATCAACCAAACTTCCCAGAGTTTCGACGAATTTATTTATTTGCTTCCATTTGTCCTGCTGCTTGTCGCGGATTTCACCGCGGTCGGTTGTAATGCCGAGCGCTTTCAGATAGAAACTGTTTGGATTAACGAGAATTTGCTTTTCACGATTGTGCGAAACGTCAGGCTTGACATTAAACGTCGGCTTTGCAACGTTTAAACGCGATTTGCCTTTTTTCCCGATGTCGAGCTGCAAATCGTTTTCGGTCGTAAAAAGATGACCGCTAAAAAAATCAGCTCCCAAACTCGCGCGCACTTTTGCCGCGCCTTCCGCGAAATTGAAATTCTTCGCCGTGTCGCGCGTGTCTTGCCGATAAAGAAAGAAAAGCCGCGTGCCTTTTTTCGTTTCGACCAGCCGGATCAATAATTTTTGCAAATGCGCGTCGCTTCCGCGATAATTTCCTAAAGTCATTTTGACAAAGGTTTTATCTTGGAGAGATTTGGCAAATTCGCCGTTGAATTTTTCTACATTTTCAACCATAAAAAATTTGAAATCACAGATTAGCACAGATGAACACGGATAAAAATTCAATCGAAAAAGACGATTTTTTGAAATTAATTTTGTATTTACCGCGCGAATCTATGAACTGAATTTTACAATTTCTTTTCCATCACCAAATCAGTCTGTGCATCCGAACCGAGCTGAAAAATATGTTCTCCGACTTTTGAAAAACCGAGCTTTTCGTAAAATTTCTGCGCCCGAAAGTTAAATTCCCAAACGCCGAGCCACATCGTTCGGTAATTTTTTCGCGCTGCTTCGGCAAAACATTTGTCCATCAATTTATTTGCGACGCCCGCGCCGTGAAATTCGTGCGCGACGTATAATCTGCAAAGTTCAATCGGGCTTTTATCCGAGACGCCATCTTCGGTCGAATTTTCTTTCAGCTTTGCGTAACCGACCATTTTGCCGCCGAGTTCCGCGATGAAAAATATCGAATCTTTGTCGGTTAATTCCTGCGCGAAGGCTTCGATGCTCATAAATTCCGTAATATAAGCTCGCATATCTTCGGGCTTGTTGAGCGGATTAGCGGCAAATGTATCGTTGAAAATTTTGACTGCCAGAGGCGCGAGCGTTTCGGCATCAGCGATAGTTCCGCGACGTATTTTCAGATTTGTTTCAGACATTCCTTTAAATTTTAGACTAACTGTTTGCTTTTCATAATGCGCTGTTTTTGTTAAATTTTTCAATATCAAAAAATAAAAACAAGGGAAAGGAATTACAAAATATGACAGCCGCCGCTTTTGAAAAAATAAAACCGTTCGACGAAGAATCGGGCGAACTCAACGTCATCATCGACACGCCGAAGGGAAGCCGGAACAAATATAAATACGACGAAAAATTGCAGATTTTTAAGTTAAGCGGTGTTTTGGCGGTCGGACATTCGTTTCCGTTCGACTTCGGCGACATTCCGAACACGCTCGGCGAGGACGGAGACCCGATAGACGTGCTGGTTTTGATGGACGAACCGGCTTTTGTCGGCTGTCTCGTTCCGTCGCGGCTCATCGGCGTTATCGAAGCCGAACAGACCGAAGACGGCAAAACGACGCGCAACGACCGCCTTATCGCCGTCGCTTCAAACTCGCGCGTTCACAAAAATATAAAGTCAATCAACGATTTGAACGAAACTCTGGTTGACGAAATCGAACATTTTTTCGTTTCCTACAACGAAGCCAAAGGCAAACAATTTAATCCGCTCGGACGTTTCGCCGCGACCAAAGCAAAGCAGCTTGTCGAGGAAGGAATAAAAATTTTAAGGCAAAAGGCAAAAGGCAAAAGTAAAAAGTGAAGAAATAAAATGGAAAAGAAACGCCGCTTTGTCATTCACGAGCATCACGCGACGAATCTGCATTTCGATTTACGCCTTGAAATGGGCGGCGTGTTGAAATCCTGGGCGGTTCCGAAAGGCTTGTCGCTCAACCCGAATGACAAACGCCTCGCAATCGAAGTTCCCGACCACAGTTTAAGTTACATTGATTTTGTCGGCACAATTTCCGAAGGCAGTTATGGCGCGGGGCGCGTCGTGATTTGGGACAACGGCGAATATCTCGCAAAAACGAATCCTTTGGAAGACCTCGAAAAGGGAAGATTGAATTTTACTTTTTTCGGCGAAAAGCTGCGCGGCGGCTTTGTTCTTTTGCGAATGAAGGACAGAAAAGGTCAATGGCTGGTAATTAAAGAGCGAGATGAATTTGCCGATTTCGATTGGAAACTCGAAACCGTTTTGAAGCCTAAACTCAAAATTGAAAAGAAGATTTAGCCACGAACAAACACGAAAGAACACGAAGAGAATTTAACCACAGATGAACACAGATAAACACAGATAAATACGAGATTAAAACAAGCGGTAAATTTTATTTATCTTCATAAAATCTGTGTTCATCTGTGTTCATCTGTGGTTTCAGAATTCTCATTTCGTGCCTTTTCGTGTTTGTTCGCGGCTAAAATTCTCTACCTACTCTGTGTCTCTGTGGCTAAATGTTTTATAATAAAACTATGAAATTCCTGCACATTTCCGACATACATTTGGGCTGCACGCGCTATCAATTAAACGAATCGCCGCGCGATTTTTTCGACGCCTGGATTGATGTTTTGCAAAAATACGCGATTGCTGAAAAAGTCGATTTCGTTATTATGTGCGGCGACTTTTTCCATAAAAGAAATGTTCCGCCCGAGACGATGAACTACGCTTTTGCCGGTTTGAGTCTTTTGAAGGATAACGAAATTCCGTGCGTGGCGATTGAGGGAAATCACGACCAGAAAGCGACCGACAACGATTACAGTTGGCTGCGCTCGCTGTCGAATTGGAATTTGGTAAAACTGCTGGAGCCGAAAAACATTGACGGTAAAATTGTCTATGAAAATTGGAGCGACGAAGACAGCAAAGGCGGTTTTATAGACATCGGTAACGCCAGAATTTTCGGCTCGAATTGGTATGGCGCGTCGGCAAATTGGGCGATTCCAATGCTGACCGAAGCGATGAAGGAAAACCAGCGTCCGGACGCGTTTCACATTTTATTGCTGCATACTGACGTTGAAGGTCATCAAACGCATCCGATTCCAGCGCTTTCGCTCGCAAATTTGAAGGAACTGAAATCCGTTACAAACTACGTCGCGCTCGGACACACGCACAGGCATTATGAAATTGATAATTGGGCGTTTAATCCGGGTTCTCTGGAAGTTACCAGCATTGACGAATTCCGCGAAACGCGCGGCGCGTTGTTGGTCGAAGTTGACGAAAATAATCAAATTACAGCCAGACACATTACCGATTACAAACAACGTCCGTTTCAGCGTCTAAGTTTTGACGTTTCGGGTTACGCCGAAGCAAAAGACATTACCAAAGCAGTTTTGGAATTAGTAAAAAATCAAGCGCGGGTTGCCGAAGAAAACCAGCCGAAGCCGATTATCGAAATAACTCTGCGCGGACATCTCGGTTTTCCGAATTCAAATCTCGAACAGCAAAAAATTCGTGAGGAAGCGCAAAAAATGACCGACGCTTTGCATGTCCGCATCAAAAATCATTCCGCGCCGATTGAGTATGCGGTCGCGGCTGATGTCGGCGAAGACGTTTCGCGTGAAAAACTCGAACGGCGCGTCGTCGAAGATTTAATCATTCGTGACAATCGCTACAAAACGCGCGTCGAAGAAATGGCGGAAGCCGTTATCGGCGCAAAACGTCTGGCTTTGAGCGATGAAACGCCAGATAAAATCGTTGATTTCATTGCGCTAAAAATGCAGCAGGCAGAGGCAGTAGGCAGAAAGGATAGCTGACTGCTTACTGCCTCTGCCTGCTGCTAACTGAAAAGAAATGTCCGAAGCCTTAGAAAAAGTCGCTGGCGTCAAGCATTTGCCATTATTTCCGTTACCGCTCGTTTTGCTTCCGAACGAGCTTTTGCCGCTTCATATTTTTGAGCCGCGTTACCGGCAAATGCTTAAAGACGCGGCGCTCGTTAAAAATTTGTTCGGCGTTTCGTATTTTGAGCCGCAGGAATCTTTCGTCGATAAGCCGAAGACGGAAACAATCGGGTGCGCCGCCGAAGTGCGCGAATCGCAAATTCTACCGGACGGACGCTCGAATATCTTGACCGTCGGCGTTGTTCGCTACCGTCTGCTTGATTATGTCGAAGCGAGCGAGCCTTATTTAATCGGCAATGTAGAATTTTTTGAGGATTTTGAAGAAGACGAGAATCTTTTAAATCCTTTGTCGGACGAAGTTTTCGCGCTTTTTCGCCGCATTGCCAGAGCCGCGCACAAACTCGGCGGCGAGCGTGGCAGATTCCCGGACGTTCAGCAAACCGAACCGCAAGCCTTATCTTTTCTCGTTACAGCCGCATTCAATCTTGAAAACAACTTGAAATATCAGATGCTCGAAACCCGTTCGACCATTGAAAGACTCGAACGCCTTCGTGAGATTCTTGTCAAAGCAGTTGATAAAATGGAAGAAAGCGCGGAAATTCACAAAATCGCCAAGACAAACGGACACGGAAAGAAAAAGATAAACCTTTAGTAACTGATAACTGATAGTTGATAACTGATAGTTTGGGGTTGTTTTTACACTATCAATTATCAACTATCAGTTATCAGTTACTTAAGTTTTGTTTGAAAAACTCAATCACACGCTGGTCGTAAGCGGTTGCTTGTTCGAGCGAAGCGTTGTTTAAACCGTAGCCGGAAGGATTTAGATCGGTTTTCGTCTCGACTTTTGTTTCTGAAGGAAAACATCGGCTTAAATTTGCCGTCGAGGTTTGTAAATGCGGCGCGTCAGTTCCGGCGAGCAGCAAAATCCGGCGGTTTGAAATTGACTTTGCCGCGTCACACGCCGAATTTCGGCGGTAGCAGCCGTCGTAAAAATAAAAATAAGTTCCAATCTCGGCAAATTTTGCGGTTACGGAACTGGCGAAAGGAAAGCGTCTATTGGTCGCGGAGGCTAGAATATCGTTTGAATCGGTGGGAACGGAATCGAGCGCGAGCGCTTTGACGTTTTCGTCTCCGGCGGCTGCCGCAAGTGCGGCGAACGCGCCCATTTCAACCGCGTAAAAGCCGATGTTTTTTCCGATTAAAGCCGATTGGTTTTCTGATTTCAGACCGCGCAGGAATTCGATTGCCGCGAGCGCGTCGTCGGTTTCGCAGCCGCCGAAAGATGTATTTTTGACTGTAGGGTTTACGCCGTGTCCGCGCTCGTCGGGCATTAACACGGTGAAATTTGTCGCTTCGTTAAGTTTGACGCCTAAATCGAGAACGTGCGAGCGGTCTGCGCCGTAGCGGTGCAGCATAATCACGGCGGGAGCATTTTCCGCGCCGCGCAGAAGCCAACCGCGCGATTGCGTATTGTCGCGGTTTGTCCAGGTTTCTTCCGTGACACGCGCTCCGCGGGCGCTGAATTGTCCGTATTTTTCCGGCGTTACCAGATAAGGCGCCTGCGGCGGATTTGAAGCCGTGTCAACAAGCCAAACCGAAGCGGCGGCGACGGCTAATATCAGCAGAATAAAAACGGGAAGAATTAATCGGTAAAAACTCTTAACCAGACGCCTTGTTTTTGCCATAATTTTATTGGTTGAAAAGGGAAAGAAAATACAACTTGAAATGATATTCGAGAGTCTTAAATAATCAGTCCTTGGAAAAAGACTTTTGGTAAGCCAGTCAAAATGTTACCATACAGAGCAGCAAGATAGGAAGAGTTTTATCAAAAATATGAAGGCAAAAATTTTCGTCTGTTTATTGGTTATTTCAGCGGTTTGTGCGAGCGTCTTCGGACAAACGCAAGCAAAAAACGAGTCAAAAGTTGTTATCGCCAAAGCGTCAAAAACGCAATTTTTCCCCGTTTCAGAATTGAAGGAAGGAATGAAAGGCACGGCGCGGACGGTTTTTCGCGGCAGCGAGCCGGAAGAATTCACGGTCGAGATTTTAGGCGTCGTGCCGGGCGCAATCGGACCGCACCAGGATATGATTGTCGGGCGACTTTCAGGCGGCGCGGCGGATAGAACCAGCGTTTTTGCGGGAATGTCGGGTTCGCCCGTCTATATCGACGGCAAACTCGTCGGCGCTATTTCCTACAGTTTTCCATTCTCGAAAGAGCCGATTTGCGGCATCACGCCGATTGCTCAAATGCTGGCGATTTTTGAAAACAATCAAAATATCAAGCCGAATACAAAAGAACCGCGCCCGTTTTCATTTGCCGAATTAGCCGCGACCGATTGGAAATCGAATTTTCCGAACGGCGCAATAGTTTCGAGTTCGATTCTGTCGGGCGGCGATGCGAATTCGGCTTTGAGCGCAGTCGCGGGACAGACTTTTCAACCGATTGCGACGCCAATGTCTTTTAGCGGAATTTCACAGCAAACTTTGAATGTTTTTGCGCCGCAGCTTGCCGCCGTCGGTTTGCTGCCAGTCGCATCCGTCGGCGGCGCGGCGCGGATTACGTCGCTCAAGAAAGCCGAAGAAAATACTTTGCAGGGCGGCGCGTCGGTTTCGATGCAGCTTGCGCGCGGCGATTATTCGCTGGCGGCTTCGGGAACGGTAACTTACCGCGACGGCGATAAAATTTACGCCTTCGGTCATCCGTTTTTGAGTCTCGGCACCTCGGATTTGCCGATGTCCGAGTCGCACGTCGTAACGGTTATTCCAAGCGTGAATAATTCCTTCAAACTCGCCGTGCCGGACGCGATGGTCGGCAGTATGACGCAGGACAGGGCGACCGGCGTTTTCGGAAAACTCGGTCAATCGCCGAAAATGATTCCGGTTAAACTCAATCTGGAAACCAGCCGTAATAATCAGGAAACTTTGAATTTTGAAATTGCCAAGGACGATTTTTTAACGCCGATTTTATTGAACATCGCAATTTATAATTCGATTGTGGCAAACGAACGCGGGATGGGCGACTCGATGATTGAAATCAGAGGCGAGATCAAACTGAAAAATCAAGACTCGATAAAAATAGAACGTCGTTTTGCCGGAGCGCAAGCCACGCAGAATGCCGGTTATTCGGTTGCCGCTCCCATTAACGCGCTTTTGCAGAGTCGTTTTGACAATGTGGAAATCAGCGAAGTGAATCTCGACATAGCTTCGATTGACGGAAGCAAAACCGCCGTTTTAGAGCGTCTCGCGCTCGATAAGACGGAAGTTAAAGCCGGGGAAAGTTTTGAAGTGCAGGCATTTGTCCGCACGGACACAGGAAAAATTCTTTCGCAAAAAGTCCTCGTCAAAGTTCCCGCCGACACGCCGACCGGAACTTTAACGGTTGCCGTCGGCGACGGCGGCTCGATACAGCAAGCGTCGTCTTCGCGCCAATTTGTGATGAAGGATTTGAGCGAACTCGTCAAAACAATCAACGGCGTCAAAAAAACCGACCGGCTTTACGTGCAAACCTATCGCGTCTCAAACGGCGCAATTATCGGTTCAAAAGAAATGCCGAATCTTCCGCCTTCGATGCTTGCCACGCTCAACAATAACCGCACGGTCGGCGGTTTCAAACCGACCGTTCAGACTATTTTGACCGACCAGGAACTTCCGCCGGCGGAGTTTTTGATTTCCGGTCAGCAGAGTTTGACGATTGAAGTTATAAGATAAAATTAGCCATAGAGAACACAGAGGTCACAGAGAGAATTTAAATTATTTTTTCTCTGTGACCTCTGTGTTCTCTGTGGCTAAATTTTTATTGAATTATGAAAAATGATTTACAAAAACTCACTCAAGCTATCAGTTTCGCCGCTAAAAAACATCGCCGCGAAAAACGCAAAGGCGCGGACGGCGAACCGTATATCAATCATCCGCTGGAAGTTTTGAATCTTTTGACAAATGTCGGAAAAATCGAGGATTTTGACGTTCTAATCGCCGCCGTTTTGCACGATACGATTGAAGACACCGAAACGACCGGAGAAGAAATCAAGGAACTTTTCGGCGCAAAAGTCAGTAAAATGGTTTTGGAATTGACCGACGATAAATCTTTGCCGAAAGCCGAGAGAAAACAGCTTCAAATCGAACACGCGCCGCACGTCTCAAACGGCGCAAAGCAAATCAAACTCGCCGACAAAATCAGCAACATACGCGACATTCTGGAAAATCCGCCGGACGGTTGGTCAATCGAAAGACGCGCGGAGTATGTCGATTGGGGCGAAAAAGTTGTCGCCGGATTGCGCGGCGCGAACGAAAGTCTTGAAAAGCGCTTTGACGAATTGATAAACGAAGCGCGCCGAAAATTGGAAAAATCCGAAAGCAAAAAGTCCGCATAATAAAAAAAGCGGGGAGAAATTAATCTTCCCGCTTTTTATTGTGAAAAAACTAAAACTTAAAAATCGAATCTGATACCGAGTTGGAGTTCGCGGTTATAGCTCGAATTAAAAGTGAATGAAGGCGAACCGGAGACAAAACCGCTCGGCGTGCCGAAGCTGGCTATCGCCGGTGACAGACGAATCGGCAGTGCAACACCCGAAACAGTTCCGGCGTTGCTGAAACCGTAAAGATTTCTGTTAACCGACTGCACATTCGCGCGATTGAAGATATTGAAGCCTTCGGCGAAAAGCGACAGGCGAAAGCGTTCGCCGAATCGAATAGCTCGTCCGACGCGCATATCGAATTGATAAGTCGGCGCGGTCGAATATTGATTTCGCTTTGTTCCCGGAACGCGGTCGGTCGATGTAATACCGTCCAAATTCGGGTCGCCGGTAACCAGAGCCGAATAAGCGATGCCCGATTGCGCCGTGAAAATTCCGGTAACAATGTAATCGCTCAAAATTGCGCGGACGACTTTATTATCGCTGTATTTGAAAGTTCCGGTTTCATATACGGGACTGAAAATAAAACGATGTCGCACGTCCAAATCCGAGCGTCCGTATTCGCCCGATAAATCGAATTGATTTTCGGCGATTTTCCCGTCGTCGCCGCCGCCCGGAACGACCGAAGTCTGGTCGGGTTTGCTGTCTTTGGCTTTCGACAGCGTGTAACTCGTGCTGAACTGCAAGTGATTGGCGAAACGACGGTTCAATTCAAACGTCAGACCTTGATAAAAAGATTTTGCGGTGCTTTCAAAAAGACTGATGCGCTGGAAAGCCGGAATCGGACGCGCATTTGAAAATCTCTGAAACGTAAATGTTTCGCCCGTCGCGGTCGTTCCGTTATAAATCGGTATGGACGTGGCGACCGGAGCAGACAAATTCGCGTTCCGCGTTCTGGTCAAATCCTGACCCTTGAACATCGTATATTGCACCGAAAAGGTCGTGTTCGCAAAAATCTCGCGCTCGAACTGCAAACGAGCCTGATGCGTGAACGGTTGCTGGTAATTTTTGTCAAACAGATAAAGATTAACCGGCGCTAGCGTCGCGCCGGTCGGCACAGAGGTGAACACATTCGGATATGTCGGACAAGGCACGCCGCCGACGGGAATGCTGGCGCAGGTAATATCAATCGCCACGACTTGAATACCGTTTTGCGAATGCGCCGTGCCGGTTAAAATCGCCGTCGTGCGAGCGTAAAAAAGTCCGTAGCCGCCGCGAAGGACGGTTTTTTCGTTGAAGGCGTAAGCGAAACCGAAGCGCGGCGCCAAATTGTTTTTATCCTTCGGTTGAAACCCCGTATCAAAGCCCGCCGCGATTAAAGCGGCATTTGGATTGGTAATCGGCGGTTTGGCAATTTTTTGATAATCATAGCGAAGTCCGAGGTTGAGCGTCAATTTCGGACGCACGCGCCAATCGTCCTGCGCGAAAAATCCGTATTCGGCGTTGTTCGGCTTGGTCGTTCCGCCGGTCGTTCCCGCGCCGGCAAAACTCTGGCGATAACGCGAAGGAGTTCCCGCGGCTAAAGCGGCGTAGGTCGGGAAAGTATATGAACCGCTGAAAAATCCCGGAAAGAAATTGAAAATTCGGTCGAACAACAAATCCACGCCGTATTTTATGGCGTGATTTCCCGCGATGTAGGATTGGTTGTCGATAAGCTGGTAGCGCGTCACGGTCGTTTCGCGCGGGCTGAAATTGTTTCGCCCGAAATTGAAGGTTTCGCTGAATCCGCCTCCGCTTCCCGAGACGACGGTTTCCGGAGCGTCCGAATTTGCTAAACCAGGCTCGCGGTCGCGCGAATACTGAAAACGAAACTCATTAAAGAATTTTGCCGTCAGCGTGGTTGTTAAACTTGCCGAAAGCGTTGAAGTTTTAACGTTGCTGTTGCCGGTATGTTCGAGCGCGCTGTTCGTGCCTGAGAATTCGAGATTTGTTCCCGTAAAATTCTGCTGGTTGAATCTCACCCAAGCCTGATTACGATTGTTGATGTTAAAATCGGTTTTTATTAAATAAGCGTCTTGCAGGCGGTTGATATTATAAGAAGCAGTCTTTGGCGCAAGCAAAGTTTGTACGCTCGTCGGGGCGAACGGCAGGGAATTCAAAACTACCGGATTCGGCAGGTTTGAGCGTTGACCTTCATACGCGCCGAAGAAAAAGACGCGGTCTTTTTTTATCGGACCGCCGAAAGTGCCGCCGAATTGATTGATTTTTCCGGGCGGGCGCACGCGGTTCGCCGCGACCAAAATCGGATTACGCGCGTTGAGCTTGGCGTTGCGGTAATACTCGAACGCGCTGCCGGTGAAATGGTTCGTGCCGCTTTTGGTAATGACATTGATAACCGCGCCGGCAGCGCGTCCGTATTCCGCCGAAAAACCGTTCTGGTTGACTTGAAATTCTTTGACCGTATCAACCGAAAACTGCGACGGAGCGCGACCAGAGCCGGTGCGTCCCGACGATTGACCGAAGAAAGTGTTGTCGCTGCTCGTGCCGTCGACCTGCAAACTGTTGAGCGTTCCCTTTTGACCGCCGACCGCCAAATCGCCGCTTCTCGTCGGGTCGCGGACGATGCCGGGCGTCAAAGTTACGAAATCTAAAAAGTTTCGCCCGTTGGTCGGCAGGTTGATAATGCGGCGTTCTTCGACGGTCGAGGAAATCGAAGTGCGCGTCGTTTCCACGCCTTGTCCTTCGGCGCTGACGTCAACGACATTGACCGCGCCGCCAGCCGACAAAGCAATTTCAATCGTGCTTTTCGCGCCGACCGTTACTCTGATATTTTCGTAAGTCGCCGCGCCGAAACCTTGTCCGGCGGCAGTCGTAACCGTGTAATTGCCGGGCGTCAAAAACGACAAGACAAAATTGCCGTCGTCGGTAGTCGAAACATTTTTTTGAAGTCCCGTGTCTTTATTTTTAGCAGTCACGGTAATATTCGGCACCGCCGCGCCGTTCGGGTCAACAACGCGCCCTTCGATATTTCCGGTCGTCGCCTGCGATTGCGCGAAAGCAATCCGGGCAAACAGCAAAATCCCGACTAAAAGCGGAAAAAACTTTCTCATATAGTCTCCTTTTTCGATTAAATTCCTGGAATGAAAATTTCTGGTAGATTGAAAATTTAGTTAGGATAATACGCCGACTTTTCCGGTTAAGCAAGAAGCGGTGAGCAACTGATAACTGATAGTGGATAACTGATAGTTGAAGAGTTGGTTTTACACTATCAATTATCAACTATCAGTTATCAACTATTTCTAAGGATGCGTCATTTCTTCAGGCTTGACCAATTCATCAAATTTTTCGCCGTCCAAAATTCCGAGTTCGCTTGCCGACTCTTTCAGGGAAATCCCTTTCTTGTGCGCGTTCTTGGCAATCTTTGAAGCGTTGTCGTAACCGATGTGTTGATTCAAAGCCGTAACCAGCATCAATGAATCATTAAGATAACTATCAATTTGTTCGCGGTTCAGTTCGATGCCGTCAATGCAAAACTCGACAAAACCGATTGAAGCGTCGTGCAGCAGGCGAACCGAATGCAAAAAATTATGAATCATCACGGGTTTGAAAACATTCAATTCAAAATTGCCCTGCGAACCTGCGAAACCGATTGCCGCGTCGTTTCCTAAAACCTGCGCGGCAACCATCGTCATCGCTTCGCTCTGCGTCGGGTTCACCTTTCCGGGCATAATCGAACTTCCAGGTTCGTTCTCCGGCAGTGAAATTTCGCCGATTCCGCATCGTGGACCCGAAGCCAGCCAGCGAATATCGTTGGCAATTTTCATCAAACTGCAAGCGAGTGTTTTCAATGCGCCGGACGCGAAAACAATTTCGTCGTGCGCCGACAGCGCGGCAAATTTATTCGGATGAGCGCGAAACGGCAAACCTGTCAATTCGGCGATTTGCGCTGAGGCGCGACTCGCAAATTCGGGATGAGAATTCAAACCCGTTCCGACCGCCGTTCCGCCGATTGCCAAATCAAACAATCCGTCCAAAACCATTTTCAAACGCTCGACGTCTCTTTGAATCAAATTCGCCCAACCGCCGAATTCCTGTCCGACCGTCAAAGGCGTCGCGTCCTGCAAATGCGTTCTCCCGATTTTTACAACGTCCGAGAAAGCAAACGCTTTTGCGGCGATGGAGTCATAAACTTTTTCAATTTGCGGAATCAGCGCATTGAAAGTTTCCGCCGCCGCAATATACATCGCCGTCGGAAAAGTGTCGTTCGACGATTGCGACATATTCACGTCGTCGTTCGGATGAATCGGCTTTTTAGAACCCATCTCGCCGCCCGCCAGTTCAATCGCGCGATTCGAGATAACTTCGTTGGCGTTCATATTCGTCTGCGTCCCGCTTCCGGTCTGCCAGACACGGAGCGGAAAATGCGCGTCCAAATCGCCCGCGATAACTTCGTTTGCCGCGCGAATAATCAAATCCGTCTTTTCGAGCGTCATTTTGTGCGATTTCAATTGATGATTAACAATCGCGGCGGCTTTCTTCAAAATACCGAGTGCGCGAATCATCTCGCGCGGCATCGTGTCAAAACCGATGTTGAAATGATGCAGAGAGCGTTCCGTCTGCGCGCCCCAATACTTGTCTGCTTCGACTTCAATCGCTCCCATCGAATCGGTTTCGATTCGCGTCGTTTTATCTGTTTTTGTTGCTTCTGACATTTTAAAAAATCCTTAGAAATTATTTTTTGTTAATTTTATCTATTTTGGGGACAATGTAAAAAGAGGCATAAGCGACAACTGACCGTGCTGATGTAAATTGAATCTTAATTCTATTTTCAGATATTTTATTATCTTTAACTAAAATACTTAAAATCTTATTAATCAGTTCGGTTCTTTCTTTTCTTGTTCTCGAAATATACTCAACTTTTGAAACTTCTATTAAGGCATTAGTATTTGGATTAGCTAGTAATGCTTTGGCAAAATACTCTAACCCATCTCTGAAAATAAATCCGTCTATAAACACTGCGGGGTCGCACTCTATACATTCTCTATCAAACAAAGTCCTTTTCGTTATTTTCCCGTCAAGCGTTTCGTCTAAAACTTTATTGTCAAATTTGACTGTTTCGTTTTTTGAATCGCTTATCCAAATTTCCGTTCGACGAACATCTTCTCCGCCAAACAAAACTGAAAATCTATCAGGAGAAACGCCAATCGCTTTAACCAAAAAATTTCTCACTCCATAGAAATGTCTAAGAAATTTTCCCGTTGTTTCAAGTTTATGCTTGTAAATAATGATTGTTCCTTTGGCATTCTTTTCATTTTTTAATTGCGCTGCCAAATATTCAAGACGAGCGCTTTCATCGTCGGCTATTACTCCGCCGTATTCATCAAACTTAGTCTGAGCAAAAGTAAAATTATGACAAATCAGAAAAAGGACGAAAATTAAAAGAGATAATCTAAATACTTTCATACTTAATCGCCTTCGATAGCTGAAATGTTCGCCCGCTTCAAATTTTCGTTCAAAACTTTCACGTCTTTCATTTTAATCTCACTCCAGAGTTTCAGCGAATTCGCCAACGCTTGCTGTAAATCTCTCGCCGTCGAAACGGCTTGCGTCGTCGGCGCGACATCGGCGTCTTGCAAAAGGTCGAGTAACGTTGCAAACGCGCCGCTCAATCTGCCGAGCGGAAATTGCGACAAAGGCGCGGGTGCGGAAGGCGTTCTGGTGTTTGCTCCGCTTAAAGAATTTAATTTTTGTTCGAGCGCGTCGATTTCTTTGATTAAATCGCCTTTTCCCGCCGCTTGAGTGCGAGCGGATTTTAATTGCGCTTGAAGTCTTTTTACTTCGTCCATTGCGGCGCGAGATTGTTTAATGCCTTCGTAAGCCTGAAGCGAAAGCGCGAATTGTTGCTGCAATCCTGCCGCCGATGTTGTTACTCGCGGGTCAATTTTGACAGTCAAAGACTGCGTCAAGGTTTGTCCGCCCGCGGTCAATTTTACGGTGTAATTGCCGGGCATCACTGCCGGACCTTGCGGGACGAATGGTGTGTCGTGTTCAATCGCGGAAATTGGCAAATCGTAACTGTCGGCAGGCGGATTTGGATAAAATAAATCCCAGGCGAAACGCTGCATTCCGGCTTCGTTTGGTAAAATCTGCGGCGGTCGAATCCAATGCGTCGGAAAGCGCAGCTCCTTTTCGTCAACCGTCAAAGGCGCATCGTCGCTTGAAAAACGGCGAACGAGTTTGTTTGACGAATCGAAGATTTCCAGCACGACGGGTGACGAAGATTTTTCCTTCAAATAGTAATTAATAATCGCGCCGTCGGGCGGATTTTGTCCCATCGGTTCTTCGGGCGGAAAAGGCGTGTCGGTGTGAACGCTGCGTTTGACGCGAATCGCCTGTTGAGGCGCGAAAAGATATGCGTCTGTCGATGTAACCTTTTCGTTGATTTGTCTGAGCGGCGTGATGTCGTCGAGAATCCAAAATGAACGCCCGTGCGTGCCGACCACGATGTCGTCGTTGTGAACGACCAAATCACGAATCGAAGTCGCGGGCATATTCAAACGAAGCGGCTGCCAATCGTCGCCGTCGTTAAATGAAACATAAACCGCCTGTTCAGTTCCGCAAAATAACAAACCTTTGCGAATCGGGTCTTCGCGCACGGCGTTGACAATTCCGCCGTTCGGCAAACCTTTTGTAATTTCCTTCCAAGTCTTTCCACCGTCGCGCGTGCGATAAATGTGCGGGCGCAAATCGTCCAGACGAAACGTATTGATTGCCGCATAAGCCGTGTTTGCGTCGAAACGTCCCGCGTCAATCAAAGAAACCTTCGCCCAGGATTTCAACTCCGGCGGCGTGACGTTCTGCCAACTCTGACCGCCGTTTCGCGTAACGTGAATCAATCCGTCGTCTGTTCCAGCCCAGATTGTTTTTACATCTTTATAAGAAGGCGCGACCGTGTAAATCACGCCGCGACGCGGCATCGTTTCCATTTCCTTCGTCGTGTAAATGCCGACGTTTTGCGGCACTTCCCATTTCTGGCGCGTTAAATCGGGACTGATAATTTCCCAACTCTGCCCGCCGCTCGTCGTTTTGAAAATCACATTGCCCGCGAAGAAAAGAGTCTTCGGGTCAACCGGCGAAAAGATAACCGGCGCGGTTCTCAAAAAACGATATTTCCCCGTGCGGACGGCTTCGGGCATAATGTTTTGAACTTGTCCCGCGCGCTTGTCAAATCGCGTCAGTTTTCCGCCGTAAATAAAGTTCGGATTGAGCGGGTCGGGCGCGGCATAGCCGTATTCTTCGACGCCGACCGTGCGCCAATCTCTAGCCATAATCGCGCCCGTGTCGCCGCGCGAAGCAATGCCGACCGAGCCGCTTTCCTGCTGTCCGCCATAAACCCAATACGGATATTGGTTGTCGGTGATGACGTGATAAAACTGCGCCGTCGGTTGGTTATACCAACTCGACCAGGTTTCGCCGCCGTTGACCGTAATCGTCGCGCCCTGGTCACTGGCGATTAAAATAATGTCGGGGTTTTCGGGATTAATCCAAAATCGGTGATAATCGTCGCCGCCGGGCGCGCCTTTGAAGCCTGTAAAAGTTTTGCCGCCGTCCGTTGATTTGTAGGAAGCGGTGTTGGCGACGAAAACGATGTCGGGATTTTTCGGATGAATTTTTACTTCGGCAAAATCGCTGCCGCGTCCCCAAATTCTCCCTTCATTATTTACTTTCTGCCAACTATCGCCCGCATCCTGCGACGCATAAAGCCCGCCGAATTGCGGATTTGCGTCAACCATTGCATACATACGTTTTCGGTCGCTTCGTGAAATGGCAAAACCGATTCGCCCCAAACCTTGTTCAATCGTCGGCAATCCTTTGGTTAATTGCTTCCAATTCTTTCCGCCGTCGGTCGATTTGAAAAGTCCGCTGCCCGCGCCCTGCCACGCGCCGTTTTCCCAGGGTCCTTGCCGTCCAGCCCAAAGGTCGGCATAAATCGTGTCCGAATCCTTCGGGTCAAATTCCAACTGAATCGCGCCCGTGTTTTCGTCCCGAAACAAAACTCGCGTAAAACTCTCGCCGCCGTCGGTCGAGCGATAAACGCCGCGTTCGCCGTTCGGTCCGTATGGATGACCGAGAACGGCGACGAACAGGCGGTTTTCGTCCTTCGGGTCAACGATAATCGAGCCGATTTGTTGACCGTCGCGCAAGCCCAAATGTCGCCAGGTTTTTCCGCCGTCGACGGATTTATAAATGCCGTCGCCCGTCGATAAATCCGGTCGCTGCAAGCCTTCGCCGCTTCCGACATAAATCACATTCGGGTTCGACGGCGCGATTGCCAAATCGCCGATTGAGCCGGTCGGCTGGTCGTCGAAAATCGGCTGCCACGTTCGCCCCGCGTCCGTCGTTTTCCAAACGCCGCCGTTGTTCACGCCGATATAAAAAACGTTCGGTTGATTGGGGATTCCAACCGCGCCGACTGTTCGTCCGGCGCGAAACGGTCCAATCATTCGCCAGCGCATATTTTGATAAAGATTCGGATTGAATTGCTGGGCAAAAGCCGAAGAAACGAATAAAAGCAGGACAAAAACAAACGCAAATCTTCGCGCCAGAGACGCAGTTGAGACAACACCTAAATCTATAACGATTTTCTCGAA
The DNA here is from genome assembly GCA_964235785.1 of uncultured Pyrinomonadaceae bacterium. GTDB lineage: Bacteria > Acidobacteriota > Blastocatellia > Pyrinomonadales > Pyrinomonadaceae. The sequence goes on along the minus strand of CAXSBF010000005.1, from coordinate 131,236 downwards.
CATTGGAAATCTCCTAAATTAGAATTTACGGGAAAGCTATCTGAAAATGATTGCGTAACTATAGCATTTGGAATGCTGATTGGAAAAGAAGCCGATTTGCTTCACGATTGTTTGTCAATTTGAATAAGAATAGGAGTTACGCAGTTGAACAAAAAAAGCGGAATTTACAGGGATGACAGGATGAATCGGATAGAAAAATCAATGACTGAAAATCCTCTTTGATCCCTGTTCATCCTGTCATCCCTGTAAATTTCTTTTTCCAACTGCGTAACCCCTAAAGAAAAAATCTTGACAAATTTTCCGGCTAAAACTTACTCTAAAAAGTGGAAGTTGTTCTTCTCAAAACTCTCTTTTCTTGCCCGTCTTTTTATGGAAAACATCAAACTTCTTTTTCAATTATATTATCGTCCGGCGTTTGCGATGAGCGAAATCATCGATAAAGGCAGTTGGCTTTTCGCCGCCGTTTTGGTTCTGCTGGTTTCGTTCGCCTTTTTCGTTACAATCAACGCCAAGCTGCAAACTGCTTATGTGATTCCGAGTTTTCACGAATTTTATCAGCCGAACGCGGCGACGTTTGATGAAGAATCGCCCGAAGCCGGCGCCGAATACGAAAAATTAGAAGGCGAATATCAAAAAGTATTGAGCGAGCGGCAGAAAATTCCGCTTGTCGGCGATTATTTCTTTCGTTTCTTTTCGTTTGAACCGAACAGGTTTTATCAACCGCTGCTCTCGCTGTCAATTTTTTACGTTCCCGCGACGATTCTTTTGTTTAGCTTGTTCGGCGGAACGGGAAGTTTCGGGCTTGTCTTGCGGCGCGATTACGGAACGCTTGCCGTCTGCGCGCTGACGGCTTGGGCGGCGGCGCATCTGCCGTTTGCGATTGCCGGAATTTTTCTTTATTCATCTAATGTTTCGCCGCTCGTTTATCTAATTTTGTGGCTGGCAAGCGGATTTCTTTTCGGTGTTTTAATGGTTTTTGCGCTGCGGACGGTTTTCGGCGCAAATTACACGACCGCAATTCTGGTCGTCTGCTTTTCGTGGCTCGCTTTCAGTCTCGGAATGTATGTTTTCCAATTCGTTTCGCCCTGGCTTTTCTCGCCGTTTCTGCTTTTTTACGCTTACATTTATCTCGGCGGTTATTTGGGCGGCGAAGTTAAAACGGTCGGGACGGCTCTTCGCCAAAAACAAAATTTCAAACGTTTTCTGCACAACGCCACCGTCAACCCGAACGACGCCGACGCGCACGTCCAACTCGGTCTGATTTATTTGCAGAGACGGCAGGAAGCAAAAGCTCTCGAACATTTCAATACAGCCGTCCGAATCGACAAAAACGAAATTGACGCCAATTACGAATTAGGTAAATTGGCGCGGGCGAAAGGCGATTTGCAGGAAGCCTTGAATAATTTTGCCGTCGTCGTCGAGCAAAACGACCGACACGCTTTAAGCGAAGTCTGGCGCGAAATCGGCGCAACTTATTTGTCGGCAAATATGCTTGCCGAAGCCCGCGAAGCATTAGAGAAATTTGTCGCCCATCGCCCCGTCGATGCCGAAGGTTTATATTATCTCGGCAAGGTTTTGAAAGCCCAGGGCGAAAGCGATAAAGCGCGTGAGACGTTTCGGCAGGCAGTCGAATCGGCGCGGAATTCGCCCGATTACCGACGCCGCGAATTGAGATACTGGAGCAAGTTGGCGCAAAAGGAAATTTGAAATAGTGGTAAATGGTAAATGGTAAATAAAAGACGGTTTTTTGATTTACCACTTACCACTTACCATTTACCATTTACCACTTCTCCCGTATTCAACTATAAATCTCGGAATCGGCTCGTCTTCGTCGCCAGGCATTTCCTCGAAATGAATTTGTTTTAAGCTGTTGAATTCAAAGCGCGACAAATCTTTGCGACTTAAAGCCCAGGGAAGTTCGAGCGGCTCTTCATCGTCGGCGCGTCCGCGTGTAACGACGACTAACTTTCCTTTCGGCGCGACAAAACTTGAAATCGAGTCAATCACTTTCTCGCGCATTTCCAACGGCAGAGGCTGAATCGTATAAACTTCCAGCACAAATTCAAAACCGCTCAACCAGCCGCGCGGCGGAGCGAACAAATCGGCGTGGTGAAAATCAATCGTCGTGTCGGCGTGCAGCTTCTTTGCCCATTCGATTGCCGTCGCCGAAATATCGAAAGCCGTTACCTTAAAACCCAAATCAAACAAAAATCTGGCATCGTCGCCCAAACCGCAGCCGACAACCAAAGCCTTGCGATCGTTTCCCTGTAAATTCGTCTTTTCCGCCCAGGCGCGTAAAAATTTGTTCGGCTCTAAATCAGCCCACGGGATTTTTTCGTTATCGCCGTCGGCTTCTTTGTATAAAGCGTCAAACCAGCCGGTCGAATCGCCGCGTTCGATAAATTCGGCGGCTAATTGTTTTGTATGTTCTCTCGCATCAAAAAGTTTTTCAGACATAAAAAATTTACTCGGTCGGCGCGTCCGCTTCTTTCCAAGCCGTCCAGCCGCCAGCCATCGAAAGCGCGTTTGTATAACCCATTTTTTGCAAATTATCCGCCGCCAGCGCCGAACGGAAACCGCCGCCGCAATATAAAATCAACTCTTTATTTTTATCGGGAAATTTGCCGACAATATCGCGTTCGATAACGCCGCGCCCGATATGCGTCGCGCCTTTCGCGTGTCCGGCTTCAAATTCTTTATCCTCGCGCACGTCAATCAAATTCGCTCCGGCTTTTATTTTTTCGAGAGTTTCGCCGACGGAGATTTCCTTGACGCGGCTTCGCGCGGCTTCCACAATTTCTAAAAATTCCTTTGTGTGTTCCATAGTTTTTACAGTTTAGCGCAAGTCCTTTTATCTCAACTAGCTTGAAACGGTTTAAGTTCCTATAATATCCTTTTTAGCATTTCAATATAAATTTAATAAACGAGGTTAAGACATTGGCAGAACAATTTGACGTTTGTATTATCGGTTCGGGTCCCGGCGGTTATGTTGCGGCAGTCCGCGGGGCGCAAGTCGGCTTGAAAGTAGCATTGATTGAAAAGGAAAAGGACGCGCGGCTCGGCGGAACGTGCGGCTTGCGCGGCTGTATTCCGACCAAAGCATTATTAAATGCGGCGCATCTTTACGAAAAAGCCGGACATTTCGAGCAATTCGGCTTGAAGGTCGAAGGCTTGAGCTACGATTGGACGGGCGTCCAGAAATACAAATCCGATGTCGTGGCGAAAAACTCGGCGGGCGTTTCGTATTTGATGAAGAAAAATAAAATCACCGTCTTTAACGGCTTCGGCAAAATCGCGGGCAAAGGCAAAATCGAAGTAACCGGCGACGACGGCAAAATGCAAACCGTCGAAACAAAAAATATCATCATCGCAACCGGCTCGGTCGTGCGCCCGATTCCCGGATTTGAAACCGACGGCAAACAGGTCGTCAATTCCGACCAGATTTTAGAATTAGCCAACGTCCCGAAATCAATGGTCGTTTTAGGTTCGGGCGCGGTCGGTGTCGAATTTGCATCGGTATATTCGCGCTTCGGCTGCGATACGACGATTGTTGAGTTGATGGACAGAATCGTTCCATTGGAAGACGCGGAAGTTTCTAAAGAACTCGAACGCTCATTCAAAAAACGCGGCATTAAAACAATGACCGGCGTGAAAATGGACAAGCTCGAAAAGTCGAAAAAAGGCGTCAAAGTTTCAGGCAAAGACGCCAAAGGCAAGGACGTTGTTCTCGAAGCCGAAATGCTTCTTGTTGCAATCGGACGAATGCCGTATTTAGAAAACCTCGGCTTGGAAAATACAAAAGTTGTCGTCAACCCGCGCGGCACAATTAAAGTCAACGAATACTGCGAAACCGATGAGCCAAACGTCTTCGCCATCGGCGACGTGATTGACACGGCTTGGCTCGCGCATCTCGCTTCAAAAGAAGGAATTTTGGTGGTCGAAAAACTCGCGGGCAAAAAAGTCGAACCAATCAATCATCGCCTCGTCCCGAACTGCACATATTGCGACCCGGAAGTAGCAAGCGTTGGCTTGACCGAAGCTAAAGCAAAGGAAGAAGGCTACGACGTAAAAGTCGGCAAATTTCCATTCTCGGCGTCGGGCAAAGCGCGTATCCTCGGCGAAACCGACGGTTTTGTAAAAATCATTTCCGAGAAAAAATACGACGAAGTTCTCGGCGTCCACATCATCGGACCGCACGCGACGGAATTACTAGCCGAAGCCTGCGTTGCGATGCAGTTAGAAACAACCGCTGACGAACTCGGCAGAACGATTCACGCGCACCCGACCGTTTCCGAATCGGTTATGGAAGCAGCGGAAGGCGTTCACGATTTGACGATTCATATGTAATCAATGAAGCAAATTCTGCAAATCATTTTAGATACAAACATTTTGGTTGCCGCTTTTCGTTCAAGACGTGGAGCGGCAAATCTTTTGCTCGACAAACTGAATGATTCGCGTTGGCAGGTAAATGTTTCAACCGCTTTACTGCTCGAATACGAAGATGTTTTGAAGCGTCCCGAAATGAAAGATTTTATTTCAAAATCGGATGTTGATATTTTACTTGACGGACTTTGCGCGATTGCGGAATCGAGCGATATTTTTTACTTGTGGAGACTATTGGCAAAAGACCCGAACGATGCGTTTATTCTCGAACTCGCCGTGCGCGTTAACGCCGATTTTATTATCACTTATAATAAAAAAGACTTTCCCGCCGCTGATGATTTTGATATACAATTAGTTACACCGAAAGAGTTTTTACAATTTGTCGGAGATTTATAAATGACCACGATTAACACAAAAATCCCGGACGCGCTGTTTCGCCAAGCCAAGACGATTGCCGAAGACGAAGAAATAACTCTCGACCAATTTATTACGCTGGCGCTGGCAAGCCAAATTTCAAGCTGGAATGTCGGCAAAACCTTTACCGCCCGCGCCGCCAAAGGCGATTGGGAAAAAGCCCGCGAAATTCTAGCCGAAGCACCCGACATCGAAGCTGAAGATTACGATAAACTTTAAGTAAAAGCGTTATGGAAGCGGCGGAAGGCGTTCACGATTTAACGATTCATATATAATTCGATTGTTAACAGTTTTTGGTCAGTAGTTAGTTGTGAAAACTGGCTACTGATTTTTTATTTATTTTTATGGGAATTTATCACAACCTACCGCATTGGAATTATTATCGTCTTTTGGAACACGATCTTGAAAATTGTTTCCGCTTTGTAAATCCATCACAAGAACATTGGAATGTTCATTCAGACGAATTCTCACGAATTATTTTGATGGCGGCAAGTGAAATAGAAAATGCGTTAAACTCTTTTGCATTTTGGTCGCAAACAAAACCAACACCATCTTCAATACTTAAATACTTTGAGTGTATTACATCAATTTATCCAAACTTTTGTGTGATGGAGTTAGCAATGCCTCGCTACTCTGTGGCTATTAAGCCTTGGGAAGATTGGTCTGATTCAGCCGCACCTGATTGGTGGACTTATGGCTATAACAAAATTAAACACGATAGACTTAATTATCCTGATGCTCCCACTTTAATAAGAGCGATTAAATCAGTTGGTGCCTTACAAGTTCTTCTTTTACATTTTTATAGACTTAGATACAAAAGTTGTGAACTCGCTTATGATATTCAACCTAGTTTGCTTATTCCGTTTGAAAAAGAAAAGTCTTGGCTTGGTGCGACAATATCTTGGGGCTGGGATTTGCCGGATGATTCTGTTGAATAAATATGTTGAGGTTAATGTAAATTAGTCGGCAATGCCTTTATCAAAAGGTGTTTAGTCAATTATTGATTCTGACTTTCAAAACATCTCAACATAATCTTTCTGCTTGAATAAATCGATTAAAGATTCGCAACCGATAAATCTATATTTTATAAATTCTTAATTACTTAAATCTTATCTTGATTAATCTTCGACTCAATCCGCCTATCTGGAACAAGCCACATAAGCGCGACGAAGACGTAGAGAGCGCCGGAAATCCATTGATTGACGAAGGCTAAAATTATCGCCGCGATATAGATGAGCGGTGAAATTTTGCCTTTCAGGTCATTGCCAATGGCGGCTTCGAGCTTTGCGTTTGCTTCGTGTTCGGCAACAATCAAGGTTTGCAGAATATAGTAAGCGATGGAAGCGGCGAGCAGGTTTATGCCGTAGACGGCGGTCGGGAGCGGCGCGAAATGGTTTTCGCCCATCCAGCCGGTGACGAACGGGATGAGCGAGAGCCAGAACAAAAGATGCAGGTTTGCCCACAGAATCTTGCCGTTGATTTGTCTTGTGGCTTGCAGCATATGGTGGTGATTGTTCCAGTAAATTCCGAGATAGACGAAGCTCAGAATGTAAGTTACAAACACCGGAAAAAGCGGGCGCAGCGCTTCCAAATCCGCGCCGTGCGGGATTTTTAATTCCAGAATCATAATCGTAATCAGAATCGCAATCACACCGTCGCTGAACGTTTCAAGCCGCGTTTTATCCATAATTTTTGAATTTTTTAGAAATGAATAAAAAAATAATAAACTTTGCAGATTAAAGAGTCCAATTTCGCCGGAAAACAAACATCGGCTTCTTTGAATAAACGAAGCGTCTCCTGTTATGTTAGAAACGGACAGAGAATCGAATTAAGCGAGGGAGAAAAATATGAGCCAGGAAGAAACCGGAGAAAATTTGAATCAGGAAGAAACGACGGATGCGTCCGAGCCGACAAGTTTAGACGAAATTGACAATCTGCCGATTGAGAGCATCGGTTCATACGCCAGATTAGAGGAATTGCTGACCGACGAAGAAGAGAAAAAAACCACCAATCCGACAGCTCAAAGCTGAGTCTCTGTCTTGCGCTGTTTGAGCATTTATCAAGTCTCAAAAACGCCGGTCTTTGAGAAGCAAAACGGTTATTTTACGCTGAAACGAGCTTTCAGACACAATCAATTAAACGGGCGCGATTTATTCGTTCCCGTTTTTTGTTATAATCAGCTTTTTTTATGAAACCTGAGCAAACATCTTACCCGCGCAATAAAATCAAAATTCTGCTGCTCGAAAACATTTCCGATTCGGCTGTCGAAGAATTAAAGCAAAGCGGCTACGCGGAAATTAAACAACTGAAAGGCGCGTTGAGCGAAACTGATTTAATCAAGGAAATCAAAGGCGTTCACATTTTGGGCATCCGGTCGAAAACTCGCGTTACGGAAAAGGTTCTCGACAAAGCCGACAAACTGCTGGCAATCGGCGCGTTTTGCATCGGCGTCAATCAAATTGATTTGCGAGCCGCAACCGGAAAAGGCATCGCCGTTTTCAACGCGCCGTATTCAAACACGCGCTCGGTTGCCGAACTCGTCATCGGTTTGTGCGTGATGCTGATTCGCAAAATCGCGGACAAAAACGCGGCGGCGCATCGCGGCGTTTGGCTCAAAGAAGCAAAGGGAAGTTTTGAATTACGAGGTAAAACTCTGGGCATTGTCGGTTACGGAAACATCGGCTCGCAAGTTTCCGTGATGGCGGAAGCTCTTGGAATGAACGTTATTTATTACGACGTTTTGACGAAGCTGCCGCACGGGAATGCGAAACAAATTCGTGATTTGAAGGAGTTGCTAAAACAATCGAATATTGTAACTCTTCACGTTCCGTCGGACGCGACGACGCGCAGAATGATCAATGCCGAAACGCTTTCCGCGATGCCCAAAGGCGGCATCTTTCTCAACTACAGTCGCGGCGATGTCGTCGATTTGGACGCGCTGAAAAACGCACTCGAAAGCGGCGCGATTTCCGGCGCGGCAATTGATGTTTTCCCCGACGAACCGGAAAAAAACGGTGACGAATTTTCAACCGTTTTGCAAAATCTGCCGAACGTCATTTTAACGCCGCACATCGGCGGCTCGACCGAAGAAGCGCAGGCGAATATCGGTTTGGACGTAACTGCAAAACTGGTAAATTACCTCGAACTCGGCACATCGAACGGCTCGCACACCGTTCCCGAACTGAACTTACCGCCGCAAGCCGCGACGCATCGTATTCTGCACATTCACGAAAACATTCCGGGCGTGCTTTCGGAAATAAACTCGAAATTGTCGGCAAAGGGAATAAACATCTTGGGGCAATTTTTGAAAACGAACGACCGCATCGGTTACGTGATTCTGGACATTGACACGGAACTTTCACGCGAAGCCTTTGAGATTTTGAAGGAAGTCCGTGGAACGATAAAAACGCGAATGGTTTATTAAGGATTTAAAAAGTCTTGTTTCAGAAAACACAAAAAAATATGAAAATAATAATTCCGGGCGGCAGCGGACAAGTCGGAACGATTCTTGCCCGTGCGTTTCAAAAGGACGGACACGAAGTTGTTATTCTCAGTCGAAAGGCAGAAAAATCCGATTGGCGCATCGTGCAGTGGGACGCGGAAACGCTTGGCGATTGGGCGCGTGAATTTGAAAATGCCGATGCGATTATCAATCTTGCCGGGCGCAGCGTGAATTGTCGCTACACGCCGGAAAATCGTCGCCGGATTTTGGAATCTCGCGTTAAATCAACCAGGATTGTCGGCGAAGCGATTACTCGCGCGGCGAATCCGCCGCGCGTTTGGCTGCAGGCTTCGACCGCGACGATTTACGCGCATCGTTTTGACCAGCCGAACGACGAACTAAGCGGAATTATCGGTGGACACGAAGCGGACGCGCCCGACACGTGGAATTTTAGTATCGATGTCGCAAAGGCTTGGGAGCAAACGGCGAACACGAGCGAAACGTCCCGCACAAGAAAAGTTCTTTTGCGTTCGGCAATGACGATGAGTCCCGACCGCGAAGGAATTTTTGACGCTTTGCTCGCTTTGGTCAGACGCGGGCTTGGCGGAACATCCGGCGACGGACGGCAATATATTTCCTGGATTCACGACGCGGATTTTGTCAACGCGATTTACTACCTAATCGAACACGAAGAGCTTTCGGGAGCAGTCAATCTCGCCGCGCCGAATCCCTTGCCGAACAGAGATTTTATGAGAATTTTACGCGAAGCGTGGGGAGCGAAAATTGGTTTGCCGGCGACCGAATTGATGCTTGAAATCGGCGCGTTTTTTCTGCAAACCGAAACGGAATTGGTTTTGAAAAGCCGCCGCGTCGTTCCGGCTAGATTGCTCGAATCGGGATTAGAGTTTGAATTTCCAAATTGGGAAAATGCCGCCCGCGATTTATGCCAAAGATGGCGTGAGAAAAATTAGATTATTAAAATTCAGTCGAATGTTTCAACGCAGCTCGCGTTTCAAAATCTTGCCCGTCGCGGTCATCGGCAAACTGTCCCTAAACTCGACAAAACGCGGATATTTGTAGCTCGCCATATTCGTTTTGCACCATTCGACAATTTCATTTTCGCTCGTATTCGCACCTTGCTTTTTAACGATAAAGGCTTTGACTTCTTCGCCGTGTTCGTCGCTCGGAATGCCGACGACGGCGCATAGAGAGACGGCTTCGTGAGTCATCAAAACTTCTTCGAGTTCGCGCGGATAGACGTTGAAACCGCCTCTCAGAATCATATCTTTTACGCGGTCGGCGATATACAGAAAACCCTCGGCGTCAAAGCGTCCGATGTCGCCTGAATAAAACCAGCCGTCTTTTATCGCCGCTTCGGTGGCTTCCGGTTTTTTGTAATAGCCTTTCATAATGTTATGCCCGCGAATGACAATTTCGCCGAGTTCGCCGTTCGGGACATCCGCGCCGTTTTCCTCGATGACGCGCACTTCGATTCCCCAGACGGGAAAGCCGACCGAACCGGCGCGGGTGTTTTTCATTTGGTTAAAAACGGCAATCGGCGAAGTTTCCGAAAGTCCGTAACCTTCGAGAATTTTCACGTCGAATTTTTGTTCAAAGCCCCGAAGAACTTCGAGCGGCAAGGGCGAACCGCCCGCCGCGCAAACGCGCAGATTTTTCGATATTTTCGCTAAATCAAATTGGTCGGCATCCGTATAATTCAGCAATGCCCAGAACATTGTCGGAACTCCGTCGAAAATCGTAACGTCGTTTTTCTGCATTTCACGCAGCGCGGCTTCGGGCGTAAAACGCGGCAGTAAATTTATCGTCGCGCGATTGTAAAACCCGTATTCATCTGCACCGTTTGCCCGAACGAATGGAAAAGCGGTAGGGCAATTAAATGAACGTCGTGGTCGCGTCGCTGATACATCGTGTCGGAAAGCCGCGCGTTAAGGAGCATATTGATATGCGTCAGTTCCGCGCCTTTCGGCTGTCCGGTCGTGCCTGATGTGTAGAGAATAACGGCGGTGTCGTCGGCTTGCGTGTCAACCGACGCGAATTCGGTCGGCTGATTTTCGACAAAGTTAGTAAAGGTTTCGGTTTCTGGAAATGAATTTTCGCTCTCTGAGCTTATTAAAATGAAATGCTCGCAGTTTTCCGTCTGCGTAAAACCTTCAAACCCGTATTCTCCAATCGGCAAATCCGCCGCGCCTTGAAAACAGAAATACGCTTTCGCATCCGAATCCGTTAAGTGATAAGCGATTTCACGCCCTTTGAGAAGAATGTTGAGCGGCACGACAACCGCGCCGGTTTTTAAAATGCCATAATAAATGATTGGGAAAAACGGCAGATTCGGACACGAAAGCGCAACTTTATCGCCTTTTGAGATACCTTTTTCCAATAAAGCGTTGGCGACTTGATTCGCCTTTGCATTGACTTCGGCGTAAGTCAATTTCAGGTCGCCGCAAATTACGGCTGTTCGCGTCGGCACATTTCGCGCGCTGTCTTCGAGTAAAGTTGCTAGATTCAACATATTTTTTAAAGGCAATTTACAGGTTTTTTAAAGGCAATTTACAGGAATGACAGGATGGACTGGATAAAAAAATACAAATTAATAATCCCTGTTAATCCTGTCATCCCTGTAAATTGTTTTCCGTATTCGGCATTGAACGCGCGATTATTTTTTCTATCTCGACACCGGCGGGCAGAGTTCCGAAATTCAAGTGACTATCTTCCGAAAGGCGTGAATTGCAAAAAGCCTCGCTGATAAAATCAGGCGCATTTTTCAACAAAACCCCCGCCTGCAAAGCCAGCGCCAATCGTTCGACAATTCGCCGCGCTCGAAATTCCAGATTACTGTCGTCAAATAATTCCTTTTCGATGTTGCCGACAAACTTATCAAAATTTTTATTCGCTCCGCTCGCGGATTTTAGTTCGCCGAACACCGCTTCGACGCTCGCCGGTTCTTTCCGCATCGAGCGCAAAACATCCAGACATTGAACGTTGCCCGAACCTTCCCAAATCGAATTGACGGGAACGTCCCGGTAAAGACGCGGCAAAACCGATTCTTCGACATAACCGTTGCCGCCGAGACATTCCATCGCTTCGCCGACGGCAAAAACGGCGCGTTTGCAAATCCAAAACTTGCCGATTGCCGTTGCGACGCGCGTGAAAATTTTGGCTTCTTCGTTTGTCTTCGATTCGTCAAAACCACGCGCCAAACGAAATGCCAAAGCGGTTGCCGCTTCGGATTCGAGACACAAATCAGCCAGCACATTTTGCATCAAAGGCTGTTCAATCAACAATTTACCGAACGCGAGGCGATGAGCGCAATGATGCAGACTTTCGGCGACGGCGCGGCGCAGAGTTCCGGCAGAACCGACCGCGCAATCGAGTCTGGTATGACGCACCATTTCCATAATGTTCGCCACGCCGCGACCTTCTTCGCCGATTATCTGCGCGAAGGAAGCGTGAAATTCGACTTCGCCGGAAGCATTTGAACGGTTGCCGAGTTTGTCCTTCAGACGCTGAATATGAAAAGCATTTGGTTTGCCGTCGGGTTTAAAACGCGGAAGTAAAAAACAAGAAACGCCTTTTGCAGCTTGCGCCAAAACCAAAAACGCATCACACATCGGCGCGCTGCAAAACCATTTGCGCCCTGTGATTTCGTATTCTCCGCCGCCGTTTAATTTTTTCGCAAAAGTAAGATTGGCGCGAACGTCGCTTCCGCCTTGCGGTTCGGTCATTGCCATTCCGAAAGTCGCGCCGCGTTTTTCCCGGGCGGGAATAAAACGCCCGTCGTATTCGTTCGATAAAACTCTCGACAGCCATTCTTCGCAAATTTCCGGTTGGATTTTCAAGCTCGGAACGACTGCAAAAGTCATCGTCAAAGGACAACTCGTGCCTTCATCGACTTGCTGTTTTAAAAAAGCCAACGCGCTGCGGGCGACATACGCGCCGTCTCGCTCGCACGTCCACGCGAGCGAATGCGTTTCGTTTTCGATGCCGACGCGCATCAACTCGTGATATGACGGGTGAAATTCAACAGTGTCCAGACGATTTCCGAAACGGTCGTGCGTTCGCAAAACAGGCGAATTCTTGTTAGCCAAATTTCCTAGTTCGAGCGTTTCGGCGCGTCCCAAAATTTCGCCGAATTTTTCGGCGTGTTTATTATTCCAAGCGCCGCCGTTCGTTTCGACCGCTTCCTGCAAAGCCGCGTCCGATGCGAAAAGATTGTAGTTTTCCAAAATCGGCGGCTGGTTCAGCGATTTGCCAAACACGAATTCGGCGGTTATTGTCATTGGTTTGCCTCGACCGTTAAATTAAATTACTTTATAAACGGGCTTTAAAACAAGCATTCGGACGGATGTTTCTTATCATCGGAAAAAATAACAATGACTGCAAAGACAAACCTGCAAAAATCAAACGAATCGCTTTCCTGCGCGTCCGAAACTTCTTTGACCAAAGAGCGGCTTTTGGAAATGTATCGCTTCGTCAAATTAACCAGATTGTTCGATGAAATGACGGTCAGATTAAAGCGTCAGGCGAAATTGACGGGCGGCGTTTTTACGTCTTTGGGACAGGAAGCGACGGCGGTCGGGACGGCTTTTGCGCTCGAAGAGCGAGATTTTATCGCGCCTCTGATACGCGACATCGGGGCGGTTTTTGTCAAAGGTATTCTTCCGAGAACGATTTTCTTGCAGTATCTCGGAAAAGCGAACGCGCCTTCACGCGCGACCGATGTGCAGTTTCATTTTGCCGATTTGGAAAAAGGCTTTGTCGGTCCGATTTCTCACTTGGGCGATATGATTCCCGTGATGACCGGCATTTTGCTGGCGGCGCGGATGAAAAAGGAAACCAGAGTCGCCGTCGCTTATATCGGCGAAGGCGCGTCTTCGACCGGAGCGTTTCACGAAGGCGTAAATTTCGCCGCCGTCCAAAAACTGCCTTTAATCACAATCATTGAAAATAACGGTTACGCTTATTCGACGCCGACGCGCAATCAATGCGCCGCCGCGAATTTTGTCGATAAGGCAATCGGTTACGGCATTTTGGGTTTGTCGGTTGACGGCAACGATGTCGTCGCGTGTTATGAAACGATGAAAACGGCGGTTGAACACGCCCGCAACGGAAATGGCGCGGTTTTAATCGAGGCGCATACTTACCGCCGCAAAGGTCACGCCGAACACGACAATCAAAGTTATGTTCCCGCCGGTGAAATCGAATTTTGGGCGACGAACAACGACCCCGTTGACCGTTTTGAAAGATTCTTGATTGAGCGAAAACACGCGGCGCAAAAAGATTTAGACAAAACGGCTGCCGAAATTTTAACCTATTTGCAAGCCGAACTCGAAATTGCCGAAGCCGCGCCCGCGCCCGAACCGGAAAGCGCGGCGTATGATGTTTTCGACAACTCGATTGTCGCGCCGGCGTTTAAGCGAAAGATTTTAGAGAAGTAAAGTTTTAAGATGACAAATTCAGGTTTTATCACCATTCCGTTCAAAATTGAAGGCGCGCACGGCGGTTTTTCGGTCGTCAACGGAATGGCGAAAATCAGCCGCGCCGGTATCGTTCTGGAATTTGAAGCGAAGATTTTCGGAATGATGAAAACCGGCGTCAGGGAAGTGCGCGTGCCGATTGGTGAAATCGAAGACCTCAGGATAAAAAAACGCTTTTTCAAATTTACGCTGGAAATCTGGCTCAATAACTTCAAAACCGTTAGCGAAATTCCCAACAAAGACGGGCGAATCATACTGCAAATCACAAAAGCCGACCGTCTCCGCGCCGAGCAAGCGATTCGAGTTTTGCACAACGCGCGTGCCGAAAAAGACGCTCTGGAAATTCTGCAAACTCCGGTCAGTCGTTTGTTCGACGACGATTCGGACGCGGATGATTTCAACGGAAATTGATAATCAAAAAGTCTATTTCTTTTTTGAAGAATCGGATTTATCGCCCGGCGCGATGAAAAACGGTCGATGCTGGATGACGTATTCCTTTTCTTCATAAACGCCGTCGCCGTTGACATCGACTTTAACATCGAGTTTGTATTTCTTGCCCGGTTCGCGCTTCTCGTTTGCGTCGTAAGCGATGCTGTATTGGTTTCGCAAAAGGGCGTTAATCGATTCCAGATTTGTCGGTATTTCGCCCTGAAAAGTTACGGGAAAATGCGCTCCGCCGGATTCTTTGGCAAAAGTGTTCATTATATTTTGGGCTTGCAGAAAATCGAGTCTGCCGGGCATTCCCGTAATATCTCCGGCAGCCGAAAGCTGACTTTCATACATTTTATAAAAAAGATTGCCCGTGCTGATAATATAAATCGGTATTCCGGCATTTTGAATTACTTTACGCACTTCGTCGTAATTAATTCTGCTGAAAGTATCAATGCCGGAAGCGACAAGAATAATTGCGCGGCGCTTTGCCTGAACGCTAATCATTCCGCCGTATTGCGCGGTTCTTTCCTTCGAGTTTTCAAGAACGACCGAATCGCCTTTGCCGCCGACGAGCGCGAATTTCAGCGCGTCGAAAAGATTATTTTCACGAAAAGCCGGATTGTTTCTCAGAAGTATATCGACGGTTTGGCGCAGACGATTAGGGTCGTTCGTAAAGTCTGTAATCGGCGTCGGGCGAATGTCGAAGGCAATCACCGATGCGTAATCGTCGGGCGGGCGGATAAATTTGGAAAGAAAATAAGCGACCGGACGAATAACTTCGAGCTTGCCGGATTCTTGCCCGCGGCTGGCATACGAGCCGAAAACTTCCGACCATTTGCTGTATTCGACGACCACCGAAACGGTTATCGGAGCTTCGGGCGTGGCAAAATTCGTGATGTCCTGTTTGATTCCGTTTTCAAAGACGGCAAAATTTTCCTTTTTCAAACCGGTAATGATTTTTCCGGTTTTTTTGTTATAAACAACCGCATCGACATTGACGATATTGGTTTTGATATTCAAAACCTCCGTATCGACCACCGCGTTTTTCTCTTCCTCTTCCTGCTTGCGCTTTTCTTGTTCCTTTTTTAATTCTTCTTCGGTTTTAGGTGTGGGACGCTGATTTTTCTTTTCATTGCCGCTTTTCTGGTCGGACTTTTGAGGACGGGACTGCGCGATAACGCTCGAATTAAACGCCAGGAAAAATGCGATTAACAAAACAAAAATTTTCGAGAAGCGAGACGACGAAACAACCTGCATAAATTTTGCCTTCCTTAAGAAACTTTTAGCTGTTAGATACAAATTGTGTTCTTTTAGTTGGAAGAAAACAAATTAGGTGAGAACTGATAAGTGAGAACTGATAAGTAAAAGCAAATTCCTTACTTATCAGTTCTCACCTATCAGTTATCACTTAATATTTATCGGTTCGGGTCGATTTCGATTCGGACATCGAACGCGCCCGAATTGTCATCCAGATTTTTTTCGTTCACGCCCAAAAAAAGCGCGCCGTCGCGCGTTGCGACGAATTCGCTCGAATCTCCGACGAAAATAAATTCGTTGTTGTCGTCGCCGACGACGGCAATCAACGCGCCGGTCGCCTGGTTCGGCATCAGCTTGCCGGTGTCCGGCAGGGAAGCGATTCCATTCGGAGTCGCAAAACGATTGGCGCCGAGCGAAACACGCCCGCTGCCGACGATTCTGATTCTTTGTCCCTTCTGCACGACCCAACCGGAATTCGTCCAGCCGTTTGAAGAATTGTCGGCTAAGACCTTGACGTTGACTCGAATCGGTTCGGGCTTTGCAGCCGGATTATCGGGCGTTTGACTTGTGCCGATTGGCGAGTTTGTTCTCGGCGAGGAAGTTTGCGGAAGATTATTTTTGTTTGTTTGTTCTGAATTGTTGACGGGCGCGTTTGAATCAAACGAGATTGATTCAACTTCATCGGCGCTAAAATCCAACTGTCGCGTGCGCGTTCCGGTGCCGACGACGACCGTAAATTTGCCGCCGCTGAAATTGACGATTTTGCCTTTGATAATGCTTCCGTCCTTCAGGCGAATCGTATCGGCAAAAGCCAGGACGGTCATCGAAAACATTAAACAAAAAGCGCACGCGGCACGAATGATTTTTGATTTTAACAGCATATTTCCTCCAAAGGATTTACAAAATCGGGAAAGAATTTTACAGGCGCGAACAATTTGGGAAAGATGTTTTTGAAACTGCTTTAACGAGCGTAGTATCAAATCTAAAAAGTAGATGCGCCGCTTTGAAAAAAGGATTGCCGACAAGTGGGCGGCATAACGCGATTATACATAAATTTCAGAACCTTGTTAATTGTATTTTTGTCTCGAAAACAGTTTGAAAATTTCTAAGTTTATTAAGGAATTGAATTCTAAATTCTAAATTATTTTGCGAAAAGGAAATATTTATCCAGCCGGTAAAACTTTAACCCGTTCAAACTCGGTCAACAAAGGCTTTAATGCTGCAATCACCGCGTCGTGCGTGATGCCGTTGCTTGCCAGAACGCCGTTATGATTGTGAACGTCGCGCGAATTATAAATGATTTTCTCGCCGTAAAGGTCGGTCATTTGTCCGCCCGCTTCGCGCAAAATAATTTCGGGAGCGCAAGTGTCCCAATGCTTCGTGCGCGGCGATAGATGAATATAAAGGTCGCAAAATTTTTGCGCGATTAGACCTATTTTCAAACCGACCGAACCGCGCCGTGTTTCGTTTTTCAATCCCAGACTTTCGACGACGAGCGACATTCGCGGGCTTCGATGATTGCGGCTGACCGCCAAATTCATCCGCGCAAAATCGGTTTTTCGGGAAACTTCAAGTCGCTGCGGCGCGTTTTTGTTGTCAATCATCCACGCGCCTTCGCCTTTTGACGCAAAATATAAAATATCTTCGGTCGGCAAATAAACGACGCCTAAAATCGCTTCGCCGTTATCTGCCAGACCGATTTGCACGGCAAAATCACCGTTTTTATTAATAAAACCTTGCGTGCCGTCGAGCGGGTCGATTATCCAAACTCTCTTTTTATCTAATCTTTCCTTATCATCGAATTCTTCTTCGGACAAAATCCCGTCGTTCGGAAAATCGGCGGTTAAACTGTCGACAATAATTTTACTTGCGGTTCGGTCGGCAATCGTTACAGGTTCCGAAAAGTTGTCGGCGTGTATTTTTTCTTCGATTTCAAAACCGTTTTCGTAAAAATCTAAAATCGTCGCGCCTGCTTTTTTCGATAGGGCGATGGCAATTTCGAGTTCTTTTTCTAACATTACTAAAAATTATCACAGAAAAGATTTAGCCGTGAAAGGACACGAACCGGCACGAAAAATCTTTTGTTTTTATTTCGTGCTTTTTTGTGTTTGTTCGTGGCTAAATCTTCTTCGCGCTCAAATAAAAATGCCACAAAAGACGCGCCGCAACCGCGCGAAACGGTTTCCACTTCGCGGCAATTATCAAAAACTCATCCGAGGTCGGACGCAGCTCTAAATTTTTGAGCTTTTGCCAGGCGACGTGCAAAGCCAAATCGCCTTTCGGCATTACGTCGGGACGCAGCAGAGCCATCAGCAGATAAATGTCGGAAGTCCAATCGCCGATGCCTTTCAGTTTTTTCAATTCGCCTTTTACCGACTCATCCGGCAAACTTCCCAAAGCCTTCAAATCAATTTTTCCATCCAAAATCGCTTCGGCTAAACCGCGTGTGTAGCCGGTTTTTTGTCGGCTGAATCCGGCTGCTTTTAACTCCGCGTCGTTTAACTTTAGAAAACTTTCGGGCGTTAGAAATTGGACATATTTCAATAATTTATCAAACGCCGATTTTGCCGAAGCGACCGAAACCTGCTGTTCGAGAATAATGTGAACGAGCGTTGCAAATCCCGCTTCGCGCGACCAGAGCGGCGGCGTTCCGAAAGTTTGAAAAATAAATTCCAAATCCTTGTCCGATTTGGATAATTTTCGGCAGGCGACAATGAGTTTTTCTTCGTCGAGCGCAATAATCATAAATGTTCTATCTTAGACTGTTCCGCGCTGTGAATAAAATTCCGGTTCGGCTTTTCAAATTTGTTTTATAATAATTTCGAGTTGTCCCGGCAATTTTTTGGCAGTTTCCATAAAGCTGAAATTATGAAATCAATTGTTTTAATCTTACTTTTTCTTTTTTGCTCGATGTCTTGTGCGGCGCAGGAAATTTGCGATTCGTCTAACGCGCCGACGCTGCTCAACTTAAAATTAGGAATGTCGCCCGAACAGACGCAAAACATTTTTGGCAGAGACTTGAAAATCAAGGTCAAGAAAAAAGGTCAGCGCACGTTTTTTCAAAATTTTATCGAAAAAAACGCGCCGAATTCGTTAAGCGGAGTTCGCGCAATTTATTTGAGATTCTTTGACGGCAGACTTTATCAAATCGAGATTTTTTACGAAAATCGCGGCAGCTCGCCGACGCTCGAAACATTCGTCGGGGAATTTTCGGCAAAGACGAATTTGCCCGCCTGGAAAATCGAAAACGGTAAAGCTAAAATAAATTGCGGCGAATTTTCAATCGCCGCCGACCGGATTTTGAATCCGCGAATCGAATTAACCGACGAAATCGCTCGCGCTCAAGTTGAAGCAATTCGAGAGAAGGAAAACAAAAAGAATTAAGTTTTTTGGAAAATCACCAAATCGAATCAATCGCGCTTTCGTCAAATTCAATCGAATCGCCGTTCGGCAGAATGTGAACAATGCGATTCGCGCCTTTTGCTTTCAAAATCGGACACAGCAAGCCGACGCGATGACAATTCGCACGCGGCGTTTTGTGTTTCGTCAAAGGCTGCGATTCCGAACACATAATCGCGGTTTTCGCGTCCGCCGCTAATTCCAAAATTCTTTCGATTCCGCGTTCCAAATCTTCGGTTTTTGCAATCTTTTTGCCGCCGCATTCCGGCAGATGTTCGTAACCGATGCCGTTTTCGCGCAAGTTTTCAGATAAAACCGCACCGTTAAACTGCACCCAGCGCGAACGCGCCGCGCTTCTGACATCGCACAGAAAAGCGATTTCGTATTTTTGCAAAAGCGCGAGAAAATCAACCCAGGCGTGTCGCCCGTGTCCGATTGTAAAGACTGTAATATCGTTTTCCATTGAATGGTTTTTTCACCACAGAGACACAGAGAACACGGAGATAAAATAGATAAGCAAGGATAGACACAGATTTTTAAAGCAAGAAAAGCGAAATTATTTTGCTTTTTATCTTGCCTTTATTTCGTGTCTAGCCGTGTTCATCGGCAGTTAAATAATTTTTAAAAATCTCTGTGTTCTCTGTGCCTCTGTGGTGAATTTCTTATTAATCCAAACTCGCGTTACTTCAAAGCGTTTTGCATTTTTTCGAGCGCGCCTTGCAAAACCGAATCTTCACGGGCGATGCAGATTCGCATATACGAATCCCAATCGTCGCTGTCGGCAAACGCGCTGCCGGGAGTTGCTCCGACTTGGGCTTTTTCCATCAGCATTTCGTTAAATTTCAGAGCGTCGTCAAAATCTTCGGGAATTCTCGCCCAAATATAAAAAGCCGAGCCGGAGTTGTAAATGTCAAAACCCATTTCACGCAGCGCGTTCGACGCGAAAACGCGCTTTTCATCGAAACGCTCGCGCAATTTGCTGTAATAATTCGCGTCCGCCATCAAAACTTTTGAAAGCGCAAGCTGCAAAGGCGTCGCCGCGCAAACGTAGATGACGTTGACGGCGTTGTTAAGCGGCGCGACGATTTTACCGCTCCCGTAAGCATAGCCGAGTCGCCAGCCGGAAATGTTCCACGATTTTGAAAACGAGTTAACAGTGATTGTTCGTTCCCACATTTCCGGTAAGGACGCGATTGAAACGTGCGGCTGCTCGCCCGTCACGTAATGCTCGTAAACTTCGTCGGAGATGCACAGCAAATCGAGTTCGCGGCAAACGTCCGCAATCGCTTCGAGTTCCGCCGTCGTCATCACTTTGCCGCTCGGATTGGCGGGCGAGCAAACGATTATCGCCCGCAAAGGAAATTCGCTGCTGTCTTTTAATTCCGCGCACCGCGCGCGCAAATCGTCTTTGTCGAAAGTCAAATCCGCCCGCAAAGGAAAAGTTTCGGTTTTCCCGCCGAATTCTTCGATAATCCGGCGATGATAGGGATAATACGGCTCGAAAACGAGCGCCGATTTCTTTTGCAAATAAGTCTGCGCGACGGCAATCAACGCGCCCGTTCCGCCCGGCGTGATTAATAATTCCAGTTTTTCGGCGTCGGCATCAACCGGCATTCCGTTGTAAGTTCTTATCTTCTCGGCAACGGCGCGGCGTAAATCCGCAACGCCTTCCGCCGCGCCGTAATGATTTTGGCTGGCGGCAATAATTTTCGCGGCTTCGCGGGCAAGCTGCGGGTCAATCGGCAGTTCCGATTGTCCTTGCACGAGATTTCCGCTCGGCGGCACAAGTTTGGTAATGGCTCGAATATCGGGCTTAATTTTCATAGCGATTTTTTAGAAATTTAATTAATCCGTGATTCTGTCCGGCGGATTTTCCGGTTCGACATCGGGAACGGCGGCTAAAACCTTTTCAAACGCCTCTCGCGTTCCAAGTTTTGCTTCGCGTTCAAGAAATTCGGTTTGAAGCATCACAGAAAGTTTTTCAGCGGCGGCGCTCGCTAAGAATTGCTCCAAAGAGAAACCTTCTTTTTCGGCAAGCTCTTCCAATTTTTTATGCAGAGAGTTCGGTAGCTCAACGGTTACGGCGCTCATAATTTCCTCACAATCTCTAAAAAGTCGGACGGCGAAATTGCTTCAATTCCAAACAATTCGATATTTTGAAAGTCTTTCAAGTTGAATGTAACAATATACGAACTTTGCGAAGCAATCGCCAACTCTAAAATCATATCGTCGTTCGGGTCTTTTAACCAAGGTCGCCAGCGAAAATAGATGCTCTGTTTGTGCGAATAATCGAGCATTTTTCTAATAAAGCCTAAAACATCGGCATTCGAGATATTACTTGGTTTTACTTCGGGGCGCATTAGAACATCCAAATACTCAAGATAAAGCGGGATGGAAACGGCTAATTCAAATTTTGGCGACGGCAGCATTGAAATCAAAGCAAAAGACGCGCCGTTTTTTGAGCGTAAAGCCGCCGCTAAAACATTTGTGTCGAAAACAACTCTCATTTTGCAATGCTTTTTATCTCGTCAACAGCATTCGGATTTTCCAAAGCCGATAAATCACCTGCGTCTTCACCCAAATATGCCGAGCGAATCACGCGGCGCATCACTTTGGCGTTGCGTGTTTTCGGCAAGGCGGAAACGAAATGAATCCGTGACGGCGCGAGCGGTTTGCCCATATCTTTTGCCACGACGGTTTTTAATTCGGATTCCAGATTTTGCGTCGCTTCGCTTTTTAGAACGCAAAAGGCGACCATCGCCGTGCCTTTCATTTCGTCGGGAACGCCAATAACGGCGGCTTCGGCGACGCTTCGGTGAGCGACTAGAAGGCTTTCGACTTCGGCTGGTCCGACTCTTTTTCCGGCGACCTTCAAAGTGTCGTCCGAGCGTCCCAAAATAAACCAGTGTCCGTCGCCGTCGCGCATCGCCCAATCGCCGTGAACCCAGATGTTTTTAAAGCGCGACCAATACGTTTCCAAATATCTTTCCGGCTCTTGCCAGAAGCCGCGAGCCATTCCAATCCAGGGTTTTTTGATTGCCAATTCGCCGACTTTTCCGGCGTCGACCGACGCGCCGTTTTCGTCTAAAATGTCGGCGTCAATCCCCGGACACGCGGCGGGAAACGAGCAAGGTTTTATCGGCAGCAGCGGGTTTCCCATCAAGATTCCGCCCGAAATTTCCGTGCCGCCCGAATAATTTATTATCGGCAATTTTGAATCCCCAACCTTCTCGAAAAGCCACCACCAGGGCGCGGGATTCCAAGGCTCGCCCGTCGAAGCAAAAGCGCGAAGGTTTGAGAGGTCGTGCTTTTTCGGCAAATCGTCGCCTTTGGTGGCAAGCGCGCGAACGAGCGTCGGTGAAATTCCCAAAATCTCGACTTTGTGTTTCGCGCAGAATTCCCACATTCTGTCGGCTTCCGGGTAATCGGGCGCGCCGTCGTAAATGCAGATGGTCGCGCCGTTTAGCAACGCGCCGTAAATCAGCCAAGGTCCCATCATCCAACCGATGTCGGTAATCCACGAAATGCGCGTGCCGCGCCCAACGTCAGTTCCGAAAGCCATATCCTGCGCGGCTTTTATCGGAAAACTGCAATGCGTGTGCGCGATGCCTTTCGGCTTGCCGGTCGTTCCCGATGTATAAAGAATAATGAGCGGGTCTTCGGCGTCGGTCGGTTCAAGATAATCTAAGTTCAAATGTTTTCTGCCTGATTTAAGAAGCTCAATCCAGCTAAAAAATTTATCCTCGACTCGCATCGGTGCTGTAAATTTGAAATCCGAAAAAGTGATTTTCCTATGCAGACGGTCAACGACAAAAACTTTTTTAATTGTCGGGCAATTGGCGACGGCTTGTTTGGCAACTTCAAAAGCATCGAAATCTTTCCCCCGACGCGGAAAACCATTGCAGGTAAAAAGCGCTTTCGCGCCGACGGCATTCATCCGGCTGGCAATCGCTTCGACTCCGTAACCTGAAAAAACAGGAACCGCAATCGCCCCGATTCTGCCGATGGCGAGAAGCGAAATGATTGTTTTCGGCGCCATCGGTAAATGAATGCCGATGGCATCGCCTTTGCCCAAGCCGTTTGCGCGAAGTCCGGCGGCGCAGAGTTCGACTGATTCAAACATCATGTCGTAACTCCAAATTTCCGATTTGCCTTCTTCGCCTTCCCAAATTATCGCGGGCTGGTCGCGCATTTTGTCCGTTTGCCAACGGTCAACACAATGCGAAACGATATTCAAACCCGCGCCGCCGCACCAATGTGGAAACGCCGCTCCATCCGACATATCGAGCAGTTTCGTCAAAGGCGGATTAAAACGAATGTCTAAAAATTTCAAAACTTCTGCGGTAAATTGTTCGACATTTTCAATTGAAAATTTGTAAAGCTCGTCGAAACTTGAAACGCCGACTTGTTTGATAAATTTTGTTAGTTGAGCCAGTTCGATTACGTCCTGGGAAGGCGTCCAGGCAATCGGTTGATTTTCCAGAATGTTGCGGTCGTTCATAATTTTGCGATTTGAAAAAATTAAGGCATATTTTATAACACAAAGTTTTTGTTAGAAAATTCATCCGAATCCTTGCGAACTTCGCTTTTGCGCGAATCAAGTTTGCCGGCAAGAGCAAAAGTCCGCAAGGAAAAACTTATGAGCGAAAAACCCGTCGAAATCAAACTGCCCGTCAATCTTTTTCAAAACAAAGTCGCAATCGTTACCGGCTCAAGTCGCGGCGTCGGTCGCGCGACGGCTTTAAGGTTAGCTGAAGCGGGCGCGAACGTCGTCGTCAATTATCTGAAAAGCGAAACCGAAGCGGGCGATGTCGTCAAAGAATGTGAAAATTCGGGAGTTCAAGCAATCGCCGTGCAGGGCGACGTTTCCGAGTGGAAGGACGCGCAGAATTTGGCGCATCAAGCAATTGAAAAATTCGGCAAAATCGATTTACTCGTTTTGAATGCCGGAATCTGGGAAGGTTCGCCGATTGAGGAAATGTCGGAGGAAACCTGGAACAAAGTTTTGAACACGAATCTGAAAGCGGCGTGGGCGATGACGAAAGCCTGCGTGCCTTCGATGAAAAAACAGGTGAGCGGCGCGATTGTGCTGGTTTCTTCGACCGCAGGTCAGCGCGGCGAAGCGAATTTTTCAAATTACGCGGCTTCCAAAGGCGGACAAATCAGCTTTACAAAAGCCCTGGCGAGCGAGCTTTGCCCGAAAATCCGCGTCAATGCAGTCGCGCCCGGCTGGATTGAAACGGCGATGGTTCGCCCTGTTTTTGAAGACGAAAATTATAAACAACAAGTTTTAAATTCGATTCCGTTAAACCGTATGGCGACGACCGACGACGTCGCGCTTTCGATTTGTTTCCTGCTCTCGGATTGGTCGCGGCACATCACGGGCGAAATCTTAAACATCAACGGCGGCTCTGTTTTGTGCGGATAAAACTCAAATACATTTTATGATTTCGGCGATTTATGTAAGGTAGATTACAGACTTTCCAGAGTTGAATTATTATGTTGAAACTCTAGATTTTTAGAATCTAAATAATTCAACGGAGGACGAAGACAATGGTTGACTTTGAAGAAGGCGGCTCTGGTGGTTCCGGCGGCGGAAGTGGCAGCGGCGGTTCGGGCGGCGGTAGCGGCTCTGGCGGCGGAAGCGGTTCAGGTTCCGGCGGTTCGGGCGGAGGTTCCGGTTCGGGCGGCGGCGGCAAAGGCGGTGGCAGCGGAAGCGGCGGTTCCGGTGGCGGAAGCGGCTCCGGCGGCGGTAAAGGCGGCTCGGGTGGCGGAAGCGGCGGCGGTTCCGGGTCTGGCGGCGGCAAAAGCGGCGGTTCCGGGTCTGGCGGCTCCGGTGGCGGCGGCGGTGGCAAATAGCTTTCGTAGTCCGATCAAAAATATAATTTTAGCGAAAAACCGATTTACAATATAAATCGGTTTTTCGCTTTTAAGCTGAAACTTCTCTTTGCTCTAAAATCTGCGAACAAATCTATTATTTTATTACCACTTAAATTTCTCTTTGCTTGACAAAGAAACCGCTTTCGATTGAAATTTCTTACATCGTGAACGAAAGAAAAATTCCAACCGTAATGAAATTCGGCGGAACGAGCGTGCAAAACACCGAAGCGTTTGCGCGTGTCGCCGAGATTGTAGGCGGTCAGCAGGATTTTTCGCCCGTCGTCGTTACTTCGGCGATGTCGAAGGTTACAGACGCGCTTTTACTCGCTTTTGACACGGCGAAAAAGGGCGATTTTGAAGAGGCGTTTTCTTCGCTCAAGCCGCATTTTGAAAGACACGAACAGGTTTCAAAAGATTTAACCGACGAAAATCAGCAAAAAGCATTTCGGACGGAACTAGATTTTACCCAAGAAGAATTGAGTGATTTGTTAATGCGCGTTTCGCGTCGCAGTTTGCCGCTTTCGATGCTTAAAGATGCGATTGTTTCCTACGGCGAGCAGCTTTCCTCGCGTCTTTTGGCGGAAGTTTGCAGCGCAAAAAATCTGAACGCCAGGCAAGTCGATTCGCGCCGCTTGATTGTAACTGACGAAGAATACGGCGCGGCACAGCCGATTTGGGACGAAACCGAAAAGTTAGTTCAATTAGAATTGCAGCCTTTGATCGAGGCAGGCGAAATCCCAATTTTGGGCGGATTTATCGCGGCGAGCCGGAGCGGCGAAACGACGACGCTCGGGCGCGGCGGTTCGGATTATTCGGCGGCACTGGTCGGCGCGGCTTTGCGGGCGCGAGAGA
Organism: uncultured Pyrinomonadaceae bacterium; assembly: GCA_964235785.1. Lineage (GTDB taxonomy): Bacteria > Acidobacteriota > Blastocatellia > Pyrinomonadales > Pyrinomonadaceae. The sequence continues at coordinate 105,682 of CAXSBF010000005.1, read as the reverse complement.
TTCAAATTTGGACTGACGTAACCGGCGTTTTGACGTGCGACCCGCGCATTTGCGGCGAAGCCAGGACAATTGATGTTTTATCTTATGACGAAGCGGCGGAACTCGCGTATTTCGGCGCAAAAGTTCTGCACCCGAAAACGATAAAGCCTGCCGTCGATTACCTAATTCCGGTGCGCGTCTGCAATTCGCACGAACCCGCGATGCGCGGCACAATGATTTTAGCCGAATCGAACATTTCACCGAACAAAATAAAATCAATCGCTCACAAAACAGGCATTACGATTTTGCGAATTTCGTCGGCGCGAATGCTCGGCGCATATGGTTTTATGTCCGCGCTGTTTCAGATTTTTGAACGCTACCGCACGGCGATTGACGTGATTTCGACATCGGAAGTTTCGGTTGCTCTGACGCTCGACGATACGGCTTCAATCGAGCCGATTGTTAATGAACTGAAAAGGCTCGGCGATGTCGAGATTGAAACGAATCAAGCGGTCGTCTGCGTCGTCGGCGAAGGCTTGCGTTCAACTCCGGGACTTGCGTCAAAGATTTTCTCGACCGTTCCTGAAGTCAATATCTCGCTGATTTCGCACGGCGCGTCGAGCGTTAATTTGACGTTTGTCGTTGAGGAAGAAAAGGTCCAGGAAGTTATAAAAAAACTTCACGACACATTTTTTCAAAACTATTTATGAATCTTTTTGAATTAACAAGAAATTTAATCGACATTCCGTCGATCTCAGAAGACGAGCAAGCCGTCGGATTTTTCTTGCGCGATTATTTGCAAAACTTGGGCTGGATGGTCGAGCTGCAAGCGGTTTCTGAAAATCAAAACAACGTCATCGCTCGTTTAAATGACACGCCGCGCGTATTTTTCTCGACGCATATGGACACCGTGCCGCCCTTTATCACAGCGAGCGAAGACGCCGAAAAAATCTACGGGCGCGGCGCGTGCGATGCCAAAGGCATTATCGCTTCGCAAATTTTCGCGGCTGAAGAATTAAGGAAACAGAACATCAACGATATTGGTTTGCTGTTCACGGTTGACGAAGAGCAGGGAAGCGCGGGCGCGAGAGCTGCAAACAAACATTCAATCGCGGCAAAGTGCGAATTTATGATAAACGGCGAGCCGACCGATAATGATTTGGGAATCGGCTCGAAAGGTTCTTTAAGATTTGCTATCAAAACGACAGGCAAAGCCGCGCATTCGGCTTACCCGGAAATGGGCGAATCGGCGATTGAAAAATTGTTGGATATTTTAAACAACATTAGAAAAACCGAATTTCCGAACGACGAATTTTTTGGCGAAACAACGTGTAACATCGGTTTAATCAACGGCGGTTTGAAAACGAACGTCATTCCGCCGAACGCCGAAGCCGGTTTGCATATTCGTTTGACGACCGATGATAAACCGATATTGGAAATTTTAGAGAAAGCTGTCGGCGACAGAGGCGACATTGAAATTATGTCCGTCGCAAAGCCTGTGAAAATGCTCGCCGTCGAAGGCTTTCGGCAAAAAGTCGTGCGCTTTACGACCGACATTCCGCATCTTTCAAATTGGGGAACGCCGCTTCTTTTGGGCGCGGGTTCGATTCTCGTCGCGCATACCAAAGATGAATTTGTGCTGAAGAAAGATTTGGAGCAAGCAGTCGGGCTTTATGTGGATTTGTCGAAAAAATTAATTGGACAAAGAATTTTGAATTATGAAAAATATCCTATACGCAAAGTATAGGAATTAAAGACGGTTTTCGGTTAAAATCTATCGGCAGCTATTCACGGGAATTTCAATCAGGAGTTTTTGCAGACGCGCTATTTGTTCTTTGACCGCGCGGATATTTTTTCGGGAAAATGGCAGTGAATTAAAATTTTCCTGCGCTTCCAAAAGACTTTTTCGCGCCTCGCATTTTCGCCTTGCGAGCAGAAGAATTTCGCCGCGCCGCAAAAGAAACGATTCTTTGCGCGGCATCGCGGAAGAGAGTTTATCGAGCCTGACAAGAGCCGCGTCGTAATTTTCGCGGTTGGCTTCCAAATCAATCGCCGCAATTTGTAAAGTTACAAGACCGCCAAATTTTTCAATTCCTTCGTCCAAACCGCGCAAAGCCTCGTCAATTTTGTTTGCCGAAGCGAGAATTTCGGCTCGTTCGAGGTAAATTTCGGCGGAATCCTTCGGCGAAAGTACGACGACTTGCGTATAAAATCTGACCGCATTTTCAGTTTCCCGGAGTCCGGCGAAAACACGCGCCATCGTTATCACGCCTTCAAAACTATCAGGCGCTTTGGAGAGAAATTTTTCGAGCGCGTGTTTTGCCCTGGAAAACTGTTTTGTGTCGAGCCACAATTTTCCGCGTCCTAAATTTACAACAGCCAAATTCGGATTTAGCTTTTCGGTTCGGTTAAAATCCGCTTCCGCGTTTTTCCATTCCTGGTGCAGGCGATAAAGTTCGGCGCGTTTCAGATAAAGCGCGGGATTTTTCGGGTTTCTTTTGATTTCCTTCGTCACGGCAACAATCTGTTCGTGCAAACCGTCGTGCGCCGCGAGAATCGGCGGACGCGCAAAAAACAGAGCAATTGCCGCCGCGAAACAGACGTGGAGAATTGCCCGATTATTAACTTTGAAAATCATTGCCAAAATTAGTTTATAAAAATATTAAAATTCAGCGCAGCGCTGTAAAATTAACGCTCCTTTCTTCTTCAGTCACAGACAAAACCTGAGGCTCAAATTTATACTGTTTATGTCTAACCGAGAAAATATAACCTTCTCCGACCGGAACTTCGGTAAATTGGTAAAACCCGAACTGATTTGAAATTGCCGTTCTGATTTCGCCGTTTGAATCAATCATCGTTACGACGGCGCGATTGATGCCGCGTCGTCCCGCAGACGGTAAAACTCGCCCGCTGATTGTTACCGATGCAGCCGTCGGAGCTAAACCTTTAATAATCGTGAAATAATCGGCAATCGTGCCGTTTTCGCGCAGGAATTTTGCGTCCAGACGGCTGCCGTTCACGTCCAAAATCATCGAGCCGAGGTTGTTGAGTGAAATGAACATCGCCGGATGATTTAAAAGTCCGCCCGAAATTTGCCCCGAACTTCCCGCGACGGCATAAACCGCGCCCTGATTGGGCAGATTCGGACTCAAAGCCGATTTTCTGTATACGCCGTCTATGTCCAGGCGTCCGCCGCCGCTATTTTTCTTCATCGCGTTGGTAAATGTGTTTGATGTTCCGTAATGCCCGTCAATCAAAAACGAACGCTCGTAAGAATGGCTGTGTCCGCTCAAAACCAAATCTACGCCGTAGCTTTCCAAAGTCGGCAGCACATTCGCCCGCATCTCGGCTAACTGCGTCTCCGTATCGGAATCGTGCGAACCTTTCGTGTATGGCGGATGATGCCAAAAAGCGATAATCCAGGGCTGAATGGTTTGCGCCAAATCGTTTTGCAGCCAGCTTACCATCGCGCCGTTCGTCGCTCGGCTCGACGTCATCGAATCGAGACAAATAAAATGGATGTTGCCGTAGTTAAACGAATAGTATTTTTCCGTCCCCGAAGCCACGCCGCCCGCTTCGGCATTAATCGGAAAGGTAAACATTTGAAAATACGGCAGACTGCTCGGCGGATTCGTCGATTGCGCCGTGTCGTGGTTGCCGACGGTCGACCACAAAGGCGTCTGCCGCAAAACGCTCGAATACATATCGAAAACCGCCGTTTGATATTCCGCATCCGTGCCGTTTTCATACGCATTGTCGCCGAGCATCAAAAGCAGATTCGTATAAGTCGAGCCGTTGTAAGTCAGGTAAGCGTTTCGCACGGCTTGAGCATTCGCGTCAGCCGTCCCCGAATCGCCCAAAACCCAAATACGATACGGCGCGGCTTGTCCGTCGGCGGGCGAAGTAACAAAAAAATGATTCGCGTCACCTCCGGCGAGCGTCTGCGCGGTCGAACCGATTGAATAAAAATACCTGGCGCCGGCGATTAAATTCGTCAGGCGAACTTCGTGTTCGGTCGTTAAAGTCGCGTCGTCAAACGTCTGCGTCAAACTTCCCTGAATCGTGCCGAACTGGACGCGGCTGTCGGTCGCAACGCTCGTCCGCCAGCGAACGGTCATTGCGTTTGAAGTTCCCATTTGCAGATATGCGCCGCGAACAACCGTCTGAGCGAAAATTCTTGTCGAAAAGGCGACGATACAAAAAACCACGAACAAAATGTGTTTGCCGATTTTCATAGTTTGACCCCGCAGAATTATAATAACGACGCTCTCGAAAAATTTGCGGATATGCAGTAATAAAACGATTAAAATAGTATCGCTTTTGCATTATAGAAGCTATCTCAAAAATAGTAAGTATGTTTTTATATCTTTGATTTCCCTTTGCATCTTTGCGCCTTTGCGGGAAACCGCCTTATTTCCCGCAAAGGCGCAAAGATGCAAAGTTAAAGGCAAAGTATTTTTGAGATGGCTTCCAACAATTTTTACAAAAAAACTATGAAACTAGCTTTAATCGGTTACGGCGCGATGGGCAAACTTATCGAAACCTTAGCCGAAAATAAAAATCACGAAATTGCGGTTGTCATTGACGAAACGGACGCGCATCTTTCGGCTGAAGATTTAGCGAATAAACTAAAAGGCGTTGACGCGGCGATTGATTTTTCCGTTGCCGAAGCCGTGAAACGAAACGTCGAAGCCTGTTTGATCGCCGACGTTCCGCTCGTTGAAGGCACGACGGGTTGGAACGGTGAAAAGGAAAGTATAAAAAAATCGGTAGAAGAAAAAAACGGCGCGTTTGTCTTCGGCGCGAATTTTTCAATCGGTGTTAATTTGTTTTATAAAATCACAGATTACGCTTCGGAGCTTTTCGCAAAATTTGAAGATTACGAAGCGTTTATCGAAGAGCAGCATCACTCGCGGAAAAAAGACGCGCCTTCGGGAACGGCTTTGAAACTGAAAGAAATTGTTGCGAAAAACATCAAAAAGGATTTCAGCGTTTCTTCGACCCGCGCCGGAAACATTCCCGGAACGCATCGCGTCGGTTTCGATGGCGCGGCAGACCAAATTTTGCTTGAACACGCGGCACGTTCGCGCGAAGGCTTTGCTTCGGGCGCGATTTTAGCGGCGGAATGGATTGTCGGTAAAAAAGGATTTTGGGAGTTTACCGACGTAATGGACGAGATAATAAGGCAAAAGTAAAAAGGCAAAAGGCAAAAATGAAACCGCGGGTAAAAATCTGCTGCATCTCAAGCAAACAAGAAGCGTTTGACGCAATCGAAGCGGGCGCGTCGGCTCTCGGTTTAGTCGGCGAAATGCCATCGGGTCCGGGCGTGATTTCCGACGAAGAGATTTTTGCGATTGCTCAAATCGTTCCGCCGCCGATTGCGACGTTTCTTTTGACGAGCAAACAAACCGCAAAGGAAATTATCGAACGTTACCGAAAAGCGCAAACGACGACTATTCAGATTGTTGACGAACTGAAGGAGAGGAATTACGACGCAATCCGCAAAAATTTGCCGAACGTGAAACTCGTTCAGGTCGTTCACGTCATCAATGAAAAATCAATTGATGAAGCCGTTGAATTAGCCGAATCGGTTGACGCGATTTTGCTCGATTCGGGCAATCCGAATTTGAAAATCAAAGAACTCGGCGGCACGGGTAGAAAACACGATTGGAAATTGAGCCGAAAAATAGTCGAAAGCATTGAGAAACCTGTATTTTTGGCGGGCGGATTAAGCGCTGACAATGTGCGCGAAGCGATTGAAACGGTGCAGCCGTTTGGATTAGATATTTGTTCGGGCATGCGGACGGGCGGGAAACTTGATAAATTCAAACTCGAAAAATTTTTCGGCGAATTAGAAAAAATCTAAAATTATGACGATGAAAATTGATTGGATGCGCGGCTGCGGAACTGCTCTGGTAACGCCGTTTCACAAAGACGGCTCGATTGACGACGAATGTTTCCGAAAATTAGTCGAACGCCAGATAAAAAACGGCGTGAAAATTTTGATTCCGTGCGGCACGACCGGCGAAAGCGCTACGATGGACGATGCGGAAAGATTGCGCGTCATCAAAATGACAATCGAAGTTGCGCGGGGGAAAAAAGCAAAAGTTATCGCCGGAACGGGCAGCAATAATACCGCCGCGACGATTGATTTTACCCGCAAAGCGCAGACGCTCGGCGCAGACGCCGCGCTCGTCGTCGCGCCGTATTACAACAAACCGACGCAGGACGGCTTGTTCGCGCATTTCGGCGAGATTGCAAAATCGGTTAAAAAGTTTCCGCTGATGCTTTATAACGTGCCTTCGCGCACGGCTTCCAACATCTCTGCCGACACGACTTTGCGCCTTGCCGAAGCGTTTGAAAACATCGTCGCCACCAAAGAAGCGTCGGGAAATTTCTCGCAGATTATGGAAATCATTGCCAAACGCCCGAAAAACTTCGCAGTTTTTTCCGGCGACGACGCGACGACTTTGCCTTTAATTTCTATTGGCGCAGACGGTTTGGTTTCAGTCTGCTCGAACGAGATTCCTAAGGAAACTTCCGCAATGGTCGAAAAAGCTCTGGACGGCGCGTGGACTTCGGCGAGGAAAATTCATTACAAAATTCTGCCTTTGATGGAAGCGAATTTTATCGAAGCCTCGCCCGCGCCGTGCAAATTCGTGATGAAGGAAATGGGTTTGCTGGAGGAAAATCTGCGCTTGCCGCTTGTGCCTGTTACCGAGCCGGCGCGGAAGAAATTAAAAGAGATTTTGAAGGAACTGCAAAAATAAGACGTAAGTAGAATTAAAATGACAAGCCACGACAATTCGGAATTGCAGTTGGAGCGCATCGTATTTTTCAGCGACGCGGTTTTTGCCATTGCGATAACGCTTCTCATTATCGAAATCAAAGTTCCGCATCTCGAACACGATGCTTCAGACCACGATTTTTGGATTGCGCTGCTTAGAGAAACACCGAAAATTATCGGTTTTCTTTTCAGTTTTTTCGTCATCGGCGCTTATTGGGTCGGGCATCATCAGATTTACGGGTATATCAAAAAGTGGAACAATGGTCTTATTTGGCGAAACGTGATGTTTTTAGCGGCGATTGCTTTTATTCCGTTTTCGACGGCGTTTTTCAGCGAGTATCCGTCGCGCTTTGTGCCGCTTTTTCTTTATGCGTTGAGCTTTTCGATAGCCGGATTTCTGGAAACCTGGCAATGGCGTTACGCTGTGAAAAAGCAATTGATTGATGAAACTTTAAGTGCGGCAGCTATTAAACAGCATACTTTGCATTACTCGATTTTGCCGCTGGTCGGCGTAACGGCAATTTTAATCGGCTTTATTACGCCTCTTCTGTCGGGATTTGCATTCTGGCTGATTCCGATTTCGCAGCGAGTTATCAAAAGACGTTTCGCGGAAAAGCCGGAAAATTTGGAAGTAACAAAGAAATGACTTTACAAGAAAAAATCGAACAATTGTTTACGAAATCGGAATTCGACGCGGACGACCACGGAATTTTTAATGATTTTAAAACTGCATTGCGCGAAGGCGCGATTCGCGCGGCGGAAAAAGACGAGAGCGGAAATTGGCAAACGAATGCCTGGGTGAAACGGGGAATTCTCGCCGGTTTTAAAATGGGCGAGATGGTTACAATGTCAATGAGCGGCGAGACGTTTCAGTTTTTCGACAAAAATACTTTTCCGCTTCGCCCGATGAATCTGGACGACAAAATTCGCATTGTTCCCGGCGGCACGACAATCCGCGACGGCTCTTATGTTGCGCCGAACGTCGTTTTGATGCCGCCCGCGTATGTCAACGTCGGCGCGTATGTTGACGAAGGCACGATGATTGACTCGCACGCTTTGGTCGGAAGCTGCGCTCAAATTGGCAAGCGCGTTCACATCTCGGCGGCAGCGCAAATCGGCGGCGTGTTGGAACCGATAAACGCCAATCCGGTTGTCATCGAAGACGATTGTTTAATCGGCGGCAACACGGGCGTTTATGAAGGCGTGATTGTGCGCGAAAAGTGCGTGCTTGCTTCGGGCGTGATTCTGACGCGCTCGACTCCGGTTTTCGATTTGGTGAAAAATACGATTTATAAATCAGACGGCGAAAAGCCTCTGGAAATTCCGGCGGGCGCTGTCGTCGTGCAAGGCTCGCGTCAGATTACAAGCGGTTTCGGCAAAGAAAACGGCTTATCAATTTACGCGCCGATTATCGTCAAATATCGTGACGAAAAAACCGACGCTTCCACTAAACTCGAAGATTATTTACGGTAAAATATGGCATCACCGATTGAGGTAATCTTAAACGCCGGTTCGGGCGCGGGCGAAGATAAAAACGAAACCAAAGAACGATTGGCGGAAGCCTTTCGCCTCAATAATCTCGACGCGCATTTTTCGCTTGCCTTAAATGGCGGGCAGCTTCTTGAAATAGCTGAAGCGGCGGCTCGAAGCGATTATCAAACGATTGTCGCGGCGGGCGGCGACGGCACAATCAGCGCGGTCGCGGCAGCGATTTCAGAATCGGGTAAAACGCTCGGCGTGCTGCCTTTAGGAACGCTCAATCATTTTTCAAAAGATTTAAATATCCCGGCTGAGCCCGAAGAATCCGTGCGCGTTATTGCCGAAAATCACATTGAAGAAATTGACGCGGGCGAGGTCAACGGGCAAATTTTTATCAACAATTCGAGCATCGGTTTGTATCCGCAAATCGTCAGGCGGCGCGAACGGCAGCAGCACAGATTAGGGCGCGGAAAATGGTCGGCGGCGTTTTGGGCGGCAATCGCGGTTTTGCGTCGTTACCCGTTTTTGCTCGTCAAATTGAATGTTGACGAAAAGGAATTGATACGCAAAACGCCGTTTGTTTTCATCGGCAACAACGAATATGAAATGGACAGTTTCAATATCGGCGGGCGCAAATGTCTGGACGCGGGCAAATTGAGTGTCTATGTTCTACATCGCACGGGTAGAATGGGACTTGTGCGGCTTGCTCTGCGCTCGCTTTTCGGCGCATTGCGGCAGGCAAAAGATTTTGAGACATTCTGCACCGATGAAATAACTATCGAAACACGCCACAAAAAATTGCTCGTCGCCTTTGACGGCGAAGTAAAACTGATGGAAACACCGCTTTGCTATCGCATTCGTCCAAACGCTTTGCGCGTAATTGTGCCAAAATAAGTTCAAGGTTCAAGGTTCAAAGTTCAAAGTCAAAACAATTCTTAGACTTTGAACCTTGAACCTTGAACCTTGAACCTTGAACTTTATGCGAACACTCGTGCATATTTCAGACATTCATTTCGGGCGCGTCGATTACGCGATAGTTGTCGGACTTGTCAAAATAGTCAATGAAATCGCGCCTGATTTGGTTGTGCTTTCGGGCGATTTGACGCAGCGCGCGCGTTCGGCGCAATTCATCGAAGCACGGGCTTTTCTGGATAAGCTTCCGAAACCGCAAATCGTCGTTCCAGGCAATCACGATATTCCGATGCACAATGTTTTCGCGCGTTTTGCCGCGCCGCTCGAAAAATACAAAAAATATATTACCGACGATTTGCAGCCGTTTTACGCCGACGAAGAAATTGCCGTCGTCGGCGTCAACACGGCGCGTTCGCTGACCATCAAAGACGGGCGCATCAACCAGGAACAAATTGCCGAAGTGCGCGAAAAGATGTGTTCTTTGCCTGGCGAGATTGTAAAAATTATCGTTACACATCATCCGTTTGATTTGCCCGAAGGATTCGGCGAAAAAGATATTGTCGGACGCGCCGAACTTGCAATGAAAACGCTTGCCGAATGCGGCGCGGATGTTTTTCTCGCCGGACACCTGCACGTCAGCCATATCGGAAATACGGCGCATCGCTACAAAATTGCCGGACATTCCGCGCTGGTCATTCAAGCGGGAACGGCGACTTCGACACGCGGGCGCGGCGAAGCAAATTCGTTTAATGTCGTTCGCATTGAAAAAACGCGGTTAATTGTCGAGCGTCTCGAATGGCAAACCGAAGAAATGAAATTTGCGTCCGCTAAGAGCGAAGAATTCGAGCAAACATCAGAAGGTTGGACGCGCAAAGAAGATTAAAATAAATTTTGCCGTAGAAATATGAAAAAAAGGAAATTAACCACAGATACACACAGATACACACAGATTTTTTGAAGATATAAAAACATCCTTATCTTGTTCCTATCTATGTTTATCTGTGTCTATCTGTGGTTAAATATAATTTATGAAAGCGATGCAGCAAAATGAAAATTTCAAACTGCCGAGCCGTTTGCAAGGCGTTCAACCGACTCTGATTCGTCAGATTTTTGAACGCGCTCTGCCCGACAGCATTAATTTTGGTTTGGGCGAGCCGGATTTGCCGACGCCGCAATTTCTACGCGAAGAAGCGGCGCGTGTCGCCGTCGAAGAGCAAAACGGTTACACAAATCACGCCGGACTTTTGCCGCTGCGCGAAAAAATCGCCGCGCAGTATCCGCATCTGAATTTGCAGCCGAATCAAATTTGCGTCACGGTCGGCTCGCAGGAAGCGATGACCGCCGTGTTTTTGGCGATTGTTGATGAAGGCGACGAGGTTTTGATTCCGAATCCGGCGTTTCCCGCTTATGAAAACTGCGTCAAAATTTCAGAAGGCGTTCCGGTTTTTTATCGTCTTCCGGCGGAAAAGGATTTCGCGTTCGACATCGAAGAATTTAAATCGAAAATTACCGCGAAAACAAAAGCGGCGGTCGTGATTTCGCCGTCGAATCCGACGGGAAAGATTTTCACGGAAAACGATTTGCGGCAGATTGCGGATTGTTTAAAGGATACGGGAATTTATCTGATTTCCGACGAGATTTATCACGATTTGTATTTTACGCAAGAAAAACCGCATTCGGCTTCTGAATTTTATGACAAAACCATAATCGTCGACGGACTTTCAAAATCTTTGAGTATGACGGGCTGGCGCGTCGGCTGGCTGGCGAGTTCGCAAACCGAAGTTGTCAAAGCCGCGCTGACGGTTCACGGATTTTTAACCGTCTGCACCTCGACCATCTCGCAAAAAGCCGCGCTGCTCGGTTGGACTGCCGAAGCCGAGCGAGCCAAAACAGAAGCTAGAGAAATCTACAAAAGACGCGGCGAATTTTTAGTTGGTATTTTGGAAAAAGAACTAGGCTTGCGCGGAACACATCCCGAGGGCGCATTTTACACGATGCTCGACGTGCGTTCGATTGGCGATGATTTGGAACTCGCCGAAAGATTTTTGCAAAACCGCGTGATTACCGTTCCCGGAATCGCTTTTGGCGATGAAGCGAAAGGTTTTTTGCGAATGTCGTTCTGTAATTCTGAAGAACGAATGGCGGAAGGCGTGCGGCGAATGAAGGAAGTTTTGTAATCTGACATTATCAAATGCAAACTATTCAAGAATTATTTGACGATTGGGTCGAACCAGACAAATCTATATATTATTTGGCTCTTTTATTGGATTTAATGAATGATGATAATTCGACAGCGAGTTATCACGATGTGATGGGATTTGTTAATGATAACACCGAGTTTACACGCACAATGTTTGACCTGCTTGAAAGAATGGTCGCGGGCGGCATTTTGGAATCAAATGAAGACTCTCAATATCGTTGGAATAAATCTTTCAAAAAGTTCTGGTTAAAAGCTGGACTACAAGACTAGAATAGTGCCGAAAAATCGAAAAACATTTCGGCAGATTTGATTTCATTTTACAAACCGTTTGCTAAATTCCCGAACAAAAAGTTAAATTTATAGTTTTACGGAATATATGAATTTACCGCTTGTTGCCATCATCGGTCGCCCGAACGTCGGGAAATCCACGCTTTTTAATCGCTTGACCGGCTCGCGTAAATCAATCGTCGGCGACGAGCCGGGAATTACGCGCGACCGTATTTTTGCCGATGTCGAATGGTTGGGGAAAACTTTCGAGCTGGTTGACACGGGTGGAATCGTGCCGGACGACGAAGCGATTATTCCCGCGAATATTTTTAAGCAAGCCGGTTTCGCTATCGAAAAAGCGCAGGCGATTATTTGGGTTGTTGACGCTCGTTCGGGCGCGATTCCGCTCGACGAAGAAATCGGCATTTACTTGCGCAATATCGGAAAACCAATTTTTATCGCGGCGAATAAAGCCGAATCGCGCAAAGTCGAAGAAGATGCGGCGGAATTTTATAAATTTGGTTTCAATCTTTTTCCGGTTTCCGCCGAAAACGGCAACGGCGTCGGCGATATGCTCGACGGAATTTACGAGGTTTTGGATTTTCCCGAAGCGGTCGAAGAAGAAAAACAGGAAGAAATAAAACTGGCAATCATCGGGCGTCCGAATGTCGGGAAGTCTTCTTTGCTGAATAAGATTTTGGGCGAAGAAAGAGTGATTGTTTCGCCGATTGCCGGAACGACGCGCGACGCGATTGACACGCATTTGACGGTTAATGAAAAGAAATTTCTGCTGATTGACACCGCGGGAATCCGGCGTAAAGGTAAAACGACGGAAATGTCTGAGAAACTTTCCGTGATTATGGCGCGAAAAGCTCTCGAACGCGCCGACGTAGCGATTATGATAATTGACGCCGTTGAAGGCGTTACGAGTCTCGACGCAAACATCGCCGGTTACGCTGTCGAATCGGGCTGTTCGGTGATTATCGCCGTCAACAAATGGGACGCGCTCGAAGAAAAAGAGACGAACACGATTTATGAATTTGAAGATGATTTGCGGCAGAAAATGAAGTTTCTCGATTATTCGCCGATGTTGACGATTTCGGCTCTCAACGGTCAGCGCGTCGAGAAAATTCTGCCGCTCGTCGTCAAAGCCAACGAAGCGAGAAACTTGCGCGTTTCGACATCGAAGCTCAACGAATTTTTTGAAAAAAACGTAATGCAGCCGAGAGTCGGCGGCGGTTCCGCGCCCGGCGCGGGAAGCAATGTTCGTCTGCACGTTCAATATATTACGCAAGCCGGTTTACGCCCGCCGATGTTCGTCGTTTTCACGTCGGGCGGCGGCAAAGGCGGACTTCATTTTTCCTATTTGAGGTATATCGAAAATCGTTTAAGAGAGGAATTCGATTTTTTTGCCACGCCGATTCGCTTGAAGGAAAAACATAAGACGAGAAAGAAAAAAGATTAGCCACAGAGCGCGCAGAGTTCACAGAGGAAGGTAAGATAATTCGTAAATACGCACGGATAACAGAAATAAAAATTTATTTCTCTCTGTGAACTCTGCGCGCTCTGTGGCAAAATTTTTGTATGGAAGTTATTTTGCTTTTAATCAGATTATTTCTCGTCGGAATTTTCGCGCTTGCGGGAATCGGGAAACTGCTCGACCTCAAAGGTTCGGAAAAAGCGATTAAAGATTTCGGCGTGCCGGAAGATTTGGCAAAACCGTTTTCGGTTCTTTTGCCGGTTGCCGAAATTTTTATCGCAATTCTTTTGCTTTTTGCGCAGACATCGTGGCTCGGCGCGATTGGCGGATTTTTGCTGCTGCTGGTTTTTATCGGCGGAATGCTTTTTCAGATGGCAAAAGGCAACGCGCCGGATTGTCATTGTTTCGGGCAGATTCACTCTGAGCCGGTGAGCGCGAAAAGTTTGATTCGTAACGCGATTTTTGCACTGCTTGCGTTCGTTTTAATCGTCAGCGGACGCGAGAATCAAGGCTTGAGTTTGTTTGATTCGGCGAACAATTCATCGGAAAATAATGTTATGCAATTTATTATCGGGCTTGCGACAATCGGGTTGCTGGCGGCGGTTGTTTTTTACTTGAAGAAAATTTCAGAACAGCAGACGCAGATTATGCGGCGCATCGAAATTTTGGAATTGACCTCGCACGACGGCAGAGAAGTCGAGCGCGAAAATCTTTCGCATCCGCACGACGGTTTGCCAATCGGCGCACCCGCGCCTGATTTTGAATTGCCGAACGCGAGCGGGAGAATTGTCGCGTTCGAGCATCTTCTAGCCGAAGCCAAGCCGCTGCTGTTTTTCTTTGTCAGTCCGACCTGTCAGCCGTGCGCCGCGCTGCTGCCTGAAATCGAAGCGTGGCAAAAGGAACTCGCCGGAAAAATAAATTTTGTTTTCCTTAGCAGCGGCAATGCAAAGGAAAACTCGGACAAATTCGCGGGCGAAACCGATAAACAGATTCTTCTGCAAAATGAAAAGGAAGTCGCCGCGCTTTTCGACGCGCTGTGGACGCCGACGGCTTTGCTGGTAAATGCCGACGGCACGATTGCCAGCCGCGGGGCGACGGGCGATGCGGCGATTCGTGAATTAATCGAGAAGATAAAAGCGCAAAATCTTGAGAAGGAATTTCTTTTCGTTGCCAATGGAAACGCTAACGGAAATACGAAAACGCCAAAAATCGGCGAAGGCGTTCCCGAATTTTCCATCGAGGATTTGAGCGGAAAAGCGGTCAGCCAAAATAATTTACAAGGCAAAAAAACACTCGTCGCATTTTGGAGTCTGACTTGCCCGCACTGCGTTACGATGATGGAAGATTTACGCAATTGGGAAAAGCAGAAAGGACAGGACGAGCCGAATTTGCTTGTTTTTTCCGACGGCGAGACCGAAGCGCACAAAAATCTCAACCTGAAATCGCCGATTTTAATTGACAAAGAATATAAAACCGCTGAAAAACTCGGGATGTTCGGCACGCCTTCCGCCGTTTTGGTCAATGAAAACGGTAGAATAGTTTCTGAAACGGCAGTCGGCGCGCCGCAGATCTGGGCTTTAATCGGCAAGAGGAAATAGCCGCAAAAAGCACAAAAAATATAAAAGCAATACTAAAAACAACTGCTTTTCTTTGCTTTAATTTTTTGCGTTTTTGTGCCTTTTTGCGGCTATTCCTTTTATTATTTAATGGAAAAGGCGATTGATTGGAAAGTTACCGCGCAGGACGGCGAGGCACGGGCAGGAATTTTGCGGACGAGGCGTTCGGAAATCGAAACGCCTGTTTTTATGCCGGTCGGAACGCAAGCGACGGTTAAAGGCGTGCGTTTTGAATGGCTCGAAGAAGAACTGGACGCGCGAATAATTTTAGGAAATACTTATCATTTGTGGCTGCGTCCGGGAGCGGAAGTCATCCGTAAACTCGGCGGGCTGCACAAATTTTCTACCTGGAATCGTTCGCTCCTTACCGATTCGGGCGGTTTTCAAGTTTTTTCTTTAACCGATTTAAGAAAACTTTCAGAGCAAGGAGTTGAGTTTCGCTCGCACATCAATGGCGACAAAATGTTTCTCTCGCCTGAAGTTTCAATGGAGATTCAAGCCGCGCTCGGCTCTGAAATTGCGATGGTTTTTGATGAATGCGCGCCGGGCGACGCGGGAATCGATGTAACCGGAAGGAGTCTGGAGATGACGGCGCGTTGGGCAAAGCGTTCAAAAAATCGTTTTGATGAATTGCAGAACTCGGGAATGGATACGGGTTTTCTCGAAGCCGAAAATTTGAGCGGACGACAAGCGTTGTTCGGCATCGTTCAAGGCGCGGGACATTTAAATTTAAGACGAGAAAGTTTGGAAAAAACGGTTGAAATCGGTTTTGACGGCTACGCTATCGGCGGTCTGAGCGTCGGCGAAGAAAAGTCAGTGATGTATGAAGTCCTGGAATTTCTCGCGCCGCAAATGCCGAAAGACGCGCCGAGATATTTGATGGGCGTCGGAACGCCGGAAGATTTGGTCGAAGCGGTTTCGCGCGGCGTAGATATGTTCGACTGCGTTTTGCCGACGCGCAACGGACGCACGGGAAGCGCGTTTACTTCAAACGGCAAGTTGAATATCCGCAACGCAAAATTTGCGATTGATTCAGAGCCTTTGGATTTAGAATGTTCGTGTTCGGTTTGTCTGAGATATTCGCGCGGCTACATTCGGCATCTCTATCAAGCAAAGGAAATGCTCGCGGCGATTTTGATTTCTCATCACAATCTCGCTTTCTTTCTTGACACTATGAGAAAGGTTAGGCAAGCTATCAAACTCGGCGAGTTTAACCGATTTAGAAATGACTTTATCGGTAAAATTCGTGACGGCGGAGAAAATTTCACCACAGAGACATAGAGAACACAGAGTTTTTGAAAGCAATTTATCCACAGATAAACACGGATAAAAACAGATATTTTTTAGACTTTATCTTATAAATCAAACGCGAAGCCTGCTCTAACTTTTCGAGCTTATCTCTGCATTCTCTGTGCCTTTGTCGTGAAAATCAGTTTGACGGTTTTATATTTTAGCGTTGATAACTTATAATTTCTTTTTTCTCTTCGGCAGTAAAAACAATGATTACAATCCTGTTATTTTTTCAAGGCGAAAGCAGCGGCGGCGGCAGCGGAGCAAGTATCCTGAGTATGCTTCCGATGTTTTTGATAATTTTCGGCATATTTTATTTTCTGGTAATTATGCCGCAGCGCCGTCAGCAAAAAGAAACCCAGGAATTGATTGCCGATTTAAAAATCAATGACGAAGTCGTAACCAACGGCGGCATCATCGGGAAAATCAAAGAAGTCAGAGACACGAGTTTTATAATTCAAAGCGCCGACAAGTCGTTTATTGAAATTGCGCGGAGCGCGGTTGTCGGCAAACGTGCGGACAAAACAGTGAATAGCTAATAACCGGTAATTAAAGAAAATGAAAAATAGTAGTTTATTGATTAGAACATTAATTATTCTTGCGATTACGCTGGTCGGAATTTACCTTGTTTTCGGACCGCGCGGTTCGGTTTCGGCAAGCGATTTTAATTGGCAGGGCATAAAAAACAATCTTGCCAAAAACATCAATCTCGGCTTGGATTTGAAAGGCGGCTCTCATCTGGTAATGCGCGTCAAGACCGATGAATATTTGAAAAAATTAACCGAAGGTAATGAGGCTGCCGCTTTAGCTGCCGCCAAAGACGCGCAGCTTCCGGTCAATGCCGGTTCATACGTTGCCGAAAATGGTAATTATCAAATTACACTCAATTTAACGGATGCCTCAAAGGCGCAGGAAGTTATCGATGCGGTTAGGAAGAAAATCGATTTCTCCGCCTGGAGTGAAAACACGAGTGGAGATTCGATTGTTTGGACTCTGCCGACACAAGCGCAGGCGAAGTTAAAAGAACAGGCGACCGACCAGGCAATGAAGATTATTGACAGCCGCATCAATGCTTACGGTGTGAAAGAGCCGACTTTGCAAAGACAGGGAAGAAGCGATTCGGGGCAGATTCTTCTGCAGATGCCGGGCGTTGAAAATCCTGAGCGCGTCAAGGCTTTGGTCGGCGCTGAATCACATCTGTCTTTGATGAAAGTCGTCAGTCCGCCCAGTCCGAATTTGCAAACTTTTCCGACTAAAGAAGCGGCTGAGGCTGCCACTGCCGGAGCGCCGAATCAAAAGGTTTATCCGTATACCGACCGCGACGAAGCGGCAAAAACGAATCCGCAAAATCCGCAGGATAAACCGAAACAATTTGTGATTGTCGAAACTCCGTCGGTCGTCGACGGCAGCGAATTGCGCGATGCGTCGGCGGTTTCACGCACGGGCGGCAACAGCGATTATCAAATCTCGTTTTCTTTCAAACCGAGCGGAGCGCAAAAATTCGGCGAATGGACCGGCAAGAATATCAATAATTATATGGCGGTGGTCTTAAATGACGAAGTGAAATCCATCGCTTACATCAAATCGCAAATTTTTGACCAGGGACAAATTGACGGGCGTTTTACCAAAACCTCCGGCGAAGATTTAGCTTTGACTTTGAAATCGGGCGCTCTTCCGGCGGCAATCGAATATCAGGAAGAACGAACCGTCGGACCGAGCTTGGGCGCGGATTCGATTCGCGCCGGAGTCGCCGCGTCAATCGGCGGTTTAGCTTTTGTCGTTTTGTTTATGCTGTTTTATTATCGCGGCGCAGGCGTCAACGCGGTCATCGCGCTGATTTTAAATATGCTTCTTACGATGGCGGCGCTCGTCGTGTTCGGCTCGACTTTGACGCTGCCCGGAATTGCCGGTTTGATTTTAGGAATTGGAATGGCGGTTGACTCGAACGTTTTGATTTTTGAGCGTATCCGCGAAGAACTGCGGCTCGGGTTTTCAGTTCCCGAATCAATCAGTCTCGGATTTGACCGCGCTTTTGTCACGATTATCGATACGCATATCACTACGATAATCTCGTCCTTGATTCTTTATGTTACGGGTTCGGGTCCGATTCGCGGTTTTGCCGTAACGTTAATTTTCGGATTGCTGATAAATTTGTTCTCGGCGGTTTTCGTCTCGCGCACCATTTTTAATTGGCTGTTGAGCAGAAATCCGAATATGCAGAAACTTAGTATTTGATTAAGTTCAAGGTTCAAAGTCAAAAAAACCTTGAACCTTGAACCTTGAACTTTGAACTATTAGAAAAATGTTTAATTTATTTCAGAATATACACATTGATTGGCTTGGAAAAAGACGCGCTTTTATTGCGCTTTCCATTTTTATTATGCTGGCTGGTTTGGCTTCGGCGGTCGGGCGACAATTTACGCCGGGCGGGACGGACGCTTTTAATCTCGGCGTAGATTTCAAAGGCGGAACGGTCGTTACGGCGAAATTCAAAGGGGAGAAACCTTCGGATGACGCTATTCGCGGCGCATTGAATAATGTCGGCGTCGCTGACCCGTCAATTCAGGCTTCGACCGATAAACCAGACGAAGTTTTGATAAAAATCCCGTTGATTGAAAATGCTGAAGCAACTCCGCCTGCAACCGATGCGGCGGCGAGCGGCGAACAAAATAAGGAAAATCCGCTGGCGGCGCAGGTTCAGGCTGGACGCACAACGGTTAAAACCGCGCTCGATACTTTCGGAAAAGAAGCCGAAGGCGAGCAATCACTGGCGGACGCGGACAACGCCGCTTATAAAATCATCGGAACTGATTCGGTCGGCGCGGTTGCCGGTTCGCAGCTTCGCAATCAAGCCGTTACCGCAACGCTTTTAGGACTGGTCGGAATTTTGCTGTTTATCGCTTTTCGTTACGATTGGACATACGCTGCGGGCGCGGTTATCGCTGTATTTCACGACGTTTTGATGGTTCTTGCGTTCTTTTCGGTGTTTCAGTGGGAAATCAACTTAACGGTTATCGCCGCGATTCTGACGATTGTCGGTTTCTCCGTCAATGATTCAATCGTTATCTTTGACCGCGTGCGCGAAAATCTCG
Source organism: uncultured Pyrinomonadaceae bacterium (assembly GCA_964235785.1). GTDB lineage: Bacteria > Acidobacteriota > Blastocatellia > Pyrinomonadales > Pyrinomonadaceae. The sequence continues at coordinate 86,580 of CAXSBF010000005.1, read as the reverse complement.
CCGTCAATCGTACCGACTCGCTTTTCAAAATTACCAACGATTCAATCAACCAGACTCTTTCGCGGACGGTCATCACGAGCGGCTTGGTGCTTTTATCGGTTTTGTCACTGGTTTTGTTTGGCGGGGAGGTTCTGCGAAGTTTTTCGCTCGCCCTTCTGGTTGGCGTAACTTTAGGAACTTATTCGACGATTGCGATTGCCAGCCCGATTGCGATTTGGTGGCAGGACAAACTCGGCGCGGCAAAAACCAGACGAATGGAAACGCAGAAAGCAGAGAAATTAGCCTCAGCTTCGAGACGGTCGGTTTCCAGACGTCCGATAGCCAGATAACTTGATTTAATCGAGGCGCAAAACAGTTTTACAACCTAAACTTGATTTTACATTTTTCGCATTTGATGATTTTTGGAAAATTATTCAAAAGTGAAGAAATTATTCTTGACTTTATTCGATTGTCGTTTTAGACTTCAATACGTTGCTGGTCAATTAAATATCTTGTATCTACTTTTTTTCCGTTTCTTTTAAAAGCGGAATTTGTGGAGCTTTTGTATGCACGACTGGCAAAAGTCCGTCAAATCCGCACGTAAAGAAGAATTTCAAAAACGAAAGAAAGTCGAAAAGATTTTAAGCCGAATCGTCAAAGTTTTTTAACGATTGTAACTTGAGGTTTAATATATATCATCATAAGCAATAATAAAGTTTCGTCGCCCTTGACCTAGAATTGGCACCGGAAAATAGGGAGGAAAATAAAATGTTAGATCAATTGGTAGAATCGAAAAGCAACTCGAAGGAAAATGCCAGACGAAGTGGATTTTTAGTAACCACTTTTGCCATTATGTTTTGTCTGATGGTCGGTGGATGGCTTTACAGTCTTTATGGAAAAGACTATGGACTAGGTTCCGGAGATTTGGAGCTTTCGACGCTGGTCGCGCCGGTTCCGGTCGCGGAAGAAGAGCCGCCCCCGCCGCCTGAAAAGCAACCCAAAGACCAGCCTAAAGCGGCACCGAATGTAGATACGCGAACCGAAATTATCCAACGGATGGATCAAACTCCGGTCAAGCCGCCCGATACGGTGAGCGTTGTCCAAAATACGGTCAAGCCGCCGCGCGAAGGTATTGCAACCAGAATTGGAACAAACAACAATGATGCGTTAAATGCCGCTTCTGATAGTTACAAAGGGCGTGGCAATACGCAGGGCACAGGTCTTACGAGCGGAACAGGCGACGCGCCGACAGGCACTGCGACAGGCGCCGCGCCACCGCCACCGCCACCGCCACCGGTAAAGAAGGAAGAGCCGCCGAAGGTTCCGAAAACGATTTCTAAAGGCGTGATAAACGGCAGCGCTACCAGTTTGCCTAAGCCACCGTATCCGGCGGCGGCAAAAGCGGTGCGAGCCAGCGGCGCGGTTAATGTTCAGGTGAAAATTGACGAAAGAGGCAATGTCGTTTCGGCAAGCGCCGTCAGCGGACATCCGCTTCTTCAGCAAGCGGCTGTTCAGGCAGCACGGCAGGCGAAGTTTGCGCCGACTTTATTGTCCGGTCAGGCGGTTTCGGTAACCGGCGTTATCGTTTATAACTTTATTGCTCCGTAACCCGATGAATTATCGGGAGAAACCGTTTCAGTTTCTCCCGATAACATCAATCTGCAATTATAAAATTTTTATTTCTTTGGAGGAAAAATTATGACTTTTTTAGGCAGCTTTTTAGCAGCGAATGTTTTAGGTTTTTATTTGATGTTCGCGGAAGGCGGAGGTGGCGGACTGGGTATTTACGACCTTTTTAATACTTTAACCTATCCTGGCTGGGGCGTTATCATCACGCTTTTAATTGAGGCGATTTATCTGATTGCCGTCGGCATCGAACGTTATTTGACTTACAGCAAAGCCAAAGCTCAATCCCGGCAGTATGCGCCGAAAGTGGCACAAGCGTTAAAAAACAGCAATATCGATGAAGCCATCAATATCAGCGACAAACATAAAGATTCGCATCTTGCAATGGTCGTTTCGTCAGGTTTGAAGGAGTTTGCCGCGCATCAAGGCAATACCGACATTTCGGGGGAAGAAATGGAAGCGTCGAAACGCGCTCTGCAACGCGCTATCGCCGTTAAAACAGCCGAGTTGAAACGTGGTCTTTCCGGTTTGGCGACAGTCGGCTCGACCGCTCCATTCGTCGGTCTGTTCGGAACGGTGGTCGGAATTATCGGCGCGTTCCAAGCCTTGAAATCTAATGAAACGGCTGGCATCGGCGCGGTCGGCGGAGCTATTTCGGAAGCCCTGGTTGCCACGGCGCTCGGGATTTTGGTAGCCGTTCCGGCAGTTTGGTTATTCAACTATTTTACGAACAAGGTAACGAGCTTTAGCATTGAAATGGAAAACTCGGCATCCGAATTAGTTGATTATTTCATCAAACAACGGACGAAACAGCTAAACGGTTAATTATATAAACCTTAGGAATTAATAAAGGGAGAATTTTGTTATGGCAATGGCAGTCGGTGGTTCAGATGAGTATAACTCTGAAATTAACGTAACTCCGATGGTGGACGTGATGCTGGTGTTGTTGATTATCTTTATGATTGTTACACCGCTCCTCCAACAAGGCGTGTCCGTCAATCTTCCGCGCGATATGATTAGCCCGGATGAAGATGCGGATATTGCCAAGGACACTTCCGTAGTAGTTGCGATTCCCGATAACAATAATTTTTATATCGGAAAAGAGCAATATCCGTTGACTGCGCTCGGCGATAAAATCAAACGTCTGATGGAGAATAAAACTCCTGAAAAGCGAATCGTTTATATCAAGAGCGGCGTTGATGTCGACTACGGAAAGGTCGTCGAAGCGATTGACACGATTCGTAAACAGGACATAGACAAAATTGGTTTGGTCGCCGACCGAAAAAAAGGCGACCCAAAACCGGCGAGCTAACTTAAAAGCCTGAATTGTTTCAGGTTTGGAGGTAAAGAAAATATGGGAATGTCAGGAACGGGCAGCTCGGCATCACACGGAGCTACACCGAATATTAATGTAACGCCTTTAATTGACGTTCTACTGGTGCTTTTGATTATCTTTATGGTAATTACGCCTCTGAAGCCGAGTCGCTTCGAGGCAAAAGTTCCGGCTGAACCGAAACCGGACGAACAACAGGCTAATCCGAAACCAAATCCGTTAACCCTGGTTGTGGCAATCAACAAATCCGACCGGAAAGTTACACTAAACAATGAAGCAATGGGTGATGTGTCGGATGCAAGCGCTTTAACTAATAAGCTAGCCGCAGTTTTCAAGGAAAGAGCCGACGGCGGAGTTTTTCGTGAAGGAACAAATGAGGTAGAAAAAACCTTATTTATCAAATCACCTCGTTCGGTCAGATACGGCGATGTAGTCAGAGTGATAGATGCTGCAAAACAAGCGGGCGCGCAGCCGATCGGATTGCAGATTGACGATTTAGAGCAATAATTTCAGCTTATAAAATTAACGGAAACTGGAGCGCAAAACTTTAGTTTCCGTTGTTTTAAGCTATCAATGGAGTCGAAAAATGAGATTCTCTCGGATAGGGATATTGGTTTTAATTTTATCTACGGTTTTAGTCGGAGCAAACTGTTCGTATTACAACCGGATTATAACCAGAAAAAATTTGGTTGACGGCGGTAAGGCATACAAAGATCGGAAGTTTCAAGAAGCCGAACAACTGTTTCGTGATGCCATCGCCCGCGACCCGCAGGCTGGGACCAGCGAAGGCAAAACCGCTCAGTTATTCTTAGCTCGAACGCTGCATTCGGAATATATCGGAAACCGTCAAAAAGTGGAAGTGGCAAATGAAGCGATTCAGGAATATAAAAAAGTTTTAGCCGAAGACGTTAGCGACCAAAGTTCGTTTAATGCCGTTGCTAACCTCTTGGAGAATTTGAATAGAGATGATGAATGGCTTAAATGGGTAACCGACCGCACAAATAATGAAAAGGTTCCGCCCGTTCAACGAGCTGAAGCATTAACTAAGCTCACTGCCAAAAAGTATTCGTGCGCCAACGAAATCAGCGATGTCGAACCGGTCAAAAAAACAGTTACGAAAGACGGAAAGCCGACATTTGTGTTTAGCAAACCGCAAAGCACCGAAGATTTTGAAAAGCTGAAACAATGCACGGCTGAAGGAACCGAACTTGTCAATAGAGCCGAAAAACTGGACACGAACAGCGACGCGGTATGGTCATACAAAGCAAATATGCTGGTTCAGCAAATGCGTCTCGCCGAAATGGAAGGCAAAAATGCCGAGAAAGAAAGTCTAAAGACGGAAGCTGACAAAGCCAAAGACAGATTTACAGAACTGGCGACAGAAAAGAAAGCAAAAGAAGACGCGATAGCGGCTGAACAGAAAAAGAAAGACGAAGCCGCAAACAAAAAGTAGCTTTTTCAAAATTAAATTTTATAAAAGGTGATACTCAATTACAATAAAAATTGAGTGTCGCCTTTTCATTTATCGTTTATTATTTATCTAAAAAGCCTCTCGGTTTTTAGCGCACCTTTTTAATAAATGATAAATGATAGATAAATGATAAATGATTCGCATTGAAGACGTTATCGATAAAGTAGAAAACAATCGTCCTGATTCAAATATAGAATTGATTCGGCGGGCGTATCTTTTTTCTGCTCTGCACCATCGCGGGCAAAAACGCGCTTCGGGCGAACCGTATCTTGTTCATCCTCTTGAAGTCGCGGATATTTTAGCGGAAATGCGGCTCGATGAAACCAGCGTTTCGACCGGACTTCTTCACGATGTCGTCGAGGACACGCTCGTTGACCTGGCGACCATCCGCGAGTATTTCGGCGATGAAATCACGCGCCTGGTCGACGGTTTGACCAAAATCGCGCACATCAGCGATTTGTCGAGGGAAAAACAGCAAGCGGAAAATGTCCGTAAAATGGTTCTGGCAATGATTACGGACGTGCGCGTCGTGCTTATCAAACTTGCCGACCGTCTGCACAATATGCGGACGATGCAGTTTCTAAAGCCTGAAAAACGCGCTCGTATTTCTCAGGAAACGCTCGATATTTACGCCCCGATTGCACATCGTTTGGGAATGGGAAAAGTCCGCAGCGAACTCGAAGATTTGTCCTTTCAAAATCTTTACCCGGATGAATATAAAAAATTAGCCGGAGAAATTGACGCTCGCCGTCCAGAACTCGAAGCCGCGCTCGACAAGATAACCGATGCGATTCGAGTAAATCTAGCGGAAAACGACGTGCCGTTCGTCGAAATTCAAGGGCGTGTCAAGCGTCTGTTTTCGCTCTGGAAAAAATTAAAAAAACAAAAGCTGACGATTGAGCAGGTTTATGACTTAATCGCCGCCCGCATTATCACGCCGAACGATAAAAAATACTGTTATTTGACTTTGAGCGTCGTCCACGATTTATGGACGCCCGTGCCGGAACGTTTTAAGGATTGGATTGCGATTCCGCGCGACAACCTTTACCAATCGCTTCACACCTCGGTCATCGGCGACAGCGGTCAAACTTTTGAAGTTCAGATTCGGACCGAAGAGATGCATCAAATTGCCGAAGAAGGCGTTGCCGCGCACTGGAAATATAAGGAGAGCAAACTCGGCAAGCGAGATGAGGACGAAGCTCTCGACGAGTTGAGAAAAACGGTCGAAAAGCTGCTTCTCCCTCTGGTCGAAACAAACAATCAATCGGTCGATTCGGAAGATTTTATCGAATCCTTAAAGCTGGACCTTTATCCGAAGGACGTTTACGCCTTTACGCCGATGGGCAAAGTCATACAGCTTCCGCGCGGCTCGACGCCGATTGATTTTGCTTACGCGATTCACTCGGAGGTCGGCGATACCTGCACCGGCGCGAAAATTAAAGGTCGTATCGTGCCTTTGAAGACCGAACTGCAAAACGGCGATGTCGTGGAAATTTTGACGACGCCGAATTCAAAACCTTCGCGCGATTGGCTGAACAGCGTGGTAACTTCCAAAGCCAGAAACCGCATTCGCCACTGGATTTCGGAACAGCAACGCGCCGAATCGATCGACATCGGGCGCAAGCTGCTCGAAAAAGAAGCGCTGAAATTTCACGTCGCACAGAAAAAATTACTAAATACCGACGAATTAAAACGCATCGCCAACGAATACGGTTTGGGCAGAGGCGAAGACTTGCTGGCTTCAATCGGCTATGGAAAAACACTGCCGCGTAATGTGCTGGCAAAATTCCTCGGCGCGGAAAAATTTGCCGAACTCGACCCGGATAAGAAAAAGGAAACCCGGCTCGAAAGCGGTATGAAAGCCGTCAAGAAATTTATCGGTTTGGGCGAAGACGCGATTATCGTCAAAGGCATCGATAATTTGCTGACGAACCGCGCTCGTTGCTGCAATCCGTTGACCGGCGAGGATATTGTCGGTTATATTTCGCTCGGAAAAGGGATTGTCGTGCATAACAAAAACTGTAAAAACGTACAGCAGTTGATGGTCAACAAAGACCGTATCGTTGAGGTGGAATGGGCGAAAAACGACGCAAAACACATTCAATCCGTGCGGTTGCTTGCAACAACAGAAAACCGGACGGGAATGCTCGCCGGAATTACGAACGCGATTGCTGAAATCAAAACAGGGATTCGTGACGCCCGCGCCAATGTTTCAAAAGACGATCGGGGTTTGATTGAAGTAACTATCGAAGTCTTCGACAAAAAACACCTTGACAAAGTTGTCAGCTCGATTGAAAAAGTGCCGGGCGTGATTGCCGTCGAAAGAATGAATTCTTGAAAGACGCAGGATGTTATCGATTGCTGTAAAACAACCATATACTATACTTCCCGGAGAAAACATCCAATATCCGACATCCGGCATCTAATATCCAAACTTTTCTTTTTGCATTTTATCTGTTAAAATTCGCCTTTTGCTTAAGTATTAAATAAGAAAACAAGGGCGAGAGTATTTGTGAAAGAAACAATTTCGACTGAAAACGCGCCGGGCGCAATCGGACCTTATTCGCAGGCTGTGAAGGCTGGAAACCTGATTTTTTGTTCGGGACAAATTCCGATTAATCCGCAAACCGGCGAATTCGTCTCTGAAGACGTTGCCGAACAGACGCGGCAGGTTTTAAAGAATTTGAGCGCGGTTTTGGAAGCGGCTGAAACGAGTTTAACCAATGTCGTCAAAACGACTGTATTCTTGGCGGATATGAATGATTTTGCGGCGATGAATGAAGTTTATGCCGAATTCTTCAACGACAATAAACCGGCGCGGGCGACGGTTCAAGCGGCGCGTTTGCCGAGAGACGCGCGTGTTGAAATCGAGTGCATCGCTTTGCTATAAGAAGTTATAGCCGCAAAAAAGCACAAAAATAACAAATTAAAGTTTTTGTTTTTTTGCGCTTTTTGCGGCTAATAAAAAAGCCAAACGTCCGAATCAAACGTCTGGCAATTAACTTTTGAAATTAAACTGTAGATAAAGTTACGCTGCTTTGACAATTTTGCCGCCTTTAATACAACGAGTGCAAACTTTCTGTCGCTCGTTTCCGCCGGCGGAAAGTTGGACGCGAACCGATTGCAGATTCGGGTTAAAGCGACGGCGAGTTTTGTTGTTTGCGTGCGAAACATTGTTTCCGAATTGCGGACCTTTGCCGCAGACATCGCATCGTTTTGCCATAATTATAAAGCCTCCAAAATAAAATTATGAGGTTACAGAGAAACGAGTTTTCCGTTAAACTCAAAAACAAGATTTATAACAAATAAATTCGAGATAAGCAAGTAATGAGAGATATTGTTAATTTTCAAGGAGTAAAAGCCACAGTGCATAAATTTAATATAAAGATTTTTACAATTGCCTTTTTAGCGTTTGCCGCATTCGCCTTAAACGCCTGCCAGCCAAAAACCGGCGGTGATATGACCACGCCGGGCGGCGCGGAAACTGCTGCGACCGTCAATGGTAAAGAAATCAAAATGGAAGAGGTCGAGCGTGCCATCAAGATACAGGCGCAAGGGCAGGAAGCCAAACTTTCGCAGCTCGAACTGGCGCAGGCGCGTCTGCAGGTGTTGGACGGTTTAATCCAGCAGGAGGTAATGTTTCAAAAGGCTGAAAAGGAAGGAGTCGTTCCGAAGGATGAAGATGTAGTTGTAGAACTGAACAAACAAAAAACTTCAAGCGGAATGTCAGCCGAAGAATTTGATAAAAGATTGAAGGAAGCCAATGAAACGGAAGCTTCCTTAAAAGAAAAAATCAAAAGAAAGCTTGCCACTGATGCGTTGGTTAACAAAGTAACCGGCAAAATCGAGCCGCCGAAAGACAGTGAAATCGATGCCTTTTACGTCGGCAATAAGGAAGCGTTTGTTAAAAAAAGAGGCGCTAAATTGGCGGCAATCGTGATTGATCCGTCAGACAGCGGCGAAGGAGACGTGACGAAAAACGATCAGGAAGCGGCTTTGAAAGGTAATGAAATTATTAATCAATTAAGACAAGGCGGCGATTTTGCCGCCATCGCGCGTGAAAAGAGCGAAGACCCGCAAAGCCGTCTTCAAGGCGGCGATATAGGATATGTTTCGGAAGAGGAATTAAGACAAAATTTTTCGCCGCAAGTTGCCGCATCTTTGATGGATCCGAAGTTTGCAATCGGACAACTTCAAATTGCTCAGGCAGGCGGCAAATTCTACATTCTCAAACTACAGGAGCGCAGCGACAAGGATGAAAATCTAACGCTCGAAAGTCCGGGAATTCGCCAGCAAGTTACCGATTCGCTTATCAATGCCCGCAAACAACTTCTCGCCGCTTCTTATCAAGCTATTGCAATGAATGAAGCGAAAATCGTGAATAATTTAGCGAAAAATGTCGTCGAACATCCGAATGAATTAAGCGGGGCGCGTCCGGCGAGCGCGGAAACTCCGGCTGCAAATACCAATACGAATGCGGCGGCAAATACTAATTCAGCCGCTAATTCAGTTGCTAACTCAACCGTAAATACAAACGAGAAGGTTGGAGCAAAACCTTTGACGCATGCTAACAAGACAAAATAATTGATTTAGCGAAATTGGCTAACGGTAGTCAGTTGTCAGCCGTCGGTGGTCAGTAATTAATTTTATACTGACGGCTGACATCCGACAACTGACTACCACTTTTTATGTTATTCAGACTTGCCGACATTTATAAATCATACGGCGGAACGGAAATTCTACGCGGCGTTTCGTTTCAAATAAATCCGAACGAAAAAATAGGACTCGTCGGTCGAAACGGCGCGGGGAAAACAACCGTTTTTAGAATTATCACGGGCGCGGAAACGCCTGATTCGGGCGAAGTTCTCAAAACAAACAACCTGAAAATCGGACTTCTCGAACAGCACGTCGATTTCACGGAAAGCGAAACCGTTCACACCGCCGCGCTTTCCGCCTTTCAACGCCTTCACGACATCGAAGCGGAGATGCGCCGACTTGAAATACAAATGGCGCACGACCATTCCGAAGAAATTCTCAATCACTACGCCGAACTGCAAACCGAATTTGAACACGAAGAAGGTTTTACCTATACGGCACGCGCCGAAGCGATCCTGTTAGGCTTGGGCTTTGCGCGTGAAACCTGGGACACGGAAACAAAAAATCTTTCGGGCGGGCAAAAAAATCGTCTCGGAATGGCGCGGCTTTTACTTTCAAATCCTGATGTTTTGCTGCTCGACGAGCCGACCAATCATCTCGACGTGAACGCAGTCGAATGGCTCGAAAACTTTTTGCAGAGTTACGAAAAATCCTACGTGATAATCAGCCACGACCGATATTTTCTCGACCGGACTTGCCGGAAGGTCATCGAAATCGAACAGGGAAAAGCCGTTTCTTACGTTGGAAACTATTCAAAATTCATTATCGAAAGAGAAATAAGACGCGAGCAACAGCAGCGCGAGTTTGAAAATCAGCAGGCATATATTAACAAAACCGAAGAATTCATCCGTAAAAATTTGGCAGGGCAGAAAACCAAACAAGCCAAATCGCGCCGCACGATGCTGGGAAATATGGAGCGACTCGAAGCCGCGACAATCGAAAAATCGAGCGGAAATTTCAAACTCAAAGCAGTCGAACGCGCAGGCGTCAATGTTTTAATGGCGGAAGATTTGGCAGTCGGTTACGGCGCGAATGTTTTGGCGCGAGATATAAATTTCACGCTTCACAGAGGCGAGTGTCTGGGAATAATCGGCGGAAACGGCACGGGCAAAACGACGTTTTTGAAAACTATTCTGGGCAGCCACCGCGAGCTTGCGGGCAAAATAATTTGGGGCGCGAAAACCGACATCGGTTATTATTCGCAGCAGCTTGAAGATTTGGACAATCGCAACGAAATTATTACTGAAATGCGCCGAGTCGCGCCGCTTGCGGAAAACGGCGCGTTACGTTCTTTTCTGGCAAGATTTTTGTTCGTCGGCGAAGATGTCTTCAAACGAGTTGCGGACTTATCGGGCGGCGAAAAGGGAAGACTTGCGCTGGCAAAACTCATATTTTCACAAAAAAACGTTCTGGTTTTGGACGAACCGACTAATCATCTCGACATACCTTCGCGCGAAGCGCTCGAAAGCGCTCTGCAAAGTTATGAAGGAACGATTTTGACCGTCAGCCATGACCGATTTTTTCTCGACGAGGTTGCGACGCAGATTTTTTCGTTTGAAGCCGACGCAAAAGTTGAAATTTTCAACGGCAATTATTCAGAGTTTCACGATTGGCGCGAACGTGAAGTTCAAAGTTCAAAGTCCAAAGTCCAAAGTCCGTCCGCAAATCAAATTTTAGATTCCAAATTTCAAATCAAAGACGAAAACCCGAAAATAGAAGACCGGCGTTCAAAAAATCAACGATTAAAAGTTGAAAAACGAAATAAGGAAATCGAAACGGAAATTCCGCGTCTCGAGGAAGAATTAGCAAAACTGACTTTACAGATGAGCGCGCCCGAAACTGTTTCCAATCACGAAAAGCTGCAAAAAGTTTCGGAAAATTATGAACAAACCGAACGGCAAGTTCAGTCGCTTTATGCCGAATGGGAAGATTTGCTGACATTGGCGCAGGATTAAAATGTGCGTAAAAGGAAATTAGCCACGAACAAACACAAAAGAACACGAAATAAAAACAAAATTTTTCGTGAATTTTCGTGTTTGTTCGTGGCTAATTCTTCGTCCTTTTTGGCGGTTACTCAAATTAACTTTCAATACGATAGTTCGGTGCTTCCTTTGTAATTATTACGTCGTGAACGTGCGATTCTCGAAGTCCCGCCGAAGTTATCCGAATGAAACGCGCTTTTTCCTGTAATTCTTTGATGTCCTTGCATCCGGTGTAACCCATTCCCGAACGAAGTCCGCCGACAAGCTGCGTGACCATTTCCGCCAGAGTTCCTTTGTAAGCGACGCGACCTTCGATGCCTTCGGGAACGTATTTTGAATCCGAAACCGTTCCTTCCTGCGAATACCTGTCGCTCGAACCGCGTTTCATCGCGCCGATTGAACCCATTCCGCGATAGGTTTTGAAATTGCGACCTTGAAAGAGAATAACTTCGCCGGGCGCTTCTTCCGTTCCCGCGAAAAGTGAGCCAATCATTACCGTATCCGCGCCCGCCGCAATCGCTTTTGCCACGTCGCCCGAAAATTTCACGCCGCCGTCAGCGATAATCGGAACGCCTGAACCTTTCGCCGCGTTGACGCATTCGACGATTGCCGTGATTTGCGGAACGCCCGCGCCGGTTACAACGCGCGTCGTGCAAATCGAGCCGGGACCGATTCCGATTTTAACCGCGTCGACTCCTGCATCAATCAAACTTCTGGTTGCTTCGGCGGTTGCTACATTACCGGCGATAATTTCAAAATTAGGGAATTTTTGTTTGACTTTCCTGACGGCTTCGATGACGCGCGAGCTGTGTCCGTGCGCGGTGTCAATAATGATGGCGTCGGCGCGAGATTTGATAAGTTCTTCGGCGCGTTCCAAGTAGTCGCCCGTCGCGCCGATTGCCGCCGCGACGCGAAGGCGTCCGAGTTCGTCTTTTGCCGCAGACGGATAGCGAATGGCTTTTTGAATATCTTTGACGGTAATTAAACCTTTCAACAGTCCGCCGTCGTCAACAACCAATAATTTTTCGATGCGATGTTTTTGCAGCTTTACTTTCGCTTCGTTCAAAGTCGTGCCGACCGGAACGGTAACGAGCGGCTGTTTGGTCATCACTTCCGAGACGGGAATATCGAAGCGCGTTTCAAAACGCAAATCGCGGTTGGTGATAATTCCGACCAGCAATCCGCCCTCGTCAACGACGGGAACGCCGCTGATTTTGAATCGCTGCATTACGCTCAACGCCTCGGACACGGTGCGGTCGTCGCCAATCGTTACAGGATCGACAATCATTCCCGACTCGCTGCGTTTTACCTTGTCGACTTCTTCGGCTTGATGCTCGATTGAAAGATTTTTATGAATCACCCCGATTCCGCCTTGCTGGGCGAGCGCGATTGCCAGACCTGCTTCGGTGACCGTATCCATTGCCGACGAACACAGCGGAATGTTAAGACTGATATTCCGCGAAAATCTGGTCGAAGTGTCGGTGTCGCCCGGCAAAATCTCCGAATAAGCGGGAACGAGCAACACATCGTCAAACGTCAGACCTTCTTTTATTTCTTCGATATTCATAATTACAAAACCATAAAATATAAACAGCCGAATGGGTTTAATTTATAAGAATTATTTAACCGCAGATAAACACAGATGCACACAGATAGCTTTTCGGTAAATTAAAATCTAATTTCTTATCATTTCTTATCTGTGTCTATCTGTGTTTATCTGTGGTAAAAATGCTTTTAATTTACCTTCCAACTTAATAAAAAACCCGCACTTTTCCGGCGGGCGCATTTTTACTTGAATTTTGAAAAACCTTTAATTTCAGCCGACCGAAAAGTCGCATAAAACTCCGCTATTTCGGCGTTGCCGCCGCGCTTGCATTATTCGGGTTGAAGGCAATCGCGCCGCTTTCCCAAATCTGCTTGAAATTATCATTTGTAATTTCCAGTTCAATCGCATTGCGTCCGGGACGTGCCAACGGCAGATTTATTTGTTTGCCGTTGAGAATCATCTGCACATTTTGCGATTGAGCTTTAGCGTAACTCAACGTTAAATTCTGCTTCGGCTCGAAAACAACCGGCTTTTCGGGCGTAATCAAAGATGATGCTTTCTTTCCGTCAACCGTCGAAGTAACGGAAACCGGCGCGGTCAACGCCTTAAACTCGACTTTCAACTCGTTCATTGACGGCGCGGTAGGTTGAGTTGAAGTATTTGTAATATTTGTGTTAGACGGCAAATTTACGTTCGCGTTTGATTCAAGCGTCGTGATTGCCGATTCAGCCGGTTTATTTTGCAGGTATTTGACCAGAAATAAAATTCCGCCCGTCATCAACCCTAAAATTATAACGGCTAAAATAATGGTCGGAAGCGAAGAACTGCGGTCGTCGGTTAAAACTTCGGGACGATAGCTTCGAGCCGCTTCAATCATTTGATTGTCCGGGCTGGCAGCCAGACTTGCATAGTCCTGCAAGGCTTCCTGCTCGTCAACGCCGACGTATTTGGCGAAGGATTTAACAAATCCCTTGTTAAAAATTCCGCCGGGCAAACTCCGGTAATCATCGTTCTCGATGGATTCGATATACAAAGGCGAAATGCGTGTCTGGTCAGCCACTTCGCTTAAACTTATACCGCGTTCTTCCCGCGCTTGTCGCAGTTTTTCGCCGAGAGTTTGTGACATCTTTTCCTTTTTGAATGTCCTTTTGCAGCTTTAGAAACAAAATCGTGTCTTGATGTTGAAATATAACGCTGTTAAAGCGCGAATGTCAATCGTTTCAGGCGGTTTTGCGCCGAAGGTCGGCTTGATTATTGGTTGACGCGCGTGATACTTTTAGCCTTAATTCAAATCTGGTATTAAAATTTACGAACAAAATCAAAAGTGAGGATTAGAGAATGTCTTTAGAAGCACTCGGAATGGTCGAAACTAAAGGTTTCGTCGGCGCGGTCGAAGCGGCGGACGCAATGGTCAAAGCCGCGAATGTGGATTTAATCGGCAAAGAATATATCGGCGCGGGTTATGTAACGATTTTCGTGCGCGGCGATGTCGGCGCGGTCAAAGCGGCGACTGACGCAGGCGCGGCGGCGGCGCGTCGGGTTGGCGAACTTATCAGCGTTCACGTTATTCCGCGCCCGCACGGTGAAGTCGAGCGCGTGTTGCCGAAAGGCGTCGGCTACAGCCCTGATGAAAAAGCGATTCAAGGCGGTTCGCGCGGTCAACTCGGCGCGGGCAGCGCAAACGATGATTCGGCTGTTTCAAATACGCGCGACACTGCGAAAAACAGGAAGTAAGTAGGCAGAAGCAGTAGGCAGACTGTTCACTGCTGCCTACTGCTTCTGCCTACTGCCCACTTTTAAGAATTATGTCGAGTGAGAATAACTCTGTTTCGCAGCAGGAAGCGAGCGATGCGGTCGAAGCCGCGTATCTGGCGTTTCAGGAAGTTGCGAAATTTGACCAGGCGAAAATTGACCGTATTTGCGAATCGATGGCGCAAGTCGCGCTTCGGGCAGCGTTGCGTCTCGGTCAAATGGCTAATGAAGAAACAGGTTTCGGCAACGCGACAGACAAACGCGAAAAAAACCGTTTTGCTTCCGAAGACGTTTGGAATTATTTTCGCAATCTAAAAACCGTCGGCGTCGTCAAAGAAAGCGAGAGCGTTGTCGAAATCGCCAGCCCGCGCGGTGTCGTCGCCGCGATTATTCCTTCGACCAATCCGACCTCGACGGCGATTTTCAAAATAATCATCGCCATCAAATCCCGCAATACAATCGTTCTTTCGCCGCATCCGTCAGCCGCGCGTTCGATTAGCGAGACCGCCAGGATTATGCGCGAAGTCGCTGTTCGAGAAGGTCTTCCCGCCGATGCGATTCAGTGTTTGTCAAATCCGACAATCGAAGGCACGGAAACTTTGATGAAGCATAAACGAACTGCCGTTATTTTGGCGACCGGCGGAACGGGACTCGTTCGCGCCGCATATTCTTCGGGCAAACCGGCATTCGGCGTGGGACCCGGAAATGTTCCAGTGTTTATTGAAAGAACGGCGAACGTCGAAAAAGCCGTTTCCGATATTTTGACTTCGACCTGTTTTGATAACGGCACGATTTGCGCGTCCGAACAATCCGTCGTTGCCGACGCGCCGGTTGCAAATCAAGTCCGTGAACAATTCAAAGCGCAAGGCGGACATTTTTTGAATCAAGCCGAAGCCGATGCGGTCGGACAAATTCTGCTGACGCCGCAGAGAACTTTGAACCCGGGAATTGTCGGAAAATCCGCCGAATATATCGCTAATCTCGCGGGCATTTCCGTTCCGACTGGAACGCGCTGTCTACTTGCCGATTGCGGCGGCGTCGGACGCGATTTTCCGTGGTCAATCGAGAAACTTTCGCCGACGTTAGCTTTTTTCGTCGCTGACGGAATCGAAGCCGGAGCGCAAAAATGTCTGGAAATTTTGCGGTTCGGCGGAATGGGACACACCGCCGGAATGCACACCGCATCGCGCGACGCGGCGATTGCTTACGGCAAACAAATGCCTGCCTCGCGCGTCATTATCAATTCGCCGACGACGCACGGCGCAATCGGATTTTCCACCGATTTGGCTCCTTCGATGACGCTCGGCTGCGGCTCTTGGGGCGGAAACGTTACATCAGACAACGTTTCGCCGCATCATTTAATGGACATCAAGCGCGTGGCGTTTGAAACGAAGCCGGTCGGTTCGGTTCAAAGTTCAAAGTTCAAAGTTCAAAGTTCATCCGAATCTCAAATTTCAAACGGCGGATTACCAGGTGAAATTCAAAAACCGATGATCGAAAATCGTCAAACGGTCAAACGTGAAGAAATCGCGGCGCTGGTCGATAAATTTTTGCGAAACAAAATTGCTGAGATGCCTGAAGAAGTCCAAAGTCCAAAGTCCAAAATACAAAGTCCGATTGAAACTACAAACAATCAAACGACCGCTTCAAACGGCGAAGCGAAAACGATTATTCATCAAATCGCAAATGTCGAAACGGGAAATACAAACGGCACGAAACCGAAGGCGGTCGATTTTGTCAGCGAAGACGATGTGAAAAAAGCCGTCGAAACGGGCGAGAAAATTTATGTTTCGGCGAAAACGATTATTACGCCTTCGGCACGCGATTTGGGTGAAGAGAAGGAAATTTTTGCGAAGGTTTAATGGATGAAAAACCTCAGTTACGTTTGATTCATTCAGATGAAACTTTAGAAAAAGGTATTGCGCGTTTTTCATTGAGGTTTTGGTGTAAGAATTCAACCGAGAGTATTGTTGACTCTCTACGAATTGGAAAGATTGAAGCCTTGAAAATTAAAATTGACGGAAGAATTCTGAATGGCAATGTTCGATGCAGGGTTTTGTTGGAGAGAGGTTTTGATATAAACCGATTAGAATATGAAGTAATTGACTAAAATGAATACCAGAGAAACGGCGGAAATATTTTCAAATTTATCAACCGGCGAAAAAGCCGATTTTTTAGCGCAATTGGCTATTGAGCTAACAATTATTGCGCGTGGAGAAACTTACGAGGTCGGGACGGATAATCTGGAAAATCCTCAAATGATGCGAACGATTAACGAAATTCAGCATCGATTGTTAAATCATTTGTCATATATCATAAAACATATGGAAAAGGATTATTTCTACTCTAACGAGGATTTTTGGCGGATGATTTTGGAATTGCCGGATAAAAGATTGAAAATGATAATGGAAAATGCAGTTTCGCGCGTCAGTCATAATGTCTCTACCGTTCCGGCATAAATTCAACGTTAAATCAAATTTAGATGGCTGAAACGTTTGTCGAAAATCAGGTTTGCAGCGCTTGCGGCGCGGATGTGCGAGAAGGCGCGCTTTTTTGTTATAACTGCGGCGGCGCGGTCGCTTCGGAAATTGCCGTCGCCAAAAACGAGAAAAATGAAACAATCGGCAAAACCCAATTTCAAAAAACACTTTCTAAAGAAAATGAAAACGGAACTCAAGAAAAGAAAAGTGAAATAATTCGGAAACAAGCAATCAAAGACAATTTCGCCAAAGATGCGACGGCAAAGCCGATTGCAAAATCGAATTTTCGAGAAGAACGCGAATTGAAATCGGCGTCCACATTGCGCGAGAAATCCAAAACCGTTCAACCGAAAAGAATCGAAGTGATTTGGGAAGAACACGAAAACACGCCGAACGCCTGGTTTATTTTGGCGGCAATCGCGGTGGCGGTTCTGACGGTCGTTATTTTATTTTTGGCGGTTCGGATGAAATAAATTTGCCGGAGAATATAAAATGCAATCGTGATAATTTGTCCGACAAATTTCTTGATTTGAAACAAACAGACTCGATTTATAAATTTTTATAGTTAAGAAAAGAAATCAAAACTGCAATCGAAAAAAATTATGGAAGCACTCGGAATGGTCGAATGTATGGGTTTGGTGGCGATGATTGAAGCCGCCGACGCGATGGTTAAGGCGGCAAACGTCGAGCTGGTCGGTTACGAAAAAATTGACGCCGGACTCGTCACGGCGATTGTGCGCGGCGAAGTCGGCGCGGTCAAAGCGGCGGTTGACGCGGGCGCGGCTGCCGGAAGGCGCGTCGGAACAGTCGTCGCCGTTCACATAATTCCGCGTCCGCACGCGGAAGTCGACCAGGGAATTCCTGTTTTGAGAACCGGCGAAACGACGAAAAAGAAAATTTCGGGTTCGGTCAGATAAAAATTAAAAAAGAAATAGAATACTGATGAAACTTTGAAATGAATTCGTATTCTATTTCTTTCTTTATCTTAGCTGAAAAACTTATCGACCTTTCGGTTTTTGATTTTGGAGACTCGGCTTTCCGTCACTACTTGTGCGAGTTATACCGGAGCGCGTGATGGCGATGCGTTTTTCCTTTTTCGGTCCGTCGGCAACGACGACTTTTATATTTTTGAAGGTGTTATCCGCTACGGCGTTTGTCGGGCTGTAGCCGATTGAGTATTGCAGCCGGAGTTCGCTGGAAATATCTCTGGCAATTTCGTTGAGTTCGCCGACCGAGTTTGGAAAATAAACCTTGCCGCCGGTTTCGGTCGCCAGTCTTTCCAAAAAAGCCTTTGCCTTGCCTTGCGGACTTTTGCTGATAAGCCCGCTGTCTTTGCTCAAATCATTGACAAAGCCAACCACGTAAATCTGCACGTCGGTTTCTTTGAGCAGGTCGAAAAGCTGCTGTTCTTTATAATAGCTGTCGCGGTCTTCGCCGTCTGAAACAAGGATTAAAGCGCGGCGTTTGCGGTCGTTCGAGCTGCGTGATTTTTCGTATTCGTTGACTTTTTCAGCCGCCAGATAAACCGCGTCGATAATCGCCGTCTGCCCGCCTTCGGTGTAAAGATTGTCGAGCGTTTCGCCCAAATCGGCTTTGTTATTTGTAAAATCCTGTAGAATTTCAATCTTTGACGAGCTGACAAATCGAATAATGCTGGTTTCGTCGTCTGGACGATTCGCGCCGATGATAATTTTGCTCGCTTCGATTACTTTCTCGATTTGCGGGCGGAGCGAGTTGGAATTATCAATCACAAGAGAATAATTGGTCGGAACTTCGGATTTTGAAAAGAACTCAATCGGCTGTAAAACATTTTCTTCATAAACTTTGAAATCGCTTTGCGTCAAATTATTTACCGGGCGATTGCCGCGGTCAACGACGCGGACATTGATATTGACGAGTTCGGTATCGATTTTTATAACTTCGTTCGGGTCGTCAATATTCGGCGTCGGCGAAACGGTCGGAGAAGTTTTTGTCTGAACGGAAGTCGGAGAAACAGTCGGTTTCGTCGCCGCTTGCGGACTTGGTGAAACAGTTTGGCGCGAGCGAGACGGAGTTTGTGCGGTTTGCGCTTTGACGGCGAAAAAATTATAAAAAGCCGAAGCCAGAGAAATACTCAGGCAAAACGCGAGCGGAAGGAAGTTAAAAATTTTTCTTTTCATTTTCAATCGCAAATCCAAAAGCTAAAATTATTTATTATAATTGGCGGTCGGCGTGGCATAGTAGCCTTCGCGCCCGCGAACCGTTAGACGCGGAAGACCGCGCGGAGGTTTGACCTTAGTTTTTACTTTGTGCCATTTTCCGTCGGGCGCGAAATCCTTCGGCGTGTAACCGATTGAGTATTGATGGCGAAGTTCGAGCGCGATTCGTTCAAAAATTTCATCGAGTTCGACGCTGGTTTGCGGGTAAAACGATTTTCCGCCCGTAACCGACGCCAGCTCGTCCAGAAATGCTTGTCCCTGCATTCCTTCCATAGTGCCGGAGTCTTTTCCGTCTAAAATACCGACGGCATAAACAACCACGTCCGATTCCTTCATCAGGCGGCGCACTTCGCCGAAGTTATAGCGCGAAGCATTGTCCTGACCGTCGCTGATAATTAAAAGAGCTTTTTTCTGACGAGTTCCGCGTGTAACGCGCTCGACGCCGAGATAGCAGGCGTCATAAAGCGCGGTATTGTTTTTCGGCGCGACCAATGTGAGTTTCCGCAAAAGCGCCTCGCCGTCGCGCGTGCGGTCGAGCAGCAGTTGAGCGCGATTGTTAAATGCAATCAAAAAATACTCGTCCGACGGATGACTGGTATTGATAAATTGCGCGAGCGCTTTGCGCGCTTTGCCGATTTTTTCGCCGCTCATCGAACCGGAGACATCAAACAAAATACCGACCGAAACGGGCGCGTCCGAATCGCTGAAAAACGTAATTTCCTGTTCTTCGTTATTGTCGAAAATGGTAAATGCCTTTTTGTCCAAGCCCGAAACATAACGCCCGAAAAGGTCTGTTACGGTTAAGGTCAGCGTGACGAGGTCGGTTTTAACTTTAATCGGATTGTCAATGCCTTCATCCGGTGAAATCTCGGGCGTCGGCGTCGGCGTTTGAGCAAAGGTGGCAAACGCGCCGAAAAAAACGACACCGGCTATAAGAACCCACCGATGCGCGAGGCACAAGCGGCTGAAGGATAAAACATTTTTGACAGCCATAATTTCTCCGTTTATTTTAACTACAATTCTATGCAAGGTATTTTATTTCCGCAAGATAATTTTTGGATGTCTGTCAAATAAAATTCGTTGTGTGTCGGGAAAAAGTTTGACCGATATAAATTCGTTTGCAACAATTGTCGGCAAGAGGCGTGATACAATTGGATTTTGGATTTTAGATTTTGGATTTTGGATTGGTAAAACATCGAATAGCCGACAAAAATCAAAAATCACCCGACAAACCAAATTGAGTATTCGACAATCCAATCAAAACTAGAAGTTTTAATTTTTGGACAAATCCAAAATCCAAAATCGAAATATGGCTGAATTTATTTGTCGTTTGGGAACGCCTTCGGGCGAAGTGATGACGCGGATGGTCGAGGCGACCGGCGCGGGCGAAGCAAAGTCGCAGCTCGAAGGCGAGGGCTTTAGAGTTTTCGCAATTTCAAATGCCGAGAGCGGTTTGTCGGCGGTTTTGCCGTTCGGCGGAAACAAAAAAAATCGCGTCAAACAGGGCGATTTTTTGTTGTTCAACCAGCAGCTTTCCGCATTGCTGCGTGCGGGAATTCCTGTTTTGCAATCAATCAATTTGCTGAAAAATCGCTCGGCTTCGTCAACTTTGCGGGGAATGCTGGCGGACATCGAAGAAAAAATCAAAAGCGGCGTGTCTCTGTCCGAAGCCTTTGAAGCGCAAGGCACTTTTCCGAAAATTTATACGGCTTCATTATTGGCAGGCGAAAAATCCGGCGCGTTAGACGATGTTCTGGCGCGATACGTCGATTATTTGAAACGCAACGTTAACACAGCCAGAAAATTGCGCGGCGCAATCGCGTATCCGTTATTCCTTCTGGCGGCGGCTTCTTTTATGGTCGCGTTTTTAACGCTCTACATCGTGCCGCGAATGTCCGAGTTGTTCAAAGGTTTAAGTACGAAAAACGGTTTGCCGACGGTAACCGTTGTCGTTCTGTCGTTCTCTAATTTCATTGCCGGCAACATTTGGTGGCTTTTGCCGCTCGTCCTTGTTTTGGTTTTCGCGCTCGTCATTTGGCTGCGCTCGCCCGGCGGAAAACTTCTTCTGCACAAGTTTTTACTGAAACTGCCGATTGTCGGAAGTCTGGTAAAACAAATGACGACGGCGCAGCTCGCCCGCTCGCTCTCGACGCTTTTGTCCGGCGGAATTACCGTGCCGGACGCCTGGAACATCGCTTCGGAATCAATCACCAATCTCGAACTGCGCCGCCGCAGTCAAGCGGTTTTAGCTCTGATACGCGAAGGCAGAGGTTTTACCGAAGCCTTGAATAAAGCAAACTGGCTGCCGGAACTCGCGCTCGATATGATTGGAATCGGCGAAAAATCGGGAAGTCTCAGAGAAATGCTTGACGAAGTGGCAAACTTTTACGACGCCGAATCGGAAGTGCGGCTCGAACAATTGACGAGCCTGCTCGAACCCGTAATTTTAGTTTTTATGGCGGGCATCGTGATTACGATTCTGCTGGCGATTTATCTGCCGATTATTCAGACGATTTCTTCGGGTCCGTTCAGCGGCAAGAGGTAAGAAATTAACCACAGAGGCACAGAGAACACAGAGTTTTGAAAGAGTTTTTTAAGCGCAGATAGACGCGGAGGCACACAGATTTATTTTTATTTCTCTGTGTTCTCTGTGGCTCTGTAGTGAAATAATAAAAGAAATGGAACAACGAACTAACGGAAACGGTCAAACGGCTGCCGTGATAATGCCGAAAATAAATTCGACGGATTTGTTGGAAAACGAAGCGCCGGAAGTCGTCGAGGCGAAACAAATGGCACGGCGGTATCGTCTGCCGTATATTGATTTGCTGCCGCCCGGCGAGGAATCGCCGATTAGCTATGAAGAACTTGCCGGAATTCCGGTCGAGTTGATGCTTCGCAATTTGTTCGTGCCGCTTCGCAGAGAAGGCAGAAATCTGCACGTCGGGATGGCTGACCCGACGAATCTGGAAGTCCTCGACGAACTCGAAAATGTTTTAAACGTCCGCATTGTGCCTTATGTCGCAACGGCGGGCGCGATTGATGTCGTTTTGCGAAAAGGCGATGCGACGCAGAGAGTTTTGCAGGAAGCGGCTTCCAGCTTCAAAATTTCACTACTTAGGGAAACCGACCAGGGCGAAGAAGTTCTCGATTTGGACAAGCTCGCGGGCGATTCGGAAATGTCGCCGATTATCAAACTCGTCGACACGATAATCTACAACGCGATGGAATCTCGCGCCTCCGATATTCACATCGAAGCCGGCGACCGCGACGTGAGCGTCAAGTTCCGCATTGACGGCGCGCTTTACCAAAAGGTCGACCCGATTGATATTGTCTATCATCAAACATTAGTTTCGCGTATCAAAGTGATGTCGGAACTCGATATTGCCGAACGCAGAGTTCCGCAAGACGGACGTTTTCGCGTTCGTTACAAAGGCAGAACGGTTGATTTTCGTGTTTCGATTTTGCCTGCCGCTTACGGCGAAAACTGCGTGATTCGTATTTTGGACAAAGAACAGATTTCCGAGGAATTCAAGAATTTGAGTCTCGAAGTCGTCGGTTTCGACCCAGAAGATTTGAAGCATTTTCGGCTTTATATCAAAGAGCCTTACGGAATGGTTTTAGTTACAGGTCCGACCGGCTCGGGTAAAACGACGACGCTTTACGGCGCGCTCAATGAAATCCGCAACAGCGAAGATAAAATTATTACCATTGAAGACCCGGTGGAATATCAGCTTCAAGGCATTATGCAGATTCCCGTGAACGAGAAAAAAGGCTTGACGTTTGCACGCGGACTTCGTTCGATTCTGCGCCACGACCCGGATAAAGTGATGGTCGGCGAAATCCGCGACAACGAAACGGCGCAAATTGCAATCCAATCGGCATTAACCGGACATCTCGTGTTCACGACCGTTCACGCCAACAACGTGATTGACGTTATCGGGCGATTTATCAATATGGGCGTCGAGCCTTACAATTTCGTTTCCGCGCTAAACTGCGTTTTGGCGCAGCGTCTCGTGCGTCTTTTGTGTCCGGTTTGCAAGCGTCATTATACGCCGACCGAACAGGAACTTCTCGAATCGGGATTGCGTGCCGAAGACGTAAAAAACCGCGAGTTTTACAAAAATGTCGGCTGCGATGCGTGCAATCACACGGGTTATCGCGGCAGAACGGCGATTCACGAGCTTCTGGATATGTCAGACCCGATTCGGGAAATGATTATCGAACGCCGTCCGGGTTCCGAGATTCGCCGCCAAGCCGAAAAGGAAGGCTTATCGAGTCTTCGGGAATCGGCGGTCAAAAAAGTTTTTGCCGGCGCGACGACTTTGTATGAAATAAACCGCGTAACATTCGTCGAAGAAATACGAGAGTAGAAGACGTGGAATTTTCAAAACGATGAAATAGAAGCTATCTCAAAAATACTTATTTTTCCTCTTTGCTCTCTTTGCGCCTTTGCGGGAGACGGATTTATTTCCCGCAAAGGCGCAAAGAAAGCAAAGGAAAGCCAAAGATATAAAAACAGATTTGCTGTTTTTGAGATAGCTTCTAGTATTACTAAACTTGAAAAGGCAAGAAAACATTTATTTTGCTTATCGCGCTTTAGTGACGTAGCATTCAATTGATTTTGAGCAAGTCATAAAACATTAATTTCCCGTAAAGTTGTAAAATGTTTGATTTTTACGGCGAATTGGTTGAAAATATCAAATATCTTTCGGGACGCAATCTTTTGAAACTTTAACCGAACCTTCGCGTGTAAAAATTTTGACAAGGCAAAAGGCTTTTAACCGAAACAAAAAATACAACCGACTTCAACATAAAACTATGAAAAAATCTGCTTACGTCCGTTTTTCCATTACGTTATTACTCGTCTTTTCGATGCTTTCGCCGATGGCTGTGCTGGCAGGCGACGGAAAAAAACATTTTAAGGAAGGATTAAAAGCTGAAGATGCCGAGCAATGGGATAAAGCCGCTGAAGAATATGCGCTGGCAATCACCGACAGCCCGAAAAATCCTGAATACCTGCTGCATTATCGCCGCTCTCTTTTTATGGCATCGCAAATGTTTATGAAGCGCGGGACGAGTCTCGCGCTCGATAAGGATTATGCCGGCGGTTATCTCGCATTCCGCAAATCCTACGCATATGACCCGACCAACGAGCTGGCAAAATCCGAAATGGAAAGAATGCTGCGCCTCCAGCAAGGTTTGGAAAACGGCGATAAGCCCGACACGGTAAAAAACGCGGACGGCACTGTCAAACTCATTCCGACCGATTATCGAAAACCGGCTCCGCAAGACAATCCGGTTCCGCAAAAATTAGAGAAACTGCGCGACGTGCCGTTTCCGAGCGGGGTTAATCTGCCGTTTTTGATTAGAGAACTGGCGAAGGATTTGGACTTAAACGTATTGTTCGACGCCGAATCCAGGCTTGACGAAACCAAAATTAAAATCGAATTGAAAAACGTGACGGCGGCAAAAGCGCTCGATTACGTCTTTTTGCAGCAAAACTTGTTTTTCCAAAAAGTCGGACCGCGCACGATTCTGGTAGCGAACGGAAATCGTCGTCAGAATTTCCAGCAGCTCGTTCTTCGCACGTTTTATTTGTCGAACGCCGACCCGAAAGATGTTCAAAAAGTCATTCAAGCCGCAATCCCGGCACAGCCCGGCAGAACGCCGACGACCAGCATTATTGATGAAGACACCAACAGCATTACGATTAGAGACACGCAGGAAAACATTCGCATCATCGGCAAATTGATTTCGTCGCTCGACAAGGACCGAGCCGAAGTCGTAATGGATGTAGCGATTTACGAAGTCTCAAAATCCGACTTGCTGAAATTAGGCAATCAAATCGGTAATGAAACATCGCTGACGAATTTCGGCGGAACAACGGCGGGCGCAATCGGCAACGGCAATTTTGGACAATCGACGACCGGCACGATAGCGAATATAATCCCGCGCGCCTTCGGCGTCGGTCTGGTAATTCCGGCGGTTAATCTCGTGGCGTTTCAAAGTAAAGGCAACGCCAAATTGCTTGCCTCGACACAGATTCACGCTTTTAACAACGAAGATTCTTCGGCGCGAATCGGTCAGCGCGTTCCCGTGCAGACCGCGCAGCTTTTAGGCTATAACAACAATACGACCGGAGGAACAAACAATAATTTTAATAACAATCAAGCCGCTTCGGTTTATAACTACGAGCAAGTCGGTCTGACGCTGAAATTCAAACCGATTGTTTTCCCGAATCAAGACGTGCAGGTGGCAATGGAAATCGAATCGAAAGACGTTGTGGCGGGCGGGCTTAATCCGACTTTTTCCGAGCGCACGATAAAAGGCACGGCGCGTATTCAGAATAACAAAACGCTGCTGCTGGCAAGCGCGGCGTCGAATGTCGAAAGCAGCGGACGACAAGGTTTACCGATTTTAGGCTTGATTCCTATTTTAGGCAGACTTTTCACCGCGCCGACTAAGGAAAATCGGCAGGTCGATATTGTTATCGCCGTTACGCCGCGCGTTATTCGCGCACCGGCAATTCTGCCCGAAGATGAAGTCGAACGCCCGACGGGAAGTCTCGCGGTTCCGACCAGCGGTTCTCTTGAAGCATTGATAATTCAGGAAGAAATCGAGGAAAATCTCGCCGCCGCCAGAAGAATTCCGACCGTCGCGCAAGTGCAGATGCCAGATCAGCCGGTAGTTGAAACACCGACTTATACTAAAACAAACGCGCCGCAAACCGTCGCAGCCGAACAAAAATCGGGAACTGAAACTGCGGGAACTTCGCAATCCGAAAAAAGCGAAACCGCCGCCGGAAACGGGCAGGCAAACTCGATTGTCGCAAACTTGCGTCCGATTGATACGAGCGTGAAGACTTTGCAAATCGGGCTGCCCGTCGATTCTGCGGAAAATAAAGTTGAAACGCGCCAAACGTCGCTTACAGCAACGGACGAAAAACCGAAAGCCGCCGCAGATTCAAAAGCTGTAGAAGAAATTCAGCCGACGAACGCCGCGCCGCTTGCCCAATTACAGTTTTTGACGAATTTACCCGATATGACAACGGGTGAAAAAACGAAAATCGCTGTTATGGTCAAGAGCGCGACGGCATTTCGCTCGGCGGTTTTAGGCTTGCGGTTTGACCCGAAAAAAATAGCGGTTCGCAGCGTTAGTTTCGGCGATGTGTTCGGCGCGAGTTTGGCACAGACGAAGGCAGCGCCGTTTATGAATCAAAACGGTAAAACATTCGTTTCGCTTTCGTCGGCAAAGGATATTGCGGAAAACACTTCGGGTATCCTGGCTTATATCGAAATCGAAGCGCTCGCGGACGGCAGACACCAAATCACGTTTGATAAAGACGTTTTGAATTTCCTGACTGCCGACGGGAAGAATTTTGTAGTGAAGTATTAAGAAATGAGTTCAAAGTTCAAAGTTCAAAGTTCAAAGTTAGGGACAAGGGACGAGTGGAAATTGATTGGAAGAAAAAATTCCTCCCTCCAATTTCATTCCTCGTCTCTTGCCTCCGGCTTCACGCTGCTTGAGCTGATTATCACTTTGACCGTGCTGGCAATCTTGATAATGGGAACGCTTCCGCTGGCTCAAAACGCGACGAAACGCCAGAAGGAACTGCGCCTGCGCGAAAATTTACGGGCAATGCGCGCCGCGATTGACGAATTTCACAGAGACACGCTCGGCGCGTGTCCGCAGGGCGCGGTAAATAACGGCGGGATTGGGGGCGGAAACATAAATGTTCCCGTTGACCCGCGAAGTCGAGTCGTAATTGACGACTGCACGATTTTTGATTCGGAAAATCTCGACCGCTATCCGCCGACGCTCGATAATTTAGTTGACGGCGTCAAAATTAAAGCGCGCGGTTTGAGTGTTCAAATGCAAAGCGGCGGCGCGTTCGATGATAAAAATGCAACCGACCTTAACAAGGAAGAGGACTTAAAAAAAGTTTATCTGCGCGAGCTTCCGGTCGACCCGATGACGGGAGAAAAGGATTGGGAATTTCGCTCTTCCTATCAGGACGGCGATTCGGAAGGCTGGGACGAAATAAATGTTTTTGACGTGCATTCGAGTTCCGGCGCAGAAGCGATGAATGGAGAGAAATACAGTGATTGGTAAACAGACAATTAAAAATTCAAAATTAAAAATTCAAAATTGCAAAGGATTTACTTTGCTTGAATTGATGATTTCAATGTTTATCATGATAATTCTGCTGTCGGTCGCGCTTCCGGCTTACCAGCGAAGCGTGCAGCACGCCCGCGAAACCGTTTTGGCGGAAAACCTTTTCCAGATGCGCCGCGCCATTGACCAATACGGCGCCGACAAAGGAAAAAAGCCGCAATCGCTGGACGATTTGGTAAAGGAAGAATACTTGCGCGAAAAACCGATTGACCCGATTACCGAAAAAGCGGAATGGACGGAAGTTCAAGGCTCGGACACCGATTCAGAGGACGCCGAGCAAGGTTTGACCGATGTCAAAAGTCTCGCCGAAGGCGAAGACAGCGAAGGCAAAAAATACGAAGACTATTAAATAACTGATAACTGATAGTTGATAGTTTAGGAATTGGTTTTGCACTTTCAGTTATCAACTATCAGTTATCCACTATTAAGAATGTTTGAAAGTTTAACCCAACCGAATTATCCGCGAGCCGCGCTCGGCTTGGAGCAGACGAGCGTTACGGCGATTGCGTTGCAAAAGGAACGCGGCGGCGTGTTCGGCGTCAAGCAAGCCGCGACCAGCGAACTGCCCGCGCATCTCCTTACGCCTAGTTTTACCGAACAAAATATCTCCGGCACGGAAGAAATGCTGGCTTTGCTCGATGAAGTCGTAACGACCGCCGGACTGCGAAAACAAAAGCGCTGGTCGATTTCTCTGCCGAGCAATACGGCGCGAACGGCGATTTTGACGCTCGAAAACGCGCCCGCTTCCAAAGACGAACTCGAAGAAGTTTTAGACTGGAAAGCCGAAAATGTTTTTGGCGTGCCGTCCGGCGAACTGCGAATCGCGCGTCGCCAAATCAAGCCCGACGGGAGCGGGAAACTACGCTATTTTGCCACTGCCATCAAACTCAGCGTCGTTGACGAATACGAAACTTTGTTTGAGCGGATGAATTGGCGAGCCGGTTTAATTATGCCGCGTGTCGTCAGCGAAGCCGGTTGGCTGGTTGACCGAAAAAAACAAACCGATTCTTTGCTGTTAAGTTCACACTCGGACGGATTCACAGCATTGCTGCTGCGCGGTGACGAACCAAATGTCGTGCGCTCAATTACCTGCACCGAAGGCGAGCGCGATGATGAGATTTACAGACTTTTAATGTTTTACCGCGACCGTTTCGGCGAAGGTTCGAGCGAAAATTTTCTGGAGAAATTTCTCGTCGTCGGAAAAGACTTCGCGCCTGCGAAAATTAAGGAAATTGCTTCGGAGGCATTAGGCAGAACGCCGGATATTCTTCGTCCCGAAGATGTCGGGCTGAATTTGCCCGTGCAGCATTTGAGTTTCGACGACCTTGCCGCGCCTGCCGGACTTGCAGCGTTGGGTTGGAATTAATTTAAGTGGGAAATGAGAAGCGAGAACTGAGACGTAAAATTACTTTATCGCTCTCAGTTCTCGCTTCTCATTTCTCAGTTAATTTGAAACATTACTAATTTACTACCGTAATTACTTTGCAAATATGACGACACACGCATTTGCCCTGCAAAATATAAAAAGTTTGACCGACGGCGAATTGATTCAGACGGCGATTCGCGGGCGCGAGGACGGTTTTGAAGAACTCGTCAGGCGTTATCAGCGTCCCATCACCGGCTATATTTACCGGATGCTGAACAATTACGACGCGTCGCTCGACGTTACGCAGGAAGTTTTTATCAAAGTTTATAATTCGCTCGAACGCTATAGTTCCGAATACAAATTTTCGACCTGGCTTTACCGCATCGCGCACAATGCGGCGATTGATTATATGCGCCGCAATTCGGTTAATCAGCAGAGCATCGAAGCTGAAAACGCCGATGGCAGTTATCAACTGCAAATCGAAAGTTCGCAGCCGAACCCGGAACAACAGCGCGAGCGGAGCGAATGGCGCAGGGAAATCGAAACGGTCGTCAAATGTCTGCCGCAGGTTTATCGTGAATTGATTTTGCTGCGGCATTCTCAGGATTTGAGTTATGACGAAATCGCCGAAATAACTAATTTGCCGCTCGGAACTGTGAAAAATCGCCTTTTTAGAGCGCGTGAGATGATGCGCGAAATTTTTGTCGAGCGTGGTTTTAAAGGAATTTAAGGTATAAATTTCGGTTCGGTTTTTAATAAAAATTTCCCGCAAAGGCGCGAAGTTCGCAAAGGTAAATCAAATAAGCTCAAGGGATGAATTTACAAGATTCAACAACCGAAAACGATTGTCCGCGCACCGAACTTGCCGCGTATATTGACGGCGAGCTTTCGCCGCGTGAAGAACTTGAGTTGGAAATGCACCTGGCAATTTGTCGGGTTTGCCCGGCGGAATTGAACGAACAAAAGAAATTGCTTTGCGCTCTGGATTTTGCTTTGGAAGAAGAAAGAAAAATCGAGCTGCCCGCCAATTTTACCGAAATTATCGTTGCCAACGCCCAGAGCAATGTCAACGGTTTGCGCTCGCCGAAAGAAAGATTTAAAGCGATTTTTGTTTGCTTAATTCTATTTTTGTTTGTGCTTGTCGGTCTCGGCGGCGAAACCAAAACCACTCTAAATACGTTCTTTACGCTCACCGACCAGATTTTTGCCGTCGCCGGTTTTGCCGCGCATTTTGTTTATGACGTTTCTATCGGAACGGCGGTTATTTTGCGTTCTCTGGGCAATCGATTGGTGAACGATTCAGTTGTCGCTTTTGCCTCGCTCACCGCTTTCTTTTTCGTCTCGCTGTTTGCGCTTTCACGTCTATTTGTTCGTTATAATCGCTTGAAAAATTTATCGATTGAAGAAAAGTGATTTATCCAGAAACACCCACAAATATCTTTACAGATTTGCAAATCCCTTTCGGGCAGACGCTTTTGGGGTTTGTCTTTTTTTTGTTGGCGATTATTTCGATTTACGGGCAAACTCCGGTAATTAGTCAACCGGACGAAAAGACGATT
Organism: uncultured Pyrinomonadaceae bacterium; assembly: GCA_964235785.1. Classification (GTDB taxonomy): domain Bacteria; phylum Acidobacteriota; class Blastocatellia; order Pyrinomonadales; family Pyrinomonadaceae. The sequence goes on along the minus strand of CAXSBF010000005.1, from coordinate 56,457 downwards.
GTTATTGAAAATTCGCAAAGCGAAGTTTATTCATTCGGTAAAAACGTTATTGTCAGAGGAAAATCGCAAGGCGTATTGGCGTTTGGCGGCGATATTATCGTCGAGGGAACGATCGACGGCGATGTCGCCACTATCGGCGGTTCAGTCATTCAAAAAGAAAACGCATCTATCGGCGGCGACGTGATAATTTTCGGCGGAACTTATCGTCCCGAAAGCAAAAATCCGCTTCGCAACGCCGATAAGGAAACCGTGATGATTGCCGTGTTTGAAGACGAACTCCGCAATCTGACGCAAAATCCTTCACAGATTTTCTCTCCGACTTTTTCTCCCGCGTTTCTGGCGCAGCGCATTTTATCCGTCCTTTTTTGGTTCATACTTTCACTCGCTCTGACGACTATTTCGCCCGGCGCGGTTAGCCGCGCGATTGCCCGTTTCAGACTTTCCACCTTAAAAATAATCTCCATCGGATTTTTCTCGTTTTTGGGAACGACCGTCGGCGTAATGGCGTGCTTAAACTTTTTGCCGAATTACATCAACGCGATTGTTGTTTTTATGGTGTTTTTACTGTTGATTCTGGCTTATGTTTTCGGGCGCGTCGCCTTGCAGTTAATCGTCGGCAAGCAATTGCAGAAACAATTTTTGCCCGAATCCAAACAATCGGAAACACTGGCAATTCTAATCGGCGTCATAGTTTGGACGATTTTTCTTTCCGTTCCGTATCTCTGGGCATTTGCCCTGTTAGCTTTAATCTCAGCCAGTATCGGTCTGGTTTTAACCGCCCGTGCGACCAATGGCTGGCAGAAAAGCTGAAAACGCCGTAAGTTCTTTCTATATTTGAATTTTCCCCGCCTTACCATTTACAATTCTTTACAAAAACAATAAAACCTTTTGGTGTAAAACTGCGTCTTTATATAGTATTCTAAAAGGCAGTTTTTCATTGAACGGTTGCAGTTCAAAACCTTCAAAAATCTATATTGGAAAGAGAGAAGTATAATGATGAGAAAAACATTATTTTTATTAACGCTGGTTGTATTGGTTGGAAGCCTATTTTCGAGCGTTCCGGCGCAAACGATTGACGCCGGCGCAAAACCGAGCGTCGTGTCGGGCGAAGTCACTTCGGTCGACAGCGATAAAATCGTTTTGCAAACTAAAGACGGCGCGATGAATATCGTGTTGTCGGGTAAAACCGAATATAAGCGCGTTCCGCCCGATAATCCGGCTTTGAAAGCCGCCGTTGCATCGAGCTTCGGCGATATTGGCGTCGGCGATAAACTCATCGTTACCGGCATCGTTTCCGCCGATAAAAAATCGCTCCCGGCGAAATCGGTTTATTTGATGACCAAAGCCGATATTGTTCAGAGACAGACAAAGGAACAAGAGCAATGGCGCACGCGCGGAATTTCCGGGAAAGTTACGGCGGTGAACGCCCAAGCCAAACAATTAACAGTTTCGACGCCCGGAATTATGGGCGAAAAAGTTACTGTTTTAACCGTCAAAGACGATACGGATTTTCGCCGGTACGCGGCGGATTCGGTTCAGTTTAGCCAAGCCAAGGAAAGCACGATTAGCGAAATAAAACCCGGTGATATGATTCGCGCTCTCGGCGACAAAAGCGCGGACGGCGCGGCTTTGACGGCTGAAAGAATCGTTACCGGCTCGTTTCAAACAATCGGCGGAACGGTCAAAGCGATTGACGCCGCCAAAAACGAAATCACGATTACCAATATCCAGACGAAAAAGGATATGACGATTATCGTCGGAAGCAATTCGGTTTTAAAACAGTTTCCGGCAGCAATGGCGCAGACAATGGCAATGTCGCAGGGCGGCAGTGCGGGTATACAACCCGGCAGACAAGGCGGAGCGCGTCCGCCGCAGAGCGCAAATCCGCAAGGCGGTCAGCCGACGAACAACGCGCAAGGTCAAGGCGCAAATCGGCAAATGGGACAGGGCGGCGCGGGCGGCGGCGGCGGCGGAATGCGCGGCGGCGCGGGCGGCGGCTCGATTGACGATATGCTCGACCGCTTTCCGAATATCACCGTTGCGGACTTGAAGGTCGGCGATATGATTGCCGTCTCAAGCACGAAAGGCACGGATTTAACCCGCGTTACCGCAATCAAATTATTATCCGGCGTCGAGCCGTTTTTGAGAATGGCGCAAGCCGCCGGCGGCAGAAGACAAGGCGGCGGCGGACAGGATTCAGGATTTAATATTCCGGGACTTGAGGGAATCGGACTTCCCTAAAATTTAGAAAATAATAAACCGAAGATAGAAGTCAAAACAGGTTATTGCAACAATTCGGAAATTCGAAGCGTTTAAAGAGCCGACACAAAATTCAATCGGCTTCTATCTTCAAAACTTTTATATGACACACTTAAAATCATTTTTTTTAATCGGCATTTTTACAATTTTTTTTAGTTCGGCGATTTTTGCCCAACAGATGGGAAGTTTAGGCGGGCAAGTCGTCGACATCTCCGGCGCGGCGATTGTCGGCGCGACCGTTACGGTGGTTGACGCGGAAGGAAAGGTCAAAACCGCCATTACTAACCAGCGCGGAGACTTTTCGATTTCCGGTATTGCGCCCGGAACTTATACGGTTCGCGCGATTGCGCCGCAATTCGGACTTTATGAAAACGCCGGTGTTCTAATCAATGCCGGTGCGCGCCAGGAGTTGACAATTGCGCTGTCAATTGCTGAGACGACGACGGACGTGATAGTTCAAACGAATACGGCAGTTTCGACCGAACCTGACGATAACACGAGCGCACAGGTTTTAAAGGGAGACGATATTGAGGCATTGCCCGACGACCCCGACGAACTTGAGGCGGCATTACAGGCTTTAGCCGGTCCTTCGGCAGGACCGAACGGCGGGCAGATTTATATCGACGGGTTTACAGGCGGCAGACTTCCGCCGCGAGAATCAATCCGTGAAATTCGCATTAACCAAAATCCGTTTTCGGCGGAATTTGAGCGGCTCGGTTTCGGACGAATCGAAATTTTGACCAAACCAGGCTCGGATAAATTTCGCGGCTCGGCTTCCATTAATTTTAACGACGAAAGTCTTAATTCCCGCAACCCGTTTGTGTTGAATCGCGCGCCGAGTCAGACGCGAATTTTCAGCGGCAACTTTTCCGGTCCGGTGCAGAAAGGCAAATCTTCGTTTTTTATAGATGTCAGCAACCGCAGCAATGACGGCAACGCAATCGTCAACGCCAGCATTCTCGACGCATCTCTGAATATCATACCGTTTCAGCAGGATGTGACCGTGCCTTCGACCCGTTTTACGTTTAGCCCGCGTTTTGATTATCAATTGAACGCGAGCAATACTTTGGTTGCGCGTTACAGTTTTACGCGCACTAAAGCCGATAATTTTTTCGGCGGATTTTCTCTTCCTGAACTTACCTCGAAAAACTCCAGCACCGGACACGAATTCCGCCTGACCGAAACGGCGATTATCAATCCGAAGACAATAAACGAAACTAGATTTCAATACGAAATAAATCGTCGTAACCAGAACGGCGATAATTCGATTCCGACAATTAATGTCTCCGGCGCATTCACCGGCGGAGGCGCGCAGGTCGGCACGAGTTTTACCAATAATAATAGTTTTGAGCTGCAGAATTATACGACGACCACTTTAGGCAAGAACAACCAGCACTCGGTAAAATTTGGCGTGAGACTTCGCGGCGTTAGTATTAAAGACCAGTCGCAATCGAATTTCGGCGGCACGTTTTATTTCGCGGGCGTTCCCGAAGTTAGACTAAATTCTACTTGCGACCCGTCGGCAGCGGGTTGCATCATCAGTCCCGCCATTTCATCTATCGAACAATATCGCCAGAAACTTTTGGGCAATCCCGACCCGCGCTTTAATCCGAGCCAGTTCAATATCACGTCGGGAAATCCAATTGCCGATGTAAAACAATTTGACGTCGGGTTTTTTGTTACTGACGATTGGAGAATGCGCCCGGATTTAACTTTAAGTTTCGGGCTTCGTTACGAAAACCAGACGAATATCAGCGACAATTTAAATTTTGCGCCCAGATTTAGTTTTGCGTATTCGCCCGGCGCGGGCGGCGCGAAACAGCCGAAGACGGTTTTTCGCGGCGGCGCGGGAGTTTTCTTCGACCGTTTCGGCGAGAATTTTACGTTGCAGTCCGACCGTTTCAACGGAGTAAATCAACTTCAGTATACCGTCGTCAGCAACCCCGCAATTTTAAGTCAGCCCATATTTTCCTTGGGCGGCGTAAGGAATGTGCCGACAGTCGCGCAGATTTCCGCCGTCGCGCCGGGAACGATTACCGTGCGCCGTGTAGATGAAGGCTTGCAATCTCCGACTACCTATCAATATGCGATTTCGGTTGAACGGCAACTGCCGTTCAAGATTAGAAGCTCGATTTATTATGTCGGCAGCCGGACGCTTCATCAGCTTCGCACGCGCAATATTAACGCGCCGGTTTGCGGATTGACGAGTGTCTGTCCGACCGATACTACACAATTGAATTTATTGCGACCTCTTCCGACGCAAGGTCCTATTTATCAATACGAATCGAGCGGCGTAACAAATCAGCAGCAGTTGATTTTTAATGCCAGTTCGCAGTTAAGTCCGAAAATTACAGTGAGCGCTAATTATCGTCTCGGATTTGCGAAGGGCAATACGGATGGCGCGGGAACTTTCCCGTCTTACAGCTATGACTTAAACGGCGAATACGGCAACTCGCTGCAGGATATTAGACATTATTTTACGCTTAACGGTAATTTCCAATTGCCCTGGAAAATACGTATGAGTCCGATTATTGTTGCCCGTTCCGGTATTCCTTTTAATATCACATCGGGAGTAGACGCCAATCGTGATGCGATTTTTAACGACCGTCCGACCTTTGCGCAATTGAATGCCGCCTGCGTCAGTCGCGGATTGAGCTTTTCATTCTGTGACAATGCCAACGTATCCGATCCTTCAAAGGTTATACCGCGTAATTACGGGCGCGGTCCCGGTTTCTTTGCAGTCAATCTGAACTTTACCAAAACAATCGGATTCGGAGCTTCAAGAAATCAGGTAGCCAGAACCACAAACGGACAGGCTGCAAGCTCGGCTGGCGAAGGCGCGAATCGTCCGGTTAATGGCGGTGGTGGTGGGCGCGGCGGCGATGGCGGCGGCGGCGGCGGCGGACGCGGCGGACCAGGCGGCGGTGGTTTTGGAGGCGGCGGCGGCGGCGGCGGTTTTGGCGGCAGTGACAAACCTTATAACTTAACTATCGGACTGCAAGTTAACAACTTATTTAATCGTGTTAATTTTGCCGCGCCGGTCGGTAATATAAGCTCAAATCGCTTCGGTCAATTCACTTCGATTGTCGGAAGCGGCTTTGGCGGCGGAGGAAATGGAACCGCTAATCGTCGCGTAGATTTAACATTACGTTTTAGCTTCTAAATTTAACTGAAAATTAAAAAGAAGGATGAAAGTTAAACTTTCATCCTTCTTTTTTCGTATTTTGAAACGACTTCGCTTTCCCGATAAAATTTTGCGCCTTGGAGAATTATGAAAAAGTATTCGATTCTATTGCTGATTGTTGTTTTTTCCGTGAATGTTTTTGCTCAAAAAGATAAAAAAAGCAAACCGGACGAAAAAAATATAACCGCAAATAAGGATAAAACCAAAGAAACGGTTTCCAAAACAAAAGCGCCGCTCGAACTCGCAAAGGCGACGGTCGTCGTGTATGGCGGCGATAAATTCAAAAATATGAAAACGCTGGTCGTCAGAGGCACGGCGGATGTTTCCGGTTCGCCGACGACAACCTTTCCGGCAACTTTTGCGACGATTTATTCGGGCGACAAATACCGTCTGGAAATCGCCAATCCGCTTCAGCCGTTCAAACAAATTTACGACGGCGAGAAAACGTCTTCTTCGGTCAACGGTCTCAATCTTCCGCCGATAAATCGTCTCGGTTTGCCGCTTCTACAGCATATCGAAGAAAAGGATTTTACCGTTTCCGCATTGCCCGAAAAGAGCGGTAAAAAATACGGTTTTCGCATCACCGCGCCCGAAGGGTTTTACACGGATTTTTTTATCGACGAAAAAACCGGACTCATCAAAAGTTATGAATCCGAATACGAGATGCGCGGCAGAACAATAACGACTTCGGTTGAAATAAACAAAGTGCGCGACGTCGACGGCGTAAAAGTTCCCGAACGTTACGCGCAACGCTTTGAAACCGGACAACTGACGATTTACGCGGATTTTAAGGCAAAGGAAATTCTGGTGAATTCAGTCGTCGCGGATAAAATTTTTTCAATAGATAATTAGATTCAACAATCGAAAATCAAAATTTAAATAGAAAAATCGCCCGCGTTGTTCAACGCGGGCGATTTTTCTTTCTATAAAAAAGGGATGATATTGCACGAATTATAGGCGCAGTAAATTTTAACGACGAGTAAAAGAAGTAGAAAAAGACACAAAATTATCAAACCGACCGAAACTTGAGTTAGCAGGTAAACCGTCGCGGCGTGAACGGCTTTTCTTGATTCAGCTTTTTTATACACATAAAAAGAAACAGGCAGACCGGCAACGAGCGCAATTACAAATAAATAATCTTCAACATTCAGATTGAATAAATGGCTTGCAAAAGCGCTGATAATTATCAAGCCTAAAATAATCGAAGCAATTACAATGCAGGAATTCAGCAATGCGGCTTTGATAATCAGCTTGCGATTCATTGATTTAATACGCTCTTGCAAAAATCACGCGCCGACTTGAAGGTTTGCCCGTATAGACGCACGCGCCTGTTTCTTCACCTTCATCAAAAGGAATACAGCGAATCGTCGCTTTGGTTTCGGCTTTGATTTTTTCTTCAGTTTCGCTTGTTCCGTCCCAATGCGCGAGGATAAATCCGCCCTTTTCGATTTGCGCTTGGAATTCATCCCAACTGTCGACGCGAAAGGTATTTTCTTCTCTAAACTGCAAAGCCTTTTTGTAGATATTCACTTGAATTTCGTCGAGAAGATTTTTGATGTATTCCGCAACACCGTCAAACGGACGAGATTCTTTGGTCAGATTGTCGCGTCTGGCAATTTCGACCGTGCCGTTTTCGAGGTCGCGCATTCCGATTCCTAAACGCACGGGAACGCCTTTTAATTCGTATTCGGCAAATTTCCAGCCGGAACGCTGGTTGTCGTTGTCATCGTATTTAACCGAAATTCCGTTGGCTTTCAGTTCCTCAAAAAGCGGATTTACTCGTTCCGAAATTTTTGCCAAATCTTCCGGCGATTTATAAATCGGAACAATGACGACTTGAATCGGCGCGAGTTTCGGCGGCAAAACCAAACCGTTGTCGTCCGAATGCGCCATAATCAGCGCGCCCATCAAGCGCGTCGAAACGCCCCAACTTGTCGCCCACGCGAATTCCGGTTGATTTTCCTTGTTGACGAATTTTACGTCAAATGATTTCGCAAAATTTTGTCCGAGAAAGTGCGAAGTTCCCGATTGCAGGGCTTTGCCGTCCTGCATCAAGGCTTCGATTGAAAGCGTTTCTTCCGCGCCCGCAAATCTTTCGTTCGGCGTTTTCGATCCCTTAATTACCGGCATCGCCATCCATTCTTCTGCAAAAGTCGCGTAAACGCCGAGCATTTTATTTGTTTCGTCAACCGCTTCTTCTTTTGTGGCGTGCGCCGTGTGTCCTTCCTGCCACAAGAATTCTGTCGTTCGCAAAAAAAGCCGGGTTCGCATTTCCCATCGCACGACGTTTGCCCATTGGTTTATCAAAATCGGTAAATCGCGCCACGATTGAATCCAGCCTTTATAGGTGTTCCAGATGACCGCTTCGGATGTCGGGCGCACGATGAGTTCTTCTTCGAGTTTCGCGTTTTCGTCAACGACTAAACCTTTACCGTTCGGATTTGCTTTTAGGCGATAATGCGTTACGACGGCGCATTCTTTGGCAAAACCTTCGGCGTGTTCCTCTTCTTTTTCCAGAAAGGATTTCGGCACAAAGAGCGGAAAATAGGCATTTTGATGCCCTGTTTCCTTAAACATATCGTCGAGCGCCCGCTGCATTTTTTCCCAGATTGCATAGCCGTAAGGTTTTATCACCATACAGCCGCGCACGGCGGAATTTTCCGCTAAATCGGCGCGTTTGACGATTTCGTTATACCACTCGGAATAATTTTCCGCTCGCTTTGGAAGTGATTTGCTCATAGTTAGAATAATGGTAAATGGTAAATGGTAAATGGTAAATATGAAAAACTAAAAATTTACCATTTACCATTTACCATTTTTTTTTCCGTCTCTGTGGTAAATTATTTTTATGGACGATTTCAAATTGAATCTTCAAGACACGGCAATCGCCTTTGCCGATAAATCAAATCCTGAATTAAAAGAAAAATATCGGATGTTCCGGCTGATGAATTCGCCCGTTTTGACGAACATCGGCACAAAATTGACGGAGCTTGCCTTTCGCCTGCATATTCCGGTCAAAGGTTTAGTTAAAAAAACCGTTTTCAAACATTTTTGCGGCGGCGAAACGATTGAAGAATGCGACACGACGGTGAAAAAACTGGGCGCGTCGAAAATCGGCACGATTCTCGATTATTCGGTCGAAGGCAAATCCGAAGACGCGGTTTTTGAAAGCACGAAAAACGAAATCCATCGCACGATTACACGCGCCAAAGAAGACCTTGATATTCCATTCGCCGTTTTCAAAGTTACGGGTCTCGGCTCTTACGCGGTTTTAGAAAAGGCGAGTCAGGGAAAGGAATTGTTGAAAAACGAAGCGAGCGAATGGGAAGCGGTCAAAAGGCGAGTTTTAGAGTTGTGTGAATACGCGCATTCACTCGAACAACCCGTGTTTATTGACGCGGAAGAATCCTGGGTGCAGGACGCGATTGATAATCTGGCGATTGAGATGATGGAAAAATTCAATCTTGAAAAGCCGATTATTTACAATACCATTCAGCTTTACCGGCTTGACCGACTTGATTTTTTGAAAAAATCCTACGAAAAAGCGAGACAGCGAAATTATATTTTGGCGGTCAAACTCGTGCGCGGCGCGTATATGGAAAAGGAACAGATGCGAGCCTCCGAGATGAATTACCCGTCGCCGATTCAACCGGATAAAGCCGCAACCGACCGTGATTTCGATGCGGCGGTTGATTTTTGTCTGGAAAATGTCGAGCAAATCGCTTTTGTCGCCGGAACCCATAACGAAGAAAGCGTTTGCCGTCTGGCGGAAACGCTGCACCGAAAAGGCATCTCGCACAATCATCCGCACGTTTATTTTTCGCAGCTTTACGGAATGAGCGACAATCTTTCTTACATTTTGGCAAACAACGATTACAATGTTTCAAAATACGTGCCGTATGGTCCGGTCAGAGACGCGATTCCTTATTTGATTCGCCGCGCCAAAGAAAATACGGCGGTAACCGGACAAGTCAGCCGCGAACTCGAGTTGATAGACAAGGAGCTTAAACGAAGGAACATTTAGCATTTAATCATTGAGAAATGTTCAATTACCAATGAACATTTCTCAATAGATTGACGTTGTGATAAAAGACTAATGTTGAATGATAAATGAAATTATGTATTGTTCAAATTGCGGAAAAGCCGAGCAAACCTTAAATACTTACTGCCGGCAATGCGGTGAGTTTCTTCCCGACTATAGCGACAAAAAAAGAAGTTTTACAATGGGCGGAAATACGCCCGAAGAACAAATTCGCGCAAATTTGATTTTGAATTTTCTGAGCGGAATGGTCAGTCTCACATTGGCGATTTTGTTGTATGCGACTTTTTGGAACAAACCGGAAACATCGTCAATAATTTATCTCGTCGCGGCTTTCCTTCTGGCAATGTGCGGCTGGCAGTTTTCGACTTTTCGAGTCGGGCTGAAGCTAAAGAAAACTTTTGAACGCAGAAAAAGCGATGGCGAAATCGAACCGGCGGCGCAACAGGGCGATAAGAATATTTTCCAATCGGCAAAAACGAGATACCTTTTGACCGAAGCCGATTTTTCAAATGTCGTGCCGACGAGCGTAGCGGAGAATACGACTAAAACATTAAATCAACAGTCGAGAAAACAGTAGTTAAGAATATGTATTGTTCAAACTGCGGCAAAGCTGACCAAAAAGAAAACGCCTATTGCCGAAACTGCGGCGAATTTTTACCGGATTCGAGCAAAAACTCTCGGCTCGTTTTTGGTGTAAATACGCCGCAACAAACGGCAAACATTATTAGCGGCGTTAGTTTGATTGCTTCAGTTTTGTCATTACTTGTCGTGTTGTGGTTGTATGCTACCGGATTTAATATTCCGATGGTAATTTATCTGGCGGCGGCAACTTTGATTTGCAACACAATCTGGCACGCCGCCAATTTCTTCCTGGTTCAAAAATGGGCAAAACAATTTAAGTCTAAGAGCGAAAAATCGGACTCGCAAAAGGAAGTTACAGGAGATAAATTTTCGCAACGAAAAACTCTGCCGACTGCGGATTTAAGCGATGTCGTGCCGATTAGCGTGACGGAAAACACAACCGGACGTTTAGTTGAAAAACAAAACTCCGCTTAACGCAAACCGAGAAGCAGTCTAACCGAAATGTCGGAAACCTTTTGATTCGGATTTTCCTTCCAGTTTTGATAAGACTTCAATTCGCCTTCTGTTAAAGATTCGTTTTTCATTCGCGCGACTTGCGTGCTTTCAAACGCGCGGTTCGTTACAGCGAGATGCGGGCGGCTGACGGTCAGCGACGATGAATTTTCGAGCGCCGCGTCCGCCGTTTCGATGTCGAGAAACATTTCGTTGTAAGCGGCGAGATGCCAGACAGTTCCGCTCTCTGTTTCTTCAATCGCCAAAATCCGCAAAAGCCCGTAAGCGCTTTCGATTTGGAAAATTAAATAATCGCCTGCTTTAAAATCCTGAGACACAGCTTTGCTCCGCAAATAGGTGAAAAACTAAAAGTGAAGAGTGAAAAATTTAAGATTTAAGTTTTCGGTTTTTCACTTTTAGTTTTTCGTTATTAGTTTTTCACTTTCTCGTTACAATCACGGGCAAACTCTTCGCCGCAAATTGCCGGTTAAACTCTGCAATATCCTTCAACTTTATTTCCGCCAGACGCGCAAGCTGCACGTCGATTTTCGCCGTCAAATCATTGTAAACTTCGTAAGACTGAGCCGTCGGCGCATCGTCCGAACCGTCAACCGACGCACCGAGCGCGGCGAGTTTATTGTTCAATTTAATCGGGTAATTCAAAGCATCCTGTCCGCTTTTAATTTTCGTTTGATTCAATTCTTCTTCAACCGCCGTCAGTTGTTTTGAAATGTCTTTTGCCTTATCAACCAAATCCTTTTGGTCGGGCGATTTCATCCGTCCGGTCAAATCTTCCAGTTGTTTTTTTACGTCGCGGATTTCCAAAATCGCGTTGTGTGTTTCGGAAATTTTAGTGTTAATTTTCGACATCAAATCGAATTGTTTGGCGAAATCTTCCTGCGTCGTCGCCAGTCGCGGGTCGGCTTTCAGAGCGAAACTTTCGGTTGAAACTGCTTTACCGTCAACACTCAAACGCACTTGATAATTGCCCGGCACAATTCGTTGTCCGGCAAGACTTCCGCCCCAGAGAATCAAACCCGGGATAGTCGTTGCGTTCGGGTAGCGATAATTCCAGACAAACGTATTGACGCCGTTTTCAGTCGGGATTGACGGATCGCCGCCACCGCCACCTCGTCCGGCAGGAGCAGATTCGGCTTCCGCGCCGCTCGCATTTGCTTCGATTCTTTTTGTGAACTTGCGAACGGTTTTTCCGCTCGCGTCCAAAAACTCCAAAGCAATTTCTTTGGTCGGCTTGTCCTTCAAATAATAATTGACGACCACGCCGTTCGGCGGATTTGCGCCGGCGGTCGCTGTCGCGCCGAGCGGGAAACCACCGCCGCCCGCCGTGCGGTAAGTATCTTTGGGTTTGAATAAATAAAAATCGGCTTTTTGTGCGGCTGCCAAGTCATAAAGCATCGGCAAATTATCCAGGACGTAAAAAGCGCGTCCGTGCGTGGCAACCACCAAATCCTTTTCGCGCTTGTGAATCGCTAAATCGGCGATCGGCACAATCGGCAAATTCAACTGCAAACTTTGCCACGTTTCCCCGTCGTTCGCCGAATAATAAAGTCCCGTTTCAGTTCCGGCATACAGAAAACCTTTGCGATTCGGGTCTTCGCGGACGACACGCGTGAAGGCATCGTTCGGAATTCCCGAAACGATTTTCTTCCACGATTTACCGTAATCGTTCGTTTTGTAAAGATACGGTTTAAGGTCGTCGTTTTTGTAATTGGTCGCGGCGACATAAAGCGTTCCCGCGTCAAAGGGCGAAGCGTCAATCGAATTTATTTGAATCCATTCAGGCATTCCTTTCGGCGTAACATTTGCCCAATTTTTTCCGTTGTCGCGCGTAACTTGAACCAAACCGTCGTCGCTTCCAGTCCAAATTACGCCGGCTTGCACGGGCGACTCGGAGACGGTAAAAATCGTGTCGTAATACTCGATGCTCGTGTTGTCCTGCGTTATCGCGCCGCCGGAGGATTTCTGGCGCGATTTATCGTTGCGCGTCAAATCCGGCGAAATTGCTTCCCACGACGAGCCTTGATTCATGGAGCGAAACAAAACATTTCCGGCAGTGTAAAGCGGATAAACGCCGTTGGACTGATGCGGCGAGAAAAGAATTGGATAATTCCATTGAAAACGATATTTCTGAACGTCCGCGCCCGCGCCCATCGCGTTGTCGGGATAAACGTCAACGTTTCTCGATTGCCCGGTGCGATGATCGTCGCGCGTTAAAAGCCCGTCGTAGCTTCCGGCAAAAACGATGCTTGAATCGGTCGGCAAAGGCGCAATCCAGCCCGACTCACCGCCGCCAACGTCATACCAATTATTTTCTGTAATCGAAAAGCCGTTTGAGCGACTGGCAATCCGAACTGTCGAATTGTCCTGCTGTGCACCGTAGATGTTATACGGAAAATCATTGTCGAGCGCGACACGATAAAACTGCGCGGTCGGCTGGTCTTGCGCTGTCCAAGTTTTCGCGCCGTCGCTCGAAACATTCGCGCCGCCGTCGTTGCCTTCAATCATTCGTTCCGCGTCATTCGGCGCAATCCATAAATCGTGGTTGTCCGAATGAGGCACGCCGATGTTCGACAATGTGCGTCCGCCGTCGGTCGATTTGAAGAAACCGACATTTAAGACATAAACGGTATCGGCATTTTGCGTATCTGCATAAACGCGATTGTAATACCAAGGGCGCTGCCGGATGCCGGGACTATCGGACATCTTTTGCCAGGTGTCGCCGCCGTCGTCCGAGCGAAAAAGTCCGCCGTCTTTGGCTTCGACCATTGCCCAGACTCTCTGCGAGTTAAGCGGCGAAACCGCGACGTTCATTTTGCCCAAAACGCCGGTCGGCAAGCCGCGGTTGCGCGAAATTTCCGTCCAGGTGTCGCCGCCGTCGATTGATTTAAAGAGACCGCTTCCCGCGCCGCCGCCGTTAAAGCTATACGCCGTGCGATTGACCTCCCAGAATCCGGCGTAAAGAATGTTCGCATTGTTCGGGTCAAACACTAAATCGCTCGCGCCGGTTTTGTCGTCTCTGTATAAAACTTTTTGCCAGGTCTTACCGCCGTCCTTCGAGCGGAAAATTCCGCGCTCCTGATTGTTTCCCCACAAATGACCGAGCGCGGCGACATAAACGATGTCGGGATTTTTCGGATTGACGCGAACACGCGAGATTTGGCGGGTGTCGCCCAAGCCGATGAATTTCCACGTTTTGCCCGCGTCAGTCGATTTATAAACGCCGTCGCCGTGCGAAACGTTGCCGCGCACGGTTTCCTCGCCCATTCCGACATAAACGATATTCGGGTCGGATTCGGCAACCGCAACCGCGCCGACCGAGCCGGTTTTAAAGAATCCGTCCGAGACGTTTTGCCAATTCTCGCCGCCGTCGGTAGTTTTCCAGACGCCGCCGCCCGTTGCGCCGAAATAATAAACTCCCGGCTGCGACGGAACGCCCGCGACCGCGCCGACGCGACCGCCGCGAAAAGGTCCAATCAGACGATAGCGGAAATTTTTGAGCGGGTCGGAAGGTTTCTGCGCCGTCTTCGGAGTCGGCGCGACGGCGGGCGTCGGCGAAGTTTGCGGCGCAGGCGCAAAACGAGGACTCGGAGTGGTTTGCGGTGTTTGCGCCTCGGCAAATACCGAAGCAATCAGGCAAAGCGCAATCGATAAAATAATCGACGTTTTCGTTTTGAATGCTGAGACGAATACACGAGACAAAAGTGTTTTGGACATTGAAAATTTACCTGCTGAATTGGATTTGGAAACTGCTTGGAAAATTATTTGTTATACAGAGAAAGTTAAATGAATGTTTCACAAAAAGCAAATTTCACGGCGGCTGACGGGCGGCAAATGTTATAAAATGTTTGTATGGATAAAAATCTCGATTACACGGCAATGCTTAATATCGCTGTTGAAGAAGCGCGAAAAGGTTTAGCGGAAGGCGGAATTCCAATCGGCGCCGCTTTGTTTGATAAAGATGGAAATTTGCTCGGGCGCGGACACAATCGCCGCGTGCAGGAAAACGACGCATCGGTTCACGGAGAAACCGACGCCTTCCGCAAAGCCGGAAGACAGCGAACTTATCGAGACAAAATAATGGTTACGACGCTCGCGCCGTGCTGGTATTGTTCGGGACTCGTCCGGCAATTCAAAATCGGAACAGTCATTGTTGGCGAAGCTGAGAATTTCGATGGCGGAATCGAATGGCTCAAAGAAAACGGCGTTGAAGTTATAAATCTCAATTCGCAGGAATGTATAAAAATGCTTGCTGATTACATCAAAGTAAATCCTGAAATTTGGAATGAAGACATCGGCGAGAATTAAAGGATTATTACGGCAAATTCAAAAATGTCGGGCGCTTGACACATATTTCTGCCAATGAAAGACTGAAAAGTATGGAAGATTTTAAGGAGCAATGCCGCAGACAGTTAGAGAGAAGCGTCGAAGACAGAATAAAATACGGATTCTTTCGACAGTATAAACCTGTTTTGGATGACGTGCCGTTCCGCGCTTTTGAAAAAATGGAAGATTATCGAAAATGGGCTGATGAAACATTACCGAGATATTTGGGCTACAAACTAGTCAAGACGGACGAAGATGGAAAATAAATTTCGCGGTTATTTTCAGCCTCGACAAGCGCGGGAAGTAGCTTCGGCTTTTGCTAAATATAAAGTTGAATATATGTTTATCGGCAAAAGCGGCGCGATTTTATTAGGTTATCCGGCTTCGACCCAGGATGTGGATTTGTTTCCGAAAAAATCAGAGGAAAACGGTAGAAGAATAGTTTCGGCTTTGGCGGAAATTGGTTTTGATATTACCGAAGAGATTGAAAAGCAAATAACCCGAGGTAGTGATTTTGTTCAAATCAAAACCGGTCCGTTCGATTTGGATTTGATTTTTGCGCCCGACGGTATCGAAAGTTTCGAGAAAGCGCGAGAAAGAATGATTGTCATCGAAAATTTTCCGGTGGCAAATCTTCTGGACATTATCGCCAGCAAAAAAGCATCTAACCGAGAAAAGGATTTGAGCGACTTGCCGCTTTTGGAAGACTTTCGAGAGGAGTTTGAAAGAAGAAATTTAGGCGAGCCGAAAACGGCTTTGGAAATTGCTTTAGAAAAAGTTGATAAATTAAAAAGGGAATAATAGAAATGACAGATACAAAAGACGCAGTAATTATAAGTGCCGCGCGAACAGCAACAGGGAAGTTTCAGGGAAGTTTGAAGCCGTTTTCGGCGACGGATTTGGGTAGTATTGTTATTAAAGAAGCAGTCAAACGCGCAGGGATAAATAAGGAAGACGTTGACGAAGTGATTATGGGCTGCGTCGTGCAAGCCGGACTCGGACAAGCACCGGCAAGACAAGCGGCTTTGAAGGCTGAGCTTCCGCCGGAAGTTTCGGCTTTGACGGTGAATATGGTTTGCGGTTCGGGACTTCGCGCCGTCGCGCTCGCCGCGCAAGCCGTGAAATTGGGTGACGCGGATTTTGTCGTTGCAGGCGGAATGGAATCGATGTCGAACATTCCTTACGCGATGCCGACGGCGCGTGACGGTTTGAGAATGGGCGACAATAAAGTCGTCGATTTGATGATTCACGACGGTTTGTGGTGTCCGTTTGAAAATTGGCATATGGGTAATACGGGCGAAATCGTGTCGGAAAAATACCAAATCGCGCGAGGCGAGCAGGACGAATATGCCTACAACTCGCACCGCAAGGCGGCGGAAGCCAGAAGCGCGGGACGTTTCAAAGACGAAATCGTTCCGATTGAAATTCCGCAGAAAAAAGGCGAACCCGTCATCTTTGACCAGGACGAAGGTATTCGGGAAGACGCTTCAGCCGAAAGTATGGGAAAACTGAAACCGGCGTTCAAAAAAGACGGCGGCACGGTAACGGCGGGAAACGCTTCGAGCATTAATGACGGCGCTTCGGCGGTTGTCGTAACTTCAGCCGAAAAAGCCAAAGAACTCGGCGTCGAACCGCTCGCCAGAATCGTGGCGTATGCGACTTCGGGCATCGAGCCGAAATACATTATGATGGCGCCCGTGCAGGGCGTAAAAAACGTTCTGGAAAAAGCCGGTTGGACGATGGAAGAAGTTGACCTTTTTGAACTGAACGAAGCATTTAGCGTGCAGGCTTTGGGCGTAATGAAGGAACTCGGTTTGATGATGGAAAAAGTCAACGTCAACGGCGGCGCGGTCGCGCTCGGACACGCTATCGGCAATTCCGGCGGGCGGATTTTAACGACGCTGCTTTACGAAATGAAACGGCGCGGGGCGAAAAAGGGCGTTGCCGCGTTGTGTTTGGGCGGCGGAAATTCGGTGGCAATGGCAGTTGAAAGAGACTGAAGTCAATTAGGAATTAAGAATTGAAGAAAATGTTTCCGTAATTCTCAATTCAACGAAAACTTTTTATTTGCGATTAGCGTAATTTGAATTATTATTCGATTACGCTAATCGCAAATTTTTTAGGAGAAAAACAATGACAGCAAAAGAGCATAACAAATTAATCGGGATTTTTTTGATGATTCACGGCGCGTTGCAGACGCTTTTAGTGGTTTTTATGGTTTTGATTTATGGCGGTCTCGGAACGGCGATGATTGCCGGCGCGAGAAAACAGGAAGAACAAATGGTGGGCGCGGTGTTTATCGGCGTGATGATATTTATTTTCTTTTTCTCGCTCTTATTTATAGTTCCGCAGCTTCTCGGCGGTTGGAAAATGCTCAAGGAAAATCCGAAGGCGCGAAATTGGGGAATCGTCGCCAGCATCATCGCGCTCCTATCGTTTCCGTTTGGCACGGCAGCCGGAGTTTACGGACTCTGGTTTCTGTTCGGCGAGGAAGGAAAACGTTTTTATCTGGGCGGAGCGCAACAAAATATGTTCAGTCCGCCACCGCCGCAAAACTGGCAGTAATGGAAAATAATTATCAATAAGATGAGCGGCGAGATTGTTAAATTTCGTCGCTTTTTTATTCTTTCAAAAAGAGAGTTTTGAAATTTATATTGCCGTAATTAAACAAATCTTTTCTAACAAGTTTTCAAAATGTCGCGTATCAATTAAAATTTATCAATTATGAAAAACTTATTTCACTTGGCGTTTCCGGTGAACGATTTGGAAGCGGCGCGGAAATTTTACGGCGAAGTTTTAGAGTGCGAAGAAGGCAGAAGCTCGGACGCCTGGATTGATTTTGATTTATTCGGTCATCAAATCGTCGCGCATCTCGCGCCGGAAAGCGCCGGTGTCAAGCACCGAAACGAAGTTGACGCCGACCATGTTCCCGTGCCGCATTTCGGAATTGTTTTGCCGATGGACGAATTCAAAACACTTGCCGAAAATCTGAAAAACAAAGGCGTGGATTTTGTTATCGAACCCAAAATCCGATTTCAAGGACAGACGGGCGAGCAGGCGACAATGTTCTTTTTAGACCCAAGCGGCAACGCGCTCGAATTCAAAGCGTTTGCCGACTTTTCGCAGATTTTCGCTAAATGATTTTTGCTACAGAGGACACAGAGTTCACAGTGAAACCCTTAAAAACTCTCTGTGAACTCTGTGTCCTCTGTGGCTAAGTATTTTATGGAAAATGTTGAAATCATAATCATCGGCGGCGGTGTCGTCGGCGCGAGCGCGGCTTATCATTTGACGGCGCGCGGCGCGAAGGATGTTTTGATTTTGGAACGCGAAAAGCGGCAAGGCGAAGGTTCGACCGGAAAGGCGACCGGCGGCGTTCGCGCTCAATTTGAAACCGACATCAATATCAAAATGTCGCTTTATTCATTAGAAATTTTCTCGAAATTTAACGAATTAACCGGCGCAGATTGCGGTTATGATCCGCGCGGATATTTATTTATTGCAACCGACGAAAAGCAGTTTGATTACTTGAAGGGAAACGTCGAGAAACAAAAAACGCTCGGCGTGAAAGAGATTGAAATTGTTGATACGAAAATCATCTCTGAAATCGTCAATGGTTTGAATTGCGAAGATATTGTCGGCGGCAGTTTCGGCGGGCGCGACGGTTTTATCAATCCGCTCGGCATTCTGGACGGTTTTACAAAGAAAGCGATTGAAAACGGCGCGACGATTCAAAATGAGATGGAAGTTTTTGCCATCGAAACCGCAAACGGCAGAGTTAAATCGGTGGAAACAAACCAAGGGAAAATCGAATGCGAAAAAATCGTTTTGTGCGCGGGCGCGTGGTCGAGTAGTTTAGCGAAAACGGCTGGAATCGATTTGCCGGTCGAGCCTCTAAAACGCCAGATCGTTTGGGCAAAAAGCGAAAGGGATTTGCAGGAAAATCTTCCGATGGTCATTGATTTATCAAATGGTTTTCATTTTCGCCCGGCGAAAGACTCCCGAAATGAAGTTTTGTTTGCGTATCCCGATGCTGACGAAAATTCGAGTTTCGATACGGATTTCGACGAATCTTTTACCGCTAAAGTTTATGAAAAAGCAAAACATCGCGCGCCGTTTTTAGCCGCAACCGAAATTATCAGGGAAAAATGCCGCGCCGGACTTTATGAAAACACGCCCGACCATCACGCAATTATCGGCGGCTGCGAAATAGAAGGGTTGTATTTTTGCTGCGGCTTTAGCGGACACGGCGTTATGCACTCGCCTGCTGCGGGCAGAGCGATTGCCGAAATCATTCTGGACGGCAAAGCAGATTTTTTGGATGTTTCGTGTTTGAATTTGGAAAGGTTTGCGACGGGTGAACTGCTTCACGAAACTGCATTTATTTGAAGAAAATTTACAGGGATGACAGGATAGACAAGGATAAGAAGATTATTTAGAGGGATTTTTAAATATGAATTTTTATTATCCCTGTGCATCCTGTTATCCCTGTAAATTTCTTATGTTAAATTTCTCTTATGAAAACAACACTCGTCCATCATCCGATTTATCAAAAACACGACACCGGAATCGGTCATCCCGAAACGCCGAAGCGTTACGAAGTCGTGATGAACGCTCTCGAAAGCGATAAGAACTTTTGGGAATCGCTGACTGTTGTCGAAGCCGAAAAAGTTTCGCGCGGAATAATTCAGGCGTGTCATACGAAACAGCATTTTGACCGTGTTGAAAAAGCGTTTGAAGCGGGCGAAACTTTTCTCGACGCCGACACGATAATTTCGATGCACTCGTTTGACGCGGCGATTTATGCGGCAGGCGGCGCGTGTCGGGCGGTTGACGCGGTAATGAGCGGCGACGCGCAAAATGCTTTTCTCGCGGCGCGTCCGCCCGGTCACCACGCGACGGGCGAACACGCGATGGGTTTTTGCCTGTTTAATAATATCGCCGTCGCCGCCCGTTACGCGCAGAATAAATATAAGGAAATCGAGCGCGTGGCAATCGTCGATTGGGACGTGCATCACGGCAACGGGACGCAGGGAATTTTCTTTGACGACCCGACGGTTTTTTTCTTTTCGATGCACCAATATCCGTGGTATCCGGGAACGGGTTCGCGGGGCGAAATCGGCTACGGACGCGGCAAAGGTTTTACGCTGAACGCGCCCGTCAAAGCGCAAACTCCAGCCAAAGTTCAAAAACGAATGTTTGAAGACGCAATCAATGACATTCGCAAAAATTTCAAACCCGATTTGATAATGATTTCCGCCGGATTTGACGCGCACGAAAGCGACCCGCTCGGACAAATGAAATTGGAAGACGAAGATTTTGTTTCGATGACCGCGACTATGAAGCAATGGGCAAACGAAACGTGCGCGGGCAGAATCGTTTCGTGTCTCGAAGGCGGATACAATCTGGAAACATTGGGCGAAACGGTCAGGAATCACGTTGCGGAACTAAATAGGTGATAACTGATAGGTGATAACTGATAATTAAAAGCCAATTTATACTTATCAGTTATCAGTTATCACCTATTAGTTATCTATGTTACACTTTCGGCAAAGACTCGGAAGCGAAGGAGAAAAAGCGATGCCAGAAATAGAAATCCCTTGCGTGCAATGTAAAGAAACTTTTGTTTTTACGGAAAAGGAACAGCAAACATTTTATCAGCGAAATATGATGCAGCCGCAGCGATGTCAAAGATGCCGCTCGAAAAAAGCGGCAATCGGCGTCAACGCGCCGACCAGATTTGAAATCGTCTGCGACCATTGCGGCAAGCACGACCACGTTCCGTTTCAACCGAAAGTCGGACGCTCGGTGCTGTGCAAAGATTGTCATCAGGCAAGCAAGTCGAGAGTTCGCTTCGCTTAAAAATTTGCCGCAAAAAGAGCGCAAAAAATTCAAAAAATCTATGTTGCTTTCGAGTCTTTTGGCGGCTATTTAAAAAAATGAGTTTTGAAACCGTAAATTACGAACGAGACGAATCGGCGGCGATTATTACGATGAATCGTCCCGACGCGCTCAATGCTTTGTCTTTGCAGCTCACGAAGGATTTGCGCGGAGCGATTAACAAAGCGATTGATGAAAAAGCGCGAGCCGTCGTTTTAACGGGTTCGGGACGCGCGTTTTGTTCGGGCGGTGATTTGCGCGAGATGCAAATGATGTGGCAAAAGGAAGGCAGAATCGAAGCGTTTATGGAAGAACCACTGAAGGCTCTGCACGCGGTTATTTTGCTGATACGCGAAACGCCGATTCCTTTTGTCGCGGCGGTGCAGGGCGTCTGCGCGGGCGCGGGAACAAATTTCGCTCTCGCTTGCGACATCGTGATCGCTGCGGAAAACGCGACGTTTAATGAAGCGTTCGCGCGAATCGGACTTTCGCCCGATTGCGGCGGAAGTTTCTTTTTACCGCGAGCCGTCGGCGAAAAACTTGCGGCTGAACTTTTTATGACGGGCGAGACTTTGACCGCGGAACGCGCCGAAAAAATCGGAATGATAAATCGCCTGGTCGCGGCGGAAAGTTTAATGGAAGAAGCGATGCGAATGGCAAAGAAACTCGCGCTTGTGCCGACTGCTTCAATCGGGCGAATAAAAAAGATGCTCAATGCGAGTTTTTCAAACGATTTGTCCGCGCAGCTCGATTTAGAACATCAACTGCAAATCGAATCGGGCAAATCCAATGATTTCAAAGAAGGCGTTCAGGCATTTTTCGAGAAACGCCAGCCGAATTTTACGGGAACTTGAAAATTTAAATGTGTTGAAGGTAAAAGCCGTCAGGTTTCGAGCCTGACGGCTTTTTTATTTTGGATTTTGGATTTTGGATTGTTAATTTCTCACCGGTCGTTAATTGCTGCTTGTTCTTATAACAATTGCAGCGAATGACCGGCGACTGCCGGTTAACACTATCCAATCCAAAATCCAAAATCCAAAATAAAAAATTGAAATGAATTTAACATATTCACAATTATTAAAAGGAAACCGAAATTTCCGCAATCTGTTATGCGGTCAAGTCGTGTCCGAACTGGGAAACTGGTTTAATTTTATCGCCGGTTTAGGTCTGGTGCGCGTCGTTTCGGACGCTTCGCCGACGGCGGCGGGGATTTTATTTGTCTGTCGGCTTTTGCCGTTCGCGTTTTTTTCGCCGATTGCCGGAACTTTCGTCGACCGTTTTTCGCGCCGGACAGTGATGATTGTTTCGGATTTGACGAGAGTTGGCATCGCGCTGATGTTTCTGTTTGTTTCAAGTGCGGAAAATCTCTGGATTGCATATCTGGCGACGGTTTTGCTTTCGACTTTCGGCGCGTTTTTCGACGGCGCGAAAAATGCGACGACGCCGAATTTAACCGGCAAAGAAGGACTTCTGGCGGGAACGGCGCTGATGTTTTCGACCAGATTTCTGCTGATGGCAGTCGGTTCGGCGCTCGGCGGTTGGGCGGCGGCGATTTTCGGTTACAAAGTCGCCTTCATCATCAACGCGGCTTCGTTTCTCGTATCAGCGTTTTCGGTCTGGCTGATTCCCGAAGAAGCGACGCGGGAGAAGGAAAATTATCAATTAAGAATTAATAATTATGAATTAAACCAAAAACAAAGAGCGTCTTTTTTCACCGAATTAAAAGAAGGTTTTCATTACACAATCAAAAATCATTTTGCCCTGACGATTCTTTTGATGAACATCATTTGGGCGACCGGCGGCGGCGCAATAAATGTCGTTTTCGAGCGAATGGGCGGAATCGTCTTTGCCGGAAGAGAAAATTGGAATCCCGATTTGGCGGTCGCTCTGCTTTGGACGGCGAGCGGTTTCGGTTTGTTTCTCGGAATGATGATTGCACATCGCACGTCAACTTATCTCGACCGCAAAAATTGGAACAGCCCGTTTATCGTTTGGACTCTAATCGTTCACGGCATTTTGTTTGCGATTGCCGGTTATATGCCGAGTTTGTGGCTGTTTATGTTTTTCTGTTTTGTTTCGCGGGCAATCGTCGGCGTCGAATACGCCGTGCAGGAAACGATGTTTCAGCGCAGCCTGCCCGATTATATTCGCGGGCGAATTTCAACCTTGGACAGAGGCGCGGAAATGACCGTTTTTGGTTTGTCCAGTTATGCGGCAAGCTGGTCAATGCTGGCAATTTCACCGCAATTACTAACAGTAATTTCCGGCATCTTGTCGGCAAGCGCGGGCGTTTTGTGGTTTGTCAGAACGAAACGGAAAGAAGTTAGTTATGAATCAAAAGAAATATTGAGCGATGCGTAAAGTGAAAATCAAGAATTAAGAATTAAGAATCAGGAGAAAACAATCTTGTAATTCTTAATTCTTAATTCTTAATTGAAAATTACATTGAGCCTTCATCAGCCGAAGGTCCGTAAATCTCCGGGACGGGAATGTCGTTCAGACGCAGGTAAACCGAAAGCTGTCCGCGATGATGGACAAGGTGTTTGAGAACAAAACCGCGCAAAGCCGCGATGCGCGGCATATCGAAATAGATTTTGTCGCCGTCGCGCATTTTCCAATTTCCCAGCATTGTTTCATCCGAAACGTCTTTGAGTGATTCGATAGCTTCGCCAATATTTTTATCTAAAAACTCGACTAATTCGGCAGTCGTTTTCGGCACGAACGGTTTGTAATCCATTCCCGCAAAATCAAGCTCCGGCTTTTCGACCGTACTCTTGACCCAACCGAACATTTCCGCAATATGCGTCGCCAGCCGCAACATCCCCATTGATTTTTCGTGCGGTTTCCAATCGAAAGTCGTTTCGGTTATCCGTTCCAGACACTTGCGTGTAGAAACTGCCTCGTGTTGTAATTCTCCGGCGAAAGTATCGCTTAAACTCATAAATTTTCTCCTTCTTTGAATTGAATTTTGGAATTGCGAAAAGAATATAACACGACTGTTTCATCAGTGCAACAAGAAACAGTAAAATGTTTCACGGATTAAATATAAAAAGACGAGCCAATTTTTCAGACTCGCCTTTGATGATTTATTCCACAAAAAAGCTTTACGTTATTATGAAATTACGCTCTGAGTAATTGTTTGGCAATCACCATTCTTTGAATCTCTGAAGTTCCTTCACCGATTGTGCAGAGTTTTGAATCTCTCCAATACTTTTCCGCCGGATAATCTTTCGTGTAACCGTAGCCGCCGTGAATTTGGATTGATTCTTCGGCAGCGCGCACGGCGACTTCGGAGGCGTAAAGTTTTGCCATCGCCGATTGTTTTGTAACCCGTTTGTCGTTGTCTTTCAAATACGCGGCTTGCAAAGTCAGAAGCCGCGCGGCTTCGATTTGTGTCGCCATATCAGCCAGCTTGAATTGAATCGCCTGAAATTCCGCAATCGGCTGACCGAATTGATGACGCTCTTTGGCATATTTGACCGCCGCTTCAAACGCGCCTTGCGCGATGCCGACCGACAACGCCGCGATTGAAATTCTGCCGCCGTCGAGAATTTTCATCGCCTGCATAAAACCTTCGCCTTCATTTCCCAAAAGGTTTTCGGCGGGAACGCGGCAATCTTCAAACACGACCGAAGCCGTTTCGGATGCCCGCATTCCGAGCTTGTTTTCCTTTTTGTCCGAGCGAAACCCTTCCATCGATTTGTCGAAAATAAACGCCGAAATTCCTTTGTTGCCTTTTTCTTTGTCGGTGACGGCGACGGCGACGCAGGTGTTGCAGGCAATCGCGTGCGTGATAAAATTTTTTGAGCCGTTGACGACGTAATCGCCGTTGTTTTTTACGGCGTTGGTGCGCGTCCCGGCAGAATCCGAACCGGCTTGCGCTTCGGTCAAACCCCACGCGCCAAACGATTCGCCCTGTGCGAGCGGCACGAGATATTTTTGTTTCTGTTCTTCGGTGCCGAACATAAAAATATGATTCGAGCAAAGCGAATTGTGCGCCGCGACCGACAATCCGACAGAGCCGTCAACCCGCGCAATTTCTTCGATTATCGTCGCGTATTCGACATAACCCATTCCCGCGCCGCCGTATTCTTCGGGAAACAAAACTCCCATCAAACCGAGTTCGGCAAGTTTCGGGCGCAATTCAATCGGGAAATGCTGCGTTTCGTCCCATTCCATCACGTTCGGCAGAATCTCGCTTTCGGCAAACTCGCGGACGCTGTATTTTATTTGTTGCTGCTCTTCGTTTAATTCAAAGTTCATAGTTCTTTTTGTTTGTGTTTCGTTGTTTTAAGTATAAAGGAAACGGATGACGACTGACAACGGGCAAGACATTTGATAGTCTTAAAAAAGATGCTTATTCTGCGCTTTATTAAAGCAAAATATTCCAGCCGTGCGATTGAATTGAACAGCTAAAAGTTCAATTTTCCATCTTTCGCCGACTCTGTTTTTAAATTCAATAAAATATTTCTAAAAGGAGTTTAGCTATGGCAATCAATGAAGAAAAATTAAATGCGATGCTCGGCAAATTCGTCGGTGATTTAGGGGCGACGCTGAGCGCGGGCGCAATCGTTATCGGCGAAAGTCTCGGTCTTTATAAAGCGATGGGCGAAGCTGACGCGCCCGTTACTTCGGAGGAATTGGCGCGGCGCACGGACACCAACGAGCGTTACATACGCGAGTGGCTCAATTCGCAGGCGGCAAGCGGTTATATCGAATACGAAGCCGACACGAAAAGCTATTTTTTGACCGAAGAACAAAAGTTTCTGATGACGGACGAGAAGGGAATGGCTTATCTGCCCGGCGCGTTCGTTCTGGCAACCGCCGCTTTAAGAGCCGTGCCGAAAATGATTGAAAGATTCAAATCCGGCGAAGGTCTCGGTTGGCACGAACACGACCATAATCTTTTTCGCGGGACGGAACTTTT
The DNA here is from genome assembly GCA_964235785.1 of uncultured Pyrinomonadaceae bacterium. Classification (GTDB taxonomy): domain Bacteria; phylum Acidobacteriota; class Blastocatellia; order Pyrinomonadales; family Pyrinomonadaceae. The sequence continues at coordinate 30,747 of CAXSBF010000005.1, read as the reverse complement.
CTTTCGTCCGGGTTACGCCGCGAATTTAATCGGCTCGTGGATTCCCGCGCTCGAAGGCGTGCGGGAGAAACTCGAAGCGGGCGCAAAGGTTGCCGATGTCGGCTGCGGTCTCGGCTCTTCGACGATTTTAATGGCGGAAGCGTTTCCGAATTCAACTTTCGTCGGGTTCGATTATCACGACGCTTCAATCGAACAGGCGCGGGCAAATGCAAAGGAAGCGGGAGTTTCCGACCGCGTTAGTTTCGGAATTGCAAAGGCGAAGGATTATTCGGGCGGCGATTATGATTTCGTCACTTTCTTCGATTGTCTGCACGATATGGGCGACCCAATCGGCGCGGCGGCGCACGTCAAACAATCTCTGGCAAAAGACGGAACCTGGATGATTGTCGAACCGTTTGCCAACGACGACGCCAAAGATAACCATAATCCTATCGGACGAATTTTTTATTCGGCTTCGACGCTGATTTGCACGCCCGCTTCACGTTCGCAGGAAGTCGGAATGGCTTTGGGCGCGCAGGCGGGCGAAACGAAGATACGCGAAGTTGTGACAAGCGGCGGTTTCAGCCGCTTTCGACGCGCGACCGAAACGCCGTTTAATCTGATTTACGAGGCTAAAGTTTAGGTGAAGGCGTATGATGATGCTTGATGTCGAAACTTAAAGCGATTTTGAAATACATTCTGGCGTTCGGCTTTGTGCTGGCGGGCGCGTATCACTTCGTCAACGTCAATTTCTATCTAAAGATGATGCCGCCATACTTGCCCGCGCATCTTTTTCTGATTTATCTGAGCGGTGTTTTTGAAATCGCGCTTGGCGTTTTGCTTTTGATACCAAAATTTTCAAGGCTCGCTGCTTGGGGTTTGATTGCGCTGCTCATTGCGGTTTTTCCGGCGAATGTTTTTATGGCGCAACACGCGGAGCTTTTCCCTGAATTTAGCCCGACCGCTCTTTACTTGAGATTGCCGCTGCAAATTGTTCTAATTGCCTGGGCATTTTGGTTCGCTCGCCGGAAAAACCTTGAATAAATTTTCAAAAGTGCTTACCATTAACCGATTTCATAAAAATAAAATAAGGAGAAACAATTCGAGCCGGGCGGTTGGAACTGGCAAAAAGTTATGAACAGAAAATTAGCGATAGTATTTGTTATTTTGTGCTTCGGAAATATCTTTGGTCTGGCTCAAACTGCTCAGAAAAAAAATGTTCCAAATAATCTTGTCTTAAAAATTGTTTCTTTTAAGGGAAAACCGGCTTCTTTTCAAGCCGTCCCCGAGCCGTCAGCCGGACCTGAAGGCGGTTGGTTTTCGCTTTTTCAAAAAATCTCGAACTGGCAGTTGCCCGCCGGTGAGCTTCCCATTCAAGCCGTCAATTTCGTTCTGCGCGGCGAGGCAAATGGTGTCAAGGTTACTTGTTCCGTTTATCGGGGAAAGTTTCACGAAAAAGAAGAATTCGTTGCGGTTTATTTAATCCGCGAAAATGAAACGGTTACGGTGAAGGAATTGGCAAAGTTCGGCGTCGAGCCGTTTGAGCTTTCCGTCGTCAAGGCTGCGCCAGCGGTTTCCGCCGCCCCGTCGGTTGTTAACGAAACCAATTCTTTGCAAGCTACCGTCGAGATGAATAACTCCGCTCTTCCATCATACAGATTAAAAGTAATGAACAATTCGACGAAAGCCGTCAGTATGTTTTCCTTTATTACGACATCAAATAATACTTTTCAACTATCTGGAATGCCGCAAGGGTTTCAAGGCGAGCCTCTGATAAAGCCGGGAGAGATTTATGAGGACGTGCTTCCGAATACATTTCAACCCGAAAAGAACGCGAGCGAACAAATCCCCGCCGCCGCTCCAAATCTAATACTGACCGTTACCAGCGTAGTTTTCGCGGACGGCACTTATGAAGGTAATCTCCAAAACGCCGCTCAGTTTCTGGCGTTCACATTCGGCAGAACATCGCAACTTAAACGAATAATTTCCTTGCTTAATGAAGCGGCAAAAAATAACTATCAAGTTGACAAGTTCAGCCAACAATTATCAAATCTCGACTTTGATGTCGACCAAACTGATTTCGATGAATTTTTGAAACAGTTTCCCCCTGCCAATGAGCGAGGAAAAACGAGTCTGCGGGATTCTACCAAAGGAGCCGCAAATTTGGTAAAAAAGACTATTCTCCTTGAACTACAAGCATTTGAAGCGAACCAAAAGAACCCGGAAACAAATACATTTCAAGATTGGTTAAAAGCGACCAAAGAAAAATACCAAAACTGGCTCGCGCGACTTTCGGTTGCGCGACAGTAAAAACCGATTGATTTTATGAATTGGCAAAATAATATAATTGAAACAGATGAAGAAATAAAAGATTTACTAGCCGACACAAAACGCATCGCGGTTCTCGGCATCAAAACCGAAGCGCAATCGTTTCAACCCGCGTTTTATGTTCCGCAGTATTTGGTCTCGGCAGGTTTTGAAGTCATTCCCGTGCCGGTTTATTACCCGGAAGCGACACAGATTTTAGGGAAAAAAGTTTATCGAAGTTTAGCTGAAATTCCCGAAGACATTGACCTTGTAAATGTTTTTCGTCGCTCGGCTGATGTTGCCATTCACACCGAAGACATTCTGGCGAAAAAACCGAAAGCCGTCTGGCTGCAATCGGGAATTCGCAACGACGCGGTTGCCGAAACGCTTGCCAAAGCGGGAATAAAAGTCGTGCAGGATTCGTGTCTGATGGTCGAACATCGCGCATTGGGAAGATAAAAGCCGGGCAATTTCTTATATTCTGCAAAATTTACCGCTCTTGATATTTTCAATTTCTCACCAATCTTTTTATTAACTAAAATTGTGTCTATAATCGTTGTGGAATTGAAACAGGCACAAACACAATGAAAATAACATTTTCCAATCTCGGCGCAATCAAGAAAACAACGCTCGATTTGCGCCCGCTGACCGTTATCATCGGTCCGAATAATTCTAATAAAACTTATATTGCTTATTCAATTTATGGGCTTTTGCGAAGATTAGGAAGAGCGGTAAATAGTTCATATCTTGTTAGTTTGGGAATGGAGCATTTCGATGAGGAAACTTTAAAAGGCATAAAAAAATTATATGAATTTAATAATGAAGTTTATTCATTAAATATTAATAATATTTTCTTTCAACTTTTGAATAAAGAATGTTTAGAGCAAATTCGTAGTTTTGAACAGGAATTAGAAGTTTTTTTCCAAGATTCAAGTAAAAAAATATTTAAAGAGACACGTTTTGAAATTGAATTTACAAATAATGAAGTAAGGAAAAGTCTGGAAAAACTTATAGTTTCCACCAGACGTAAGCATGGAGATTCTTTTCAACTTTCTTTAGATAAAAACATTATTCGTGCTAAATCCAATAGCATTTTCTTTGAAAAGGAATTTTTTCTTCAACAAATTGCTTTCACTTTGGGGTTCGACCTGAAACAACTTCTATTCTTTAATCCAGTTTTATTGCCAGCCGAACGTAATGCGTTAATAATTACATATAAAATACTTGAGTCAAGGAGATATGATTTACTAAGAGATGCGGATAGAAAATCTATTCAACAACCATCGTTGCCTATTTTTGATGAAGAATTAAATTTTTTCCAACAAAGAAACATTCGCTATCCTGAGCCGATTGAGGACTTCTTGAAATTCTTAACAAATTTAGAACTTAAAAATAATTTGGAGAAAGGAAACTTCTCTTATCTTGCTGACGATATTGAAAAAAACCTGCAACAAAATAACAAAACTAATTATAGTCCAACAAAAATTGGTGGAAAGGAAATAAAAATCAATGTCAAAAAAGGCTTAAATATTGATTTATATAATGCTTCATCGTCAATCAAACAACTTGCGCCGCTATTGTTGTATTTACGTTACCACGCACAGGAAAACGATTTGCTGATTATTGACGAACCCGAAATGAATCTGCATCCTGAATCGCAGGCGAAACTGCTTGAGGTTTTGGGGATGCTGGTTAATGCGGGCGTGAATGTTTTGCTGACGACGCACAGCCCTTATTTTATGTCGCATCTGAATAATCTGATTAGCGGCGATATGACCGACGAAAAGATTCGGGAAAAACAGGCGAAATCACTTTATCTCGAAGATGCCCGCGCGTTTCTCAGCCCTAATGATGTCAGCGCATATGAGATGAAGAAAGATAGATTGGGCAATCAAAAACTTCACGACTTAAAAAAAGATAAAGATTACGGTATTAGCTGGGGCAAACTAAGCGACGTTTCGGCAGACATTCAGCAAAAGTTTTTTGAAATCTATGAAAAAGGCGAAAAAACCTCAAACGAAAAGTAAAAGTAAAAGACCTTCCGAAACTAATAAACTTGATAAAGATACTTTTAACTTTCTGGAAAATTTGCTTGTCTTTTGCGTAATGCCGGAAAGAAACGCGCCGTTGGAAACCGGCTTGCATTTTCGCGTTTCACCCAGAGAATCGGACGAGTCGCTTTGTTTGTTGTTTGAAACGGATAGAGAGAAAGATTCGCTTTTTGACGAAGGCAAGAGGAAACCCGATTATATGGTGTTTTACTACAAACCCGATTTAGGATTTTGCCTCTGCACGATAATCGAAATGAAAGGCGGAAAGAATATAAAAGGCGGCATCGAACAAATCAAAAATTTACACAAAAGATTAAATAGAGAAATAAAAGAACATTTACCCAACAAATTAAAAATTAAATTTCAAGCGATAATTCTTTCTTCACAAGTCAGCCAAACGCCTAACAATCTGATTACCGATGAAAGCACGAATGAACTTGTCATCAGACCGTTGCCATATTTTCAGAAGGCAGAGCTGTTCAAGTTTATCTCGCAGGAAATTACTTTAACCAAACCTGACAATAAGCTGGAATTAATCAGAAACTGTAGAGAAGATTCATTTGTTGAAAATGTATTGATTCGAGGTGCTATTTCAAAGCGCGTTGTAGATGAAATGTGCAAAATGAATAAAAAAATCGCTAATAATCGAGACGGCGTTTATATCAATTATAATTTACCGAACAAAGAAGATTATGCGGCTTTGGCAATTGATAATGCGGGAATGAAAATAGGCATAAAAGACTCAAATAATAAATTCACTAACAGAATTCAAAGCGATTTGAAACGGTTAGGGCTAAAATCTACTCAGCATTTTGAAATTGAATCAATCAAATAAAGATAATCAGATTGATTTTATTGCGCTAACGCTTATGTTTTCCGGTCTGCGGCTTCTGGGTCTTATTTCTTTGTGAATCGAATTCGCGTTTCGGGGCGGCTTTTTTAGAAATCTTCTGCGGTTGATTTGTAAAAAGTTTTATTTCATCTTCGTCCAATAAACGATACGCGCCGACGGCGATGCGGTCGTCTTTGATGTGTCCGATTGAGATTCGTTTGAGTTTGACGACTGAATGAGCGATAGCGTCGAACATTTTTCTGATTTGCTGGTTGTGTCCTTCGCGCAAGGTAACTTCAAACCAGCCGTTGTTTTCGGTTGATTTTAATTCTTTGATTTCGGCGGGCGCGGTTTTAAAACCGTCTTCGAGCAGAATTCCGCGACGCAGTTTGTTTATCGCATTCGCGTTTGGCAAGCCTTTTACTTTTACTTCATAAACTTTTGGAACGGTCTTCGACGAAGAAACGAAATTGGCAAATTCGCCGTCGTTGGTCAGAATTATCAAGCCTTCCGTGTTGTAATCTAATCTGCCGACGGGGAAAACTCTGCCGAGGCTCGGCGCGACCAAATCCGTAACCAATTTTCTGCCTTCCGGGTCAGCCGCGCTCGACAAATAGCCTTTCGGTTTGTTCAATAAAACGTAGACTTTTTCGCGGTGTTTGAGCTTTTCGTTTATCAATTTTCCGCCGACTTTGATGTGGTCGGTTTCGGGATTTGCTTTTGTGCCGAGCGTGGTAACGATTTCACCGTTGACGGAAACTTCGCCGTTTGCGATGAGTTCTTCGGCTTTGCGCCGCGAAGCGATTCCGGCTTGCGCGATAAGTTTTTGCAGACGTTCTTCCATTTTATTTTCTCAAAAAATTGTTAGCTGTTTCGGCGGCGTATTCGCATTCCTTTTCTTTTCTTTCCCAGACGCTCGTAATTTCGACGGTTTCGCCGCTCGTCAAACTCAATTCAGTCTTCCAAATCGCGTTGCTTTCGTCGTCTTCGCCTTCCTTAACGGCAAATTTTTGAACTTCTTCAAAACGAAAAACTCTATTCGTTTTCTTAAATAATCCGCGCTGCGTGAAAACAACCGTTTTCGCCTTCCGATTGATGACGATTTTCGACAAAGGATGCGAGCTAATCTGCCAGACTCCGACGGCGATACCGATTGCGCCCATAAAAAAGCTAAACGAAATCGCCCAGTCCGGAATTCGGTCGTAATCGGTAAATCCGCCGAGCGCGCCGTAGACGAAAACCGAACTGACGAGAATAAAAAATAAGCCGAAAATCCACAAACAACCGGGTTTATCTCGAAGGATTAATTCGTTTTCCGTCTTCCTCAGACGCATTATTAAATTCCGCCCGCTAAATCTTCAAAATCTTCGATGTTCGGCAGCTCCGACAAATCCTTCAAACCAAACTGTATCAAAAAATCCTTCGACGTGCCGTATTGCATCGGTTTGCCGACGGTTTCCTTTCTGCCTTTGGCGACAATCAGGCGTTTGTCGAGCAAGGTTTTGATTGCCGAAGCCGACTGCACGCCGCGAATTTCCAGAATTTCCGGAATCGTCGCGGGCTGTTTGTAGGCGATAACCGCCAGAGTTTCGAGCGCGGCGAGCGACAGTTTCGCACTCGGACGAGTCTTTAAAAATTTGCGGATTTCTTCGTGAAACTCTGTTCGCGTCGAGATTTGCCAGCCGCCCGCGATTTCTCTGATTTGTAGACCGCTTTCGCGTCGCTCGTATTCGTTTTTTAATTCTTCAACCGCACTGACGATTGTTTCCTTATCTTCGTCTAAAACTTCCGCCAAAATTTTAGCCGTCAGAGGTTCGTCGGCGACGAAAATCAAGGCTTCGACGATTGAGATTATCTCGCCGATGCCGCGCGGTTGTTTTTCTTCGATTTCCAAATCCATATTTTCTTTCACCACAGAGACATAGAGAACATAGAGAAAGAAATTTTGTCGAAAATAGCGCTAAATAAATTTGTTCCGCAATTTAAGCCGCAAAACTGATTTGTTTTGTTAAAAATTTTCTCTGCATTCTCTGTGTCTCTGTGGTTAAACTCTTCTCAAAATTACATCGCCGAAAGTTTTATTTTGGACCAGATTGATGCTTGCCGTTCGGACGAGTTCGAGAACGGCGATGAAAGCTAAAACGAGTTCTTGTCTCGAATGCATCGCTCCGAATATTTCCGTCAAATTCAACTCCTTTGCCTGGTAAATTCTATCTTTTATTTGCTTGAGCATATCTGCCAGACTCATTTCCTCGCGCTCGATTTGCATTTGAAATTCTGCTTTGTGCCGCGAAAGAATTTTTTGGAAAACCGTCAATAAATCGAAAACCGTAGCATTCGTTTCCAAATTATTTTCATCCGATTCGATTTGCCCGCGCGTGAAAACGGCTTGCTCGACCGTAACTCGTTCATAAAGCATCTGCGAAGCGTTTTTGAATTTTTCGTATTCCAAAAGTCGGTCAATCAATTCTTTACGCGGGTCTTCGATTTCTTCTTCCGTCTCGCCGGAGATTTCACGCGGCAGCAGCATTTTCGATTTTATCTCAATCAAAGTCGCCGCCATCACCAGAAAATCCGCCGCCAGCGCAATATCCAGACTTTTTATCAGGCGAATATAACGCAGATATTCGTCCGTAATTCTGGCAATCGGAATGTCGAAAATATTCGCCTGTTCCTGCTTGATAAGATACAAAAGTAAGTCGAGCGGTCCGGCAAATTCTCCCAGCCGCAGCTTTATTTCATCGGGCGCGCCTCCGCCGATGTGCGGCTGAACACTCGCAAAATCAAAGGAAAGTTGTTCTGTCTGTTGTTCCATCTTTCTAGTTGAAAATTGATAGTTGATAACTGATAGTTTTAAGGATTTGATTTCACACTATTAGTTATCCACTATTAGTTATCAACTATCAGTTATCAGTTAAGTTCGTTTCTCGCAAGTAAATTATGTAATCAATTTTCGGCGGCGTAAAACCTTCTTCGCGCATTTTCAAAATAATATTTCCGCGATGAATTGAAGAATGAAACAGAACATGACTCAATAATTCACGAAACGAATTCGTATAAGACGCGCCTTCGCTGGTTTTGTAAGAAGCTGTCTGTCCTAAATCTTCGTCGTCCAAACGCTTTAACAATTCCTCAAATCGTTCGGCGGTTTCCTTCGCCAGCCGTCCGCAATCTTCCGCAGATAAATTTTTCCAAAAATCAAAACCCGTCGAGTCTTTGCCGTAGAGCCTTTCGTAATACTCCTGCTCTGTAACGAGCAGATGCGCCAGGATTTGTCGGGATTTTTCGCTTTTGTTTGTTTCCAGCGCGGCGACGATTCGGCGGTTTGCCCAATTGTTGTAATCAAAAATTTCCCGCAGATGTTCGACGGTTTCCATTCGTTTTATGATTGATGATTTTTCAAATCTGCGAGCGAAACATATTGCAAAGCGGCTTCGTGCGTCGCTTCCAAAACGACTTTCGGCGCGGCGTTCGCTTCCAGTGCTTCCTGCCAGCGCATAGCAACCAAGCACCATTTATCGCCGTCAACCAATCCGGGAAATTGAAATTCCGGTCGCGGCGTGGACAAATCGTTGCCGCGCGATTTTGAAAACGCTAGAAATTCCGTCGTCACGCGAACGCAAATCGTATGACTTCCGCGGTCGTCCGCGCCGGTCTTGCAAAATCCGTCGCGGTAAAATCCCGTCATCGGCGACGTGCAGCAAACTTTCAATTCGCCGCCTAAAACATTTTTCGGCTTCGGTCGATGACCGTTTCCATTTGTGATGCTCATAAATTATTTTTCAAAAAAGTTATCGCGCTCGACCAGACAGACGCGCGTCGCAAACGCTCGATACCAGGTTTCATAACCTTTGCGCTGGGCAAGTTTATGTTCGGCGTGGTTTTTCCATCGGTCGATGTCTTCCAGAGTTTTCCAATAGGTTACCGAAAGTCCGATTTCACCGTGCGCCGATTCGATACCGAGATAACCTTTCTGCTGTTGGGCAAGCTCAAACATTCTGGCATTCATTTCGGCGTAACCTTCCAGATTTTCGCTTTTAACGGTCGTAAAAATTACGGCGTAATACGGCGGCTGCGGAGTTCGGGCAAATTCAGACATTATTTTATCAGCTCTAACGCTTTTTCGACCGGACGCGCCAAAACCGCTCGGTCGCCGACCTCGACAATCGGACGCTGCAAAAGATTCGGATTTTCGACAATTAATTTTATTATTTCGTCCGGCGACGTATTTTCGTCGATGTTCAATTCCTTGACCATCGGCTCTTTCGTTCGCAAAACATCAAACGGCGCGAGATTCGCTTTCTTTAATAATCCACGCAGCTTTTCTTCGCTCAAAGGCTCGATAAAATAATTTACCTTCGTGTAATCAATACCGTTTTCCTTCATTAACATCGCCAGATTGCGGCACGTCGTGCAAGTCGGTTTTTCGTAGACTGTAATTCTCTCTGACATAAATCTCTACCTTTTCATTTACCTTAAATCATATCACCGCGCTTAGTTTCGATTAAATTTTGCGATTCTTCATAAGTGAAAACTTTCGATTTTGTCACGAAGCGAACGCCCAGTGGAATTTCGAGCGAAAACGACGCGCCGCGCCCCGGCGTAACATCAATCGTTAGTTCGGTGTGCTGCCAAAATTCAAACTGGTCTTTCGCCATAAAAAAATCGCAATCGTCAATCGCGCCGAGCCAAACGTCGCTCCGACCGACGATAAATTCGCCGTCCGCGTAACACATCGGCGAAGAACCGTCGCAGCAACCGCCGCTCTGGTGAAACATCAGTTTGCCGTTTTTAGCGCGAAGTTCGGCAATAACTTTTTTCGCTTCGTCGGTTACTTTTACTCTCGGAATGTTTTTCACTTTATTTTAATTCGGGCTGATGCTCTTTCGTGACTCTGATTAAAAATCGTAAAGCCTGGTTGACCGCTTCGGAATCGGGAAAGACTTTCGCCACGTCAACATCGAGCGTAATCGCATTTTCCTGTAGCAATTTTCTGCCCGCGCCGACTTTTCTGACCTTTAGTTTTGAAAAATCGTATTCGGGTTCGAGTTCGTCATTCAAATTTTCCGTGTTCATAATTCTTTCGTTCCTGCGCGGTTAATTCTCTGGCACTGATAATTCGTATTTTATCATCTCGTTCGGTATATGAAAGAATCAAAAGCCTTTGCGTATTCGATTCGCCGACCATCAAAAGACGATGCTCGCGGGCTGAATGTTTCGGGTCGTAAAAATCAATATTAAACAAATCATCAAAAACCGTCGCCGCTTCGTCGAAACCGATTCCGTGTTTTTTGAGATTCGATGCGGCTTTTTCCTCGTCCCATTCGTATTCCACTTTTGCCTTTTACCTTTTTACTTTTGCCTTGCCGATTCGCCGATAACTTTTTTCGCTTCGTCGGTTACTTTTACTCTCGGAATGTTTTCATAATAAACAGTCGTATTGCTCTCGCGTCCAATGAATTGTTTGATTTCTACTTTCGATTATCGTAAGTCCAGCCAAGCTTCGTATCGGGAAAATCGTGAAGCAATAAGCCGTTGATATGTTTTCTCAAACTGCGAACCGAGCCATCCGGTCTCGCAATGCAAGTTTTTGAAAACGAGTATCGAGCCGCTGAAGCAGAGCTTGAAATCCATATTTGATTATCTGCTGCGCGGGTGCGGATTTGAGCCAGTGTCAATTCTTCAAAAAGCGGTTTGGATTTTCTTGAAACGGTATGACAGGAATGAAAGATTAATTGGACATCTTTCTCCCGATACGTCTCAAACAAGACAGGAAAGCATAATTCATAACAAATCAGAAATCCGCATTTTATATCATTAATAGTGACGACTAAGGAAACATTTCCCGGTGTGTACCAAGCAACTTCCGCTGGTGTTAGCTTCTGCTTGTCATATGTGCTGACAATCTCCCCTATATTGGATATAACGTGAATACAGTTCGCAGGTTTCTCCCTGTCTTCAGCTCTCCGGCAGGAACCTAACACAACCCACAAGCCGAGCTTTCCGGCAAGATTTACAATCTCTTGAGTTTGTTCTTCAAGTTGTTTCCAATTATCTTTGCTTGAAGGCGTGAAATCTGTGCGCTCATAACCTGAAAGAGCGGTTTCCGGGAAATGTATTGCGTGAGCTTTCATCTCGGCGGCTTTCTCCATAAACCGGCGGATAAACTTCGCATTGCCGGAAATGTTGCAAGAAACAGGAAATTGGCAGATTGCAATTCTAAGTTTTTGAGCCATATCAATAAACCTGAAAGCTAACTTTGTATTATCACGAATAAATACAAATTTTACTCTAAATTCAAAATTATAATTTTCAGATATTTGTCGTGTTTTGACGGATGAACGCAAATCAAAAATGAAATCTGCGTTCATCCGTGTCCATCTGCGGTTAATTATTCTTTAGAAAAATCCCAACGCTTTCTTGTCGTAAGAAATCAACATATTTTTGTTGTTGCGATAATGGTCGAGCATCATTTTATGGTTTTCGCGTCCGAAGCCCGATTTTTTGTAGCCGCCGAACGGGGCGTGCGCCGGGTAATTGTGATAGCAGTTGACCCAGACGCGACCGGCTTTGATGGCTCTTGGGACTTGATAAAGCTGGTGCGCGTCGCGTGTCCAAACGCCCGCGCCCAAACCGTAAAGCGTATCGTTGGCGATTTCGACGGCTTCGGCTTGGTCTTTGAAAGTCGTAACCGATGCGACCGGACCGAAGATTTCTTCCTGAAAAACGCGCATCTTGTTGTGACCTTTAATCAACGTTGGCTCGATGTAAAAACCTTTTTCGATGCCTTCGTGATTTTTGTGGGCTATGCCGCCGCAGAGAACTTCCGCGCCTTCGTCCTTGCCGATTTGGATGTAATTGAGAATTTTTTCGTATTGGTCGCTGCTCGCCTGCGCGCCGATCATCGTTTCGGGGTCGAGCGGATGTCCGAGCTTGATTTTCTTCGTGCGTTCGATGACGCGCTCGATAAATTTATCGGCGATTGATTCCTGAACGAGAATTCTCGACGGGCAAGTGCAGATTTCGCCCTGATTGAGCGCGAACATCGCCGCGCCTTCGAGACATTTATCGAAAAATTCGTCGTCCGCGTCCATCACGCTTTCAAAGAAAACATTCGGCGATTTGCCGCCGAGTTCGAGCGTTACCGGAATCAAATTTTGCGACGCATACTGCATAATCAGACGTCCGGTCGTCGTCTCGCCCGTGAACGCGACTTTCGCAATGCGTTCGGATGTGGCAAGCGGTTTTCCGGCTTCGGGACCGAAACCGTTGACGATATTTAAAACGCCCGCAGGCAAAATGTCCTGAATCAATTCCATCAGAACCATAATCGAAGCCGGAGTTTGTTCGGCAGGTTTTACAATCGTGCAATTTCCCGCCGCAAGCGCGGGCGCCATTTTCCAGGTCGCCATCAAAATCGGGAAATTCCAGGGAATAATCTGCGCGACAACGCCGAGCGGTTCTTTGATATTTATCGAAACCGTGTTCGCGTCAAGCTCGGTCGCGCCGCCTTCTTCGGCGCGAATCACGCCAGCGAAATACCGAAAATGATCAATCGCCAGCGGAATGTCTGCCGCCATCGTTTCCCGAATCGGCTTGCCGTTGTCCCAAGTTTCAGCACGCGCCAGAGTTTCGAGGTTTTTCTCCATCACGTCGGCGATTCGCCACAAAAGATTGCTGCGCGTCGTCGCCGAAGAATTGTTCCATTCCGGCGCGGCTTTGTGCGCCGCGTCGAGCGCGAGTTCAATATCTTCAGCCGTCGAACGCGCGACTTTGGTAAAAGGCTTGCCGTCAACCGGCGAAGTATTTTCAAAATACTCGCCGCCGGTCGGCGCAACCCATTCGCCGCCGATAAAATTTTCGTATTGTTCTTTGAATTTCGGAATGTCGTATGATTTTTGTGCTGCGTCCATAGATTTTCTCCTTTAAATTATTTGCTAATAGAACGGGATTGTTCGATTGCCTGAAACTGATTTTCGGTGAAATTTATTTTAGCATTTTGATTCTGAAATTCATAAATTAAATATAAAAAGCCAAATTTATATTGGCTTTTCCTACGGCTAAATTTTGACGGCTTTAACTTGAATCAGTATCTTTATTTATCTGCAAAAAACTCTTTTCCGCTTATTGTTTTCACGTTACAAAAATTCTTAATCAATTCAAAATCTTTTGTATTATCGGTAACCAACAACGCGCCGACTCTTTTTGCGGTTCGGGCAATCAAAACATCTCTTGTAATCCGTTGAATAGTTGCGGCATCCGATTTAGGAGTTTTACCTTGATTTTTTCCTCGCAAGCCTCTCTGCAATGAATTAAGAACTTTGCCTGCGAACCACCAATCTTCATCATTCGGAACAAGCAGCGTTCCGTCTTTTTCTCTTGCACGACGAACTTCATTCCAATATTTCACTTCCTTGTCGTCGTTTGCACCCGCAGTTAATTCTTGTAAAACAACAGCCGTCAAACGAAAACCTTTCGGTAAGTTGGACGGCTGATATGTGATAAAAATACAGGTATCAAATGTAATTATAGGCATTCTTAATCTTCGCTTTTTCGACGATTTGCGTATGTATGTTTCCAAGCCCTCAAAGTTAATTTGTCAGACTCCGATATTTCGGATTTTTTATTTGAAGAGGCTTTTTGTGTCAAACAGCCGGCTTTGGAAGAACGATAATCGGCGCGTCCTGAATCCTGTTTCCCCGGTTTATTTGAATGACTGCTTCTTTCTTTACTGATTGTTTTGGATGCCATAACTTTTCACCTCTTGTTTAATTGTATAACGAATCAATTAGTCGTGTAAAAATTAATTTGACGCGCCGACGATTCCCATTTTTGCGTAAACGTTTTTCAAGGTTTCCCGCGCAATCGCTCGCGCTTTTTCCGCGCCGCTTTTGAGGATGATTTTTAAATCTTCGTCCGTATAATTTTTGACTCGCTCCTGAAACGGTTTTAAGAATTCGATGACGGCTTCGGCAGTTTCGGTTTTGAAATGTCCGTAACCTTTACCGTCGAAGTTCGCTTCGCATTCTTCTGGCGTTTTACCGGTCATCAGTTGATAAATCGTCAGCAGATTGTTGATTGCCGGACGCGATTCGTCGAATTTTATATCAGTTCCCGAATCGGTAACGGCGCGTTTGATTTTTTTTGTAATCGTGTCGTCGTCGTCGAGCAGAAATATCGAACCGTTTAAGTTTTCGTCCGACTTCGACATCTTTTTCGCAGGCTCGGCAAGCGATTGAATTTTCGCGCCGACCGGCGGAATAAACGGTTCGGGAATGACGAATGTTTCGCCGAAATCGCGGTTGAATCTTTCCGCCACGTCGCGCGTCAATTCGAGATGCTGTTTCTGGTCTTGTCCAATCGGCACGAGGTCGGTTTTATAAAGCAAAATGTCGGACGCCATCAAAACCGGATAAGTAAGAATTCCAGCGCCGACGCGCTCGGTTTTTCCTTTTGATTTTTCTTTGAACTGCGTCATTCGTTCAAGCTCGCCCATTCTGGCAATGCAATTTAAAATCCAGGCGAGTTCGGCGTGTTCGGAAACGTCGGATTGAACGAAAACGGTCGAAACCTGCGGGTCAACACCCGCCGCGAGATAAATCCGCGCCAAGTCCAGAGTTTTTTGCTTCAAAACTTTCGGGTCTTGCGGCAGAGTTATGGCGTGAAGATTAACGATACAGAAAAAGCTCTCGTATTCGTGTTGCAGCGCGACCCAATTTTTCAACGCGCCGAGATAATTTCCGATGTGCAGATTGCCGGTCGGCTGCGCGCCGCTAAAGATGCGTTTCTTCATAAAATACTAGGAAAGCAGGTAAATCAATCCGATATAAAAGGGCGTAATAATCAGGCGAAACACGCCGATATAAATCAAAGCCATCAAAATTAAAAAGCCGTATTGTTCCAAAAGATTAAGAATCGGCTCGAAACTCGCGGGCAGAAACGTCGAGAGAATTTTGCTTCCGTCGAGCGGCGGGAAAGGCAGCAAATTGAACACAAAGAGCGACAAATTCAAAATCATCAAATCGCCGACGAAAATCGCAATCGGATTCTGACTGTTAAAGAAATCATTGACCGTAAAACCTTGTGTCATCAAAATTTTCGCCAAAACAATTCCGATTGTCAGCAAAATCAAATTTGCCAGAACGCCCGCAATCGAAACCATCACGTTTCCCCATTTGTAATTCGTCCATTTGCGCGGATTAACCGGCGTCGGTTTGCCCCAGCCGATAAGCGGAATCGAGCCTAACGCGCCGCCGAGCGCGCCGAAAATAAAAGAAATTATCGGAATCAGAAGCGTTCCAATCGGGTCGGTGTGCGCGACCGGATTTAAGGTGACGCGACCGAGCATAAACGCCGTGTCGTCGCCGAATTTATACGACATCCAGGCGTGTCCGGCTTCGTGCGCCGAAATCGCCAGAAGCAGGACGACCATATAAATTACCAGATGTGCAACCAACTGCGTTACATCAATATCCATAACTTTTCTCCGTCAAATTCAACTTAATTTGTAAATTATCCGAGCCGAAAGCGGCGGTCAAAAACAAAACTTTGCGTTGTTTTTACCGTTAAATTGTGCCATTCTTTCCAAACAAAATAAAATTAGAATATGAAAAAACACATTGTTTGCATTGCTAGTTTTTTCAAGGGGAATGATTTTTTTGAAGAATGCCGCGAAGCCGATTGGCGCGTAACGCTGGTGACGCGCAAGGATTTGTTGGATGAGCCTTGGGCTTGGACGGCTTTGAGCGAAGTGAAAACCGTCGAGCGCAACGCGGTCGCCGAAGATTATATTCGAGCTGTGACAAATCTTGCCGGAAGTTATCCGATTGACCGAATCGTCGGCATTGACGAATTCGATGTTTTGACGGCGGCAAAGGCGCGCGAACATCTGCAAATAGAAGGAATGAGCGGTTCTTTTGCCCTGCGTTTCCGCGATAAATTAAGAATGCGGCGAATGGCGCACGCGGCGAAGATACCGTGTCCCGAATTTACGGGCGCGTTTAATCAGAACGACATCAATGATTTTCTCGAAAAAGTTCCCGCGCCCTGGATTGTCAAACCGCGCACGGAAGTCAACGCTTTCGGAATCAAAAAATGCGAAACGAAAGATGAAGTCTGGCAAACCTTGAGCGGCTTTGACGCGCGGAATACGTGGCGCGACCATCCGTCGCAGTTTTTGATTGAAAGATTCGTCGAAGGTCGAGTTTTTCACGTCGATTCGATAATTGAAAAAGGCAAAGTCATCGCGGCGGGCGTGAGCGGATACGGAGAAACGCCGATGAAGGTTTCGCACGGCGGCGGCGTTTTTACGACTTCGATTTTGCCGTATAAATCCGGCGAGCGTCGTGAGCTGGAACGATTGAATAAACAGCTTATCAAGGCGTTTGAATACGAACGCGGCGTAACGCACGCCGAGTTTTTGCAAAGCGCCGAGACGGGAAAGTTTTATCTTTTGGAAGTCGCGGCTCGCGTCGGCGGCGCTTATATCGCCGACGTTTTGGAAGCGGCGAGCGGTTTTAATCTGTGGCGCGAATGGGCAAAACTCGAAATGGCGGACGAAAAAAGTCCTTACAAACCGCCGAAATTTCGCAAAGATTACGCCGGAATCACGCTTTGTCTGGCAAACGAAGAACAGGCTGACACCTCGCATTATACGGATGCGGAAATCGTTTATCGCATTTCAAAACCGAGGCACGTCGGGCTGATTTTCCATTCGCCGAAACACGAGCGAATCGAAGAATTATTGGGAATTTACACCGAGCGAATCACGCGCGATTTTCTCGCCGTCGCGCCGACCAAGGAAAGATACGATGATTGAGAAATTAACGATTGGACTCCGACCGGATTTTTTCTTAATCTTTATCTTTTATGACTGAATCAAGTTTTTCCGAAAGCCGCGCGCCGGAGATTTTAGACCACCGATTAAACGAGTTTTTCCCCGAACTGCTTGAATTCGATTCAATCGAAGAAACCGAAAAATCCGCCGTTTATCAAAAAATCAAACCGCAAGTCGAAAGGATTTTAGACGCCGTCGCGCAGGAAGATTTTGCGCCGCTGTCAGAACCGCCTGCGGTAGCGGGCGGGTTTTCCGAGAAATTGAACCCGCCCGTTACCGCAGGCGGTTCTGAAGCAATTTCCGCATTGGCGTGGAACATCGAGCGTGGTAATCGTTTTGAAGGAATTATCGAAGCGTTAAAAAATCACACTGAATTAAAAGACAAAGATTTATTACTTTTGACCGAACTCGATTACGGAATGGCACGGAGCGGAAATCGCTTTGTCGCACAGGATTTAGCAAAAGAATTAAATCTGAATTACGTTTTTGCGCCGTGTTATATCGCTTTGCAAAAGGGAAGCGGCGTTGAATCGCAAGTCGTTGGCGAAAACACGAAATCGCTGCACGGTCTGGCGATGTTTTCAAAATATCCGATGCGAAACGCGCACGCCGTCGCGCTTCCAAACGGGAAAGATAAAATGTTCGGCAAGGAAAAACGGCTTGGATATTTACGTGCGCTGTTTGCCGACATCGAACATCCGTCAGGAAATTTTCGTGCCGTAACCGTTCATCTCGACGCGCATTCTTCCAGGCGACACCGGCATTTGCAAATGAAAATCGTGCTTGACCATCTGGATACTTTGCCTGATTTGCCTGCAATTATCGGCGGCGATTGGAACACGACGACTTACAATGCTCAAAGCGCAAACCACGCGATTGCCGGATATTTTCGCCGCGTTTTGATGGGCGTCAAAAACGTCGTGCGAAATCATTATCCGCATCCCGACAGATATTTTGAAAAGGGTTTGTTTCGTGAATTAGAAAAACGCGGTTTTGATTACAAAAACTTAAACGAAACCGGCGCGGGAACGCTTCATTACGACGTGAAAAACGCGGCTTACAACACAAACCTGGGCGATTGGGTGCCGCGCTGGTGTTTTCCGTTTATCTTCTGGGCGGCTGGTCGTGTCGGCGGACGAGTTTCGGCGCGTCTCGATTGGTTTGCCGGAAAGGGAATCGAGGTTCGAGGAAAACCTAAAACCATCGGAGATTTGATTGACGACGAGAATCTGCCGCTCTCCGACCACGACGCGATTACTTTGGATTTTGCGCCTCAGAAAGATTAACCGCAAAAAGCGCAAAAATTTTAAAGGAAAGTTAAACCACAGACGAACACAGATAAACACAGATAGAAGATAAGAATTTTAATTTCAGAAATAAATTTGAGATTTTCGCGCTTTTTTGCGGCTAACTTCTCTTTTGCTTTTTGATATGGTTAAATCAATTAGGAGAACAAAAAAAATGCCAGAAGTAGCCTTTTGCCAGACAATTAGTTTTAACGCCGACAATTTTGAATACGAAACCGTCAACAATGAAAACGGCAACGCGACGATGATTAAATTCGAGATTGACCAAACTCTCTATAGCCCGGGCGATGTCGTTGTCGTTTTAGCGGGCGATGAGATAACCTTTCACGGCATCATCGGAAAAATCGAAGAAGGCTACGCTTTTGCCTACGACCCGAAAGGTTCGCTTCTGCCGTCGGCGGTGCAGTGATTGTCGATTGCCGGTGTAATCGGAAATCAGACAATCTGAAGTCAACTTGACACTTTCGCCCGAGATTTTTATCATCGAATTTCGCCGCTTTTGGGGTAGTAGCTCAGTTTGGCAGAGCGCTGCGTTCGCAATGCAGAGGTCAGGAGTTCGACCCTCCTCTACTCCACCATTTCTTTTCAATAATTTACCGCAATTTTTTGTTCTTCTTTTGTGACAAGTGGTAGGATTTTGGCACGATTTGCATTTTCTGGATTCATTACCGCTTCTCTTAGAATACGGACTTTTGTAATCGTTGATAAATTATCTGAGCCCGGCAAAAATCCCCGGGGTTGTTGATATTGGTAAAGAAATTTTCAGCGCCGCTTAAATCTGCTAATTCCTTGTGGTAAACCAATCTGGTTGCGACATTTTCAAGTAACCGGCGTGCCGGCGGGATTTCGGCGCTTTTCAATAATTGTTCCGCAACCGCAAGACAAGTCTTGACCCGGTAAAAGGAACAGAGCGGCTGGATTCGCCCGTCTGTTTGAATAGGCGCGACTACCGAGATTTCCCCGTCAACCGAGTTTGTTATTTCTGCCATTCGCATAAACAAATCTTTTGTGACAAACGGGTAATCGCATGCTAAAACTACCGCCCATTCATTTGTCGAGTGAGCAAGCGCTGTATAAATTCCGCTCAGAGCAGCTTTATGTGGAAAAATGTCTGTAATTTGCGGTACATTCGGCGGCAATAGTTTGCCTGTTTGATTAACGCCGAGAACAAAAGAAATTCGTCCGGCAGTGATTTCCTGCAATGCTGCAAAGGCTCGTCCGGCAAAAGTCTCATCGCCCAAATGAAGCGCGGCTTTATCTGTTTTCATACGGCTCGATTTGCCGCCCACTAAAATATAACCATCAAACATTAAAGGATAATAAAAAAAGAAATTAAAAGCCGTCCACATAATCATAATCGAACTTGCCTGCGATTAGTGTTTCGCCCGTTTTTGATTTATGAGGCGCGACGGTAATACGCACGAATTTGGAAACGGGCGTGTTGCTCCGGTCGGCTGTGCTGCCAATCGGCACAAGCACGTTTGTTTCAGGGAAATAAGTTGCCGTGCAGCGTTGCGGGATGTCGTATGGAACGACAATGAAACGATTGGCTTTTCTTTCAACGCCGTCGTCAAAATGACTGGTCAAATCAACTACCTGTCCGCTTTTCAAATTTCGCTCGCGCATATCTTCGGGATTCATTAAAATGACTCGACGCTCGTTGTGAATGCCGCGATAACGGTCATCGAGACCGTAAATGGTCGTATTGAATTGATCGTGCGTTCTGATTGTCATCATTATCAATTCATCAGGCAAAAATGTGTGAATCGGCAGTTCGTGAACCGTAAAATTCGCCTTATTGGTTGCCGTCGGAAAAATGCCTTCACGAGGCGCGTTAGGCAGGTAAAAACCACCGCCCTGGCGAACCCGTTTGTTGTAGTCATCGAAACCAGGAATCGTTTTCTCAATTTTATCGCGGATATTATCGTAATCGGCTGCCAGGTTGTCCCAGTCGACAGTTGTTTTATTCTTTAATGTCACCTTCGCCAGTTGCGCGACAATCCACGATTCGCTTCGCAACTGCTCTGAGGCAGGTTCAAGAATACCTTTCGACTGCTGAACGACACCCATTGAATTTTCACACGAAACAAACTGTTCGCCGCCCGCTTGTATGTCTTTTTCAGAACGACCCAGACACGGCAGAATCAAGGATTCTTCGCCGGTAATGAGCGCGGTGCGGTTCAGTTTGGTAATGACTTGGGCGGTCAGGCGACAACGCTGCAAAGCTTTCGCCGTGTATTGAGTGTCAGGCGTCGCCGACAGAAAATTGCCGCCGAGTGCGAAAAAGACTTTGCCGCGTCCGACATACATTGCCTTAATTGATTCGACCGTGTCGTAACCGATTTTGCGCGGCGCGGTAAAATTAAACTCCTTGTCGAGGGCTTTCAAAAATTCTTCGCGTGGTCTTTCCCAAATACCGACGGTTCGGTCGCCTTGCACATTTGAGTGTCCACGAACCGGGCATAGACCCGCGCCTTCTCGCCCGATGTTGGCGCGCAGCAGATGTAGATTGACGATTTCCTGAATCGTGCCGACGGCATTTTTGTGCTGTGTAAGCCCCATCGCCCAACAGGTAATCACACGGTTTGATTTCATATAAAGCGCGGCGGCTTCTTCGATCAAAGCACGACTGACTCCGCTTTGTTCGACAATATCATCCCAATTCGCTTTTTCGAGATTCAAGCGAAATTCTTCGTAGCCGGCAGTGTCACGCTCAATAAAATTTTTATCCAAAACACTTCCCGGATTTGCCCGCTCCGCTTCGAACATAAACTTCATTATTCCCTTCAAAACCGCCATATCGCCGTTGATGCGAATCGGCAAATGCAAATCGGAAAGCGTGGTGCTTTGATTACCCAAAAGGGCAATGGGAAATTTCAACGGATTTTTATATTCCTGCGGATTAGGATTGACGACGCTCAAAAGTCCGGCTTCAGGCAGCGGATTCATCGTTAAAATTTTCGCGCCGTTGTGTTTTGCCTGTTCGAGCGAGGTGAGCATTCGCGGATGATTAGTTCCCGGATTTTGACCCAAAATAATAATCAAATCGCACTTGTTGAAGTCTTCGAGCGTCACTGTCCCCTTACCGATTCCGATTGCTTCGGTCAAAGCCGTACCGCTTGACTCGTGGCACATATTCGAGCAGTCAGGTAAATTATTCGTGCCGAACTGCCGTATGAAAAGTTGGTATAAAAAGGCGGCTTCGTTTGATGCTCGACCGGAAGTGTAAAAAATCGCTTCGTCAGGCGTGTCCAGCGCGTTTAGTTCGTTGGCGACGATTTGAAACGCGTTTTCCCAGCTTATCGGTTCGTAATGAGCCGCGCCTTTCGGCAAATACATCGGATGCGTCAGGCGTCCTTGCCTATTCAGCCAGTAATCCGATTTATACGACAATTCAGCGACGCTGTATTTCTTAAAAAATTCCGGCGAAACAGTGTCGCTCATTGCTTCGTCGGCGACGGCTTTAGCGCCGTTCTCGCAGAATTCAAAAAAGTGACGCTCGCCGTCCGGGGGGTCTGCCCAAGCGCACGATTGACAATCGAAACCGTTTTTTTGGTTCATCGTCTTGAGAGTCCGCCATGTTCGAACAAAACCCATTCGGCTGAGCGTATGTTTCATCGTCGAGATAATCGCAGGCAGTCCGGCGGCGAAATGTTCCGGCTCGGTTACTTTCAAGTCTGTGAATGCTTCCGGGGTTTCGTAACGGGCAACGTTCGTTCCTTCAAAGCTTTTGACAATCGGCATCGTGCCGTGTGAATTTCGCGCTTCCGCCTTTTCTGCTTGTTTTATTTGTTCGCCCGCGCTATTTGCTCCTCGGGGCGTATCTATTGCTTCCTGAATAATGTCGGCTTCAGTGCGCAGATTTTCCTTACCAGCCGTCCAATGACTCGCTTGAGAATTGTCGGCTCGGTTTGCCGCTTCATTCGCGCCTTCTATTTGCTCTCCCTCGCGCGTGTCCGGTTCTTGATTGCTTTTTGGATTCGGCATTATTCAAAAAATTCCCTTAATTGTTATTACTTCTGATTTGTTTAATCACATTTTCCTGTCGGATGCGGAAAGGCGTCAGAGTTGTCAGGATCGTTTCTTCGGTCTAGACATACAAAATCCTTCTCAATCAAAATTTTCAAACTATTCTGTGAAGCTTTGCTTTGTCGCTCATCATTTTGTATTCCGTTTTCTATTAGTTGAATGTTTTCCAAAGTAATCTGTTCGGTTTCGACCCAATTCCTTGCTATTGATTCAGGAATAGACACCGTAATTTGGTTATTATTAAACTGCGCGCTAATTGTTTTTGCGCTGCGACTTGTTTCGAGCGAATAAGTCAGTTGTTCCTGCGGCAGAACACCAAATTGAATCGTTTCCGTTACGCGCCCCAATTCTCCCAGACGAGCCACTTCTCCGCGCAAAAGGCGCAAACGAAGCGAATTTCCCTTAATTCGAATTTTCATAAATCAAAAAACCAAAAATAGAATTTTACTGCGCGGTTTTGATAAAAACCTTCTTTTTATCAAATTTGCCGGATTCGTTTTTTTTATTTGGAAGAGAATTTTTGTTATCGATTCTCTCCGCGCCTGTGTAAATGTTAAAGCGATTATCGCGGACAAATCCCAAAAGGGTCATGCCGTATTCGCGGGCAAGTTCGACCGCCAAACTCGAAGGAGCGCCGACTGCCGCGAGAATCGGGATTTCAGCCATCAATGCCTTTTGCACGAGTTCAAAACTGGCGCGTCCGCTCACCATTAGCAATTTATCGTCAACGGGCGTTTTGCTCGCTAAAAATTGTGAACCGATAAGTTTGTCGACAGCGTTATGCCGACCCACGTCTTCGCGCAAACTTTCCATTTCGCCCGCGGCAGTGAAAAGAGCGGCGGCGTGAAGTCCGCCGGTGCGTTCAAAGACGTTTTGAGCTTTGCGTAAAGTTTCTGGTAAACAGTGAATCGTTTCCGTCGAAAATAAGAATCTGCCGGACTTCTTTAATTTGCACACGCCGGTTTGTAACGCTTCAATCGAGGTTTTTCCGCATACGCCGCAGCTTGAACTTGTGTAAAAATGCCGTTCCAGTCGCTTAAAATCAATCGTTACGCTCGAATGCAAATCAACACGAACGGTATTTCGCAGATTACTGTCTTTTCCCGGAACGCCGCAATACCGGATTTTGTTAATTTGGTCGGCTGATTTGACGATGCCTTCGGTAAAGAGAAATCCGGCGGCAAGCTCAAAATCGTCGCCCGGCGTGCGCATTGTGATGGAAATACTTTTGTGCGCAGTCTTTCCGTTTTCAATAAAACCGAGCCGGATTTCGAGCGGTTCTTCCACTGCAAGCGAATCCTGTTCAACGAGGAAAGTTTGGTTTTCTCTAACGCGGTGAACAGACATTTCGATAAAATTTTGCTCTTTTTTCATTGAACTTTCAGATTACGAAAGGGGAGCTACAGAAAAAACTTAACCGCAAGCGTCCATATTGCCGAAATTTTCAGACTGTTTGCTCCAACCTATCTGACCTCGACGGTTTTTTATCTTCACCCACCAGACTGATACGGGTTCACTGGTTTGTTTGAATAAAGAATCGTCATAAACCTGCTCTTCAATAAATCTTCCCTTATACCAAATTTTCTGAAAACCTTCACCCAAATTCGTCAACAGATATAATGTATCTCCCGCTTTCAAATTAACATTGCCGAGTTTGTTGTTTTTTAATACTTTTACAACTCCCGCTTTCGTCGTAATAACAACTCCGGTAACGCCGAAAACTTTTTCACCCTTTCTAATTCTAAAAGCGACGGGTGAACCGTCCTTCATTTCTTTATAGGCAGTGGTTTGCTTAACGGCATTCCATTGTCGATATGTGCAGCACTCGAAAGGACACGCTCCAATATCTTTGAAAGGCAGTTTTAATGTCTGAGCATCGGAGTTATTACTCAAAACCAGCAAAAGGCTAAATGAAACAAACGCCAAATATTTTTTAAGCATAAATTTTGTCACCAGGATTTTTCCTTAATACACTACTTCTATCGACAATTTTTGAGTTTGTTCCTGTCTAAATTGTCAGTTTCTGATAACAAACAGTTCACCAACAACGGTAACCAAATCGTCGGGGTTAATCGGTTTTGCAAGATGTCTCTGAAAACCCGCTTCCAATGCTTTATTACGGTCTTCTTCTCTGGCATAAGCTGTCAGCGCTATGGCGGGAATATCGCCTCCTTCTTCAGCACTCAAAGTTCTGAGTTTGCGAATTAACGAATAACCGTCCTCATCCGGCATTGCAATATCACTTATTAAAACATGAGGCTTAAATTGTTCAAGCGCTTGAACTGCTTCAACGGCTGAAGCTGCCGTTATCACACTCGCTCCGCTGCCTTCAATGATAGTTGTCAATAACAAGAGCGTATCGGCTTCATCATCGACAATCAATATGCGCGAATCTTTCAAAATGGAAGATTTTTCAATTAAATAACCGGCATCTGCTGCCGAATTTTTGTCCTCATTCACATTACTTTTCTGCGCTTCCATCAGCGGCAAACTTACGGTGAATGTCGTGCCTTGATTGATTCCGTCGCTTTCGACTCTGACCGTCCCGCCGTGCAGTTCGACTAAATGGCGGACGATTGCCAAACCCAATCCAAGCCCGCCGTATTTTCTGGTCGATGTTCCGTCTGCCTGGCTGAACCGTTCAAAAACAAAAGGTAAAAACTGCTTTTCAATTCCTTGACCGGTATCGCTGACGCTAATTTGCGCATTAGAACCGATACGCTTCATCGCCACGGCGATTTCACCGTTTTTAGGCGTGAATTTGATAGCGTTTGAAAGCAGATTCCACATTACCTGCTGCAACCTGTCCGAATCACCGAGAACTAAGTAAGGTTCGGAATCGAAATTCGATTTGATTTTAATTTCCTTACTGTCGGCGGTCGGTTGAAGACTTTCTAAAGCGGTTTTGATAACCGCTTGAATTTGTGTCGGGTTGGGAGTAAGACTCAATTTTCCGGTGATAATCCGTGAAACGTCGAGTAAATCTTCAATAATTTGCGCCTGCGCTTTAGCGTTTCGTTCAATTGTTTGAATGGCGCGTGAAGTTACTTCTTCGCTAAATTTATTAGTCGTCAGCATATTCGACCATCCGACTATCGCAGTCAGAGGCGTGCGAAGCTCGTGCGAAACGGTCGCCAAAAACTCGTCTTTCATTCGGTTGGCAGTTTCCGCCTGCGTGCGTAGATGCTGTTCTGTTTCATAGAGACGCGCGCGTTCCAGAGCTTGCGCGCATTGGTGAGCTATTGCCAGCATAAATGCCAGGTCGTCGTCGCTGAATTTTTGCGGTTTTGGAAAACTCAGTCCCATCGCTCCGATTATTTTCCCTTCGACGCTCAGCGGAAAAGCCACTAACGCCTGGCTTCCCGTAACGGATGCGAGAGGTCCGAGACCGGGATACATATCGCTCCATTCAGCGAAAGATTCCAATATTACAGGCGCTTTTTTACGTATCGCGTCGGCTATCGGAACGGAATCGTTGACTGAAAAGCGTTTCCATTTTTTTACGACATCCTCGGGGAAATTAACCGTGCCGACTATTTCCAATTCGTTGCCATCGTCATTTAAGCAGACAACTGTTCCTGCGTGAGCGCCTAACGAATTAAGTCCTTGTTCCACAATGGCACTCGCCACCTGATTAGGAGTTAAGGCTTGAGACAGAGACTCGGAAACTGATTGCAAGCGTTTTACAAGGTCGGATGTTCGTTCGGCGGCTTGTCTTGTTTGCTTTTCCGCTCTGTATAGACGAGCGTTATCAACCGCCAGGGCAGCGCGATTTGCGAGGTCTTCAGCCAGCGCCAAATCTTCGACCGAATGATGACGATCGGTTTCGGAATTAACGAAAGTCAGAACTCCCAAAGTTCTTCCACGCGCTTTGAGCGGAACAAGCATCACCGAACAAAAACCGATTTGGCGCATAATTTTCAAATGCTCTTCGTCACGCGCCCCTTGAACGAGCAGTTCGTCTGAAATGTCCGGGTAAAATTCGGATTCTCCGGTGCGAAAAACATTATAAAGTCCCTGCGGTTCATTCGGCTCAGGCGGATAGCGTTTATAAATTTCGTGCGCCCATTTAATCTTTTCCGGGTCAACGTGGGCGACTGCCAAACGGCTGAGCGTGCCGTTTTCATTAGCTATATCCACGCCGCACCAATCGGCAAAATGCGGAACGGCAAGACGAGCGATAGTAGATAGAGTTGTTTCAAAGTCGAGAGACGAAGCAAGCGTCGTGCTGGCTTCGGCAAGAAATCGCTCATTAGCTTCTTTTTGCTTGCGCTCGCTAATGTCCATCGTGACGCCGCGCATACCGACTGAATTTCCTGTTTCGTCACAAATAGCAACCGACTGCGACTCAACCCAAATCACTTTGCCTGCTTTGCCAATCCAGCGAAAACGATTTGTCCCGGCTTTTTGGCTTGCAAAGGTCTCGGCTGCATTGATAATCGCGCTTTCCTTATCTTCGGGATGGACAATTGTGAGCCAAAAGTTTGGCGTGGCAAGCCATTCTTCGACGCTGTAGCCGAGCATTGTCTCGACGTATTCGCTGACAAAATCCATTTTTTGTGTGGCGGCGTCAGGCTCGCCCCACGCTTCCCAAACAACGCCGGGAACGCTGGCGACCATTTCCTGAAGATGTTTTCTTTGTTTTTCTAATTGTTCGGCGAGTTGTAATTTTTCCTTTTCCGCGCGCTTGCGTTCGGTAACGTCGCGGGCGACGCCTTCGACCGTCGGCGGTTGTTCGTTGTTTGATGAAATTCTCGTGCTGACCTCGAGCGTCAATCGGCGCCTGTCTTTAGCAAATATATCAACCTCATAGACGGTCGGCGAAGGGTCGTGAAACTTGCGTTCCATCATCTTTTTCGCCCGTTCGAGATGCTCCGGCGCGATAATCTGAGTGATATTCATTCCGCCGAGAATATCTTCGCGGCAGTAACCCGTAATTTTTTCGCCCGCATTGTTGATTGAAAGATAATTGCCCGCAAGGTCGTGAGAATAAATAATGTCGTTAGCGTTTTCCAAAAGATTCCGGTAACGCGATTCGCTGAAGCGCAATGCCTCTTCGGTCTGTCTGCGGGCGGTAACGTCTCGCGCCGCGCAGAAGTGAAGTCCGGGCATAAAGTTCGCCCGCGAACTCCATTCGATTTCGACGACGCTTCCGTCACCGGCGCGAATCGGAAATTCACCTGTAAAAACTCCTTTGTCCCGCAAAGCGGCAAAACTTTTTTGCGCGTCTTCGAGTCTTTCGGGAATCATATATTCGCTAAAATGAGACCCGATTAGTTTTTCTCTGGGAGTTTTTAAGATACGGCATAAACTTTCGTTGACATCAATATATTTGCCCTGCTCGTCAACTATCATTATCCCGTCCAAAGTTGTTTCAAAAAGCAATCTGTAACGCGACTCGCTGGCTTTTATTTTCTCTTCGGCAAGTATCTCACTGGTAATATCCTGATGCATTAAAACAACTTCCTGAACTTCGCCGGCTGAGTTTTTAATCGGATAAATTACCGCTTTGGTCCATCGTATCGGCTCGCTGTGAGAAGTTAAATTAGGGAGAGTTTCGTTTGGGTCGTAAGGAATAGGCGGAATTTCGGCAAATTGACCCTCAAAGGCACGCTTGATATACGGCATTACGCCGTTTTTAACAAGCTGCTCGTCTTCGAGCATGTTATAACCTTTAATTTGCCCGAGCGTTACGCCCCACAAATTTTCCCACGCTTTATTTACTTGAATAGTAAAACCGTCGGGCGACATTATTTGGATGCTGTGCGGGGATTGGTCGACTATTGCAAAGAGGCGCTCATTAAAAGGTATCTGCATTACTGAATCTTTAATTGACATAAATTTAAGACTCGAACCGGTTTGTCCTAGGAGGAAATTGTTTCACATTTATAATATATCAACTTTCTTTGCTTATACCATCGGTTTTAACGGAGCATTTAACGGTTTCCTGTAATGCAATAGCTTCATTTTGTTGTTTCACCCGGAATCGGCTTTGGATAATAATGCGTAAAATTTTATATAACAATTGGCTTGCACTTGACGCATTTGCAACCCTTCGGTTTTATGAACTGGTCAAAATAGGTTTTACCATAATTATAGGTTATTTCTTCACCCGCTTTAATTTTCCTTTTCGCAATAATCCATATCGTTTTTATAGTTGTGATTGATTTGGCATTCGGACGGCACGAATGATTTGCGTAACGAGCCAGATTTGTTCTGCTTTTGCCGTCTATTGTCCATTTATCATTAAGAGTAAATAAATATCTTCCTTTATGCTTCTCGACCTCATCCCTACGAATGCGTTCGCCGGTATATGGAACAATTCGAGTTCCTTTCGGAATATCTACCGTTGCGAATAAACCGAGTCCTATCTCTGAACGCTTAACGATTACCATTTCACTCGGCATACGTTTGTATTTTGATAGAGATTTCTTTTTCGTAAATTGCGTATTGCGAGCTAATTCTTTGGTTCGGGCAATCATAATTCTAAATAAATAGCTGCTAATAAACCTGCTCAAAGGTTAATACAATTATTTACAGACAAAAAACTAGACTTTTGTTTGTGCCTTATGCTATACATTGTTGCATAGTTACAACGTTCTAATTTTTGCGACTTGCGATATTTATCTTTAATTATGCAATGCACTGTTTGGGGAATCTTTACGCCTGATTTTAGCCGAAAACTCTCCCGCCCGCTAGTTTCTTCTTACGTTCCGGCGGGATTTCCATCTCCTGCGGCAGATTATATCGAAGGCAGAATTGATTTGACTAAGGATTTAATCGAGCATCCGCTGGCAACCTTTTATGTGCGGGTGATTGGCGATTCGATGGAAACTTTAATCTGTTCAGGTGAGTTATTGATTGTGGATAGAATGCCTGAAACAAAAGATAAAGATATTGTTATTGCTCGACTCGGCAATGATTTATGCGTCAAACGCCTGCGGATTTTAGACGATGGCTCGGTTTGGCTTTTCTCTGAAAACATCAACTACAAACCAATTCGGATTGGAGCGGAAGATGATTTTGAAATTTGGGGTAAAGTCCTGCATTCGATTCAATCTTTTTAAGCGATGATTGCCAATGATTGCATTAGTAGATTGCAACAATTTTTATGTTTCGTGTGAGCGTGTCTTTGCGCCTGAGCTAAAAAAGCGTCCGGTTGTTGTTCTATCCAATAATGATGGCTGCGTGATTGCTCGAAGCGAAGAAGCAAAATCGTTAGGCATCAAAACGGGAACGCCTTACTTTCAGATTGATTACCTTATCGAGAAGGAAAGCCTCGCAGTGTTTTCATCAAACTATTGTCTCTATGGCGATATGAGTTTGAGGGTGATGGAAGCTTTGAATTTGTTCTCTCCTGAAACTGAAATCTATTCAATAGACGAAGCGTTTTTGAACATTGAAAATAAAGGCAGGGAAAGCATCGCCTTTGCTCGGAAACTACGTTTTGACGTGCTTAAATGGCTTGGATTGCCTGTATCGGTCGGTATTGCTCCGAACAAAACTTTAGCCAAAATTGCCAATCGAACTGCTAAGAAATTAAATCTCGGAGTGTTTGAGTTATCGGATGAAAACCAAATAAAAAATGTTCTCTCGGAAACTCCTGTAAATGATGTTTGGGGCATTGGTTATAACTCGGCAAGGAAACTAAAAGAACTCGGAATTATAAATGCTTTCCAACTAAGAAATCTTGACCGGCGTTGGGCAAGGAAACTCCTTTCGGTAGTCGGCGCGAGAATTGTTGAAGAGCTAAACGGAAAAGTTTGTCTGCCTTTAGAGCTTACACCGCCGCCGAAAAAATCAATAACCTGTTCACGTTCATTCGGTTGTTTAGTTGAACGATTTGAACACTTAAGCGAAGCATTAGACGAATACTTAGTCAAAGCGGGCGAGAAGATGAGAAAGAATAACCTGACGGCAAATGCTGTTACTGTTTTCTTAGCCACCAACCGCTTCGCCAAAACCGAGCAATACAATAGTTCTTTAACAATCGAATTAGCCAATACTACTAATGCGACCAGAGAACTAAGACATTGGGCAAAAAAGGCTCTTTATCAAATTTACAGGAAAGGATATTTTTATAAAAAGGTCGGAGTAATTTTGCAGGGACTTCAACCCGAAAAGGCGGAAACCGTTCGGCTTTACAATGAAAAGAATTACGAAAAAGATAAAAGTCTGATGACCGCCTTAGATAAAATTTCAAGTAAATTCGGAAGAGACGCCATTCGTTTTGGAAATCAAAAAAACAAAGAATGCTGGCAGATGAAAGCCGAAATGAAATCGAAGAAATATACGACCTGCTTAACGGATGTGCTTCAAATTCATTGAAAACATAAATGTCAGGGGCGAAATAACTAGGTTCTGTTGACATTTTATCTGAGCCAAATAATTGAACTAACCAGATGA